>NZ_AQWM01000011.1 GCF_000376105.1 Asticcacaulis benevestitus DSM 16100 = ATCC BAA-896
TGAACGCCGATCCCCACCCAGCTTTTTAGGAGCTATCTCCTTCGTCTCCCGATAACGGCGCGTCCACTTGATCGCGCTTGACTCGCTGACACCAAAACGGTCACCCGCAGATGCGCAACTATGACCGGACAGCACGTAATCAACGACGCGCTGGCGAAGATCGACTGAATAGGCATGACTCATGAAAGCCGCCTCCTCCGCGGCCTCCAGCTTGAATCACTATTCGAGTCTTTTGGAAACCCCAAGAGTCAAACAGGTCGCAAAATGCTCTAGACCTCGTCCTTGCCGGACGCGAAGATGCAGGCCAGGGTGATCAGGGCGGCGCCGAGAAGATAGTAGCCGACGAAGCCAAGGCCGTAATGGCTTTGCAGCCAGGTGGCGGCATAGGGCGCCAGTGAGGCCCCGAAAATTCCGGCGAAATTGAAGGTGAGCGAGGCGCCGGTATAGCGCACGCCGGTCGGGAAGGGGGCGGCCAGCGCCGTACCGATCAGGCCGTAGGTCATGCCCATCAACGCCATGGCCGCGGCGGCGAAGATGAAGATACCGCTCTCGCCACCGCTCATCAGCACAGGTAGCAGGAAAGAGAAAAGGGCGATCAAAACGGTGGTGGCGATCAGCACTTCGCGGCGGCCAAAACGCTCGGCCAGCTTGGCGGTGAAAGGGATGAACAGGCCAAAGGCGATCGAGCCGAGGATCTGGACTTCGAGGGCTTCAAGGAAGGGGATTTTGCGCACCTTGACGTTATACGACAAAAGCCAGGCGCTGCCGATATAGAACAGAACGAAGGTGACCAGCGCCACGAAGGTGCCGAGGAACAGGCTACGTTTATGGTGGCGGAAAATTTCGACCAGCGGCACTTTCACGCGCTCGGCCTTGTCGATCGCTGACTGGAATTCCGGTGTTTCGGTGATCGACAGGCGCATCCATAGCCCGACAGCGATCAGAGCGATGGAGGCGATAAACGGGATGCGCCAGCCCCAGCTCAGCAGGGCCTGCTGCGAGATGAAGTGAAGCAAAATCCAGAAGATACCCGAAGCCAGCAACAGACCTAGGGGCGCACCCAGTTGCGGGAACATGCCGTACCACGAGCGCTTGCCTTCGGGCGCGTTTTCGGTGGCCAGCAGCACGGCCCCACCCCATTCGCCGCCCAGTCCGAAGCCTTGGCCGAAGCGGCACAAAGCCAGGAAGAGCGGCGCCCAGACGCCGATTTGCGCGTAGCCGGGCAGGAGGCCGATGACGACGGTTGAGATCCCCATGGTCAGAAGCGCGGCGACAAGGGTGGTCTTACGGCCGATGCGGTCACCAAAATGACCGAAGACGATGGCGCCGATCGGGCGCGCGAAGAAGGCGATCGAGAAGGTTGCGAAGGACTGTAACAGCGCGGACGTCGGGTCGCTGGCCGGAAAGAAAACGGTCGGAAAAATCAGCACCGCCGCCGTGGCGTAGACGTAAAAATCGAAGAACTCGATGGTTGTGCCGATCAGGCTGGCGATCAGGACATGGGCCGGCGAGTTGAGCGGCTTTTGGGCGGTCAAAGGGGAAGCAGAGGTCATGACCACGGGGCCTAGCGCATTTTGCGTCGAAACGGAACCCTGCAGTTAACCTAATAATCACACATAATCATGATAATGGCCGACAGTATGTCACAGTTGACGAAGTAGTGGAGCCCCGCGTGTCTCGCCATGTATTGATTCTTGAAGACAGTCGCACCCAGGCGACGATTATCAGTAAGATGTTTCAGCGCGTAGGTTATGAAACAACCTGTGTTGTCACATCCGATGAAGCACAGGAACAGTTGAGGGTTGGCGCCTTCGACCTGTTGTTGCTCGATGTCTTTGTTGAAAGCCATAATACGCTTGACGACCTGCAAGGTTACCGCGATCTGGCACCGCATGTGCCTGTGGCGATCATGACGGCCGGCCAGCTCGATAACCCCGACGCCAGCGCTGAATCCCTGAACAAGGCCCGTCGCGCCCGCGTCAACTTCCTGCTGCCAAAGCCTTTCTATTTTGATGACGTCAAGCAGATTTGTGGCGATGTCGATACCTATTGGAGTCACATCGACGCCTCCAAACAGGCCGTTGCATCCTGACCCACATCACGGCACCAAGGGTAGCTTGCCTGACGCTGCTGACAACCTGAAGACAGATATGAACGCGCCCAGCCCGTCCGATCCCACGACCGTTAACGCGGCGCTGGATAATAATTTGCTTGACCTGATGCACCAATCGCAAGGGGTTGTGACGCAGACGCGTGATTTTTTCCACCAGCTTGATGCCCAGCGCACGGCGGAATTTCGCGTGATCGCCGGTTTTCTCGAAAAGGCCCGGGCCGAGCTGCGCGATTTGCGCCCGCATGAAATCTCGGAAAAAGGGCTGCCCTCTGCCGACGCGGAGCTGGAAGCCATCACGCGCGATACCGAGGTCGCCACAAACGCCATTATGACCTCGGCCGAAACCATCATGGGCATGAACGCCGGAGATCCTGACCTCAAGGTGGCGATCGACGACGAAGTGATGAAGATGTTCGAATCCTGCGCTTTTCAGGATATCACCGGCCAGCGAGTCAGCAAGATCATCAAGGTGCTGAAGCAGATCGAGGAGCGGCTGAACGGGCTGTCGCAAACCCTGGGCATAGGCGAATCGGCTGAGCACGCGTTGACGGCGGAAGAGATTCGTCGCCGCGACCTGTTGCTCAATGGCCCGGCGATTGGCGGCCCCGAAACTGATCAGAGCGCTATCGACGCTCTGTTCGACTAAAGTACTTTAAGCGCTTTTTCAAAGCGCAGGCCGTCTTCCGAAAAAGCAAACCCCACAGCGATGAACTCAACGCCGGCACTGCGCGCGGCGTCATAGGCGCGTCCGAAAGCCGGGTCGCAATCGCGGGCAATATCGAAGGTGGTGCAATTCTCGCGTTGGACGCAGAAGACGACAACGGCGCGATAGCCGGTCTGCACCATGGTGATCAGTTCATAGAGATGCTTGGCGCCGCGTTCTGTCACACAATCGGGAAATTCGGCGTGACCGGCGCGGCGCGACAGGTGGACATTCTTGACCTCGATATAGGCGTCAGGCAGGAACGAATGGCCGCTGGCATAGATATCGATGCGGGAGTTGTGACCGTATTTTTTCTCCGGCTGCAGAGCTGTATAGCCCGTAAGCTCTGGCAACCTTTGCGCGGCTATGGCCTCGTAAATCGCCCGATTGGGCCACTGCGTATTGACGCCGACCCAGGCACCATTCTCGCTCAAAGCCTCCAGGCGATATGGCAGCTTCTTCTTCGGATCATTGAGCGGCGTTACCAGGGCGGGCGTGCCGGCGTTAAGCAGGCCTAGCATCTTGCCGGGATTGGGGCAGTGTGCTGTAATGATGTCGCCGGTATCGAGTTCGATATCCACAAAGAATCGCTTGTATCGCATCACAAGCCGCCCTCTGATGAGGCCGCTCATGCGTATAAGCTGATTATCTGCCACCGGAGTGTCATCCATGCCGAACAATCCTACAGCCGCCATCATCGTTATTGGCGACGAAATCCTGTCGGGGCGTACCATCGACTCGAACGTCAACACAATCGCCAAATTCTTAGGCGCTTTAGGGATCGACCTGCTGGAAGTGCGGATGATCCGCGATGATGAGGCTCAGGTGGTCAGCACGGTCAATGCCCTGCGTAACACCCATGAGTACGTCTTTACCACCGGCGGGATCGGCCCGACGCACGACGACATCACCGCCGACTGCATAGCCAAGGCGTTTGGCGTTGATATCAGCGAACATCCCGCGGCGCTCAAGGCGCTGACCGATCGCGCGCTCAAAATGGGCTGGGCGCTCAACGACAACAGCCGCCGCATGGCGCGCATTCCGCATGGCGCCGAACTGATCAGCAACCCGGTGTCGGCGGCGCCCGGTTTCCAGATCGGCAATGTGTTCGTCATGGCCGGCGTGCCCAAGATCATGGAAGCCATGCTGGAAGACGTCGTGCATCGCCTGCGCACCGGCAATACGGTCCTGTCGCGCACCATCAAGCTGTCCTATGTCGGGGAAAGCTCGGCCGCCGACGCCCTGCGTGAGATCAACGGGCGCTATACCGATCTGTCGCTCGGCAGCTATCCTTACGGCCTGTCGCTTGATGGCGCATTCGGCACGCAGCTTGTGGTGCGCGGCCAGGACGCCGAGCGCGTCGATGCTGCCGTAAACGAGCTGAAAGCCGCCCTAGTCTCTGTCGTCGAACAGGGCAAGGCGCGTAATCCGCTTGCCAGTTTTGAAGAAATAACCGCCTAGATCTGAGGACACTTATGAAGCTTATCGCCACCGGCCTTGCCACCGTGCTCGCCCTGACCGCCTTTCACGCTGAAGCCGCGCCCAAGAAGGCGCCTGTTTCTGCTTCTGGGGCTTTAGCCTCACCCATGCCGGTTGAGGATCAGGCCGCGGCCCTGCGCGATGCGGCCCTGACGGCCAATGGCGCCTACGATTTCCTCTCCGAGCTGACGACGCGCTTTGGTCCGCGTCCGGCCGGCAGCGACTCGGAAAAGCGTGCGGCCGAATGGTCGGCGATGCGCCTGAAGGAGCTCGGCTTCCAGAACGTCCATATCGAAAGCTTCCCGCTGCACGTCTGGGCGCGCGGTGGCCCCGAAACCATCGCTATCACGGGCGAGTTTGCGCAGCCGCTGGTCGGTGTATCGCTGGGCGGCTCGACCGCCGGCGAGGTCGAGGCCGAGGCGGTGATGTTCGACACCTATCGGGAGTTTCTCGATTCCAAGGCCGACGTGGCCGGCAAGATCGTCGTCATTCTGCAGCCGATGGCCAAGGCCAGCAACGGTTCGGGCTATGGCCGCATGTCGGGCACGGTGCGCGGCAAGGGGCAACTTGAAGCGCAAAAGCGCGGCGCGGTGGGCTACGTCATGCGCTCGCTGAGCACTGACAACAACCGCTTCGCCCACGCTGGCGCGAGCGCCTGGACCGACGGCAAGGGCATCCCCGCCATGGCAATCAGCGCGCCCGACGTTTCGCAACTGAGCCGCATCAAAGTGCTGCAAAAGGCGGGCAAGGGCGGTCCGGTGCGCATCAGCATGAAGACCACGGGCCAGTTCCTGGGTCTGAAAACCTCGCAGAATGTCGTCGCCGATCTGGTCGGTTCGGAACATCCGGAGCAGGTGATTGTGGTCGGTGGTCACCTCGATAGCTGGGATCTCGGCACGGGCGCCATTGATGACGGCGCGGGCGTCGCCATCACCATGGCCGCCGCCAAGGTCATGATGGACCAGGGCGTGAAGCCCAAGCGCACCATCCGCGTCGTGTTCTGGGGTTCGGAAGAGGTGTCGCAACCTGCGGGTGACACGACGGATACCGGCGGCGGTGCCTTTCGCGAGGCGCACAAGTCGGAGCTTTCGAACTATGTTGCGCACGCCGAATCCGATTTTGGCGCCGACAAGCTCAACAATTTTGCGCTGCTGCCAACGGATGATGCCAGCTTCGTCACCAAGCTGAGCAATCTGCTCTATCCGCTCGGTATCTATTACGACGATAAGGCCACGCCCAATGGCGGTGAGGATTCCGGCGCCATGAACGGCTTCGTGCCGGCCTTCGATCTCAATCAGGACGGTTACCGCTATTTCGATACGCACCATACCGCCAATGATACGTTCGACCGCATAGATCCGCAGCAACTGAACCAGAACGTCGCCGCCTATACCGCCACCTTGTGGCTCATGGCCAATACCGACGTCCGCTTCAAGCTGCCGCCCAAAGAGGCTCACTAAGTCTGTGCCCTCTCTCAATCCTCTGATTGAGGGAGGGCACAGTTTTTTTGCGCTGCGATGCGCATTTAAGCGACCGACGTCAAAAGTCACTCGACAGGAGCCGTATGCCCCCGTTATAAGCCGGGCTGGTTATGCGGGCGTGGCGAAATGGTAGACGCTACAGACTTAGACCAAATTGAGTGCCATCGGGGAAATCCGATGCGTAGAACTGCTCAAATTCGGGGAAGCCTTTTACTGGTAATCCCGAGCCAAGCCGGCGAAAGCCGGAAGGTGTAGAGACTAGACGGGCAGCACCTAAACCCCATCAGGGCATGGTGAAGGGATAGTCCAGACCACGAACGCCTGTGCGGCGGCGAAAGCCGAAGTGGTAAGAAAATCTGTCGGGGGCAACCCCATGCCGGTTCGAGTCCGGCCGCCCGCACCACCACTTTTTCTTCCCATAGAATCGCCGAAGAACGCTGCCGCTGAGAGCAGCGCACCCATGGGCTCAGGCGATGGGCAGTTCTTTGGCAGGCCCGCCTTAGTCCGGCTTTTTCCACAGGCGGTTATCGTAGGGCACCGGGCGGTAGGCATGGCGCTGGGCCAGACGCTCCTGCCAGAAGCCGCGATAATCCTTGATCGCCTGCACCTCGACGCCCTCGTGGTCGTATTTCAGGCCCATCTCGAAATAGGTATCGAGATTGCTGAGATCGGGCTGGGGCAGTTTGTCATCGAGGCAGTCCTGCCACATGCCGGCGTAGAGGTCTTCCAGGTGCTTCACCAGCTTGGTGGTATCGAAGAGGGTGCTGGTCATGCGGTTGGCCAGAAGCTGTTCGCGGTAGGCCGCAAGATCGCCATTGCCGCGGCCGAGCGCCACGGCCTGATCGATATAGTCCTCGACCGTGGTGCACACCAGGTCGTCGGGCAGACCGGCGGCCTTGACCAGTGATCCGCAGACGCGCGAGGCAAAGGTGCGGCCCGAAAGGGTCAGCACCGGCACGCCCATCCACAGGGCGTCCGAGCAGGTGGTGTGGGCGCCGTAGGGGGTGGTGTCGAGGAACAGGTCGGCAAGCTGGTAACGCGCCAAATGGTGGGCATTGGCCATCTTGGCGGCGAAGATGATGCGTTCGGGATCGATGCCCTTGGCCTTGGCGTAGTCCTTCAGGCGGCCGTGCGAAGTTTCGGCGCCAGAGAGCAGCCACAGCACGCTGTCGGGCACGCGGGCGAGGATTTCCAGCCAGCGATCGAAGGTGAATTTGGTGATCTTGTGTGTGCCGTTGAAACAGCAATAGACGAAGGCCTTTTCCGGCAGCCCCACCTCTGCGCGCGTCGGCACGGTATCGGCCACGATGCGCAGGCGGTTGTTCGGCTGGTAGCAGGGCAGGCGGGTGACGGCTTCGGAGTAATAGATTTCGTCGCCGGCGGGGATCACCCAGTCATCGGCCACGATATAGTTGTGGTAGGGGCTGCCGAGTGAGCCGGGGAAGCCCAGCCAGTTGACGATCACCGGTGCAGGGCGCAGGGCCAGAAGCTTGACGCGGCCATCGCGGGTGTAGCCGTTGACATCGATCAGGATCTGGATGCCGTCGTCGGCGATACGGCGGGCGGCGGTGACATCGTCCATGCCGGTGATGTCGATGAAATGATCCGAGGTTTCTTTATAGTGGTTGTGGATCGCATCATCGGTCGCGATGCCGCAATAATAGCTGTAGACCTCGACCTTACTCCGGTCATGCAGGCCCATGACCTCATACATCAGGTGGCCGATGGCGTGTTCGCGCAGGTCGGACGACAGGTAGCCGATGCGGATCTTCTGCTGGGTGTTAGCGGTCTTCTTGCCATTGCGGGCTGCCCAGTGCTTGGTGATGATCTCGCCGACCGGTTCACCGACATCTTTCAGATTGTAGTGATAGCTGACCGCTAACTGGAACATCGGGTCGTCGGTATAGGCGTCGATCGACAGGGGCGATATGCCGGAGAGCAGATTATCGCGCGTCATGTTCTCGAACGGCAGCACGATCGGCCAGGCGCACTGGCGCTGGCGCAGGGCGATGAAGTGCTGCATGGCCTCGCGCTGGTGCGGATCAAGTTCTAGGCTGATGCGCAGGGCGGTTTCGGCGGCCTCGTCCTGATGGGCGCCTTCGAGCACGCGCGCCGACTGATTGAGCGCCATGGTCTTGTGCTTGAGCGCCGAGCCGTTGAGCTGGTTCAGGCGGCTGGCGAGGTTGTTCCAGGTGATGACGGCCTGAGCGTTATCGCCCAGCCCCTCATAGATGCGGCCGAGATTAATGTAGACGCTGTGGAAATCGGGGGCGATCTCGACCACGCGCTCCATCACTTCGCGGGCGCGGTGCAAGTCGCGCGCGTCGGTGAGGATGACGCCGAGATTGAACAGCAGGGCGTAGAGCAGGGGGTGGTCGGGATTGTTGGCCACGAACTGATCGTAGAGAGCGATGGCCGACATTTCCTGCCCAGAGCTTTTCAGCGCTTCGGCCGTTTGGATGAGTTCCATCACGCCCATGGCGTTGCCGGCGTTCGTGTCCGCAGGCTTGATCTGTGCTGTGTCCGGCATGGTGTCCCCGATTCGTTACGCATGAGAGTTTAAACGCGGTTAACCTTTTGTCAAAGCGGGTCAGTGCGCGCCGGCGGTGAAATAAGTTCGGCAAATGTGGCGACTCGTGGCAAAGCGCGAGGCGGGACAATACGGCGCATATGTAAGCCGAGGGGATAGTATGAAGAAGATCTTGGTAACGGGCGGTGCGGGTTTCCTCGGTTCACATCTGTGCGAGCGCCTGCTGGCGCGCGGCGACGATGTGGTGTGCGTCGATAACTTCTTCACCGGCCAGCGCAAGAACGTCGCGCACCTGATGAGCAATCCCTATTTCGAGGTGATGCGCCACGACATCACTTTCCCGCTCTATGTCGAGGTCGATGAAATCTACAATCTGGCCTGTCCGGCATCGCCGGTGCATTATCAGTTCGATCCGGTCCAGACCACCAAGACGAGCGTGATCGGCGCGATCAACATGCTGGGCCTGGCCCGGCGCACCAAGGCCAAGATCCTTCAGGCCTCGACCAGCGAAATCTACGGTGATCCGGAAGTCCATCCGCAGACCGAGGACTACTGGGGCCGCGTCAACGTGCAGGGCCCGCGCGCCTGCTATGACGAGGGCAAGCGCTGCGCCGAGACCCTGTTTTTCGATTATAACCGCCAGCATAACCTGCGCATCAAGGTCATGCGCATCTTCAACACCTATGGTCCGCGCATGCACCCGAATGACGGGCGCGTGGTGTCCAATTTCATCGTGCAGGCCCTGCGCGGTGAGCCGATCACGCTCTATGGCACAGGCGACCAGACGCGCAGCTTCTGTTATGTCGATGACCTGATCGACGGCATGATCAAGCTGATGGACAGTCCGGACGACATCACCGGCCCGATCAATATCGGCAATCCGGTCGAGTTCACCATGAAGGAACTGGCCGAAAAGATTATCCGGCTGACAGGGGCAGGCAGCGAACTGGTTCATAAGCCCTTGCCGCAGGACGATCCGCGTCAGCGCCAGCCCAATATCTCACTGGCCAGGGAAAAGCTCGGCTGGCAGCCGAACGTCAAGCTGGATGAAGGCCTTGAGCGTACCATTGCCTATTTCAAGAGCGAGCTGAACCTCTGACCTGTTGCGGTTGGGGTGCTCTTGGGTTGTATTCTGTGACGTTGCGGCAAAGTTAATCAAAAGTTTACTTTAAAGATTAATAAACTGCTTAATTAAAGTGGTTGGGAAATTTAGGGGTTGAGTCGTGTCATCTATCAGCGGGCTGTCAGCAGCACAAATTTCGAAGCTTAGTAACGCGTTCATTCAGAACATGTCGACCAGTCAGCTGGCGGAACTGAAAACGACTCAGATCAGCGCTTTATCGACCTCCGGGGTTGCGGTCCTCTCGACCACCCAGATCGGGGCGCTCAGTACAAGCCAGCTCAAGTCACTGACCACCACGCAGGTCAAGGCGCTTACGACTGGCCAGATTACCTTCCTGGCGACCGGTGCGGTCGCCTTTACCAGTTCTCAGCTCTCGGTTTTGCTGACCGCTCAGCTCGAAGCCTTCTCCAGCACCGCGATCGCCGCGCTCGACACCACCCAGCTCTCCGGCCTGACCGCTTCCGAAATCAGCAACCTGACCACCACGCAGTTCGCGGCCCTGACCTCGGATCAGGTCGGCAAGTTCTCGACCTCGCAAATTCGCGGCCTGACCACGGCTGAAGTCGGCGCCCTGACCACCACCCAGCTTTCCGGCCTGACGACGGCACAGCTCGGCGCGTTCGGCGCCACCGCCATCGGCGCTCTGACCTCGACCTCTCTGCTGGCCCTGAGTTCGACGCAGGTGCAGGGTTTCAGCACCGTCGCCATCGCCGCCCTGAGCACGACGCAGTTCAATGATGTCTCGACCACGCTGATCGGCGAGCTGACGGCTACACAACTGAAGTCGGTCTCGACCACCAACCTCAACAGCCTGTCGACCACCGAAATTGGCGCGCTCGCTACCACGGTGATCTCGGCCCTGGCCGCCACGCAGATCGGTGGTCTCAACGCCACTTCGATCGGCGCCCTGACCTCGACGCAGGCCACGACGCTTTCGACCTCGCAGCTGGTCGCCATTGGCACGGCCGCGCTGGCCGGCCTTACGACGACCGATGCCGCAGCGCTTACGACGACGCAACTTGGTTCGCTCACCGCCGTTCAGGCGGGCGCCCTGGACACCAATCAACTGGCCGCGCTCAGCACCACTCAGCTCAATGGCCTGACCTCCGTCTCCATTGCCGCGCTCAAGAGCACGCAGGCTGCCGGCCTGACCACGACGCAGCTTTCCGGCCTTGATACCGTGCGCCTGCAGGCGCTCAACACCACGCTCCTGACGGCGCTGGACAGCACGCAGGTCGGTTCGTTCACGAGCACGCAGGTCGCGCTGCTCAAGACGACCCAGCTTAATGCTCTGAACGGTACGGCCTTCCTTGACCTGACCACGACCGATGTCGGCGCGTTGACGACGCTGCAACTGGCGGGCTTGAACTCGACCCAGGTCGAGCGCCTGACCGAAACGCAAATCGGCGCGCTTGACGCGACGCAGATTGGTTCGATCGCTGCCACCAATATCTCGACCTTCTCCACGGCCGATATTGACGCCCTAACGACGACGCAGATCGCCGGCATCACTTCGGCGCAAGTGTCGCGCCTGACCAACACGCAGTTGGGCAATCTCAACTCAACCCAGTTCACCGCCCTGACCACGACCGCGCTGGGCGGCCTGACCGGCGCGCAACTGTCCAGCATCGCCACCGACTCGCTGGCGGCGCTTTCTACCGATCAGCTCAACGCCCTCAATAACGTCGCTGTCGCCGCCATCACCTCGACTCAGGTGGCTAACCTGACGACGACGCAAATCGCCGGCCTCAATGAAACGAAGATCGGCGCGCTCAGCACCACGGCCATCAGTGGCTTGACCACGACCGAAGTCGATAACCTGACCACCACCCAGATCGGCAAGCTCAGCTCGGCGCAGGTGACGGCGCTCGGCGCCACCAATCTGGCGGAACTGTCCACTACGAATATGGCCTTGCTGACCGTTGCACAGGTCGGTGGCGTCACCTCCGCGCAGATCGGCGCGCTGACCTCAACCCAGACAGCGGCCCTGACCTCGACACAACTGAACGCCCTGACCACGGTCGCCGTCAAGGCGATCAGCGCGGGTCAGGCGGGCGCCATCACCTCGACCGGCCTGTCTGGCCTGGCTGTGACCCGCATCGGTTCGCTGACTTCGGCGGCCGTCAATGCCCTGACCACCACGGCCCTGACCGGTTTGACCGCGACCCAGGCGCTCGGCCTGAGTGCCACGCAGGTTGGGGGCTTCTCGACCACACAGATCGCCTCGCTCTCGACCGATCAGCTCAACAAGCTGACCACGGCGGCGGTTGCCGGCCTCAATGCGACCCTGGCGGAAGCCTTGACCACCACGCAGGTGTCAGGTCTGGCGACGACGGTCCTGTCGGCCTTGACCACCGGTGCGGTCGCCGCGCTTGATCAGACGCAGATCGCCACGCTTAGCACGGCTCAGATACAGTCGCTCAAGACGGCGCAGCTCAATGCCCTGACCTCGACGGCGATTGGTGGCCTGACGACGACGGAACTCGACAGCCTGACCTCGACCCAGGTCGCCGGCCTCTCGACCGCGCAAATCGCCAATCTCAACACCACCAACATCACCAACCTTGAAACCACGCAACTGGCAGGCCTGACGGCCGCGCAACTCGGCGCCTTCGCCACCAGTCAACTCGGTGCCCTGACCACGGTGCAACTGAACAGCCTGACGAGCGCCACCATCGGCGCACTGAAAACGACGCAGGCGACCGGCTTGACGACCACACAGATTTCAGGCCTCGACACCACGCGCCTGCAAGCTTTGAACACAGCGCTTCTGGCGACGCTCGACAGCACGCAGATCGGCTCGCTGACCTCGACCCAGATGGTTGATCTCAAGGCCACGCAATTGAACGCGCTGAACGCTACGGCCTTTACAGATCTGAACACGACCGATGTCGGTGTGCTGACGACCACGCAACTGACAGGTCTGAATGCGACCCAGGTCGAGCGCCTGACCTCGACCCAGGTCGGGACGCTGACCTCGACCCAGCTTGGCGCCCTGACCGCCGCCACGATCTCGACCTTCTCGACCGATGACATTACGGCGCTGTCAACCACGCAACTGGCCGGCGTCACTTCGGCGCAGGTCGGCAAGCTGACCACGACCCAGCTCTCCACCCTGACCTCGACCCAGTTCGGCGCCATCACCTCGACAGCGCTCAGCGGCCTGACCGCTGCTCAGGTCGGCGGTATCGCCACGGCGTCACTGGCCGCGCTCGGCACGGATCAGCTCAACGCCCTGAGCGCCGTCGCCCTGTCCGGCATCACCTCGGCTCAAGCCGGCGCCCTGACCACAACCCAGATCACGGGCCTGACCGAAACCAAGCTGGCCGCCCTGACGACAGCCGCCATCGGTGGCCTGACGACAACCGAAGCCGGCACACTCAGCTCGACACAGCTTGGTAAGCTGAGCTCGGCTCAGATCACCGCGCTCGGCGCCACCAACCTGGCGCAACTGTCCACGACGAACCTGGCCCTGCTGACCTCGGCTCAAGTCGGCGGCGTGACCTCCGGCCAGATCGCCGCCCTGACCTCAACCCAGACAGCGGCCCTGACCTCGACACAACTGAACGCTCTGACCACTGTAGCCATCAAGGCGCTCAGCACCGATCAGGCGGCGGCGATCACCTCGACCAACCTGTCCGGCCTGGCTGTGACACGTATCGGTTCGCTCACGACATCGGCTGTTACCGCCCTGACGACGACGGCTCTGACGGGCCTGACTTCGACCCAGGCGCTTGGTCTGACCTCCTCGCAGGTCAGCGGGCTGACCACGACCCAGGTCGCCTCGCTCTCGACCGACCAGATCAACAAGCTGACCACGGCGGCGGTCGCGGGGCTAAACGCTACGCTCGCCGAGGCTCTGACCACCACTCAGGTGAGTGGTCTGGCGACAACGATCCTGTCATCACTGACCACCGGCGCGATTGCCGCGCTTGACCAGACACAGATCGCGACGCTCAGCACAGCGCAAATGCAGGCTCTCAAGACGGCGCAACTCAATGCCCTGACCTCGACGGCCATCGGCGGCCTGACGACGACCGAACTGGACGGCCTGACCTCGAGCCAGGTCGCCGGCCTCTCGACTGCCCAGATCGCCAATCTCAACACCACTAACATCACCAATCTGGAAACGACCCAACTGGCAGGCCTGACGGGCGCCCAACTGGGTAGCTTCGCCACCAACCAGCTCGCTGCTCTGACGACGACACAACTAAACAGCATCACGGCGCTGGCGCTTGGCGCGCTCAAGAGCACGCAATCGACCGGCCTGACGACGACGCAGCTTTCGGGCCTCGATACCACCCGTCTGCAGGCGCTGAACACGACGCTTCTGACGGCGCTGGACGCTACGCAGGTCGATAGCCTGACCTCGACTCAGGTGGGTCTGCTCAAGACGACGCAACTCAATGCGATCAATGCGACGTCCTTCAGCGGCCTGACCACGACCGACGTCGCCGCCCTGACGACTTTGCAAGTGGCGGGCCTGAACTCGACCCAGGTCGAGCGTCTGACCTCGACCCAGGTTGGCGGCCTCAGCTCCGATCAACTCGGCGCCCTGACTGCGGCCACGATCTCGACCTTCTCGACGGACGATATCGATGCTCTTTCCACGACCCAACTGGCCGGCGTCACCTCGGCGCAGGTAGGCAAGCTGACTACGACCCAGCTATCGGCCCTTAACTCGACCCAGTTTGGCGCCATTACCTCGACCGCTCTGGCTGGCCTGACCTCGCTTCAGGTCAGCGGCATCGCCACCGACTCGCTGGCGGCCCTGACCACCGATCAGCTTAACAGCCTGGCCGCCACCGCCCTTGCCGGCATCACCTCCACGCAGGTCGCCAATCTGACCACCACGCAGATCTCGGGCCTGACCGAAACCAAGCTGGCGGCGCTTTCGACCGGCGCACTCGGCGGCCTGACCACGACCGATATTGGCCTGCTCAGCACGACACAACTCAGCAAGCTTAGCTCAGTGCAGGTGGGAGCGCTTGGCGCCACCAACTTCTCGGAACTGAGCACCACCAAAATCAATGCCCTGACCGCCACCCAACTGGCCGGCGTCAGTTCGCAGGAACTGGCGGCCCTGACTTCGACCCAGGTCGGCGCCCTGACCTCGACCTCGCTCAACGCCCTGACGACGCTGGCGCTTAAGTCGCTGACGACCGATCAGGCCGCTGCCATCACCTCGACCGGCCTGTCCGGTCTGGCCGTGACGCGCATCAGTTCGCTGACGACAGCAGCGGTCAACGCCCTGACGACGACGACCCTGACAGGACTGACCTCGACCCAGGCGCTCGGCCTGACCTCATCACAGGTCAGCGCCCTGACCACCACCCAGATCAGTTCGCTCTCGACCGACCAGATCAACAAGCTGACCACCGCCGCTGTGGCCGGATTGAACGCCACCCTGGCGGATGCCCTGACCACCACGCAGGTCGGCGGACTGGCCACTACGCTGCTCGCGGCCCTGACCACTGGCGCGATCGCCGCGCTGGATGAGACCCAGATCACCACGCTCAGCACAGCCCAGGTCCAGTCGCTGAAGGCGCCGCAACTGAACGCCCTGACCTCGACGGCCGTCGCTGGTCTGACCACCACAGAAGTGAGCGGCCTGACGACTGCGCAACTCACCGGCCTGACGGCGACGCAAGCGGGCAACCTGACCTCGACCCAGCTTGGTGTCCTGCTCTCGACCCAGCTTGGTGCCCTGACCACGGCCAGTATCGCGGTGCTTGACGCCACCGACATTGGCGCCATCGACTCGACGCAACTGGCGGGCCTTGGTGCGCTCCAGATCGGTGCTCTCAACGCCACGGCCTTCGCCGGCCTGAGCACCACCAAACTCGGCGCGCTGACCACCGCTCAGGTGGCTGGTATCACGTCTTCGGATCTGGTGGCCCTGACCACGACGCAACTGGGCAGCCTCGGTTCGACCCAGATCGGCGCCATCTCGACGCGGACGCTTTCGGCTCTCACCGAGACGACCTTCGGCGGCCTGTCGACGACGCAACTTGGCGGCCTGACCCAGACCCAACTCTCCACGCTTACGGAAACGGCGCTGAATGGTCTGACGACGACGCAGCTAAGCAATCTTACGACGACACAACTCGGTGGCATTAAGGCGAGCCAACTGGCCTCCCTGACCTCCGATCAGCTTGCGGGTCTGACCTCTACCCAACTCGGTTCGCTGAGCACGACGGTCATTGCCGGCCTGAACGCCACTCAGGCCAACAGCCTGACCACGACCCAGTTCTCCGGCATCACCGATACCCAGCTGCCGGGCCTTAGCACCACGGTCTTTGGCTCGCTCTCCACCAGCGTGATCGATGCCCTGACGACGACGCAGATCGGCCTGATTACGGCCAACGAGCTGAAATCGATGAGCACGGCGCAACTGGCAGCGGCTGATCAGACGCAATTGTCGGCCATCAGCACCACGGCCATCGCCGGACTGAGCGCAATGCAGGTCGGCAGCCTCTCGACCACACAACTGACGCTGCTGACGACGTCGCAGATTGGTGCCCTTACCACCTCGGCGATCACCGGCCTGACGACTGATCAGATCCCTTCGCTCTCGACGACGCAGATCACCGGCATCACGGGAATCCAGCTTTCAGCCTTCTCGGACCCTCAACTGGAATCCCTGACTGACGCGCAGCAACTCGCGCTCTAGGTAGAGACATTGAAGCCATGAAAAAGCCGGTGGAAGGTAACTTCCACCGGCTTTTTTAATGTTTGAGAACTATTTCCCGTCGGCGATCTGATCAAGCGTCTTGGCGGGGGTGATGGCCTGCGGATCGATGTAGCAGTGGATGATGGCGGGCTTACCGGAAGCCTGCGCCCGCTGGAAGGCCGGCGCAAACTCCGCCGTGGTGCGGACAGTTTCACCATGGCCGCCAAAGGCCTTGGCATAGGCGGCGAAGTCGGGGTTTTTCAGGTCGGTGCCGACGACGCGGTGCGGATAGTTGCGCTCCTGGTGCATGCGGATAGTGCCATACATACCGTTATCAATAACTAGGACAATGACCGGGATATCGTATTGGACGGCGGTGGCAAACTCGTTGCCGTGCATGAGGAAGCAGCCGTCGCCCGCGAAAACAACGACCGTCTTGTCGGGGCACTGGCGCTTGGCCATGACGCCCGCCGGCACGCTGTAGCCGACGCTGCCCGAAGTGGGGGCGATCTGTGTGCGCGGCTGGTTATGACGCCAGTAGCGGTGCAGCCAGATGGCGTAGTTGCCGGCGCCGTTGCAGGTGATGGTGTCAGCCGGCAGATTTTCCCGCAGCCACACCATGACCTCGCCATACTGGAAATCGCCGGGGATCTTGGCTGGCGTGGTTGTCCACATCAGGAAGTCCATATGGGCGTTTTGCGTCTCTTCCAGCCAGGGTTTGGTGACCGGCGGCTTGAGATCGGCCAGCGACTGTGCAAACGCATCCGGCGCGCAGACATTGCCAAGTGCCGGTTGGTAAACCTTGCCGATTTCGCCAGCATCCGGGAAGATATGGACCAGGGTTTGCTGCGGCGTCGGCAGGTCAATCAGGGTGTAGCTCGACGACGGCACCTCAGCCATGCGTGCGCCCAGCAGGATTAGCAGATCGGCGTCCTTGACGCGTTGCGCCAGCTTGGGATTGGGGCCAAAGCCAAGATCGCCGGCATAGGACGGATGGTCAGCCGGAAAGAGCGCCGAACGGCGGAATTCGGTGGCGACCGGAAGGGCGAAGGTTTCGGCAAAATTGACAATTGCCTGACAGCCCTCAAGGCTCCAGTTGCTGCTACCCAGTATGACCAGCGGCTTTTTTGCCTTGGCAAGCAGGACTTCAAACTGTTGCAAGGCCTTGACCGACAGTTCGGGTTTGGCAAAGCTAAGCACCGGAGCGTCGGCCACGTCCTCAATATCCGTCAGCACATCTTCCGGTAGGGAGATGACCACCGGACCGGGGCGGCCCTGCATGGCGACGCGGAAAGCACGGGCGACGATTTCGGGGATGCGTTTGGCGTCGGTGATCTCGACCACCCACTTGGCCGTGCTGCCGAAAAAGGCCTGATAATCCATTTCCTGAAAGGCGCCGCGGCCGAGCATGGCGCGCTCGACCTGACCGATGAACAGGATCATCGGTGTCGAGTCATGCTGCGCAATGTGAACGCCATGCGCCGCGTTGGTGGCGCCGGGGCCGCGCGTCACGAAACAGACGCCTGGACGTGCGGTCAGCTTGCCATAGGCCTCGGCCATGATGGCGGCGCCGCCTTCGTGACGGCAGATCAGCACGTCGATATCGGCGTCGTGCATGGCGTCGAGCGCCGCCAGATAGCTTTCACCGGGCACGCAGGTGACGCGCTCGACACCTTGTTTGACGAGTTGATCGACCAGAATCTGGCCACCGGTGCGTGAAGTCATTGCGTAGTCCATTGCGCTTGCCCGGAGCCGAGCATGGGGGAAGGAGAGGGGGCGGACATGCGTTCGTCGTTGATAACGATGGGCGAGGCGACGCCTGAGACCTTTGAGCCATCGGCGGCGGTCAATTCGAGCCGCATACCACGATGGATAATCTGCGGATCGCTGAACACGTCCTCGATACGGTTGATCGGTCCGGCGGGAACCCCGGCGGCCTCGAACGCCGCCAGCCATTCGGCGCGGGTCTTTTGCATCAGGTAAGGTTGCACAGCGGATTGCAAATCCGTGCGGCGGGCGACACGCAGGGCATTGGTGGCGTAGTCCGGCTGGGCAGCGATATCGCCGGCGCCGAGCGTGGCGCAAAACTTCTGGAACTGGCCATCATTGCCGACCGCAACGATGATATGGCCGTCGGCCACCTGAAACACCTGATAGGGCGCGATATTAGGATGGGCATTGCCAAGCCGCGTCGGTGATTTTCCGGACACCAGATAATTGCTGGCCTGGTTGGCGAGGATCGAGGTGGCGGTATCGAACAGCGACATGTCGATATGGCAGCCTTCACCACGGGTTTCGCGGCCATGGACGGCGGCCAGGATAGCGGTCGCGGTATATATGCCGGTGAAGATATCGACCACGGCGACGCCGACCTTCTGCGGTTCGCGCTCGGGTTCGCCGGTGATGTCCATCAGGCCGCTCATGCCCTGAATAATGTAGTCATAGCCGGCGCGGGCGGCATACGGGCCGGTTTGGCCGAAGCCGGTGATTGAGGCGTAGATCAGGCGCGGATTGACGGCTTTGAGGCTGTCGTAATCCAGGCCATATTTTTTCAGGCCACCGACCTTGAAGTTCTCGATCAGGATATCGGCCTCGGCGGCCAGCGCACGAATGGCGGCCTGGCCTTCAGGCGTTTCAAAGGCAATGGCGACCGAGGACTTGCCGCGATTGGTGGCGTGGAAATAGGCCGCGCCCCATGAATTGCCGGCGGCGTCTGTAACGAACGGTGGCCCCCAGGTGCGGGTGTCGTCGCCGACCTCCGGACGCTCGATTTTGATCACTTGCGCGCCCAGATCGGCCAGCAATTGCCCGCACCACGGGCCGGCCAGTATGCGAGCGAGTTCGAGTACTTTGAGGCCGGCGAGGGGCTTGGCGTGCGGTTTCATAATTGGCAGCCATGGATAGTTTTTCCTTCCCCGTTTACGGGGAAGGTGGCATGAGCGCAGCGAATGACGGAAGGGGGGGAATAGTCAGCCGTTCCCCCTCCCACCGCTTCGCGGTCCCCCCTCCCCGTAAACGGGGAGGGAAAAAACTTGAAACCCTCATGCGCACTTACCATCAATAAAACGCCTGCAACCCGGTCTGCGCACGACCCAGGATCAGAGCGTGGACGTCGTGCGTGCCTTCATAGGTATTGACCGACTCCAGGTTCTGAGCGTGGCGCATGACGTGGTATTCCTCATGGATGCCGTTGCCGCCGTGCATGTCACGCGCCTGACGGGCGATATCCAAAGCCTTGCCGCAGTTGTTACGCTTGATCAGCGAGATCATTTCCGGCTGCATCTTGCCGGCATCGAACAACTGCCCGACGCGCAGAGCGGCTTGCAGGCCCAGCGTAATCTCGGTCTGCATATCGGCCAGCTTCTTCTGGAAGAGTTGCATCTGCGCCAGAGGCTTGCCGAACTGTTTGCGATCAAGGCCATACTGGCGCGCACGGTGCCAGCAATCTTCGGCGGCGCCCATGGCGCCCCAGGCGATGCCGTAGCGGGCGCGGTTCAGGCAGCCGAACGGCCCCTTGAGACCCGCCACATTGGGCAGCAAGGCGTCTTCACCGACTTCGACACCGTCCATGACGATCTCGCCGGTGATCGAGGCGCGAAGCGACAGCTTGCCGTGGATCTTCGGCGCGGAAAGCCCCTTCATGCCCTTTTCCAGCACAAAGCCGCGGATGACGCCATCAAGCTTGGCCCACACCACGAAGACATCGGCGATCGGCGAGTTGGAAATCCACATCTTGGCGCCGGTCAGGCGATAGCCGCCCCCAGAACTTCCAGTGATCTTTTCCGCACGGGTGGTCATGGCGCCCGGATCTGAACCGGCGTCGGGTTCGGTCAGACCGAAGCAGCCAACCCATTCGCCGGAAGCCAGCTTGGGCAGATACTTCATACGCTGTTCTTCAGTGCCATAGGCATAGATCGGATACATAACCAGCGACGACTGAACGCTCATCATCGAGCGGTATCCCGAATCGACGCGCTCGACTTCACGCGCCACCAGACCATAGGCAACGTAAGTTGCACCGGCGCCGCCGTATTGTTCCGGCAGCGTCGCGCCGAGGAGCCCCAGTTCGCCCATCTCGTTGAAGATGTGGCGGTCGGTATATTCCTCGCCATAGGCCTTGAGCACGCGCGGCATCAGCGAGCCTTGCGCATAGTCGCGCGCCGCCTCCATGATCATCCGCTCGTCGTCGGTCAGTTGCTCGGTGAGCAGAAAGGGATCATTCCAGACAAAATCAGACATCAAACACCACGCCCTGAGCCAGCGGCAGCGAACTGCCAAAATTGATCGTGTTGGTGGTGCGGCGCATATAGGCGCGCCAGGCGTCGGAGCCCGATTCACGGCCGCCGCCGGTTTCCTTTTCGCCACCGAAGGCGCCGCCGATTTCAGCGCCGGATGTGCCGATATTGACATTGGCGATGCCGCAATCCGAACCGGCCGCCGACATGAAGAGTTCGGCTTCGCGGATATCGTTGGTGAAGATCGAGGAGGACAGGCCTGCGCCGACATCGTTCTGCATGGCGATAGCGTCCTTCACATCGGAATAGCGCAGGATGTAGAGGATCGGTGCGAAGGTTTCACGCAGCACCGGACCTTCGTGCCTGGCCATTTCAACGATGGCCGGGCGGACATAATAACTGTTATCGCCGCTGACCGTGACGCGCTCACCGCCGGTGACCACGCCGCCGGCCGCTTTCGCTTCATTCAGGGCCTTTTCAAAACCATCGAAGGCCAGTTTGTCGATCAGCGGGCCGACGAGCACGCCGTCTTCCATGGGGTTGCCGATCTTGACCGAGGCATAGGCCTTCTTGAGGCGCGGCACGAGCGTATCGTAGACGCTGTCGTGCACGAACAGGCGGCGCAGGGTGGTGCAGCGCTGGCCGGCGGTGCCCATGGCCGAGAAGGCGACGCCGCGCAAGGTCAGGTCGAGATCGGCGGTGGGGGAGACGATGGCAGCGTTGTTGCCGCCGAGTTCCAGGATCGAGCGGGCGAAGCGGGCGGCCAGCTTCGGACCGACGGCGCGGCCCATGGCGGTCGAGCCCGTGGCGGAAATCAGCGCGACCTTTTCGTGGTCGACCAGCACTTCGCCGATCTCGCGGGCGCCTATGATCAGGGCCGACAGGCCGGCCGGGGCGTCATAACCTTGATCGACATAGCGCTTGAGGGCGCGCTCGAACAGCGCGTGGCTGGCGAGGCCGGTGAGGGGGGATTTTTCCGATGGCTTCCAGACAATCGAGTCACCGCAAACGAGCGCCAGGGCCGCATTCCACGCCCAGACGGCGACGGGGAAGTTGAAGGCCGAGATGATGCCGACGACGCCAAGCGGCTGCCAGGTTTCCATCATGCGGTGGCTGCTACGCTCTGTGGCGATGGTGAGGCCGTAAAGCTGGCGGCTGAGACCAACTGCGAAGTCGCAGATATCGATCATTTCCTGCACTTCGCCGAGGCCTTCCGAGGTGACCTTGCCGACTTCGATGGAAACGAGCTTGCCGAGTTCGGCCTTGTGGGCGCGCAGTTCTTCACCGAAGAGACGGACCAGTTCGCCACGCTTCGGGGCGGGGATGACGCGCCAGTCGAGGAACGCCTTGTGTGCCGCATCGATGGCCTTCGTGGCGTCGGCGGTCGAGGTCTCGACAACCTTGGCGATGATGTCGCCGGTGACCGGCGAGGTTACGGCCAGCGTGCCGCCGGTATAGGTCTTGGCGTCGACGCCGAGGGTTGTCAGAAGCGAAGAGACATCTTCGGCAAAGCGTGTGGTTTCGGTGATCATGTTCGGTTCCTTAGAAACGTGAGTCTGTGAAGTGGACGGCCTGAGCGCCGACCTCGTAAAATACTTCTTTCAGCGCCCGCATCTTCGCCTCAGCGGGCGTGGTGACGGGCAGGGGCAGATCATCTTCGGTTTTCTCGCCGGCAATGAGCTCGGCAAGGGTGCGGCCCATGACCGTGCCCGGCGCTATGCCGCGACCATTATAACCGCAAATGCCGATGACGTTTGTCGCAAATTTATGGAAACGCGGCAGGTTGTCATCGGTCATGCCGATCTGGCCGTACCATTCCGCTTCGAATTTGACATGGCCTAGTTGCGGGAAAATCTTGTGCAGCGCGCGCAGAGCCCAGCCGCGATGGATGCCATGGCCCACACCGTTCAGCGCGCCGACGCTGCCGAAGATCAGGCGGCCATGCACATCCATGCGGAAGGACGACAGCACTTCCTTGGTATCCCATACGCCTTCATGGCCTGGCAGTATGGTGGCGCGCACATTATGGCTCAGGGGTTCGGTGGCGAAATTAAAGTAGGGCAGGTGAACCTGTTCGCGGCGGATGATCTCCCACGGGCCTTGCGTATAGGCGTCGGTGGCCATGATCACCCAATCGGCGGTGACCGAGCCTTGCGGCGTTTTTACCCGCCACTGTGCGCCATTGGGCGTCACGTCCAGCGCGGGCGAGCCGGTATAAAGCGTGGCACCTTCCGTATGCGCCGCCTTGGCCAGTCCGCGCACATAGGCCAGCGGCTGGATGGTGCCGGCGCGCAGATCGAGCAGGGCGCCGCTATAGGCGCGGGAGCCAACCTTTTGCGCGGTCTCTTCAGCCGACAGCAGACGCACCGGCGCACCACGCGCCTGCCATTGCTTTTCACGCTGTTGCAGTTCTTCCAGCCCCACCTGGCCGACGCCGCAATGCAGGGTGCCGTGCTTTTGCAATTGGCATTCGATGCCGTAGGTATCGACGATATCGAATACGGCGGAAGGGGCATCGCCGAGCAGTTTCAGCAGGCGGTCACCATGGACCTCGCCAAGCACGTTTGGCAGTTCATCGGGCATGACCCACATACCGGCATTGACCAGCCCGACATTTCGACCGGCACCGCCGAAGCCGATGTCATGCGCTTCCAGAACGACCGAGGCTATGCCCTTTTTCGCCAGATGCAGCGCCGCTGAATTGCCCGTATAGCCACCGCCGATGATGCACACCTGCGTCCGCACATCGCCGGTCAGCGCGGTCGTTACCGGCGCGGCGGGCGCGGTGGTTTCCCAGAGGCCGTGTGTTTTAAGATCGGCGCTGATAGTCTTGGGCATGTCATTCCGTATCTGTATGGACAATGGGCTTATACGCGCTAATATAAGTCTTATCCATTGCCATTTCGGCATTACATCATTCTCAAATGGAATGAAACCTGATGCTTGCCCCGCGTCGATTTTTACCACCGACCAGCCATCTACAGGCCTTTGAGGCGGCGGCGCGCACCGGCAGCATCACCGCGGCGGCGCGCGAACTGGCCCTGACGCAAAGCGCGGTCAGCCGCCAGATCAAGGCGCTGGAAGACCAGCTTGAGGTCGAACTGTTTATCCGTGAGCGGCAAACGATTCGTCTCACCCCCGGTGGGGAGGCCTATGCGCGCGAGGTGCGTGATGCGCTCAAGAAAATCAGCACGGCCTCGCTCAATCTGCGCGCCAATCCCTTTGGCGGTACGCTCAATCTCGCCGTCCTGCCGACCTTCGGTGCGCGCTGGCTGGCGCCACGCCTGCCGGCTTTCTTAAGCCAGCATCCGGGCACCACGCTCAACCTGATCACGCGCCTCAGCCTGTTCGACTTCCGTCAGGAAGCGATAGATGCCGCCATCCACCACGGCACCGGTGACTGGCCCGGCGCGCAGACGCAGATCCTGCGCGAAGAATATGTCGTGCCGGCATGCAGTCCGGCGCTGCTGGAGCGCTACCGTTTCGAGACGCCGACGGATATCCGCAAGGCGCCCTTGCTGCACATCACCACGCGGCCTGACGCCTGGGAGCGCTGGCTGCGCCAGAACGACGCGCCGGCCGAGCACGTGCAAGGGATGCTGTTCGACCAGTTCGCCACCATGGCGCAGATGGCGCGGGCCGGACTGGGTGTGGCGCTCTTGCCGGATTTCCTCATCGAAGAGGAACTGCGCACCGGCCAACTGGTGCGGGCGCTTGACCTGCAGATGAAGAACGCCGAAGCCTATTATCTCGCCTGGCCGGAAGACCGCGCCGACCATCCGCCGCTGATCGCCTTCCGCGACTGGCTCCTGACTGAAACCGATGTCGACATTTTATAGTCGCTCTTTCTTATCCAAAAAGTGGCGACCACTTTTTGGGAAAACGCTTTAGGATAAGACAATGCAAAACCTGACCGCGCACGACCTCATCGAACGTCTGCCCTATGCCTTGCTCACCAAGCAACTGCCGAAATTGCTGCAAGGCGAAACGACCTCGCCCCAGCGCCATGTCCACACGATGCAGAACGACGGTGAACCGGACGCTACCTTGCTGATGATGCCGGCGTGGAGCCAGGGCGTAGGGGGCGTCAAGATCGTCAACGTGACGCCCGGCAATGCGCGCCGCAATCTGTCGGCGGTGACAGCAAGTTATCTGTTGTTCGATGCGGTGACCGGCGAACACATGGCCCTGCTCGATGGCGGCGAACTGACGGCGCGGCGCACGGCGGCGGTAGCGGCGATCGCGGCGGACCGGCTGGCTGCAGACGGCGCCAAACACCTGCTGCTGGTCGGCTCGGGACGGATCGCTTCCGAACTGGCCTTCGCCTACCGCGCGGTGCGCGAGATCGAAACGGTTCAGGTTTTCAGCCCGACGACGGCCAATGCCGAAAAGCTGGTCTCCGCACTTAAGGCGGGTGGCTTTCACGCCGAGGTGTGCCACAATCTGGCCGAGGGGGTCGCGAAAGCCGATATCATTGCCTGCGCCACGCTTTCCCAGGAGCCGCTGATCAAGGGGGAATGGCTGCACGCAGGCCAGCATGTGGCGCTGATCGGAGGCTATCTGAAAGACATGCGCGAGGCCGATGACGCCGCCATGACGCGCGCGGACATCTGGGTCGATACCTATGCGGCCATGAGCGAAGCCGGCGACCTGACCCAGCCGATAGCGGCAGGCTTGCTGCACCATGAGATGATCAGGGGCACCCTGTCGGATCTGTTCGCCAGTGGACCGATCGAAGGTCTTGCAGACAAAATCACGCTGTTCAAGAGCGTGGGGGATGCCGCGCAGGATCTGGCGGCGGCATCGCTGGCTGTAGGTTAGACGGTTTATCTGTGGATCACTTGAGCTTTGTGCGTCGCGCGCACTGAAGAAGATGATCTAGGCTTGGCGCCAATCGAGCACGATCTTGCCCGATTGACCGGCCCGCATGATATCGAAGCCCTGCTGGAACTCAGATGCCGGCAGGCGATGCGTGATGATGCGTTCCAGCGGGAAGCCCGCCTCGATCAGACCCAGCATCTTGCGCCAGGTCTCGAACATCTCGCGACCATAAACGCCGCGTACGGTCAGGGCCTTCATGATGATGTCGTTCCAGTTCACCGTGCTCTCGCCAGCGGGAATGCCGAGCAGGGTCAAGGCGCCGCCCATGCGCAGGTGTTCGATGGCCTGCGGAATGGCGGGCTTGGCGCCGCTCATCTCCATGCAGACATCGTAGCCGTTGGCGATACCGAGCTCATGCCGGACATCGTTCAGGTCTTCCTTTGACACATCCACCGTGCGGATATCGGCAACCTTTGCTGCCAGGTCGAGGCGATAGGGATTGATGTCCGTGAGTGTCACGCTGCGCGCGCCGATGAAGCGCGCCACAGCGGCCGCCATGATGCCGATGGGGCCAGCGCCTGTCACCAGCACATTGGCGCCGACCATATCGGTTTGCTGCACGGTATGGACCGCATTGCCGAACGGATCGAGCACCGCGCCCAGTTCGTTGCTAACGCGCTCGGGCAGGGGCACAACATTGAAGGCCGGCAGGGCCAGATATTGCGCAAAAGCGCCGGGGCGATTGACGCCGATGCCTTGCGTTTCCGGATCGAGATGGAAGTGGCCGGCGCGGGCGGCATCGCTATCCATATTGATAACGTGGCCCTCGCCGGAGACGCGCTGTCCGACCTTTAACGGACGGCTGACGCGCGCGCCGATAGCGACAATCTCGCCGGCAAATTCATGGCCAACCACCATCGGCACCGGAATGGTTTTTTGCGCCCATTGATCCCAGTTATAGATATGGACATCCGTGCCGCAGATGGCGGTGTGGGTGATGCGGATCAGCACATCGTCCGGACCGCAATCGGGCACCGGCGCGGTGGTCTGCCAGATGCCGGGCTCGGCCTTGAGCTTGGCCAGAGCGGTCATGGTGGCGGGCAAGGTCTTGGCGGAGATGACAGGGCGCAGATCGTCCATCAGATCACCCCCAGTTCGCGGCCAGCCTTGGTGAAGGCAGCGATCGCTGTGTCAATCTGCGCGAAGGTGTGCGCGGCGGAAATCTGCGTGCGGATGCGCGCCTGACCTTCCGGCACAACCGGGAAGGAGAAGCCGATGACGTAGATGCCCTCTTCGAGCAAACGGGCGGCCATGGCCTGCGCCAGCTTGGCATCGTGCAGCATGACCGGGATGATCGGGTGCGAACCCGGTAGCAGATTGAATCCTGCCGCCGTTAGGCCGGCACGAAAACGCTCGGCGCTTTGCGTCAGTTGGGCGCGCAGGTGATCGCCGGTTTCGGCCAGTTCAATGGCCTTCAGGCTGGAGGCGGTGATCGAAGGCGCCAGG
Source organism: Asticcacaulis benevestitus DSM 16100 = ATCC BAA-896 (assembly GCF_000376105.1). Lineage (GTDB taxonomy): Bacteria > Pseudomonadota > Alphaproteobacteria > Caulobacterales > Caulobacteraceae > Asticcacaulis > Asticcacaulis benevestitus. The sequence continues at coordinate 26,665 of NZ_AQWM01000011.1, forward strand.
GCGTTGGAGAAGAGGTAGGGACGGGCGCGTTGACGTAGGAGGTCTATGACCGTCTTCTTCGCTGCTATATAACCGCCCATCGCACCGCCGAGCGCCTTGCCGAAGGTGCCCGTCAGGATGTCGACGTTCACGCCGGCGCGGGCAGGGGTGCCGGCGCCCTTGGGGCCGGTAAAGCCGGTGGCGTGGCAATCATCGACCATCACCAGCGCATCGTATTGCTCCGCCAGTTTGGCTATGCCTTCCAGGGGAGCGTAGTAGCCGTCCATGGAAAACACGCCGTCGGTGGCGATCAGGATGGTGCGCGCGCCGTTATCACGAGCGGCCTTGAGCTGGGTTTCCAGATCGGTCAGGTCGGCGTTCTTGAATCGGTACTTTTTCGCCTTGCACAAACGCACGCCGTCTATGATCGAAGCGTGGTTCAGGCTGTCGGAAACAATGGCGTCCTCGTCGGTGAGCAGCGGCTCGAACACACCGCCATTGGCGTCGAAGCACGCGGCGAAAAGGATGGCGTCCTCCATGCCGACGTAAGACGCGATCTTCGCTTCCAGTTGCTTGTGCAGGGTTTGCGTGCCGCAGATGAAGCGCACGCTGGCCATGCCGGCGCCATATTGCAGCAGGGCGGCGCGACCGGCTTCGATGACGTCGGGATGATCGGCCAGGCCGAGATAATTGTTGGCGCAGAAATTGATGACCTCGCGGCCGTCCTCCAGTCGAAGTGCCGGGCGTTGCGGTGAGGCGATAACGTGTTCCGGCTTTTTCAGCCCGCGCGATTCGATGTCGGCAAGGGTGGTTTCCACCCGTTCGTAAAAGGCTGTGCGCATGTGACCTTCGCTCTCAATTCCATTATATTGCATTTTTGTACAATATAATGCGAGCGGGTTCAAACGCAATTTCCATTATAAAGCCGAAAAATCTACTATAGTGGAGTTTTTGCGATGGGGATTATCCCGGTAGCACCACCAGCAAGGCTTCCAGCTTTTCGTTTCCGGTATTGCTGATGCTGTGCGGCACATCGGCGCGATAGCGCACCGTACTGCCGGCCAGCGCCTTTTGCTGCGCTTCGGCGGCGATGACGAGCGCTTCGCCGGAGAGGATGGACAGGTGCTCACGGCTGCCCGAAGCGTGGGGCTGCGAGGTCAGCGAGGCGCCGGGTTCGATCTCCAGACGATACCATTCCATATCGCCTGTGGTTTCCGGCGGGCTCAGGATCTGGAGCACGCAATGGCCGTCCGCCGAATGGATGCGCGGCGTATTGTGCGCTTCCACCAGTTCAATCGCCTGTTCGCTTGCGTCGGCCGCTTCGCCGATCAGCGTGGCGATATCGATGCCGAGCGCCTGCGTCAGCGCCCACAAGGTGGCGAAGGTGGGATTGGCCAGGCCGCGCTCAACCTGGCTCAGCATCGAGCGCGAAATCTTCGACCGGCCGGCCATGTCATCGAGGGAAAGGCCCTGCTGTTTACGCAGGGCCTGCAAACGAGAGCCTATTTCGGGGGCTTTTCTGATCTTGTCCATGCGCCTTTTCTAAGCGCAAAACGGCGATCTTACCAGCGCGGATCGGACTCATGTGGCGGGATCTGCATCTCGTGCAGCAGAAGGGCGACGTGCTCGCTGTCATGACCCTTGCGGCCCAGCATGACCGAGCGCTGCGGCTTTGGTGGTGTCAGGCCGGCCTCGTGCAACACGGCACTGACGCGGTTGTCGAACTCAGCCCGCAGGGCGGCCTTGCTAATGGAAATGCCTTTCTGCAGCAAGACCTCATCGACTTCGTCCATCATGAAAAGCTCGTCGACGAAATGCGACATGTAGTCCATGCTTTTGACCAAGCGTTGATGGCTGAGGCAGGACGAATCCCCGAGGCGAATCATCCAGTCGCGGGCGAAATCGACATGGTAACTGACATCGCGCACGCTCTTTTCAACGATATCGGCCAGCCCTTTGTGCGAAGAGCCCGTCAGGGCCTCTAGGAACAGATACTGGTAATTGGAGAAGAGGAACTGACGCGCCAGGGTCTGGGCGAAATCGCCATTGGCCTGTTCGACCAGCAGGCAGTTGCGAAAATCGTGCGGGTCGCGGTGGAAGGCCAGGGCATCGGCGTCGCGTCCCTGCGGATCGTTCTTTGCCGCCAGTTCTAGCCAGAAGGTAGCTTGGCCCACCAGGTCAAGCGCAAGGCTCGACAGGCCAAGATCGACCTCAAGGCTGGGGGCGTGGCCGCACCAGGCGCTCAGGCGTTTGCCGAGGATCAGGGCGTCATCGCCGAGACGGAGGCTGTAATCGAAGATGGGATCTCTCATATTCCCTGTACCTTTTTCTTTGCGTTTAAAGGATGGAAACGCGCCCCTACCGCAACAAACGAAAGATGCTGCACCGGATGGCGGCGCAGCATCTTGAATCGATTTCGGGGTAAAAACCGCTTGGCGACGTCCGTCTGGCGGACAGCCTGCCGGCGCGACGTGGCGATCGTTCCAGCGTTGTGAATCGGCAAAGCAAACATATGTGCGGTTCTGTGGCGTTTTCTCTTATCGTTGAAAGTACACTACAAAAAAGTCGACGCAGGGTCAATTTCAAAAACTGACACTTATGTCAAATTTATATAATATCGCGCAATTTGGGATAATTTCTTACCATTTCGACGGTATTTGCAAATTTATGCTGCAACTATTGTGCGGCCGGGTTCAGCGACTCGTAAACGGCATTGAGCAGGCTGCTGGGGCCGGGCTGATCGGCGGTCAGTTCCCAGATCATGATACCTGCGCCATGCTTACGCGCCAGTTCCGCCTTGGCGCGCAAGGTCGGGCGGCCATTATAGGTGACGTAATCGCAACCGGGGCAGCGCGTGCCGAGCACGTCATTTTCCGCAACCGCCTCGCCGTGTTCGGACAGCAGGCCTTTGTAATCGTGAAAACCGAGCTTGTAACTGCCGAAAGCGTGACCATAGAAGGGAACGCCCAGCACGATTTGCGCCTTTGTGGCGCCGCGTTTTTGCCAGATGGCGATATCGTCCTTCGCCATTTGCAGGCTGGAATGCTCATCGCCTGGCTTGCCCCACGTCGGGCCGATACCATCGTATGACATGATGTTCACATAGTCGAAATAGGGCACGGACGACACCGGCACCATACCACCTTCGCCGGAAGCCGTGGCGCAGGTCAGGAGTTTGCCGCGCTTCTTCATGGCGGCGCTCAGTTCCTGAATGAAGGGGGTATATTCACCGGCCTTGTCGATCGCGGCCAATACAGCCCATTCTAGATCGACATCGAGGCCGTCGAGGCCGGTATCATCGAGGAACTGGACGAGATTTTGCACCAGCGTGGCGCGATTGGCCGGATCAAGCAGGGTGGGCCAATCGCCAGAACATTTCGGGATAGTGCCACCGCCGAGCGAGATCAGCACCTTGACGCCAGCCTTGTGGGCGCGATCGATCACAGCCTGCACATCGCCGACCGACATGGGTGCGCCGCCATCCGTATCCATGCAGGTCATCAGACCATCCTTGGCAACGGCGCCGGCCGCATCCGGATTGACAAAGGAGAGGTTGATATGGGTGACCTTGCTGAGGTCGACATTCTCCATATGCGCCAGCATCGGCCCTTTGAACGCGGGGATATAGCCGATGACGACGGGCTTTGGCGCCGGCTTGGCCATGACGGGCGCGGCGAGCAGGGCAGCAGACAGACACAGGGCTGCAAGGGCAATAAGGCGTTTCATGATGGCGTCTCCTCTTATATCTGCTCAAATTGGCACTCTCTTTGGTCCTTATCAATAAGACCAATTTTATTTTTCCCACAGGTTGAGAAGGGCATCTGAAAAGGCTATCCAAAGAACAGATATTCTCCGGACGAGGTGCGCCGTACCCGGTTACGACAAGACGACGCCAAAACTGGAGTCGAGCCATGTTCAAAAATCCGAAACTATGGGCGATCATCGCCATCTTGATAGCGATTGTGTCGGTGCAGCTTGGCGCCACGCTCAGCAAGAACGTCTTTCCGCTGGTCGGTTCCGAAGGCACGACGGCGCTGCGCCAGTTCTTTGCCACGGTCGCGCTTTTGATCGTTTTCCAGCCATGGCGGGGCGGACCTGAGCGCAAGCACTGGCCGGTGCTGGCGCTTTATGGCGCCATACTCGGCATCATGAACCTGGTGTTTTACGCCTCGATTGACCGCATTCCGTTGGGAATTGCCGTGGCGCTGGAATTTTCCGGCCCGCTGGCCGTGGCGATTTTCGGTTCACGCAAATGGAGCGATTTCATCTGGGTGGGCTGCGCCGTGGCCGGCCTGTTGATCCTGTTACCATGGGGGGAGAGCAAGGGCGCGCTTGATCCGCTCGGCGTGGTCTACGCTCTGATCGCTGGCGTGCTGTGGGGGCTTTATATCATTGTCGGACAAAAGGTCGGCGACCGTGTGCATGGTGGCAAGGCGGTGGCGCTCGGCATGGCGTTTTCGACGATTTTCACGGTGCCGATTGGCGTGGCTTTTGCGGGTGCTGCCTTGTGGTCGCCTACCATCCTGCTCTACGGCGTCGGCATCGGCATTCTGGCCAGCGCCATCCCTTATTCGCTGGAAATGATCGCGCTGAAGGCCATGCCCGCCAAGACTTTTGGCCTCATGATGAGCTTGGAGCCGGCTGTGGCATCGCTGCTGGGGCTGGTTATCCTGCACGAACTGTTGACGCCCTTGCAATGGCTGGCGATAGCGCTGGTGATTGTCGCGTCAGCGGGTTCCAGCCTGACGGCGAAGCGTGGATCGAACGACGCCACGGCTTAGTAAATCTCTTCCCCTGTAAAGCGGAGGAGGTGCGGCCGTGGTTTCGCCGGAGGGCATAACTGATTGCGGGGCTGCCCCCTCCGTCAGCGACACCAGCCCTACGGGCTTCGCGCTGACACCTCCCCCGAACGCTTCGCTACAGGGGAGGAGGAAGTTTACTAAGCCGTGACGATCTCCCCGTCTTCAATACGTACTGGCCATGGCGTCAATGACTGACCGGCGCACGGACCGCCGATGCAGCGGCCGGAGGCGATCTGGAACAGGGCGCCGTGCCAACTGCATGAGATCAAATCGGCCTGCGGTGTCAGATAGTCGTCGAGCTCCTGTGCCAGCGGCAATCCGGCGTGCGGGCAGCGGTCGACATAGCCGTAATAATCATTTGCCTTGCGCACAACAAAGCCGTGGAAGTGCGCTTCGCCAATCTGCAGCACGAAATTGCGAGCGGCCTTATCAGCGATCAGATCCGCCGGCCCCAGTTTAACGCCGGCGGGGGTGGCGAAAACACGTTCAATTTTAGTCAAGAGTTGGCAATCATAGTCAAGGGTTGGCAATCGTGATCAGTGGTTGGAATCCACCGTATCGGCATCAGGCTGATGACGCGGATGCGCGCGCACAAACGCCGGATGGTCGTCGCAGCGTTCATTGACGGCGCGAATATTGGGATACGGATCGAGGCTGACACCGAAGCGCTGGGCGGAGAAGACCTGCGGCACCAGGTAGCAGTCGGCCAGGGTCGGTTCGCTGCCGAAGCTATAGCCCTTGCCGTGCTGACCGACCAGGGTTTCCAGCGCCGTGAAACCTTCGGCGATCCAGCCCTTGGCCCACATCTTCGTCTGGGTTTCGTCGGCCTGCCAGTCGTTCTTCAGTTCGCGCAGCACACGCAGATTGTTAAGCGGGTGGATATCGCAGGCGATCAGTGCTGCCATGGCCCTGACCGCGGCGCGATCGGCGGCGGCTGGCGGCAAGAGCGGTGGCTCCGGGCAGGTCTCTTCCAGCCATTCCATAATGGCCGAACTCTGCGTCAGCACGTGGCCACCGATATCGAGCGCCGGCACCAGGCCTTGCGGATTGAGTGCCTTGTAGGCCGGGTCATGGTGCGCGTTGCTACGCAGGTCGTGGCTATGCGATTCGTAGGATAGTCCCTTGAGATTCAGGGCGATGCGAACGCGGTAGGCAGCGCTGGAGCGCCAGTAGTCGTGCAACTTGAGCATGATCCTCGCCTTTGTTCTTATCTGGCAGGCGCTATGTGCCCGCGGCAGTCCCCGAATCCGATGCTGACAAAACCGTCAGCCTCAGCGCGTGCCCTCAAGATAAGCTCATCATGGTCTTCAAGAAAGGTGCGCGACTCGTTTGATGGCAGGATCACGGGCTTTTTACCGCCTTCGGACAATTCGAGCAGGCTGCCGGCGCTGTCGGGTGTGGGCCCTGAGATCGTGCCAGTGCCGAGCAGATCACCGGTTTGCAGGTTGCAGCCATTGCTGGTGTGATGCGTGACCAGTTGTGCCGGCGTCCAGTACATATGGCGCGCCTCGCTTTGGCTCAAAGTATAGGGCGGCAGGTTTTGCGCTCGCATGGCTTCGGTCTGGATCAGAACGTCCAGCTTGAGCCCAAGCGCGCCCGTGGCCTGATCGGCCTCGTCCCACAGATAGGGCAGGGGCTTGGGATCACCTTCCGGGCGTGGTTGTTGCGCCTGACGGAAGGGCGCCATGGCCTCCGGCGTGATGATCCACGGCGAGATCGTGGTCATGAAGTTCTTGGCGAGGAAGGGACCGAGTGGCTGGTATTCCCAGGCCTGAAAATCACGCGCCGACCAGTCGTTGAGCAGGCAATAGCCCGCGATATGGTGCGCAGCATCGCCGATATCGACAGGCGTGCCAAGATCATTACCCTGACCGATCCAGACTCCAAGTTCGAGCTCAAAATCAAGTCGCTTGCTGGGTCCGAAGGATGGGGCTTCAACATCCGGTGCTTTGGTCTGGCCCTTGGGGCGGATAACCGTTGCGTCGGTCGGGCGGATCGAGGAGGCGCGGCCATGATAGCCAATCGGCACGTGCTTGTAGTTGGGCAACAAGGGGTTATCTGGCCGGAACAGCTTGCCGACCGTCACCGCATGATGGATGCCGGCGTAGAAGTCAGAATAGTCGCCAATGTGCGTCGGCAGATGCAGGGTGCAGTCGGTGGCGCTATGCAGATAGGGTTCGGCGGAATCGGCATGGCGCGGATCGCGAAGCAATTGCGACATCTGCTGGCGCAGGCTTTTGCGTAAAGCCGGCGTGGCGAGAACCTGATCCAGGGTGACGCTGTCCTGCCGCAGGCCGGCCGCCACCAGCGTCTGTAACTCGATGATCTCATTACCGATGGCGACACCGGTGCGCGGCACTTCATTGGCAGGGCTGAACAGGCCAAACGGCAGGTTCTGGATCGGAAAATCCCTATGCCCGTTGGCGCTGGCCACCCATGAGGTCAGTTTCGGATCGTGTGTCGCGTCTATCATTCTGGCTCCAGCGCTTGCGGCGCGTAGGGTTTAAGTGATCCACAGATAAGCCAGATAAGCACAGATATTGCGTTTCGCGCGGGCAGTTTTGAGGGTTCGCTATCTCTATGAACCATCTGTGCCTATCTGGTTTATCTGTGGATAAACCTTCTTACTTTACTGGCAATTCGGCCTTTTTGAAATTATCCCAGCAGTGGTCGTAATCGCTCTGCAACAGCGGTGTTTCCATCGCATGCGTGGTGGGGGTGAGGGGCAGACGGGTCTCGAACATAAAGGCCATGGTGGCATCAATCCTGTGCGGTTTCAGATCCGCAGCCACGGCGGCTTCATAACTGGCCTTATCAGGACCGTGACCGTTCATGCAGTTGTGCAAGGAGGCTCCGCCGGCCGCGAAGTTGTTTCCATCGTCTTTGGCGGCCTTGGCGTCATAGGTGCCGGTGATTAGACCCATGAATTCGCTCATGATATTACGGTGGAACCACGGCGGACGAAAGGTGTGTTCGGCCACCATCCAGCGCGGTGGGAAGATGACGAAATCGGCATTGGCCGTACTGGGTGTTTCAGAAGGCGAGGTCAGGACCGTGAAGATCGACGGATCGGGATGATCGAAACTGACCGTGTTGATGGTGTTAAAGCGCCTGAGATCATAACGATAGGGTGCCAGATTGCCGTGCCAGGCCACGACATCGAGCGGTGAATGGTCGATCCGCGTCGTCCATAGCCTGCCGGCGTATTTTTGCAGCAGTTCATAATCGCCGTCGATATCCTCGAAAGCGGCGACCGGCGTCTCGAAATCGCGTGGGTTGGCCAGTCCGTTGGCGCCGATCGGGCCCAGATCGGGCAGGCGGAAAGGATGGCCGTAGTTTTCCAGAATATAGCCCGTGGCATGGCCTTCAGGCAGGGCAACGCGAAACTTCACGCCACGCGGAATGACGGCGATCTGGAGCGGTTCGATTTTCAGCACGCCCATCTCTGTGAAGATGACCAGCCGACCTGATTGCGGCACGATCAGCCATTCACCATCTGCATTGAAGAAGGCGCGGTCCATCGAACGGTTGGCGGCATAGAGATGGATGGCCACGCCGGTCTGGGCCGTGGCATCGCCATTTCCGGCGTAGGTCATCAGGCCGTCGATGAAATCGGTGGGCGCAGTGGGCGCGGTCAGCGGTGACCAGCGCAGACGGTTGGGCGTCGGCGCGGCGAAGGTGGGGGCGTCACGATAGGGGATGAAAGGCGCATGGCTGGCTGACGGGCGCAGACGGTAGAGCCACGAACGCCGGTTGTCACTGCGGGGCGCGGTGAAGGCCGAGCCGGAAAGCTGTTCGGCATAGAGCCCGAAAGGCACGGCCTGTGGCGAGTTTTGCCCGATCGGCAAGGCGCCGGGTACAGCCTCGGTGGAGACATGGTTGGCGAAGCCGGTCACGTATGCAGGGTTTTCTGTCATTGTTGTCTCCCTGTAGAAGCAAGAAACCCCACCACCATTGCTGCTCAATGGTCCCCCTCCCCGACAAGCGGGGAGGTACAGATATTCCTGCGTCTTAAGTCCTAAGCTACCTTGATAACCCCGCGACGGATCTGATCAAGCTCAATCGATTCAAACAGCGCCTGGAAATTGCCATTGCCAAAGCCCTGATTGCCCTTGCGCTGGATAACTTCGAAGAAGATCGGCCCGAAAGTGTTCTCGGTAAAGATCTGCAGCAAAATGCCTTCGCTCTCGACATCGCCATCGATCAGGATGCGGTTGGCCTTCAGGCGTTGCAGATCCTCGCCGTGGCCAGGCACGCGCTTATCGACCAGATCATAATAGGTCTCGATCGTATCCTGAAGCTTCACGCCGCGGGCGCCCAGCATTTCAACCGTCGCGTAGATGTTGTCGGTGGTCAGCGCGATATGCTGGATGCCCTCGCCCTTATACTGGCGCAGGTATTCCTCGATCTGACTGGTGTCGTCCTGGCTCTCATTGAGTGGGATGCGAATGGCGCCATCGGGCGCGATCATGGCTTGCGAGAACAGGCCGGTCGCTTGTCCCTTGATGTTAAAATACTTCTGCTCTTCAAAGCCGAAAATCTGGGCGTAGAAGCTCGACCAGGTACGCATCTGGCCACGCGCCACATTATGCGTCAGGTGATCAACCACTTGGAAACCAACGCTATTGGCGGCCTCTGCCTCTGCTGCGCCTTCGATAGCGATCCAGTTGCTATAAGGATCGCGGTCGATGAGATAGAGCAGCGATCCGCCGATGCCTTGCAGCACATAGCTGCCGACACCGAGCGCGCCTTGACCGGCATCGTAGGCGATGGCGCCGCTTTTCAGCGCCAGATCATAGGCTTTCGCGGCATCGGCGACGCGGAACCCCATGCCATTGGCTGAAGGGCCATGGTGCGCGGCAAATTCTTTCGCTTGCGGACTGGCTGCGTTGTTGATCAGAAAGTCGATCGTGCCCTGCTTGTAGCGCACGATGTCGCGCTCAGGGTGACGCGAAGCGGCGACGAATCCCATCATCTCCAGTTGACGTGCCATGGCGGTGGTGTCGGGGCCTGTGAACTCGACAAACGCGAAACCATTGAGGCCTAAAGGATTATCGTTCATGTTGGGCTCCTTGCAGATAGGGTTTCAGCGCAGCGGCGAAGCGCGGCAGGTTGCCCGCTTGCAGGCCGGCGATGTTCATGCGGCCGTTTTCCACCATGTAGATGCCATGCTTAACGCGCAGGTCGGCCACGGCTTCGCGGTTTAAGGGCAAGAGTGCGAACATGCCGCTTTGCTGCGCCACCGATGCCAGTTGCGGCACGGCTTTCGCCAGTTCGGCACGCATGGAGTTGAGGCGGGTACGCATCTGTTCAAGCTCAGTCAGCCAGATCTGTGTCAGGTCGGTCGAATCGAGGATGGTGCGCACAACCGCGGCGCCGTGATCGGGCGGCATCGACCACATGGCGCGCGCGATCAGGATCAGATTACCACGCGCACGCAGGGCGGCGGTGGCGCTGTCGGCCTTGACCCACAAGGCGCCGATGCGCTCGCGGTAAAGGCCGAAATTCTTGGAACAAGACGCGGCGATGATGGCTTCCGGTACGCTGTCGAGCAGGGTGCGCATGGCGGCGGCGTCGGCCTCCATACCATGCCCCAAGCCCTGATAGGCGATGTCGATCAGCGGGATCAGGCCCTTCCGGTTGACCAGTTCGCCGATAGTGCGCCACTGAGCGGGTGTGAAGTCCGCGCCGGTCGGGTTATGGCAGCAGGCGTGCAGCAACACCACGTCGCCCGTGCGGGCGCTTTCCAGTGCGGTCATCATTTCATCGAACAGCACGGACTGCGTGGCCTGATCGAAGAACGGGTGTTCAAGGATGTGCAGACCGGCGGAACGGATCAGGGCGTGGTGATTGATCCAGGTCGGTGTACCCAACCAGACGCGCGCTTCCGGATTGGCCTTGTGGATCAGTTCGGCCGCCAGGCGCAGGGCGCCCGTACCGCCGGGCGTCTGCACGCCACAATAGCGGTTGACCTCAGCCCCGCCCAAAACCCGTTGCGCCAGCAGATTGATAAAGTGGGCGTCGCCCTCAGCGGCCAGATAGGCCTTGCTGGTTTGAGTCTCGATCAGGTTGCGTTCGGCCATCTTGGCGGCTTGCATAACCGGCGTGCAGCCGTTGTCATCGCCATACACGCCAATGCCGAGATCAATTTTGTCCGACCGCGGATCGTTGCGCAGCAAATGCAGCAAGGTCAGCATGGCGTCGAGTGGCTGATCATCAAGCGCATCGAAAAGATGGGGGCGGGCCAGCAGATGGGAAGGCATGATGGTTTCCAATGTTATGATATCTAATGAAACTATATGCCTGTAATCGTGCACTTTCAATTCGAATTTCGCCATTATCGCGGAAAATAATGCCTTTAGGTATGGCGATCCGACGATAGACGACAAAGCCTTTTTCGTCTGGATAGCTGATCCTTGCCAAGGTGGCGCTTCCGGAGCATGGTGACGCTAGCGGCCCCGAACTGTGTCAACAAGCGGGCCTGTTCCGGGAGAGAGTATGAAAAACGCCTTTGTCACGCTTGCCGCCATCTGCGCCTTAAGTGCGTTTCCCGTATTCGCCGAAGGGCCGAAAGGGTTCGATGTCGCCATCACGGTCGATGACCTGCCGGCGCATGGTGCGGTGCCGCTGGGCATCAACCGGGTCGATGTAGCGCGCGACTATCTGGCGGCGCTCAAGGCGCATGAGGTGCCGGGTGTCTACGGTTTTATCAACGCCATCCATATCAAGGCAGATCCGTCGAGCGCCGAGGTGCTGAAGATGTGGCGCGCGGCGGGTTATCCGCTCGGCAATCACGGCTATAGCCATATGAACATCAATGCCGGCGGGCTTGAGGCCTTCGAAGGCGACCTGATCGGCAATGAGCCCGTCCTGGCCGAGTTGATGAAGGGTGAAGACTGGCGTGTGCTGCGCTTTCCGTTCCTCAATGCCGGCACAGATCCGGCGCTGCACAGCGGCATCATGGCCTGGCTGAAAACGCACAACTACCGTATCGCCGATGTCACCATGAGCTTTAACGACTGGGCCTATACCGATACCTATGCGCGCTGCATGGCAAAGGGCGATGCGGTGACGATTGAGGCGATGAAAGCGCAATATATGTTGGGCGTGAAGGCCTCCATTGCGCGGGGTCTGAGCGGTTCGGAAAAGGTTTACGGCCGCCAGATTCCGCACGTCCTGCTGATCCACGAAGGTGCCTTCACCGCGCTTATGCTGCCGCAGGTGCTCGATACGTTCGAGAAGGCGGGCGCGCATTTCGTTACGCTCGATCAGGCGCAGAGCGATCCGGCCTATAGCGCGCCGAGCGAGCACCGGGGCGAGCAATTACTGATTGAGCGCACGGCGAAAGAAAAAGGTATCGACATCTGGAAGGATGCCCCCGCCGATGTCGATATCTCCAATCTCGCCAAGCTTTGCGTTTAGAAAGCTTCGGAAACGATCTCGCTGTCACCTGAGAACCAGGCGCGCTTCATGCCTTGCGAGCGGAAGGGGGCAATGACCTCGCCCTTGGCATTGAGGGCGATCAGGCCGCCTTCGCCACCCATATCGACGATTTGCTGCAAGATGGCGTCGGCGGCTTCGCCGAGCGCTTGCCCGCCGGCGTGGCGGAAGGCCAGTTGCGCTGACGCGTTGACGCGGATGAAGTATTCGCCTTGACCGGTGCAGGACACAGCGGTCTGGCCATCGGCCCAGGTGCCGGCACCGATGATCGGCGTGTCGCCGACGCGACCGGGCAGTTTACCGAAGACGCCGGCGGTTGAGGTGGCGGCGGCGAGGTGGCCGTAGCTGTCGAGACAGACACAGCCGACCGTGCCGTGGGCCAAAGAACTTGAATCAAGCGTGCCGGGCGGGTGGTTGGATTCAAAGCGTCCGGCGCGGGTGAAATACTCGGCCTCGTCGGCGATGGGCTCAAAACCCTGCTCGTGAGCGAAAAGGCTTGCGCCATCGCCGGCCAGCATGACATGCGGGGTCTTTTCCATAACGGCGCGCGCCACCAGAACCGGATTGGCGAAACCTTGCAGGGCGGTGACCGCGCCGCAAGCGCGGTCGGCGCCATTCATCAGGCTGGCGTCGAGTTCATAGAAACCGGCAGCATTGGGCGAGGCGCCTTTGCCCGCGACATAGAGGCCGGAATCCTCAAGCTGGCGGACCACTTCGGTGACGACATCGAAGGCTTTCGCACCATTAAGCAGGCTGTCACGGGCGAATTGGGCGATCTCGCGCATATTGTCGATTTCGGTGGAATAGTCGCGGCCGGCCTTGGCGCCGGCACCGCCATGAAGGGCGAGAGCGATCATCGGTAGTCTCCGTTAGGTTTGCCACCGGCTATGCCGCGAGGAGACTTTTGATGCAAGAGAAGAAAGGTGATCCACAGATTACACAGATTAAGGTTGGCGCACTTGCGCGCCAACCTTGCTCGGAAACACATCGCGAAGGCGTCAGGGACGCAACAGCGCGAACGCGCCTCTTAATCTGTGTAATCTGTGGATCAACCTTTCTTAATCCGCCGCGTGCGTGACCGGGCCGGTGACCAGGGTCTTGCGGCACAGCCAGACGGCCGGGATCAACAGGATGATGACAATCGACGAGATACGGAACAGATCGACCGTAGACAGGAGGAAGGCCTGAGAAGATACCTGCCGCATGATCACGCTGGTGCTCTGAGCGGTGGAAAGCCCGAACTCCTGCGCCTGACGCATGGCGTTGACGAAGGCCGGATCGGTCATGCCCATAATCTCAGCCAGACGGGTCTGGTGCTGGCTTTCGCTGCGCTCCCAAATAGTGGTCACCAGCGAAGCGGCGAACGAACCGGCGATGATACGAGCGAAGTTCGACAGGCCGGAGGCGGCCGGCACGCGCTCAGGTGCAATGCCATTCAGGCCGATGCTGATAAAGGAGATGAAGAAGAAGCTCATTGCTGCGCCCATGACGAGGGTGGGCAGCATCAGTTGGAAGAAGCTGGCCTCGGTGGTGTAGAGCGAGCGCATGAAGAAGGACAGCGCGAACAGCACCAGCGATGCCGTGCCGAGGATGCGCGCGTCATAACGGTTGAGCATCCGCGCGGCAAACGGCGTCAGGATGACGGCGATGATGCCCGAAGGCGCGGCCACCAGACCGGCCCAGGTGGCGATATAGCCCATATTGGTTTGCAGCCATAAAGGCATCAAGAGGTTGGCGCCGAAGAAGATGGCGTAGGCGATACAGAGCACCAGCGTACCGAAGGCGAAATTGCGCGTCTTGAAGAAGCTTAAGTCCACCATCGGGTTCTTGTCGTTCAGTTCCCAGATCACCCAGGCGATGAAGGCGACGATGGCGACAATGGTTTCGACCACGATGGCCGGCGAGTTGAACCAGTCGACGTCCTTGCCGGTGTCGAGCATGACCTGCAGGGCGCCGACCCAGATGACAAGCAGGGCAAAGCCGGTGCGATCGATCGGGCGCTGATAGGTCGGAGTTTCGCGTGAAGCCATGCCGCGCCAGCAGAAGAAGGCGCAGAACGCGCCGACCGGCAGGTTGATGAAGAAGATCCACGGCCAGGTGAAGTTATCGGAGATATAGCCCCCCAAAATCGGCCCGCAGATCGGGGCGACGAGGGTGGTCATCGACCAGATCGCCAGGGCTGTGCCGCGTTTATTGGGCGGGAAGATCATCATCAGCAGGGCTTGGCTGCCGGGGATCATCGGGCCAGAGACCGCGCCCTGCAGGATGCGGAAGAAGATCAGCGAGTCGATGTTCCAGGCGATGCCGCACAGGAAGGAGGCGATGGTGAACAGAAGCACCGAGGCGGTGAAGGTCTTCACCACGCCGTAGCGCCCCATCAGCCAGCCGGTGAGGGGCACGGAGATGCCGTTGGATACGGCGAACGAGGTGATGACCCAGGTGCCTTGCGAGGTCGAGACGCCGAGATCGCCGGCGATGGTCGGCACCGACACGTTCGCGATCGTGCCGTCGAGCACCTGCATGAAGGTGCCGAGCGCCAGCGCCAGAGCGGTGATGGCCAGCAGGCCGCCGGTCATCGGGGCGGGAAAGGCGGGGGCACCCGTAGCGGGCGCAGCGGAGGAGGACATGGTGGAGCCTCTAAAAAGAAGAGCGGCCCCTCACCCCAACCCTCTCCCCGTAAACGGGGCGAGGGGGCCTGACGGCACTAATAGCCCCCTCTCCCTGCGAGAGCGGGGAGAGGGTTGGGGTGAGGGGCATTCAACCGTACTGACTTACTTACGTGTATCGATTTCGGCATCCATCGAGAGGCCAACGCGCAAGGGGTGCGCGACCAGTTCCTTCGGATCGAGGTCGATGCGGACAGGCAGGCGCTGGACCACCTTGATCCAGTTGCCCGAAGCGTTCTGGGCCGGGATCAGCGAGAAGGCCGAACCCGTACCGCCGGAAATACCGCGGACCGTGCCGTGATAGGTGACGCTCTTGCCATACAGGTCGGAATGCAGCTCAACCGTCTGGCCGGGAACGACCTTCTTGAGCTGGCCTTCCTTGAAGTTGGCGTCGACATAGGCGCGTGCGGTTGGCACGACGGTCATTAGCGGTGTGCCGACGGCGACCTGTTGGCCGACCTGGACAGCCTTCCTGGCGACAATGCCATCGGTGGGTGCGCGCACTACGGTGCGTTCGAGCGCCAGATTGGCGGCGTCGAGTTTGGCCTGGGCTGCCAGTACTTCAGGGTTCTGGTCAGCGCTGGCGCCGGTGAACTGCGCCGCATTGGTGGCGCGCTGGCCGCCCGCGGCCTGAACGCCGGCCACGGCCGAGGCGTGGTTGGCGACGGCGGTGTTGTAGACAGCCTGGGCCTGGGTATAGGCGTTCTGGGCTGTGGTAAGTTCTTCCTGCGACACGGCGCCGGATTGAGCCAGGTTTTGTCGGCGGGTCAGTTCGGTCTTGGCGTTATCGAGCCCCGATTGCGCCGAAGCGATCATGGCGGTGGCGCGGGCCACCTCGGCCTGACTGGCGCCGACCTGACCGGCGAGGGCTTCATCGCTGGCGTAATAGCCTTGCACATGGCGCTGCGCCAAAGCGAGGGCGGCCTTGGCCTGGGCAACGGCGATCTTCGCGTCAGCGTCATCAATGGTGAGCAGCACGTCGCCGGCCTTCACCACCTGTGTTTCCGAGACGACGATCGTGGCCACCGGTCCGGAGACCAGAGCATTGACCTGCGCCGTATCGGTGCCGACATAGGCATTGTCGGTCGAGACGTAATGCGAGGCGACGAGGCCATAATAGGCGCTATAGGCGACCGCGCCGATGACGACGGCGATGCCGAGATAGGTCAGCAGGCGTTTGCGATTGGCGTCGCCGGCGGCGTTGGCCACGGGCTTGGGGGCGGAAGACTGAACCTTGTCAGTGGCTTGGGCTGTATCGGGCATGTGCAAATCTCTGTTTTTAAGAGCTTAATTCGTGGAGGTGTCGGTATTGCCCGCATAGGTCCCGCCAAGGGACTTGATCAGGGCGACGTCAAGGGTCAGGGCGCGGCTGCGCAGGTCGGCGACGACACGGCGCTGGTTGAGCAGGCTTTGCTCGGCCACCAGCAGGGTGGTGTAATCCGACAGGCCGCCATCATAGCGCAGCTTCGACAGGCTGTAGGCCTTTTCGTAAGCGGTCAGGGCTTGCTCGGAATTGTCGAGCCTTGATTTCAGCGCCTTCTGGCTGGTCAGGGTGTCGGCCACCTGTTGCATGGCGACGAGGACATCCTGATTGTAGCTGGCAATGGCCAGGGCGTGTTCGGATTCGGCCGATTTGAGATTGGCCTTCAGCGCGCCGCCATCGAAAAGGGGCAGGCTGATGGCCGGGCCGACCTGGCCGATATCGGAGCCGGAAGAGAATAGATTGTTAAGACCCAAGGCCTGCGCACCGACATAGGCGGCCAGGTTGATATTGGGGTAGAAGGCGGCATGGGCCTGCTTGATGTGGGCCGAAGCGGCCTCGGCGCGCCAGCGGGCCGCGATCACGTCAGGACGGCGGCCGATCAGGTTGAGATCGATGCGCTCCGGCACGGCGCCGAAGGCCTGAGCGTTGGCGGCGAGGGCCGGGCGCTTGAGCGTGGCGGCGAAATCGGGTGCGGCGCCGGTCAGCATGGCGATCAGGTGCTTGTTGAGGTCGATCTGCTCATCCAGCGCGTCGAGATCGGCCTGCGCGGCATAGATGCCGGCCCTAGCCTGTTCGTTCTGGGCCTGGTTGCTGACACCGTTATCGAGCTTTTGCTGCACCAGATGTGCGCTGTCCTGACGGATGGCGACGGCACGCTCGGCCAGATCGCGTTCCTGATACAGGCGGTCAAGCTCGATATAGGCATTGGCGATGGCAGTGGAAATCACCAGTCGGGCCTGGGCGGCATCGGCGGCGGCGGCCTGAGCGTTGGTGCTGGCGGCGGCGACGGCGGCGCGGTTTTTACCCCAGAAATCCAGTTCCCAGTTGAAGCTCAGCGTGGCCTGGCCGTAGTCCTGATAGCCCTGCGGCACGGCTTCCTTGGGGAAGAGGTAGTTGTAGCTCTGCTTGCCTTCATAGGCGGTGGCGTTGAGCCCGACCTGCGGAGCGCTGCTGGCACGGTATTGCGACACGGCGGCCTGGGCTTGATTGAGGCGGGCCTCGGCCATGGCCAAAGATGGCGAATTGTTGAAAGCCTGAGTGAGCAGGGTCTGTAACTGGGCGTCGCCTAGCCCTTTCCACCATAATTCTCCGTTCACGGAATCGATGGGGTTGACCTTCTTGGCCTGGCTGGGCTCAGATGCGAACGGCGCACTCTGCGGGATCGTGGTGCAGGCGCTCAAGGCAACGGCCGCCAGCAAGGCGGCGATGGCGACTGCGCTGCGTGGCTTCAACGAGGAGGAGGAACGGTCATGTGTCATTATACGTCTCTGAATACGTCTTTAGGGGGGAGGCCCTTGAAATAACCGTACGGTATGGTCATTTCTTGTGGACACATAGTCCCATACGCTGTATCTGTCAACTGACCATACAGTACGGTTCTTAATTTTTTCCGCAGTGCAAAACGAGAGGTTACAGGCGTACAGACCATGGATACCAAGCTTACCAAGACGATTGACAGCAAGGGCCGCATGAGCGGCGAGGACCGCCGCGAAGCGATTCTCGATGTTGCTTCTGAGATATTCCTGACCGAAGGCTATGCCAGCGCGTCGATGTCCTCGATCGCGGCCAGGCTCGGTGGCTCAAAGGGTACGCTCTATAACTATTTCAAGAGCAAGGAAGAGCTGTTTCTGGCCTATGTGCAGCGCACGTGCGCCCTGCATCGTGGTAATATTGCCGACTTGCTGATCGGGGACGGCGATGCCCGCACCTTATTGACCGCTTTTGGCAAGGGCTACCTGCGCGCCTTTACCGCCGAACAGGTCTTGCAAAACTGGCGTGTCATTTCGGCGGAGAGCTCCAAATCGCCCGAGATTGGCCGCGAGTTCTATGAAAGCGGCCCTATGCAGGGGGCGCGTATGCTGGCCAATTATATGCAAAAGGCCAAGGATCGCGGTGAACTGACCATGCCGGACGTTATGGTGGCGGCGCATCAGTTCACCTCTTTGATCCATGGCCGCATGATCAAGGCGCGCCTGCTCAACTTTATACCAGTGCCGACGGATGCCGAGATCGCGGCCGAGGTTGACGCTGCGATCTTTGTCTTCTTCGCCGCTTACGGTGCGAAGGCTTAGAGCGCTTTCCGAAAAGTGTGACGCACTTTTTGGATAAAAAAGTGCATCAAAACAAAAAATTAGAGCGCCGATCTGATCCAATCAGATCGGAACACGCTCTAAACCGACAGGATATGGTCCGTCAGAGCGCGCGGGCCTTCACGGTGACTGATCAGGATCAAACCCTGCCGCTTTTCAGACAGATGCTTCGCCAGATTCCCGACCACCTGCGCTTCGGTGGCAAGGTCGAGCCCTTCGGTCGGTTCATCAAGAATAAGGATCGGCGCCTCGCGCAACAGGCTGCGCGCGAGAGCGAGGCGTTTGCGCTCACCACCCGAAAGCGTGACGCCACCATC
This sequence comes from Asticcacaulis benevestitus DSM 16100 = ATCC BAA-896, assembly GCF_000376105.1. Classification (GTDB taxonomy): domain Bacteria; phylum Pseudomonadota; class Alphaproteobacteria; order Caulobacterales; family Caulobacteraceae; genus Asticcacaulis; species Asticcacaulis benevestitus. The sequence continues at coordinate 45,442 of NZ_AQWM01000011.1, forward strand.
GCCGATCCAGGTATCGAGGCTTTTTGGCAAGGCCTTTACACGGTTAGACAGGCAGGCGGCTTCCAATGCGCCGAAAAGAGCCGCTTCTCGCGCGGCCTGGTTCAAGCCTTTCAAGGCTTCGTCGGAAAAGGCCATCAGCAGGTTGTCGCGGATCGTGCCGGTGATCAGGCCGGCGTCCTGCGGACAGAGTGAAAACTGATCCCGGCTTGAGTGAACCTCCAGACCTTCCACCGTTTGCAATCCCATCAAGGTCTCGATCAGGCGCGTCTTGCCGCTGCCGGAGGGGCCGTCGATGCGCAGGCGCAAGGTGCTGTCGAGCATGACCATTTCCCCCTTGAAGCTGAAAGCCGGCGTCTCAAACACAAGCGGGGCAGAAACCTGCGGCTGGTCGTAGATGTCGGCGACGCGTGCCCGCGCCTGATCGAATCCGTCCTTCTGCGCCACAGCCTTGATCAGGATGCCGAGACTCTCAAAGCCCATGCTGGCGGCCAGGATCGCCAGCGCCATATGCGCCAGAGGCTGGCCCAGGGCAGCCATGGCGACGCAGGCGAGGGCGAGTCCGGTCAGCCCTGTGGTCCAGGCGTTGCTGAGCGCATCCTTGCCGATAACGCGCGTGCGGGCCTCGACCAAGGCGGTCTCCAGCGTCTCAAGTTCAGTCAGCAGAGGCTTGCGCAGATCGTAGGCGCGGATATCCGGCAGTAAGGTCATGAGGGCGAAGAAGCGCGCCTTCACCGCGCCCATGGCCGCCTGTTCCGAAGCGCTGTTATCGTTGATGCGGCGGTGTATCCACACGCTGCCGGCCAGAGCAATGGCCATGAAGACGAGCAGAACAAGGGCGACCCATAGGCCGGCCAGCGCGGTCAAGATCAGGGCCGTCACCATACCGGCAAGGCCGGCGATGGGCGCGCTCTGCATCACCAGCGCGTTTTCGAGGGCGCTGACGTCCTGAATAAAGCGGCTGGAGGCTTCGCCGCGGCTTAAGCGCAAGGTTATTTCCGGCTGCGCGTTGATCACGCGCGTCAGCAGGGCCGGGCGCAGATCGGCCATGGCCCGGAGCGCCGCCGAGTGGCCGGTATAGCGCTCACCATAGCGCAGGATGGTGCGGGTAATGGCAAAGAAGCGAATGGCAGCGCTCGGCAGCAGGTAGTTAAAGCCCTGCGCCAGCAGAACGCCGCCGGCCCCGGCCACCGCCGCCCCGGTCAGGAACCAGCCGGAAATTCCCAGCAGGCTGACAGCGGAAATACTGACACCGGCCGCAAAGACAGCGGTAAGAAACAGGCGTGAGCCGTAGGTCGTTTTGAGGGTTTTGAAGAAATGGGCGAAGGTCATGTGATATCCACCACGAGGTCGGCCAGGGCGCACAGCTTTGGCGAATGGCTGGAAAGGATGACGGTGCGGCCCTTGAACAGCGCCGGCAGCAAACGGATCAGGTCATCTTCGGCGGCTGAGTCGAGATCGGCGGTCGGTTCATCTAGCAGAAGGATCGGCGCCTCTTTCAAGGCGGCACGGGCGAGGCCAAGCTTGCGCCGTTCGCCACCGGACAGGCCGGAGCCGCGTTCGTTGAGATCGTGCAGCAGCGCCTTGTCGCGCGTGGTGACCAACCCTTCCAGATGAAAGTCTGTGATGGCCTGCGCGATATCGGCCTTCGTTGCGGCACGATTGGCCAGGGTCAGGTTGTCGGCGAGGGTGCCGGAGAGTATGGGCGGATTTTGCGACACCCAGGCGATGCTGGCGCTGATATCGCCTGCGCTTTCACCCTTGATCAGGATGTCGCCGGAGATCTTGTGCCCATAGCCAAGTAACAGGCGCAGCAGCGTGGTCTTGCCCGAACCTGTCGGCCCGCGCAGGGCGATAACCTGACCCGGACGGGCGGTAAAGCTGACCGGCCCGATGCGGAAATCGGGATCGTCGGCAAAGCCACAGATCACATCCTGATAGATGATTTCCGGCGCGCTGATAAGCGGCGCGGCAGGTGTGGTTTCCGGCAAAATGTCCAGCGCGATAAGCCTTTGTGTCGCCGCCATGGCCGTTTGTCGATCGTGATAGGCGGCGGCCAAGCGGCGCATCGGCGCATAAACCTCCGGCGCCAAGGCCAGAACGAAGAAGGCGGCCGGAAAGGTCAGGATTTCCGGCGAAGGGAAGGGCAGTTCGCCGAGCAGATAAAAGCCACAATAGATGGCGATCAGTGCCACGCTGAGCGCGCTGAAAAATTCGAGTACCGCCGAGGTCACGAAAGCCACCTTCAGCACCCGCAGCGTCCGTTCGGCGACATCGCGCGCGGCATGGCCGACGCTGCGCACCTGACGCGGCCCAGCTTCGAAGCTGAGGATCAGCGGCAGGGCCTTGATGCGATCGACGAACAGGTTGGACAGCCGGGACAGGGCCTCGAGCTGACGTTTCGACTCGTCGGCGCTGGTCATGCCGAGGATCGCCATCAGTGCGACAAACGGAAGCAGGGTGAGCAGCAAAATACCAGCGCTGACCGGACTGACCACCGCCATCAGGGCAAGCAGGCCCAGTGGCAGGACGCGCGCCTGAAGCTCGCTCTGACTGAACCGGGCGTAGTAGCCTTCGAGCGCCTCGCTGTCTTCAAACAGGGCGTTGAGGCGCGACTGATGCTGAGCGGAGTCGATCCGCCCGGCCAGGGCCTTGCCCATGATATCGAGGCGGATATGCCGGATGATGCTGCGCGCCGCTTTCAGGCTAAGCTTCTGGTTTATAAGGCCTATACCTGCGCGTACAGCCAGCGCTCCGACCGTGACGAGAAGCGCCGGCAACAGGGCGCTGAGTGTCTCGGGGTGGCCGAACAGGTCGCTGACCATATGGCTGAGGCCCCAGGCAAAAGCGGCGATGCAAAGACCTTCCGCCAGACCCAGCCAGCCGGTCAGGCGCAGGGTTTTCGTCTCTGCTTTGGCCCATGCCCGTAACTGTCTCCGCAGCCTGACCTGGCTGTCACCGGTATCGGCTGCGGCGTCAGGGTGCGACATCTTGGATGTTGTGCGGCGCAAAATTAAGCCTTATTGTTTCTATGGTTTTAGCTGTGCCGTTTCCCTTTTGAGTTGAGAAAAAGCATTGCTAAGCGTGAATTTTAGGCGTCTTCATCACCAGAGACGCGAAGTTTTTTAATCGGGGACGACTGATGGACCTCAGTACCGTAGAACTCTCAAGGCTGCAATTCGCCTTGACTGCCATGTATCACTTTCTCTTCGTACCGCTCACCCTTGGCCTCAGCTTCATGCTGGTGATCATGGAAAGCGTGTATGTCCTTACGCGCAAGGAAATCTGGCGCACAATCACCCGCTTCTGGGGGCTATTGTTCGGCATCAACTTCGTTCTGGGTGTGGCAACAGGCCTCACCATGGAATTCGAGTTCGGCATGAACTGGTCGTATTACTCGCACTATGTCGGCGATATTTTCGGCGCGCCTCTGGCGATTGAGGGCTTGATGGCCTTCTTCCTGGAAGCCACCTTCGTCGGCCTGATGTTCTTCGGCTGGGAAAAACTCTCCCGCCCGGCGCACCTGATGGTGACCTTCATGGTCGCGCTCGGCACCAATCTGTCGGCCCTGTGGATTCTTGTCGCCAATGGCTGGATGCAGCACCCAGCAGGGGCTGAATTCAATCCGGCCACCATGCGGATGGAAGTCACCAACTTCATGGAGGTTCTGTTCAATCCGGTGGCGCAGGCCAAGTTCGTCCACACCGTCAGTGCTGGCTACGTGCTGGCTGCGGTCTTCGTGATGGGGGTTTCGGCCATCTATCTTTGGAATAACAAATGGACCAGCGTCGCCAAGCGCTCCATGGCCGTCGCCGCCGCTTTCGGCCTGGTGTCTTCGCTGTCGGTTGTCGTGCTGGGGGATGAATCCGGCTACGCCCTGACCGATAACCAGAGGATGAAGCTCGCCGCACTCGAATCCATGTGGCACACGGAAAAAGCTCCGGCTGGCATCTCGGTGTTCGGTATCCCCAATGTGAAAGAACAGCGCACCGATTTTGACGTCAAGATCCCCTATGTGCTTGGCCTGATTGCCACGCGCAGCGTCGATCAACCGGTCATCGGCATCCTTGACCTGACCGATAAGGCTGAGGCGCGCATCCGTTCGGGTATCATCGCCTATGACGGGGTTGAGAAGCTGAAGTCCAATCCTGAAGATCTGGCGGCGCGTGCGCTTTTCGAGGCTCACAAGTCCGATCTCGGTTATGCCCTCCTGCTTAAAAAATATGTTGCTGACCCGCGGATGGCCACCAATCAGATGATTGTTCAGGCTTCGCTCGACACCATCCCTAATGTACCGGTGATGTTCTGGAGCTTCCGCGTCATGGCCGGACTGGGCTTTGCCTTTATCCTTCTCTTCGCCACCGCCTTCTTGATGGTGACTTTCGAGAAGCACAATAACCGCCTGTTCCTGCTGGCCTGTATCATCGCCATTCCCTTTCCCTGGATCGCCATCGAAGCGGGCTGGGTATTGGCTGAAATCGGCCGCCAGCCCTGGGCGGTGGACGGTGTGCTGCCGACCTTCCTGGGCGCATCCAGCCTGACCAAGGGACAGATCTGGAGCACAATTGTCGGCTTCACCCTGGTCTACGGCATCATGGCGGTTATCGAGATCAATCTGATGATCCACGCCATCAAAAAGGGACCGTATCAGGCCAAGTTCGGCCGGATGCACGATGATCCCGACGTCAGCCCCACCGATGACCCCGCCATGCCCGTTGTCGGCCCCGCGGAATAAGGAGTTACACCAATGGAATTACCTCTCGACTACATGACCCTCAGGGTTATCTGGTGGGGCCTGGTCGGCGTGCTGCTGATAGGTTTCGCCATCATGGACGGCTTCGACATGGGGGTGGCGGCCCTGCTGCCCTTCGTCGCCAAGAACGACTCCGAGCGCCGCACCGTCATCAACACGGTGGGGGCCACCTGGGAAGGCAATCAGGTGTGGTTCATCCTGGGGGGCGGCGCCATCTTCGCGGCCTGGCCCTTCGTCTACGCCGTCAGCTTCTCCGGCTTCTATCTTGCCATGTTTCTGGTTCTGACGGCCCTCATCCTGCGTCCCGTCGGCTTCAAGTATCGCTCGAAGCGTCCGGGCAAGGCCTGGCGCCGCAACTGGGACTGGGCGCTGTTCGCTGGTGGCTTCATTCCGGCCCTGGTCTTCGGCGTGGCCATTGGCAACGTGCTCCAAGGTGCGCCCTTCAGTTTCGATAGCGATCTGCGCGCCACCTATCATGACATGTTCCTGGGCGGCCTGCTTGGCCTGTTCTCGCCCTTCACCGTCCTGTGCGGCCTGACCTCCGTGGCCATGCTGGTGCTGCAAGGTTCGACCTGGCTCGGCCTCAAGCTGGAAAAAGGCATCGTGCGTGAACGCGCCCTGCGCTTTGGCCTATTCGCCGCCCTGGGTGTGATCCTGCTCTTCGCTGCCGGTTACGTGTTCATCCGCTTCTCCGGCCTGGGCTTCACCGTCGTGGGTTCGGTCAATAGCGGTGCCCCGTCCAATCCGATCCATACCGAAGTGGTGCCGGCCGCTGGCGCCTGGCTTAACAACTTCGCCAAGTATCCCTGGATGTGGGCGGCTCCTGTGCTGGGTTTTGTCGGTCCCCTTATCGCCATTGCCGGCCAACGTCTGCGCAGCGACTGGCTGGCCTTCAGTGGCTCGTCCCTGGCGATCGTTGGCATTATCGGCACCGTTGGTTGCTCGATGTTCCCGATCATCCTGCCCAGCACCGTCGACGCGCACTCCAGCCTGCTGGTCTGGAACGCCTCCAGCTCGCACCTGACCTTGTTCATCATGTTGCTGGTGACGCTGGTCTTCCTGCCGATCGTACTGTTCTACACCGCCTGGGTTTACAAGGTGCTGTTTGGCCGGATCAAGACCGAAGACCTGCGCACCAACCCCGATCTCTATTAATCAAACCAGGGAGGCTTTGGCCTCCCTGCCCATCACAGGACTAAGCACATGTGGTATTTTTCTTGGATCTTAGGTGTCGGCCTGGCCGTCGCTGTCGGTGCTCTCAACGGTATCTGGTATGAATTCCATACCACCGATGATCCCGATGCCGAAGACCCCTATATCGACTAGTGACATTTCAGGCTGGCTTCCCCCGCGCCACCTGAATGCTGAGCCGGCCTGATCCTGTCAGGCCGGCTTTTTCATGCCCGCCTGCCTAGAGCGCTTTCCGAAAAGTGTGACGCACTTTTCGGATAAAAAAAAAGCGCGTCAAAATAAAAAATTAGAGCGCCGATCTGATCCAATCAGATCGGAACACGCTCTAGGCGCGCAGGGAATTGACCAGATTGAAGACCATGGTTTTGGCCGGCGCGTCGTGGCCTTCCTGAGCGAGCGCATAAAGGGTCTGCATCACCTCATCGGGGACCGGCGCCACGTGCGCCTGATTGACCACCTCGAAAATGCCCGGCAGCACCAGTTCACGCACCTCATTGTCGTCCACCAGCGCTTCGGTGATTTTCTCGCCTTCGCGTAAGCCTGTGAAGGTGATCTTGATATCCTTATCGGGCTTGAGGCCGTAGAGCTTGATCATCCGCGTCGCCAGATCCATGATCTTGACCGGCTTGCCCATCTCAAGGATGTAAAGGCCGGACTTGTGATCCGGCGTCTTCGCGTTGTTCATGGCGGCGGTGAGCACGAGTTGCACCGCCTCGAAAATGGTCATGAAGTAACGCTCGACTTCGCGGTCGGTCAGGGTGATCGGCCCGCCGCGCTCGATCTGCGACTTGAACAAAGGCACCACGGATCCGGTCGAGCCCAGCACATTGCCAAAGCGCACGACGCAGGCCTGGTGGGTGTCGGAAATCTGCGTGCGGATGAGGTGTTCGGCCAGTCGCTTGGTGGCGCCCATCAGCGACGATGGCGCCACGGCTTTGTCGGACGATATCAGCACCAGTTGCTTGACACCGGCGGCCTTGGCGGCATCGATGACATATTGCGTACCGAGCACATTGGTCAGCACGCTCTCGCTCGGATTCAGCTCGACCATCGGCACGTGCTTGAGGGCGGCGGCATGGAAGATGACGTCGGGCCTCTGCTGCGCGACCAGGGCGGCGATGCGTTCCTTGCGGCGCACGCTGCACAGGAAGGGGCGCGCCCGTTCGCCGGCTCCGTTGTTGGGAAATTCAAGTTTGATCGCGCGGTCAATCTCATAGAGCGCCAGTTCGGAGTGATCGATCAGGCTGACATGTTCGGCGCCAAGCGCCAGCACCTGCTTGCAGATTTCCGAACCGATCGAGCCGCCGGCGCCGGTCACCAGAATACGCTTGCCGCTGTAAAAGCCTTTCAGGCCATCGGTATCAAGCTGGACCTGAGGACGATGCAGCAGCACCTTGAACGACGCCGGATCGCTCGGGTCGGGCAGGGGGATGGTGCCGTTTTTCTTACCAAAGGAGGACAGCCGGGTCATAAACCGAAGCAGTCGATAGTTCAGGCTCATGGATGTCCCTGGCGCGTAATTAAAACTGGAGCGCCGCGACGATTAGGATTATCGCTCGACGCTGGATACTGACAGTGCGTATTGAGCTTGTTATGATCGTTTTATCAAGGCCATAACAAACGAGTGGATCAATTTTTTGCAACCTGACGCATAAGTCTGTGCATGAAGTGGCGAATATGAGGCGCGGGCGATGATCGACGCACTATTTTTCGGCCGTGTGGCCGAGGCGCTGGGGCAGCGCCGGACGCAGATCGACGTGCCTGCCGAGGGCCTAAGCCTGCTCAGCTTGCGCGCACGCCTGTTTATCGGCGATGACGATTCGAAAGTGCTGATGAGCGTCAATCAGGTCATCCAGAGCGGTGACCAGGCTTTACACGATGGTGACGAAGTGGCCTTTTTCTCCGTGTTTTCAGGCGGATGATCATGGCGGATATAGATGTAAAACTCCTGCCTGAGACGCTTGATCCTGTTCAAGAGCATGCGGCGTTTCTAGCGTGTTTCGGGCACCTTGGCGCGGTGACCGCCTTTACGGGTGTGGTGCGTGCAGCGGCGAAGGACGTAATCGTCGATTACCTTTATCTCGACTGGTATCCCGGCATGACCGAGGCGTCGATGCACGCCATTGCCGAGACGGCGGCCGAGCGGTTCGAGATCGCTGCACTGGTGATCAGACACCGTTGCGCCAAGGTGAAAGCCGGCCAGCCGGTGGTGTTTGTGGCGGCGGCGTCATCGCACCGGCGCGCGGCCTTTGAGGCGGTGGACTACATGATGGACCGGCTGAAATCGGAGGCGGCGCTGTGGAAGCGCGAAGTCGGCCCCGATATCGACCACTGGATCGAACCGACCGGCAAGGACGCCGAAGATTTGCAACGCTGGAGTAAGCCATGAGCCTGTCGCATCTCGATGAAACCGGACGCGCCCGCATGGTCGATGTGTCGGATAAGGCTGTGACGGCGCGTATCGCCAAGGCGCAAGGGAAGCTGGTCTGCGCGACCGAGACGTTGGCGCTGGTGATCGAGGGGCGAACGCCGAAAGGCGCGGTGATATCCACCGCCGAACTGGCCGGCATCATGGCCGCCAAGCAGACCTCGAACCTGATTCCGCTGTGTCATCCCCTGGCGCTGAGCAAGGTGGCGGTGGTGATTGCGGTCAATCATGATCTGCCGGGCTTCGACATCACGGCCGAGGTCAAAACGACCTCGCAGACCGGCGTCGAGATGGAGGCCCTGACGGCGGTCAGCGTGGCCGGACTCACGCTTTATGACATGCTTAAGGCGGTCGACAAGACCATGCGGATCGAAGGTATTGAGGTCACGGCCAAGAGCGGCGGAAAGTCGGACTGGTAGCCGTTACCAGCCCGTACTGGGGAGAGGCCGCACTAGTAATCCTTTGAATATCTGAGGCTCGCTGCAGTGCCGGCATTACCGGTTTGCGACAGAATACTCAAGCTGCGCGACAGGGCGATCTCAAGCTGTGTGGCCATGAAGCCCTTGGTGTCGGTCACGATCTCGACATAGACATTGTTGGTCAGGTACTTGCCCGCTGCGAGCGACGTGCCGCGGCCGGTCGCGGTATCGGCCCCTATGATGCGCAGACGGTCGATACCGGTGGCGGACTGGAGCGCGCCGAGGGGATTGAGGTAATCCTTGCCGCCATTGAGGCCATTGACCGCCGAGGCCAGTTGCAGCGCTTCGGTGGCCGAGATGTTGGCCACGCTTTCGCCGAACAGCATCCGTGACAGGATTTCATCCTGCGGCAGGGCGGGCGTGGAGGAGAAGGCGATATCCGGACGCTGCGCCGAGCCTGTCACCTTGATGGTGCCCTTGATATCCTGCAGATCGGCGCTGGCGCTCAGGCTGATTTCCGGATCGGTGACGGGGCCGCCATCGAAGGTGATGGTGCCGGAATCGATGTCGAAGGAGCGACCGGCAAAGGTATAGTTGCCACGCACGACCTTCATTTCACCGACAATGCGCGGGTCGCGCGTGGTGCCGTTGACGCGCAGGCGCGCCGACCATTCCGAAGCGAGCCCCATGCCCGAAACAAAAATCTGGTTATCGGCGCGGACCTGAATATCCAGACGCCAGAGGGCGGGCAGGGTATCGGCTGTCGCCACAGCATTGGCGTTTTCACCCTTGCGGCGCACGCCATCGAGCACGGCTACCTCAGCGGCGGTCTGCTTAAGGATGGTATATCTGAGTTGCGGCAGACGCAGATTGCCCTTGATCAGCGCGCCGTCCGTTTCGTTGTTCGTGATGTCGAGCGTGCCGGAAACCGTCGAGTTGATCGCTTGACTGCGCGCCAGGCGGGCATTGCTGAGATCAACATGAACCATCATCGGGAACTTCTGCGCGGCGGCCAGACTGATCCAGCCATTGCCTTTGACCGTGCCTTCGCCGGCGCGTCCGGAGAAGCTGGTCAATTCAAGCCGGTCATTGGTGAACTTGCCATCGAGCGCGATGCTGGTGACGCGCGTGCCGAAATCCTCGTTGTCATAGGTCAGGCTGGTAGCCTTGATGACGCCGTTGAGGTGCGGATTGCTGAGTTGACCGGAGACGTCGGCGGCGATGGCGATGGCGCCGGAAAGCTGCTGGCGCGGCATGCCGGTTAGCGAGAACAGTACCCCGGACGGGCCGTTATAGCGCACGCCTCCGCTGATCTGCGCGGCGTTGATATCGGCGATCCAGTCCCCGCCGGCGGCAGGCGACAAGGCCATCTGGGCGCGGCCTACCGCACTGTTGCCTTGCCGGATCAGGGCATGGACATAGTTGTTGGTCGGGCTGCGATCCGGATCGAGGCGGGCATCGAGCACAATATCGACCGGCGATGACACCACGGCAGCACTGGCGCGTGAGAAGCGACTGATCTTGAGGTTGGCGCGGGCGGTTGGGAAGGCATTGCCAGCCTGGCTGAAATCGACGGCGCCGGTGACCGTACCGGTCAGGCCCAGATCCTGCTGGATCAGATTGGCCAGCGACAGGTCGAGACTATTGAGGCGGGCCTGCGCCTTGAGGGTATCGCCAAAACGACCGGACAGATCGATGCTGCCCTGTGACAGCACGACCTTGACCGGCGCCAGCACCCAGTCATCGCCGCTTTTCTTGATGACCGCCGGATGATCGAGATGGAAGGGCAGGTCGTTGGCCTTGCCTTGCGCCGCGAAGGTATAGACGTTCGGCGCAAGGGTGCCGTTGATGGCGATGTTGAACGGTACGTCCTTCTTGCCGGTGGCGACGGCTTGCACCGTGCCGCGTTCGCCGGTCATAGCCACCTTGGCGCGGCCGGTGGCCAGAACCAGATCCTGATAGCGCATATCGGCCATCTGGACATCGGCAGTGAGCTGCATCTGGTCGTGCAGCACGATATTGGCGGCGATGATGGCGCGGCCGATATGGATTTTCATGTCACCGGGAATATTGACGTCATTGCCCGTGGCCTTGACCACAGCGGCCTGATCGCCCCCCTGACTGCTCAGGTCCGCCGTGCCCTTGAGGCCGGAGCCGCTGATCGCCAGCGTGCCGGAGAAAGGACCTGAAGACTCTTGCGTCAACAGACCGGAAGCGTCGATGCCGGCGAAGGTCGCCTTGTGGATATCGATGCGCAGGGGCGAACCGGTCATGACCAGGGCGTCGGCATTGAAGGGACCATAGGCCGTGCCGCCATCGGCGAGCAGGGCGAAGCCTTCCGGCGTGCTGGAAAGGCGCGCCGTCACATCGACCATCTTCACGCCAAGGCCTGGGTGGGCGGCCTTGATGACGGCATTGGGGTGATCGAGCGTGCCCGAGGCCACGGCTTCGAGCGGGCCATAGTCGAGCGAATTGGCCCTGGCGTTCAGGTTGATCGCGCCGTTTTTCGTCAGGGTGCCTGAGGCGCTGATCAGGGTGAATTTCGGCGCCTTGCCGGTCAGGTTGGTCAGGGCCACGGTGCCGTTCTCGCTGTAGGCATAGCCGCCGGAAAGCTTGGCATTGCCACCCAGAACGCCTTGCAGGCTGTCGCTGAGCTTCGTCGTCTGGGCATTGGCGCTGCCCTTGACGCTGACCCGGCTATGATTGAGCGCCACATGTGCGGTGGTCGATAGATTGACCGTACCGACGTCTTCGACCGGGTAAGCGTTGAGATTGGCCTTCACATCGGCGGCGAATAGGCTTTTGGCAAGATCGCCGGTCAGGGTGGTGGTCGCCTTGATGCGGTCGGAGGTAACGCGGATCGTATTGCTGGAGAGCTTGCCGTCCTCCAGACGGACCTCGCCATCAAGTTTCAGATGCGTCAGCAGCGGATCGACCTGAGAGGCTATACCGGTCAGGGAGGTCAGTTCGGCCTTGACCGGCACGATGACGCCGGTCTCGGTCATGCGGCTGCGCCCCTTGGCGGCAAAGCTGGTGAGCTTTATGCCCGCCAGATCGAAGCGCTTGGCGGCAAGGTCATAATCGATGCGCGGCGTCTTGAAATCGCCATCAACCAGCAGATCGGCGTGCAGGTTGGACGCCGTGAAATCCTTGCCCAGCACGTCCGGCTTGAGCAGTCGGGCATGCAGTTCGAGCTTGCGGAAATGGTTCGAGGCGAGATCGACCACACCCTTGGCGTCGATGCGCAGGGCGTCGGTCGAGAGCGCTACCACGCTGTCGAGCGCGCGGTTTTTCAGGGTGGTGGTCAGATCGACCTGCACAGCCGGGCGCAGCAGAGCCACGGTGTCGCCGGTCAGGATCTGGTCGGGATGGGCTGTGCCCGTGACATGGAAGACTCCGCTTTGCGCCACAACGCCAAGATCGAGGAGGTTGTCAGGACCGAAATTGGCCACCGCGCGGCCATTCCACTGTTTCCAGGTGCCCTTGCCGCCCAGATTGGCGGTGAAAGCTTTGTCGAACTTGAGCAGGGTGGCGGCGATGCCCGTGGCCGGTGCATCGAGATCGGCCATGATATCGAGCTGATTGGTATTTGGCGCGGCATCGACCACAAGCTTGAGGTGATCGCCTTTTTCGCTAAGCGCCAGGGCGTCGATCTTGATGCGCTGGCGCTTGAGGTGCGCCTGACCGTTGAGCACAATCGTATGCGCTTCACCCATGACCGCCTTGTCGAGCACCAAAGCATCGATGCGCAGGCGGTTGATATCTATATCGAGGTCAGGCAGCAGCGGACCATCGCTTTTGGGCGTATCGCTCGGATTGAGCACTGGCTGGCGCAGGACTTCGATCTTCGGCGTCGAGACATCGCGGATATCGACGTGCTTGTTGAGATAGCCGAAGGGGCGCCAGTCAAGGTGAATTGCCGGACTCTGGATGAAGGTGCCCTTGAGGTCCTTGACCTTGACGTCATGCAGGGTCATCTCGCCGTAAAGCGAGCCGTCGATGTCGCCGATCTCGATCTGCAGACCGGAATTGAGCTTGATGCCGGTGGCCAGTTCGATCAGCAGGCGACGGCCCGGCGGTGTGTTCAGCCCGGCCAGAAGCGCGCCGATCAGGACGGTGAAACCTAACAGGATAAAGGCGATATTACGCGCCACGCGTGACCAGCTAATATCGCGCCAATCGAAGGGCTTACGCGGTTGTTTCGGCGCGGGGGCTGGCGTTTCGGATTCGGGCGCAAAATCGGGCTCAGTCTGCGGCAAGCCTTCCGGCGCGACAGAATCAACAGGCGGCTTTGGTGTGCGGGGTTTACGAGCCATCCTAGAACGCCTGCCCGATGCCGACATAGAGCGCGATCAAGGGCTCGCCGGCTTCTTTGTTACGCTTGACAGGTGTGGCGATATCGATGCGGATCGGCCCGAAATTGGTGTACATGCGCGCCCCTATGCCGACCCCGACGCGCAGGTCCTTGAAGGACGGCGTGGTCGAGGTATAGGCTTGGCCGATATCGATAAAGGGCACGATGCCGAGATCGCCGAAGCGATAGCGGTATTCGACCGAGGCTTCGAAGAGGCTCAGGCCGCCGGTCGGATCGAGCGTATCGTCCTTCGGGCCAAGCTGCTGATAGCCATAGCCGCGCACCGATCCGCCGCCGCCGGCATAGAGGCGGCGTGACGGGGCGATATCTTCAAGATTGCCGCCGACCACAAAGCCCAGACGGGTGCGGGCGGCGATGACCGCCTTGGCGCCCATGGGGTGATAATAGCTGGCGTCCAGTATGGTGCGGACGCTCGAACCACCGCCCGACAGCGATATCTGCGGCGTCACCTCCGCTGAGGCGCGGTAGCCGGTAGCCGGGTTAAGCAGGCTGTCGGAGCGGTCATAGGCCAGCTTGGTCGGCAAGGCGGCGACATAGAAGCTGTCGGCTTCGCCCAGGAAGTCCTTCAGACCGCTGGTCGCTTCCTTCGAGGCGGTGATGTCGAAGCCGTAGGACCAGGTCCAGACCTTTTGCCACAAGGGCGTCGAGACGCGCGACACCAGACCGGAGAACCCGACCGTATAGGCTTCGTAGCTGTCGTAGACATTATGTCCGGCGCTGGCGCTGAGCTGGAAGGTGCGATCGCGCTTCTTGGCGTTGGATCGACGGAAGGTCGTGGTCAGGTCTTGCGTCTTGGTGCCGAGCGCGCCGGTGACGATCAGGGCGCCTTCTGGCGGGAAGAGGTTGCGGTTCTGCCAGCTTGCCGTGGCGGTGAAGCCTTCGCCGGTGCCGTAACCGACTTCGGCGGCCAGGGTGCGGGCGGGGCCTTTTTGCTGGTGGACGAGCAGATCGACATATTCGGTGCCGTCCTCGCCAAAGGTGCCGGTGGCGACCGGCTCGACTGCCACGCTGCGGAACAGGCCGGTGGCGACGAGCGCCTCGCGCAGGTCATCGACCTGGCGGTTGTCGTAAAGATCGCCCTTCCTGAAGCGGGTCATGACCGCGACGTGATCGGCGCCAAAGGCTTCGCGGCCATCGGACTTGAAGCCGCCGAAGCGTGAGCGATTTCCGGTGTCGACCTCGAGCGTGTAATCGCCGGTCAGTTTGGCGCCATCGAGCAGGATATCGCGCGTACCGACCTTGGAGAAAGGATAGCCGCTCTGTTGCATGACCACGCTGACATTGGCCTCGGCTGCCAGCACCTGGGTGGCGATGATCTGGTCGCCGGTTTTGAGCGGCAGGGCGTTGCGAATCAGGTCGGGCGGCAGGGTCGGGTTGGCATTGGCCATAATCAGGCCAAAGCGATAGGCGGGGCCGGGCACCACGGTAATGTGCACCTGAACCGTGCCGTTGGGCAGGCTGGTGCCGCTCTTGTCGGTCGGGGTGGTGACCGTGGTGGTGACCGTGCCGTCGTAATAGCCTTCCGATTTCAGCAGGCGCAGGATCAGGGCCTCGTCCTCGGTAGCGCGGGCGCGCACCATGGTGACATTGACGGCCTTGCCCTTACCCGTTTGCAGCGAGCTCAGCTTCTTGAACTCATCGTTGAGGGCGACCTCATGCAGGCCATCGACCACGGTGGCGTAACGGATTTCCGGCAGCACGTCTTCGGTAACGAGCGTGGTGTTGGGCTGGACATCGTAACCGGCCAGAGCCGGCAAGGGTGCATCGAGTTCGGTGTCTTCGGTCGCGGTGACGGGGGGCAGGGCGTCCTCCGGCGTCTCGGTCGCGATCGTCGTGTCCGGTGTCGGCGCGTCCGGCACAGGGGCGGCTTCCGGCTGAACGGGCAGGGCAGGGGCTACGGTCTCTTCAAGCGGCGGCAGGGCGGCGTCGAAATCAGCATCATTGATGATGGGGGTATCTTCGGGCGCGCTTTGGGCTTTGGGTGCCACCGGCGCTATCGTCTGCGCCTGCACAGGGACGCACATCAGCAGGGCGACAACCGACACGGTCACCGGCAACGCGATGCGCTCAGCACACAAGTTCGGCGCAGATCTGGCTTTGGAAATCAGAATAGGACGTGCCCTCAGACGCGCGGCAAACCTTTGCCGCTCTCGATATTACCGTCGTTGCCTTAACTTTCCGCAAAAAATCGATGTGGAAAGCCATAGGGTGATTCGAAAATGGCTGACCCGCGTGAATTTAACCGCAAGGGCCGGAGCGCGTCCCTTTTCAGGGCAGGCTAAACAGAAATTGACAAGCCAGTTGTGAAGGAAAATGCTATGCCAGACCTTATGCCCGACACCGCCACATCCACCGAAATTGATCCGCGCTTTCAGACGCTCAGCCGCCGCGAACCGGGGGATTTTGTCTATAGCGTGCGCACCACCGGAGTCTATTGCCGCCCGACCTGTCCGTCACGCCTGCCGAAGCCGGAAAACGTCAGCTTTCATGCGAGTTGCGAGGCTGCCGAAGTTGTGGGATTTCGCGCCTGCCTGCGCTGCAAGCCACGCGACGCCAGCACACAAGCGAAGCAGGCGGAGATGATCGTTACCGTCTGCCGTTTTATCGAAGGGGCGGAAGACACGCCCTCGCTTGACGAAATGGCGGCCCGCGCCGACCTGTCGCCGCACCATTTCCATCGTCTGTTCAAGGCGTCCACCGGCCTGACGCCCAAGGCCTATGGCGATGCGCACCGCGCGCAGCGAGTGCGCCAGAGCTTGAGTGCCGGTGAGGCGGTGACGGCGGCGCTTTATGAGGCCGGCTACGGATCGAGCGGGCGTTTTTACGAGCGCTCGAACGCCATACTGGGCATGACCCCGACGGAATTCCAGACGGGCGGCGCCGGCGATATCCGATTTGCCATCGGGCAGTGCTCACTCGGCGTCATCCTGGTGGCGCAATCGTATAAGGGAATCTGCGCCATCACCCTGGGCGATGAGGCCGAGGCGCTGGCGCGTGATCTGCAGGACCGGTTCCCCAAGGCTAATCTGATCGGCGCCGATGCCGATTTCGAGCGTCATATGGCACAGGTGGTTGGCATGATCGACCAGCAACAGGCGCTGGATCTGCCGCTCGATATTCGCGGCACCGCCTTCCAGCAAAGGGTATGGCAAGCCCTGCGCGCTATTCCTTCGGGCCAAACGCGCTCCTATGCCGAGATCGCCGAGGCTATTGGTGCGCCGAAAGCCGTGCGTGCCGTGGCGGGCGCCTGTGCTGCCAATGCGCTGGCCATCGCCATTCCCTGTCATCGGGTGGTACGTACCGATGGCGCTTTGTCGGGCTATCGCTGGGGCGTCGAGCGTAAGCGCGCTCTGTTGCTGAAGGAGGGCCAAAAAGGCATGAAGCATGTTTGAAGCCGATCTCTTTCCCGAACAGGTGCTTCATGAGTGGCCGCATCTGGAACACGATGTCGATGTTCGTGGCTACGCGGTCCTGCCGAGCTTGGTCGCGCCGGAGACGTGTAAGATGCTTGCGGCACTCTATGAGCAGCCGGTGTTCCGCAGCCATGTCCATATGGCGCGTCACGGCTTCGGGCGCGGCGAGTACAAGTATTTTGCCTATCCTCTGCCGAATGTTTTGGCGGAATTACGAGCGCGCCTTTATCCGCATCTCGTGCCGATCGCCAACCGCTGGCAGCAGCGCATGGGGCTCGATGTCCGTTTTCCGGCCGATCATGCCGATTTCCTGGCGCGATGCCATGCGGCAGGGCAGGTACGGCCCACGCCGCTTTTGCTGCACTATGGCGTCGATGACTACAACTGTCTGCATCAGGATCTGTATGGCGAACATGTCTTTCCCTTGCAGGTGGCCATCCTGTTGTCGCGTCCGGAAGAGGATTTCACCGGCGGCGAGTTCATCCTGACCGAACAGCGCCCGCGTATGCAGTCGGTGGCCTCGGTCGTGCCGCTGCAGCAAGGTGACGCGGTGATCTTCGCAGTGCATCAGCGGCCGGTGGCCGGCACACGCGGCGACTATCGCGTCACGATGCGTCACGGTGTGTCGCGAGTGCGTTCGGGGCGGCGGCATACCTTAGGCATTATTTTTCATGACGCAGCCTGACCTGTTCGGTGCGCCTGAGTTCAAGCGTGAGGGCGTGTCCCTCCTGCGCGGTTTCGCCATGCCCGATGCCCAAGAATTGGTGGCCGCTATTGAGGCGGTGGCTAGGGTGGCGTCGTTCCGGCATATGACCGTGCCGGGCGGTGGCCGCATGTCGGTGGGCATGACCAATGCGGGCGTCGGCTGGGTGGCCGACAGCAAGGGCTATCGTTATGCCCGCATAGACCCGCTGAGTGGCCAGCCTTGGCCGGCCCTGCCGCCCGTATTTACCCATCTGGCGGAGCGTGCCGCTCAGGCCGCAGGGTTCGGGTTCACGCCGGATGGCTGCCTGATCAACCGCTATGAACCGGGCGCGAAAATGGGGCTGCATCAGGATATCAACGAAGGCGATTATTCGGCGCCGATCGTATAGGTGTCGCTGGGACTGCCGGCGACCTTCCAGTTCGGCGGCCTAAAGCGCAGCGATCCGGTGGAGAAGATCACGCTCCACCACGGCGATGTCGTGGTGTGGGGCGGTCCGGCGCGCAAGAGTTTCCACGGGGTGTTGACGTTAAAAGCCGGCCAACATGTCATTGGTAGTCATCGTTATAACCTGACGTTCCGTAAAACTTCCCCTCCCTAAACCAAAGGTTTGGGGAGGTGGCATTTGCAAAGCGAATGACGGAGGGCGCGTCTCAGTTGGTGGAGCCTCTCCGTCTCGACGCGCTTCGCCTGAGGGCTACGCGTGCTCGACACCTCCCCATTTGAAAAATGGGGAGGAGAAAGTTATGCGTCTTCAGCGGTCTTGGTTGCTTTTTTGGGCGCGGCCTTCTTCGCCGGCGCTTTCTTGGCAGCAGGCTTTTTGGCCGTTGCCGCCTTGGCTGCCGGTTTCTTGGCAGCAGCGGCCTTGGCTGCCGGTTTCTTGGCAGCAGCGGCCTTGGCGGGCGCCTTTTTCGCGGCGGCCTTCTTGGCAGGTTTCTTGGCCGCGCCACCCTTGGCGTTGATCAGTTCGATCGCCTGTTCCAGCGTGACGGTTTCCGGCGTCATCTCTTTCGGCAGGGTGGCGTTGACCTTGCCGCACTTGATGTACGGGCCATATTTGCCGGCCATGACCGAAATCTTGTCGCCGCCTTCACCGAAGGTGCCGAGTTCTTTCAGAGGTGCTGCCGCTGCACCGCGACCGCCCTTGCCACCGCCGCCGGCGCGCTTTTCAGCGATCAGGTCGACGGCGCGATTGAGACCGACTTCAAAGATTTCATCGAAGTTTGACAGGTTGGCATAGGTGCCTCCGGTCTCGATGAACGGACCGAAGCGGCCCAGGCCGGCCTTGATCGGCGTCTTGTCTTCGGGATGGATACCGACTTCACGCGGCAGGCTCAGGAGCTTAAGCGCACGATCGAGATCGATGGTCGAGGGCGGCCAGGCCTTGGGAAGCGACGAACGCTTGGGCTTGTCTTCCTTCGATTCCGGTTCGCCAAGCTGCACATAGGGGCCAAAGCGACCGATCTTGAGCGATACCATCTTGCCGGTGGCCGGATCTTCGCCAAGATCCTTGTCGCCGGTAGCGCCATCGGCGCCTTCGGCATCGGGGTTTCCGACCGGGCGTGTGAACTTGCACTCCGGATAGTTGGAGCAGCCAATAAAGGCGCCAAACCGCGAGGTTTTAAGCGACAGCAGGCCATTGGCGCACGACGGACAGGCGCGCGGATTGGAGCCATCACCCTTGTCGGGGAAGATAAGCGGCCCAAGTGATTCGTTGAGCGCATCGAGCACCTGGGTGGTGCGCAGTTCGGTCATGCCCTCGGCTGCGGCGTGGAAATCAACCCAGAAATCGCGCAGCAACTGCTTCCAGTCGAGTTTGCCGTCGGAGACCAGATCGAGCTTTTCTTCCAGATCGGCCGTGAAATCGTACTGGACATAGCGATGGAAAAACTGATCTAGGAAGGCGGTGACCAGGCGGCCCTTGTCTTCCGGAATAAAGCGGTTCTTGTCCATGCGGACATAGGCGCGATCGCGTAGCACGGTCAGGATGGAAGCATAGGTCGAAGGCCGGCCGATGCCGAGTTCTTCGAGTTTCTTGACGAGCGTGGCTTCGGAGTAGCGGGCGGGCGGCTCGGTGAAGTGCTGGTCGGGCTCGACTTTGTGCACATCAACCGATGCGCCGGACTTCACCATCGGCAGCCGGCCACCGTCTTCGTCATCGGCGCTTTCGTCGCGGCCTTCTTCATAGACGGCCATGTAGCCATCGAAGGTCACCACCTGGCCGGTGGCGCGTAGGCCGATCTGTTTGTCAGGGCTGGTCAGGTCGATGGCGGTTTTCTCGACACGCGCCGATTCCATCTGCGACGCCATGGTGCGCTTCCAGATCAGCTCGTAGAGACGCGCCTGATCGCCTTCGAGGCGCAGGGTTTCCGGGCGGCGATAGAAGGAGGTCGGGCGGATGGCTTCGTGCGCTTCCTGAGCGTTTTTCGCCTTTGCCTTATACATGCGTGGGGATTCGGGCACATAGGGGGCGCCGTAACGCTCGCCGATCAGCTTGCGCATCTCACCGATGGCGGCCGGTTCGACATAGACGCCGTCGGTACGCATATAGGTGATGAGACCGGTGGTCTCGCCGCCGATATCGACGCCTTCATAGAGCTTTTGTGCGGTCTGCATGGTGCGCGAGGCCGAGAAACCGAGCTTGCGGGCGGCTTCCTGTTGCAGGGTCGAGGTCGTGAAAGGCGGCGGCGGCGACTTCTTGCCGGGCTTCTGGTCGACCTCGGTGATGGTGAAGGTGGTGGCCTTGATGGCATCGCGCGCGGCATGGGCGGCGGCCTCATTCGGCAGATCGAACTTGCCGAGGCGCTTGCCGTTCACCGTGAAGAGCTTGGCGTTAAAGGGCGGTGAGCTGGCCGAAACCTCGGTATCGACCGTCCAGTATTCCTCGGTCTTGAACTTCTCGATCTCGATTTCACGATCAACCACGATCTTGAGCGCCACCGACTGCACGCGGCCGGCCGAACGGGCGCCGGGCAGCTTGCGCCACAGCACCGGCGACAGGGTGAAGCCGACGAGATAATCAAGCGCGCGGCGGGCGAGATAGGCGTCCACCAGTTCCATGTCGATATCGCGCGGGGCGGCCATGGCGGTCTGGACGGCGGCCTGCGTAATGGCGTTGAAGGTGACGCGCTGCACCTTCTTGTCCTTCATCAAGCCCTTTTTCTTGTTGAGCACTTCGAGCACGTGCCACGAAATCGCTTCCCCTTCGCGGTCCGGGTCGGTGGCCAGAATAACGCGGTCAGCGGTTTTGATGGCGTCGGCGATGTCGTTCATGCGCTTGGCGGACTTCGGATCGACTTCCCATGTCATGGCGAAGTCATCGTCCGGCTTGACCGATCCGTCCTTAGACGGCAGGTCGCGGATGTGGCCGAAGCTGGCCAGAACGGTGAAACCCTTGCCAAGATACTTGTTGATGGTCTTGGCCTTGGCCGGGCTCTCTACAATAACAACGGTCATAAAATCTCTTGTCAGGCGAAGTGCAGGCCTGTGCTCTAGCGGAAAGGCGGTCGAAACGCGACCCTTACATCATGCGTCACACCAGAAAATCAAGGCGGCGTGGCGCTCAGGTTTGTGGGTACGAACCTCAGGCATACATGCTGAGCGATTCCAATCCTGTCAACGGCAATAAAATAAATCGAAAATGCAATTATACATTGATAATATTAAATTGCAATCATGGGTGTGATTACGTCGCAATTATAGAGAGGAATGTAGGGTATGACGGCTCCTGCACAAAAAGACGGGTATGACCTGGCGCATCAGGAAAAAGATGTTCTCGACTATATCACGGATATCGCTCATGAATTGGCGAATATGGCGGCGCGCGCGGGCTGCGATACCCTAAGTCACGATCTGAAACAGGCCATAATAAAAAGCCGCGGGCCCGGCGACACGTCCGCACTTAATACGGTAAGTCAGTCCGAAGACAGGCCTCAGGAGCGACTATAATAGCCACCGTCACTGGCCGTGATCACGCCGGAAATTTCCAGTTCGCTCAGCGCCGCCAGGCCGAGCCACGCCGGTGCGGCCATTAGGCGCAGCAGGTCGTCGCGGTGCATAGGCGTTTCACTGATGAGCTGATGCATGTCACGCGCGGCGCGTGCGATGTCGTCTTCCTGATTCGCCGGACGATTATCTTGAGCGAACGGTATGATATCTACCGCCGGCAAGGGCGGTGCATCGAAGCCCATCTGCCCCTCCAGTACGCGAATGACGTCTTCGGCGCTTTCGCACAGATTGGCGCCTTGCCGCAGCAGGTCGTTGGTGCCGCGACAGCGTGGATCAAGCAGTGAGCCGGGCACAGCGAAGACCTCACGGTTCTGCTTGGCTGCCAGCCGGGCGGTGATCAGCGAACCGGAGCGCAGTTCGGCCTCGACCCACGATGGTGCCGAGCGACAGGCCGGAAATGATGCGGTTGCGGCGCGGGAAATCCGACGCCGTAGCGCGATGGCTGACCGGGCTTTCGGACACCAGTAGGCCGTGGTCGCGGATTTTCTCGTAGAGCCCGCGATTATCCGGCGGGTAAATATCATCGACGCCACCCCCGAGCACTGCGACCGTGCCGCTTTTCAGGCTGGTTTCGTGCGCCCGCGTATCGACGCCGCGCGCCAGCCGAAGATAACGTGGAAACCGGCCTAGCCAAGCTCGTGCGCCAGGGTCTGGGCGATTTTCTGGCCGGCGGCCGAAGCGTTGCGGGCGCCGACAATGCCGATGGCGCGGTGGCGGACTTTCAGCGGCCCTAGCGTCCACAAAATCGGCGATGCCGCGTCGATCTGTTTCAGCAGGGCGGGGTAGTCAGCATCGCCCTGAACAACCAGACGTGCGCCGGCGGCATCGGCCCGCGCCAGTTCCTCATCGAGCCTGGCTTGCGGAAAGGGTGTCAGTGAGCCGCCGGTGCGTTTGACGACGTGCGGCAGGTCTTCGAGCGCACGGATGGCCGAGCCGAAACGCAACATAAGCTGGGCGAAATTGATCGGGCCGATGCGGTGCGTGCGCGCCAGCCGCAGTCGTGCGATGCGTTCGGCCTCATCCTGTGCGGTGGTGATGCGATCAAAGCCCAAAGTTGTAATTTCCCTAAGATCGCGCCAGGATAACAGGGTTTTTGCCGACGCTCACTACGGCTTGTCATGTGGGCGCAGTTGCCTGACCAGGCGATCAATGCTCTGTAAACGGCATGGAAGACGATAAGCGCCCGCCTCTCGAAGAGGACATCTGCATACATATCTTTACCGTATCATCGGGCATGGTTGGCGTGTGCCTGACGGCGGTAAGCCTTCTGCATGTGGTCACGGCAATCCGCAAGGTCGCTACCTTCGCCGATGATATCGTGACGGTGGATGCTGTGCTGTTTCTGGTATCGGCTTTAAGCGCCTATTGGGCTTTACGCACACGCCGCCGCCGCCGGATTTATGCTCTGGAACGCTTCGCCGACAGTATGTTTATCGCCGCCATGGTGCTGTGTGTAGTGGCGATTATCTTCATCACCTACTGGCTGAATAGGGAGTTGGGCTAACGCTACTTCTCCTCCCCATTAACATGGGGAGGAGATTATACTTTTTTCTTGCCGATCTTCGGTTCTTCGCCTTTGAGCAGACGGCGGATATTGTCGCGGTGGCGAATATAGATCAGCACAGCCATGAACAGCGCCATGCCAAGGAATGGATAGGGCGCGGTATGGGTGAAGAAGGCCAGCGGCACGATAAGAGCCGCCGCGACCAGGGCGCCCAGCGACGAAATGCGGAAGATAAACGCCGTCAAGAGCCACAGCGCCGCCGCCATCAACCCCATGGGCCAGCAGGCCGCGAACAGAGTGCCGAAGAAGGTGGCCACACCCTTGCCGCCCTTGAATTTAAGCCACACCGGAAACAGGTGGCCCAGGAAGGCGGCCGAACCGGCCAGCGCCATGGCGATCTGTCGCGTTTGCAGATCGGCTTTCAGCAACAGGAAAAACGCCAGCCCCACGGCTGCCGCGCCCTTGCCGGTGTCACCGATAAAGGTGATAGCCGCCAGGTCCTTGCGGCCGGTGCGCAGCACATTGGTGGCGCCGATATTACCCGAACCGACCGAACGGATGTCGATTCCCGCTGCCTTCGCCGCGATATAGCCGAACGAGATAGAACCGAGCAGATAACCGCCGATGATGGATATCGCGTAGATGGCGGCATCGGGAAGGGCGGGCATAAGGCTCTTTCATTCTTTACCTCTCCTTGCTTGCGCGGAGAGGGTGGCCGTCAGGCCGGGTGAGGGGGAAGGAAGGGGAAGCGACTAGACCTCGTAGACGATTCTACCGTCAACGAGCGTTTTGAGCACCTTGCCCTGTAACGTGCGGTTTTCAAAGGGGGAGTTCTTCGATTTCGACAGGATGTCTTTTTCGCGCAACGCAAACGGGGCGTCGATATCGACCAGCAGGATATCCGCAGGCGCACCCTTGGCGATACGTCCGGCAGCGAGACCCAGCAATTGCGCCGGGTTTTGCGTCACAGTGCGCAGAAGATCGATCAGCGGAATATCGTTTTCGTGGTGCAGGCCGATCAGCGCTGGCAGCAGGGTTTGCAGGCCGAGCGCACCGGGCGTCGATTCCGAGAACGGTAGGCGCTTGTGTTCGGCCGGTTCCGGCGAATGGTTCGACACGATGACATCGATCAGGCCCGACGCGATGCCGTCGATCAACGCCAGACGGTCACGTTCGGCGCGCAGGGGCGGATCGAGGCGGAAGAAGGTGCGGTAGTCGCCTATATCGATCTCGTTGAACATCAGGTGATTGATGCTGACCGAGGCGAAGACTTCGAGCCCCTTGCCCTTGGCGCGCTCCAAAGAATCCAGGCCTTCACGGGTCGAGATCAGATCGACCAGAAAACGCGCGCCGGTCAGTTCCGCCAGCGCCAGGTCGCGTTCGATCATGATGCGCTCGGCCAGCGGCGAAACGCCGGAGAGGCCCATACGCGCCGCCATTTCGCCGGAGGTCGCCACGGCGCCTTCGGAAAGCCACGGCTCTTTCGGACGGTGCGCGATCAGGGCGTTGAAGCCGTTGGCGTAAGAGAGGACGCGGCTGAGAATTTTGGAATTGATGATAGGTTCGTCGGCATTGGTGAAGTAAAGCGCTCCAGCCTCGGCCATCAGGCCGATTTCTGCCATATGCTTGCCTTCGAGCTTCTTGGTGGCGGCGCCGGCCGGATAGACATGAACCAGCTCGATATCGCGCGCCCGGCGCAGGATGAAGTCGGCCATGGCCGGCTCGTCGATGCAAGGATCGGTGTCGGGCTGGACGACGAAGGAGGTGACGCCACCGGCGGCGGCTGCGAGGCTTGCGGATTTTAGCGTTTCGGCTGGTTCGTGGCCGGGTTCGCCGGTCTTGACGCGCATGTCGATCAGACCGGGGATGATGGCGTTTTCAGCACAGTCGACGATGCGGATGCCGGCGGGCATGGCAGGGGTGTCGTGGCCCAGGGTGACATCGGTGATCACACCATCGGCGACTATGACCGAACCCGGGCCGTCATATTCTGTGGCCGGATCGATGATGCGGGCGTTTACAAAGGCGATGGCGGAGGTTTGTTTAATCATTTGCGCAGCGCTCGTTTCTTCTGCTTATTAGCTTTGCTGTAAGCAAATTTTATAAAGACCAGCATGTAAACGATAAGTCCAATCACGGCGACTGCGGCATATGTTTGATGGCTGTAGTCGATGTATTGAAATGCGAAATAGGCCAGAATGATACCAAGGCCGATACCTAAAAGCGATAATATTAGCCCCTTACCGGGAACGGGGAATAGCCGATCGTTAGGACCGGTACGCAGAAATAAGTTGCCGCTGACTTCGTCCTCGCTCATCGGTCGTTCTCCAGACGGGCGGCGAGCGAGGCCAGCACCGCCATACGGGCGGCCACGCCCATCTCGACCTGATCCTGAATGAGCGAAACCGACAGATCGTCGGCAATTTCCGAATCGATCTCGATGCCGCGGTTCATCGGGCCGGGGTGCATGACCTTGGCGCCGGGGGCGGCGACCGCCAGCTTTTCACGATCGAGGCCGAAGAAGCGGTAGTATTCACGAGCGGAGGGGATAAAGGCGCCGTCCATACGCTCAAGCTGGAGGCGCAGCATCATCACCACGTCGGCGCCGGCAATACCTTCACGCATGTCGTGATAGACCTCCGTGCCCCACTGGTCGGCATCGCCCGGAATAAGCGTCGGCGGGCCGACGAGGCGGACATTAGCGCCCATGGCGTTGAGCAGGATGACGTTTGAGCGCGCCACGCGGGAATGGGTGACGTCGCCGCAGATCGCAATGGTCAGGCCATCGACATGACCGAAGGCGCGGCGGATCGACAGCATGTCGAGCAGGGCCTGCGTCGGGTGCTGGTGCTGGCCGTCGCCGGCATTGACCACCGAGCAGCCGACCTTTTGCGCCAGCAGGGCCGCAGCACCCGAGGCCGAGTGGCGGACCACCAGCAAGTCGGGCTTCATGGCGTTGAGCGTGACGGCGGTGTCGATCAGGGTTTCGCCCTTGGCGACCGATGAGGTTTTCATGCTCATATTGATGGTGTCGGCGCCGAGGCGCTTGCCGGCCAGCTCGAAGCTCGATTGCGTGCGGGTCGAGTTCTCGAAGAACATATTGACCAGGGTGCGGCCGCGCAGAAGATCGAGCTTCTTGGTCGATTGCCGGTTGAGATCGACGAACACATCCGCCAGATCAAGCAGATTGGCGATATCGGGTGGATCAAGATCCTGAGCACCGAGGAAGTGCGGCTTCGGAAAGGCGTGCAACCGGGTGCGGATCAGTTCGTTAAAATCGGTCATGTGTTGGCAACTTCGGGGCGTATGGGACATGCTGACATGATTTTGCCGGCACGGTCATCACTATTACCAGGATTTGGCTTTGCCGGGTTTTGGCGGAGAATGCCTCAAAGTACAAGTGATAAGGAAGAGATATCCGTGAAAAGCCAATGCGAAAAGGCGACCGACTTTGCAACCTTGCATGAACGAGGCTGTTTCGTCATCCCCAACCCATGGGATCGTGGCTCGGCGCGACTGCTGGCGGGGCTGGGATTCCGAGCCCTGACAACCACCAGCGCCGGCTATGCGCGCTCGCTGGGCGTCAGCGATTATCAGGCCGGACGTGAGCACGTTCTGGCGCATGTGCGCGATCTGGCGACGGCGATCGACCTGCCGCTGGCGGCCGATCTGGAGAATGGCTTTGGCCATCGTCCGGAGGATTGTGCGGAGACGATTCGCCTAGGCGCCGAGGCGGGACTGGTCGGCGGTTCGATCGAGGACGCCACGGGTGATGATCGCGTGATCTATGATATCGCCGAAGCGACGGATCGCATTCGCGCGGCGGCGGAAGCGGCGAAGGGATTGCCGCATCCATTTATGCTGGTGGCGCGCTGCGAGAACTATCTGCATGGACGTGCCGACCTGGCCGATACCATCGCACGTTTGCAGGCCTATCAGGCGGCCGGTGCCGATGTGCTTTACGCGCCGGGATTATCGACGGCGGACGAGATCGGTGAGGTCTGCCGCAGCGTGGACGTGCCGGTCAATGTGTTGGGCGGTCTGGGCGCTAAACCCTTGTCGGTATGTGAGCTGGCGGATCTTGGCGTGCGGCGCGTCAGCCTGGGTAGCTGGCTGCATTCGGCGGCCATGACAGCTTTTGTCAATGCGGCGCAGGACGAAAGCTTTGGTTATGTGGCCGACCTGATCGGCGGCAGGCAGATGGATCAGTGGCTGAAAGAAGGGGCAGGGTAGGGTTTCACACCAGATGAAATAGCCATAACAGTAATGGCATTGTCACAGCGCTCAGGGTGGTGGTCAGGGCCACGATGCCGGCCATCAAAGGCGCATCGCCACCCATATGTCGCGCCTGAACATAGGCCGCCGCCGCGCAAGGTGCCGCGCCGCAAGCCAGCGCAATGCCCTGCGCCATGCGGTCGCCGCCCAGCGCATAACAGATCGACCAGGCCAGCACCGGCATGACCAGGATCTTGAACAGCGACACCAGCCCGACCAGAACCGGCCGGCGCCAGACATAACCAAAACTAAGTCCCACACCGGCGAGAATCAGGCCGGTCGGGATCGCGGCGTCTCCCAGCATGCCCAGCGATTTTTCAACGAAGGGAATGGACGGCATGCGCAAAGCGTTCAGCGCCAGCCCTGTCAGGCAGGCGGCGAAGATCGGATTGGTCAGGAGGGTGCGCGCGAACCACAGCGGCGTGCGGTTTGGCTTTTCGCCTTCGGGTTCGCCCCACTGTGCCAGCACCAGAATGCTGATCATGTTACTGGCCGGAATAAGCGCGCTGATCGCCACGGCGGAGAGGGCGTTGGCGTCCGGTCCGAAGATCGACGCGGCCACGGGGATAAAGATAAAGGAATTGAAGCGCATCAGGCCCAGAAACACGCTGGTGAAGGTTGGACCGGAGAGCCTGAGAAAGGGCTTGAGCGCAAAGCCAAAGGCGACAGCGATGATTAGCGAACCCAGGACGCCAAGCGCAATGGGGCCGGTGGAGAAGCCGGAGAGATCGGCGTGCCAGATCGCGGGGATCAGAAAGCCTGGGTAGAGAACATAGACGGCGAACTTCTCGATCGGCGGCCAGACATTGAGCGGCAGAAAGCCGGATTTCTTCAGGCCATACCCCAGCGCGATCAGCAGGAAGACCGGGACGATGCCGTTAAGGATGGTCAGCCAGGTCATACATTTCGCTCACGGCTGTTGCGCTGCGCGCTCGCCTTCGCGGGAGCGGCGAGCGATCGCCGGCGCCCGATCGGGCGCTGAAAAAAGGTGTTTCTAAACACCGGCCGCGTCTTTCATGCGATCCAATGCGCCTTGCAATATATAGGCGGCGGCGGAGCGGTCGATGACCTCGGCGCGCTTGGCGCGGGTCAGGTCGGCTTCCTCGATCAGGAAACGGTTCATAACCGACGACGACCAGCGCTCATCCCAGAAGGCGATCGGGAAATCGCGCAATCTTAACAAATTACGCGCAAAGGCGCGGCAAGACTGGCAACGGGGCCCTTCAGTGCCGTCCATATTTACGGGTAAGCCGATCACCATGCCATCGGCTTCGCGCGATGCCATCAGCTTGAACAGGCGCTCGGCCTCCAGCGTGAACTTTGACTTACGTATCAGCTCCAGCGGCGAGGCGATGGTCAGGGAAATGTCGGACACGGCGACGCCAATGGTCTTTTCGCCCAGGTCCAGCCCCAGCAGGGCGCGGCGCGGCGTTACGGCGGCCGCCAGTTCGGTGATGTCGATAATGGCCATGAACGGGCTTTGGCGCTTAAGCCGTAAAGAGTCAACAGACTGTCATGTGACTGTCGGGTCTGTGTCACGCAACGCCGGTATCAAGGCGCACCATTCCTCTGTGGAGGCCGTGTCGATTATTACAGTAATTTAATTAACGATTACACGGCCGATTGACGCATTAACTGAATGTAATAAATTAAATCCATGTAATAAATAAACGCCGTGTAATACATGGATGCGATTTAACAATATTCATGTTTCTATTTGTTTTTTACAAGTGTAGATGTGGATTCAGTTCTTAACGAGTAATCATCCTCCCTCATCTACACCTTCAAAGGAATAACATCATGACCCGTTCGATCCTCATCGCCGCCGCTTTCTCGATCGCCGCCTTGGTGGCCGGCGCCGCCAACGCGCAAACGCGCGAAGATGCACAAGTCTCGGTTTCAGCCGATCACGTTGACTTCAACAACGCCCGCCAAACCCGCGCCTTCTATGCCAAGCTGACCGCCGCCGCCAAGAATGTCTGCACCAGCGAAGTCTCCGATCCCATGACCACCATGGCTGATGCTCAATGCGCCCGTCAGGCCGTTTCGGACGCCGTACGCGAAATCAACGCGCCGCAATTGAGCGCCCTTGATGGCCAAGTCAATGACCGCGCCTCGGCCTACGCCATGAACGACCGTCAGCACTAAGACTTCGGAACAGGAGCGCCACCATGCTGCGTGCAGTTTTCATGACCGGCCTGATGGCCGGAGCAATCTTCGCTGCTCAAACCGCTTCGGCGCAGGACAACGTCTCCCGTGTCGATGTGACCTTCGAGACCCGCGATCTGCGTGATCCGGCACGCGCGGAAGTCGTCTACGCCCAGATCAACAAGGCCGCCAAGAAAGCGTGCTGGAGCGAGGGCGAGGGGCCGGGCTTCCGCATTATCGACGATCGGGCCTGTGAAGAACAGGCGGTCGATGAGGCTGTCGCTGATCTCCATAGCGCCGAAATGAACCGCGTGCATGCCGCCCGCACGGACCGCTCGCCGCCCCAGATGGCCATGAATGAGCATAAAGCGCGTTAGGTTTGACTTTAGACTAAGATGGAACAGGGCGTTGCGCGATGAGCGAACGCCCTTTTTCATGTTTGCCCCTTGCCAAAAACGCCCTCAATCGCTAACCGGAACCCACATTATTATATGGAGTCCCGACCATGGCCATTGATGTGGCAACCGTGAAAAAGGTGGCAAGCCTGTCGCGCCTGCGCGAAAGCGATGACCGTCTGCAATCGCTAGCCGGCGAGCTGAACGGCATTCTGGGCTGGATCGAGCAGTTGAACGAGGTCGATGTCACAGGCGTCGAGCCGATGACGACCGCCGTCCAGATGCCGACTCCCATGCGCGACGACGTGGTTTCCGATGGTGACAAGGTCGCACAGATCGTCGCCAATGCCCCGAAGACCGTTGACGGCTTCTTTGTCGTGCCGAAGGTGGTTGAATAATATGCCCAATTCCTCAAGTGAACTTACCAAACTTACGCTCAAGGCCGCGGTTGATGGCCTGAAGGCCAAGACCTTTTCCTCGACGGAACTGACCAACGCCTTTATCGGCGCCATCGAGACCGCCAATCCGGCGCTCAATGCCTATGTCGAGCTGACCTTCGACAAGGCGCGCGAACAAGCCGCCGCGTCCGATGCGAAACTGGCAAAGGGTGAGGGCGGGGCTCTGGAAGGCGCACCGCTCGGCATCAAGGATCTCTATTGCACGGCGGGTGTTCGCACCACGGCCTGTTCGGGCATCCTGGAAAACTTCGTGCCGACCTACGAATCGACCGTGACGCAGAACCTGTGGGATCAGGGCGCCGTCATGCTCGGCAAGCTGAACATGGATGAATTCGCCATGGGCTCGTCGAACGAAACCTCGAAATGGGGCAGCGTCGTCAATCCGTGGAAGTCACGTGGTTCAAATGCGCCATTGACGCCCGGCGGTTCGTCGGGTGGTTCGGCCTCGGCCGTCGCCGCCGATCTCTGCCTGGCCGCCACGGCGTCCGATACCGGCGGGTCGATCCGCCAGCCCGCCGCCTTCACCGGCACGGTCGGTATCAAGCCGACCTATGGTCGTTGCTCGCGCTATGGCATGGTGGCCTTCGCTTCGTCGCTCGATCAGGCCGGCCCGATCACCAAAACGGTCGAAGACGCCGCGATCATGCTGCAGGTCATGTGCTCGCATGACGTCAAGGATTCGACCTCGCTCGACCTGGCCATTCCGGATTTCTCGTCCTTCCTTGGCAAGTCGGTGAAAGGCCTGCGCGTCGGTATCCCCGACGAGTATCGCCTCGATGGCATTCCTGCCGAGATCGACGCCCTGTGGGAACAGGGCATTGCCTGGCTGAAAGACGCCGGCGCCGAGATCGTCCGCATCTCCCTGCCGCACACGAAATACGCCCTGCCGTGCTACTATATCATTGCGCCGGCGGAAGCCTCCTCGAACCTCGCCCGCTATGACGGCATGCGCTACGGCCACCGCGCCGAGGGCGTCACCTCCCTTACGGACACCTATGAAATGTCGCGTTCGGAAGGCTTTGGCAAGGAAGTGAAGCGCCGCATCATGATCGGCACCTATGTGCTGTCGGCGGGTTTCTATGATGCCTATTACGTCAAGGCCCTGAAGGTGCGCCGTCGCATCGCCGAGGATTTCACCAAGGCGTTTGAAACGTGTGATGTCATCCTGACCCCGGCCACGCCGTCGTCGGCGTTCGAACTGGGTGACGCCGCCAAGGCCGCCGATCCGGTCGCCATGTACCTGAACGACGTCTTCACCGTCACCACGAATCTGGCCGGTTTGCCGGGCCTCTCGGTGCCGGCGGGTCTCGATAGTCAGGGCCTGCCGCTTGGTCTGCAGGTGATCGGCAAGGCGCTCGATGAGGGCACGGTGCTGAATATCGCCTCGGTGCTGGAAAAGGCCGCAGGCTTCACCACCAAGCCAGGCCGCTGGTGGTAAGAATTTAAAAGCCTTCTGTCTCAGACAGGAGGCTTTTTTCTTGTCCCTCTTGCGGGTGTCGGTCAGGTGCCATACCTTGTGAGGGAAACCCTTTCGGAGCGGCTTTAAGTCCGGCAGTTGCATGTATCATCCTATCCGGGCGGGTCTGCTCGTCCTTTCTACACTGACTTTTTTCAGCGCGTCTGGCCTGAGCGCCCAGGAAACACCCGCCCCGCAAATGGCTGAACCTGAAGGCGCCGAGCCGGAACTTTCCGATCAGGATATGGCGGATCTCGCCATGGTCTGCACCGCAACCTACGATGTGGTGCTGGCGAATGGGCAGGGCGGCGCGCAGACCGAGGCCATCAAGGACGCGCGTGATCTGGCGCGGTCGATTTATCAGGAAATCTCACAGGCCACGGATGACGCGATCGACGCCGAAATCACCAAGGCCGACGCCACCCTTCAGGCCGAAGTTAAAAGCGGGGTTGTCGATCTGAAAGACTTTCAGGCGACGTGTGATTCCCTGTTGATGGAAGAAGAGGACGGCGTCGCTGCGCCGGTCGTTTCCTGAGATAAACTCACCCTTTACGGGAAAGACATGGGGTAGCGGGGGCTATCTGGTCTAAGCTACGCGTTGTATGTGTAGAAACAGGTGATGTGATGTTAGCAACCTATCAGGACATGGTGGCCTGGGGGCTTCTGGTGCTTCCGCTGATTGTTCTGGCGTGGGCGGCGGTGTGGTTCGTGCTGATCCAGGCCGAACGCAACCGTCATGAGCGCTACACACGTTTTCATGCCATCATGGAGCAACTGGCGAAATCGGATGGGCCTACGGCTGACAAGATGGCGGCCGCCTATGAACTGCGAAACTACCGTGAATACAAGGATGTCATCGCGCGTGTGTTTATCGACGGCAAGGTGAGAGGCGATACGGCCGAAGCCCTGTCACGTCAGTTGCGCGATACGGTTGACCATATCAGGCATTAGTTGTTGACGGTCGCCAGCACGATGTCTGAACGTTCCACCACCGGATAAGGGTTCATGGCCTCGGCATGTTCAGGAATGACCGGCAGGGCATCAACGTCCGGCAGATGCGATAACTGGCTGGCGACCGCGACGCCGCTGCCAATCGTGGCCATAACAAACGCGGCCAGACTGATCACCAAAGCATTAGGGCGACGAAACGAACCTGGCCTGGCTTCGGTTTCGGGCGTGTTCCAGTCAATAGAATAGGTGCTGGGATGGTCCGCTTCGCGCATGGTCTGGCTCCGCATCTGGGTGATTGGGTGACGTCAAAGCTAATCATGCCGGCATAAAAATTCAGTGCCGGTCACAAGCCCCAAAATCGGATCGACATCAGGCGCGGCGCTTACATGATCTTTTCAATATGTGCTGAGCAGCTTAGACAGGCGTCACGGCTTGCAGACCGCGAATAGTTGAATTTGTATCTGTTTTGGATCTGGCGCTTGTGTTCTGCGCGCATTTGGGCAGTATCGCCCAAAAGCAAACCAAGAACCGGAGCTGAGGATGAACCTCCCCACGATCCCACGTCCCAATGAAATCACTGTTCGTGGTGTCATTCTGGGCATCCTGATCACCCTGATCTTCACCGCCGCGCAGGTGTATCTCGGTCTCAAGGTCGGCCTGACCTTCGCCACGTCTATCCCGGCCGCCGTCATCTCGATGGCGCTGTTGCAGGCCTTCAAGACGGCGACGATCCAGGAAAACAACATCGTCCAGACCATTGCCTCGGCGGCCGGCACACTCGCCTCGGTCATCTTCGTCCTGCCGGGTCTGATCATGATCGGCTGGTGGACCAATGTTCCCTTCTTCACGACTTTCATGGCCTGCGCCATCGGCGGCGT
The DNA here is from genome assembly GCF_000376105.1 of Asticcacaulis benevestitus DSM 16100 = ATCC BAA-896. Taxonomy (GTDB): domain Bacteria; phylum Pseudomonadota; class Alphaproteobacteria; order Caulobacterales; family Caulobacteraceae; genus Asticcacaulis; species Asticcacaulis benevestitus. The sequence goes on from NZ_AQWM01000011.1 coordinate 78,794, forward strand.
GCTCGGCGTCATGTACACCGTGCCGTTGCGCCGTGCTCTGGTGACGCAATCGTCCCTGCCGTATCCGGAAGGCGTAGCGGCCGCTGAGGTTCTGCGCGTTGGCACCTCCTCACGCGAAGGCGGCGCCGAAGGCGCTGCCGGCCTGTGGTCGATCATCTGGGGCAGCCTGTTCTCGGCCTTTTACGCGGCTCTGGCCGGCGCCAAGCTGATGGCCGGCGAAGTCGCCAAGTATTTCAAGGTCGGCACCGGCGCGACCGGTCTCGGCGGTTCGGCCTCGCTGGCGCTTCTGGGCGCGGGTCACCTGATGGGTATCACCGTCGGCATCGCCATGCTGGTGGGCTTAGCCATCGCTTGGGGCATCTGCGTGCCGATCCTGACGCAACTGACCCCCATGCCCGATCTGTCGGCGGCCGATCACGCGGGCAAGGTATGGGGCACGCAGGTGCGTTTCCTCGGCGCTGGCGCTATCGGCGCCGCAGCCATCTGGACGCTCGGCAAGTTGATCGTTCCGGTGTGGAGCGGCTTGATGTCGGCTATGGAATCGGGCCGAGCGCGCAAGCTCGAAGGCGCGGTCATTCCCCGCACGGAGCAGGATCTGCCGGTCTGGATCATGGGTCTGGTGGTGCTGATTTCGCTGGTGCCGGCGGGTTGGCTTCTGGCCAATTTCGTCTCGGGCGGACCTCTGGCCGAAATCGCCCTGCCGCTGGTCATCAGCGGCGTGCTCTATATCATCGTGGCCGGTATGCTGGCCGCCGCCGTCTGCGGTTATATGGCCGGCCTGATCGGTTCCTCTAATTCGCCGGTTTCGGGTATCGCCATTTTGACTGTTTTGGGTTCAGCCCTGATCGTTGGCATGATCGGTTACGGCATGACGGGCCCCAATACGGCCACTGCGCTGGTGGCGTTCGCCCTGCTGGTGACCACGGTCGTGCTCGCCGTCGCCGTTATCGGCAACGACAATCTACAGGATCTCAAGACCGGCCAACTGGTCGACGCCACACCCTGGAAACAGCAGGTGGCGCTGATCATCGGTATCATCGCCGGCGCTATCGTGGTGCCGCCGGTGCTCGATCTGCTCAACAATTCCAACGGTTTCGCCGGCGACCCGAACTATCACGCTGTCACCAATGAACCGCTGGCGGCCCCGCAGGCGACTCTGATCTCGACCCTGGCGAAGGGCGTCATCAGCCACGATCTCGACTGGAAGCTACTCGGCATCGGCGCCGCCATCGGTCTTGGTCTGGTTGTGCTCGATATCGTCATCCGCAAGCTCAGCAAGGGCAAGCTCAGCCTGCCGCCACTGGGTGTCGGTCTGGCTATCTATCTGCCGAGTTCGGTGACCGCACCGGTGGTGATCGGGGCCTTCGCCGGCTGGATTTTCGAGCGCGCCGTCAAGGGCAAGACGGTCAACGGCAAGGACTTTGCCGAACCGGCCAAGCGGCTGGGTGTGCTGATCGCCTCGGGTTTCATTGTCGGGGAAAGCCTGTTCAATGTGGCGCTAGCCGGCATTATCGTCCTGACCGGACAGGCCGCACCGCTGGCCGGACCGTTTGCCGCCATCTGGCCGGATGAGAATGTCGGCATGGTCATCGCCATCGTGCTGGCCCTGGTCGGGGTCGCGGGACTTTACCGTTGGGCTGCCGCCCGCGCCAAAAAGGTCGTGGCGGAAAACTGATCCCGTCAGACCGTCCTGTGAAAAAGCCTCCCGGTTCATGCCGGGAGGCTTTTTTCATCCTGGTGCTTAGGGTGATGCGCACGAAAAATTGCGCAAATGATACTTTCCTGTTGGCGTAAAGATCGCTAAAACAGGGTTATGAGCAACACAGCGAACAGACCCGTCATCAACCCTATCCCGGCCGATGGCATCACCTATTTCCTGCATCCTCACCCGCGTTCGCCTTTTTCGGAAGCCGTTCAGGTCGGACAGGTGCTTTACCTGTCGGCGATGATCGGGCTCGACGAAAACGGCAAACTGGCCGAGGGCTTCGACAACGAAGTGAAGTGCATCATGTCGAATACGGCGGATATCCTGAAGCGCTATGGCCTTGGCCTTGAGCATATCTTCAAGGCGACCGTCATGCTGACCGACATCACCAAATGGGGCGATTTCAACCGCCTGTACAAGCCGTACTTCCATCCGGCGCAATTGCCGGTGCGGACGGCCTTCGGCGTGACCAACCTGGCCTATGACGCCACGGTCGAGATCGAGTTCTGGGCGCATGTGCCGACCGAATCAGCGAAGTAAGACAAGAAGCTCCCTCTGACAAAGAGGGAGTTTTTTTTACGCCAGCATCTTCTTGACGAAGTCGACATAGCCGTCCATCCAGCCCTGCAGGAACTTCTGCGTGCCTTCGTTGATGTCGCCGCTTTCGGTAAAGAAGCCGTCCTTGACCGTCAGATAGACCTCGGCGCCGGAATAGACGTTGACGCCCACAGCAGCCAGCACATCGCGCAGATGCGCCTGCATCACCGCCGTGCCGATGCCGCCCGGTGAAGCGCCGAAGAGGCCAGCGGGCTTCTGGCCCCAGGCGTTATGGCCATAAGGGCGCGAACCGACATCGATGGCGTTTTTCAGCACGCCCGGCAGGGAGCGATTATATTCCGGCGAGATGAAGAGCAGGGCATCCGCCGCAGCCACCTTGGCACGGAAGTCATCGACGACCGGCGAGGGATCGCTCTCGAAATCCTGATTGTAGAGTGGCAGACCGCCGATCTCGATAAAATTGAAGACGAAACCGGGCGCCTTGAGCTTGACCACGCCGTTCGCCAGCTTGCGGTTGATCGACTCTTTGCGCAGGCTGCCGACGATAACGGCGACCGAAATATCACTCATGAGGGACTCCTAATTTTAACGCTGTTTATGTGCTGGCCACAGGCGCCGGTCAAATAGCGTTTTCGTGCAGGCGCTGTTTGAGAAAGGCGAGCACGAGAATCTCTTCCGACGTCAGTTGCGCATAGTTGGCTTGCATCGAGGCGTCGATGTCGCGGCTGATCTGCGCGATCAGGCTGCCGTCCAGGTAGGCATCGATAATCTGCGGATGGATATAGCTCTTGCGGCAGACGGTCGGGGTGTTGCCGAGTTTTTTCGCGACATGCTCAATGGCTGCCACGACGTTTTTCTTGGCCTGGGCTTCGCTGTCGTAGTGGGCGTAGTCCTGCAAGGCCATGGCGGCCAGAACCGTGCCGGTCCAGGTACGGAAATCCTTGGCGGTGAAGGGTTCGCCGGTCACGGCCTGCAAATAGGCGTTGACATCGCCGGAGGTGACATCGCGCACAGTGCCGTTGTCATCGACATATTTAAACAGTTCCTGGCCTTCGATATCGGCGCAGGCCTTGACGACCCTGGCGATGCGACGATCGGCCAGTTTCAGGTTCCATTCCTTGCCGGACTTGCCGCGAAAGCGGAACCGGATCGTGTGGCCTTCGACGTCGACATGCTTGTGGTGTAGGGTGGTGAGGCCGTAGGACTTGTTGGTCTTGGCGTATTCATCATTGCCGACACGGATCAGGGTCTTTTCCAGCAGGGTGACGACTGTGGCCAGCACCTTGTCGCGCGTCAGGCCGCGCTGGCTCATATGTTCGTGGGTGATCTCGCGCAGCTTGGGCAGAAACTCGCCAAAAGCCAGGATGTGGCTGAATTTCGAGGCCTCGCGCAAGGCGCGCCAGTCGCCGTGATAGCGGTATTGCTTGCGACGGCGCGCATCCAGACCAGTGGCCTGCATATGGCCATTGGCATGCGGGCAGATCCAGACATTCTTGTAAGCCGGCGGAATGGCCAGCTTGCGGATACGGGTGATGACCGCCTCGTCGCGGATGTGCTCACCCTTGGTGTCGAAGAACAGGACGTGCTTTCCATGTTTGCGACGCGTGAAACCCGGCGTCTGATCGCTGACATAGCGCAAACCTTGCGCTTTGGCCTGCGCGGCGCCATCGAGGACGGGCGGGGTTTCCAGATTGAGCAGGGCGGCGGTTTTCATAGCCTTAAGGCTGAAACAGGCGCACTGGGAAAACGATAGGGAAGAAGGGTTCCGTTTGTAGGCGGGACATAAAGACGCTAAACTTCAGATCAGACCAGAGGAACGGGGGGAGGGCAACCATGAGTCTGAGAGCGATAAAGGTCTATTTTGCCGCAGCGATCGTGATGGTAACGGTCGGCGCGCCGGTCGCCGGTCATGGCCTGGCTTTGAAGCCCTCGGCGGCCGCGACGGTTTCAAACCCTCTTAAGGCTTTTCCGAATACGACTGTAAGGTATTACAACGTCACGGGTACCGATGTCCGCTCCATTCGCGCCTATATGAATGCGCACGGAGCGAAAGACCCAAATGACGGTGGCGTTTTTGACGCCATGACGCGCTGGCATATCTCCTGGCGCTGGCCTGTCATCAACGGCGTCTGTCAGACGTCACAGGTCCGGATGAGATTTTCGGCCGATGTGCTGTTGCCGCGACTGACCACAATTGACGCCCTGACACCAGAGGTCCGGAACGACTGGAATCGCTACATGTCGGCGTTGATCACCCATGAGACCGGCCATATCCGACACGCTTACGAACACATGGATGAGGTTGCGGCGGCGATCAGACCCGCTGGATGCGCCGATGCCAACAGGGTGGGACAAGCGGCTGTTAAGCGTCTGAATCAATATGATATAGAGTATGATCGTGAGACACGTCATGGCGAAACCCAGGGCGCGATATTCCCGTTGCGTTGAAGGCAGGTGCATAGGCGGCTGATATAAATACCGGTTCATCTGACGGCCTGGCCATGTTAAACCTAGGCTCCGGGGCGCTTTCAACGAGAGACACAATCATGACGGATAAGCCAGATATGCCTGCCTCGGATAGCTTCAAGCCCGAGGTCCTGCAACTGTTCGACAAGTATGTGCACGGCCTTATGGACCGTCGCGCTTTCCTCACCCAATGTGCGCAATATACTGCCGGTGCCGCCGGTGCGGTGGCCACCCTGGCGGCGCTGACGCCCAATTTTGCCCGGGCCCAGCAGGTCAAACCCGATGATGCGCGCCTGAAAACGGAATGGGTCGAGATCGCGTCACCCAGTGGCTACGGCAAGATCAAGGCCTATGTCGTGCGGCCTTTGAAGTCTGAAGGCAAGCTTCCGGTAGTGCTGGTGGTGCATGAAAACCGCGGCCTGAATCCGCATATCGAGGATATAGCCCGTCGTCTGACCCTCGATAACTTCATCGCCATCGCGCCGGATGCCCTGACCACGCTCGGCGGTTATCCCGGTGACGAAGACAAGGCGCGGGCGCTCTTTGGCCAACTGGATCAGGCGAAGACGCGCGAAGATTTCGTGGCGGCTGCGCATTACGCGGAGACGGTCGCGGGCGGCAATGGCGCTCTGGGCGTTGTCGGCTTCTGTTATGGTGGTGGCATCGCCAACCTTCTGGCGACCAAGCTGCCGAGGCTTAAGGCCGCCGTGCCGTTCTATGGCTCGCCNCCACCGCTCGATCAGGTGGCGAATATCAAGGCTGACCTGCTGATCCATATGGGCGGCAACGACCAGCGCATCAACGAGGCCTGGCCGGCTTATGAGGCAGCGCTTAAAGCCGCCAATATCCATTACGAGGCCTTTGTCTACGCCGGCGCCGAGCACGGCTTCAACAACGACACCACGCCGCGCTTCAATCCTGATGCGGCCAAACTGGCGTGGTCGCGCACGCGGGCCCTGTTTAACCGCACTTTACGCAGTTAGGTTTACCCGAAATTTATGGACGCGGCGTGTCTTCACGCTGCGTTCCTTACCCTCCCGCGCCTAAGCTTTAAGGCTGCAATCGGGAGCGCATCTATGGCCTTACGTCCTTACTGGAGCGGCACCATCCGGCTGTCGCTGGTATCCTTGCCGGTGAATATGTACGCGGCGCTGAATCGCTCCAAAACCATCGCCTTTCACGAAATCTATCGTCCGACCGGCGAGCGCGTCCATCATGAACTGGTGGCCGGTGAGAAGACGATCGAGCGCGACGAGGTGATCAAGGGGTATGAATACGAGAAGGGCGAATATGTCCTGATCGAGCCGGACGAACTGAAAGATCTCAAAATTCCCTCCAGCAAGACGCTCGATATCGTCGAGTTCGTCAATACCGACGAGATCGACGACGTCTATATGGAAAGCCCGTATTTCATCGCGCCCGATGGCAAGGGCAATGACGCCACCTTCGCCGTGATCCGCGATGCCCTGCGCGATTCAAAGAAGGTGGGGGTAGGGCAACTGGCGATAGGGGGGCGTGAACGCTTATGCGCCATCAAGCCGTGCGGCAGCGGGCTTCTGCTGCAAACCCTGCGTTACGAAGACGAGATCCGCGAGACCGATCCCTATTTCGAGGGCATCCGCGACAAGAAGCCCGACAGCGAGGAACTCGATCTCGCCAAGGAGCTGATCAAGCGCAAGACGGTCAAGTTCGACGCCGGCAAGTTCCATGACCATTACCGCGAGGCCTTGCAGGAGATTATCGACGCGCGCGTTGAGCACCGTGAGCCGCGCCAGGTGGAAGAAGAGCGCCCGACCGCCAAGGTCGTCAATCTGATGGACGCCTTGCGTCAGTCGCTGCGTGAAAAGGGGGGCAGTGATGCGCCCGCCAGGGCGAAGACGCCGGCGCCGAAACGCACCCGCAAGGCGACACCGCCGAAATCGACCGAGAAGACCAGGGCGACGACACGAAAAGCGAGCTAAGCTATGGCGGATAATCTGGATAAGTATCGCCAGAAGCGCGATTTCAAGCTGACCGCCGAACCCGAAGGTGTTTTGAAAAAGACGACGGGCAACCGCTACCTGATCCAGAAGCACGACGCCACGCGCGTGCATTATGATTTTCGGCTGGAACTGGACGGCACACTGAAATCCTGGGCGGTGACCAGGGGGCCAAGTCTCGATCCGGCTGATAAGCGTTTGGCGGTTGAGGTTGAGGACCATCCGGTTTCATATGGCACATTTGAAGGCACCATCCCGAAAGGCCAGTATGGCGGCGGCACGGTCATGCTGTGGGACGAAGGCACATGGGAGTTTATTGGGGAACCCATCGGCGACCCGCACGAAGCTCTGAAAAAAGGCGACCTGAAGTTTCGCCTCAGCGGCAAGCGTCTGCAAGGCGAATGGGTGCTGGTGCGGATGAAGCCGCGACCTCAGGATAAGGGCCGCAACAACTGGTTGCTGATCAAGCACCACGATGAGCATATGGTCGAAGGCGACCATGATCAGTTTTTAAGCGATAACATCACCAGTGTCGTTTCCGACCGGACCATGGATGAAATCGCGGCCGCGGGCGGCAAGGTGTGGAATTCATCGCCCAAAAAGGCAGCGCCCGCAAAGGACGCGATGACATTTATCGCGCCCGAACTGGCTACCCTCGCGGATGCGATTCCGACCGGTACAAACTGGCTGCACGAGGTCAAGTTTGATGGCTACCGCACCCTCGCCATGATCGAAGGCGATGATGTGAGAATGATGACGCGCACCGGTCTCGACTGGACGCACAAGTTCCGCCACACGGCCGAAGGGCTTAAAAATCTCGGCGTTACTTCGGCCATCCTTGATGGCGAGATCGTGGCGATCAACGAGGCCGGACGCTCGAGTTTCAAGGGTTTGCAGGATGCCTTGTTGGCGGGGCATAGCGCCGACCTGCAGTATTATGTCTTCGATCTGCTCCACCTCGATGGCGAGGACCTGCGCAAATTGCCCCTGACTGAGCGCAAGGCGCGTCTGGAAGCCTTGCTGAAAGGCAAAGACCTCAGCGAGCGCATCATCTACAGCGATCATTTTCTCGAAGCCGACAAGGGTTTCTTGAATAAAATCTGCGATCTGGAGATGGAAGGCATCATCTGCAAGCGCGCTGATTCCACCTATGTCAGTGGGCGCGGCAAGTCGTGGCTAAAGGTAAAATGTCACAAGCGGCAGGAGTTTGTCATCGGCGGCTTTTCCGAACCTGCCCACGCCGAACGTGGCATAGGCGCGCTGTTGCTCGGCTATTATGAAGAAGAAAAGTTCGTCTTCGCCGGTAAGTGCGGCACCGGCTTCGACCGCGAATCATCGGTGGCTATTCGGAAAAAGCTCGACGCGCTGGAGCAGGACAAGCCGGCCTATGACGACAAAGTGCCGGCCAATGCACGGCGTGGCACCCACTGGGTCAAGCCGGAGGTCGTCTGCGAGGTCGAGTTCACCGAATGGACGACGGACGGACGCTTGCGCCACCCGTCGTTTCAGGGCTTGCGCGAAGACAAGCCGGCCAGCGAGATTGGCAGCGACCGCGAACTGCATGTGACGAAAAAGGTTTTGGAACCGGAGTCGCCCGCCATGACCGAAGAACCAAAGCCGGCCCGAAAAAGTACCGCCAAAAGCAAAGATGGAGAAGTCGCCGGTATCCGTATCTCGCATCCGGAGCGCGTGATTTTTCCGGGCCTGGATGTCACCAAGCTGCAATTGGCGCACTATTATGACAGTGTGGCCGACCTGATCCTGCCCTATGTCAGGGAGCGTCCGTTGTCGATGCTGCGCTGTCCCGAAGGCATAGGCGACGCCTGCTTCTTCCAGCGTCACATCGGTCATGGCGAGATGAAGCACATCTACGACACGGGCATTGCGGTCAAAGGGCGCGACGAAGACTATATGATGATCAAAGACCGCGAAGGCCTGATCACCCTGGTGCAGTGGGGCGTCATTGAGTTGCATCCCTGGGGCTGCAAGGCCGACAAGCCCGACCTGCCGGACAAGATGATCTTCGATCTCGACCCCGATCCGGAAACACCCTGGAAGCAGGTGATCGACGGCGTGCACGAGGTAAAGGCGCGCATGGACGAGCTTGGTCTGAAAAACTTTCTGAAAACCACCGGGGGCAAGGGGTTGCATATCGTTGTGCCGCTGACGCGCAAGTATAGCTGGAACACCGTCAAGGCCTTCACGCGTGCCATCGCCCAATCGATGGCGCATGACATGCCGGACAAATATATCGCCGTGGCCACCAAGGCCGCGCGCAAGGGCAAGATCTTCGTCGACTATCTGCGCAACGACCTGACAGCGACGGCTGTGGCGCCCTTCTCGGTGCGCGCGCGTGAAGGCGCCGGGGTGGCGACACCGCTAGTCTGGGACGAATTGAACGTAAAACTCCAGCCTTCGGATTATACGATCAGCACGATTGCCAAACGTCTGGCGCAGTTGAAAAGCGACCCGTGGGCCGATTTCGCAACGACAAAGCAGACGATTCCGGATGAGGTTTTAAAGGCGCTGAAGATCGAAGTAGATATTTAACGCGCTTTACGGCCGATAACCTGCGATAACCATGTTTACGCCATTTTGGCGAACAAGGAGACGACGATGGCCAAGGGACAAAAGAAGAGCACTAAGGAAGTCCGCAAGCCCAAGAAGGCCGCCGTCAAGGTCGAGACCGTGCCGGCAAGCTATGGCCGCAGCCAGCAAGCGACCCTGGACAATATCAAGAAGTCTTGATGTCGGACGGCAAATGCTGGTAACAGCGGCGCTTAACATGCGCACCTGTATGCTGGAGACCTGCCTTGACCGTTCACGACGCCCTCGAAAAAATCTATGAGTCCCTGGCCAACGACAATGTCGAACTCGACGCGGCCATCAAGGATCTGAAGACGGCCCTGACCGAAGAAGGTTTGAAAGAGGCCGTGGTCGAGCCTGCGCGTCTGGCGCAGAACAACCGTCAGGGACGCAAGCTGATGCAGTCCTACTTCAAGAAAAAGGGCGTCACCGTCACCTTTGCTGGCTGATGATGTCGAAAAGGCAACACGCCGCCATTCAGGTGACGCGATTGTGCGGAATATGTGAGCGGCCCTTTACCGAATATACGCTTTCGTCATCTAAACCTCTGATTCCGCCCCTTGATTCAGGCGTGTCTTTCGGCAAAAGTAGGTCAATCCCGCATTTGGCGAATCCGACGCGCGTCACGGATAAGCTCAGGGGCGCCAAGCATAACCGGAATTGACGGCGAGGTAGCTAATGAAGATCGTTTCCCATACCCTGGTGGCGCTTTCCACCGCCATGATGTCGCTGGCCACGCGGGCCCATGCGCAGGCGATGAATCCGCAAGGGTCTTCGCCGATCTCAAACGCGCTCGACTGGATTCAGGGTACCCTGATGGGCAAGGTGGCGACGACTGTCGCCGTTATCGCTGTCGCGGCCGTTGGCTTCATGATGCTGACCGGCCGTATGAACTGGCGCTTTGGCGCTACGGTTATCGTTGGCTGCTTTATCCTGTTTGGCGCGGCGACTATTGTCGGCGGCATCCAGGCCGTTGCGAATTAATGTCTGATCTGATCAAATCGCCGGTCTTCAAGGCGCTGACCCAGCCCCAGATGTTCGCCGGCGTGACCTACAGCTATTTCATCATCAACGCCGTGGTGACGACCGAGGTCTTCCTGATCACGCGCTCCTTCTGGGCATTTGGCGTGGCGCTTGTCGTCCATGCCATCGGTTATCTGGCCTGTCTGCGGGAGCCGCGCGTTTTCGATCTGTGGATGACCAAGGTGCAGCGCTGCACCCGTATTCGTAATTGGCGCCACTGGCGCTGCAATTCGTATCTTCCGTAAAGCCAGAGAACATAACAAACGATGGCCGCCGGTCCAAAAACTTTGAAGGGTTTCGCAAGCTGGTTCGCCACGGAAAAGCGTGTCGGCGACCGTCTGCCCTATGACCGACTGCTCGATGACCGCACGATCGTGATGCGTGACGGCTCGCTGATGCAGTCCATCTATCTCGAAGGGTTCGCCTTCGAGACGGCCGATACCGAAGAGGTCAACCACCGTCAGATCATCCGCGCCGCCGCCCTGCGCGCCATTGGTTCGTCGCGCTTCGTGCTCTATCACCACATTATCCGCCGTCGCGTCAGTGTGGGGCTGAACTCGACCTTCGATGATCCGGTGTGCAACCTGATCCAGCAGCGCTGGCAGAACAAGCTGTCGTCGCGCCAGTTGTTCGTCAATGACCTGTTCATCACCGTGGTCCGTCGCAACCCCAAGGGCAAGGTCGGTTTCGCCGAAAGCTTGGCCGATATGTTCGGTCGCGGGATGGGCGAAAACAGCCAGGCGGCGGGTCTGGCGCGCGATCACAAGGAGCTGCAGGGCGCGACCGAAGCCTTATTGGCGGCCTTGCAGGCCTATGGTCCACGCATTTTGAGCGGTTACGAAACCGCCAATGGCCGTTGTTCGGAGCCGCTTGAACTTCTGTCGGCCATCTATAACGGCGAGATGCGTCCTGTTTTGCGTCCGGCCACCGATCTTGGCCAATATATCCCCTATCGCCGCGTCAGCTTCGGGCTGGAAGCGATGGAGCAGTCGAGCCTTGGCAACGGCAAAGACTTCGCCGCAATTATGTCGCTGAAGGACTATCCGCCGCACGCCACGCCGGGCATGTGCGATGCCATCCTGCGTCTGCCGTTCGAGATGGTGCTGACCGAGAGCTTTGGCTTCGTCGATCGTCAGATCGGGCTGGAACGCATCAACCTGGCTCTGCGACGCATGCGTGCCGCCGACGAAGAGGCGATGAGCCTGCGTCAAGGGCTGATGTCGGCCAAGGATGACCTCTCGATCGGCGCCATGGGGCTGGGCGAACATCATATGAGCCTGCTGGTGCGCGCCAAGTCGATGGCGCAACTCGATCCGGCGGTGGCGCAATCTCTTGCCGCCCTGGCGGATCTCGGCGCCGTGGCGGTGCGCGAGGATGTCAATCTGGAACCGGCCTTCTGGGCGCAGTTCCCCGGCAATGAGGGCTATATCGCCCGCAAGGCGCTGATCAGCACAGGCGCCTATTCTTCCTTCGCCAGCCTGCACGGGTTTCCGATCGGCCAGCCGGAGGGCAACCACTGGGGGCAGGCGGTCTGCATCTTCGAGACGTCGTCCGGTACGCCCTATTATTTCAATTTCCACAAGGCCGATCTTGGCAATTTCACCGTCATCGGGCCATCGGGCTCCGGCAAGACGGTGGTGCTCAACTTCCTGGCGGCGCAATCGCAGAAGTTCAAGCCACGCACCGTGCTGTTCGACAAGGACCGCGGCGCCGAAATCTTCATCCGCAGCATCGGCGGCCACTACGCCACCTTGCGACCCGGCGAGCCGACCGGTTTCAATCCGCTGCAACTGCCGGATAATGCCGGCAATCGCGCTTTTTTACGCTCGCTTATCGCACAACTGATCGTGCGTCCGGATCTGCCGCTCAATTCGGAAGAAGAGGCGATCATCTCTGAAGCGGTCGACGCCAATTTCGATCAGGAACCGCGATATCGCCGCCTGCGCTTCTTCCGAGAATTGCTCGGCGGTGTGCGCCGGCCGACACACGGCGATCTAGCCGCCCGTTTCAATCCATGGGTCGGTGAGGGCGAACACGCCTGGTTGTTCGATAATGCTGAGGACGAACTGGACATGGAGACCCGCACGCTTGGGTTCGACATGACCTTGCTGCTCAATGAGCCGACCCTGCGCACACCCTGCATGATGTATCTGTTCCAGCGCGTCGAGGAACGTCTGGACGGCACGCCGGCCCTTATCATCATCGACGAGGGCTGGAAGGCGCTCGATGACGAGGTGTTCGCCGCCGCCATCCGTAACTGGATGAAGACGCTGCGCAAGCGCAACGCCATCCTTGGCTTTGGCACGCAAAGCGCGCGCGATGCGCTCGACAGCCGCATTTCGTCGGCGATCATCGAACAGGCGGCGACGCAAATCTTCATGCCCAATCCGCGTGCCCAGGAAGAGGACTATTGCGTCGGTTTCGGCCTTACCCTGCATGAACTCGATCTGATCCGCGCCTTGCCGGCCTCGTCACGCGCCTTCCTGATCAAGCACGGCAATCATTCGGTGGTGGCGCGCCTTGATTTGGGGGCGATGCCCGATATCCTAACCGTGCTTTCCGGGCGTGAATCGAGCGTGCGTCAGCTTGATGAACTGCGTGCCCAGTATGGCGATGCGCCGGCTGACTGGTGGCCGCATCTGCTTGGCCAGCCCTATCCCGGCAGCGTCCCAAGCCAGACCGGGAGGCTGTAATGGCCGGTTATTGCCCCGCCATCAATCTGGTCGGTGAGACCTCGGTTTCGGGGTCACTTCAGGCCATGGACTGCCAGATCAATGCGGCGGTCCAGACCGGCTATGACCGTCTGTTTGGTGCGGGTGGCGCCTTTGGCTCGGCACTTTTCGTGCTGCTCAGTATATATGTCGCTTTGATCGGCATCGGCTTTATGACCGGCCGCACGCGCCTGACCCTGACCATGATGAGCCCGCGCATCATGACCATGGTGCTGGTGCTGACCTTCGTGTCGTTCTGGCCGGCCTATCACGCCGTCTTCTACGGGCTGATGATGAATGGCCCTGACGAGGTGGCGGCGGCGCTTCTGGGGCAAAAAGGCAGCGCGGTGATGAATTTCGCCCAGTCTCTGGACGGCCTGTTCGTGCGTTTCGCCGATATCGCCCGACGTCTTGATCCTGCCTATACCGCCAATGCCGGTAATGTGGTGACCACAACGGCGCAGCCTGTGCTGGTGCTGCCGCAATCCATGCCGGTGACCCTGTTCTGGCTATCGGGCCTGTTCCTGTTGGTTTCGACGCTCGGGGTGCTGATCCTGACGCGGCTGGTGCTGTATCTACTGCTGATTCTGGGGCCGATCTTCATCGTCTTCGCGCTGTTTCCGCAGACGCGAGGCCTCTTCAATGGCTGGCTGCGCACCACGGTGGTGTTCGCCCTCTCGCCGATGCTGGTCGTGCTGGGCGGTACAGCGGCGCTGATGCTGCTTGTGCCGCTGATTGAGAATATCAGTAATGACCCCTTGGGCGCGGTCAGGGCGATACAGCCCATGGTCATTCTGTTCATGGGCTCGCTGATCTATTGCGGATTCCTCTTCACGCTGATCTGGGTCGCAGCCTCGCTGGTGCGCGACTGGCAGGCGGCCTTACGCGAAAAACCGGCGACCGATATCCCGGGGGGGCAGGTGCCTATGATGTCGCAAGGCAGTCAGTCCGCCATATGGCAAACTGGTGGCGGGCAGGGCGCGCGCGGGGACGCATCCTATGACCGCACCGAGCCGATGATTTCCGCCATCACCCGCAGCGCCGATGTGGCGGCCGGTGCCGCCACCGGCACGGTCGGCCGCACCGAGACGCTCGGGCTTTACGATCAACTGGGGCGTCAGGGCAGCGCCGACCGCTTCAGCCGCGTTCAGGGGCTGGGCCAGCGTTTCCGCAATGCGCCGACCATGCCTAATATGCAGCCATCCGGCGCCGCACCTGTAACGCCTAATGTACCCCCAAATGTCCCTAAGGGACCGACCTCATGACTAAGACCCGCATTTCATTGGCTGTCAGCCTGTTGCTTGCCCTGCCGCAGTTAAGCTTTGCGCAAGGCTACGAGGCCGATTCCCGCCTGCAGACGATTGACTATGATCCGGCGGCAGTGGTGCGTCTGGAAGGCTGCGTCAATTTCCAGACCATGATCAGTTTTGCCTCGGATGAGCATGTCGAGAACGTCGGCGTCGGCGATTCTGCCGGCTGGCAGGTGATGCCGAACAAGCGCGGCAATCTCCTGTTCGTGAAGGCGACGGCTGGCAGCGGACATACCAATATGACGGTGGTAAGCGACAAGCGCAGCTATAATTTCGAGCTGCGCACGGCCAGTGCGTCTGACTGTACCCGTGGCCGCATATCCTATGAACTACGTTTTCGTTATCCGCCGGCGCCAGCCAAGCCGGAAGCCAATGCGCCATCGGGACCTGTCGACCCGAACGCCTTCCTGCCGGTGCCGGAAAAGCGTAACGCCGCCTATACCTATTCGGGCGACGTAACGCTGGTGCCGATCCGGGTGTTTGATGACGGCACCTCGACCTATATGAAATGGGCCGCCGGCGTCAGTGTTCCGGCTGTTTATGCGCTCAATCCGGATAATACCGAAAGCCTCGTCAACTATGCCTCGCGCGGGGATTATTTCGTCATCGAACAGGTGGCGCGCGGCTTCGTGTTGCGCCGTGGCGATCTCAAAACCGTGCTTTATAACGATACCTATGTGGTGCAGGGGCTGGACACGCTGTCGCCCAAGCCCCGTTCCAAGAGCCAAGGGAGCATAAAGTGATACCCGACGCCAAAGATCCGACCCTGAGTCGTCGTTTGCCGCAAGGCAACGATCCGCGCCTCAAGATCGACGCCGATGAACTCGACGCCGCCAATACGCAGGCCCTGCCACAGGTCGCGCGTTCATCCGCCATGGGCGACAGCGCCGTTTTGATGCTCGGTATCCTAGGGGCTATGGGACTGGGCGCCATCACCTGGTTCAGTATCGGCCAGCAGCCGCAGCGGCCTGCGCCACAGCCGACCCAACAAATTGCACCGCCACAGTCGCAGCCATCGACTCTGCCGCCGGTCGATCCCTCGCTGAACCCGGTCGAACAACCGCCGCAATCCTTCCTGATGCCGCAGCCGGTACAGCCCTTGCAGCAACCTGTGGCAGCGCCCGCGCCGGACAACAGTGTGCGATCGCCGGCCCTGATCATCGACAACAGCAATCCGGCCGGACAGCAGGCGGCGCAGGCTCAGGCTGTTCTGGCGGCCAAGCCGGCGGGCAATGCCAATGACCAATTCCTGGCGGCGCAGACCTCGGATGTGTCGCAGCGCGCCTGGAAAATCGGCGATCCGTCGAAGGTCGTGCCGCAGGGCGCCGTCATCCCGGCCGTGCTGGAAACCGCGATCAATTCCGACCTGCCGGGCTACACCCGCGCCATTGTTTCGCGCGATATCCGCAGCTTCGACGGCACGGCGATCCTCATTCCGCGCGGTTCGCGTCTTATCGGGCAATACAAGAGTGGGCTGACCAGCGGCGAGACCCGCGCCTTCATCATCTGGAACCGCCTCATCCGACCTGACGGCCTGTCGGTGCAACTGGCCTCGCCGGGGACCGATGATCTTGGTCAGGCGGGCATGACCGGCAAGGTCGATACCCACTTCGCCAAGCGCTTCGGCTCGGCGATGCTGCTGTCCGTGGTCAATGGCGTGTCCGGCGCCCTGAGCGGCAAGAGTTCCTCGACCATTGTCATCGGGACCTCGAAAGATGCCTCCGGCGTTATGGGGGAGGCGCTGTCCAACGACATCAAGATCCCGCCGACGATCAAGGTGCCGCAAGGCGCGCCGATCCAGGTCTTCGCCGCGCGCGACCTCGATTTCAATCAGTAGGGATAGCATGGCCGCTCCAGACAATAGCGTTGTGGCTCTGGATGGGGTGTATTTACGCACCTATCTGCGTCCGTTCCTGCCGTTTCTGGAACGCGATGAGATCACCGAAATCCTCGTCAACCAGCCGGGCGAGATATGGATTGAGGTCTCCGGACAGGCACACATGCAGCGCATCGAACTGCCGGAGGTCGATGACGTCCTGCTCAGCCGTCTGGCGGCGCAAATCGCTCGTATGGCGCACCAGGGCATCAACCGCGAAAATCCGCTGCTGGCGGCGAGCCTGCCGAGCGGCGAGCGCGTGCAACTGGTTGGACCGCCGGCGGCGAAGCACTGGGCGCTGGCCATACGCCGTCACCGCATGGTTGACTTATCGCTCGAAGCCTATGACCGCGGCCCCATTCCGGATATCGGTGGCCAGGTTCAGCGCGATGACCTAGCCTATGCCCGCAAGAACCCGGTCGCCTTCCTGAAAGAGGCCGTGCTGGCGCGCAAGACGATCCTGATCTCTGGTGGCACGTCATCCGGCAAGACCACCTTCCTTAACGCCATGCTCAAGACGATTCCGCCGCATGAACGCATTATCCTGGTCGAGGATACGCCGGAAATCGCCGACAACCACGCCAATGCCCTGCGTCTGGTGGCGGTGAAAGGCGAGATGGGCGAGGCGCGCGTCACCATCAACGACCTGCTGCAGGCCAGTCTGCGCCTGCGCCCTGACCGTATCATCGTCGGCGAAATTCGCGGCGAGGAGGCGGTTACCTTCCTGCGCGCCATCAATACCGGCCACCCGGGTTCATTCACTACGGTGCATGCCAATACGCCGAAGGGCGCGCTGGAGCAGATCGCCCTGATGGTGATGCAATCGGGCACACAACTGACGCGGCTGGAAACCCTGAGCTACGCCTCGTCGCTGATCGACGTGGTGGTGCAGTTGTCGCGATTCGGCGGTGAGCGGATGATCTCGGATATCGACCTGCCGCCGAAGAGTTAAGGCCTCGCCTTTCGAAATTGCGGTTGCTGGAAAGCTTCCTAACACCCCATAAACCGACCTGAACATTGGTCGTAATCTCAGCGTATCGCTGTGGCCTTAGTAACAATGGCTATACCGCCGAGCATTGATCTCGGCGTGGCGATCTAGGTCTAGAGAGACTTGGCCACAACAGCCGGCGTCGGTAACGGCGCCGGCTTTTTCCTGGAGGGCTGGCAGACGATCAGCGTCACCGGAATATTGCGCCATTCACACTGCTTGCGCGTGAGGTAGTGGTGATAGGTCAAAGGCGCGTAGAAGAGATAGCTGCCGGCGATGGCCACGCTGATCGCACAGAGAATTATGAAGCGATGCTTCTCGATCAGCGGGATCTGTCGTGCGGCGATCTTGAAGCTGAGCGCCACCAGGAAGAAGCTCAGCGAGAGCCCGATGAAGTAGTGATAAATGTACATGACCCGGTGGATGCCGAGATAGATGTGGAAGGTCCAGAAGATCATGTACATGGCGAGCAGGGCTTCGAGGCGATCGTAATCCTGCGAAACCTGCGCGGCTTCCTTGTCGAAACGGCGGCGCAAAACCAGCACGCAGGCACCGACGATGCCGACAATACCTAAGCCCCAGTCCACCGGATTGCCGACCATATGGGTGTAGGCGGTGCGCTTGCCGTCGAAGTCCCAGCGGTAGCTGATCGCCTTGGCCATGAAGGGCCAAAGTGCCGGCTGCGAGCCGTTGGGTTCGGTCTTCACCTCGCCGGTGAAGTCGTACTTCATGTATTTGTAATAGCCGGCGGTAGCATCCCAGACCACGGCGGGTGACAGACCGCGTTTATCGGCCAGGTAATCCTTGTAGGTCTGGCCCATGGCGCGCAGGTCGCGTTGGCCGGCCTTGGTGGTCGAATCGGGCAGATTGGGATTGAAGACGACATGCAGGGTGAAGACGGTGACGACCACGGCCACGAAGGCCCCGGCGATAGCGGCGCCATTACCAATCTGGCGCAGCCAGTTGTGGCGCGAACGGTCGATCCAGACAGCTCGGATCAGGCTTAAGGCGCCAAGCGCCAGCATGACCAGCGAATTGACCTTGACCATGAACGACAGTCCGCACAGCAGACCGAATAGGCCGTACATCAGTAGCGGCCGTTTCGGTTCCTTGCCGAAGGTATGCAGCCATACCAGAATCGAGCCGAGGGTGAAGGTGAACTGGTAGGAATCGAGATGGGCGGCGCGGAAATGGACGATGTAGGCGTTCTCAAAGACGAACAGCAGCGAGAAGACAAAGGCCTCGAACGGTTCACCATTGAGCCGCAGAATCATGAGGTAAAAGAGCAGGGCGCTTAGAACGGCAAACAGCGCCGAAGGCATCCGGACCGGTGTGAAGTTGTAAGCCTTGGGCACGACGCGCGAATCGATCTTCTTCAGATCGCCGAGCGCATGGGTGTTGACGTCCGTATTGACGCCCAACATATAGCCGACCTTGACGCCGGCATCCATGAACATGAAACCAAGCGGCGGATGCGAGGCGTATTGCGCCTTGCCTTCTTCGTAGCGCTGGGTCGAGGTCAGATAATAGGATTCGTCCCAGAAGGCGCGATTGGGATTATTGATATCGCGGGCGAAGTTGAACACCGCCAGAATGACGATCAGTACGCCGAGCACCCAGCGCAGGGTCTTGTCATCGGCATTCCACAGGGCATGGGCGAAGCGGGCGATTTTCTGGCGCAAGGTGGGGGCGGCGGCAGGCACATTCGCGTCGGTCGTCATGAGGGCTCGCAAGGGTCGCATAAGGATCGGGTCTGCTCTTATGCCCTATTCGGCACGGCCTGCCTATAGATTTGACACGGAAGCCATGGCTTTGATGCGCGAAGCTGGCTGCGTTGAGTGAGACACCTTTGGCGTGCAACTTTTTCAGTTTATTAAGCCCTCGCGCGACATCGTGGTGGTGTCGCGAGGCTTCTTCGACGCGTCTGCACGCTCCGCATGATTCAACTTCTCAGGCGGTAACCGGTCTTGAATATCCAGGTGATGGCGGCCACACAGGCCAGCATGAAGAGCGCGGTCATGCCGAAGCTGACCATCGCGTTGACATCGGCCTTG
Organism: Asticcacaulis benevestitus DSM 16100 = ATCC BAA-896; assembly: GCF_000376105.1. Classification (GTDB taxonomy): domain Bacteria; phylum Pseudomonadota; class Alphaproteobacteria; order Caulobacterales; family Caulobacteraceae; genus Asticcacaulis; species Asticcacaulis benevestitus. The sequence goes on from NZ_AQWM01000011.1 coordinate 98,050, forward strand.
CCATAAAAAGCCCAGCGGAAACCATTGACCAGATAGACGATGGGGTTGAACAGGGTGACGGTCTGCCAGAATTCCGGAAGCATCTTGATCGAATAAAAGGTGCCGCCGAGGAAGGTGAGGGGCGTGATAATCAGCAGAGGCACGATCTGGAGCTTTTCAAAGCCATCGGCCCAGACGCCAAGGATAAAGCCGAATAGCGAAAACGTCAGGGCGATCATGACGAGGAACAGCGCCGCCCAGACGGGGTGGACGATCTCATAGGGCACGAACAGGCGCGCCGTGAGCAGGATGATTGAGCCCAGGATGACCGATTTCGTCGCCGCCGCCCCGACATAGCCCAGCAGTACTTCGGCGACAGAAACCGGCGCTGACAGCAACTCGTAGATCGTGCCGGTAAAGCGCGGCAGATAGATGCCGAAAGAGCCATTAGAGGTGCTTTCGGTCAGGATGCTGAGAAGGGTCAGGCCGGGAATGATGAAGGCGCCGTAGGAGACACCGTCGATCGTGGTCATCTGGCTGCCGATGGCCGAACCGAAGACGATGAAATAGAGCGAGGTCGAGATGACCGGCGCGGCGATACTCTGGAACAGGGTGCGCCAGGTACGGTGCAACTCGAACATATAGATGGCGCGTACGGCGTGGAGGTTCAGGCTCATGTCTTTTTCTCCACCAGATCGACAAAGATATCTTCGAGCGACGAGCGCTTGGTATTGACCGATTTGAAGTCGACCTTGCGTTCCATCAACGCTTTCAGCACATCGGCGACGCCGGCATCTTCCGAATCGCCTTCACCGGTCAGGGTGAAGGTCAGGGTTTCGCCGTCCTCGGACAGATCGAGTTTTTGCGGTATGTCCGGCGGCGCGTCCAGTTTTGACTTCAGGCCGATGGTAACGCGGGTCTGGCCGAGCTTCTTCATGAGGGCGTGCTTTTCCTCGACCAGAATGATCTCGCCCTTATTGATGACGCCGATGCGGTCGGCCATCTCTTCGGCTTCCTCGATATAGTGGGTGGTGAGGATGATGGTAACGCCCTGATCGCGCAGCCGGCCAACCATGGCCCACATGTCGCGGCGCAGCTCGACATCGACGCCGGCGGTCGGCTCGTCGAGGAACAGGATCTTCGGTTCATGCGACAACGCCTTGGCGATCAGCACGCGGCGCTTCATGCCTCCGGAAAGCGTGGCGATCTTGTTGTCCTTCTTGTCCCACAAGGAGAGGTCTTTCAGGATCTTTTCGATATGGGCCGGATTGGGCGCCAGTCCGAAGAGGCCGCGCGAAAAACTGACCGTGGCCCAGACGGTCTCGAACATATCGGTAGCCAGTTCCTGCGGCACGAGGCCGATCTTGGCGCGGGCGGCGCGATAGTCTTTCGTGATGTCGTGGCCATCGGCGATGACCGTGCCGCCGGTCAGCTTCACCAGCCCGCAGACGACGCCAATCAGGGTGGTCTTTCCGGCGCCATTAGGGCCGAGCAGAGCGAAGATTTCGCCGCGTTTGATATCGAGATCGATGGATTTCAGCGCCCGGTGGCCGCTCTTGTACGTCTTGTCGAGCTGTTTGATCGAGATGACCGAATCCATATGATTTCCTTTGCCGGGTAGCGTGCGCCCTATATAGTCGTGCATACGCCAAAAAACGACAGGGGATGTAACTTGCCTTCCCCTCTCCCTGTTTTCGGGGAGAGGGTGGCTCGATCTTCGAGCCGGGTGAGGGGCGGGCCGGTCGGTTGTATTACCCCTCACCCCGGCCCTCTCCCCGTAAACGGGGCGAGGGGGAAGGAAGCGACATGAAATATCTGATAGTTGCGTTGGCTCTGTTTGCCGGTTCTGCCGAAGCAAGGCCCATTCCCAAGGCGGATACCGTTTTTTTGCATGGCTATGTCTATACGGTCGACGCCAGGGACAGTGTGGCGCAGGCCCTGGCGCTGCGTGAGGGTAAAATCATCTATATCGGCGATGATGCCGGCACAAAGCGGCTGATCGGCAAAAAGACGCAGGTCATTCATCTTAAAGGCCGCATGGTCATGCCGGGGCTGATCGACGGTCATATGCACCCGCAATCGGGCGGCCTACGGATGCTCAACTGCAATCTCAATTACGAAGCCCTGACCATCCCGCAGTTTCAGGCGCGCATCCAGACATGCGTTGATGCCGACACGGAGGCCGGTCCCGAAAGCTGGCTGGTGGTGATCAACTGGTTCGAGCAGAACATGCAGCCGGCGGGAACCGTGCTGACGCACGTAGCGCTCGAGGGCGTCAAGACGGCGCGACCGATCATGGTGCATTCGTCGTTCGGCCATTCCAATCTCGTCAATGCGCGCGCAATGGCCCTGGCGGGGATCACCCGCGATACCCCCGACCCGAAAGACGGCCGGATCGTGCGTGACGCTGACGGCCAACCGACCGGCCTGCTGGAAGAGGCCGCGCAGGATCTGGTCGATAAGCTGGTGCCGCCGCCTTCGGTGGAAAAGAACTATAGGGCTACGCACCTGGCGCTGGAAGCCATGCGCGAGCAGGGAATCACATCGTTCCTCGACGCCTATACCGATATCGAAACCATGACGGCCTATCGCACGGTGGCCGCAGAAGGCGGGCTGACGGCGCGGGCGCATTTCGCCGTGCTGATCGATTCGCCTGCGGATTATGACGCGGATAAGGCGATAGCCGAAGTCCTGCGCCAGAAGGCCGAGTTCGAGCAAAAGGACGATGGCGTGAAGCCGGTGATGAAGGTCGATACCGCCAAGCTGTTCCTGGATGGCGTCTATTCGGCACCGGCCTTTTCGGCGGTAATGGTCGAACCCTATTTCGAGCATGGCCGGCCTGGGCAAAATTACGGTCCGAAGCCCTATTTCAGTCAGACGCAACTCGACGATACGCTGATCAAGCTCGCGGCGGCAGGGCTTAATCCGCACATGCATGCCGATGGTGACGGTTCGGTGCGCCAGGGACTGGACGCCATCGCGGCCATGCGCAAGGTCCATCCGGGCGAGGATATCCGTCCGGCCATCGCTCATGACGAAATCATCGATCCGGCCGATTACAAGCGCTACGCCGAGGTGGGCGCCTTGCCGGTGCTGTCGTTCCAGTGGGGCAAGCCGTCGGTCGATATAGCAGCCTCGAAGGAGGCGCTTGGGCCGCTGCGCTATGCCCTGATTGAGCCGACCGGACTGCTGGAGCTATATGGCGCGCGGATTGTCTACGGTTCGGACTGGCCGGTCGATAGGCTCGATGAATGGCTGGCCCTGCAGGTGGCGGTGACGCGCACGGCGGTGGGCGAAGACGCGGTTAAATATCCCGGCCGTCTCGGTATCGACCCGGGGCTCACGATCGCGCAGGCGATTCGCGCCATCACGATCAATGCGGCGTACAGTCTGCGGCAGGACAAGGTGACGGGATCGCTTGAGCCGGGCAAGTTCGCCGATCTGATCGTGCTTGACCGTAACCTGCTGGAGATCAAACCAGAAGCGATTTCCGGCACACAGGTGTTGCTGACCATGGTCGGCGGCAAGGTGGTCTATCAGGCCAAAGAATGAGTGTGCAGGCACCGGTTGAAGTCGTCTGACAACAAAAAAGGCCGGCGAGGGGAACCCGCCGGCCTTTTCAGGTCTAAAGCTGCAAAGCTTATTTGAACTTGTAGCTGAGTTCGAGATAGGCGCTACGTCCCACGGAATCGTACCAGTTGGAATTGTAGTAGGGGTAGCCTGCCCAGGTATTGTCTTTGGCCGGCTTAGTGTCGAGAAGGTTGTTGATGGTCAGGGTCGCTTTCACGGAAGGCGTGATATCCCAGAGCGCTGTTGCATTATAGAGAGTCCAAGGCTTCACCCACGCATCTTCATCATAGTTGGGCAAGCGGCCAATGCGGGTGCCTGACACGGTAACGGATACCGGCGCCAGCGACCAGGTTAGCGCCATGTTGGTCTTGTCACGCGGAATGTAGTAGTCGCTATCCTTCGCCAGGCGATCAACCTCGGCATCGCCGGCATACTGGACGGAAGTGTGGTTCAGGACGTGGGTATGACCGGCGGCCAGCTTGAACTGACCGTAGGGGGTTGGCCACAGGGCGTGCATTTCGACATCAATGCCATCGGTCTTTTCATTCGAGACGTTGATGGGGTTGATATAGACGTAGGAAATATTGCCATCTTCGTCGCGGTGCACGCGAGAAAGGGCGTCAACGCAGGTCGGAGAGCCGCTGTTGACGGCGGTTCCTGTCTCAGTGGCGCCGACCCGGCAATCGGCCTCATCTCGCAACACCTGATCAAGGCTCATGTCATTGACCTGATCCTTCATGTCGACGTTGAAGTAATCAACAGAGATGTCGAAATAACGGTTAGGCTGCCAGACCGCGCCATAATTATATGACGAAGAGGTTTCCGGCTTCAGGTTCCGGTTGCCTTCACGATGCTTCAGAATGTCCTCATCGGAATAGGAGCAGTCCGAGTAGTCGGTGCCAGGTTCTTCGATGCGGCACTTGTAATAGTCGGTGACCGACGGATGGAAGAGATCGAGATTGGCGAAAACATAGTGCAGATCCGGGGCGCGGAAACCGGTGCCATAAGCGGCACGAAGCAGCACCTCTTTGACAGGGCGATATTCAAGGCCCGCATTGTAGGTGAGTTTGCCGATGGTGTGCCCGTCATACTTATACTGATCATAGCGCGTGGCGAGGCTGCCTTGCAATGTCGAGAGCAGGGGCAGGTTGAATTCGACGCCGAGGGCCTGATGATTGCGTTCACCTGCGCCAGAGGTTGCGGCATATTGGTAGTAATAGCCAAAGTTCGTAGCTTCTGGATTTGGATTGACCAAGTAGTTCTGATGATCGAGTTCGGCGACGACGGCAAAGCCGACCGGACCGGCGGGAAGGTCGAAGATATCCGGGTGATTCAGCGTAAGAGAGACGCCCTTCGTCGTGGCCTTGGCGCTGGTGCGGGCTTCTTCGGAAATGGAAGCATATTGTGCCGGCGTCAGAGCCGTGAACAGTTTGGCAGGATCCGCGTTGAAGATATCGTAGCCATCCGAATCCACGCCCTGAGATTCACCCAGGTAGAAAGCATTGGCCTTGGCGGCAACAATCTGCGGAATTTTGATCGTGCTGGAATATTGCGAATAATTCAAAGCCGCTTCATAGGTCCACTGTTCGCCGAATTGCCCACGAATGCCCGGCGACACCGATATGGTCGATGAGTGATTGGTGATCATGCCTTTTTTCAGCCCACCCATTTCCTCCGGCATGAACACGCGCGACCAGCTTTCATAGCCGCTGGAATAATCATTATAGAAGGCGGAGATACTGCCATCGGGCAGTTGATAGCGCCAGTAGGTGACATCGTTCATCAGGGCCGTGTCGCTGGTGCCAAGAGATACTTCTGCGAACAGGCTCGTCGTATCGTTGAGTTGATAATTGATGTTGGTGAAGGTGTTCAGCGCTTCCCTTTGCGATAAAATAGTGCCGTAGGCCACAGCCGTAGGTGAGGCGCAATAATAATCGTCAGAGCGGTCGGTCGTTTTGACGACCGTACCGCCGGCCAGCTTTGTTAGACCAGAACAGTCCGTTCCGCCCTCGGTGGCGGTATCGGCGTCATCGTCATAGCGCTGCGCCACCTTGAACGGGAAACGGGCGCGCGCTGTCGGCGCGTCATCGCGGGAATCCTGAATTTTGCGGTCAAAAGCCCACAGAGGGTCTTGCTTATCGTATTGCGCGCCAAAGGTAACGCTCAGGCGGTCTTTATTAAATCCGGTCGCCAGTGAGAGGCGGTGGCTGGCACCACCACCCTGCTCGGTCATGCCGTAACGATAGTTGAGTGTGGTGTCCTCAACATTTTTCTTCATGGAGAAGTTCACGACACCCGCGATGGCGTCCGAACCATAGATGGCGGAGGCCGAACCCGACAAAACTTCGACGCGGTCGATGAGGGCGGCAGGAATATTGGAAATATCGGTGAAGTTGCTCAATCCGTTAAACGGCATCGGGAAGTCCGCCACGCGACGGCCGTTGATCATGATCAGTGTGTGGTTAGGACCGAGGCCACGCAGATCGACCTGCGCCGAACCCGGTGTCATGATGGCGCCACCGTAGGATTGCTGACTTAAGGTTTGACCGCTGTTTTGCGTGACCGACTTCAAGATATCCGGCACGCTGGCAAAGCCGCGGGCGCTGATATCGCTGGATGTGATCACAGTAACGGGCGCCGGCCCTTCTTTTTGCGTGCGGGGAATGCGCGAACCGAGCACCGTGACGGTGGTGGGTTCGTCAGCCGCCGGTGCGGTAGCCGCATCCTGAGCTTGCGCCACGCCATGAAGGCTGTATAGGCTGCATCCTGCCAGCAGGGTGAGCTTGCAGAAGCGGGTGAACTTCGATCTCGTCATGTCGGGAAGTCTCCTTTTACCATAGTGGCGTTCGCGGTTGCTAAATAAAGGAATTTCGCAAATATGGTTTCAAACTGTACCAATTGCGAGATAACTTGAGCAAAAGTGACATCAATGTGTCATGCGTGGCAATCAAATTGTTGCCATCAGGTCAATTTGCGATCACAGTTGTGCGTATATGTTGCATTTGCGCACTAACCGCACGGAGCCCCGCATGTCCCGCCGCAATCTAGCCTCAAAACTTGCCCTGAGTCTCGCGCTTGTCGCCTTAAGTTTCGGCCATGCGGCACAGGCCGCACCGTGGAAAAGCGGTCCGGGTTACAAAACCTTCGTCATCGGCGACGAAAAGAAGCCGACGCCCGATCCGGTGACGGGTGGTTTTCTTTTAAGTGGCGGCGGCGATTGGGCACTCGACGCCTTCCGCTGGTTTACGACGCATTCGGGCCACGGCCATATCGTCGTGCTGCGGGCTTCGGGCACGACCGAGACTCAGGACGAGATGTACAAGACCGTCAAGGGCGTCACCTCGATTCGCACCTTCCTCTTCACCGACCGCAAGGCGTCCTATGACGCCAAGCTGCTGGAAGCGGTGAAGAACGCCGACGGCATCTTTCTGGCGGGTGGCGATCAGTCGAACTATGTGCGGATGTGGAAGGGCACACCGCTGAACGCGGCGCTCGACGCCCACGTCGCGGCCAACAAGCCGATCGGTGGCACCTCGGCGGGCCTTGCTGTGCAGGGAAGCTGGCTCTACGGCGCCATGGATGGCGGCAGCATCACCTCGCCCGAAGCCATGAATGATCCGATGGGGGCGGCCAACACCATTGAGGGCGACTTCCTGCATTCCGAGCTGATGAGTAACATCGTCACCGACAGCCATTTCGGCATCCGCGACCGGCTCGGCCGCCTGATCGCCTTTGTGATCAAGGCCGAAGCCCTGCGCGCCTCGCCGAATAAGCGCTATGCTCACCCGCTCGTCGGTCTCGGCATCGATGAAGAGGCGGCGATGACGGTGGAGACGGACGGTACGGCGAAGGTCTATTCCAATCTCGATGGCCACGCCTGGCTGGTGCAGGGCGGTGAGGTCCATGACCTGGCCCTTGGTAAAAAACTCAATGTGAAGAATGTCAGTGTCACCGGTATCGGCAAGGCCAGCACTTTCAACATCAGAACGCTGGAGGTCGGTCAGCCGTCCTTCACGCGCACCTATGATGTGACTGATGGCGTGCTGACCCAGCAAAAGCACTGGTCGCTGGCCATCCATGGCGGCGCCGGCGTGATTGATCGCGGCGACCTGACGCGGGCAAAGGACGCGGCCTATCGCGCCGGTCTGGCCGAAGCGCTCAAGGCCGGTCAGGCGGTGCTCGACAAGGGCGGTTCGTCGCTCGATGCGGTCGAGGCGGCGCTGAAACCGCTGGAGGACAATCCTTTGTTCAATGCCGGCAAGGGGGCGGCCATCGCCGCAGACGGCAAGACCTATCTCGATGCGGCCATCATGGATGGTGGCACGATGAAGGCCGGCGCGGTGGCTTCGATCACCCGCACGAAGAACCCGATCATGGCGGCGCGCGCCGTCATGGACAAGACCCGCCACGTCTTTCTGGCTGGTGAGGGGGCGGACGCCTTCTCCCTGCAGCAGGGGCTTGAGCAGGTCGATCCGAGCTATTTCCATACGCCGGAACGCGAGCAGATGCTCGTTGACTGGAAGAAGGATCATACGGCGATGATCAACCCGACCCATATGTATGGAACGGTCGGCGCGGTGGCGCTGGACAGTGACGGCCATCTGGCGGCGGCCACGTCTACGGGCGGCCTGACCGGCAAGCAATGGGGCCGCATCGGTGATTCACCGCTCATCGGCGCCGGCACCTATGCGCGTGACGGTGATTGCGCGGTTTCGGCCACCGGTACCGGCGAATATTTCATCCGCGATTCGGCGGCGCGTCAGGTTTGCGATCGCGTACGCTGGAACCACGAAGGCATCGAACAGGCGGCTTACGACACTATCATGTCGGTTGGCAGTATCGGCGGAGACGGTGGCCTGATCGCCATGGGCGCCGATGGTAAGCCGGCCTTTGCCATCAATGATCTGGGGATGTATCGTGGGACGATCTCTTCCGATTCTCCCGTTATCCAAACGGCGATCTATGGCGATGAAAAGCTCAAATAAATGACGACTCGCAAGCCTGCTCCCGAACTCGATCCGACCGACCGCAAGCTGATGGCCAGTTTGCGCGAAAATTCGCGTTTGCCGGTGTCGCAACTGGCCACCATGCTCGATATTCCGCGCACTCAGGTTTATGCGCGGCTGGAACGGCTGGAGGCTGAGGGCATCATCGACGGTTATACGGTACGTTTGGGGCAGGCCTATTCCAAATCGCGCCTGCGGGCGCACGTAATGATCAAGACCCTGCCGCGGCTATGCCAGGAAGTCGAAATCCGGCTGGCGGAGATTTCCGAGATCGCCGCCATCTACGCCATCAGCGGTGAGTACGACATCATTGTGCTGGTGGAAGCTGCCGACAGTATCGAGATGAACGAACTGATCAACCGGATCGGCCTGCTTGATGGCGTGGAGCGTACAACGACCTCGATCATTCTGGCGGCCAAGCTGGAGCGATAAAGCCGGCTTTTGTTGTTAAATCCCTGACCAGACCCATCAAAAGGCCACCTGTGCATGAATAAAGCACCGGAAAGCTTGTCACTGCCCATAGAGTTTGCTAGGTGAGAATGATTATCAAATACTAACGGTGCGCGTTTCCCATGGCCGGTTCTCCGACAACCTCTCCCTCCTTCTGGGGAACCTTCTGGCGTAATCAGTTGCGCCAGTGGCACTGGATCAGTTCGGCCATTTCGCTGATGGGGCTGGCGCTTTTCGCCGTCACCGGTTTCACGCTCAATCACGCCAGCCAGATCGAGGCTAAGCCGCAGATCGTCACGATAGAGAAAGACCTGACCGCCGAGGGCCTGGTCGCCATGGCGAGCGTTGCCGACAAGATGCCGCTGAGCGTGGCGCAAACCGCGGCGATCAAACTCGCGACCGGCGTCGATGTCGGCAAGACCGCCCCCGATGTCGATGACGATGAAATCTATCTCGCCATGCCACAGCCGGGCATCGATGCCACCATGACCATCGATCGTCATGACGGCCATATCGTTTATGAACGCACCGATCGCGGCCTCATTGCCGTGCTCAATGATCTGCACAAGGGGCGTCATTCCGGGGCAGTGTGGTCGCTGTTCATCGACCTGATCGCCGTAGCCTGCGTCGTCTTTTCGATCACCGGCCTTGGCCTTTTGTGGCTCTATTCCAAAGGACGCCGTATCACCTGGCCGCTGGTGGCGTTCGGTTTGCTGGCGCCCTTCATCCTCTTCCTGCTGTTTGTTCACGCCTGATGACCCCGCCGGCCTATACTCTGGATCGCCAAGTACTGATCCACGATCTCGACGAGGCGCCGGACCGGTATCCGCAGGCGCGGCGCATGGATGTGAAGGGCAAGGCCTTCGCCACCACCTGGTCGATCGCGCTCTATGCCGATACGGTGCCGGAAGGGCTTGATGTTCGCTGTCAGGCCGTGCTGAACCGCATCGATAAAGAGATGAGTCCCTATCGTATCGACTCCGACCTGACGCGTTTTAATCTCGCGCCCGCTGGCGGTTTTGTGAGCCTGCCGGACTCCCTGCGCACTGCGGTGGGGCATGCGGTGGAGATCGCGGCCTTAAGCGCCGGCGCCTTTGATCCGGCGCTGTTGTCGGCGGTCGAACTGTGGGGCTTTGGCGCCCGTGTCGTTGCCGAAGGTCTGCCAGAAGCCAGCGATGTCAGCGCCTTGCGTGGGCAAAAGCATGGCTGGCGCGATCTGGTCGTGCAGGACGGGGGGATGGTCAAGCCGGCTGAAGTGCGGCTAGATCTGTGCGCCATCGCCAAGGGTTTCGCGGTCGATGAACTGATGCGCCTGTTGCAGGCCGAGCCCGGCGTAAGGGCCGCTCTGGTCGAAATTGGTGGTGAACTGAAGGGCTGGGGCGTGCAGCCCGACGGCCTGCCGTGGTGGGTGGAGATTGAAGCACCGGACACCGCGAAAGAGCCGCGCACCGTGGCGGCCTTATGTGGGTGGGCGGTGGCGACCTCTGGTGAGCGCGTGCGCTCGTTCATGCACGAGGGGCAGGTCCATTCGCACACCATCGACAGCGTGACGCAATCGCCGACCCGCTCCGATATCGTCAGCGCCACGGTGTTCGATCCGCAGTGCTGGCGCGCTGACGCCCTGGCCACAGCCCTGATGGTGATGGGCGAAGAACGGGCGATCGAGTTTGCCCGGCAACACGAAATTCCCTCTCTGCTGTGGGTGCGTGCCGAGACCTTGCATAACGGCCTTCGTGCTGTGCGCAGTCCGCGTCTGGAGGGCTGGCTATGATTTTGGAGACCCTAACGGACGATCCGACTCGGCTGGCATGGGCTTACGGCTCGGCGGCAGCGTTCGGACTGGTCTGTTTGTGGGCGGGGCTGAAAGGCCGAAAGCGCACGACAGCCACCAGCGACTACCTCGTGCTCTATGCGTCTCAAACCGGTCAGGCCGAAGAGATTGCGCGTAACACCGCCAAAGCCTTGCTGGCGGGTGGGCGAGACGCGCAGGCGCTTTCGATCGCGCAGGTCACTGTGGCGCACTTAGAAGCTGCCAAGACGATTCTGTGCGTGATCTCTACCACCGGCGAGGGCGATGCGCCGGACGAAGGCCTGCGCTTTGCGCAAAGCCTGATGCAGGACAGACCTGATCTGTCTGGTCAGAGTGTGGCCGTGCTGGCGCTTGGCGACCGCAACTATGATCAGTTTTGTGCTTTTGGACGCCGGGTATTCGACTGGCTGGTGGTGTGCGGAGGGAAGGCTCAGCCCTTGATCGAGGTCGATGATCTGGACGCCGCAGCCCTGAAACGATGGGACGAGCTGATCCATGCGCTCGGCGGCAAGGGGGACAGCGCCACCGAGGCCGGTGTGCCGTGGCGACTGGAGCAACGCACCCGCCTCAATCCACTCGGTGATAATCCTTTGTATCATCTGAGGTTCGTGTCGGATCAGGCGCCGTCATGGCAGGCGGGTGATCTGATCGAGATTGTCACACCACAGGGGCATCGCCGTGATTATTCGCTGGCCAGCCTGCCGGAAGAAGGCCACCTCGATCTCTATGTCCGTGAGGTTATTAAAACCGATGGCAGTTATGGCGATGGTTCGGGCCTGCTGATCCACGGGCTGCAAGCCGGCGACAGCCTGCCACTAAGACTCAAGTCGCACCGCAACTTCCATGCGCCGGAAGGCGAGGGGCCGCTTTTGCTGATCGGCGCCGGTTCGGGACTGGCGGGCTTGCGCGCGCATATTCTGCAAGCCGCCCAAATAGGCCGGCCTGCCTGGCTGATCTATGGCGAGCGCCATCCGCTTCATGATGGTGCGCTGACGGAGGCCATGACGGCATGGCGCGACGAAGGGACATTGCAGGGGCTCGACATCGCCTTCTCACGTCCGGATGAGGGTGAAGGACGCTACGTTCAGGCGGTTGTGGCGTCGTCTGCTGCAGCCATCAAGGACTGGCTGGGCCATGAAGGCGCGGTCATGTGCTGCGGTGGTCTGGCCATGGGGCGCGAGGTCGAAAACGCGCTGGCCGGCATCATGGGGCAGGCCTGGGTTGATGATGCCAAGGTCTCGGGTCGCTACCGTCGCGATCTGTATTAGGCAAGGAATAGCCGCGCGCCGGGCTGGTGACGGCGGGCGAGGTGGTGGCCAGGAGCAAGCCGGTGAAGGCAGAGGCTACGGTCTATGTCTTCTATCCGGAATAATCTTCCGTAACGCGCCTCGTCAGCGTCCGCTTAGAACTGGAACCGTGTGCGCAGCGAGATGGAGGTGTTGGTATAGGCGTCGGTCTTCTCGTATGCAGCCTCAATGGCAAAATAGCTGTAGGGGTTATCGGCCGAGATACGGAAGCCGGCCACCGGCCCGCCGCCTTCGATGTTGCCGCCGCTGAGGGCGAACGGGTCGCCTGTGGAGAAGCGGGCGACGGTATCGGCCAGCGTGGCCGAGATGTTCTGCTTGTAGCCCAGCCAGAGCTCGGGCTTGATCATTCCCGTCTTATAGCTGACATTGATCTGCGCGGTCGAACTGAGCAGATGGCCCTCGCGCTCATCGATCGTCAGGTCGAAATAGTCGCCGCCGCCGGATTCAGCATGCTTGCTTTCATTGAGACCGTAATAATCGACGAAGACCTGCGGGGTGATGCCGAATTTACCGGAGGTCAGATCGTAGGCGGCGCCGGCGCCGGCGCTGGTCGAATAGCCGTCCCATTTGGCGATGGCGGTATGGCTGACCGTGGTGGTGAGCAGATTGCGCGTGGTCTTGAACTGGGTGTAGCCGGCGCCGGCATGGGCCCAGCCCTTGAAGGCGCCGGCGTTGAGACGCCAGTAACCGCCCAGGGTGATATCGGAAATCGAGGCGATCTCATTGCCAATGGCGAAGGTATCTTTCGGCGAGGACGAGGTCAGTGACATATAGGTCCCGACCATCTGGTTGCCATAGACCTGCCGTTCACGGCCGCCGGCCAGGCTGAAGCCGGTCGAGCTGAATCCGGCGGTGTCGCTATAGCCGCGCTTAGTGTTGAAACCGTATTCCTGCAGCCAGTACTGGCCGCCATTGTTGTCGGGGATGACGGTCAGGTTGCCGAGCGAGCGGTTGAGTGCAGATGAGCCGAGCGACAGGTTGAGCAGGTTTTCACCCGAATAGTCCGGCAGGTATTGATTATAGATCTGGTCGAAACTGGCCTTGGTGGTCTCGCTGAGCAGCGCGCTTTCGGCGCCTGAATCCTGCGCCACGATGGCAAGGATGGGGGTTAGAGCCTTGTACTGGTTGTCGGAATAGCCGGCCTCTTCCTTGGTCTTGAGGCGGAAGTTGGCGTAAAGCTCAGTGCCGTCCGTATTGGTCTCCAGATCGGCATGGTAGAGGTAAGGGATATAGCCGTCGAGCGTCGAGGTTGGCATATTGCCAAGGCTAAAGCTCGAGGCTGTCATGACCGTGAAGGTGGTCGGGGTGGTGAGGATCTTGTCGAGCGAGAGATAGAGCAGGGCAGAGTTATCGAAGACCGCGGCACCGGTATTGGTCAGGATCGGTGTCGAGGGGCTGTCCAGGGACAGGGTAAGCGCCAGGGTACTGTCGGCCCCGACATGGAGGCTGGAGAGCAGGACTGAACTGCCGGCGGTCAGGCCGGCCTTGGCGCCCGAATCGATATCCATGGCGATCGCGCCGGTGGAGGTCAGCTTGCCGAGGAAAACGGCCTCATCTGTCAGGGTAAGGCTACCGGTGCCGGCACCGTAATCGATATTGCCATAGATAGAGCCGCCGGAAGACGAGATCGAATCGTTACCCGAACCCAGCAGGATATTGCCGTAGATGTAGGGGGCAGCGATCGCCTTGTCCTCATCGCTGTCAGTAGGGGCGGTGTCGACCTGTTTGATGGTGACGCCGGAGGTATTGGCGCGGGCGTCGATGGCAGTCGCCGTGCCGGTGACGGTCTCGGTCACGCCGTCGCCGTTATCATCCGTGGCCGTTATGGTGGCGCTGATCGAACCATTGTTGGTGATGCTGGAAAGGGTGCCCGAAGCGTCGATAATGGCTGTGGCGCTGCCGGTCGAGCCGCTGGAGGAGGCGTAGATGCCGGAACTGGCGGCGACATTGACGGTTCCAAGGCTTGCGCCAGAGGCAATGCTGAGCGCCGTGGCCTTGCCGACATTCGATACGGTGTAAGACGTGATCTTGCCGGCATCGTCTTCCGTGGTGGTCAGGTAGCGCGTGGTGGTGGCGCTGACCTTGCCGTTGATATCAAGCTGCGGTGTGGTGGCGCCCTCAAGCAGGGATATGGCTGCGGTGTCGCCACCATAAGATGTAGAGGTGACTGAGCCTTTGATACCGATGCCGTTGGCGATGGTAGTGGTGTAGCCTGTACCGCCAATAACCAGGGCGTTTGACGTCACGCCGGGATGGACGCCGGAGGCCGCAACGTTGCCGCGGATCAGCAGGCCATAGTTGACGGACGGCGGATCGATCGCCGTCGAGGTGTAGGTCAGGCCGCCCAGGGTGATGTTCTCGGTCGTCGAGCCGATGACAAGCGCCGGTGCGCTGCCATATTGCGATAAAGAGGCCGTGGTCTGCTCCGTATCTATCAGACCGTCGCCGTCTTCGTCGGTGTTGTTGGCGTCTTGACTGGTTACCGAGGCACCGAGCAGCACCCCATTGGCGACATTGCCGGCGATGGTGACGAGCGGGCCTGCCTGTAACAGATTTTGGCCAGGGATCAGGTTGTTGTAGACGGCCTGGGTCAGCGAAGACGTCGAGCTGTAGGCGTAGCCGCTGTAGGTGCCGTCGATCAGCAGACTGCCCCCCAGGTCGCCGGTAATCTTGATGGCCGAGGCGTTTTCACCCACGGCCGTCACCGAGCCCGACAGGTAGACATTGCGGGTCACGCCTTTTTCCAGTGAGATGCCGGTTGAGTTATCACCGATCAGCGTCATGCTGCCGTCGTAGGTGAAGGCGCCGTCGATCTTGTTTTCGAAGCGGATGCCGTAGGAGTTGTTACCCTCGACGTCGATGGCCGAGCTGCTGACGATATCGATATCGCCCACGAAGGGGGAAGTTCCGGTGGAGTGGATGCCGTATCGGCCGGTGCCCTCTGCCCACGGCGCTTCGACATAGCCGTCTTTCGTGCCGTCCAGGCTGGTGGTGTCCGTCGCCGTATAATCGTCTGTAACTGTGATGTCGCCGGTAAAGGTCAGGGCGGCTGTGCGGTCAGCGTAGTCGGTGATCAGGATGCCGGTTGAACCCGATGCGGAGGCCGCCATGTTGATGGCGCCGGCGAAGCTCATGGCGTTGTTGCTGTTGACCGTAATGGCGGTGCCGTTGGTCAGGGTGATCGCGCCGTCGGACGTGACGGTCAGATCGCCCGTTGTGCTGGTGACGAGCGGAGAGGTGGTCGAGGAAGAGAGGCTGGTTTCAGCGAATGCCTGACCGGCGAAGGGGCTCAGGCCTCCGCTCAGAACGAGCCCAAGAGCGGTGGCGGTCAGAAGGCTGTTTTTGCGCATGTCGTCGGTTTTCCAATGGGTTCGCGTGCGGCGGGCAAGCGGGTGGCCGGAACATGGAAAATCAGGAGGGCGCCAATAAGTCGTCTATACGACAGCGTCGAAACGCTGCGACAAGGCGGTAAGGGTTGGGTGGCTTTGGGGCTGAAATGAGGCGCGAAGCGGCGGGGTGAGGTGCAATTGGCATGTCCCCGTAACAATGACCAGATATGGCCTGTTACTATCTGAGCTGAAACAGACAGATAAGGCCTAAACCCAGGTGGTCATCTGTGCCGCTTCCAGCGCTTGCCTGTCATGCGCCGGCAAGCGTCGCTATAAATTAGCCCTGCATACAGGCCCTAAAGATGGGGTAACGGGCCGGCTTTAGCCAGGGCTTGCGCTTTGGTGGTCGTCCCTCAGAATGATGGTGTCATCAACCAACGGCGTCAGGTTAGTGGCCTGCGCCAAGCATCATCGAGAGACGACCATGAAATACTATGCCGGAATTGATGTGTCTTTGGAACGTTCAAGTGTATGCGTTGTCGATGCGGCGGGCAAAAATTTGTCGCGAAGGCGAAGCGTTGAGCGATCCTGAATCCCTGGTCGCGTGGTTTGCGGCCTTGGGAACTGAGCTCGAGCTCATCGGCCTTGAAGCCGGTCCGTTGTCGCAATGGCTCTATGCCGAGATGACGGCCAAAGGGTTATCCTGCGAACTGATCGAGACCCGGCATGTGCGTACGGCGTTTAAAATTATGCCGGTCAAGACCGACAAGAAGGATGCTCGCGGCATTGCTCAACTGATGCGGCTGGGCTGGTTCCGCCCTGTACATTGCAAATCTCAGCCGGCTCAGGAAGTCCGTGCGGTCTTGACCGCACGCAAGCTTCTGCAAACAAAGCTTCTAGACATCGAGAAAAGTCTTCGTGGTATTCTTCGGGGCTTTGGCCTGAAGGTAGGCGCCATATCAACCGGAGGATTCGAAGCTCGGATACTTGAACTTTGCGAAGGTCATGANNNGCTGACGCAGATCGCCAGGTCAATACTCGACGCCCGACAGGCCCTTCTGGAGCAGTTCAACCTTCTCCATCGAAAGGTTCTAGCTATGGCAAAGGCCGACCAGCGAA
>NZ_AQWM01000012.1 GCF_000376105.1 Asticcacaulis benevestitus DSM 16100 = ATCC BAA-896
CATGGCTGGCCAAACATCCTCGCTTCCACATGCATTTCACCCCCACTTCGGCGTCCTGGCTCAATCAGGTCGAACGCTTTTTCGGCTTGATAACAGGCGATCGCATCCGCTGCGGCGTGTTCAAGAGTGTCGCCGAACTCGAAGGCGCAATTCAAGACTATCTCGATCATCACAACGCCGATCCAAAGCCCTTCGTTTGGACCAAATCCGCTACAGACATTCTTGAAAAGGTCGCCAGGGGGCGACAGGCGTTAGAGTCACAACACTAGATCTCATCCGGCGGTGGCTGTCGAAGCTTGACTACACGGTAACATGCGCGAACTCTGGCCCCAGAGCGATGGAAATTGCCCGCCAGCAAAGACCGGATATCATTATCCTTGATATCTATATGCCGGGTCAGTCGGGCTACGAAGTCTTGGCGGAAATCAGGGCGGACGATGACCTGTGCTCGACACCCGTGATTCTCGCCTCCAGCGACGATAATCGACTACTCGGGCTGGAGGCTGGTGCCAGTGAGGTTCTGGTGAAGCCTCTGCAACGCGATCATCTGCGCCGAATTCTTGAGGTTTTCTCCGCGACCGTCGAAAGTGACATTCTGCTCGTTGACGACGACCCGGTTGCGGGAGACATCGTTCAGCGTTTTGCCGCTCGCGCTGGTCTTCGCGTGCAGCAGGCTTTGGACGCAACCGAGGCGCTTTCGCTGGCGCGCGCGCGTCGCCCAAAAGCCATCATACTTGATCTGTGCATGCCCGGCACGGATGGTTTTGAAATGATGGAGACCTTGTCGAAAGACGCAGCGCTGAAGCTGGTTCCCATCATGGTGCTGTCCGCGCGTGATCTCAATCCTCAAGAATATCTGAAAATTCGAGAGGCCGGCCATGTCTATTGCGCCAAGGGCAGATCCTCGCCACGAGAAATAATACAGAATTTAAAAGCCATGGTATCCCAATGAGCAAAGTTGTCGAAATGCCCGCCCCGAGTTCTCAGCGCCGAATCCTGATCGTCGATGACGTTGAGGACAATCGCATCGTTCTTGACCGGTTCCTGCGTCGCTCCGGTTATGCCACGGACATGAGCGTCGATGGTATCTCCGCGCTCAATGCGGTAAGCGCCTCCCCACCCGATCTTATTTTGCTCGACTGGATGATGCCCGGGCTGTCGGGCCTCGATACGCTCAAGGCCATACGCGAGCGTTATGACGAAAACCAGATGCCCGTTATCATGTGTACGGCCATAGGCGAGGAAACCTCGGTCGTCGTGGCGCTGAAGGCGGGGGCCAACGATTTTGTCATGAAGCCGATCAGCTATCCGGTCTTGCTCGCGCGCTTAAAAGCTCAATTGGTGCGCAAGGAAACTGTCATCCTGTTGCAGAAAGAGAAGGAAGATCTGGAAAGCATGCTCTTACAACGTACACGGGATCTGCTGAACCGGAAACAAAATCCTTAGTTTAATATGGGTTTAGGCGTATTTAAACCCAGCCAGGTAGTATTGATCCTATGAAACTCTCTTTCAAGACACAAGAAAGCAATATAGCACGCAAGTTTTTGCCAATACTTGCCGGCTACGGAACTGTGTTCGCGACGAGCTCCGTTCTGATTTTGCGACATCAGGGCGGCTCTTACGTTTCGCCCTTTGATATCGTCGTGGCCTCAGTTCTACTTGCAGGTATAGCTTTTCTGGGCTTCAACCAAATTAAACTGCTTGTTGACAACGGCAATCTGTCAAAAGCCGGGCTCAGTCTGGATGCCAAGGCGCACAGCGATACGCTTACTGGTCTCATGAATCGCGTCGCTTTCAACCGGGTTCTGGAAGACCAAGGTCGCGTCCTTGAGAACAGCGAAATGGCGATTTTGTTTTTCGATCTTAATCGTTTTAAGGAAGTCAATGACGGCCTGGGCCATAAGGTCGGCGATCTATTGCTTGCCGAGGTTGCACATCGCCTGACCGCTGCGTTGCCCGATGCAATCGCTCTCGCGCGGATGGGGGGCGATGAATTTGCGGCCATCATGCCCGTGACCGCAGATATTCAGCCTGAAGTCTTTGCCGATGCTGTGGTGCAGGCCTTGCGTCCTCCGTTCCGCCTGGAGGGGCATCTGGTGCATACGTGCGCATCCATCGGTATCTCCTATGGCAATCTGGCCTATGACGATGGCGATGAACTGCTCAAACGCGCCGACCTTGCCATGTATGAAGCCAAGAGCGCCAATCTGAACAGTTACCGTGTGTTCGATGATGGCATGGAAGAGAGGCTGTCCTTTAAAACACTGGTCCGTGCAGAACTCAGCAACGCCATTACTGCTGACGAATTGCAGATGCACTATCAGCCGATCATCTGCGCCAGAACAGGCGAACTGAAAAGCGTCGAGTCTTTGCTGCGATGGAAATCGGCGCGCCTGGGGGATGTGTCTCCGGGCATACTTATACCCATCGCCGAAGAAAGCGGGCAAATTCTAGAACTGAGTAACTGGGTGATCGATCAGGCCTTGATTGCCATAAAGACGCTGGGGAACGTCCCGGTTGGCGTTAACATATCGCCCGTGCAATTTCGGCAAAGTCGCTTTGTGACGATGCTTACCGATAAACTCCTTGCCTTTGGCGTCGATCCCGCATTGCTCTATGTCGAAATCACCGAAGGAGTGCTGATTTCGGATATGGCCGCCGCCAAACGCACAATTTCGCAGCTGCGTAACCTGGGCATCCGCGTCTATCTTGACGACTTTGGTACCGGATATTCCAGTCTGAACTATCTGCAAAGCTTTGAGATCGACGGCATGAAGATCGACAAATCCTTCCTGCGCAATATCGGCGAGCAATCACAGGCCACGCAAATTGTACGCGCGGTCATCGACATGGGGCACAGCCTAAACCTGAAGGTTGTCGCCGAAGGCATTGAGACGGACTGGCAGGCGAACCTTTTGCGGCTGCTAAATTGCGATCTGCTGCAAGGTTTCTATTTCGCGACCCCGATGTCAATGGAAGCTCTGATACAATACAGGCTCACGTCGAATGCCAATATCGCGGCTTTCCTTTCGAACGAAGACCCTCACTCCCGCCACGTTGACCTTCGCCTTATGCCAAGAAACTGAAACGCCAGTTTTCCATGCATAATAATACCAAAATTTATCGGAAAACAATTCCCTGTTAACAACGGGAACAGTCCGCGTCTTAATTTGGCGGCACATTTGGGCGCTTCACCTAAATTGGCAATTTCTTATCAAATAGAAGACAAACAGCTATCGGCGATAGCCAATGCCATTGTCATATTCACATCGCAAAAACGTGTTCGCGGCCGCTGGCTATGATGCAACCTGATAGGAACCTGCTCCGGCAGGGTGTTGAAGAATTGGCCCGGGGACGCCCATGAAGTTTCGTCGTTTCAAGGGAGACGTCATGTGCGAGCCCTTTCATTTTATTCCTTTAGCCAACCTTGTACACGAAACCAATGAAGACGCGGCGCACGTCAAAATGATCATAGCCGCGCTGATAGTAGGTCGAGGTTCGGTTGGTATAACTTTGCTTTGAGCCGTTTAGCAGGTCCCGGATGTTCATGTTGAGGTCCAGGCGTTTTGTCAGGTGGTGCTTCCAGGTCAGGTTCAGCGTGTTGGTGGCCGAATAAGTGCCCTGCGGCGTCAGGCCTGGGCCTTGCAGGTGGGCATCGAAGGTCAACACGTCCTTACCCTTGCTGTAGTTGAGGTTGAGATTGGCAGAATAGGACGTGCCGCTCTGGCGGTTAAGGCCATCCAGATCCAGCGCCTCCAGTCTCACAAAATAGGCACTGCCGTCCGCGCTCAAGTGAAAGGCATCCGACACGTCCCAGGCCAAGGACGCATCCACGCCGGCCGATAGCCCGCTGCCGCTGTTCGCCTTGCTGTTCAGGAAAGCGCCGTCCGCCGTAACGCTGCGGACATCGATCACCGTGTCGCGGCTCGTACGGTAGAACAGGCCGAGGTTGCGGCTCAGGCGATCGCGATCCGTCTCATAGACGAGTTCGAGGGCTTTCAGGTTCTGTGGCTTCAGGTTGGGATTGCCGATGAAGACGTTCTGCGCGTCCCAGTAGGTAGCATAGGGGCTCATGTCGCGCGGATCGGGCCGTTGCTGGCTCTGGCTGTAGCTCAGTTTCAGGTATTTTTTGGAGCTGAAGGTGTATTTCAGGTGCAGGCTCGGATTGACGGCCAGGAAATCGCCGTCCGGGATTGGTGACTGGTGTTCGGCATCAAGGCGCGTGTTGGTGGATTCCAGCCGCACGCCGAACAGGGCTTCCCACTTCTCCGCCCAAGTCATCTGACCGGTGACGTAACCCGCCTTCAGGGTTTCGATCACGCGATAGCGATGGGTGATATTGCCATCCACGGTCTCGGCGCTTGTGACCGGATCGATGCCGGCGAAGTAGTTATCAATATCGTTGCGGGTCTTCTCGTAGAAGAGGCCGAAACTGACCTGGCCTGTGGCGCCAAAGGGACGGGCATAGTCGAAATTGGCCTGGTCCATGTGCAGGCCATTGCGGTTGGCGATCCGGTTATAGGCGGTGGGCTGTACTGGATATATGTAGACATTGCCGGCGGACTTATCGACCAGGATGTCGGTGTCGCTGTGCTGCGCGCCGGCCTTGAGGACGATGTCGTCCTTCTGGTGGCTGTAGCTCAGGCCGAAACTGTTGTCGGATTGCTGGTTGGGGCCGTTGGAGATACGGTGATAGGTGTCGGTTGGGGTACCAGCATAGTAATCTGCGTGGAATTCATCGAAATAAGGCCGCGACCTGCGGAAATTATAACTGGCCGAGGCGCTCAAAGTATCCGTTTCACTTAGGTCATAGTCGGTGCTGATCGAGGCGTTCCACGTCGTGCGACGGATGAAGACTTCAGATGACTGGCTGTTTTCCCCGAAGCCACCGGTCAAAGGATCGGTCCAGTGGACATCGGACTGGCGGAACTTCAGCGAGCCGTCGCGACGTATCCCGGCCGTGGCATGCAGGGACAGTTTGTTGCGCGTGTAATCGCCGGCCGCGGTGATATTCCACAGGCCCTGATCGCTCATATTGCCGCGGACGGAGCCATGCGCGCCTGGCTTGCGGTCCTTCTTTAGCACTATGTTGACGATGGCGCCGCCATTGGCGCTGTAGGCGGCCGACGGGTTGGTAATGACCTCGACGCTGGCAATATCCGAGCCGGACATGGTCTGCAGAGTCACCGCGCGGCTTTCGCCCATCATGGCAGTGGACGGCTTGCCATTAACCAGGACGGTGACATTCTTATTGCCCTGGACCGAGATATCACCGCCGGCCGAGACTGACACGGTCGGAGTCGATTGCAGCACGTCTTGTGCGGTGCCGCTGTCGGCCGTGGGATTATTGGCTGTGCTGTAGACAGTCTTGTCGAGTTTCTTGACGACGTCCTTTTTCTTACCCTTGACGATAATGGTTGTCGGGTCGGGCGTGTCGGCGGCCGGCTCTGACAGAGGTCCCTCCTGGGCCAGCGCCGCGTTCGTTCCGCAGATCAGGGTGGTCGTCACGAGCAACGCCGTCTTCAATCGCATGAATATCCTCCGATATGCTTGCCAGGGGCGCAGGCATGAGAGACGGCCGCGTCAGGCAAGTTGAATTAACTTTTTGTTAGGGATTGGCGTTCGGCCACATTCTGTTCGGAAACGTGAATGCTCATAAATTACAAGCCTTTTTGCCAAGTGCAAACGATGATAATTGGGGATAGGTATTAGAAAAATTTGGGTATGATATGCCACGTTCGCCCTTGCCTCTGAATGCTCTTCGCGCTTTTGAAGCCGCTGCGCGCCACCTGAGTTTCACCAGGGCGGCCATCGAGCTGTGCGTGACGCAGGCGGCCGTCAGTCATCAGGTCAAGCTGTTGGAGGAGCGTCTGGGCGCGCCCCTTTTCATGCGCGTGCCGCGCGGTCTGCGGATGACGGCCGAGGGCGAGGCACTGCTGCCGGCCGTAACGGAATCTTTCGACCGTATGGCTGACCTACTGGAACGATTTGATGGCGGCTATATTCGCGAAGTTTTGAATCTCGGCGCTGTCGGTACGTTCGCTGTCGGCTGGCTCCTGCCGCGTCTGCCGCATCTGCGAGAACTGCACCCGCATATCGAGGTCCGTTTGTCGACCAACAATAACCGCGTCGATATTGCCTCTGAGGGGCTGGACTACGCCATTCGCTTTGGCAATGGCGCTTGGCACGACACCCTGGCCGAGCGGCTGTTTGAGGCACCGCTGTCAGTCCTGTGCCTGCCACAGATCGCCGAGACCTTGCGCGGCCCGCAAGACCTTTTCTCCCATACCCTGCTGCGCTCCTACCGAGCGGATGAATGGTCGGGTTGGTTCGAAGCCGCCGGGCTTGGCGTTGGGCCCGCCCTAACACGGGCCATGATGTTTGATTCTTCGCTAGCCATGATGGAGGCCGCCTTGCAGGGGGTGGGCATCGCTCTGGCGCCGCCCTTGATGTTCGAGCGGCTGCTGTCGTCCGGCCTGATGGTTCAGCCGTTCGACATCTATGTGTCGCGCGGCAGCTACTGGTTGACGCGCCTGAAATCGCGAACGGAAACTCCAGCCATGGCTCAATTCAGGAATTGGCTTGTGGAGACTTTGCGTCATACAAGGATGAATTCCAAGACTACGAGTACCGGCAGTGGCAGCGCTTAGCCAAGATTCGCTCGTGATTTAACACCTAGACTAGCCTGCTCGTTCCTGTACACTTCACGCAAATAGCACCTGGTTTACATTGTGTTGATCTATGGCCTGGCTGTGCCAATATTCACAGGTTTCAACGCGCTGCTTGGCAGCTGTCTCCTGAAACGGTAAAGTCGTTTGGACGCCTGCAGATTTCAGTAAATGCCGCAGATGAGGCCGCCGGATATCCATTGCCCCAGCCACTGTGAGGCGGTGAGGGTGGTCTCCATTTCGGGGTGGCGGCGTTCCAGATCGGCGCAGATGCCGGCGAATGACGCACCGCCTTGCAGCGCCACGATCGCCGCATATTCATCCGCTTCCAGGGTGCGAAACACGGGCTCAAGTCCATGCCGCCAGACTGTGAGCCCGGCCGCCCCGCTCAAGGTTTGAACCGGCGGTGGCGCCTCGTCACGAGACAAGGCCTGCCATATGGAAGCGGCGTTGGTGAATAGGGGCGTGTGGCGAAAGCCTGACGCAAGGCTGAGGCGGGCCACTGACCAGTCGGCCTGCGCCAGGGCGTTTTGATCGAGGGCTGGCGTATCCGCGGCGGAAAAGGCTTGTCTGAGGGCCCAGTCGAGCCAGGCGAGTTCCGGTACTTCAGCATCGTCAGGATAGAGGGCCGCCAGGGTCTCATCGAAACCCTGGCCAAACGCATCGAGCGTCCAGGACGTGGGGGGATGGGTGGTGATGTGTGCCAGTCCTGCGGCGTCAAAGGCCTCATCGCCGAGCCAGGACCAGACACGGCCGTAGGTGTCACGCAGAGCCTCCATCAGGCGACTGCGATAAGCGAAATGATAAACGGCCTCGCCGGCTGTAAGCGGCGACGGCGCGTCATCGAGAATGCGCTTAAAGAACCGGGCTTGCGTTGCGGCTAGAGTCATTCGGCGGGCTCTGCTTGAGGTGTCACAGAGACGGTACGGCTGGCGATGTCACGCGCGTGTGCGACTTCGGCCAGCAGATCGGCAAGGGGCGGAATATTGTCATCGCGCTCGATCATAACGGCCACCTGATCCAGGCGCGGGTAAAGGCGCTCCAGCAGATCCCACACCCCATCGGGAACGGGTTGGTCGTGTGTATCGATCAGCAGGGCTTCATGTGTCGAGTGACCGGCCAGATGGATCTGGCGCACGCGAGCTGCCGGGATGCCATCGATATAATCGGATGCTTTAAATCCGTGATTATGAGCGCTGACATAGATATTATTGATGTCGAGCAGAAGCTCGCATCCGCTGCGTTTGCAAACTTCCGACAGGAAGTCCCATTCCGTATAGCTGTCCTCGGGAAAGGTCACATAGGTGGAAGGGTTCTCGATGAGCAGGTTTCGGCCCAGCGCGGTCTGTGCCTGGTCGATATTGCGGCAGACGCGCTCAAGCGCTTCGCCGGTCAAAGGCAAGGGCAGCAGGTCATGGCTGTTGGTCCCGCCGATGCCTGTCCAGCACAGATGGTCGGATACCCACAAGGGCTCGATGCGGTTAGCCAGGGCGCGCAATCGGGACAGATACGCCGGATTGAGGCCGTCACTGGCGCCCAGCGACATGGATACCCCGTGCATGCAAACCGGATAGGCCTGGCAAATCTGATCCAACACCCATAGAGGCCGGCCGCCCTCGATCATGAAGTTTTCAGAAATGATCTCAACGAAGTCGACAGGCTGTCGCGCCTGCAAAAAATCCGCATAGTGCGGCGTTCGCAGGCCAAGGCCGAAGCCGGAAAAAGGGTGTATGGGCGTGATGGCGGACATAAGGCTTCCAGAAAAGAACGGCGCCTGACGAAGAGGCGGTCAGGCGCCTGGGGTATTACTTGATGTCGCCGATTGTGCCCTTTTTGGCCAGGCAGGTCTTGGCCGTGAGTTCCTTGAAGCCCTGGCCCTTGCAGTCGTTCATACCCCGGCAGTCATGAGCCGTGGTCTTGCAGTCGGATGTGCCCTTGCAGCTATTGATGCCGTAGCAATGAACCGTGTCCGCGGCCGAGATTGCAGCTCCGGAAGCGCCGGCGGGCGGCGTGGCGGCGGTCGCGAAGGTCGACATGGCCAGGAAGGCAGCGGCGGATGCAATGGCGGCGCCGGATTTTAACGTGATCATAGGGCAGTCCTCTCAGATGTGTGTAGTGCCGGAATGGCAATGAGGATTACGCCGGTCTGCCGGTGAAAGTTACACGCCTCTGGAAAAGTTTTTGTAACCGTCGATGCGGGCAGGGGCTGCGTCATCAGGGCCGTACTTTCATTCCCGAAAGCTCGAATTTTTTTCCTCGACCTGTAACCGGATGGCTCATCGCGGCGTAATTCTGACCATGGCCGCCTGAGGGGCGTGACCATTTTCAACCTGCTGAATGGAGATTGCGCATGACGTATTTAAAGACAGGCCTTACGGCGGCGGCCGTCCTTGCCCTTGTATCGGGTGCTGCCCTTGCGGCTGACAAGAAGCCGGTGGAAACCGAAAAGTGCTACGGGGTCGCTAAGGCCGGTCAGAACGACTGCAAGGCGGGCGCTGGCACCACCTGCGCCGGCACCTCCAGGATCAACTATGACGGCAAGGCGTTCAAGGAAGTGCCGAAGGGCACCTGTGTCACGATCAAAACACCCAAGGGCTACGGCTCTCTGACACCGAAGCCTTAAAGTCAGGCCGGAGACGTTCGCCATGATCCATAGCCCGACCGCTGGTGTTGGTTTGAAGCCGGAGCATTATGCCGAGGCAGCAGAAGACCTGCGCGAGGGGCTATGGTTCGAGGTCCATCCGGAAAACTACATGGCCGAAGGCGGTCCCAGACTGGCCTGGCTGGAGACAATCGCTTTACGTCACCCGTTGTCGCTGCATGGCGTCGGCATGTCGCTGGCCGCCGATGAGCTGCCGGACGACAATCACTTACGGGCCTTGAAACGGTTGATTGACCGCTTCCAGCCGTTTGCCGTATCGGAGCATCTGGCCTGGTCGACGCGACGTGGCGCCTATGCGCCTGACTTGCTGCCCTTTCCAAGAACCTCTCGCGCCCTCGATCGTATCGCTCACACTATCGACCACGCCCAGTCGATTTTGGGTGTCAGGCTTCTGATCGAAAATCCGTCGCTTTATATGCCATTGCGCGGCCACGATATGGACGAACCTGACTTCCTGCGTGAGCTCGTCCAAAGAACCGGCTGCGGACTATTGGTGGATATCAATAATGTCCACATCAGTGCCCATAATCTCGGCTACGACGCCGAACTGTATCTGGCGAAGATTCCTGTCGAGGCCATCGGTGAAATTCATCTGGCTGGTCACGAGGTTGATCCCGGACCGCGCAGTCAGATGTTGATCGACACCCATGCGGCGCCAATTTCTGACAGGGTCTGGGAACTCTACGAGCGCTTAATTGCGAGAATTGGCCCCCGGCCGACCCTGATCGAACGCGACGACAATATCCCGCTCTATGACGTTCTGATGAGCGAGCGGGACCGCGCCCACGGCCTGCTGACGGCCGCAGCGACGGTGAACAAGGCGTTGGCACATGTTTGAGCACAGGGCCGAGGCCTTTTATGACGCCTTCTCAAGTGCGCTGGCCGGTGACGATGCAGCGCTTTCTGCGTGGTGGCCGGACGCCGCGCAGGGCGTAGCCGGCCTGAGCATTTACCGGAATACGGTCTGCAAGGGTTTGTCAGATGCCATAGCCGCTTCTTTTCCCGCAGTATTGGCGGTCGTCGGCCCGGATTGGTTGCGTGAAGCCGCAGTGCTATTCGCGCATTCACATCCGCCAGCGCAGGCGTCTCTGATCCATTACGGCGACGCGTTCCCAGACTGGCTGGCCGAATTCGAGCCGGCGCGGCAATTGCCTTATCTGCCGGACCTTGCGCGGCTTGATCGGTTGTGGACCGAGGCGCATTTGGCGGCAGACAGAGTCTGCCTGGCGCCCGAGGCCCTAGGGGCGATGTCGCCGGATGGTTTTCACTATGTGTCTCTGCAACCGGTTCCGTCTGTTCGACTGGTCATGTTCGATACGTCCATACCTGACCTATGGGTAGCTTTGCGTGGACCAAAAGCACCTGACGAGCTTGAGCTCCTGGACGAAGCCCAGGCCCTATTGATCTGGCGGCCCCTAAGCGACGTCCAGACGAAATGCCTCAAGCCGGCGGCCTTCGCCTTTCTGGAGGCTTGCCGGCGTGGTGAGTCCGTTGCGGCCGCGGTCGCGATGGCCGCCACGCATATGCCCCTGGCGGAGATGCCTGAGATGTTCGCCGATCTTTTCTCAAGCGGCGTCTTTGCCGCCGTGATCCCACTTCCAATTGAAGGAGCCTGCCATGACCCCGCCAACCCATGAAAGCCCAGCCCTCTTAAGGCCAATCAATGCCATGGGGGAGGCCTTGCAGCGTTTCATACCTGATGACCTCATCCTGCTTGTGACCCGCTTTGGTGTTGCGGGCATATTCTTCCTGTCGGGTCGTAGCAAGGTCGATGGCGTCCTGCATATCACAGATGGCACCTACACCCTGTTCCGTGAGGACTATCATGTGCCTCTGATCCCGCCGGAGATCGCGGCCCATATGGCCACCTACGCCGAGCACGCCTTTTCGATCCTGCTGGTGCTCGGATTATTTACCCGGTTTTCGGCGCTGGCCTTCTTCGGCATGACGGCGGTGATCGAAATCTTCGTCTATCCCGACGCCTGGCCAACCCACCTCAGCTGGGTCGCGCTACTGATCCTGCTGATCGCCCGGGGCGGCGGTGCCTGGAGTCTCGACCGCTTGATGAAGATACGCTGACCCTGAAGGCCGCTCAAAGGCCAGTCGGAGTGCAAGACTAAAGGACTGAACCAATGCAAGGGGCATGGTTTCGAGGTGGCCAGCGCCAAGGCGTGTCTGGTCGCTGGTGGAAAAATCCCGCTTTAGGCACTGTGTGGCGTGATCTCCTCGGTTGGATCAAGGGATCGCGCCGCGCCAGCGCAAAAAGGCGATTTGGTTGTTATTCGGCTTTCGTTCGAAGCCGCGAACAATGGCTATGATTTTTTTGACGTGCCGATGTAACCGTTTTGTTCATCACAGCGTACTAAATTGAGGCACAACACAGGTGGACAGAATGTCAATCAGCGGCGATTACCCTCATCCCGTGACCGTCAACGGTTTTAGCTGCAAAAACTGCACCGACGTTGACTATGCGAAGAAGCATATAGACCCGTCTCATCCAAAATCAGGGCCTTACGACGTAAGTGCAAAGAGCGATCCCTCACGCACCCAGGCTGTCACCTTCGGCGGCAGTTTAAGCGGGACACTGGCATCCCCCTCTGCTTCACCCGTGACCTCAGCCCAGGCAACATCGCCCGGCCAAACGCTCAATATTTTGGCATAGAAGGCCTTAGCGGGTCGCAGGTCGTGTTGGAAAGTGATTGGGTCAAGCGCAGTTGAGGCGCGCCTTCAATTCCGGTGCAGCCCAGTCGAGGAAGGCACGGACCTTGAGCGCGATCGGGCCCTGCGCCATATGGACCAGATGGATCGGCCAGGGTTCGGGCTCGAACTTTTCCAGTACGATCTGCAGGTCACCGCTGCGGCAGGCGTCCGCCACCTGATACGACAGAACGCGGGTAAGGCCCAGGCCTGAAGTGGCGGCGTCGATGGCGGCAGGCGGGCTGTTGACCTTCACTCGTGAATGGATCGCCGCCGTGACGTCGCGTTTGCCGTTGCGGAACTGCCAGCCCGCCGCCGAAGCCAGGCTGTCGAGTGTTATACCGTCGTGATCGGCAAGCTCGGCAAGGGTCTGCGGACGACCACGCGCCGCCAGATAGGCCGGGCTACCGCAGACAACGCGCCGAGTGGTGCCCACCAGGCGGGCACGCATCTGGCTGTCGGACAACGGGCCGATGCGCAGCGCCAAGTCGATGTGGTCCTCGCCGAGGTTCAGGGCCTGATCGGTCAGTATAAGGCGGAGGTCGATATCGGGGTGGGCCTTGAGGAACGCCGTGGCGACCGGCAGGACGTGCATTCGCCCGAAGACGACCGGCGCCGTGACGACCAGTTCGCCGCTGGGTGTGCGGAACTCGCCGGCGATGGTGCGTTCGGCCTCCGAGATGTCGTCAAGAATCCTCCTGACGGCGGTCATATACGCCTCACCGGAATCCGTCAGAGCCAGCTTGCGGCTGTTCCTTGTGAAAATCTGCGCGCCAAGATGGGTCTCTAACTCCGATACCTTGCGGCTGAGGCTCGCCAGCGGCATGTGCAGTTTGCGAGCGGCCGCGGACAGGCTACCCGTTTGCGCAACCTCAAGGACGATCGCCATCGACTGCAGTCGGTCCATTTATATTTCCATATATTGGAAGGATTGTTCCCAATATTGCCATCTATTGCAATAAATTGGAAGTGATAACTTCTGGGTCTGCCGGACAGACGGCATGATCATTTTAAGGACATATCCCATGACCCGCCTTTCGACCCCCGCCACCGTCAATGAGGCCCCCGCCGCCTCGCAACCGCTTCTGAACGCGGTCAACAAGCAATTGGGCGTCGTGCCCAACCTGTTCCGTCTGGTCGCCAACAGCCCGGCCGCGCTCGAAGGTTATCTCGGCATGTCGGGTGCTCTCGCCAAGGGCGCGCTGCCGGCCCAGACGCGCGAACGGATTGCCCTGGCCGTCGCGCAGATCAATGGCTGCGACTACTGCCTGTCAGCGCATACCTATCTCGGCGCCAACCTGGCCCATCTCGATGAGGCCGAGATGCTGGCCAATCGCCGCGGGGGCTCGACCGATCCGAAGGCTGACGCTGCTGTGCGCTTTGCCGTCAAGGTCGCCGATAGCCGTGGTCATGTGGCTGATGACGACGTCCGCGCCGTCAAGCTGGCCGGTTATGACGACGCGCAGGTCATCGAAATCGTTCAGCACGTCGCGCTCAATACCTGGACCAACTACATCAATAACGTTGCCGGGACCGAGATCGACTTCCCGGTCGTGACTGCCAAGAACGTCGCTTAGGTCTGTGTCTTGCCGGCGGCATCGTGCCGCCGGCCCTTCCTGTTTTGGAGTTGCGCCATGAGCCGACCACCCCTGCCACCCTACAGCCGTCAGAGCGCCATTGCCAAGGTGCGGCTTGCCGAGGACGCCTGGAACAGCCGCGATCCGGCGCGCGTCGCTCTGGCCTATACGCCCGACAGCCGGTGGCGCAACCGGTCAGACTTCCTGCAGGGGCGGGGGGCCATCGAAGCCTTCCTGACGCGTAAATGGCAGAATGAGCGCGACTATCGTCTGGTTAAGGAACTCTGGGCTTTCAGCGGTCATCGCATCGCCGTGCGTTTTGCTTATGAGTGGCGCGACGCGGACGGCCAGTGGTTCCGCAGCTATGGCATTGAAAACTGGCAGTTCAACGCCAACGGGCTAATGGAGGTGCGCATTGCCAGTATCAACGACCTGATGATAGCGGAAAACGAGCGCAAGTTTCACTGGGCGCGCGGCGACAATGGGCGCCGGCCGGACGATCACGCGGGCCTCACCGAGCTGGGCCTTTAGTGTGGGAGACGCAGAACCATGTACACCAGCGATATCGCCTTCTCGCCTGCGGTTAAGGCGGTACAGACACGCAAGGGTTCCAGGCGCGGCTATGCGCACATGGAGGCGATGAGCGGCTGGCAGAGCGAGATTCCACCCGATCTGGCTGCTTTTATTGCCGCCCAGACGAGTGTCTTTTTGGGGACAGCCAGCGCCGATGGTCAACCCTATATCCAGCATCGTGGCGGGCCGCCGGGATTTCTGCATATACTGGATGCGCGCACCATCGCCTTTGTCGATTTCACCGGCAACAGGCAATATATTTCGCAAGGTAATTTGAGTGAAAATGCGAAGGCGCATCTGTTTTTGATCGACTACGCCCATGCCCGTCGAATCAAGATCTGGGGCACGGCCAGGATCATCGAAGACGATGCCGATTTGGTGGCCGGGCTGATGCCTGAGGGCTATCGCGTACGGCCCGAGCAGGTCATCCTGTTTACGGTCGAGGCGTGGGATGCCAACTGTCCGCAGCATATCCCGCAGCGGTTTGAGGCCGCGGATGTGGCGGCAGCCATCGAGGCGCGTGACCAGCGCATAGCAGAACTCGAAGAGCAGTTACGGTGCTATGCAGATGTGTCAACCCGGGCGAACCGGTGATTGGAACAACGGAATTGGTCGTTCGCAACCTTCCTTATGTAATTGCGTAGCGGGTCTCTGACGGCGTAGTCCGTACACCCTTTTTGCCTCCACCGTGAATAAGGTCGGTCTAAGGCGTTTGAGCTTTCTTTAACGCGACCGTATGGGCAGGCATTTCGCTCAATGTCTGCAGACATGTTTGATGAATTTGTTTCAAGGCTGCCAGCATACCCGCATCTGGGACCGCACCGACCAGTGGATCAAAGGTTTGCGGCACGAGGCCTTGGCCCAGCATGACGGACATCCAGTTCTCCTCCTGAAATACGGTTTGATTTGGAAAAGAGGTCAGGCCGCGCTCACAAAACAAGTCTATTTTTTCGGCCAATGATGAGGGAATGCTCATATGACGCAGATAATCCCACATCGGTTCGCCTTGGCGACCATTGACGTGATAATGAAAAATCAGAAAATCGCGGATCGTTTCAAACTCCTCGCTCATGACGCGATTGTAGAGCCTCGCTGACACGCCATCTATCCGGCGCGTCGGAAATACCGAGGATAATCGCGTGAGTGCGTTCTGAATCAGGTGAATACTGGTCGATTCAAGGGGTTCGAGAAATCCTCCCGACAGACCTATCGCTAGGCAGTTTTTAACCCAGAAGGCTTTACGATGCCCTGTCGTAAATTTCAGGACGCGAGGGTCTGCCATAGGGGGCGCATCAAGGGCTTGAAGCAAACTTGCTGCAGCAGCTTCGTCGCTGATGAAGTCGCTGGCGTAGACGTAACCGTTCCCCGTGCGATGCTGTAGAGGGATACGCCAGTGCCAGCCGGCACTTTGCGCGGTCGCTTGGGTATAAGGCAAAATGTCCTGACTCACCCCAGAGGGTATGGCCACGGCGCGATTGGCGGGCAGGTGGTTGGACCAGTCCTCAAAGGGGACGTTCATCGCCTCGCCAATGAGTAGAGCGCGAAAGCCTGAGCAATCGAAAAAGAAATCGCCCGCCACCTCGCGGCCATCGCTGAGACACAAGGTATCGATGCCACCGTCTTCAGCACTTCTTTTGGCATGGGTAATTGTCGCTTCAAGGCGTTGCACGCCGCGTGTTTCCGACAGACGGCGCATATAGGCGGCATAAAGGGCCGCATCGAAATGATAGGCATAGGCCAGGGTGGATTTGGGTGAGCTAGGATCCGCAGAGGGCCAATCGAATTTACCGGCATAGGCAGCCAGGGTGTTGAGGCTGTATTCGGCAAAGGCATGCCCCTGACCCATTTGCCGTGCCCTGATCCAGAAGGGGTGAAATGACTGGCCATTAATTTTGGCACCCGTGTATCCGAACGGATGCATATAGGTATGGCCGGGTTCACGCCAGCCGCGAAACTCGATGCCGAGCTTGAACGTGGCCTGTGTCGCGCGCATAAACTCGGCCTCATTTATGCCGAGGCTGTGGTTGAAAGCGCGTATGGGAGGGATGGTGGCCTCGCCCACACCAACTGTGCCGATTTCGGTGGATTCAATAAGGGTAATGGACATCTGAAGGGGTGAAAAAAAACGCGTCAGGAACGCGGCCGTCATCCATCCTGCCGTGCCCCCGCCAACGATAACCAGCCTTTTTATCTCGGAATGATCAGGCATCTTATGATCCTATTGCAAAGCGTTAAACAGACCCGGAGCGGCTGTGCTGCCGGCCGGCGCACCTGATATCAAAGGGGCCGGCCCAAGGCTGACCATAGGCGCTGGTGCCGTCGTTATTTTGTCGAATGACGCTTTGTGCCTGGGTGATAAGGTACGGTTGATAAGGACGATGGCCGATTACCCGTTTCATGACTCAAAACGCTTGGAATCGCTGACGGACGATCACGTTTTGCTGAAAGGCATAGGGCGTGTCCGCCAAGGTTCTGAATAGCAGGTTTACGCGCCGTTCGCCTTTGCCTGGTGGTAAGGCTACGCTTAGGAAACCTTCGGCAGGATCGGTTTTGGTGCCGATCAGTTTCGTTCCGTCATAGACCTCTACGGCGCCCGTGAGGCGAGGGAAGTCAAGACTTCCGCCCTCTGCTTGCACCTTGGCAAAAGGCGTGTAACGAGCGGAAACGAGTGTATAACCATCTCGGGTTTGGCCGGCTTGCAACTCACGTGGCCCGAAATCGTGCCACAACGTCATATTGACAAGCCTGTTTTTGAGCGCGTCTTCTCGCGTGATCTCTGGCGGTGCGTCATACCAATAATCAAGGACTTGAACGGATGTCGTCGTGGCCTGGCGCGACGGCGCTTGCGTCGGCTCGATCTTGACACGAGCTGTTGCGGTTTTTAGTCCTTCGGCTTGCGCCATTAAGATCAAATCACCTGCACGTGTCTGCGTCTGCACGATCACCTGAGCGAGGCCATTGAAAAGGGCGCGTTGGTTGCCCTTTTCCGGTGCCGCGCTATTGGGATCGCCATTACCAAGACCAATAATATCGCCGTTCGTGACGGAAAAATGCACCGTGTTCTGCGCGGTCGGCAGGGTGCGGCCACGGGCGTCAACCGCCTCTATGCGAAAGGCGACTGCGTCAAGTCCATCGCCCTTTGCCGTTTCCCGGTCTGGCGTGATCTTAAGCCCTACAGCGACGCCGGTCGTCTCCACGCTCGCTCTGGCGATGACTTTGCCGGCCTTATAGGCCAGCGCTTCGAGGCGTCCCGGTGCGTAGGGAACCTGCCAAAAATTCATCTCATACTTATCGACCACCTGTCTTCCGAGCGAGTGTCCATTCAGAAAGAGTTCAACATCATCGCTGTTGGCGCATGCCATGACCTTGATCGGCTGGCCCTCACGACCCTCCCAGTTCCAGTGCGGTACGATATGAAGAACTGGCTGTGTCTTTATCCATTGCGCCTGGTGAATATAGAAGGCGTCCTTTTCAAAGCCGCACAGGTCCATAATGCCGTACATCGAAGAGTTGGTCGGCCATCCCCATGGTGAGGGTTCGCCATGGTAATCGAAACCCGTCCATACGAAGCCACCGGCGATGAAATCACGTTCTGCGATCATCTTCCAGGATCCTCGGTGGGTGGCCCAGCCTTTCGGAGGATCGTCATAGCCAGACGTCAGACGTTTGTCCTGATCCGTAACATACGCACCGCGGACACTGTAGTTGCTGGTATCCTCTGACGACGTCAGAGCTATATCGGGATGCGCCTTGTGGAAAGCGTCATACTTGTCCTGCTGGTAGTTGAAACCGACGACATCGACGGCCTGAGATACATTGATTGCGGAGAACATACCGCTGTTCATGGCGGCGGTCACAGGGCGTGAGGTGTCGAGCAACTTCACCTCGTGCGCCATGCGCCGCACCATTTCATACCCGGCAGCCGAGCCTTGCATTGGTTCTTCATTGAACACCGACCACAGGATAATGCTCGGATGGTTGCGATCCCGTCGCACCATCCAGCGCACATGATCGATGTACTCCGGAGAGGGATTAAAGAGGCGGTTCTCGTCCATGACCAGCAAACCATACCGGTCGCAGAGATCAAGAACGATGCTGGAGGGTGCGTTATGTGTGCAACGCACGGCATTGCAACCCAGCTCTTTAAGACGCCGAATACGATAATCCCAAAGCGCATCTGGTATGGCGGTGCCTACACCGGCATGATCCTGGTGGATGCACACGCCTTGAATTTTGAGTGGCTTGTCATTCAGATAAAAGC
Source organism: Asticcacaulis benevestitus DSM 16100 = ATCC BAA-896 (assembly GCF_000376105.1). Classification (GTDB taxonomy): domain Bacteria; phylum Pseudomonadota; class Alphaproteobacteria; order Caulobacterales; family Caulobacteraceae; genus Asticcacaulis; species Asticcacaulis benevestitus. The sequence continues at coordinate 18,439 of NZ_AQWM01000012.1, forward strand.
CCGTTTTTGCATCGAACCGCGTCGTGCGAAAGCCGCAGGTCGTTACGAGCCCATCCACGCACAGGTCACCGTCCATGACGCAGGTTTCGACAGTATAGAGTGTGGGGCAATCTACACTCCACAATTCTGGGCTATCGTGTGTGAGGTTTAGCCGAGCCAGCCTTTGGTCGAGGGCCGTCACCGTAACGGATAGGGTCTCGGTGTCGATGACCGTGCCCTCTTTGTCTTTCAAGCTGACCTTTACAGATACAACTCTATTGCTTTTTGCCGTGCTATAAAGCGTGACCTCCACAGGCAATGTCCAGCCGGACGCCAGTTTCACAGGATGGGCAAGGACCCCATCGGTGACAATATGAACCGGATGGCGCTTGACGATTCGCACAGTGCGATACAGGCCACCGCCTTCGTACCACCATCCCTCCATAGACTCAGCATCAACGCGTATGGCTAAGGTGTTGAGCTCGCTGCCGTAAGTTGTAAAGGGCGTCAGGTCGATGTAGAGGCTGTTATACCCACTCCAGTTATGGGCGATAACGTTACCATTGTACCAGACGGTGGCATGGGTGGCCACGCCTTCAATCTGAAGCTCAATGTGCTTAGCCGTATCATCGGGCTCAAAACGTAAAACGTTGCGATACCAGGCTATGCCGCGCTTTCGATAGCCCTGTGCGCGGTTGTAATGTTCTTCGATGGGTTGAAAACTGACAAAATCATGTGGCAGGCGTACAATGGGCCACTCTGAATCGTCAAATGTCGGCGCCGCGGCGCCCCAGGCCTTGCCTGCCTTGGCATTATCGTAGGAATCGTCCTGAGATAAAATGGCGGGGAAGGGCACATCGCCTTCATGAAAGCGCCAGCCACTATCGAGCAGGAGGCTTTCACGCTGCGAAGGCGCATGGGCTTCGACAGCCGTTGCCGGATGACCAAAGGCCAGACCTGCCACAGCAAGACTACTGCCGCCTATCAAAAGGTCTCGTCGGTTTAGGGACATATGCGCCTCGAGCTTCCGCATGATAGTTGCCACAAGATAAGGAAGTCCGGGTAGCCAACCCTATGTGGTGTTGGGCCATAGAGTTTCATCGACGCTTTCTAACAAAGAGGGATAATGGGTGCAATAAATATTCCAATTTAATAATTCATAGAATACCGATTGCGAAGTGAGCCTATGTGCCATAATGTATAGACAGCCCAACGCAATGGATTTGTTAGCCCCTGGCTCCAGGGCTTTTGACCATGTGACGACGTTCGTTTTCTTTGCCGCCGATACGGTTGCAACCAGCCCCACGTGATCTCTCCCGACACCATGTTTAGTCTCTCTCGCATACCTTCACTTAACAGCATCTTTGACCTGAGGTTCGATAGGGCTCGGCATATAAGCCCTGTCTCGACCGTGTCATGAAGCGAGCAAGATCAATCTTAGGCTCAGGCATAGCCATTGCGCTTTTGGCCTACGCCGCATTCGCGTTGAGTGATGCCTGCGTCAAGGTGCTGAAGGGGCATGTTGTCGCCTGGCAGCTTGGCTTTTATGGCAGCGCCTTGTCTTTTCTGATTTTACCGTTGATGTGGCGGCCAGGAGACAGGCTCAGCGATCTCATACGTCCGCAGCGCCCGGCGACCTGGTGGTTACGAGGAGGCCTTGCGACCGTCAACATGTTCGCCAGCATCATAGCCTTCAGCCATTTGCCCATGGCTGAGGCCTTTGCTTTGATTTTCCTGATGCCGCTCCTTATCACCATTCTGTCCGTAATATTTTTACGAGAGCGAGTGAATGTGAAGGCGTGGTTCGCCGTTATCCTAGGCTTCGCCGGCGTATTGACAGTTTTGCGGCCTGGGTTCCGTGACATTGGGATTGGCCATATAGCCGCTATGCTATGCGGCTTGTCGGGGGCGGGGTTGTTCGTGCTTTTGCGCCACACGCGGGACAGAGAAAAGCGTATCACCTTGTTTGGCGCCGGTGTGCTGTGCCCAATGATCGTAAGCTTCTTGCTCATGCTGCCTGGCTACACCCCGCCTGATCTTTGGGAATGGCTGATTATTAGCGGATATGCCGTGCTGGCTGCCCTTGCTAACATGTTGATGATGTACGCCTCGCGGCTCTCGCCGGCCAGTCATCTTGCGCCGACACAATATTCCCAGATGCTGTGGGGGGTTGGCCTCGGCTATGTGCTTTTTGGCGATCATGTCGATGGCTGGACATATGTCGGTATCGGCTTGATATGCTTCGCCGGGCTGTGGCGTTTTGTGCCCAAGCAGTGGCTACGCGCGCTATTGCCCGTAGCCACTGGGCGATGAAAGCGTCCTGATATCCTAAACCACCGTGAACGAGGGTGGCCTTTCCGCCTTGTCGGCACCAAACTTAGGATTGGGTTTCGGTCCCATTTCGAACATCAGCACGCCGCCAGACATGAGTTCGGCATGGCTGATCCAGGAACGTGTGTGCGGTTTGCCATTCCATTTAACGCTTTGAATGTAGATATTGGACTCACTGGTTTTTGGTGCCAGAATACGCAGCGTCTTACCATTGACGAGCGGAATTTCGACGCTCGTGAAGAGTGGCGATCCGAAGACATAGACACAACTGACCGGATCGACGGGATAAAAGCCCATGGCGCTGAGAATATACCAGGCGCTCATCTGACCACAGTCTTCATTGCCGGCCAGACCGTCGGGCTGCGCGCGGTATTGTGATTTTAACAACATGCGAACCCGCGCCTGGGTTTTATAATGTGAACCGGTATAGGCGTAGAGATAGGCGATATGGTGGCTGGGCTCATTGCCGTGAATATATTGACCGATCAGACCCGTCATATCCGGCGGCGCGTCAGATGGCAGGTCGGAGGATGCATTGAACAGGGCGTCGATCTTGGCTTCATAGCCGGCTTCGCCGCCGAAGAGCGCCATATAGCTATAGATATCATGCTGGACGCCAAAGGTGGCTTGCCAGCTGTTGCTTTCCGTATAATCCCACCAGACCTTAGGGTCATGACCCATGCCGCGAGGGTCAAAAGGCTCGGCCCAGGCGCCTGTTTTTAAGCGGGGTCTGGCGAACTGCTTGCTCGTGTCAAATACGTTCGAATAGCTTTTGGAACGCAGGCGAAGCGTGGAGGCCGCCGCCTTATCGCCCGCTGCGTCGGCGATCTGTGCCATCGACCAGTCATCGTGGCAGTATTCGATGGTTTTTGAAACCGACTGATCTTCCTGATCCGCAGGGATGTAGCCCTGGGTACGATAGGCATCCAGACCCGAGGTTGAGGTCTTGAAGGCAAGCTCTTTATAAAGTCCCCAAGCTTTTTGCACGTCGATACCCGGCAAGCCTTTAACGATAGCTTCGGCGACTACCGAGTCAGAGTGCCAGCCGATCATGCAGTGGGTTTCCCTTCCCTGCAGTGGCCATATGACCGGACCGTAGGGGCTCTCCGCGCCCTGATCTATCAGGTTTTGCGCGAAAATCGCCGCCCGTTCCGGGGCTATGAGGGTCATCAGAGGATGCCAGGCGCGATAGGTATCCCACAGGGAATAGGTCGAATAGTTATCGCGCCCTTTCTGGAGCTTGTGGACTGCCGAATCCATACCTTGGTAACGCCCATCGGCATCGGAAAAGAGGGTCGGCGCCATGTGGGCATGGTAAAGGGCTGTGTAGAAGATCTTGCGGTCTTGATCATGGGGCGTTTCGACCCGGATGCGTGACAATTCAGTTTCCCAGGCCCTGTCTGCGGCCTGTCGCAAGCCTTCGAAATCCCAGTCTGGAATATCGTTTGTCAGATTGTTCAGGGCGCCGGCGATATCGACTGCCGATACCGCTACCTTGACCATCAGGGGGGCCTTAAGGCCTTCGCCGTATTTAAGGACGGCCTTAAGGCTATCACCATCGACGCGTTCGCCATCCACCGGCTTGTCTTTGCTAAAGAACTCCAAAGTCTCAAAGGGTTGAGATACCTTAAGGGCAAAGTGGAGAATCCGGCCCCCAGCCCACTGATCGACGCAACGTGTGCCCACAATCGTGTCACTGGCGACGCGTTCCATATGCGCGAGATAAACGACCGGACGCTTGTATACATCTTCACGTGCCCCATGTTGCCAATCCAGCAGCAAATAGGCAGGTTGTCCGGCCGGAAAGGTATAGCGGTGCAGACCGGCCCGGGCGGACGCCGTCAGTTCGGCGTGAATGCCGCTATCGGGGAGAGTAAGGCTGTAATAACCTGGTGCGGCGGTTTCCTGATCGTGGCTCATGCGCGTGCGATAACTGGCTTCCGGCGCCTCAAGCGTACCTGGCTTGAGGGTGACCTCACCTATACGCGGCACCACGAGCAGATCCATCATATCACCGACACCTGTACCGGAGAGGTGGGTATGGGAAAAGCCAAGGAGGCTTTTGTCCTCAATATAGTAGCCCGAAGAGGCGTCCCATCTGGCGTTATCCGTATCGGGCGAGAGCTGTACCATGCCGAAGGGCAGGCTGGCCCCTGGATAGACGTGCCCGTGCCCGCCTGTGCCGATCATCGGGTCGACGAAGGTCGTATAGCGTAGAGGCTTTGCGCCGGCGATCGCCCGAAATGGCAGGCTGGCGGCCACGCCTGTTGCGGTGGCTAGGAGTTGGCGGCGTGAGATCATGGTGGCGCTCTTGAACTCTGTTTGTGGCTAAAAAAACTCCGGACAGCCTTGCTGCCCGGAGTTCCGGTTACCTGGCCTGGCTGATCAGGCCCTGGGAGACGGTGCCGGTTTAGTAGGCGTACTTCAATGTCAGCAGAGCTGTACGCCCCGATTGGATGACATCGGCAATGGCTTTGGAGTTTTCACCGATATGGGAATAGTAGGTGTAGTTCTTGAACAGGTTGGCGATGGACAGATCAAGCTGAACGACGCCAAAATCATAACCTGCGTGCACGTCGAGATGCTGTACCGGCTCGACCCACAGATTATCCCACGAGCCGCCCTTGCCCAGTATGTCGTAGTTGGCGACATAGGCGCCGGAGTAATGGTAGGTGATGTCAACCGTGACCTTTTCGCGGGCGTAGTAAAGACCCAGATTGGCCGTCACGTCCGGAGCGTTCTGCATGCGCTCCTCGTGGCCCCAACTCGTGCCAATGTCGGCTTTAGAGGTTTGTAAGGCGAGATTGCCGCCGATAGACAGGCCATCGAAAGGCGCGGGCATGCCGTCAAATTTCTGCTGACCTTCAAACTCAATACCCAGGACCGAGGCATTGCCGCCATTCTTTGGCTGACTGATCAAAACCGCGCCGCTCCCCGAGGTCGCGCCGTTGATGTAGCCGGTGCCGCTGTCATAAATATAGTTGCTCAAGTCTTTGTAGAAAACACCAACGCCGTAATAGCCGCCGGTGCTGGTGCGCCATGTGCCGTTGGCATCGACATTGACCGCACCGATCGCTTTCAGGTCCGGATTGCCTTTTGTGATGGTTGTGGTGCCGGTGGACGGATCGTACTTGCTGCTGGAGCTACCCCCAAGCTGAAACATCGGCGGACGCGTGTAGCTCGTCCAGATCGAGGCACGATAGACCGTTTTGGCATCGGGGCGATAGTTCAGGAATACGCTTGGCAGAACCTTGGAGAAGCTGGCCGTATTGGACTGGTATGCACCGGGTACTTCAATCACGTCCGGTACTTCAATCACTTTGGTCGGATCCGCAGGATCCGGCACGGTCGTCATTTTCGTGGGATCCGGCTCGAACTTACGCACCCAGTAGGTATTCTTGACGTCGGTTGACTCGTATCGGATGCCGGGGATGATTTCGAGCGTATCCGTTGCAAACTTGGCCATCACATAGGCCGCGCTGACGGTCTCGGTGCCTGACAGTGTGTTACAGTTATAATTGGTAAGCACGCCCAGCGCGTTACCTCCGCCGGTACAGATGTCGCTAGCGGCATCCAGCTTTGCCTGTGTATCCGTTAGTGCATTGTAGCGTGCGGCGACGACCTGATGGTCGACGATAGGTACCAGATAATCATATTTACCGGGGAAGCCGGGATAGTAACCGACGATGGCCGCAGTATCGGCGCCGAGGCTGGAGGCTGGATTGGGATCTGTGACCGTATAGTCGCGATTGCTGACATCGCGGTTGCTCGTTACGTATTTCGCGCCAAAGGAGATCGATTGCAGCAGGCTTTGGTCGAAGTCGTAGCCGCCATCAAAGCGCGCTCCGTATTTTTCCTGCTGGCTGAGTCCGGATGTCACTTCATAACAGCAAGGCGCTGGCATGGTGCCCGGATTGAGGGCTGTATACTCCATGCCGGGTGTCAGGTGCGCGATCGGGAAATTATCCGCGCCATAGGTGACCAGCGTCGCAGCGCCGTAAGGTGCTGCACCACGGCTCGAGGAACCGGCCGGAATAGAGGTTGTCCACATTTCCAGATGGTTGGGACGGTCATTGCGGCCGAAGGAGTAGAAGACGTTCGGTTCAAAGTGCCACTTGCCGACGCGCTTCTTTACACCGAAGTCGAGCGTGCTGAGATTGGAGTGCAGAGGGTTGGTTTCATACCACAGGCGGTTGGACACCGCCGGGATGGTTGTCTGATAGAGGCCGTTGCCGGCGGCGATATAGCCATCCTTCAGACTACCGTTAGCATCCAGTGGGCTGGTGCCCTCATCGCGCACCGAGCCTTCACCCACGATTTGATTGAGGCTCGAATTTTGGGTCGTCCAGTCATGGGCGTAGGTCAGGTGCATATAATAGCTGGTATCGACGTCTGGTCGCCAATCGAGGGATACCGTACCTCCCCAGAGTTCGGTGTGGCCGCTGGAAACGCCGACATTGAAGCCTGTCAGGATAAGATCCTGAAGGGGATCCATGCCGGACGGGATATTGCCATTGCCGTCCACATAGGACAGGGCGTAGGCTCGGTCACCGCCGGATGCTTCCATGACGCCGCCGAGTTCCGAATTGGCGTAATGGCGCAGGTTGTAATAGGCGCTGACATAGACGCCGAAATTGTCATCGGCGCCGAATTTGCGCGAAAAGTCGGCCGCGGCGCCGAAACCGGTGCTGTCCGCACCCAGATCATCCGCCTGGCTTTCAAAATTGCCGCTTACCGAGAGTGAGCCCCTTTGCTTACCCTTGAAGTCGAAGGCCGTTGGCGTGCGGAAATCAATCGTTCCACCGATGGCGTCACCATCCATATTGGCGGTCGATGTCTTATTGAGAACAATTGTTTGCAGGCCGGAGGGCGGAATGAGGTTGAGTTGAACTCCGCGCGAATAGGGCTGGGCCTGAGCCACGGCCACGCCGTTGATCAGATTGACATTGTACTCCGAATTCATGCTGCGGATCGAGACATACTGGCCTTCGCCACGCGACGCGCCATCAATACCGCCGATGAACGAGTTGCCCGTCATCATGACGTTTACACCCGGCATGAGCCCGAGAATTTCTGCCGCATTGTGCACGGCTGTGCGTTGAAGGTCGGTTGCTGAAAGGACGGAAATTGAATTGTCCGACTTCAACTGCATTGTTTTCGCCGTGAAACGGTTGCTGACGATCACGACTTCCGTGCTGCCTGTTTCTGGTGTCTTAGCTTCAGGTGCAGCCTCCTGCGCCCATGCTGAACCGCACAGCAGGCCCAGGGTCAGTACGCCCGAGCCGAGCGCTGTGGCTCCCAAAAGCTTGGTGGTAAATGTCTTTCGCATGATCGTTTCCTGGGGCTAGAATTTCGTTATGGCATGTCCAGACGGGTGCTGGACGCAAGGTGAAACAAAGGATTACGGCGCTGACTTAACGGAGAGAGGTTCCGTATGCGGCAACGCCCGCAGAGGGTGTGTATGTCTTGCCACCTAGCCGAGGCGTCCAAGTTTCTCTGTGCTAGGTGGAAAAATCCGGGCGAAACGAGAGGCCGTTTCGTTGAGGTGGCACCTTGGAATGTTGGGTGTATTTGGCAGGCTTAGAGTCAAGAATGTGCCTGGAAGTTGGAATAAAAATTTCATAAAGTCAAAATAATTTATTTTTATTTCAAAAAAGTTGGGTCGCGCGAAGTGAGGTTAAGTAGTTGATTTGCAAGTAAAAAATAATATAGCCCTGAGCACATTTGCGCAGGGCTATCTGATATTCTTAGAAATGATGCAGAAAGGACACAAACATGTGTCGTGTGTCGTGCCCACTAACAGTGGATGCAGGTCGGATCCAAAAGGTCGTGCAGAAGGGGGTCAGACGCTTCCCAATCGCCGATCGCCGGGTGCAACAGGAAAGCTTTGCGAGCGATCAGTCGGGCCAGAGGATGAGAAAGGGCGTTGCCTTGATCGGCTGCCGCCGTCATCGCAGATTTAATGGCTGCCCGCTCGTAGGATTTTACGGCGTGAACCAAGCCTTTGACTTCGTCAGGCAAACGACCGAGCGGCTCCGGTATGATAGAGTTGCGGCTGATCTGGCAAGGTGTTTCGATAATGTCAGCGGCATCAAGATCGCTCAACGTGCCGTTATTGCGTGTGTTGACTATGATGCGAGAAGGGGACTCAGAACTCAGGGCGGTGATCACATCCATGGCTATCTTATGGTATCCGCTGGCGACACGGAAGGGGTCTTCATCAAAGGTTGCCTCAGCGTCGAAGGCCGAGCCCCCCTTCGCTTCGAGGCGCATGTAAGAGCCTGAGCGTCGATTGAGATAGGCGGCATAGGTAGCGATGGCGTCCTGATTGGATCCGGCACGCAGTTCGGCATCTAGGGTTTTCAGCAGCGCTTCATTGAGTTTTTCCACCTCGGCGCCGCGGCTTCCTCCATGCATCTTCTGTTTTTCCAGTGCCTTGCGACGATTATAATAGAAATACAGATACTCTGTCGGGATGAGGCCCAACTGGCGTATCATGTCGCCGTCAAATAAGGGCACATGATAAAAACTGGCCAGAAGCGCATCATCTGCCAGAACCTTCTCGGTGATGTCCTCGCCGCGAAGGTGAATTTTGCGAATCCAGCCCAGATGATTGAGGCCTATATACTCGCAATGTACCTCATCGTGGCGGGCGCCCAATGCCCTGGCAATGTGATGCATCAGCTCTGTCGGTGTGTCGCATATGCCAACGACCTTGGCATTCGTATGTGTGGACAAAGCCTGAGTGATGAGTCCGGCGGGGTTGGTGAAGGAGACAATCCAGCCTTCAGGGGCATATTTCTCAACGATACGCGCCTGTTCGAGTACAACGGGTACGGTCCGCAGCGCCATCGCCGCGCCAGCCGGGCCGGTCGTCTCCTGGCCTGGATAGTTGTTTTTAATCGCCGCCAGTTCGTCCGCCGCCCGTGAGGTGATGCCACCCACGCGGATGGAATTCATAATGTAGTCGCAGCCTTCGACAGCGGACTCTATCTTGTCGGCGACGGTGATCTTGAGTGAGCCACCTTCGCGGGCGACGATAGCCCGTCCCAAAGCCGCCATGAGCTGAACCCGGTTTTCGTCTGGATCATAAAGCGCCATTTCCTTGATGCCCAGGTTTTGGGCAATGTCATTGATGCCGAAAATGACGAGGGGTGTTCGGATGCCGCCTCCACCAATCAAGGATACCTTGCCGTTAAGCCCGTTCGTAGGTTTGGTCATAAAAACTCCTGTACATAGAGACTGGCGGCAACCCGTTCAGGGCGCCTGCGAATTGAGTGGATAGAGCACCGCTGACGCATGCCCGTTGCAGGCGAACGAGGGGCGAGGAACCGTCCAGAAGTCCGTCAATAAAACCGACATTGAACGCGTCGCCTGCGCCCGTGGTGTCGATGGCCTTAACGACGGGCGGGTGCGCATGATAGCGTTGGCCTGCGCTTTCTGTCATAGCGCCGCGTGCCCCCAGTTTTAACGTGGCTGCCGTAAATCCTAAGGCTTTCGTACGGCTGAAGTAGCCGTCTTCGTTCGCTTGGCCACACAAAAGCTCGGCTTCTTTTTCATTGGGCAGGAAATGATCTATATCACGCAAGGTGGCAGCGTTTACAGGATCGCCCAGCCAGTCAGGTTGATAGCCCACGTCCAGTGACGTGGTGCAGTTCGCCGATTTTAGGCGCGGGAGCACGTGTTCAGCCACCTCACGGCTAAGTGGCATGGAAAAATGAACATGACGCGCACGTGTGAGATTCGCCACGGCCTGATCAGACATCAAGTGTGCCCCGAGGTCTCGGTTCAGGCCTGTGTGGGTAAAGAAACTGCGATCCTGAAGAGTCGACACACTGACGGTCACGCCCGTGGCGCCGTCCATCGCACGTAAGCTGTCATGTAGAACGCCAAATGTATTGAGGCGGTTGTAAATCCACTGTGTGTCGCTGGTACCAATCAGTCCCATCAGAGTTACGGAGCGTCCGATCCGTGCCAGACCGCAAGCGGTCGTGGCTGCGCCGCCACCGAGCTCCTTGGTATAGTTGTCGGTCAGTACCTCTTCACCCGGGCGGGGCCAGCGGTCGAAACCGCTGAACACATGGTCGAGATAGATTTCGCCTACAACCGTTACATCCAGCGTTTTCATGACTTTACCTCAAAAGGCCAGTCTTTCTGATGAAAGGCCAAACCGAGGAAAATCGCTGCGCCCACGGCAAACAAACCCATCCCCATCACAATATAGATCAGCTTGGAGGTCGTGACGATATAGATCCAGCCTGCCAGCGAGATCAGCGCCGGTATCGGAAAGAGTGGCATCTTGTAGGGTTTGGCGCCTGGATCGGTGCCACTCAGGTGGTAATCCTGTTGGAATTGCTCTTGTAGCTGTTTTCGGCGAAATATTACCGCCAGGCACTGGAAACTATACTGAAAGAGGGTCTGGACCACGATAAGAACTGAAATGAGGGCATTCAGAGAGAGAAAACAGGCGATCGCTGAGGCAACACCCATGACAATCAAAGAGACCGTTGGGAAGTGGCCCTTGGGATGAACGGCGGCAAAAATTTTGAAAAATTTTCCCTCCAGCGCTGCGGCATACGGAATGCGTGAATATCCCAGCAAAACGACATAGGCCGAGCCCCATCCCGCGATCATGATCAGGATGGCGACAATAATGCCGCCCGTGCGTCCGTAAAGGTGGGCCATGAAGTCCGCCACGACAGCCTTCGATACCATGGCTTCGCGCCAGGGTACGACACCCAGGATGGACAGGTTCAGGCCACAATACAGCAAGGCGATCAGGACGATGGCCCAGAGGATTGATCGCGGAATAACCTTTCGCGGCTGTTTGACTTCACCTGCCAGCATGCACACATTGCTATATCCGCCGTAATCATAGACCGCAATCAAGGTTGTCGAGCCCAGCCCCATCAGGAACCCGGTGGTCATGTTGAAGGCGCCCGGCGGAAAATCAAAGGCGATGCGGGCATCAAAATGAGTCATGCCGGCGAAGATGATCCATAGCAATGAAGCAACCACTATGCCGGTTGTGATGAGAGATATGATCTGTATCTTACGGATGTTGCGATACAGGAGCCAGGTGTTTAGAAGGCAGAGAGCGGCCGCGGACAGCGTCAGCGTCGTGGCCTTAAGTTGTGGGAAAAGATAACTTAGATAGCTCACAAAGCCTACGGCGCCAGCGGCAACATTGAGCGGGCCATTCATGAGAGATTGCCACAAAAACAAAAAGCCAAACATGTTGCCAAGCTTTTTTTCGTCAAATAGGCGGCGCAAGTATTGATAGGAGCCGCCTGAATGCGGCATGGCGGCTCCAAGCTCGGCCCATACAAAGCCATCGCTAAGGGATATGATAGCCCCTAGTATCCAGCCGATCAGCGCTTGCGGTCCACCCATTGCTCCCAAGGCGAGCGGGATCGTAATGAAGGGACCAATACCCACCATGTTGAGCATATTGGCCGACAGGGCGCCCCAGAATCCCAGTTCGCGGCGTGGATTTAACGTAGCCGCGACCGTGATGTCGGCGGGGAGCACAGGGGGGACGCCTGCCATATCAGTTTGTCCTTTTAAAGATGTACAACCTGACCGGTTGTCGCGGAACGGGCAGCAGCCTCAGCCAAGGCGAGGGCGCGAATCGCGTCCCGATACCCGACGCACGGTTTTGAGGCACCGGTGATAATGTCAGAAAAATGATCGGCTTCGGCGCGATAGGCGTCTGCATACCGCGACAGAAAAAAGTTCTGGAAGGTGTCTGCCTGAGCGCCATCCTGGCCCCAGTGTGACACAGTGGTTTCCGTCAGATTGTCAGCTTTAAGCAGACCTTTTGATCCATAGGCTTCGATACGTTGGTCATAGCCATAACCAGAGCGACGTGAGTTGCTTATGACACAAATCTTGCCCGAAGCCGTTTTGAGTACGGTTCGCGCCGTATCGAAATCGCCGGCCTCCCTTATAGCCGGATCGACCAAACAGGCGGTGGTTGCGAAAACTTCGACGGGTTCTTCATCCAGCAGGAAACGCGCCATATCAAAATCGTGGATCGCCATATCCTTAAACAGCCCCCCCGACACCTTGATATAGGCGACGGGTGGGGGGGACGGGTCGTGGCTGACGATCAGCAAGGACTCCAGGCTACCGATACGCCCGGCGATAATCTGTTGCTTAAGCGTAGAGAAATGCCGATCAAAGCGACGGTTAAAACCCAGTAGAAGGGGGACGTTGTCGCCGCTCATGACGTCGGCAGCGCCAAGCGCTGTGGTCAGATCGAGATCGAGAGGCTTTTCACACATCACAGCCTTGCCAGCGGCAAGCGCCCGGCGTGTATGGTCCAGATGCTGATCCGTGGGACTGGCCACCACCACACCTGCTATTCCAGGGTCACTCAGAACGGCTTCTAAATTTAGAACATCTGCCCCGACCTGAGAGGCAAGAGTCCTGGCAGCGTCTGGCACAGGATCGACAATCGCCGTCACACGCATTTTGGCGTGGGCAGCAATATTTGTAGCATGTATACGGCCAATCCGGCCGGCTCCCAAAATGGCGACGTTTAACATGATCAGCAGCTCTGAGGTTAAAGGGTGGGCGTAAACCACAGATTTAAACGAAAAAGCCCGCCTGCCTAACCCTCAAAACGGCAGGGCAGGCACGGGCACAAAACAATTGCATTATTTGGAACAAATATTCCAAAACAAGTCAACATAGAAAATTATTTCACCAGGCAACTTATGCCAATGTTCAATCTATTATTGTATGGTATGCCAGAGGAAATTACCTCTAAGCAGGACCATTTTAAGGAGTAGCCATGAAGTCAGGCACGGCTGGAACAGCCAAGATCGCCCCTAAAAAAATGTCGCCCCCCCAGACCAGCGCGGATCTCAAGGCGCAGGTGATGGCTATGCACGACTCCTTCAGCAAACGTATGAAACAGATTGCAAGTTACGTTTTGGATCGCCCGGAAGAATTGGCCTTCGAAACACTGGCTGTCTTTTCAGAGCGCTCAGGCGTCCAGCCGTCCGCTATTGTCCGCTTTGCGAAAGCGCTTGGCTATTCTGGCGCCAGTCAGATGCAAAAAATTATCCGTGATGGGCTTCTTGCCAGTAACATGACGCTAGGCTACGGCGAGCGGGTCCGTCAGTTCAATAAAAAAGTCGGACAGACTCGTTCCACAGGAGGGGCCGAAATACTGGCTGAATATGTCGATGCGGACAGCCTTTCCCTGCAGAACCTGAAAGAAACCACGAGCGCGGATGACGTATCTGCGGCCGTCGCGCGGATAATTGAGGCCGATACCCTTTATATCGTAGGGTTTCGCCGGGCGTTTCCTGTCGCGGCATACCTGGCCTATTCCTTCCAGAAAATGGGCAAGCCCACCATATTTATTGAAGGTGTTGGTGGCTTTTCTCAGTCGCAGGCCCGTACCATTCGGCCTGTCGATATCATGCTGGCCGTAAGTTACCAACCCAGCGCCGAAGAGACCCTGGCTTGCGCCGAAATTGCTCATCAGAATGGCGCACCGATTATTTCCATCACGGATTCTATCGTCAATCCTATTGCGCGTATGTCTGTTCAGGCCTTCCAGGTGCGTGAATCTGAAGTGCGTGCTTTTCGTTCCTTGACCGCCTCTTTATGTCTTGGGCAAACCTTGGTTGTTGGCTACGCCTTCGCCTCAGCGGAAGCTGACAGCTTGTGATTATATTATAAATATGATCGCAAGAATGAAATGATAATTGCAAAATGAAAAAAAATAGAAAATATAGTTCTTAGTGGCGATGGGCATGATGCCCGAGACCGCCACCTTTATTGCGACCCTAACAACACCGGCCTTCGATGGTCACGGTGAGGAACAGGTCAGGGCAATAGGGCGGATTGAGGGAACGAGGAAGCCAAATGGACATTACAGAGCGGTCATCTGCCAACTACCTGCCTAACAAGGACCTCGACCTTATTACGCTGGGGCGTTCCAGTGTTGATCTCTATGGTCAACAGATCGGTGGTCGTTTGGAGGATATGTCCTCGTTCGCAAAATATGTCGGGGGCAGCCCCACCAATACGGCTATTGGCGCCTCACGCCTCGGCCTAAGGTCTGGCCTCATCACCCGGGTTGGTGCAGATCACATGGGGCGCTTCATTCTTGAACAACTCGTTCAAGAAAACATCGATACCCGAGGCGTGACAACAGATCAGGAACGCCTGACGGCACTTGTTCTCTTAGGCATCGTCAACAAAGACACTTTCCCACTGATATTCTACCGGGAAAACTGCGCGGACATGGCGCTCCAATCTGATCATCTCGACGCTGCCTGGATTGGTTCTGCACGCGCGCTTCTGATAAATGGCACACATCTGTCGTGTGATCCGCCACGTCAAGCCAGTCTGGAGGCGGCACGCCTGATACGCGAAGCGGGTGGCAAGCTGATTTTTGACATTGATTACCGGCCGGTTCTTTGGAACCTTCTGCCGAAAGACAATGGTGAACTCCGGTATATCGAGGAAGTGTCTGTCACCCAAACCCTGCAGAGTGTTGCTGCGCTTTGCGATGTCATTATTGGCACCGAAGACGAGATTCGTATTCTGGGCGGCCACGAAGATATGGGCCTGGCTCTCGACGCCGTACGCGCGCTGACACAGGCCCTGATCGTTGTGAAGACTGGCGCCAAGGGATGCACAATCTTGTCCGGCGAGCCGGCGAGCCGCATAGATGTGCCGGGGTTTGCTGTTGATGTGCTCAATGTCTTGGGGGCAGGGGATGCTTTTGCTGCCGGTTTTCTGAAGGCGTGGCTTACGGGGCAAGACCTGTACACCTGTGGTCTATGGGGGAATGCGTGCGGGGCCATCGTTGTCTCCCGTCACGGCTGCTCTCCTGCCATGCCGACGGACAACGAACTGACGTATTTTATGTCAGCCGCGCGTCATCCCTTGCCACCTGAGGCGCAGGCGCAACTCGACCACATACACTGGGCGAGCACCCGACGATCAAAATATGACGAATTGACCGTTCTGGCTATCGATCACCGCGATCAGTTTGAGGAAGTCGCTGCAGAACTCGCTGTGGGGACTGAGCGCATCTCGGACTTCAAGCAACTCGCCGTGAAAGCCCTGCATGCTACGGCAAAGGGTGCTCCGGGCTTCGGTGTTTTACTGGATAGCCGATATGGTTCGGTGGCCCTGGATGAGGCTGCCAAGCTGGGCTACTGGATCGGCAGGCCGATTGAGACCCCGAAATCTCGCCCGCTGACATTTGAGTCTTCAGCCGATGTTGGCATGGAAATCTTGCGCTGGCCACGCAACCAGGTCGTCAAATGCTTGATCTATTATCATCCTGATGACGATCAGGTTCTGCAGACTGCACAAGAGGCGCAGGTTTTACGGCTGTTTGACGCCTGTCGGCAGACTGATCACGAGTTGATCCTTGAGGTGATTCTGCCGCCGGATATCGAGGCCGGAGATGATACAGTGGCGCGTGCCATGCGACGTCTTTATGAGATCGGCATAAAGCCCGATTGGTGGAAACTTGAGCCAGCCACCAGCAAGGTCGCATGGGATAATATCTCTGCCGTTATTCAAGACTGCGATCCTCTCTGCCATGGGGTTGTTCTGCTTGGCTTGTCGGCCCCCTCCGAGAGTCTGGTTGAGGCGTTTCGGGTGGCTGCGGCCTATCCGTGTATCAAGGGCTTCGCCATCGGTCGCACCATTTTCCACGAGGTCGCGGTTGAGTGGTTCCGTGATCGCTTAAGTGACGAACAAGCGATTGCAGCCATGGCACAAAAGCTGTCTAATCTGGTCCATGCTTGGCGTACAGCGCGCCAGGTGTTGGAGCCAGCAGCGTGACATCAACCCGACAAACGGCGGCGCAGGCGGTTGTCCGCTTTCTTTCCAATCAATTCATTGACGTAGACGGCCTGGTGCTGCCCTATTTTGCGGGCGTGTGGGCAATCTTCGGTCATGGCAATGTGGCAGGGCTTGGCGAGGCGCTTTATGACGTGCGCGAAACCTTGCCAACCTACCGCGCGCATAATGAGCAGGCGATGGCCCATGCAGCCATCGCCTTCGCCAAACAAAAAGCCCGCAGGCAGGCCTTCGTCTGCACGACGTCCATAGGCCCTGGTGCGACAAACATGGTGACGGCGGCGGCGCTGGCCCATATCAATCGTCTGCCCGTCCTTTTTCTTCCCGGCGATGTCTACGCCAATCGCCGGCCTGATCCGGTGCTGCAGCAGATCGAAGACTTTGGCGACGCAACCGTTTCCGCCAATACCTGTTTCCGGCCTGTGTCTGCCTATTTTGATCAGATCACCCGGCCAGAGCAAATTCTCTCGGCCCTGCCGCGCGCGATGTCCACCCTGACCGATCCTGCCCGTTGCGGGCCGGTTACGCTTTGTCTCTGTCAGGACGTCCAGTCCGAAGCCTATGAGTATCCGGACAGCTTTTTTGACAAGCGGGTATGGACCATCCGCCGCCCTGCGCCCGACGCTGCTGAACTGGCAAATCTGGTGTCCCGTCTTAAGGCGGCGAAGTTGCCGGTCTTGATCGCAGGCGGGGGTGTAAAATACGCCCTGGCGGAGACAACCCTATCGGATCTGGCGCTTCGTCATGGACTGCTATTTGCAGAAACTCAAGCCGGGAAGGGGGCTGTACCCTGGGATCACCCGTGCAACCTGGGCGGCTTAGGCGTGACAGGATCACAAGCGGCAAACCTGGCGGTACAAAATGCGGATCTGATCGTCGGCATCGGCACGCGGTTGCAGGATTTCACGACGGGGTCGGCCGGTCTTTTCGGGGCGAAGGCCCAACTTGTTCAGGTGAATATAGCCGCGTATGACGCGCACAAGTTTGCGGCCGAGACGGTGGTTGGGGACGCAAAGGTAGTTCTGGAGGGCTTATCCGCCGCCCTGGACGGTTGGATGACAACCTCCTCGGAGAGCTTGCAGGCGGCTCGCAGTGCATGGACGACGACTGTAGACGCCGCCTTGCTGCCCCCCGTCTCGGGGCCGCCCAATGAAACACAGGTTCTGGGGGCGCTGTGGCGTCAGGCCGGCGATGATGCGATTGTTGTCGGGGCAGCCGGGGGCCTTCCTGGTGATATGCAAAAGGTCTGGAGAACAAAAACGTCGGGTGGATACCATATGGAATATGGATATTCCTGCATGGGGTATGAAATTGCCGGAGGTGTGGGCGTCAAAATGGCTTCGCCCGAACGCGAGGTTTATGTGCTGGTGGGCGATGGAAGCTACCTGATGATGAATGCCGAGATTGCCACGGCTGTGATGATGGGCATCAAAATCATCATCATTCTGATCGATAACGGAGGATACGGTTGTATACACAGGCTGCAAAAGTCTACGGGCAGCCAGCCCTTCAACAATCGATTTACAGAGTCTTATCACCGCACACTGCCGGCGATTGATTTCGTGGCCCATGCCCGCAGCCTTGGCGCCTATGCCGAAAAAGCCGCCACGATCGCTGAATTTGAGGCCGCCCTTGTCCAGGCACAGGGCCGCGACCTAACCTCTGTCCTTGTTATCGAATCGGATCCGGATTTATCCTCATCCCTGGGCGGTGCGTGGTGGGATGTGGCCATTTCGGAAGTGTCGCAAACAGCGGCTGTCCGTGAAGCACGTGGGCGCTACGATAAGAAACTTAATGATATCAGGAGGAGACAGCGCAAATGACGATTCGCTTTGGGGTCAGCCCTATCGCTTGGATTAACGACGACATGCCTGAACTTGGAGCAGAGACATCTTTGCAGCAGGTTCTGCAAGACGCCCAGGCGATTGGCTTTGTTGGCATCGAACTCGGAGGGCGCTTCCCTAAGGCGCCCGAAAGCCTGAAACCTCTTTTGGATACGTACAGTCTGGATCTCGTGGGGGGCTGGTATAGCGCTTCGCTCCTGACGCGCACCGCGCAAGAAGAGATCGAGGCCCTGAAACCCCATCTGGCCCTTCTTAAGGCTATGAACTGTTCTGTGTTTATCATTGCGGAAACAAGCAATGCGATTCATGGTCAGCGTGAGACACCTTTGCAGGTGCGGCCGCATTTAACTGAGGCGGAATGGCGTATTTTCGGTCAACGGCTTACGGAAGTGGCTGACTATATTTATGCGCAGGGACTGAAATTCGCTTACCACTATCATCTCGGGACTGTCGTTCAGGATAATCAAGATCTGGCAGCTTTTTTTGCCTTTACAGGCCCACGGGTTGGCATAACACTCGATACTGGCCACGCAGTCCTGGGAGGCATTGATCCTTTTGATGTCATCGATCACCATGCTGATCGCATACAACACGTCCATGCCAAGGATATTCGCCAGAGCATCTTTGATGAGACGGCGGGGCAGTCCGACAGCTTTCTGAATGGGGTGTTGGCAGGTATGTTTACCGTGCCCGGAGACGGCAGTATCGATTTCGCCCGCCTCTTTAGCGCCCTTGCAAACATAGGTTACGACGGATGGATTATTGTTGAAGCGGAGCAGGATCCGAAAAGGGCAGATCCGCGACTATATGCGCAAAGGGGATTGGATACCCTTAAGCACCTGTCACAAGTCGCGGGCCTTTCGGAAGTGGTGCTAAATCCATGAGCCATCTGCGGGTTAAATCGGCGCCTTGCGACGACTTTGGCGTTGTGATTGATATCACGCCCGAATCCGCAGGTTGGAAACACGTCGGTTTTCGTATGGTGAAGTTGCTGGCTGGCCAGCCTTACCGCGGACAGGAAGCCGGCCGTGAAGCTTGTCTGGTGGTCTTGAGCGGCGATACGCACATCACCGTGGGGGAAACAGACTTTGGTCACGTGGGGGGACGCAAGAGCGTATTCGAGGATGTCGCCCCCGGTGCTGTCTATGTGCCGCCGGATGAGCCGTATGTGGTGGTTGCTGAGAGTGCTGTTGAACTCGCCGTCTGCACAGCCCCTGGGAGTACGGGCATTTCAGCGCGAACGATTTCGCCGCACGAGATGGTGCGCAAGGTACGCGGCATGGGTACCAATACCCGATATGTCCGTAATATCTTGCCCGAAGATCAGCCCGCTTTTAGTTTGCTGGTGGTTGAGGTTGTCACACCAGGTGGCCATTGGTCGAGTTATCCTCCTCACAAACACGATAGTGCGAGACCGGGCGAGGAAACGGCGCTGGAGGAGACCTATTACCATCGTATCAACCCCCGACAGGGGTTTGCCTGTCAGCGCGTATATACCGATGACCGGCGCTTGGATGAGATGATTTTGGTTGAGGATGAGGACGTGGTGATGGTGCCGGAAGGCTATCATCCCGTTAGCGCGGCCCACGGCTACGATCTTTATTATCTGAATGTCATGGCAGGGCCAACGAGGTCGTGGCTTTTCCATAATGACAGCGATCATGCCTGGATGCTCTCAGATACGCCTCAATCGACGTCACGTTGACGCACCAGAGTCGACTAAAGTGCCCCCAATCTGCCCCCCAAATCACCAGGATACAGGCGAGTTTCATTGGAATTTCGAGGGCATCACACGGCGGAACATGCATATTTTAAGGGATTTTTCAACGTTAACGGACGTTATAGCAAGAGGCGCTGGTGCCGGCTGGCGGCACCCGTTTAATGGCGGCGATTTCATACCTAGCCATGCGTTATATTTCTTTCGTCTGGTTCGACAATCCAGCGCATCAGGATCAGGACGCTGGGACTTTCAAGGTGGTCTCACTCTACAGGTGTAGTTGAGTTGAAGGTTGAGTTGGGCGTAGTGCGGGCTTTTTTTTCCTACGAAATCTTTTAGCGCTCTAATTCTCAATTCGCGGATTGCAAAATATGCCACGACAGCGATGTAGACTGGTACAGCGCCAAGGCGGCAATGGTCTGTTTTACGGTCCGGTGCGTTTGTATACTATAAGGGGGCATATCGGCACGTCTCCTGTTTTCAAACAGTATGTTGGCAAATTATACGCCGGGACGCTGATCAAAAGGGCGTCGGTATAGATATCCGAAGCTTGATTGCCGACAGCGCGGTATACTTCATCGTTTGCTAGGCGGTCGCCAGCGGAAGATGGCTCCGTATCGTTGGTTCGCATCTTGACGGAGCCCCTATTGCAAGGACTGATCCACTTTTACCCCTTATCATCAAACGCGGCATTTGGTCCTGCCAGGAAGGTTTTGACATTTTCGATATGCTGCCACATGGCCACATAGGCGGCGTTGCCGTTGCGACTCTTCAGCGCTTTCAGGATCACTTCGTGATCGATGATCCAGTTGTCGCGATAATTGGCGTCCTTGACGCGCTTGTGCAGGGTTAGCCACATTGGGCTGTTGTCACGCCTGCGCCACAATTGATTGACCAGCAGGGCCAGTTCCTTATTCTGCGTCGCCTGGGCGATGGCCATGTGGAAAAGAATGTCGAAGGTCTCCTTAGGCTCGCCATATCGCGCATTTCGGTGATTGGCCAGGGCCTCTTCAATGACGGCAAGATCAGCGTCGGTGGCGTTCTCGGCGGCTATTTTAGCGATAAGACTTTCGATAATCTGCCGGGCTTCGAGCAGTTCGAATGGGGCCGCGGCGGGTTTCGATTCCAGCTCAGCCAGGGTTTCATAAGGTGTGTCTTCCGAAAGCGCGGATTGATAGGCCTTGCGTGTAATGTAGATGCCGGATCCCTGACGCGGCTCGACAAGTCCTTTGACATCGAGCATGACCAGGGCGTCCCTGATCACCGTGCGACCGACATCGTACCACAGGGCCAGGTCCCTTTCGGGCGGCAAACGGCCGGTGGAGCGAAACTCTCCGGCCCTTATCCTTTGAACAAGGTGATCGCCGATATCCTGATAGGCCCGGCGCTCTTTCGGGGTCTTCTTCCCTCCTGAAGAGTCAGGGTCATTCACAGGCGGTGCGATCGTATCCATAGTGATTTTCTGCATGAAGGTGGAAGACAAGGGAAACGCGGGTGGGACTCCGTGTTCACGGACCTGAGGGATCGGTCCGGATCGCGCCGTAGTGGGGGCGGGCACCGTCAAGATCGATCTCTATGCGGTCAATCATCAGGCCCGGGTCGACGGCATAAACGCTCAAAGTGTGTTCGCCAGCCGGCAAGGGTCTGAAATCAAATGTCTTGATCGCCGCGTTCGACAGCACATTGGCCCGCCATGGGTCGCTGCGCCCGATGGTCGAAACGTCAAGCAGTTGTAGGGGACCGTCATCTAACCTGACAAGCACCCTTAGGCCTTGATCGGGTGTCGTCGGATGCGTGGGCAGGGCGATGAGTTTAACCGTCCCGCCTGATTCCGAAGAGGTTGCGAAACGATAGGTGAGGGGCGCGCGTTTCGCAGCGTCGTCGAGTGAGGCTGACGTCAGGTTTTGCCGGGCGCGCAGCACGCTGCCCAGACTGCCCAGTTCACCGATGCGCTCCCAGTCGGCGCTAAGGGTGGCCAGATCCGGTCGCAGGGTGACACGCCGGTTATCTTCCGCCGTCAGGCTCATCGGCATTGCCGGCAATATGCGCACATAGACTGTGTGTTCAGCACCGCCGCACATAAGCTTCAGTGCTTTGTCGCCGGGGGGCGATGCGCCGTCATAGCTCAGACTAAGTTGTGTCTGATAATGGTTTTGCCCGTTCAGGGCGCCGTTTTGGTTGGAAAGGGTCAGGCCGGCCACGGGTGTCTGAAGCGACCAGTCCTGTGATACGGGCTGATGCGAGAACAGGGTCACAGGTCGGGTTTGAGGGCGTCCCGCGACAAAGGTCAGGGTGTTGTGATCATTGATCCACTGGCCTGAAAGCAACAGGTCGCAGCCCGTCTTGGGTGAGACGGTCCAGCTGGGCCACACGGGCTCGTCAAAAACCGGAAGGCGCCGCGGCGCCATATCCATGATGCCGCGCCATTTGCCGCCCAAAAGCGCATTGTAGCGCTCAGTGTCTTCGACGAGTTCTGCGTGGGCCGCCCGGGCGGTATCGACGTAGCTGTTCACAGAGGCGCGTTGCTCGCGGGCATAAAGGTCGGCCAGGTCGAGGTTAAGGATGCGCGCGTTCAGGTTTGCGCTCGCCCTGACGGGATAAAGGACGAGCTCATAAAAGGCCGCCTGCCGATCCGCAGGTAGGGTGGCGCCGATCGCTTCGGCCTCTACGGTCAGATCGCGATACGCCTTCAGGCGAGCTTCAGCTTCCTGCCCATCGAAGCTGACATAGTCCGTATGGCGGTTCGGCGTGACCCACTCGGCCTGACCGAAACCCATGAACTCCGGCTTGCGCTCGAACGCCAGATCATAATAGCGCCTCATCAGGCCGGCCAGAGCCTCGGCCTGTGTGTCGCCAAACTGTTCGCGCATAAAGTCGCGCAAATGCGCATCCGCTGGCTGGGTGAGTAGGTTGGCATCAAAGGCCAGGTCCAGGAAATACTGCGACAGATACTCGATCGGCTTGATATCGCCGACATTGACAATCCACATCCTGCGGGCGTTGGTATCGAAAGCGCGCTCCATTTCCTCGCGGATCAGGCCGGGCTGCGTAGTGCCGAGCCAGAGATAGTCATGCGGGCGGCCCCAATAGGAGAGATGATAATATACGCCGGCACCACCTGATCTTGCCTGTTCGGCCGGACCGGACAGGCGTCTCAGGTAGCCATAATTGTCATCGGCCCACATCAGGGTAACGTCGTCCGGAACTTTGAGACCGGAATCGTAAGCTTCCTGAAGCTCATGATAGGCCACATAGACTTGGGGCGTTGTCGCGGCCGGACGCTTGAGCGTTTGGGTCAGGAGGTCGCGCTGGATGTCGATGACATGTTCAAGGACCTGACTGCGTTCCTGTGTGGTGGTGGCGCCCTGCATGGGGCCATCGTGAATGCCGCGCAGCCCCACGGTGTAGATGCTCTCATAAGGCGCGCTCTGCTTGATCCGGTCTTTCCAGTAGGTGGCAATTTTTTTGCCATTGCGCGTGAAATCAAAAGCGCCGCTTTTGGATTCATCCCACTCGCGCAAATTATTGCGCATCATCGGTTCGGCGTGCGATGTACCCATGACGATGGCGTAGTCATGGGCCAGTTTCGGATTGGCGAGGTCGCTGTAAAAAGGCGTCGAGACGGTGTGCATGGCCGGCCACAGCGTATTGGCCTTCAGCCGCCACATCAGTTCGAAAACGCGCCTGTAGGTGTTTGGACCGATGTTGCCCTTGGCGGGGTCTTGCGTGGCGGCGGCCCAGGGTTCCAGGCCCCAGTCTTCATCGTTGAGGAAGATGCCCCGATATTGAACCGAGGGCGGTTTCGAAGTGAAGGCCGCCTCGGATACCGACAGGTGCGACTGTTGCCGGGGCGTTACGTCAGCCCACCACGACCACGGTGAAATACCCAGGCTTCTGGAAAGATCGACCGCGCCGTATATGGCGCCACGAAGATCGGAACCGGCGATCACCACATAGGTCGCCGCGCCATCACGCACAACAAAGCGACGGTAGACTTCCCATTGCCCGGACAGGTCATCGAGCGAGATATTGGCCCGCCGGGCGAGGGCCTGTACGCGCGGCGCGTTAGAAAGGCCCAGCAAAACGCAGGTGGTCCGGCACAGTGCCCGATCCCTTGCGGCCACGGGTGTCTTGCCTGTCAGATCGTGCAGGTCCCCCACCAGCATCTGTGCTGCCAAGGGCAGGGCGGCGTCGCCTTGATGGGCGTCATACAGGACCTCAGCCACGCGCTGTCCGTCATACAGTGTGACGTCAGCCTGAGCTTGAGCGAGAGGGCTAAGAGCGGCCCAGAGCAACGGGAGGAGAGCTGTAAAAAGACGAGGTTTGACGGATATCATGCGCTGTATTCCTTCCGTATTCCTCAGAGATGACATGATCGTCGCGAGCGCGACAGCGACCTGCGTTATCAGGCCATATTTTTTGGTCAACCATTTGTGGATTTAAAGACAATGTTGCGAACAAATACAACAAGAAATCTCAATGGGTTACGCCGATGCCCCGGCCTTAAGGCCGACAGGCTGCCTCCGGGGCGCCTGCCCCAAAGGTTACAAAGCCCTCGATCGCGTTGAAAATTATAGACAAATTTTTGATTCCCAGTATCATTCCGCATGATCTGGAGGGGCTGTTCTCCGGTGAGAAAAGAGCGCGCCGCGAGGGGCAGGGAGCGGAACAATGTCGCAAGGCACCATCAAAAAAGTCGTCATCGCGGGCGGAGGCACCGCCGGATGGATGACCGCGGCCTGGTTCTCCAGGATTTTGCGCGACGACTTTGAAGAGATTGTGCTGGTTGAGAGCGAGGAAATCGGCACGGTCGGTGTCGGTGAGGCGACGACGCCCTATATCCATGTTTTTAACCGCCACCTGGGGATAAGCGAAGATGAATTTGTCCGCTTCACAAAGGGCACGTTCAAACTGGGTATTGAGTTCGTCAACTGGGGACGTCAGGGCCACGCCTACCATCACTCCTTTGGCCCCTATGGCCGCGACTACGGCGCCTTGCCGTTTCATGCCGTCTGGCTGAGGCACTATCTCGAAAACGGCGCGGATCGGCTTGAAAATTACAGCCTTCAATCTCTGGCCTCGATCAACGGGCGCTTCATGCGACCGACCGGGGCCAATTCTCCGCTGGCCGAGATTGCCTATGCCTACCAGTTCGACGCCTCCCTATATGCGCGTTTTCTGCGCTCAATCTCCGAGGCGGCGGGCGTGGTGCGGCTGGAAGGCAAAATCGGCCGCGTCAATCTGGGAGATTCGGGCGCCATTGAGAGCCTCTCTCTGGAAGATGGCCGCTGTATCGATGGCGATCTGTTTATTGACTGCACGGGTTTCCGCGCCCTCTTGCTGGGTGAGGCCCTGGGGGTTGGCTATATCGACTGGTCGCGCTACCTGCCGTGCGATCGCGCCCTGGCTGTGCCGACTGCCCGTAAGGGGCCGCCGGCGCCCTACACGCGCTCCACAGCCCTGAGCGCCGGCTGGCAATGGCGTATTCCGCTGCAACACAGGGATGGCAACGGCCATGTCTTTTCAAGCGCCTTCATAGATGACACGCAGGCGATGGATGCGCTTCTGGCCAATCTGGACTCGCCGCCCCTGGCGGATCCACGGCCGATCCGCTTTACGACAGGCCGCCGTGAGACCTTCTGGAAAAAGAACTGTATCGCGGTTGGTTTATCAGCCGGCTTTCTGGAGCCCCTGGAATCCACGTCGATCATGCTCATTCAGAACGCCATTCTGCGCCTGCAATATCTCTTCCCAGACAAGGATTTCTCAAAGGCGGACACGGCCGCCTACAACGCGGCCATGGCGCGTGAGTACGAAGATATTCGCGACTTCCTCATACTGCACTATAAGGTGGGCACGCGCGATGACTCGGAGTTCTGGCGTTATTGCCGCCATATGGACATCCCCGAGGGGCTGCAAAACCGCATTGACCTGTTTTCAAGCCGCGGGCGTATCCCTGAGGAGCGTGGCGAGCAGTTCCGTACGCCGAGCTGGTTAGCGGTCATGATCGGGCAGGGCCTGATGCCGGCGGCGCCGGAACCGCTCAGCCTGAGCATACCTTCCGACGCCATGAAAACGTGGCTATCCGATTTGCGCAGTGTCATCGGGAACTGCCTTACCCGTATGCCCACGCATGAAGACTTTATTGCGCAACATTGTCAGGCCCGCCTATCTGAAAGCGCCTGATGCTCTGAAAGCACCTGAAAAGGGCAGAGCGGCATTCCTATAAAAAAAGGGCCTGGCAGATGAAACTGCCAGGCCAGTAAGGCGCGGGGGCGGGAGACCGGATCCGCGTCTGAGGGAGGATTCGCAAAGGTTACTTTGACGATTAGCCGTTACCGGCACGGCTAAAAGGAGGAGGCGTAACCAAAGGGAAAGGGTCACGCCTCCAAGTCAAGGAAACCTCCGGAGTTAGAAGATCGCCTTAAGCGTAACGGTGTAGGTGCTGCCGTCGTAGTCGATCCAACGAACCAGCTTGCTGTCATTTTCGTATTCAAAACGCTTCGAATTGGTCATGTTGTAAGCGTCCAGGGACACCGTATACTGATCATTGATGTTGTACGAAGCTGACAGATCGAGCTGACCACGCGCCTTGACGGAGCGTGCTTTGCCGCTGTAGGTGCCGTTAGCGTTGAGCGGATAATCCGAGCGCCAGTTATAGGTGGCGCGGACGCCCCATTTGGTGGTCTCGTAATAACCGATGGCGTTATAGGTGAACTTCGAGATGCCAGCGAAGGGCGCCAGCGCTGGGCTCTTCGCTTGGGTGAAGGCATAGTTGAAGTTACCGCCGAAGTTCTTCCAGAAGCCGGGCAGGAAGTCCAGATTCTGTTGAATGTTGAACTCAAGGCCATGCACGTAGGTCGGCTTGTCGAGGTTATAGCTGCCGGAGGCTTCGACGAAGACGATCTTCGAGCTGGTGCTTAAAGTCGTGGCGATACAGTTCGTACCGTTCCAGTTCAGAGCGCCATAACCCCAGTTCGAGCCATCAGCCGGGCAGAGAAGCGCCGGGTCGCTGGTGTCGGCAATGCGTCCCGTGATCTTCTTGTCGAAATATGCAAGAGAGATCAGGCTGTTGGGGCGGTTATACCATTCCAGTGACAGATCGTAGGAGTCGGCCAGATACGGGCGTAGATTGTTGTTTCCAATCCTGACCGTCGCTTTGTCGATTTCCAACGACGGTGTCGATGAGCTGCCGTTACGTAAGGGTTGCCCGAACTGAGAGACCGGCGAATACTGACGCGCCTGAGGACGAACGTAGGTCTTGTAGTAGGCACCACGCAGAACGAGATCGTCACGGATATCGGCCGCAAAAATAGCCGATGGCAACCAGTAATGATACTTGTTCTTGATCTCGTGCTGGCTGAAGTTTGCCAAGGCGCCTACGCTGTCGGCGAAGGCAGAGGTTTGATCCAGAGTCTGGATCGAGTTGTCGGTCGTCTCATAGCGCGCGCCAAAGTTACCACGGACACGATGACCGATGATCTGGGTATCGTATTTCGCCTGGATATAGGCCTGGGTAAGGTTGTTGGTGTTGGTAAAGTTGTATTTGCCAAAGGCGCTGTCGGCATAAAGGATATTCAAGCCGACGCTTGTCAGTCCGCCGCCATTGTAAGCCGTGACCGGTGTTACAGCGGACAGGAACTTCTCGGCGTCGATAACCTGCCAGTTCTTGGAGATCGCCGCGTCACCGCCCATGAAATCATTGATCGATGGTGCCGCGATCAGCATGTCCTGAGTGATTTTGGTCGTGTCGATGCCGTAAGCCATGTTACGGAAGCCCTTGGACTTGAAGCGGTTCTGCTCCAGACGGACGCCACCTTGGATGCTGGTGATCGGGCCAAAATCAATATAGCGCTCCAGATCAAACTGAGCCGAGTTTACCTGATTATAGGCGTAGCTCTCGGACCCGGAGACATTGAGGTTGTAGACGCCACCGGCCGTATAAAGGTTTTCAGGATCGCACGACGTCCAGTTCCACGCATTTGCTGCATAGGTGGGGGGGGTGTCCCCGTCACAAACTTTGCCATTCTTCACAGTGGAGGCCGTCACATCATTGAACGCGTAGTTGAAGATTGCGTTCTGAGGGCTCGGCGTCACATTGTAGGAGAAGTCGCCCAGCTTGCCGAGACCGGTGTTGAAATTGGCCGTAATGCCATTCGTTCCACCCGAATAGTTGGGATTGGTCTGCAAGTCGAGTTCCGTTTCGAGCGAGGAGCTCAAACTGTTCGAGATCGACAGGACGGCTGCAGCGCGCCACTTGTCATCACGCCAGTCGGCATTGGCAACCAGTCCCTTGGACTGTTGATGCTGTGAGTACAGGCGGGTCGATGACTTGGCCGGGAAGTTGGTCATCGTGATGTCGGAATAGAGATAACGGCCATCGGAGGTCGAGACCGGATCGCCATGGGTCGCCACGGTGCCCGCGCCATCCCACATCGAGTTGATCAGGAAATATTGTGTGGTCTTGGGCAGGTCGCGGTCCGTATAGAAGCCGACCACACCGAGCTTGGTGCTGTCGTTCGGCTTCCACTCTATGCCTGCCGATCCGGTCCACAGGTTGCCTTCGTTGGTGCGGGTGTACTGGCGCAGGGCGCTGTCATACCAGGCGCCGGCCTTGCCTTTGGAGCCCGTCGAGCTGTTGACGTACTGAGCTGCGTCAGCATCGGTCATGTTCAGAGCGCTGGCCAGGGAGCTACAGAAGGCTGCTGCTGAACTGGTGCAGGCCGTGGGGGAATAATAGGCGCCATATTGCGATGCGAAATCCGCGGCGGATTGCCCCGTGCCTTGAGCGCTGAGGGCGCTGTAGGTGTTGAAGCGCAGCGTATCACGACGGAAGTTTTCGTGCTTGTAGGCGAGCGTGCCGAAAACGGCGAGCGTCGGGCTGATATGCTTGTTATAGCCAACGGTAAAGGCTGGCGCCGCCAATTTGCCCAGCGCGTTATATTCGTAAGACGCCTTGGCGAATCCGCCATCCTTACGCGACAGGGCGGGAGCGATCTGCACGTCGATATTACCCGAAAGCCCACCCGATTGGGCGTTGGCCATAGGCGACTTTTCGATCATGAAAGCGCTGAAAATGTCAGAATTGAAGGCGCCCAGAGGGGTGGACGAATCGTCGCTCAGGGAAGGCGGATCCGCAAAGGCCTGACCATTCAGGGTCGTGCGGGCATACGAGCCTGGCATGCCGCGCAGGTTGATCGTGGCGTTGCGACCTTCGGCTTCGCGGTTGATCTGGACGCCCGGAATGCGTTGCAGAGCTTCGCCGACG
This sequence comes from Asticcacaulis benevestitus DSM 16100 = ATCC BAA-896, assembly GCF_000376105.1. Lineage (GTDB taxonomy): Bacteria > Pseudomonadota > Alphaproteobacteria > Caulobacterales > Caulobacteraceae > Asticcacaulis > Asticcacaulis benevestitus. Next base: position 47,420 of record NZ_AQWM01000012.1, read on the forward strand.
TTCAGGTCGGGGAAACGGCCGAGGCCATCCGAGGAAATGCCGTCAGTGATTTCGATGTTGTTCTTCTTGGAACGCACGGCATCAGCGTAGCTCTTCTTGAAGCCGGTAACGACGACTTCTGTAGCTGCGGAAGTATCGGCTGGTGCAGCGTCCTGAGCGAAGGCGATTCCCGCTGTGCCGCTCATGAGTATGGTGGCGCAAAGCAAGACTTTTTTAAGCTCGCGGCGCCCGTTTATAGGCATCGTCATTATAGTTTCTCCTCTGATACCTCCGGCAGACTGAGCTGCTGGGGCCATGTCTTTCCCACTTATATCGACGTGGAACCTGTTTATTGAGCGCTTGACCTATTCGGCACTGAGAGTTTGATTGGCCAACCAATTACCTCAAAAAAAAGACACCATTGTTTTGGTGCGTTAAATCCATCTTTAAGAGCAACCTACACTGTCTTTTTACAGTTTAAAGTTATTCTCAAGCAGGGTTTGTTGAATGAATTCTTAAGGCCCCTGACACAATTCTAGCAGATACCGCGTCTCTAGTTAAGAAAGCTTGATCGCAAAGTTGCGGATTGCGGCCAAATTTTGCTCAACTGTGGCCACACTATGAAACCTTGCTGAAGGAAGTCAACGGGAATCGGACAGTTTTGTGATGTTTCCATTTCATATCAGTTGCAAGGGTTTTTCGCGCGTCAGGCTTTTTGCGTGGGTGAAACTAAAAGTCATATAAAAAACCCACATTATTTCAACGCACTAATTATCATACAAATTTGTGGCGTGGGGGCGAAGTGGTAAACCATTCCTGTGGAGGCTGTTGTATTTGAAACACACTTGCCTTGGGCTTCAGGGGCTTGCTGTCCGGCAAACGGACAAGTTTTGACGCGCCCGACTCAACACTTAGACGGCAGTTCTTTCTTGTTTTGCCCTAGTATATTTATGTGAGCGCTAACAAAAGCCCCGCTTGCGTGTCGCCAGGTCAAGCGTTAGTCTTGAACACTATACTTGTGAGGGCGGGTGCGTGGCGTCGTGGTTATCACCTTGACGGACGACGTATTAATTGTGACCGTATCTGCCCGGGAACAGAGACAGGAAAACCAACCCTATGGCACCTCATTCACCCGCTCTTTCGGCGCGTGTTGATTCGGACAAGGACGTTCGCGCTTACCGCACGGTAGGCGAATCGCTGCTTGAGCGTATTCGGAACGGAGAGTTCCGCATGCTGGGCAAGCTGCCCACCGAACGTGAATTGGCCGAGATGTATAATGTCGGACGGGCCGTGGTGCGCGATGCGCTGGTCATGCTGGAGGTCAAGGGGCTTATTCAGTCGCGCCAGGGCTCGGGTATCTACATAACGCGTCGCGCTTATGAATTGGACGCAAGTGACGCGGATGAAGCGGTCAAGGAGCGTCCCTTTGACACGTTACCGCCGTCCGGCCCGGCCGAATTTTTGCAATCGCAGCAGTGGTTTGAAAGTCATTTGTCGCGGTTGGCCGCCCTTTCGGCGACGGAAGACGACTTAATCGAGCTGGAACGTTTAAGCGAGGAATGCCGCGTCGCGCCGCACGCCGGCTCGCGCGCCTATACCGAAATGCGCTTCCACCTGAGCATAGCCCGCGCCACCCAAAATCCCGAACTGATCAGCCTTGCCCACCATCTTTGGCAACGGCGCGACAACAGCCCGCTGTGGCACAATTTCTATGCACCGGCGACGGAGCTTAAGAGTGACCGCTGGACCGCCGCACGTGAAAAGCTTGTGGCCGCGCTCAGGCGTCACGATGGCGACGCCGCCTTTGTCGCCATGTGGCAGTATGTTGACGAGATCAAAGACTTTCTGACCGAGGCCAACGCCATCCCGCCGGAAATCGCTGAGTCGGTGCGGTCTTGAGCGTACAATTGACGGCAGCCGGAAATTGACAGGCCAATTTTAGTTGATATAGTCAAGATCGCGTAATTGGTATGCCAATACGTCATCTTTAAAAGGATCCACAGAGTGCGGATGTGGATTGTCAGAACAAACATGCGTGTTAATTCAAGGTGGACTCTTGAGCGAGCTTTCATCTTTTATTGAACGGGGAGTCCCATCTTGCCGCACCTTAATCGCCGTCACATTCTTGTATCCGGTCTCTCGCTGGCAGCTGTCGGCATGGCCGCGGGCGCCGCGGGGGCTACAGAGACCACACCGGCCAGCGCCGGCGTTCTGAAGCGCCTGATCGGTTCGCGCGCGAAATCCATCACCTTCAAACTGACGCCGTCTGGGTCCGCAAAGCCGTGGTATGCGGTCTCGGCGCACGGCGGAAAACTGACCGTCGAAGGCTCTGACCCGGTGGCCCTGACCAAGGGCGCCTACAGCTATCTTAAATCCACCGGCGCAGCGCAAGTAAGCTGGGAAGGTGATCGCGTCGACCTGCCGTGGCGTCTGCCCGATGCCGCCCTGACGCGCACCGAAACGCCTTTCCGCCATCGCGCCTATATGAACACCTGCACCTTTGGCTACACAACGCCGTGGTGGACCTGGTCGCGCTGGGAGCGCGAAATCGACTGGATGGCGCTGCACGGCATCGATATGCCGCTGGCCATGGAAGGTCAGGAATATGTCTGGCAGGCGCTGTGGCGCGAAAATGGCCTGAGCGACGCCGAACTGGCCGCCTATTTCTCAGGACCGGCCTTCACGCCGTGGCAGCGCATGGGCAATATCGAGGGCTATGATGCGCCGGTGCCGCAGGCCTGGATCCGCAAGAAGCAGGTTCTGCAAAAGCAGATCCTGGGGCGGATGCGTGAGCTGGGCATGACGCCGATCCTGCCGGCGTTTGGCGGCTATGTACCGAAAGCCTTCGCTGAAAAGCACCCCGAGGCCCGAATCTACAAGATGCGTGCCTGGGAAGGCTTCCACGAAACCTACTGGCTCGATCCGGCCGATCCTTTGTTTGCCAAGCTGGCCGGTCGTTTCATCGCGCTCTATACCGAAACCTATGGCGAGGGGCAGTATTACCTGGCTGACTCGTTCAACGAGATGCTGCCGCCGATCGCCGCCGATGGTTCCGACGCCGCCAAGGCGATCTATGGCGATGCCACCGCCAACACCAAGGCCGTAGCCGAGGTCGATCCGGCGGTGAAGGCCAAGCGTCTGGCCGCCTATGGTGAGGCAATTTACGATTCGATCCGCCAGGCGCGCCCCGACGCCGTCTGGGTCATGCAGGGCTGGCTGTTCGGCGCCGACAAGGAATTCTGGTCGAGCGACGCCATCGGTGCCTTCCTGAGCCTGGTGCCGGACGACAAGCTGATGGTGCTTGATATCGGCAATGACCGCTATCCCGATGTCTGGACCCGCGCCGACGCCTTCAAGGGCAAGACCTGGATCTATGGGTATGTCCATAATTACGGGGGTTCGAACCCGGTCTATGGCGATCTCGACTTCTATCGCAGCGACCTCAAGGCGATCACCACGAGCGACAAAACGGGTAACCTGGCCGGCTTCGGGGTCTTCCCCGAGGGCCTCCACAACAACAGCGTCGTCTACGAATATCTCTACGATCTGGCGTGGGGCGATGTGCCGGTGGCGGATTGGCTTCAGACCTATACGCGCGCCCGTTATGGCCACACCTCGCCGGCCCTGATGCAGGCGTGGAACGATCTGCAAAAGGCGGTCTACCAGACGCGCTACTGGACGCCGCGCTGGTGGAAAAGCCGCGCCGGCGCCTATCTCTTCTTTAAGCGTCCGACGATCGAGGGCGCCGATTTCCCGGCTCTGCCCGGCGACTGGACTTTGCTGAAACTGGCGCTCACGGAGTTCCTGGCGCTCGGCAAGAGCTACGGTCATTCGCCGCTGTTCTGCAACGATGTGATCGACGCCACGCGCCATCTTGTCAGTGGTGACATGGATCGCCTGGTTCAGGTGGCCATTAAGGCCTATCAGGCCGGCGATCTTCAGGCGGGTGACAAGGCCGTGGCGGATCTGAGCGATCTCGCCATCCGGCTTGACGCCTTGCTCGGATATCAGCAGGAAACCTTGAGTAGCTGGATCGACGACGCCCGCGCCTATGGCGATACGCCGGCGGAATCGGCCTATTATGTCGAGAACGCCAAGGCGCAGGTGTCGGTCTGGGGCGGCAAGGGCAATCTCAACGACTATGCCTCGAAGGCCTGGCAAGGCATGTACAAGAGCTTCTATCTGCCGCGCTGGCTGAAGCTGTTCAGCGCCCTGCGTGCCGGCGGTTTCGATCAGGCGGCCTTCACCGTCAGCATCACGAAGTGGGAGCATGACTGGGTGAACGACGCTCAGGTCTATACCCGCAGTAAGCCATCCGATCCGATCGCTGCGGCGCGCGTCTTGCTTGGCCGCCTGGAAGGGCTTGAAAGTCTGGAAGGTAAGGCATGAAACCGGCGCGCTTCAAATCACTCGATGTTTTTCGTGGCCTGACCGTATGTGTCATGATCATTGTCAACACGGCCGGCGCCGGGGCGGAGCCTTTCGCCACCCTGCAACACGCTAAATGGTTTGGCTTCACCCTGGCCGACGCGGTCTTCCCGTCGTTCCTGTTTGCGGTCGGCAACGCCATGAGCTTCGCGATGAAGCCCGGTGTTTCCAATAAAGACTACTTGCTGAAGGTGCTGAAACGCACCGTGCTGATCTTCCTGCTCGGCTATTTAATGTACTGGTATCCCTTCGTTCATCAGCAGGTCGATGGCACCTGGGCGCTCAATCCGATCGGTGAAACGCGCATTATGGGCGTGCTGCAACGCATCGCCCTGTGCTTCGGCATCGCCGCCGTGGTCTGCCGCTATCTGCCGGTCAAATACCTGATTTTCCTCTGCGTGATCCTGCTGGTCGGCTACTGGTCGATCCTGATGGCCTTTGGCCTGCCGGGACAGCAGTTGACCCCGCTTGGCAATGCCGGCGCCCTGTTCGATCAGGCGGTGATAGGCATCCAGCACATGTATAAAAAGGGGCACGGCTACGATCCGGAGGGCTTGCTCAGCACCCTGCCGGCCATCGTCAATGTGATCGCGGGCTATCTCGCTGGTCTCTACATCATGCGTACAGGCGACAAGCCCAAGCTGGTGCGTAACCTCTTGATCGGCGGTGCACTCATCGTTGCGGCCGGCCTGCTGTGGAGCCTTGGCTTCCCATTGGCCAAACGCCTGTGGACCAGCCCGTTCGTGCTCCTGACCGTGGGCATCGACCTGTTGATCCTTGGCGTCCTGATCACCTATGTCGAGATCGCCGGCCAGACGCGCGGTACGAAGTTCTTCGAGATCTTCGGTAAGAACCCACTCGTCATCTACCTGTTCTCCGAGCTTCTTGTCACCACGATGCAACTGATCAAGATCAATGAAGAAGGGCTTTATGACTGGATCGGCATCCATCTCTTCCAGGCGGTGCTGCCCGGCGCCATCGGTTCCTTGGTCTGCGCCATCACCTATATGCTGGTATGCTGGCTACTCGGCTTTGCCATGGACAAGAAGAATATCATCATCAAACTCTAAACGGCTTACACTTCACGCGCGTTTCCATATCCACGATCGTTACGGACGATCACACCTGTTCCTTTATCTAAGCTATCATTTCTCACCGGTCGCAAGACCATGACGACAGCCTGAACTTCAAAGTTGATACCCATGTCACAGACCCAAAAGCCCCTCTACTATATCGGCATTGACGGCGGAGGCACACGGTGTCGCGCGCGCCTTACGACCTATGCCGGCCAGGTTCTGGGCGAGGGCAGCGGTGGTCCGTCCAATATTCGTCTCGGACTGGGCGCGGTCTGGCGCAATATCATGGTGGCGGTGGACGAAGCCTTGGTGGCTGCGGGCCTTACCCATGCGGATCTTCAGGACATTCATCTTGGTCTGGGGCTGGCCGGTATCACCTCGCCGACCAGCGCCCAGGTGACGATTGATTCCGGACCGGCTTTTGGCGCGATCTACGCTTCGAGTGACGCGCACGCGGCTTGTCTGGGCGCATTCTCCGGCCATGATGGCGCCATTCTGATTGCCGGTACAGGCAGTGCGGGCTATATCTTCAGCGACGGGATCGGCCAGTCGATCGGGGGCTGGGGCTTCGAGGTGGGTGATGATGGCTCGGCCGCCGGACTGGGGCGTGCGGCGCTGCGTGCGGCCTTGCGCAGTCACGATCAGGTTGCGCCGGTCTCCGACATGACCCGTGAGATCATCGCGGAACTCGGTGGTCACACCGCCGATGTCATTGCCTTTGTCACCACGGCGACACCGAGTGATTTTGGTGCCATGGCGCCAATGATCATGCGCCACGCCATGAACAGAGACGCCGTCGCCTTACGCCTTGTGCAGGACGTGGCCGACGAAGTGGGGCGCTACATTGCGCGGCTCCATGATCTGGGTGCGTCCAAAATCGCCCTGGTGGGCGGCATGGCCGAGCCGATCACGCCGTGGCTCAATCCTGCCGCCAGACGCCTGCTGACCGAAGCGGAACAGGACCCGATGGAAGGCGCTATTTTTCTGGCCAAGGGCATCGGCAACGGCTTTGCCTCGGTGGATATGTCTCAGTAGGGCTTGTCTGAGACAGATATCGGCACGGGCGCTCGTCTTGCGATGCCCGTGCGCGATTGACCTTCTGAAAGCGCTCTAGGCGGTCAGTCCTGTGCCCATGATCTTCAGGACGGGCGTGAAAGAGGGCCGGCTGTCGGGTAGCTTGACCGTCAGGCCGCCCAGCCCCAGTTCGAAATCGAGTGCCTGGCCGTGGCCCAAAAGCTCGACGCGTTCGATCCAGCCTTTGCGCTGAGACTGGCCTGCCGCCATGCAGGTCAGGACGACAAAACCGCTGTCAGGCCAGGCCTGCGAGATGGCGTAAAGAACGCCAGCCTTGGTGGTGAAACGTATATCTTCGTGGGTGAAGGGCTTAGCGTCGCCTTCGTTCATCATGCCTTCTACCGGCTTGAAGGGCCCCTCACCGTAGATGTCCCACGGCCGGGTGGCAAAGATGGCGTCACCGTTGACGCTGAGCCATGACCCCACGCCGCCTACGATTTTTTCTTCTTTTTCATCGATCGAGCCGTCGGCGCGTACCGGAATATTGAGCAGCAGGTTGCCGTTTTTCGAGACCACATCGCACAGGCGCTGAATGACCTGTAGGGCGCTCTTGTAGCCGTCACGTTCATACAGCGGCCGATCGTAATGCCAGTTGCCGATGCAGGTGTCGGTTTGCCAGGGCAGGGGGCGCAGATGGTCGGAAAAGCCGCGCTCGACGTCCTCCACAATGGCGCGGCGTTGCAGATCGTCGAGCTTCTTGCCATTGACGACGACGTCTAACTTACCATGCCAGTCGAGACTGCGATTGTAAAAATAGGCCGTCGCATCTAGGCCGGCCTGTTCCAGCGGCAAGGCGTAATCATCAAAATAAAGCAGGTCGGGCTTGTAGGTGTCGACCATGTCCTTGGTGCGGGCCAGCCATTTTTTGACAAAATAGGGGTCTTGCGGCGGCACGGTTTCCAGCCACTGACCGGAATGCGCGTCATGGTAGGCGTTCATCGCCTTGATCGTATCGAGGCCATCGGGTGGTGTCATATCGCCCTGACGCCCCGTGTAGAGTTCCTGGGGGTCGAGGCCCTCCCACCACAAACCCTTGCCGTCTTCCTTCTTCAGGCGATAGGCGTCATAGCGCAGGCCGTGCGCAGCGCCTTCCGGATCGTAACCGTAGGCGGTCTGTCCCCAGTGCCAGGCGTGAGAGAGGTGGTTCGATAGCCCGAAGCGCAGGCCGTGGTCCCTCGCCGCCTTGGCCCAGCCCGCCATGGTATCACGCTTGGGCCCGACCTTCGTTATGTTCCAGTCCTGATATTTCGAGTTGAACATATCGAAATTGTCGTGGTGGCCCGCCATGGCGACGAAGTATTTCGCGCCGGCCTTCTTATAGAGCCCAACCAGATGATCAGGGTCCCAGGCGTCAATTTTCCAATTCCTGAGAAATTCCATGAACCCGAACTGCGCCGGATGGCCGTAGGTCTTGACATGGTGATCGTAGGCTTTGTCGCCTTGCATATACATGCTGCGGGCATACCAGTCGCCGAATTCCGGGATGCACTGAGGCCCCCAGTGCGCCCAAAAGCCAAGCTTGGCGTCACGGAACCACTCCGGCGTTTGATAGCCGGAGGCGAGGGTTTGCCAACTGGCCGCCAATCGCTGGGGCTTGGCCTGGCTATGGGGCGCCATGAAACCACTCGCTGTCGCTGCCGCGATAATCGATCGTCTTGAAACGCGCATCCTTAGCCTCCGCACTTTGGGTCGGCGCATCTAATGATCATCAACCAATTTTGTAAACGTTCTAATTTGGTTGATCACAATAAAGTATGACAATTTAAAATTATGTCACCCTGGCAAGGATGTCAGGGTCAGACGGGCGGCGGGAACGCCGTCCGTCGTCGCGGTGACGATCACGGGCGCACCCACAGAGCCGCGCCTTGCGCGCACAACGGCTTGGGCCAGACCGTTGAAGAGATGACGTGATGACGCCTTGTCCGCCTCAAGACTGGTCGGATTTCCGTTGCCGACGCCGGCGATGCGGGCAGGCCCGGACAGGCTGAAATGGATGAGGTTGTCGGCGGTCGGCAAGGCTGTGCCCTGGGCGTCGAAAAGCTCGGCGCGAATGAGCGCGACATCCTGGCCGTCGGTGCGCAGGCCGGCCCTGTCCGAGGTGATCGACAATCGGGTGGCCGGGCCTGCGGTACGGCGCGCCGTCTTCATGACCACCTTATCGCCCTTGAAACCGTAAGCGACCAGTTCGCCCGGGGTAAAGGGTACGGACCATTGCACATGACCGTCTTTCGGCACGCTCTGAACACCCAGGGAGCGCTTGTTGAGGAACAGCTCGACCTTGTCGAGGTTGCTGTAGGCCCAGACGTCAATCGTCTTGCCTTCCGATCCCGTCCAGTTCCAGTGCGGCAGCAGATGCAGCACCGGCGCCGATTGCCACCAGGATTTGTAGTAATAGTAAATATCCTTGGGAAAGCCGCAGGTGTCCAGAATGCCGAAATGGGAGGAGATCTCGGGCCAGCGGTTGAAGGGCGTCGGTTCGCCGCGATAATCGAAGCCGGTCCAGACGAGTCCCCCAGCCAGATAAGGTTTGGCGTCGTAAAGTGACCACCAGGCGCTGGCCGTCAGGGCATAGGAGGGGGCATCCAGATCATAGGCCCTCACATAGCCTTTCACCTCATCGCGGACATACTCGCCACGTGTCGATACGGCGCTGGCGGTTTCGGTGCCGACAATCGGCATGTCGGGGTAAAGCTTGCGGAAGGGTTCGATGCTCGACTCGTGATAATTGAAGCCCATGACGTCCAGCGCGGGCGTGAGGCCCTGACCCTGATAGTGGTTCATGGCCGCCGTGATCGGCCGGGTCGGATCGAGAGACTTGATGAGGCGGCGCATATCCAGCGCGATCTTCAGGCCACGTTCCGTGCCCTGCTGAGCCGTTTCCTCATTTCCGATCGACCAAAGGATGACGCTTGGATGGTTGCGGTCACGGTGTATGAGGGTTGCGAGCTGGCTCAGGCCCTCAGGCGTCGCGGTCATCAGGCGTGTTTCGTCGATGACGAGCATGCCCAGTTCATCGCAGGCCTCCAAAATGGCTTCGTTGGGCATGTTGTGGGCGCAACGCCAGATGTTCGCGCCCATGTCTTTCAGTTGTTTGACACGCCAGTGATGCAGGGCGTCCGGCACGCCCGTGCCCACGCCGGCATGATCTTCATGGTTATTAGCGCCCCGAAGCTTCAGCCATTTTCCGTTGAGGAAAAAGCCTTCTTTTGCGTCAAAGCGGATGTCGCGCAGACCGAAGCGAACAGTACTGACATCCAGGGTCTTGCCTGCCTCGCGGATTTCACAGCGCGCCGTATAGAGGTGCGGATCGTCAAGAGACCACAGTTTCGGCGCTGCCAGATGCGAAGCCTGGGACACCTGGCTTTCACCATAGGCGTCAAGCTGCGCCGTTGATGTGACCGAGGCTACGGCGCGTCCCTCACGGTCGTAGATGTCGGTGACCAGATCGACCGCTCTTGGGCTGGCCGATGCGTTTTTGAGGGTCGCCTCCAGGCTGATGGCGCCGGACGTTTCGCCCCGAACGCACAGGCCCCATTGGGGGACGTGCACCTTGTCGGTTTTGACAAGCCAGACATGGCGGTAAATGCCGGCGCCTTCGTAAAACCAGCCTTCGCCCAGGCTGGCGTCAACCCGAACCAGCAAGATATTCGGCCCTTGCGGGTTTATATAGTTGGTGATGTCGACACTGAAGGGTGTGTAACCACTTTCATGCCGCGTCAGCACGTAGCCATTGAGGATAACGAGGGAGTCTCTGAAGACGCCGTCAAATTCTAGGGTCAGAACGCGGTCGGCATCACCCGGCTGCAGTTCGAAACCCTTGCGATACCAGCCTATGCTGTTTTCCGGAAAGCGACGCCCGATGGCCTTGTAGCCATGACCCGCGCCGGGATCGCCATCTTCCGGGTTCTGCGGCGGAATGAAGTAATCGTTACGTGCGAAAGGCAGGCCCACGGCCCAATCGTGCGGTAGATCGACCGGCTGCCAGAGATGATCGTCAAAATCGGCGGTTGACGGCTCCGCAACCTGACCGTTGCCCTGTTTGGCGTAGGTTTTCTGGTCGCGGCCAAAGCCGAAATCACGGTTGACGTCAGCGGCGTGTCCCAGGGCAAAGCGCCAGTCGAAGTCAAATAAGATGCGTTCGCGCGGCGCCAGAGAAGGCGCCGATGCCGTTGTCACGGGCTGGACGACCGGCTGTTTCGGCGCGGCAAGCGCTGACACAGGCAGGGCGCTCAGGGCGGCAGCCGCGGAGAGAACAGAGCGACGATCTGGCTTTTTCATAGGCGTTTCCATTTTTTAGACCTGAACCTGCGGTGGTTGTCCGCCGCTTTTTAGACAATTGGTCTGCCAATGAGGGGAGATTACATGGCTTTTTGCGAATGAATAGCGAAAAATTGCGCGAGGAAAGCACTTTTTGCCAGACTTTCGGCGACCTTAATCCTAAATTTGCAGCCGGCCGAACCTATTGGCAGGCCAATGCGTCACGAAAGATCGCACCTTCTACAGGACAGGCAAGCTCTAGGCCCTGGCTGCCGCCTGCGGGGACTGCGCTTGATGAAGCTTGAGAATTCATTTGCCAATTCATTTTGTGCCTATAAATTAGTCGGACAATTTAAGCGGAGACAATGCGGTGGTAGTGAGAACGACAGGGATGACTTTGGCCAGGGCGGCATGCGCCGCTATCGTCGTAGGTATGATGATGGCCACTCCGGGTTCTGCGGGCCAGCCGATTTCTCCGCGCTTTAACGCAGATCCGTCGCCGCATTATTTCAAGGGGCGCTACTATCTGTACGCCACCAATGATCAGGACAATTCAGGCACCTACTGGGACTCGACCGACTGGCGTCTGTTCACGTCGAAGGATCTGGTCCATTGGAAGGATGCGGGCTCGTTCCTCTCTGTTTCGGTGTTTGCCTGGGCGCGACCAGACGCCAAGGCTTGGGCACCGGAAGCGGCGCATCGAAACGGAAAATACTATTACTATGCCCCCGTGGGTGGAGATAAGATCGGCGTGGCCGTCTCGAACGCGCCTGAGGGGCCCTTTGTCGATGCGCGTGGCGATGCCCTGATCGACAAGGCCCGTGATGGCAATGCCGGCGCAGAGCCTATTGATCCGGCGGTTTTGATTGACGATGACGGGCAGGCCTATCTGCTGTTCGGCACGCGCGTGCCGAAAATCGTCAAGCTGAAAAGCGACATGATCCACACGGAGGGGCCGATCCTGGACCTCATCGTGACCGGCTTTCCCTCGGATGATCCCAAGAAGGCCTATGGCGAGGCGCCCTTCCTGCACAAGCGCAACGGGCTCTACTATTTCAGTTTCTCGACGGGCTGGCCGGGGCAGATCGTTTACGCGACGGCGAAATCGCCCATGGGGCCCTATGCCTATCGCGGCGTGATTCTGGACTATTTGCCCATATCGACCAACCATCAGGCTATCATCGAGCGCAAGGGGCGATCCTGGCTGTTCTATCACGACAACCTCCTGCCCGGTGGCGGTGATCACAAACGCTCCATCGCCATAGAGCCCCTGACCTATAATCCGGACGGCACCATCCGGCAGGTTTATCCGACCAAACCGGCTGTTGCCCCTGCCCAATAGGGGCACGTCCGTCAGACCATAAATCCGAAGCCTGACCAGGCGCGCCTTCCTTCCAGGAGATCCACATGAAGACCATCGGACTTTGGGCGCTAGGGTTTTGCGTCTTGCCGCTCTCCCTGTCGGCCGGCGCCCAAACGCCGCTTTATCCTTACGTCAACCCCATGGTCGGGGTCGGTAACGACAATGAAGGCGATACGGTGCCGGGGCCGGCCCTGCCATCCGGCTCTATCCACCCGAGCCCCGAAACCCTGACCGGAAGCAATGCGGGCTACGACCCGGCGGCGCCGATAAGTGGTTTCGCCCAACTGCACACGCAAGGCTCAGGTGGCGTTACCACCTATGGCACGTTTCTGGTGTCGCCACAGGTCGGTGCGCCGGTGTTTGACGAGACCGATCATCTGTCGGAAAAGCGGGATGAGCGCGCGGCCGCCGATATGTACGAGGTGACGCTCAAGCGTTACCAGACCCATGTCGAGGTGACGCCTTCCCACTACGCTGCGCTCTATCGGTTCACCTTCCCCCAGGGGGATGCATCGCAACTGGTCTTTGATATCACGCGCAAGATCAAGGGCGTGACCGCCTCCGATCAGTCCGACGTCACCCTCTATCCCCTGGAGGGCAAGATCATCGGCCATGTCAAGGCGAAGGGCTACTGGAGTCCGGCTCTGGTCGATATCTGGTTCTGCGCCAAGGTCGACCAGACACCCACCAAATGGGGCGTATTCCGCGACGGCCAAACGGCTGTGGGCGAGACAACCGCCAGTGCGGGGGCGGATCAGCGCCTGGGCGCCTGGTGGACCTTCGATACGCACGCTGACACGCCGGTGATGATGAAAATCGCGGTGTCCTTTACCTCGGCCGCCACGGCTGAAGCCTTGCTCGCGCACGACATGCCCGGCTGGGATTTCGACGCCGTGCGCGGAAAGGCGCAAAATGCCTGGAACACATCGCTGGGCCAGATCGAGATTTCAGGCGTGCCCGAGCCCGACCTCAAACGCTTTTATACGGCGCTGTATCATACCGCCATTCAGCCCCGCGATCGCTCGCTCGATCAGGCCGAAGCCGATCTTGGCACGCCGCACTGGGATGACTATTACACACTGTGGGATACCTATCGCACAGAGTTTCCGCTGTTGTCGCTGATCCGCCCCAAGGACTATGCCGGCAATATCGCCTCGATCGTCCGGGCCTTTGATCGTTACGGCGCCTTCGACACCGCCTTTATCGCCGGCCACAACTATCATGTGGGTCAGGGCGGTGACGAGGTGGACAATGTGATCGGCGAAGGCCTGATCCGCGGGGTGCCCGGTGTCGACTGGGGCGAGGCCTATCGCGTCACGCATTTCAATGCGTTCCAGCGCCGCAGCCCGCGTTATCTGACGCAGTTGTATTTTGCCGTTGGTGATAAAAGCCCCGAACCGGATAATCAGCGCGCCCGTTCCGGCTCATCCACGATTGGCTTCGCCCTCAATGACTTTTATGCCGCCAGACTGGCCACTGCTGCCGGCAAGCCGGAAGAGGCGCAGCTCCTGGCATCGCGCTCGAAGATGTGGCGCCAGGTCTGGAACCCGCAGGCGCAAAGCGACGGTTATAAGGGCTTTATCCTGCCGAAATATCCGGATGGAAGCTTCCAGCCCCTTGATCCCAAGCTGGGATGGGATGGCAAGACCTACAACAATGTCGGCTTCTATGAAGGGACGTCGTGGATCTATTCCTATGACATGCTTCACGATATTCCCGGCATGGTGAAGGCCATGGGCGGGCGTGACATGTTCATTCAGCGCCTGCAGCACGCCCTGTCATCCGGCCTCATTGATATTACCAATGAACCGTCCTTCTCGACCCCCTGGCTGTTCAGCAATGTCGGGCGGCCCGATCTCAGCGCCTACTGGGCCAATGAGATCTTCAAGAAGTTCACCGTGGATACCTATCCGGGCGACGAAGACAACGGCGCCATGAGTTCGCATTATGTCTTTAATCGCATAGGTCTGTTCCCGAAGCTCGGCACCGACCAGTTTTATCTGCACGGGCCGCACCAGCCACGCACCGACCTTCATCTGGAAAACGGCAGGACCTTCACGATCCTCGCGCACCATACCGGGGCGGAGGCCATCTATATTCAGAAGGCGCTCTTGAATGGCCGGCCCCTGAACACGCCGTGGCTATCTCAGGCCGACATCATGAAGGGTGGTGTGCTGGAATTGACGCTCGGCAACCGGCCCGGCCACTGGGCCACCCGGCCTGCCAACTGATAGGCAGGGTTGCGGGCGTGTTGTAAATTTACCAACCAATCGTGAGGAAGGTGTCTAGGCGATTGACTCTGCGGGCTGTGGCTCAAAGCGGTCCATGGTCTTTATGGTTAAAAATATACGCTTAAACAGCAGCTTGCTGAATTTTTGAGCCATCCTTCGCGATTTATAGTGGGCGGCTAGATTGGGTGACCAATTGACGCTGGTGTTGAAACATGGTCCATTGAGGCCCAGCGGGTTCCGGTTTTAAGAGAGCCTTTTTACATAAGAGGATACGCACGTGCATCGGTCTCAGGTCTTGCCCCTCGTGGCGTTATTGACGGTCGCGCTCAACAGTACGGCGCTAGCGGATCCCGCCCTATCGTCCGCACCCCAACCAGGGCTGTCCGCGGCGGTCGATCCTTTCATTGGCGTAGATGGTGGTTCAACCGTCGGCGGCAACACGGTGCCCGGCGCGCAAATACCTTTCGGCTTCGTCACCTTCAGCCCGGATACCACCCGGGGTGACACCCACGGATATGACTCCGCCAGCCCCATTATGGGCCTGAGCCTGACCCATGTCAGCGGCACCGGAGGCGATGGTCAGTATGGCAATTTCCGCCTGTCGCCGACCGTGGGGCCGCTGCGCGCCAATCATCTGGTCTTTGCCAAGAGCCAGGAGACGGCCAAGCCCGGCTATTACAGCGTTGTTTTGGGTAATGCGCCAGACGAAGCCATCAAGACCGAAGTGACGGCCACCCGCATGGTCGGCTTTATGCGCCTGACCTTTCCGCAGGCCGCCGGTGAGCGCGCGTCTATGCCGGGCAATGTCATTCTGAATGTCAGTTCCATTGTTGAAATGGGCGGCAAGGGCCAGCGAGCAACCGCCTCCCATGTCGATATTCTTGACGACCACACCCTGTCCGGTTGGGCCAGTTTCGAAGGCGCCTGGAATCCGACACCTTACAAGATTTATTTTTATGCCGTCTTTGATAGGCCGGCTCAGGAGGTAGGTGCGTGGCGCGCCAGTCAGGGGGCCTTCGAAGCGCATCCCGGCACCGGCAGCATGGACGGCCTTCCGCAAAGCCTGAGCCTGGCTCATAAGCAAAGCGTGATGGTCGATTACGATGTCGATCAGGCCTTTGCCCACAAGTTGGGGGGCTATGCGCGATTTGATATTGCCAAACAACCCGTCGTCCAGGTGAAGGTCGCGGTGTCTTTTATCAGCGCGGAAAAGGCGAAGGCGCATCTGGCCGCCGAGGCGCCGGGTTGGGATTTTGACGCCGTGCGCCTGCGCGGTCAGGGGCTTTGGGATCAGGCGCTGTCAAAAATCACCGTGGACGGCGGCACAGAGGCGCAAAGACGCATCTTCTATACGGCGATGTATCACAGCGAGACTATGCCTCATGATGTGAGCGGCGACAACGCCTGGTGGGAGTCGGCAGAGCCGCATTACGAAGACTTCTAC
The DNA here is from genome assembly GCF_000376105.1 of Asticcacaulis benevestitus DSM 16100 = ATCC BAA-896. GTDB lineage: Bacteria > Pseudomonadota > Alphaproteobacteria > Caulobacterales > Caulobacteraceae > Asticcacaulis > Asticcacaulis benevestitus. Next base: position 63,272 of record NZ_AQWM01000012.1, read on the forward strand.
ACGCTATGGGACACCTTCCGGACTCTGCATCCCTTGCTGACTCTCATAGAACCCCAAAGGCAGCGTGACATGATACGCTCCTTGCTAGACACCTATAAGCATACCGGCTGGCTGCCGGATGCCCGCATAGCCGGCGCCAATGGCATGACCCAGGGCGGATCGAACGGCGATGTGGTTGTGGCGGATGCTATCGTCAAGGATCTGGGCGGCTTTGACTATGATCTGGCCTATGCCGCGGTGAAGACCGATGGGGAGGTCGAATCCGATAAACCGCTGCTTCAGGGCCGGGTTCTAATGGACTATCTCAAGCTCGGTTATGTGTCCTTAAGCCAGCCGCGCTCGGCCTCGCGTACCCTTGAATATGTCTATAACGACTATGTCATAGCCGAGGTGGCGAGCAAGCTTGGCAAGCATGACGATGCTGCGCGTTATCTGGCGCGTTCGCAAGGATGGAAAAAACTATGGGACGACAAACTCGGCTGTATCCGCCCGCGTTATGCCAATGGAGAGGGCCTTGAGAACTATAGCTGCACCTACGACTATCCTGACAAGTCTACGCCCTGGTGGGAAGCGCCCTATTATGAGGGCAGCGGCCAGCAGTACTCAACCTATGTGCCGCATGATGTCTCCGGGCTGATCAGCAAGGTGGGTGGCGCTGAAGCCTTTACGGGCTGGCTTGATCGCCTGTTCGACACGGGCCACTATTCACAAGGTAACGAGCCGGATATTCTGGCGCCCTATCTGTATATTCACGCCGGTCGACCGGACAGGACCGCAAAACGCGTCCGCCAGATCATGGCGGATAACTACAATCTGAAACGTACAGGCCTGCCCGGCAATGATGACGCTGGCGCCATGTCGTCATGGTTTGTTTGGAACGCCATCGGCTTGTATCCCAATGCCGGACAACCCTTTTATTATATTGGCTCCCCCCTCTTTACCGCCAGCAGGATCGACCTTGAGGGGGGCAAGAGCTTCTCCATCCGCGCCCATAACACGTCTGCCGACAACCTATATGTGGTCGCCGCCCGCCTGAACGGCAAGTCGCTGGATCGCGCCTGGCTCACCCATAAGGAGATCGTCTCCGGTGGCGTGCTTGACCTCGATATGGCGCCTGTGCCCGGTACGTGGGCACAGGCTTTTACCAGCCCCCCAAGCGTTATAAGCCTCAAATGACCCCCTCCCGCATCCTGACCTTCGCTACCCTTTTCGCGTGCCTGGCCGTTGTCACGCCCTGCTCAACAGCGTCCGCAAAGGAGAATACCTTCACGCTGGAAAGGGTGGTCATCCTGATGCGTCATGGCATAAAGCGGCCGAATAACGACCCACCACTGCCGAAGCGTTTCACCGATCAGGCCTGGCCGGTATGGAGCGTGCCGCCCGCCGGACTGACCCCTCATGGCGAGCAGGCCATCGCACGCATAGCCGATTTCGATCGTTTGACGTACGCAGGCTTACTGGGTTCGGATTGCCCGCCGGCGGGCGCCGTACGCGTTATTGCGGATACGGATCAGCGCACGATAAGGACGGCTGAGGTTTATGCCAGCACGGTGTTTAAAGGCTGTGATGTACGGGTGGAGCATGCCGGCGAAGGCCATGCCGATGCGCATTTTTCACCGTTTAACGAGGATGTCGCCTCGCCGCCTCTGGATCGTAAGGCCTTTATGGATGAGGCCCTGACCTCGGGCGGCATGGCCGCCATAGATAAAGCGCATCACGTCGATTACGCGCTTTTGAGTGAGGTTTTGAACCTTAAGGACCTGCCGGGGTGTCAAATCGATAAGGTGTGTAGCCTGAGCGATATGCCCTCGGTTCTTGACGTCAGTGGCCGGGATCCAAAGGTAAGCGGCGCCTTGAAAACAGCGTCCAGTCTGTCGCAGATTCTCATGCTGGAATATGCCAATGGCTTCCCGATGGATGAGGTGGGCTGGGGCAAGGTGAGCGAAAGCCAAATTACCGCCTTGTCGGCCCTCCATGCCGAAGAATTCCGGTTGATTGCCCGCCCGAAGGCTGTGGCGACCTATGCGTCTGGCGGACTTTTGAAAGACATTGAGGCGGCCCTGTTTGGTCCGGATGCCAGTCCTTACACGCTTCTGGTCGGTCATGACGGCAATATCGCCTATGTGGGCGGTGCCTTGGGGTTGCACTGGCAGGCTCAGGGCTTTGCCGCTGATGATCCCCCGCCCGGTGGCGCGCTGATATTTGAACTCTGGCGTGATGGCGCCGGAGAGGCCTTTGTGCGTGTGCGATTCCGCTCGTCATCGCTTGAGGGTATGCGGAACCTCACCCACTTGAAGCGAGCGGCTTCCACCCGCATCCCTATGCCTTTGTGCGACGTAAAGGCCGAGTGCAGTGCGGCTACATTCAAGGCCCTTATCCCTTAGGACAGGCCGGTTGGCCCACCTCACCGTCTTCGGTGCCAAGCCAACCCAAGCGCCGAGCCCGTCAGAGGGCGTGCCCGACTTAAATCCCGGAGCCTGGCAAGTCCCATATTTGCTTGGGCGAGGCCGCGAGGCTGCGATCACTGCCGGGATGCAGATCGAGGACAATGACCTCGTTCTCTCCCGCTTTGAGCCAACTGGCGGGCACGAACAAAGCCTGCTGCGGGCCAACTGACCAGTAACGGCCCAGATTGTGCCCGTTGATCCAGACGTGACCCTTGCCCCAGCCGCGCATGTCCAGGAAGGTGTAGCCGACCTCCGTCAGGCTAAAGCGCGCGCGATAGAAGGCTGGTCCATCTGTCGGCGCGCCGGCAAAGCGTAACTGGGAAAGCGTGTCGAGCGGAAGGCAATAATGCTCCCAGTCGGTCAGGGGTGCGTCTCCGAGCCTCGCCTCGCCAATCAGGCCTTTCTGGTCCTTACCGATATTCTTACCGTAGTTACAATGGCCCATTGTATCGACCAGGATATCGAGTTTATCACCCGATCGGGCGGCAACATCCATGCCTGTCTCATTATAGCGTCTATCTAGAGCCCCCAGCGCCTTATCGTTTATTTTGACGAGGGCATAGTCACGCACATCCTCAAAGTGAAGTTGGCCGCTCGCATCGTTCTTGAGGGTATGGCGATAGAGGACTAGGCCGTTGTTTTGGCCAAGGGCTTCGAGCGTCTGCGGGTTGGCGGCCTTTATGGACGATGGCAGGAGCTGATCCAGAGACGCGCTTTCCTTCAGGCGGAAGCGTGGCAGGCTGATCGCTTTTTCCGCCGCCGGCATCGGGGCGAAGGTGTCGGCGGGCAGGTAGGCTTTGAACAAGGCCTGAACCGACATATATTTCGGCGTCGGACGACCGGCTTCGTCGAGCAGGGCGTCATAGTCGTAGCTGGAAATTTGCGGCTGATAGCCATCCTTGTTCCAGTTGGCGCCCGCGGTAAAGCCAAAGGATGTGCCCCCATGGAGCATGTAGAAGCTGATGGAATATTTGTTTTCGAGCATCCATTTCAGGCTGTCGATGAGCGGCTGCGTCGGCATGGTTTCGTGGATCCGGCCGAAGGAATCAAACCATCCGCCCCACAGCTCGGAGCACATATAAGGGCCTGTGGGCCGCACCTTGGCGCGATCAGAAAATTCCTTTTCCGCCTTGGCCATGGTGCCGAAATTGATCCCACCGACCAAGCCGGGAATGGATCCATTGGCGAAATATTCGGAAGGATCGGCGGTATAGAGCAGGCCGGAGAAGCCAGCTGCGCGCAAGGCCTTCATCTGCTGTTGCAGATAAACCTGATCCTTGCCGAAGGCGCCGTATTCGTTTTCCACCTGGGTCATTATAATCGGCCCGCCCTTGTCGATCAGCAGGGGGCTGAGTTCCTTACCCAGCCGTTTGAGCCAGGCTTCCACCGGCTTGAAATACCGTGGGTCTGTCGAGCGCGGCTGAACATCTGGTGTCGGCAACAACCAGGCGGGGAAACCGCCGCCATCCCATTCCGCGCAAACGTAGGGGCCAGGACGCAGGTTGACCCATAGTCCCTCTTCCTGGGCCATGCGGATATAGGCGGCGATATCCATATTGTCGGCGAAATCGAAATGGCCTGGTTTTGGCTCATGCGCATTCCAGAAGACATAGGTGGTCAGGGTGTTAAGGCCCATGGCTTTCAGCTTTTGCATACGGTCGCGCCAGCAGGCTCTTGGGATGCGCGGATAGTGCATTTCTCCGGCAAGGATTTGGAAGGGCTTACCATCCAGCAGGAAGTGAGTGTCATCCGACGTGAACCGGGCGTTCGCCGCCAGTGCCGGCGAAAGGGGCGAAAGGCCGCCTGCGGCTAGAACAGCGGTTGTACCTGTGAGGAATGAGCGTCTCGTTGTCATAAGATATTCCATAATAGCGAAGTCGCGGTCTGATCACCGAGACGGCAGGGCTGTACCTATTATTTTGTAATACAATTAGGTCCTTGAGCAAGATCTAATGGCACACGATCTTGATGCACTTCATGATCCAGCGCAGGAAACGGAAGAAGGTAGGGTGCCTTTGTGAGCTTATTTTGGATAACCATCTGAAAGATAATACTTTATTTCTGACAGGATAGGACCTGCACCGTATGTCAGGTCAACAGACTTTCACTATAACAAAAATGTGATGTCACGACCTTCTTCGGTGGTACCGATGGTGCCGGCCTGGGTTGGTATTTTGTTTAGGGTGATGTCGAAAGACGTGCTCTTGGCGGAGGTCGGGTTCGATAGGCCCGACACGGCCAACGACGCGGAGAAGGACGGCGACTGAGCCCGACGCTCGGGTGCTGAACGGATGGCTGCCACGGTCGATTGACGCTGTTGCTAGCATGTAATTCAACAATTCTTCGTGGTAGACCCGCTGGGTTTTTACATTGTCTGACAAGTTCGAATCCGAATTATAGTCCTTGACGCCTGCCAGAGCGATGTCACTGCCTCAGTAGCAGTATGAAGGGTTTACGATCAGTATCGCATAAAGCGCTCTCGGTTATCCAGCCAGCGTCATGCTTCTTACCGAAATCCACCACGCACTGTGACAAGACCTTCACCATCCCCGAAGGCAGAGCCCGTTTCGGGGCATCGTGATGTCAGCATGTTTCGATGCTACGCAACAGTTTTGCAGGTCGGAGCTTAAATCGGTCGGAATCGTGGCTGGACAGGTAAGCGGCGATGTCGTCAGCCGGCATCGGCTTGCCGAACATATAGCCTTGTATCATCCTCGCGCCAACCGATCGCATAACCTTGAGTTCGTGTGCGGTTTCAACGCCCTCAATGACGTGTTCCATGCCCAGATTGCCGGCCAGTTCAATCATGGACTTTATGATTTTCTTGGCATGGTCGCCCTGCTCCAGCGCCAGTACAAAGGAGCGATCTATCTTGACCGTATGGACTTTGATCTGGTTCAGGTAACTGAAATTCGTGTAGCCCGATCCGAAATCATCAAGCGCGATCCGGCAGCCTGTGTCGCTGAGACGCGAGGTGGCTTTGAGAGCCTGGGCGAAGTCGGTCAGCATGGCCGTTTCGGTGATTTCCAACTCGATACGCTCGGCCCTGACGCCGGAGGCGCGCACGACATCGAGGATCCTGTCGACCGACCTGGGCGACAGAAGATCTCGTGCCGACAGGTTGAAGGAAATGCGGAGGTCATCTGGCCATGAAGAGGCCGCGTCGAGCGCCTTGGCCAGCAAGGTCGGTGTGAGGCTGGTGATGAGGCCGGACCGCTCAGCGGCGCGTATGAACACATCGGGCGGGACCTGTCCCAGCTTTTCGCTATGCCAGCGCGCCAGCGCCTCAAACCCAACGATTTTGTTTTCTTTGAGATCGTATTGCGGCTGGAAGGCGAGGGTGAGCTCCCGGTCGCGATCGATTCCCCGAAGGGCCTGTTCAACGGCCTTTGTGGAACGAATGAGCTCTTCGTGACCCCGATCAAACAGAACGGCGATGCCGCGACTAAGCTCCTTGGCTTCATAAAGCGCGTAGTCCGAACGCTCAAGGAGCTTCGACGTGTTGCTCTCACCCCGCATCCGCTCCGTAAAGCCGATAGAGGCCGACAAAAAGGCGGTCTCATTATTCAGACTATACGGCTCGGCCAGAGCGACGCACATCGCGTCTCCGAGCGAGCGCAGAGCTGGCTCGTCCACGCCCGGAATAATGACGGCAAATTCATCGCCCCCCAGACGCGCGACGGTTGACTGATGGCCACAGCTTGCCCTGAGGCGTCTGGAGACTTCCACGAGAACCTGATCGCCATAGCTATGTCCGTAGATATCGTTGATCGGCTTGAACCCGTCGAGGTCTACCAGTCCAAGATAGAAGCCAGCGTCGTGAGCCAGATGTTCGTCGAGGGCCTTCAGGAAAGCGCGACGATTGGGGAGCCCTGTCAGGGCATCGTTGGCGGCGAGCAGGATGGCTTGATCGCGGTTCTGGTCCGAGTCGATTTTCAGCTTCACGGCGCGTAACATGGCCGACCGCGTCACACGTGAAATCCCGACCGCTATGACGAGACTGGCAAAGGCGACCCAAGCACAGTTTGTCAATTGGGTCCGATCAAGCCAATAGGTGGCGGCGAGCAGACCTGTGATGGATGCCAGTGAGGTGGAGTAGATCACGCGCGGGCGGACGCCGGAGACGGCGAAGGCCGGCACCAGCAGCACCAGGTACATCAGTTTTATCGACTGATATTGCATGACAATGTCGAGAAGTGCATTGCCGATAAAGGCAAGGCCCACAACGTGTCCGGTCATTTCCAACCTGACGACCGAAGCGCGCTGACGATTATAGGCCCAGAAGAGAACGCAAAGAACCAGGGTCGCAAGGGAAACACCTGGGATAAGGCCTGGATCACCTGGCACACGATAGAAGAGGGTGTTGATGGTGAAATATAAGCCGGCGAACACGAGAAAATAGCACATGCTTGTGCGCATGGTCGTCGCAAAGGCATCGGCAACACTTTTGGTATTGGGCAGGGCATCTTCGGAAGATGGCTCCGCACCCGTCAGACCAACACTGAGGCGGCAGTATAGACGCGATAACGCCGCGGCTGGAGACATCTTATGAACCAAATTAACAAGCCTGATGCACCCAGTTACCGCCAATTCATGAAAGCGGAGATAAGGTAAGTGGTTAACGTACGGCTTAGCATTTTACAGGCCATGACTCTCGACCAGGCTATTTGAGCTCAAGGCTCATGTAGATCGAAGAGTCCTGCGCGCAAAATCACCCCAAACCGGAGCGTGTCGCTGCGGGCAGGGCTTGACGCTGGGCCATGGTTTGGCGGGCATAGCCAAAGGCCGAACCCACGCCCAACATCACCGGACCTGAGAAGGCCGCATGATCGACAAGGCGGGCAAGTTCACCGAGGGCACCCGTTCGCATCTGTCCCTCAGGGCGGCCGGCGTTTTCGATGATGACGACCGGCGTTTGCTTTGAGCGTCCCGCCTTCAGCAGGCTTGATTCGATATGTACGGCATTGTGCGACGACATGTAGAAAACCAGTGAGACTATCGGGTCGCTGATGCTCTCATTGTGCAGGTCGATCGCGCCATCCCTGGTTCGGCCGGTCAGGAAGGAAACCGAGCGCGCCTCGCCGCGATGGGTGAGGGGGAATGAAAACTGCGCCTATGTTGGCCTGGACCTTCAACAGCCATCTGGGCGGTGAGGAGCAGGCTCTGTTTGGCCTGATCGATCACGATGATACCCCGTCGTGGAAGCTAGATGAATGGGGCGCGATGGCCGCGGACTTCAAAAAGCTGCAAAAAATGGGTTTCCCGCGCAAGCTCGAGCCGCAGGCGGCGATTGCCTATTCGTTCGAATCGAGGGTGGCGTCCAGTCCCAATGGTCCGTCCAATACGGTCAAGCAATACATCACCACGCCATACATGGAGCAAAAGCACAACGCCTTCGCCCCGCTCTATAACGACAATATCGATGTAGCCGTGATCAACATCGCCCATGAGGATCTCAGCCCGTACAAGCTCGTGGTCGTGCCGGGTGAATACCTGATGACTCAGGCCTCAGCCGATGCAATCCGTAACTATGTCAAGGCGGGCGGTACGGTCATCATGACGGCCTTCTCGGCCAAGGTGGACGAAACAAACCAGTGGTTCAACACGCCCCTGCCGGGCCGTTTAAGTGATGTTTTTGGCCTGAAAACCAATGCCTTCTATCGCAACACTGCGCCGCTGACGGGCAAGATTGGCGACAGCGCCTTCACGACCACGATCAACTTCTATGAAGTGCTCGAACCCTCGACAGCCAAGGTTATGGCGCGTTTCTCCAATATCGACGGATCGCCGCCGGTCATCACGGTCAACACGTTAGGCAAGGGGCAGGCGATCTATGTCGCCACACCGGCTCAGCCGTCGATCATGCAGCCGCTGTACCGCAGCCTGTACAAGCAACTGAAGATCGTGCCGGGACCGAAAACACCGGAGGGTGTCTATGCCCGGATCGTCGATGGCCGCACGCTTTACGTCAACGCGTCCTACGGTCCGAAGGATGTCGTTCTGGACGGGAAGGGCACCAGCGTTTTGACCGGCAAGACCTGGAACGGAACCCTCCACCTCGATGCCGATGGCGTTGATCTTCTCCAATAAAGCCTACGCTCACCATAATATCCTCTTTCGCCAACCCCCTGGATCTTTCGCCATGACACCTCATCTTTCCCGGCGCTCGCTGGTTTCCGTGATCACGCTCGGCGCGGCCTTGCCGATGACCGGCGCCTTCGCCAAACCGGCTGGTTCGCGCCTTATCGACCTGGATGTCCGCCAAGCCACCCGACCGATCGACCGCTTCTTTGATCTTTCGGTCGGCGCCGACTATTCCGGTACGACGATCCGTGACGCCAATCTGGCGCAGCTCAAAATCACGTGTGATGAGTTGGGCTTCCGCTACATCCGCCTGCACGACATCTTCCATGATGATCTGGGCACGGTGAAGATGGTCGATAACAAGCTGGTCTATGACTGGACGAAGATCGACTATCTCTACGATGCCTTCCTGAAAATGGGCGTCCGGCCGTTCGTCGAGCTGGGTTTTACGCCGTCGGCGATGAAGTCGTCCGACCAGACGATCTTCTACTGGAAGGGCAATACCTCGCATCCGCGCCTCGACCTGTGGGAACAACTGATCGACGCTTTCGCACGGCACCTGATCGCGCGTTACGGCATCGACGAAGTGCGGAGCTGGTATTTCGAGGTGTGGAACGAGCCCAATCTCGACGGTTTCTGGCAGTATGGCGATCAGGAAGCCTATTTCGCGCTTTACGGCGTCACGGCCCGCTCCCTCAAAGCGGTGGATGCGAAATTGCGCGTGGGCGGACCGTCAACGGCCGGCGCCGCCTGGGTGCCGGAGCTTCTGGCCTACGCCAAGGCGACCAACACGCCGGTCGATTTCGCTTCCACCCACACCTACGGCGTCGATTACGGCTATCTCGATGAAGAGGGCAAGATGGATCTTCAGCTATCGAAGAATCCGGACGCCATTATCGCCGATGTCCGCAAGGTCCGCGGCGAGATCGAAGCCTCGCAACTGCCGGGTATGCCTCTGTTCTTCACCGAATGGAGCACCAGCTATAATCCGCGCGACCTGACCCATGATTCCTACGTCGCGGCACCCTATATCCTCAGCAAGCTGAAAGGCACGCAGAGCCTTGCCCAGGGCATGAGCTACTGGGTTTATTCGGATCTGTTCGAGGAACCAGGCCCTCCGGGCAACGCCTTCCACGGCGGCTTTGGCCTCATGACCAAGGACGGTATCCGCAAGGCGTCGTGGTTTGCCTACAAATACCTCCACGCCCTGCGAGGCAATGAAATCCCTGCCGCCGACAAGCAGGTCTGGGCGTCCTATGATGGCATCTCGGTATCCGCCGTCGTCTGGGACTACCAGCTTCCCGATCAGAAGGGCACCAGCAACGGGACCTTCTACAGCAAGCTGGTGCCAAATGCCGCCTCTGCGCCGGTAAAGGTCAGGCTGAGCGGTCTCAAGCCGGGTACATACACGCTGACGCTTCGCCGCACGGGCTACAAACGCAATGACGCCTACAGCCATTACATCGCCATGGGGTCACCCAAGGATCTGACCGCGGCGCAACTGACGAACCTGCAGGATGTAACCCGCGATCAGCCCGAAAGCGCGCGCACCGTGACCATTGGTGCGACAGGAACGGCCGAGGTGACCCTACCGATGAACAGCAATGACATCGTTCTGATTACCCTGACGCCCTTGGCATAAAGCCTTTGTTCGACAGCAACTGCTGCAAGCGGCTGATCGTAGGTGGGGGAAGGTATCATCTTGGTGGCTAGACCGTTGAAGGTCGGGATGCCATCCGTCAGGGGCAAGAAACTAGCCATTGAAGCTGTCTACAGCAGATTGAATTGTCTTGCCGCTTTAAGATCACGGTATAATAGTACTTTGAGCAAGGTGGGACTTATTACGCTACATGTCTGTAGAATGACGAGATTTATTGTCTTTAGCTGAATTTTTTGGAGCGATTTTCACATTTTAGAGGGCGCACATATATGTGTGCGCGGCACTATATTTAAAAAGTGTCGCGCCATGCGACACTATTCTTAAAGATGTTGATTATTTCGCTACCTTTAATCTTATCCATCTAGCGCGCCTTAAGGCCCTATTAATTATATGGGAATGTCCTTCATACACGCACCTAGAGGCGGCTGGAGGAACATATGAATATCCACTCTGTTAAGACCAAGATCGTAGCCCTGTCAGCCCTGTGCCTTTTGGCGGCAACGGGTGCTCTGGTCGGCTATGGTATTTTTTCCTCCGGAAAAACGACGCATTTCGTCAATGAAAACGTGCAGGGACTGCTGGACAAAAGCAGCAGCGAATCCCTGACGCGACTGGCCTCCGCCCAGGCCGGGACGGTTCGCACGGAGGTGGACACAGCCTTTTCCTCAGCCCGAAACATGGCGCGCAGCCTGGAAGTGATCGCAGGTAACGATGGTGCGCCAAAGGCGTCGCGACGCCGCCAGCTCAATGACATTCTTGTCGGCGTTCTTAAGGACAATCCGCGCTTCAACGGCACCTATAGCGCCTGGATGCCCAATGCGCTGGATGGCGCTGACGGCGCCTATGTCAATCGCAAGGAGATGGGCTCCGATGCCACCGGCCGCGCCTTGCCTTACTGGACCAGAAACGCCCAAGGCCAGATCGCACTCCAGCCACTGGTGGAATATGACAGTCGCGAGCTTCATACCAACGGCCTGATGAAGGGCGGCTGGTTTATCGGACCGGAAACGAACGGTCGTGAAAGCATACTGGCCCCCTTGCCCTATATCGTGCAGGGCAAAAACGTCTTCCTGGCCACCATGTCCGTGCCCATCATCGTTGATGGCCAGTTCAAGGGGGTTGCCGGCGCGGACTTTGACTTGACGTTTGTGCAGACCCTGGCCCTGGACGTCAAGAAATCGATCTACGATGGCAAGGGCAATGTCACGATCGTCACCTCCGATGGACTGGTCGTCGCCTCCAGCGCCCACCCCGACGCTATAGGCACTACGGTCCAGAGCCTAGATCCCCTCGCGTGGAACGCCCTTACCGACATCAAGGCCGGCAAATCGTTCGTGAACCTTGATAAGAAGCATGACGATATGCGGGTCTATGCGCCCATAGAGCTTGGCCGCAGCGGGCAATACTGGTCGGTCATCATCTCCGTGCCGCGCACCGTGGTCATGGCGGATGCCGACAGGCTGTCGAATGCCCTCAAAAAACGCGGTGGCAGCGACGTCATGTGGGAAATGATCTGCGCCGGCATCGTCGCGGTTCTCGGAATCGGCGTTATCGCCGTCATGGCGAACAATGTTGCCAATCCGATCGCCCGCCTCACCGAAGCGCTCGGTCGGCTGGCGAAGGGCGAAAAGCTGCTTGAGATCGCCGGAGCGGAACGCCGCGATGAAATCGGCGACATCTCCCGCGCCGTGGATCGCATCCGTGAGGTCACCGAAGAAGAGGCGCTTCAAAAGGCGGCGGGCGCCGAGGCTGAGCGCATCAAGCAGGATCAGAATCGACGCGACATCATGCTGAAACTGGCCAATGAGTTTGAGAAATCCGTCGGCGGTATCGTGACGCTGGTATCGAGTGCCGCCACGGAAATGCAGGCCTCAGCCCAGCAGTTGTCCACGACCGCGCAACGCGCTACCTCCCAGTCCATCGCTGTATCCGCTGCGGCCGAAGAAGCCGGCGCCAATGTCACCTCGGTCGCCTCATCGGCGGAAGAACTTGGCGCCTCCGTCAATGAAATTGGCCGGCAGGTCGAGACCTCGGCTACCATTTCCGCCGAGGCCGTACGTGAGGCTTCGGGCGCAGTACAGATAGTTGACGAACTGAACGAAGTGACGGCCAGCATCGGCGGCGTCGTCGATCTGATCGCGGGCCTCGCCAGTCAGACAAACCTTCTGGCTCTGAACGCCACCATCGAATCGGCGCGGGCCGGTGAGGCCGGCAAGGGCTTTGCGGTCGTGGCGTCCGAGGTCAAGGCGCTCGCCGGACAGACCGCGCGGGCGACCACCGAGATATCGGCCAAGATCGCCCATATCCAGGAAGCCACCGCCAAGGCGGCCTCCGCCATTGCCAACATCTCCGGCACGATCCAGAACATCAATCAGACCAACACCATCATTGCCTCCGCCGTGGAACAGCAGACTGCCGCCACGCAAGAGATCGTCCAGGCCGTCAATCAGGCGTCGATCGGCACGCAGGAAGTGACGTCTAACATTACCGGCGTGGCGACAGCGGCGGAGCAGACGGGCACGTCGGCCGTCGAGGTTCTCAATGCGTCGGCCGAGCTGGCCCAGCAGGCGGAACGGCTGCATCACGAGATGGACAAGTTCCTGGCCACGGTCAGAGCGGCGTGACGGACCTTTCTGATGCTTGCCACCCCTGAAGGGCAAGGGTCAGACGTGGGGAGGCGACCCGATCGGGTGCCGCGTCGAACCAGTAAAAGCGTAGCCTATAGTAAAGCGTACCACCTCTCCGACCGATGACGCATCATATGTGTCATCGGTTTGCCTATGGGCGCCGCGTAAAGACAGCTCGCCTGCGGTTGTGGGCGCCAAAATTCAGACGCAAAGTTGTCGTCACTATCGGTCGAGCGCATTTTCATGCGTCAATTTCCAAGGGGGTGCCTTGATGAAAGAGCAACGTTTCCAGACCCATGCTTATGGATCGTCTCTCCTTATGGCGGTGACCTTGGCGTGTTTTGTGCCGGTGCAGGGGAGCGCCGGAGAGGCCTCACCCCGACCGCAAGAGGCGGCTATCGCCAAAGCCTCCAAGCCTTATCCGACCGAAGAGGTGCGCTTTAGCAATGCAGCGGCCGGCGTAACCCTTGCGGGTTCGTTTAGCGCGCCTGAAGGTAAGGGGCCCTTCCCAACGGTCATCCTTTTGGCAGGCTCCGGCCCCAATGATCGCGACGAAGTCGCTCAGGGCCCGCAGGAGAGAGATACCGGGCACAAGAAATTCCTGGTCCTGGCGGATGCCGTTAATCGCTGTGGCATAGCCGTCTTGCGCTATGATAAAAGGGGTGTAGGCCGGTCTACGGGCGATTTTGCCAGCGCCAGCCTGAGTGATCTCGCCAGCGATGCACAGGCCGCCATACGCTATCTCGCCACACGTAAGGATGTTGACCAAAATCGAATTGGCCTTATTGGCGATTCTGAAGGCGGATATATTGCGCCTATGATCGTAACACGAGAGCCCAGTCTTAGCTTTATGGTGCTCCTTTCAACGGCGGCATTACCCTTTGATCAGGTAAATATAATTCAGAAGGCGGCCATCTCTCGCGCGGAAGGTAAAGGTGAGGCCGATATCGCCAGCGACGAAGCGCTTTATCGACAGATATTTTCGGTCGTTCTTGCCGCCAATAGCCCCGAAGACGCGCGCGCCACCCTCACAGCCATGTCAAAGCCCCTGATTGCCAATGGTCGCTTTTCGCAAGCCGAAGCGGATGTCGGTATAGCTGGCTTAACGAGCCCGCTGGGCTTCGAAATGATGCGTTACGATCCCCAGCCCTATCTTTCACAAATCAACATTCCAGTCTTGGTGCTCAATGGATCTTTAGATACCCAAGCGCCGCCAAAAGAAAATTTGCCCGCCATGCGGTCGGCCTTAAGGGCCAATCAGGACGTCACAATTTTAGAGCTGCCCGGACTTAATCATCAGTTACAATCGGCCAGGACAGGTGCACCGTCAGAGTACGCCTTGATTGACCAAACCCTTGCGCCTTCAGCGATCAAAGCTATCGGTGACTGGTTGATTGTGCACACTCAAAAGAACAAAACGGCTGCTAAACCTGCGCCTTAAACCTCAGCCCACTGGCGGATCAGGTTGTGATAGTGCGCCGTCAGATTGACCACATCCGGCGTATCGCCCATCTGGGCGCGCAGGCGCAAAATCGTCATATCGAGCTCGAATAGCATCTGGCGGCGGAAGGCATCCGGCACCATGGATTGCGTCCAGGTGAAGGACGCCAGGCGCATGCCGCGCGTCACCGGTTCAACGCGGTGGATACTGGTGCCCGGATAGAGGATGGCGTCACCGGCCTTCAGCTTGACCTCGTGAGACCCATAGGTGTCCTCGACGATCAGTTCGCCACCCTCATAATCGTCCGGCTCATTGAGGAAGACAGTTGTGGAGACGTCCGTCCGTGCCGCCTGGCCGGTGACCGGGTCAGGTTGGATAGAGCCATCGACATGATTGCCGAAATGGCCGCCGTCCTCATAGGCGTTGAAGCGCGGGGTCAGCACGGTTTTCGGTAGGGCGGCGGATTGGAACAGGGGATGGCGCAACAGGGCGGCGCGTACCAGATCGGCGAGGGGTTGCGCTTCGGGCGCCAGAACCGGTAGCTGATAGTTCCATTTTTGCTGGGCCGCCTGCGCGCCGGTGGTATGGCGGCCTTCGGTCCAACCGGCCGTGGCCAGCACCCCGCGGATATGCGCCAGCTCGTCTTGGTTCAGAACGTCGGGGATATGCAGCATCATGATCGCTACTCCTTACAGACAGAGCGCCCCGGCGTAAACCGGAGCGCTCTTGGAGGTCAAGGTTTGCCGTCCGTTAGAAACGAACCTTCAGGCTCAGCGTCGCCGATTGCGGCTGACCGAAGACAACCCGCGATCCGCCGCTGTTGAGCGAAGAGATGTAGTCCTCGTCTGTCACGTTATAGACATTCAGTTGCAGGGCGAGGCGCGGGTTGATGTCATAGGCGGCCATGGCATTGACGACCGTGCTGGCCGGGATTTCCGGCAGACCGTTTTGCGTGCCGATCACGACGCCCGGATTGACGACCAGCAATTGCTCGGAGGTGTAGGCAAGGCCGCCGCCGATCGTGAACTTTGGCGTGATCTTGTACGTCGTCCAGACGGTCGCGGTCAGGTCGGGTGACCAGCGTGCCACAGCGCCTTTGCTGTTGTTGCCGGTCGACCCTTTGGTGATTTCGGTATCCAGGGTTTGCAGGCCGGCCGAAACCAGCCATTTCGGATTGACCTGACCGGTCAGGCCGAGCTCGATGCCGCTGACTTTACGTTCACCAAACTGGATATAGGTGGTGGGATCGGTCGGGTCTTGCAGCGCCAGTTCATTCTTGGCCGTGGTCGAATAATAGGCGGCCGTTACGGACAGGTGATTATTGAAGACGTCCCACTTGGTGCCGATTTCAAAGTTTTCCGTCTCGACCGGATCAAAGGCCTTGTTGCCGATATTGCTGGCAGATTCGCTCAAGGAGAAATTGCTGCTGCCCGGCGGGGTCAGTGAGTTGACGAGGGAGATATAGACGCTGCCATTGTCGCGCGGCTTATAGACAGCGCCTACATTCCAGCTCACCAGATTGCCGGACTTGGCCTGGTGGACGGGCAGGAGCGTGCCGACCGCAACGCCTTTATCATCAGCGGTCGAGCGACGCGCGCCATCGGTCGTCGTGGTGTAATTATCAAGGCGTACGCCGCCGCTCAGCAGCCACTTTCCCGACTTGACCGTATCGAACAGATAGCCAGAGACGGTCGTCGTTGCCCCGTCCGTATAGGCGCCGGTGGCGTACAGCGGCGGCAAGGCTTGGCTCGGGTCGGGATTGTAAAGGTTCGCTGCGGGGACGGTCACGGTGGTCGAAACGGGGACGGTCGCTGGGGTGACGGCATAGGTCACCGAATCCTGAGATTCGTAGTTCACCTCAAAGCCGGTGGCGATATCGTGTTCCCACGCGCCGGTGCTGAAAGTACCGGTGAAGTTGGTGGCGTTGGCGAAGATCTTGTTATTCTGATCGACGCGCTGACGCGAACGGGCCACGGTCCAGGTCGTCGGATCGGCAGGCTTAAAGGTTGCGGACGTCGTGTTGAAGGCGTTGACGCCGGTAAGCACGCGATCCATCTGGGTCTGACCGTAGCGTGTGGTGTTGGTCAGATTCCAGCCGTTGCGGAAACCGTGCTCGATCTTTGCCGTCAGCATGCTGGCATCAACCTTTTCATAGTCGTGCGCAGAGCCGTAATAGTTGGCACGATCAACGGCTGGCGCTGCGTTGAGCGCCGTGTTGTTCAGATCGAGTTGCGCCTGCGTTATGGCGGGGTTGCTCGTGGGAAGCGTGGCGTGGCTGTTATAGCCCTTGAGGCCGATCACCGGGACGCCGCCATCGGGGACATTATCCTGATGAACCACCTGGCCGAAAACGTAGAAACGTGTGTCGGTGCCCAGCCCGATCGCATAGGACGGCGCGATGCCCCAGCCGCTGTTCTTGACGTCATTGCGGCCCGGCACGTCGATATCCTGCGCCATCACATTGAGACGGAAGGCGCTGGTGTCGCCAACCGGCAGGTTGACGTCGGCCGTGGCGCGTTCACCGCCCTGGCTGTAAAGGCTGGCGGTCGCGGAGCTGCCTGCACGCAAGGTGGGCAGCTTGGAGACGAGATTGATATAGCCGCCGGATGCGCCGCGGCCGACGTCGCTGCCGGCCGGCCCCTTGGCGACTTCGATCTGCTCGATCGTGAAGACGTCGCGCGACACGGCGCCGAGATCACGAATACCGTCGAGATAGATCGAAGACGTCGCCGAGAAGCCGCGAAGCTGGAAGGTGTCGCCGGCGGAGGTGTTGCCATTTTCGCCGAGTTGCATGGTAATGCCCGGCGTGTTGCGCAGCGCATCGACCAGAGTGGTGGCGTTCTGGTCTTCCAGCAGTTCCTTGCTGATGACGCTCATGGTTTGCGGCGTATCCACCAGCGCTTCGGTTTTCTTCGGCGATGACGCCTTGTCGGTCTTGTAGGGCAGGTGGCGCTCACCCTTGATGGTCACTTCGGTGCCCTTTTGATCGGCGTCGGCCTCAACGTCAGCCAGCGCGGCGACAGGAAGGGCGAGGGCGGAGGCGGCCATGATGAGGGCGTAACGATTGACCGAATGCTTACGGCTGCGGAAAGAGGAGGACATGTTTTTCTCTCAGATGTTACCCGGGGAGAAGGGCTAAAAAGGCCTTAATGAGAATTAATCGCACTTGCAAGTCGAATCTGACACTCATTCGCATTTATTTTGCCCGCGAAGCCCGACAGACACTAAACGTAAAAAGGCCGCGCCCATATTTAGGGTGCGGCCTTTTGAACATATCGATCGTGAGCCTAGTTCGGCAGCACCTGTACGGTAGCCGAATAGCTGTACCGCACCGGCACCATGGGGCGCGGCTGGCCTGGTGCAGGTGGTGGCCCTTCGGCGCGCGGCGGATAGCTGGCGCCGATCCAGTAGCGCTCGGCGATCGGCCAGGTGACGCTGAATTCGCCGTTGGCGTCGGTCATCACGGCGGTTTCCTGCAGGGCATCACGATACCTGACGCTGCCTGGTACGATGGTGACGTTCAGGGACGCGACGGGCTTGCCATCCAGCAACATGCGAAAGCGCGCCGGCTCTCCGGCCATATAGTCGCTCGGGTGGGTGAGGGGCTGCATTTCCAAGCCTTTGCCGACCGGCTGGAGCGCGGTGTCATTGGGCTTGCCGTTGGTGACGAAGGATTCCACGCGCCCGAAGGTGCGCGACACCTGAAGGTTTTCCGCATTGGCCGGCACCTCTTTGGCGAGGCCGTCCGGCGTGCCGCGATAGCGCTTTTCCTCGCCATTCAGCTTGTAGGTCGCCATGACCGACTCGGTCACGACCGCCATGCGGTAGGTGCCCTTCTGGTTCAGTTGTAGGTCGAAGGCGCTACGCAGCTTGCCGGTGTAAGGATTTTCTGGCGTGATGTTGTTGCCATCGGGCCCGGTGATCACCAATCCGTCGAGCTTGAGTGGAAAGGAATCCATCTCGAACAGGCTTTCAGATACCGCGGCATCAACGGTGATGTAGGGCGCCTTGCCCTCAACCTGCGCCGCCGAAGGTGCGATCCATTGACGGTGGGCCTGCGCCGAAAAGGGCAGAAGGCCCACGATAAGAATGCCGACCAGTGCGACAGTCGCGGGAGATTTGATCCGTTTCATAGTCATGCTCCTCCTAAGGCTTGTAGCTGACGCGGACATCGCCGAGTTCGCCCGTGCCCTTGGCGGCGCCAGCGGCGGTCTTGGCCGGATTCCAGGTCAGCGGCACCTTCACGAGGTCATGGCCTCCGCCTTCGCGCGACGCTTCCACCACGAAGAGATAGCTGCCGGCCTTCAGGGCCTTGAGCGCTGTCGCATTGGTGTCGAGACTCAGGGTTTGACGACCGGGCGAGCGCGTCGCGCCGCTGAAACCATCGGTCGAGGCCAGATCACGGCCGCTTTTGCGCCACCAGGCGCGCAAATCCTTGAGCCACTTCTGGCCGGCATTGTCGCGTTTCTTGACGTCATACCAGATGAAAACATTGGCTGCCGCAGCACCGGTCGCATCCTCGACCCAGCCTACGACATAAGGCTTGTGATATTCAGCCGTGCTTTGCTGGGGAATGTCGATCTGGACGCTCAGCGCACCGGCGGATGCGCCAGTGGCCAGACCCGACAGGAGCAGGGGCGCGCCCCAGACAGCGTTTCGCAAGGAAGGATTAATGGGCATACGGGACCTTTCATTGCCAATGGCGGCAGCTATGTTGCGACTAAATCGCAGACGGCAAAAAGTCAACAAAAATGCAAATCATTCGCAAATATTGTGCTTAAAGCCGAAGGAAGGGTCAATTCAAACATAACAGAAACTGGCGGCATCCACTTATCTCGGCCCGCTGCGTGTCCAAACGAACTGAGCCAGATCCCTTTGCCCAGTCTTACATTTTAGGGCGCCTGCGCAATCAAACCTTCTTCTCTCTGGCCGAAGCCAATGAAGCCATTGCGGAGATAATGGCGCGAATGAATGGGCGCATCATGCGCAAGATCGGGCAAAGCCGCCTGGAGCTGTTCGAGGCCGTAGAAAGGCCCGCTTTGGCCCAGCTGCCCGCGACGGACTACGAGTTTGCTGAGTGGAAGCTGGCGCGGGCTTCTCTGGATTATCACATCGAGCTGGCGGGCTTCTTTTATTCGGTGCCCCATAAACTGATCCGCGAACAGGTCGATACCCGCCTAACAGCTCGGATGGTTGAGATCTTCCACCGGGGCAAACAGGTTGCTGTCCATGAGCGGCGGTACAATGGCCGGTCACATGGTACAAATCCGGACCATATGCCCAGCTCCCATCGCAGTTATGCGGAATGGTCACCCGAACGGTTCAGCCACTGGGCTTTGTCCATCGGTCGCGAGACCGAAGGGCTCATCGTCGCCATTCTGGCCCGCCACCGTCATCCCGAGCACGGCTACCGAACCTGCCTTGGGGTCATGAACATGTTCAAAAAACTTGAACCGGCGCGGGCAGAACGGGTGGCTTCCAAGGCCGTTGCCATAGGGGCCTTCAATTACAAAAGCATCGCCTCGATCATCGAACACAGGCTGGATGCCACCGGCACGGATGACGGACCAGAATCCATCCTGACCCATCCCAATCTGCGGGGGCCGCAGTACTTCCTTCAGTAAAAACAAAGGACATAGATTATGCTGACACATCCAATCCACGACACACTCCAGGCGCTTGACCTGACCGGCATGGCAAAAGGCTTCAAGGATCTTGCCAATCAGCCGGAAGCTAACGGCCTCGACCATGCCGAATGGCTGGCAATATTGCTCGAGCAAGAGACCACATTGCGCCAGCAGAAGCACTATGAAAGCCAAAACCGCCAGGTTACGCCAGTCGGCCACCATCGAAGATGTCGACTACCGGGCTGCCAGGGGGCTGGACAAGTCCATGTTCCTGAAGCTCACCAGCGCAGACTGGATCCGACGAAAGCACAACCTGCTGATAACAGGGCCATGCGGGGTCGGTAAAAGCTGGCTTGCCTGTGCTCTCGGTCAGAAGGCCTGTCGGGAAGACATGTCTGTTGCCTATCACCGGGCATCTCGCCTGTTTACGGCGCTCGCCCTGGCAAGGGCAGACGGTCGCTACGCGAAACTTCTGAAGCAAATCGCCCGCGTTGACCTGCTTATCCTCGACGACTGGGGCCCGGAGACCCTGACCTCAGATCAAAGGCGCGATCTGATGGAAATCGTCGAAGATCGCCACGAGGCAAAATTCATCATCGTCACCAGCCAGGTGCCGGTGGACCAATGGTATAAAATTATCGGAAATCCGACCCTGGCAGACGCCATACTCGATCGTCTCGTCCACAACGCCTACCGAATAGAACTCACAGGCGACAGTCTTAGAAAGAGGAAACCAGCACAGCCCGAAACAGCCAGGGCTTGACCCAAACCACGAACCAAACGATCATGAATTACGACCCAACGAAATAAGCCAAGGGCGGCCGACTTCAAATCGGAACCATGGCCGGCTTCAAGTTGGAATGGGTGGCCGACATCATCGGAATACGCAAAGCGAGACGCGCCAGGCATTGGCGCGTCCTGTGCAGCGTCATTGTGCGCACTGGGGCCATATGTCGGGAAGCGTTTGATGACGGTTCTCGGCGCAGGCGTGTTGTTGTTCGTCCTCGTCTCGCCGGCGCTAGCGCAAACCGCTGCGCCGGCCCAGCCTCAGCAGGCGCCTGATCGTTTCTTTATTTCGGCCATTGATATTGTCGGTGTGACCGAGCTGTCGAATGAAGAGATCGAACGTATCGTTTATCCGCACCTTGGGCCTGATCGCACTGGCGCTGACGTAACGGCGGTCCAGAGCGAGCTTCAGGCTGCCTACCAGGCAAAAGGGTATAACGCGGTCGAGCGGCAGCTGACTCATTACGAGGCGAAAAGCCAAATATAGAAAAACGGCGCGCTGTGGGCTTGAAAACGCGCCATTTCCATGTCTATTCTCCGTCAACATACATAATACAAATGATAAATTGCAGGAGCAGGACATGAATCGCCGCGAACTTTTCAAAAGCATCAGTGCCACGGCCTTTGTCGCCGGATTTGCCGGAGCGGCGAACGCGCAAACTGTGACGCCGACGCTTTCGCCCCGGCAGGTCTTGTCGCTCGACAGGGGCTGGCGCTTCTTTGAAGGCGATATTCCAATGCCGCCGATCACCAGCGCCTATGACGCCTCCAAGGCGGGCAATGCGATGGGGGCGGCCTCCGTCAAATATGATGACAGCTCATGGGCGCAGGTCACCCTGCCGCACGATTTTGCCAGTTCCCAGCCGTTTGAAAAAGATGCCCAACCCGCTCAGGGATACCGCAAGCGCGGCATCGCCTGGTATCGCAATACGCTTTTGTTCACTGGGGCCGATCACGGCAAGCATATCGAACTGCAACTGGACGGCATGGCAACCTTTGCCACGGTCTGGTTCAATGGCACATTGGTGGATCGCAACTGGTCGGGCTATGAATCGGCATATATCGATCTGACGCCTTACGCCTATTACGACAAGCCCAACCACCTTGCCGTCCGCGTTGACGCCACGGCCATGGAGGGCTGGTGGTACGAAGGGGCGGGGCTTTACCGCCACGCCTGGATCGTCAAGCGCGATCCCGTGCATATCATCACCGATGGCGTCTTCGCCAACCCGGTCAAGGGCGACGGCGCATGGACGATTCCGATCGAGGTGACGCTCAATAATTCGGGCACGAAGACAGCGCAGGTATCGGTCATCAGTGAATTGCGCGATCCTGACGGCAAAATCGTCAGCACGGTCAGCGGTCAGGCAGCGTGCGACCCTCTGGGGCACGGTGTGGCGACGATGAGTCTGCCGGTGGGCTTTGCGCCCGGGTTGTGGTCGCCCGAAACGCCGGTGGTCTATTGCGTTGCGACGCGGATTGAGCAAGGCGGGCAGGTGCTGGATGCGGTCACCACGCCGTGCGGTTTCCGCACGACAAGATGGGACGCCAACGAAGGCTTTTTCCTCAATGACCAGCACGTCAAGATCAAGGGCGTGTGCCTGCATCAAGATCATGCCGGGGTCGGCACGGCCATACCGGAAAACGTCATTGATTATCGCTTGAAACGGCTGAAAACGCTGGGCTGCAACGCTATCCGCTTTTCGCACAATGCCCAGAACACTTACCTGATGCACGCCTGCGACCGGATGGGCTTTCTGGTGATGGCCGAGAACCGCAATTTCGATGCCTCGCCCGATTTTATAGCGCAATTGCAATGGCTGGTGCGCCGAGATCGCAATCACCCCAGCATCTATCTGTGGTCGGTGTTCAACGAAGAGCCGATGCAGGCCACCGAGCAGGGCTATGAGATGGTCAGGCGCATGAGCGCGGCGGTCAAGGTGATCGATACCACGCGCCCGGTGACGGCGGCGATGAGCGGTGGGCTCGATGCGGCGATCAGCGTGGCTGAGGCGGTCGATGTGGTCGGTATCAACTACCAGCAGGACAAATACGATCTGTTCCACAAGGCGCACCCTGACAAGCCGATGTTTTCGTCGGAAGACGCCTCCGCCTTCATGACGCGCGGCGAATATAAGTCCGACAAGGACAAGCACATCATGGCCTCCTATGATGACGAGACAGCAGGTTGGGGCGAAACCCAGCGCGATGCCTGGCAGGCGGTAGTGGAACGCCCCTTCGTCGGCGGGCAGTTCGTCTGGTCGGGGCTTGACTATCACGGCGAACCGACGCCCTTCCCCTGGCCGTCCAACTCGTCCTACTTCGGCATTCTTGACCTGTGCGGTTTTGATAAGGCCGCCGCCTTCATTCACCGCGCTCAGTGGATCGACGCCACGCCGCAGCTTGATCTGGTGCCGCACTGGAACTGGCACGCGGGTGATAAGGTGCGCGTCATGGCCTGCACCAATGCTGACGAGGTCGAACTGTTCGTCAATGGCCAGTCGGCGGGTAAGCAAAAGGGCGACCGACTGCGTATGAATTACTGGACGGTCGATTACGCGCCGGGCTTTATCGAGGCGCGCAGCTTTAACGGCGGCAAGCTGGTATCAACGGTGCGCCATGAAACCACCGGCAAGGCCGTGGCTTTGCGCCTGACGGCGGATATGGCCGCCATGACCGCCAATGGCCGCGATGCCACGCCGGTAAAGGTTGAAGCTATCGACGCCAGGGGCCGCAATGTGCCTTTGGCGCAGGATATGGTCAGTTTCACTATCGATGGCGGAACGATCATCGGGCTTGGCAACGGCGACCCGACCTCGCTAGAGCCGGAACAGGGCCGTCAACGTTCGCTGTTTAACGGTCTGGCGCAGGTGATTGTTCAGGCCGGAACTGCGGCAGGCAATCTGACCCTGACAGCCTCGGCGGACGGTATGAAGGCGGCCAGTATGTCGGTTAATCTGACGCCCGGCGGCTTTACCGCTCCGTGGCGCGCCCCGGGTGAGATTGCCGATCAGGCGACGGCGTAAGGCGCGGATCGAGAGAGCGGAGCCTTCTGTTCCAACTGATCAGCCGGCTCTACGAACAGACCTCGATCATCATCGCGACCAACCTGACCTTCGCCGAATGGCCAACTGTCTTCGGCGAAATGATGCCAGGTTGGACCTAATATGTTACGGCTCGTTCTATACTCAGACATATCAAATTGACGTGGAGGTCGCTTTATTCTCTGTGGCGACGAAGCGCCGGATAGCCAGTAAATCTTTCCGCCGGAGCGTGGCAATGCTTCAAGATCTATCTTACAGTCAGGATGCAATATGGAACCGATCTACTATATTCTCGATCTGAAAGACGATCCCGCAAAAATCGGAAGCTACAAGGCGTGGCATCAGCCGGGAAAACCGCCTGCGGCGGTGACGCGCGCCATTCGTGAGGCGGGCATCGCCGAGCTGGAAATATTTCTGACCGGCAACCGCATGGTTATGGTGCTGACGCCTGGCCCCGATTTTGACCACAGCGGCAAGAACCAGTCGGAAAGCGCCGACCCGGAAGTGGAGGCTTGGGAAACGCTGATGTGGCAATTTCAGCAGGCGCTGCCCTTTGCCGATCCCGGCGAAAAATGGATCCGGCTGGAGAAGATTTATGCGCTCAGCGATCAGCCCTGAGACGGATTGCGGATAAGGCGCAGTGGCTGGCGCGCCTCATCGAGTCTGACCACCAGATCGGCGCGTTCGGGCATTTCGTGCAGGATATGCCGGGTCAGGCGCTCATAATACTGTGTAAAGCGGACAACTTCGGAATCTGACATGATATGCGTCCCCGTTTGCGCGTGGCGCCGCAAGGCGTGTTCCTGCTCAGTACGCCAACGTGCAACAATGCCGAAATCGGGCGCCGCCAGCAGAACGAGCATGTCGAGCCTCGCAAAAAGATCCTGATAGGCCCCAGCCAGTGCGGCATTGACATAGCGACGCCATATGCCATCTGAATCTTCGCGTCGTTCGAGATCGTTAATCGGCGATTCGAGCTCCGCCGAGGCCTGCGGCCGCGCGCCAGTGCACCAACCTTCGAACAGGACGATATCACATGCGCCATCGACCGGTTTCCATTCCGATGATGACCGCCTGTCGTCAATGGCCTTGTCAAAGACCGGCAGGCATGTGGCCCGGCCCGCTGCAAGGTCGTCGAAAACCGATTGGGCGAGACCCAGATCGTGCGTGCCCGGCGGACCGCGCGTCGTCAGCAGGGGATGGACATCCTGCGACAATCGCTGGCGTGCGTCACGCGTCAGATACAGGTCGTCGAGAGAAAGCGACGCCACACGCAGCCCGTCGCGGCGGAGCGCTTCCCCCATGGCCTTGGTCACCGTCGTCTTGCCGGAGCCCTGCGCACCGCACAGGCCGATGAAAAGGAGGCGGCGGTCACCAGCCTTCAGCCGCTGTGTCACTTCGGCGGTCAGAGCGGGGATCGGGAGTGCGGTCATGCTGAGCCTTTAGATAACCTGATCGATCACCGCGTCTCCGGCGAAGAAGCGGTCGAGATTGGCCACCACCTTATTGCCCATGGCCGTGCGGGCCTCAAGCGTGGCACTGCCGAGATGCGGAAGAAGGACGGCGTTCTCCTGCGCCAGAAGATGGGCGTCAATCTGCGGCTCGCCCTCATAGACATCAAGCCCGGCCGCGGCGATGACGCCATGTTTCAGCGCATCGGCCAGATCGGCCTCGTTGACGACCGTGCCGCGCGCCGTATTGATGAGAATGGCCGAAGGCTTCATCAGCGCCAGGCGACGCCTTTCGATCAGATGGTGGGTTTGCGCCCCGCCGGGGCAATGCAGGGACACAACATCGCTTGAGGCCAGAAGATCGTCCAGGTCGGGCATATAGCGTGCAGCCAGCCCAACGTCCGTTGCCGGGCGGCGGCTGTGATAGGCGATCTTCATGCCGAGCGCTGCCACAGCCAGCTTCGCGGTGGCCTGCGCGATGCGTCCGAAGCCGATCAGGCCGAGCTGCCGACCTCTCAGGCTGCGGCCGAGCAGGTGGGTGGGCCGCCATCCGCTCCATTCGCCGGCGCGTAGCTGGCGTTCGCCCTCGCCGGTGCGCCGACTGGCCGTCAGCATGAGCAGGAGGGCCAGTTCCGCCGTCGCATCGGTGAGAACGTCCGGCGTATTGGTGACGATAATACCGGCGGCGCGCGCCGCTTCGAGGTCGATATGTTCGAAACCGGCGCCATAATTGGCCAGAATTTTTACGCGCCGGTCAGGCCGGTTCAGCATGTCGGCGTCGATCCGGTCGCTGACCGTCGGACAGACGGCGTCGAATCGGGCCATGGCCTCGGCCAGCTGCTGCCGCGTCAGGGGTCTGTCATCGTCATTGACGGTCAGATGATAGCGGGTACGCAATTCGGCCTCGACGGACGGGGGCCAGCGGCGGGACAAAAGGACGGTCGGTCTTTCCAGGGAAGGCATTATGATTATTTCACGGATTTGATGGGCAAAATACAGAGCGAAGACATAAGGACACAGACCATGGCGGCGACGAAGACGACGGCATAATTATTATCGAACGCCTTGAGCAGCGGCACGGCCAGAATAGGGCTCAAGGCCTGCGGCACGACATTGGCGATGGTCATTACGCCCATGTCGCGGGCGGAGGAATTGGCACGCTTTGGCAGAACCCGCGTGATCAGGGCCAGGTCGATGGAGATGAACGCCGCATAGCCAAGGCCGAAGACGGCGGCGTAAATATACATGCCTGTCAGGGTTGGTATCATGATGGGGATGGAAAGCGCGGTGGCCATTACGAGACTGGCAAAGACAACGAAATACTTGTAAACCTTCAACAGGTCGGACAGATAGCCGGAAATCAGGCCGGATATGACGAGTGTCATCGCCGTAATGACCGACAGGATCGCCATGGCGTGGTTCGATGCAGTGACGTCGAGGTGGATATAGTCCTGCAGGATATAGAGTTGCAGCGTGATCACGGACTGTATCCCGAGATACATCAGGAAGCGCCCGATGAAGGCCCAGCCGAAGTCTGGATAGGTTTTCGGATTGACCCAGAAACCGGTGAAGAAGCGTCCGAGATGAAACGGCTCGACATGATCGTGCGCCGACGATTTTTCACGATTGAACACGACAAACAGCAGGCTGGTGGCCACGATGGCCAAGGCGAAAACGGCATAGCCGGTGAACAGGCGGTTGGCCAGATAACCGGCCAGAATAATGCCGCCCATGCCGCCGGCGGTCTGGGCCGCGCCAACAAAGCCCGAACCCTTGCCGCGATTGGCTTCATCGAGCCGGTCGGCGACGATGGTCGTCATGGGGCCCTGCATCATATTGTAGGCGAAAGACATGACGACCATGCAGACGGCGATGGCGGCGACCGTTTTCATCAAAATCAGGCACAGAACCGCCGCCGATCCGACCATGGTCGCAAACAGGATAAAGGGTGATCGTCGTCCCAACGGCGAACGCACACGGTCGGACAGGGCGCCGGCCAGCGGGGTGGCCACAATTGTGAACAACAGGGTCACGAACATAATGAAGCTAAAATTGGCCGCCTTGTGCGCCGGATCGAGCAAGGCGACCTGATTGGGCAGCAGGACATTGATAACCCCGTTGTACAGGGCGAACAGGACGGCGAAATTCACGAACAGCGAGCCCAGCAATATATTGCGCCGTTTGCCATGCACGTGTTCGGCGACGGGCATTTCCGCTGCCCCGGTATTTAGCTCGTTCATGCGTTTCGTTCCCTATTTGCTTTTTAGCGTATTATTTATTGTGGGCCCGGACGGTCAGCCCGGCAGGCTGAGCCGGTAGGCGCGGCAGGCGGTATCGCACCAGATCGCGCGTGCCGCTGCCTCCGGCAGGCCGCTTGTGGCGCTTTCCACAATACCGATCCAGTCCTCCATCCGTCCGGCCAGATTGATGACCGGCCAGTCGCTACCGAACATGCACCTGTCAGGCGACAGTTCGTCGATGGCCAGCTTCAGGTAAGGACTGACCAGATCGGTGCTCCAGGCATAATCCACTGTTTCGGTGAGCAGACCTGACAGCTTGGCGTACAGATTGGGAAAAGCCGCCAGACGTGCCAGGTTCGTGGACCATGCGTGGCGGCCAGGCGTCGCCTCGCCGCCGATTGCTGGTTTGCCGAGATGATCAAGGATGACATGAGCGTCCGGACAGGCCGTGAACAGGCGCTCCAGCAGGGGAAGAACGAGCGGTAGCTGATGGGCGCGCACGCACAGATCAATGCTGAGCCCGGCCTGAGCCACGCAGACCATACCATCGAAATGCGCTGCGGATTCGATAAAGTCGGCCGGTACGTCCTGAAGATTGCGCCTGACGCCCTTGACGAGCGGCCGCACCGCCAGTTGTTCAAGATGGGCCAGCACCGTGCGCCCCCTTTCGAGCGGCGCATAGGCGACAATGCCGATAATACCGGCATCCGCGGCCATGGCGGCCACCCAGTCGGCTTCGTCAAGCGCCTGATCCGGGTGACAGTCAGCCTGCACGAAGATCACGTAATCAAGCTTTAGCGACAAATCTTCGGGGCCGAAGCGGCGGTTAAGCGCTGGAACCTGGTTGAGCCAGGCATAGGGCCGCATATGTGGATCCCAGACATGCAGATGTGAATCGATACGGATCATGGCTGGGTCAGAAAGTCCGGAGACAGCCGAGGCCACGGCGTTTGCGCCGTTTCAGCAAACAGATTTGTCAGAGCCTGAAGCGCCTCTGCGGGCAGTTCAGCTTCGCAGGCATCGAGATTGGCCCGGAGTTCCGCTTCGCTGTGCATACCAATGACTGTTGCGGAGATGCCGTTCTCCCGCGCCGCCTGCATAGCGAAACCCAGTGCCAGCCGCGCCAGGTCGCAGCCCAACTCGTCACACAGACGCGCGGCGGCGCGGGCCTTTTGCCTGACCGCTTCGGGCGCCGGGTGCCAGGCGGGCGGCGCGTTCTGCGTTAGAAGCCCCATGGCGAGCGGCGAGGCGTTGAAAACCGTAATACCCGCCGCATCCAGCCTGCGCGCCACCGGCGCCAGCCGTTGATCCTGTAGGGTAAAGGCGCAAAAAGACATGACGGTATCGATCTCTTCGGCAAGGGCAAGCTTCTCCAGCACCTCAAGATCATAGCCGGTAATGCCGATGGCGCCGATGACGCCATCCTGTTTCAACTGGCGCAGGGCTGGCAGGGTGTGCTCCACTACGTGTGCCCGCTTGCCGTGCTCGACATCGTGGCATTGCAGGATGTCGATATGGTCCGTTTTCAGCCGCTTCAGGCTGGCCTCGACGCTGCGCAGGGTCGCATCGCGCGTGAAATCCCAGTGGCGTTCGCCATAGCGGCCCACCTTGGTCGCCAGAACATAGGTGGTGCGATCGAGGCCCTGGAGGGCCAGCCCCATTTCCGTTTCTGACCGGGTGGCGCCGTAAAAGGGTGATGTGTCGAAGGTCGTGACGCCGTGCGCTACGGCCAGATGCACGGCGCGGCGAATTTCGCCCGCATCCGTGGCGCCATAGCTGCCTCCCAGTGGCGAAGCGCCGAAGGCCAGCCTCGATAGCTTCGCCTGCAGTCGCGCCGCCGGGCTCATGACGCTGGCGTCCTTAAGGCCATGGAGGTGGGGCCATCGCCCGACACGAGGCGCAGGCCCGCCCGCGCCGGGCGCACATGCGGCCCTGCCGCCAGCGCATCCCCTGCCAGCGGCACGGGGGAAATAAACAGGCTTTCGTCGTAACTGACGCCAAGGCCCGGCGCTTCGCCCAGCCAGACGCCGCCATCCTCAAACCGCTGATCGACCCTCAGGCCGACCGGGAAGCCCAGATCCTGGACTTCGATGGTCATCATATTGGGGATGGCTGTGGCGGCATGGGCCAGGGCATTGGCAGAATTGCCGACCGGCGACACCGGCAGATTATGGGCGTGCGCCGCCATGGCGGTGCGCATGAAGTGCGTGATGCCCCAGACATTGCCCGCCTGCACCACATCGACGGCTCCGGCGGACAGGAGCGGCAGGTACTGCTCCAGGCCGGTCAGGTTTTCACCCGTAGCGACGGCGGCCTTGACAGCGCGACTGACAAAGGCCAGGCCCTCCGCATCCCAGCGCCGCACGGGCTCCTCGATCCAGGTCAGGTCGAGGTGCTTTTCGATTTCGGTAATATTGCGGATCGCCTGCTTGCGGCTCCAGGCTTCGTTAGCGTCGAACATCATGGCCGGACGCGGCGAATTGCGCTTGAGGATGTCACGCACCAGCTTCAGACGTCGGATGTCACGGTCGATATCGATGCCGCCCTTCAGCTTCGCCGAGGAAAAGCCGCGTTCGGCGAACCGTTCGTACAGCGCCGCCAGCTCATCGTCTTCGAGGCCGTAGCACAGGCCGGAAGCATAGCCGGGCACGAACGGATCGGCCCCTCCCAGTGTGCGCCACAAAGGCTCGTCATTCAGTTTAGCCTTCAGATCCCATAGCGCCATATCGATCGTGCCGATGGTGCCGAAGGTATGGCCGGCGTGCCCGGCCTTGAACACGTAGGCCAGCATCCGATCGTACAGGGTGGAAACCGCGCGGGGGTCCTGGCCCTCGATCGCAGAAAATACGCGGTCAATTTCACTATGGTCGCCAATGCCTATGCCCGTCACGCCCTCATCCGTGGTGAGCAGCAATATGGGAACTTCGGTGACGCCCGGATTGATGACGCCGTTCACATCGCCGATGGGTCTGCCCCAGACGTGTGAGGTTTTCAGGCTTTTATAGCCAGTGATTTTCATAGCAGGGCCTTCTCGCCACGTTTTATCGTTCGTGTTTATAGCAAGGTGCAAAGGCAACATGCATAATACATATTACCTTAATAACACGCAGAAAAGGCGTGCGCAACTATTCAATATATATAATATGTATAATGATTGAAAAGTGTTTTGGCAAAGCGCTTCATGCTGCCCAGGTAAAGGGCGTAGCGGCTTCAGCTTTCGCGCCGGTTGCTCCAGGCCGATTCAATATGTTCGTGCATGGCGCGCGCGGCGGCATCCGAATCGCCGCCGAGGATAGCATCGACAATTTTCAAATGGCCGAGATGCGTCGCATTCAGCAGGCCGGTGCTGATGCGGCCATTATATTTGGCCGCTTCCCTGGCCTGATCGTGGATGGTCCGGATAATGGCGGCGCTCAGCTTGTCGCCGGAGATTTCCATGATCATTCCGTGCAGGGCGATATCTTCGGCCAGATACTCTGCCGGATTGTCTCGCAACTCTTCGAGGTTCGCCCGCAGACGGATCAGTTGCTGCCGGTCTTCCGGCGTCGCCTTAGCTGCGGCCTTGGCGGCCATCGAGGCTTCGAGCAGGGCGCGGATCTCGATCAGATTGTCGAGATATATTAAACCGTCTTCGCGCTTGAACATATTGGACAGAACCATGGGATCCAGCATGTCCCAGGCTTCTGTCTCGCACACGATCGTGCCGCGCCCCTGCTGCGAATCAACCAGACCTTTTTCGATGAGGGCCTTGGTGGCTTCTCGGATCACAGTGCGGCTGACTTCGAACTGTTCGCAAAGAATATTTTCCGGCGGCAAGGCCGAGCCAACCGGATACAGGTTTTGCACAATGTCGCGGACAAGGATTTCAACAACGCCTGCGGCGAGGTGGGGACGCCTGCGCGTGATTCGTACAGAGGTATTATCAATGGTCAAGACTGGCCTCAAACTACCATGGTCATGTTGTTGTGCGGCGTCGACCCGGCGGCTTTGGAATCGCGCAGGGCACGGAAAATATGAGTATATAGCATGAAGGTCTTAAATTCTAACTTTTCCATCGTATTGAGGTCATGCGTCCGCGTCTTTCAGGCGGGCCTGCCTGCCCATGCCCAGAATTACCGGCCACATTCATCGCATGAATGTGACGCTTTGGCAACACAAGGCCTCTTATGTCATCACATAAATATGGGGCGCTGCTGAAGAAAATTTCAAAGATAGTCTATATATATCAAATTAATAAATTTCCTAGTCACGCAGGATAGCGCCTCGGCCTGATGATAAAATCCGTATTCGCTTTATAAATCGTATTACCTATGATCAATTTATTTGACCTGATGGCTAGAATTCGGCATATATATGTCAACCATAAAAACGGTTAGCGCAAATCTATGCGACAATAAAAGGGAAAGAAACACAATGAACAGGAAGATGTGGTTGCTGTCGGCGGCGGCTATTGCAGCAATTTGCTGCGCCCCCGGCTATGCTTCAGCGCAATCCGCCAATGCGGCTGCCAATGACGATACGATGACAGTTGTCATCACAGGCATCCGCAGGAGTCAGCGCCAGTCGATCGATATCAAGAAGGTGGCGATCAATAGCGTGGATGCCATTGCCAGCGAAGATCTCGGCAAGATGCCCGATCAGAATGTCGCCGAATCGCTGCAACGCGTGCCGGGGATCACCATTGATCACAATCGAGGCGTTGGTAATGGCGTCACGGTGCGCGGTCTGGGGCCCCAGTTCAATACGGTCACCGTGAATGGAAGGGTGATCGCCACGGACGGGGCGGGCCGCGAATTCAATTTCGACATTCTGCCCTCCGAGCTGATTTCGAGTGCCGAAGTGTACAAAAGTCCGCAGGCCAATCTGAACGGCGCCAGCATCGGCGCCACGATCAACATCCACACCCTGCGCCCGCTTGAACAGAAGGGCGGCTTTCAGGCGGGGGGCTCGGCGCGCGCCAATATCGATGATCTCGGCAATAAAACGACGCCTTCGGCGGCGGCCTACATGACCTGGAAGAGCAAATCTGGCCGTGTCGGTGCTTCGGTCGTGCTCTCCTATGACGAAAAATATGAACGCACTGACGATTTTTTCCCTGGTGCCAGCTCTTATCCGCGCAGTTTCGACGATGGCTATTACGGCACGGCAAGCCACAATAATGGCTCTTTATGCGTCGGCAGTGTCAGCGGCGGGAAGTGCAATCCGCGTATCGCCAATAATGTCACGTTGTTCCGTAACGTCGACATGTACCACAATTCCATCAATCAGGTGGAGTTCGATCATCGCAAGCGCACCGGCCTGAACGTGACGTTACAATACGATGTGTCGGACGAACTGAGGCTGACCTTCGATGCCCTGGCCTCCTATAATGACGATCACTATCATGGTTCTGGGATAGGTCCGGATTTCAGCGGCGGCACCCTGGTCAATCAGATTGTGCAAGGCGGAACCGACACGACCGAAATGGTGGCGGGACAGCCGCGAACGGTTCATAATGGCGGCGTCGCCGTATCTGAATCCTTCACCAATGGCACGGTCGACGAAATTGTCGAAGACCGCCCCGCCACGTCCTTGACCGACCTGTTCGGCTTCAATGCGCGCTGGAAGCATGACGCCTTTACGCTCAGCTTCGATGTCGACACCAGCAAGGCTCAGTATCGCGATTCCAAGGGCATGTTCACGACCGTCCGGCTGAAAGGTATGGACTATACCTATGACCGCCGCACCGGATCGCCGCTCATGTCATTAAGCCTCAGCAATCCGAACTATCCGGATGCCTCCACAGATGTCAGCCATCGGAATGCGCACTATATGAGCACAGAGGGTAGCGACCTCGACGACACGATCAATGAGGTCAAGGTCGATGGCAAATGGGACGGAGACGCCATCGCCCTGTATGGCGGACTCGGTTATTCTGAGCGCACGAAGGTCACGACGGGATATGCACAGCCTACTGCCTGTGCCTATTGCGGCAGTGATGTCATCTTGCCGTCATCCATTTTTCACCCCACCAACTACAACTTCATGGGTTCGAGCGGTGTCCCGACGGTGGCGAACTGGGTCGATTACAACACCAATGACCTGATCGCCGCCCTGAAGGCCCTGAATGTGTCGGCGGATCCTTCCACCCATAGCGGCGACTATATGGATCCTGTCAAAGATCCGGCGGGTAGTTCATCCGTGCAGGAAAAAGTGGCCCTTGGCTATGTCATGACCGAATATAAGGGCAATCTCGGCTCCATGCCGCTGGCCGTCAATACGGGCGTACGCATCGAGAGCACTGACTTCACATCGGATGGCGCCGGCCAGACGGTCATCAGCGCCAAGCCCAACGGCACCGGGCAGAATATTATCGTGCTGTCCGATATTGTGCCGCTCAGCTTCAATGGCCATTATCTCGATATATTGCCATCGTTCAACGCCCGCCTGAACCTGACCGACGATCTGATCCTGCGCGGCGCTGCCTCCCGCGTCATTTCGCGTCCGACCCTGACGGATCTCTCTTCGGCCCAGAGTATCAGCAGCAACCCTGGTAATGAACGTATTTCCAAGGGCAATCCGAATCTTCAGCCCTTCCGGGCCTCACAGGCGGAAGCTGGGCTTGAATGGTATTTCGATAAGGATTCGATCCTGTCGGCCACCGGCTTCTACAAGTCGATCGACTCGTTCATCACGCGCGGCGTCACCACCCAGCAGGTCGATCAGGTCACCTTCATCGTCGATCAGCCTGTGAACGGCAAGGGTGCCACCGTCAAGGGCCTGGAACTCGCCTTCCGCACGGTGTTCTCCCGCCTGCCATCGCCGTGGAACGGTCTGGGTACGCAAATCAGCTATACCTATACCGACAGTGACGCCGATTACAGCAATTCTGCCAAGGAGAGCGTCCACTATTCGCTGGAAGGCCTGTCAAAGGACTCCTTCACCTTTGTCGGCTTTTACGAAAAGGGCCCGATCCAGGCGCGGATCTCCTACACCTGGCGCGACAAATATCTGGTGGCACCGCAAACCCAGACGGGGGTTCCGGAATTCAGCGCCAGCTACAATCAGCTCGACGCCGGTCTTCAGTATGCCATCAATGATCATGTCATGCTGACTCTCGATGGAACAAATCTGACCGATTCCAAGGAGTTCCATTACGCTAACTATTATTACGACACGCAGGAATATCGTGATGTCGGCCGACGTTACACCGTCGGTGTCCGCTTCAAGTACTAACCTCCCTGGTGCTTGTTCCATCTGGAAAGATCCTCGACCAGATGTCTTGACCCATGCTCATCACCCCGGTGAGCATGGGCCATTTTTCGCTTTCATACCGTCGTGAGGCGCACGGTTTTTTTTTACAAGAGATGGCATAATGGGCAGACTGACAGGCAAGACGGCTCTGATAACGGCGGCTGGACAGGGCATGGGGCGGGCCGCCGCCGAAGCCTTCCTTCGTGAAGGCGCGACCGTGATCGCCACCGATATTGACGCTGCGCTTTTGCAGACACTTGACGGCGCGGTCTGTCGCGGCCTCGATGTCACCGACCCGGTCGCCGTCAGGGCGCTGGTCGCGGAATTCCCGAACGTCGATGTCCTGTTCAATTGCGCGGGCTATGTCCATGCCGGCGGCATTCTCGATTGTGACGAGCTGGCGTGGGCGCGCTCGCTCGATTTGAATGTCACCTCCATGTACCGGCTGATCCGTGAAGTCCTGCCCCATATGCTGGCTGGCGGCGGCGGCTCGATTGTCAATATGGCGTCGGTAGCGGCGTTCAAGGGCGTGCCACAAAGGCTGGCCTATTGCACCACCAAGGCGGCCGTGGTGGGACTGACCAAATCCGTGGCCGCCGATTTCGTCAGACAGAATATCCGCTGCAACGCCATTTGCCCAGGCACGATCGAAACGCCGTCCCTCCAGCAGCGTATGCGCGACACCGGCGATTACGCCGCGGGCCGCGCCCAGTTCCTGGCGCGCCAGCCCAGCGGCCGTCTGGGCACGCCGGAAGAGGTGGCCGCCCTGGCCGTCTATCTGGCGTCGGATGAGTCGAGCTTTACCACCGGCCAGGCGCATATCATCGATGGCGGCTGGCTGAACTGAAGGTATCCGTCCGCACAACGGATCGGCCGCCCGTAATTTCCCTGTCATGGAGTTTTCATGAAACTGCTTCGTTTTGGCCCGCCGGGTCATGAAAAGCCCGGCCTTCTCGATTCCGACGGCAAGATGCGCGATCTGTCGGGCGTGGTCGATGATATTGCGGGCGAGGCCCTGTCCGATCACGGCCTGGCGCGGCTGGCGGCCATCGATCCGATGACGCTGCCGCTGGCGCCGGAGGGGTCACGCTATGGCCCGTGCGTCGGTCGTGTCGGCAAGTTCATCTGCATCGGCCTGAATTACGCCGACCATGCCGCCGAGAGCAACCTGCCCGTTCCCGATGAACCCGTCGTTTTCATGAAGGCGACCTCGGCCATCATCGGCCCGAATGATGAGGTGCGAAAGCCGCGTGGTTCCACCAAGCTGGATTGGGAGGTTGAACTCGGCCTCGTCATCGGCAAACGCGCCGCCTATATTTCCGAAGCCGAGGCGATGGATTATGTCGCGGGCTTTTGCGTGATCAATGATGTGTCCGAGCGCAATTTTCAGACCGAGCGTGGCGGCACATGGGACAAGGGCAAGGGCTGCGACACCTTCGGCCCGATAGGCCCATGGCTGGTGACGAAGGACGAGATCGACGACGTGCATCATCTGTCGATGTGGCTGGAGGTCAATGGCCGACGCTTTCAGAATGGTTCGACCGCCACCATGGTGTTCCGTCCCGCTCATATCGTAGCCTATGTCTCTCAGTTTATGTCGTTGCAAGCCGGCGACATCATCTCCACCGGCACGCCGCCGGGCGTCGGCATGGGCGTCAAACCAGAGCCGGTCTGGCTTAAGCCGGGGGATGTGATGGAGCTGGGGATTACAGGACTGGGGCGCCAGAAGCAGCGCGTTGGCATGGCGTGACCACGATATGGCCATGATCATCTCGGCTTCGACCGATTTCCGTGAAGCCGCGCGGCGCAGGCTGCCGCCCTTTCTGTTCCACTATCTCGACGGCGGTGCCTATGCCGAGCACACGCTGCGCGCCAATATAGAGGATCTGGGGCATATCCGCCTGCGCCAGAGGGTCTTGCGCGATGTTTCGGCCATATCCATGCAGACGCAGCTCCTGGGTGATGCCTGCAATCTGCCGCTGGCCCTGGCGCCGATAGGGCTGGGCGGCATGTTTGCCCGCCGTGGCGAAACCCAGGTGGCGCGCGCCGCGCGCAAGGCAGGCATTCCCTATATTGTCTCGACGGTTTCGCTCTGTCCGCTTGAAGAGATCGTGGCCGCATCGCAGGGCGGCGACATCTGGTTTCAGCTCTATGTGCTCAAGGATCGCGGCTTCATGAAGGCCATGCTGGAGCGGGCCCTGGCTCTGGGCGTGAGCAAGCTCGTCTTTACGGTGGACATGCCCGCGCCGGGCGCGCGCTATCGTGACCGGCATTCGGGCATGAGCGGTGACGGGGCGGGACTGCGGCGGATATGGCAGGCGATACGTAAACCCGGCTGGGCCTTCGATGTCGGCCTGATGGGCCAGCCGCACGACCTGGGCAATGTGTCGGCCTATCTGGGCCGACACATTTCGCTTGAGGACTATATCGGCTGGCTGGGCGAGAATTTCGATCCGAGCGTCGACTGGAAGGATCTGGAATGGATCCGCAGTTTCTGGCCGGGCAAGATGATCATCAAGGGTATTCTTGATAAGGAGGACGCGCTGGACGCCGTAAGATTCGGCGCCGATGGCATTGTCGTTTCCAACCATGGCGGACGACAGCTCGACAGCGTGCCGTCGTCTGCATATGCGCTGCCGGACATCGCCGAGGCGGTTGATCGCCGTCTGGTGGTTCTGGCCGATTCAGGTGTGCGCACAGGACTGGATGTGCTCAAGCTGCTAGCACTGGGCGCACAAGGCGTGCTACTTGGCCGCGCCTATATCTACGCTCTGGCGGCGGGCGGAGGCGGCGGGGTGACGCACCTGCTTGACCTGATAGAGCGCGAGCTGCGCACGGCCATGACGCTGAGTGGCGTCACCGCACTGGCGGATGTGACGCCTGACATGCTGGTGTGGCGCTGACGGCGCAAAGCCGTGCAAACCGGCTTCATGCAATGGCTCAGCTTCCGTTAAAACACAA
This sequence comes from Asticcacaulis benevestitus DSM 16100 = ATCC BAA-896, assembly GCF_000376105.1. GTDB lineage: Bacteria > Pseudomonadota > Alphaproteobacteria > Caulobacterales > Caulobacteraceae > Asticcacaulis > Asticcacaulis benevestitus. The sequence goes on from NZ_AQWM01000012.1 coordinate 100,873, forward strand.
GCCCGATATCTGCCGGGCCTGTGTTTTTGGAGTAAAAGCCTTGCCGGGTCACTTTTTGGCCGCCTCCTCCGGTTCGATGCCAGAGCGTGCGATGATCGCCTGGGCAGCGCTGGGCCAGGCCTCACCCTTGACCTCTGTATTGTCGATGAACTGGTTATTCAGATAGTCGGTCCATGAGCCGGAACGCAGGCCGGAATTATACCAGTTGCCTTTGGCAATATTATCCATGGCAGTGCGGCGTGGCGCCAGATTATCCTGGGAGTTGAGGTTCAGCCAGATGCCGACATGGCTGACCACATTGTTGCGCACAGTTACGTATCTCGAACCTTCATCGAGATAGAGGGCGATGCCGCCGGGCACATCATAGACGTAGTTCTCAGCGATCAAGGCGCCCGGATCGGCCGACAGATGATAGATGGCGCCGCCATCGGGGAAGGACTGCTTGACCTCGTGTACGCGGTTGGCGAAGACAACCGTGTCGTGAAGGATGGTGGGCGTATTATAGACCAGATTGCCCGGCTGGTCATAGTAGTCGCGGTTCGCCGTGCGGTATGCGGGCGAACCGCCAGGATCGTTCGCTCCCCAGCCCCAGCCCGTGTCGATGCCGTCATAAGGGGCCAGCGAAACATCGTTGTGGCTGATGACCGCGCCGGCCGCATAGGTCACCATGATGGCGGCCTGTTCGTGATAGTCCTGAGAGATGTTCTGAACCAGATTATTCGAGATCAGGATGTCGGCCACGGTCATTTCCGGGCGGGATGGATGGTGCGCGTCCGGCGTAACGCCGCCTACCATGATCGCGCCCCCGGCCAGATCGGTGAAGCGGCTGCGCACGACATCGATCGTGCTGGCGCCCAAGCCGATGCCGCTGGCATTGGCGTCGGCATTGTTACCGATGCCCAGCCCGATCTGGCCGAGGTGGGTGAACTGGTCGTGCGAGAAGGTGATGCGCTCGGCCGCCGAAACCTGGACGGCGGCGGGTTGCTGACTCCATCTGTTGCGTATGGCCTCGAAAGTCGGACACCCCCAGCTACAGTCACGGATGGGATCCTTCGGATAATTGGGTATCTCGCCCGCAATATAGGCACCGCTTTGCTGGCTGGCATAGCCATTGGGGCCGGAAGGTTGAAGCCAGCTCGTATATTCGAAACTCAGGCCTGTGAAGTCGATATCCGCAACCGGCCTTTCATAGGTGCCACTGACCGACATCAGCCATTCCAGATGCGGCGCCTCGACATCGACCTTAGCCATGTCCTCACCCTTGCGGGGCTTGTAGTAGATTTTCCCGGCCTTCGGATCGGCGAACCATTCGCCTTCGTTGCGCAGGAAGGCCAGGGAATTGACGAACTCAAGCCGTGCATTGTCGGGCGAAACGGGACGGGCTAGTGTATCATAGCCGATGATATTGTCGCGCCAGCCGGGCTGCTGCATGATGATGCGATCGCCTTCGATACGCTGAATGGTGGCGTGGCGGTCGGTGAACCAGCCGAGGTTTTCGATTTCGAGGCGGTTCTGGTCAGGCAGATCGGCTAGGAAGCGCCAGGCCGGATCGACGATCTTCAGGCCCCAGTCGTAGAATTCGAAGGCGGTGCGCGGTGCGATGACGGAGGCGCGGCGCGACAGCTTTTCATTGACCCAGATCTGACGCGGATCCATGCCTTTGGGCATGTCGGCAACCCAGATATTGCGGCCCTGATCAGCCAGGGTCCAGCCCGCGATACGCATGCCCCCCGAAAGTACCGGATGAGCGCCGGGCGCGGCCTGATAGCGCACTTTAAAGCCGTTCTGGCCACCGTCGGCGGCGGTAAAGCGCAGTGGCGCATCGAGGCGATAGACACCATCGTCAAGACTGACCGTAACATCATGATCCTGGTTCAGACTGCGCACAGCCATTTGCGCCCGCGGGAGGGTGGCGAACGGATGGGCCGAAGAGCCGTCATTCTCATCCGAACCCTGGGGCGAAGCATAGACCATGGCGGGGACGGGGGCGGGACGAAGCGCCAGATGCACCCCGCCGGACAGACGATCCGATTTGGGGGGCGCCACAACGGGAATCTGCGGGGCGGGCGAAAGTTCCGCGAAAGTCGGAGCCGCTCTGACGGGCCGGATGAAGACCGGCAGAAGCAGGGCCGATGCAGCGACGGTGCAGAGCAGCGGGCGTAGGCTGGGCTTTTTCATGGTGGCGTTTCCGTTTGCAGATGTACTTTTTTGATTTTTGAAGGAGAGGCGAGCGTGAAGATTTGCCGCAACATCATATGTATGATGTAAAAAATAGCCCTTGTCCACCCTCGTCAGGCGGATGGCAGGGCTTGATAACTGAAGCGAGTGAGATGTGCGCTGCCGGCGCGCGCAGACGGGTCTATGTGGGGGAGACTGACACATCTAATTTGCAGAGGACTGACATTTGCATTTTGCGCGGTAGAATTTAAGTCGGCAGAGCGCAAAGTGTCATATGTCAAAAACTTCCAAGTTTTATCGTCGACGAGGTTTTAGAGAGGATTGCGCCAATCTTTATAGCCGACGAAACGTAGAAATATGCGCAAGCAGTTGATATATAACATTAATTTCCGATAATGCTAACAAAGCGAAAAATTTTCACGCTTCTATCTCGTTGAATTTCCTTATTATTTCAAAAAATGGAACTTCAATCAAGTGTCTCGCGTATTCATGAGACCTGGATAACGGTGCCAGGGCCAGGCCCGGATATCAGTCATCGAGAGGGTAGGGGCCTGCCCCAATTTTTTACTACGAGCTACGGTCTCTAGGGTATGCCTTTCGAAACCAGGCCACGGTGTTTAAGATGGCTCAGGCAGTGCCGGATGCCAATGACGCGATGCTTTTCAAATTGTCCATTTGATCCTCCAAAAAGCATATTTGCGACGCCAACAATAACATTGAATTGAATATTAACTTTGTCAATGATAATGTGCAATTCTGTTGTTATTGAGAGGCTGGATCGGTGGCAAAGAGCGCCCTGCAAAAAGAGATAGAACGCTATGTCGGGGAAACCCTGCATACGCCCGTTCGCTTGAGCGCAATGGAGAATGTCCGGCAGCTTCCGATCTATCTGACATCGGACTATCAGTTTTACGACGTGCTGCTGGGCAACCGGAAACTGGTCTTCATGATCCGTAAGGATGACGCCGGCACACCGGCGGAAATCAGAAAGCACCTGAGCCAGGCACAATCCAAGCTATTTGTGTCGGTCGTTTTTGTGACGGAAAGACTGACCGCAAAGAACCGGTCGCGGCTGATCAAGGACGCGATCCCCTTCGTGGTACCGGGAAACCAGCTCTACATTCCGGAGCTGGCCTTGGACTTGCGTGAACATTTTCGAGCTCAGAAGGTCAAGGCGGGCGAGGCGCTGACGCCGGTCGCCCAGGCAGTGCTATTCCGCCATCTGTTGGGCATCCGCAAGCGTGACGTCACCGCGTCCGATATCGCCGGCAATTTGAATTATACACCGATGTCGATCGGACGCGCCATCGACGTGCTGACGGATCTTGGATTGGCGACTTCCGACAAGGTCGGCCGCGAGCGTCATATTCATTTTGAGCTAGAAGGCGAGGCGCTGTTTGAGCGCGCCAAGCCCCTGTTGCGCAGCCCTGTACGCTCACTGCGCTATTTGACGGGCGCCGAACGGTTTCCGAATTTCAGGCTTGCCGGCGAATCCGCCCTGGCAAAATTGACGCCGTTAAATCCACCGGACGTGAAGCACTTCGCGGCAAGCCTGGCTTACTGGAATGAAATTCAGGAAACTGAGGATGTGGCAGAGGTTGACCCGGAGGAGGCGGAGGCCATTTTAGAAATCTGGTCCTACGATCCGGCGCCACTGGCTAGGAAGATGACGGTTGATTCACTATCGCTCTATGCTCAGTTCATGGGTCATCCGGACGAACGGATAGCGATGGCCACGGACGAACTGTTAGGAACACTGAATTGGTAATTGGCCTCGATAAATTCCGGAAATTCTTCGCCGGGCATGAAGATAGCTACGCCGTTATCGGTGGTAGCGCGTGCGATATCATATTCAACACCGCCGGCATCCCATTCCGGGCGACCAAAGACATCGACATGGTCATCAGCGTCGAGGTCGTGTCGGCTGCGTTTGCGAAGGTGTTCGCCGACTTTCTGGCGGCCGGCGGCTACGAGGTGCTCGAAGGTACTGACGGGCCACGGCAGTTTTTCCGGTTCCAAAAGCCGAAAGATCCGACCTTTCCCTTCATGATCGAGCTGTTTTCGCGTAAGCCTGACCAATTCGCCTTGCCGGATGACCTCCATATCGTGCCCATCCCGGTCGAAGACGCCTTGATCAGCCTGTCGGCGATCCTGCTTGACGATGCCTATTTCGATGCCTTGAAGGCCAATAAGCGTATCGAGGATGGCGTTGCCATCCTCGATGAGCGCCTGCTGATCCCCTTCAAAGCGCGAGCCTATCTCGACCTGGCCGCGCGAAAAGCCGAGGGGGGAGGGGCCGACTCGAAGGACATTCGCAAGCAGATGATGGACGTGTTCCGTCTGGTCCAAGTCCTGCCGGGCGATGAGCGAGTGACCTTGCCCGACACTATCCAGGGCGATTTGCAAGCATTTGTCGACGCCGTGGAAGACAAGGAAACTTACGACAAGAAGCAGTCCAAGCTTCCCTTTACGATGCCGGAAGGCATCGCCTTGCTTCGGTCTATCTATGGCCTGTGAATGCACTAAACGGGTCGAATACGGCTGCGGGGACTCTACAGGCTGGATCGCGGCTGTGCGATGTCTCTGTGTCGGAAAGGTGCTGGCTGCCATCCACCTAAATCCGGACCAGGACTGGAGCATTGAGGCACTCGCGAAAATTATGGGCCCCTCGCGGTCAAGCTTTGCAGAGAAGTTTGCGACTACCGTCGGCGAGACGCCAGCGCGATATGTGGCGCGCATCCGAATGTCCCGCGCGCGGCAGTGGATCGCAAAGGACAATACCAAGCTGTCCGTTGTTGCCCGGAGGCTAGGATACGATTCCGAAGCCTCGTTCAGCCGCGCTTTCAAACGCATCATTGCGCTTGATGTTATATCGCACTCGGGGATTGAACCGGATAGTCAACACTAGGTTTTCGTTAGTCAGCTTTTAGTACCCTGAAGTGATGGCGACGGGCAGAAACTAGGGGTTATCGACGAAACGGTGCCGATAGGCAAAGGGATCACCTCACGTTCCGCGGAGTAGCGAACCGGCTGCCCATGGGAGATGCCGGGTAGGGAAGGGAGCCGTACTCTCTCCGTATCAAATGGCAGCCGCTCGACCTAGAAAGGTTTCGACAACAAGCTTCATATGTTCGGCTTGCCCTGACAGGCTGTGAGATGCCTCATTTACGGCACTGGAAACTTCACCGGACTGCTCGGCGGCGCGATTTAAATCCTCCATAGTGGATGTAGCCTCTCCAGCCCCCTGCAAAGCTTTTGATAAACTTTGCGTAATTTCATGGGTGGCCAGGACCTGCTGTCGTACGGACTCCGATGTATTGTTGGAAATACCCAGCATCTGCGTGATGACCTCGTCGATCGCCGTTATTTCGGTGGTTGTCTGCGACGCAGCGGCCTGAACCTCAGCTATCCGATTGCGAATCTCTTCCGTAGCTTTCGACGTTGCTGAAGCGAGTGTCTTGACCTCGGTCGCCACAACCGCGAAGCCTTTACCTGCATCGCCAGCGCGAGCCGCTTCAATTGTTGCGTTTAGAGCGAGAAGATTGGTCTGACTGGCAATAGTCGCGATCAAATTGACAATGTCATTAATTCCACCCACCGCTTGGCTGAGCTTTTCAACGGCTTTTTGCGTTAATTCGGCATGTTGAGACGCATTTCGAGCAACCTCTGCAGAAGTGGCCGCTTGGCGATCAACTTCCGAAATTGTTGCGCCTAGTTCTTCGGAGGCGGCTGCGACCGTACTCATAGAATCCCGGACGCTAAAAATGGAAGTCACGGCCGAGTGCGCGCGAGATGTATTTTCATTCGCGGTGGAGGTTAAAATGGAAGCGCTCTGCTCCAGATGACTTGACGCCTTTTCCACGCCTCGGATTAGAGTGGCAAACTCCCCATTGAAACCCATTATCAATTGCTCCATTTCTTTGGAGCGCCGCAGCCGGTCGCTGTCTGACGCGTCTTGCGCGACCTTTAGGGCGACACCCTGCTCCGTCATGTTTTTGAACACCGTTAAGGCGTCTACTACCTTTCCGAGCTCATCGCCTCGCGCCAAGGATTCCGGCGTTACACGCATATCGCCTTCAGCAAGTTTCTGCGTTGTCTCGGCGATGTCTTGGATCGACTTCGCTGTGGACCTTCCTATGAGCAGCCCCGAGCCACCGGCCGTTAGAGCAGCCAGGACTGACAAGCTGCCCACAATTAATATCTGGAAACGCGCTTCTTTTTCGCTTTGGGCAGCGAGCGCTTTTGCCTTTTTGTTGGTTCGGTCAATGACCTTCTGGACAATGGCATCGGTGCTCCGTTCCGAGTCGCCATAGGGCCCCAGAAATGAAATCGCTGCGTTGAGGTCAATTTCGAGCATAGATGAGACAAACTCGATTGCGCCTTTTTGGGTATCGATCTCCTTTACCACGGCTTGAAGGCTTTTTTTGTCTTCGGTATCAGTCGTTATAGCGGCGCGGGCCTTGACCTTGTCTTGCAGCAATTTCAGATTTTCGGATATTTTCATGGCATTGGCCGCACTGCCCTTTGTCATGTCGCCACCTGCGCGTGCGGCAAGGGTATTGTAGAGGTCGCGGGCGTCGCCGCGCAATTCGCCACGCACATCGCCCATAAACAAGGCGTTCTGCATGGCGCCATTCACTACCCCGTCCATCAATCTTGTTTGTGCATTCAATGCCAAGGCTGCTGTCACGGCCAGAACGGCGATCAGCGCGACCGCCGCCATAGCAGGCACCAAGAACTTCCAGATGAACGGCCAGTCCGCGGGCCTGAAGCCGCCCTTGATCGCTACGAATTTGCCGGTCTGTGTCATGCGTTTATTCCTATAAAGGCTTCTCGCCGGCGGCACTCTCATGCGCGGGCTCAAGCGTCGAAATAACTCCGAAGAAAGAGTTTTGCCTGGAAGGGGCGCCCCCATTAGGAACACCCCATAGGCTACCAAGTCTTGGTGATGGTGAACTGCATACTCCGCTCGGCTTCCAGTCCGGTCGTCTGCTTTTGACGATTGCTGCCAAGGTTCTGTCCGCTCAGCGCGAGTATGACACCGTCGTCCATCTTGTAGCCGATGCGGCCTGACAGGGCGGTATAGGCCTTGACCGGCACTAGGGCACCATTGAGCAGGCTGTAGAACTGGTAGTCACTGACATAGTGAAGGTTGGCGTCGGCCTCCCAATGGCCCTTTTCCCAGTCCCCGCCGATATTCCCGCGGAACTTGGGCGTGGTGTCCTGGAAGGCGACGGAACGGGCGACGGCGTTCACGCCGGTCGTCAGCTTGTCCTTGACGTCCGTATAGGTCGTGTCGGCGCGCCAGCTCAGGCCGTCCGCGATCTTGCCGGTCGCGGTAAGCTCGACGCCCTTCTCGTGGGAGGCGCCGACATTGATGAAGCTGAAGGCGCCGTTGGTTGTCGCCGTCGGCAGATAATCGAGCGCGGTGACCTGAGCGTTGCTCTTCAGGTCGGTCCAATCCTGCACGAACAGCCGTGCGCCGATCTTAGCGATCATGAAATCATGATCGTAAGCCAGCTCGTAGTTGGTCACGATCGAAGGATTGAGTTTCGGATTGCCGAGCAAATTTAGGGTGAACCCAGGGGCCACCGGGATGCCAGTCTGGACGCCGCCCAACTCGATCAGGCTGGGCGCCTGGATGCCCCGGGCGAAAGAAAGCTTGACGGTGTCATAGGCTGTAGGTCGCCAAGCGCCCGTCAAGTTGATGCTGGGCTCGACAATATCCCGGTTCCAGTGGTTGTTGTCGGCGAGCGCGACGTTCGGCGCGAAGCTCCCGCTACGGCTCAGCTTAAGGTCATCAACTCGAAGCGCCGTGGTGAGGGTGAGTTGTCGATTGATGGCCCAGTTCCACATGCCCGAGCCGGACCAGACGTCGTAGCTGATATTGGCGCCGCCGATCGGAGCCACGTTCAGCGTGTTGTGGCGGTACTCGGCGGCCACCCGGAAGGTGTGGTCAGCGCCGATTTTGAACAGATCTTGCAGACTGGCCACGGTGATGGCGTTGTTCCATTCAGTCACGCCAAGACGGCTCGCATACTTGGACGTCAGCTGGTTCTGATAGGCTTGAGCTTGGATAAGACCCCAACGGGTCTCGGAGATGAGGGTCGCCTTTTCGGAAGCGTTAATCATCTTGATGACGCCATATCCCACGCCGAGGTTGTTATCCTGTTGGATGTTCGACCAGGAGCCCTCGACCCTCAGCTCTGTCTTGGGCGCGAGCTGGGCGACAATATCCAGATTGGACTTCACGCTTGCTGGATCGTACAGGTCGCTCGCCAGTGGCAGGGCGCCGGTGGGCTTCCACTCGTCCCGGGAGGTGCCGCCTACTGAAAGGCGGGCGGAGACGTTCGGGCCGATCTTGAAGGTGGTGACCAGGGAGCCCTCGCGCTGGCCGTTGAGGCCGCCTCGCAGGGTGGCAATGTTGGTGTCGTCGTACTTGGGGTTATAGGTGATAATATTGATCACCCCGGAGGCGGCGTTGAAGCCGAACAGGGCGGAGTTGGGCCCCTTGACCACCTCGATCTGACGAATTTCCTCAAGTTGGACCGGGATGGCTGCCCAGGTGGTCAGCCCATAGTGGTCCAGATAGACTTGGCGGCCGTTGACCAGCACCAGCAGGCGCGGGGAGGCCAACTGGTTATAGCCTCGGACATTGACTTCCGATTGCCCGGCCGTGGTGTTTAGCACATCGATGCCGGCCGCACGTTGCAGGATGCCTGAGATCGTCGTCTCGCCCGAGCGGCGGATCTCGTCGGCGGTGATGATCTGCATATCGGCCGGGGCTTCGGTGGAGCGCTGCGGCGAACCAGTCGCCGACGTCGTGACGGGTTCGTTGAATAGAGTTTGTAAGGATCCATAATCAACCGACTGGGCGTGTGCAGTTGCCGCCAAGGCAAGTGTCATTGCCGTCGAGACAAATAGAATGCGGTAGACAATTTTCGTTTTCATGATTTGTGCTCTGTACTGTTATATTACTTTGTACTGTTATATTTCTTTGATCATCATTTTGAACGCCGCCTTAAAGGCGGCACCGATGGCGGCGGCAGCGGAATGATTGACCGTGATGCCGACCTTCGGATCGGCGGCAACGCCCATGACGCAGGCGCCAGAGTTTACGCAGCCCATATCTGCGCTGATCGTCAGTACTTTCTTCGCCTTGCCGGCCGCGCCAACAGCCGCATAATTGACGCCGTGGGTAAGATAGAGTGCATATACATCCCCGGCGGCGCCGAGGGACGAGGCATCTACTGGTTTACCAACTATCGTCGCTGAACCCGCTGTCATGCCGGCGCCAATCGAACCCATGATTTCGTCCTTTTCGGCGACCGAACCCGGCTTCGACGGATCATATACAATACCCATCACAACACGCCCTGATGGTGGGTTTTCCAGGAAACCCAGCGTACGGCCCGCAACCTGAATCTCGCGGGCGCCTTCTGCGAAACAAATTTGCGGTAGTCCAAGGGCCGATATAACCATGGCGGCAGACAATAGACTACGGGTGAACTCTACTCTCACATTAACCTCACTATTAAATATTACTTGGTCAAGTGATGCTCCCTATGTAATAATTAATAGTTAAATCTATATTTATAACGGCTATTTCAAAGCTTAATAGATACAATTGCCATTGCCGTGGTGCAAATTTGACAAATATTATAGTCGAAATTGATAACTTAATACCGTACAATTGACAATTATCAATTGTCAGTTACAAAAAATTTACTTATAAGATACAGCGCTATAAAGAATTTAGACTCATTCCAGCCATTGTCATGAGCATCTCCAAAACTGCCGACCATTATGTAGTCTCCGGCGATGGCGTGAAATTCCCAAATCCCCATCTCAGTGCCATGCAGTGGTTGTCCACAGTCCGGTGAAATAGCCCCATAATTGACCGGACAGGATCTCCCACTTAAATAAGAGGTAGGAGCAATGTCGTCATTATGACCAGCCACAATCCAAAGATAGAAATTCTGGGACAGGAACGGCGCCGCCGTTGGACAACAGCTGAGAAGCTGTCGATGGTTCAGGAAACGTATGAGCCAGAGGTCACGGTGAGCCTTGTGGCCAGGCGCCACGGTGTTCAGCCCAATCAGTTATTTGCCTGGCGCAAATTGGCCTCTCAAGGGGCGTTCACGGCGACCG
>NZ_AQWM01000013.1 GCF_000376105.1 Asticcacaulis benevestitus DSM 16100 = ATCC BAA-896
ATCTTGGCGTCGCGAACCGTCACCGCCAGTTTCAAATCTTCAAGGGTACGAGATTGTTCTTCAATGACCTTCGCTTGCGAACCTACCTCCGTCTGGAGTCGCTCAACCTGCCCCAAAAGTGTCGCAACAACACTGCGCAAACCCGCCAGGGAAAAATCGTCATTCGATTCAGTCGATGGAGCCATCTCCAGTTTGAATCATAACCGCGAGTCCCTGCCAAGCCCCCTTGCACGCCAATTTGCCCCGGTTACCACAAGACACAATAACCCCCTGTCAACGCCGACATTTTCCCCATCCATATAATACCCACCCTAAAGCCCACAGGACCACTAAATAGCCAGCGATGCAATTACAAGATGAATTTTATGACAATCGCGTCACAAACGTGACGTCGGAATTGATGCTGGCTCAAATATCGCGGCCCTCCATGTTGTAGACTTAACAGATCTATTGAAATGACGGCCTGCTAAATAGAAGGGATTGAGCAGTGATCACGCCTGGGTGCAAGACGGAGACCAAGTCTTAAGCGTTCCTCCAGTTAAACCGTGTTAAGCCTACCCCCCCATAGCCGTAAAATTCCACACAGCTTCTGGCAGATCACCTTTCAGCAAGTCAGATTTTCGAACCACACCCGCGGCCTGATGAAGACCTTCAGTTTGATTGTGCTTCTTGGGAAGGTCGGTTCCTTCGAAACCAATGTTCGATCTTGCAAGGTCCGGCATTTTCTCCATCATTGAACTCGCAAGGATGTTAGGCCGACATCGTTCGACCGCTTATAGAGAAATCAGCCGGAACTTTTATAACGACTTATACGCTGAATTCCGTGGCTGGTTTCCAACCACCGCCGGCATGCGCGCGCGTCGTCGACGCTGTAAGACTTCAGCAGGTCCTCCAGAACGTCTTACCAGCGAACCGCGCGGTTTGCCTCAACGTCAGACCTTGACATCCTCATTATCGATCATGGTTCGTAGCATGACGGCCGCCCCGCACTGCTTCGATATGGCCTGCGGGTCGTAGAGCCCGTCCCTGACGAACTTGCCCTTTGTATAGTGGTTAGAGAAACTCCACAGGTAGGGCGAGTTGATGTTGCGGGCATAATAGCCGAAGCCGTTATAGCCTTCGAAACGATGCAAGGTTTTGGGCAGGGACCAGTCCGGCTGGTGGGCGTGTTTCTGATAGGTCAGGGCGTCGACGGCGCTGGACACCCAGTCGCTGGGCGGATTCCAGACGGGCGGACGCCCGTTCGGAACCTGCACCGTCCTGGCCGTCAGCGGATCGCCGTTGTGGAGGTGGGCCTTGAAATTGAAGCTGCCTTCCAGCCCATGGACGATACCGACGAACCACCAGGGCACGCCGGTCTGGGCCGCGACCTCTTCGTAACGCGGCCTGAACTGCAGCAGCTTCGTGCGGTGCCAAGCGACCTCACCGGCGCGCTCCGGCCGGACCTTCATGGAGTCGAACAGATTAATATAGCCGGCCTTGAGCTGATCATAGCCCGGCTTGACCGCTTCCAGCGCATTGTCCTCCGGCGCCGTCTGTGCCCGCTGTTCGGCGACATAAAGGTCGAGCAGGGTGTCGATTTCCGCCTGCGCGTCGATTAGTCGCGTCAGAAGCGAGGCCTCGCGACGCCCTTCCCCGATCGTGTTGAGCGCATTGGCGATCAGGATTTCTTCGTCCACCTCAGCCGTTGTGTCGATGCTTTCCAGGCTTTCGTGGCTGCCGGCGTCGAGGTTCCAAGCCGCAACATCGTCATACCGCGACGCCTCGGGCCTGACAGACAGGTGAAGGTGGTGGTTGTGCGGATTGGCGCCCGTATAGGCGCGCCAGGTCCAGGCCGGCGTGCTGCCGATGGCGGAAGCGCTGCAGATGCGGCGGTTCCAGATGATGTACTTGATGCGCGGATCGCTGCCCGCCACAAGCGTCCTGGCCAACCAGTTGCCGTCGATGCCCTTCGCCAGATCATGCGAGACATCCATGGCCGTCACCACGCCCTTGCCGGCGGAATCGACGACCCAAGGATTGTGGTCCGAACTGCGCGTCGCGTGGGCGGCATCGCCGATCGTGCCGTCGCTGGCCTTGGACCGCGACTGAAACCGCGCGTTGATCTGACTGCGCAATTGCTCAAGGCTGCGCGCCAGCCGCCACGACCGCACGGTTTCCAAAGCGTCCTGCACGGCCTCGCTGCCGCCGCAATCGGTCGGATCGGCATGACCGTCCTCGTCCGTGACCACCGGCTCTTCATGAATGACGTCTTGAACGTTGTCTGGCGAGACCATACTGCAGGACCCCCCTCGTGGCTGTGTTGTGAATGGGATGAGACGGAGTCGGAGTCGCTTCCGTCAGAACTCGGAAACACGGACAAATTGTTGGACTAACCGGCAGATGCTTAACATGATCCATTGCGTCATACAACCATTTGGTGTATGTCTGAGAAAAATTCCCTCCGCTAGGGACCAGGACGGCCTGCCAGGGCCCCGGACGATTGTACCGCATTGTTGTAAAACCGAATTTTCCGTTTGGAGGCGAAAACGCCTTAGGGGGACATTATGGACCAAAGACAAATTCAGGCCCTGTCGTTTCTGAGCGGGATCCTGCCGAAGACGGCTGCGCTGGAAAATGGAGGTCTGGAATCCCTTTCCGCTTCGGGCGCCGAAACAGAGATCGCACCCGCCGGATACGTGCCGGACGACCTGAAACCGCTTGTGCAAAAGACGGTGGAGAAGATTGCCGCCCGGCGCCCGCTCGAAGCCGCGGAGACCTTCGCACTCGAGGCGATCATCATCCCCGACAAGCGCCCCGTTCTGGATGTCCTGGCTGGAAACACCTTCGCCACCGATCATCCCTTGTGGAAGCACCTGCTCGACGACGCCCCACGTAACATCATCAGGCAGGCCATACCCGCCGTCGGACGGGTCGAACTGCCCGGCCATCCGGCGCTGCCCTACGGCGGGACGGCCTTTGTCGCCGGCCCCGGCCTGATCATGACCAACCGCCATGTCGCCGAGATTTTCGCCAACGGCCTGGGCCTGCGCGACCTGGCGTTCAAGCCCGGCCTGAAAAGCGACATCGACCTCGAAAAGCGTGTCGACGGGGGGACCGTGCGGCTGGAGGTCGTCCAGGTGGTCATGATCCACCCCTATTGGGACATGGCCCTGCTCCGGGTCGAAGACCTTCCAGACACGATCGCGCCCCTGCGCCTGGAGGTCACACCACCTTCCGGCGTCTTCGATGTCGTCGCCATCGGCTACCCGGCCTTCGATCCGCGTAACGACGCCCAAGTGCAGAACCAGGTATTTCGCGGCATCTACAACGTCAAACGGCTGATGCCGGGCAAGTTTACCGGACGCCGCGAGACCAACAGCTTCGGCAAGACGGTCAATGCCGGCACCCACGACCCCTCCACCCTAGGGGGCGCATCGGGCTCGGCGGTCCTTTCCGTCGGGCAGGGCACCGTGGCGGCGCTGCATTTCGGCGGGCTTTACCTGGACACCAATTTCGGCGTCCCGGCCTTCGAACTGGCACGTGACGGCCGTGTCATCGATGCCGGAGTCGCCTTCGCCGGAACGCCCCAGCGCCAGCCCGGCCCCTGGGACGACTATTGGGCGGACACAGAAACACCGGCACAGAGCCGTGTCTATCCCTCACCCGCGCCACAGCGTGAACCGACGGCGAACCGGGTGTCAGTGACGATCCCCGTGACCGTGACGGTCGACATAGGTTCGCCCGGCTCAGCCCCCGTCACGGCGACGGCGACGGCACGTCCACCGCTGGGCCCGCCGGACAACCTGGTCCCCGTCGAGGCGCCGGCCGAGGATTATCGCACCCGGCGCGGCTATGTCCCGGAGTTCCTTGGTCCGGAGGTGCCGCTGCCGAAGGTCGGGGCCACGCACGATATCTTGAGCTACGACAATGGTGGCCTGCCCGACACCGAATTGCGGTACGAACACTTCAGTGTCGTCATGAGCCGAAGCCGACGTATGTGTATCCTCAGCGCTTGCAACATCGACGGTGGCCGGTCGCGCAAGGCGCCCCGGGTTGGCTGGCGGCTGGACCCGCGCATTCCGTCCGCGCAACAGATCCTGAACGAGTGCTACGGCAATCCGCCGCGTTTCAGCCGGGGCCACATGACCCGCCGAGAAGATCCGGTATGGGGTGACGATGCCGCCACATGGAACCGGGGCAATGCCGATTCCATGCATGTGACCAATACCGTTCCCCAGATGCAGGCGTTCAATTCCCCCATCTGGCTGGCGCTGGAGGACTACGCCCTGGGGCATGCCCGTGAGGACGCCATGAAGATATCGGTCTTTACCGGTCCCTATTTCGACAGCCAGGATCCCCCCATCTACGGCATCCGCATTCCGGTGAAGTTCTGGAAGGTGATAGCGTTCATTCACGACCGGACCGGCAAGCTGTGCGCCACCGGTTACGAGATGAGCCAGAAGGACAGCCTGCCGTCGCCGGATACCGAATTCGTCTTTGGCGAATTCCATTCACCGCAACAGGCCATCGCCACCCAGACCTCCATCCGCGCCATCGAGGCCCGCGGCGGGATTTCCTTCGGCGGCCTGGCCGATGTGGACGCCAAATCGTCCACCACTGAAGCCTCCTGGGGCGGTACGGATATCCGGCTGGATCAGCTGGAACAAATACGTTTTCTTTGATTCACACTGATTTTCGGGGAACAAACTGCGATGGTCTACAATCCATTTTCCTTTATCGAATCGGCCGATGTCGGCGCAATTGCCCTCGAGGGCCTGGAAGCGGCGGAGGCGCCCAAACTCGATCTCAGCACGTTACCTGATGTCGTCGTTTCGAGCACCACGCTGATCGACTTCTCGGCGACGCCGAATGTCGTCCTGCGCGCGTCGGTCTCGCTGGCCCTGCTCTACGCCAGCCGCGTGGCAACTCGCGCCATGAAGCCGGAAGACGACGAGGACGACTGGCTGGCGCGTTACAACCAGGCGCTTTCCGAAATCGGCTTCCGGGTCAGCGGCTATGCCGTGGCGCATTCCACGTTCAAGAAGAAGAACGTCGCCGTGCACAAGGCGATCATTCCCTTCCTGACCATAGCGTTCGGCGGCGCCGCCGTCGGGCCGATCATCCTGCAGGCGCTCAAGAATTTGCAGGAGATGGATGCGGACGCGCCGTGGATCACCCTGTTCGACCGCGAAAGCCGCCGGTTCAACGTGAATGAGATGCACTTCGCCGCCGTCAGCAGCAACGACACCGAAACCACGATCCGCTATGCGGTGGCCCGGTTGAACGTCGAGTCAAGCGAGGTGCGGATCCTGTTCTTCAAGATTTCCGATGTCAGCGCCGAGTTCGAAAGCGCCACGACCACCATGACCTGCGACAACGGCCTCCTGGCCGCGCTCGAGCCGAAGCTGAAGGCCAAGCTGATCAGCCAGATCGACGACAGGATCAGCGGCGCCGAAGTCTGAAGCCGGCGGAAAGGGACAAGATGAACGACGTAACCAATCTGTTCGCCAAAGAAGACGAAGTCGACGACGCTACCCGCGAAGCCATCGGGGATGCGATCCGCAAGGCTTATCCCAACCGGGATTTCTTCTACATGCGGCTCCACAACAAATGGGGCGTGGATGTCGAAGACGATGTCACCTCGCTTGACAATCCCGGCGGCGTCGTGATGGCACGGATCGTCCAGTACGCCCGGGCGAACGGGCGCCAGCTTGATCTGCTGGCCCTGGCCTGGGCGGATGTCCCTGGCAACCCGGCGCTCAAGGCCTTGGCCAATAACTGGCTGACTCCACCGGAGGCGGCTCTGGCCAAATACGCCCCGCCTCCGTTAGCCGCGCCACCGCCACAGGTGCGCCCGACGCTGGAAAAACTCGTGGCCAAGCGGTCGCGCCTGATCAACCTCCAGGCCTTTCAACAACGCCTGGCCGGCCTTTCCGGCGCGCTGTGCCGAATTCAAGCCGCGGGCATCAAGGGGACGGGCTTCCTGATCGGGCGACACACCGTCCTGACCAATTATCACGTTGTGAAGGCCGCGATCGCAGCCGACACGCAGGGCGATCAGATTTTCTGCGAATTCGACTATTACGACGCCAACATTCGCACCGTGCTGTTCAACGGCGCGATGGGTATTGACTGGCTGGACCTCAACAGTCCCTATTCCGAAAGCGACCTCACTGGCAAGGGCGTACCGGGGCCGGACGAACTGGACTTCGCTTTGATCACCCTCAGCCAGGACGTTGAGCCGGCACGGCGGCCGGTGACATGGCCAACCCTTCCACCGGTGGTTTCCCAGCGCGACTTTGTCCTTATCTGCCAGCATCCAGGCGGCGAGCCGGCCAAACTGGCCATGGGCGAGGTGCTGGATTATCCCGGCGGCCTGCGCTACCGCTACGACGTGACCACAGAAAGTGGCAGTTCCGGCTCACCGGTTTTCGACGTCGACCTCAATCTCGTGGCCCTGCACCACGCCGCCGATCCCACATTGTTTCCGCAGTATAACCAAGGCGTGCCGATCGCCCGGATCATGGCGGCGTTGAAGGCGGCCAAAATCGATCCGGCGACTCTATAGGAAACGGGTTCATGTCCGATACCGTTGCCCCCAAGACCATGACCCAGAAAGACCTGACCGCGATCAAGGAGGCTTTGGTGACAGCCTATCCGGACAAACTGGGGCTCTACAACCTGCTGCTCAATTCCTGGGGCGTGCGCGTGTCGGACTATGTCAATACGGTGCAGCCCGGAGTTCTCGCGGTTGACGATCTGGTCGAATGGGCGAACGCTCAAGGACGGTCGCACGACCTCCTCTCCCTGACCTGGAAAGAAAAGCAAAACGAAGTCGAGCCCCTGCAAACCGTGGCGGCACGACTGCTGGGCTTCTCCTCCAAAATACCTCCAGCCTGGGACCAATCGCGACAGCGCGGTCCCGCGATCGGCGACATGCAGAGCGCCATTTGCCGGGTATTGGTCAACGACAAGCCGCGCGCAACCGGGTTTCTGATTTCGAAAGACCTTGTCCTGACAACCTATTCCGCGGTGAACGACCTGGTTGCCAACGAAGCCGGCGGTGAAGCAATTCACCTGCATTTCCAGGGCTACGGCAGTCTGCCGGGGGTGACAGTGAATGCCGCTGCCGGGTCCGGCTGGCTGGTGGCCTACCGAAAATACGCGGTGTCAGACACCGATTGGTTGTATGAAGGGGAGGACCAATCCGCGACCGAGGCTTTGGACTTCGCGCTTATCCGGCTGGCCGGTCCCGCTCCCAACGGTCGGGCGGTGCTGCCCCTGCCCGACCCGGTTCCGATTGCCGCCGTCGGGGACGATGTCTTCATCCTGCAACATCCCGAGGGGCGCCAACTGGAGGTTTCACCTGGAAAACTGACCGCCTATTCCCTCGAAGGCACTCGTGTCCACTATAGTGCGAGAACGCTACCGGGCAGTGCAGGTTCGCCAGTCCTGACAGCCGATGGCGGATTGATCGCCCTGCACCACGTCGCCCGGTATGGGATTTCGCCGTCGAATCTGGCCGACCAAACGGTCGGCCGGGGCGTGCCGATCTGGCGTATCCGGGCGGCGCTTGCCGAATCCGGCATCGATCTCGGAGCGCTCTGAACCATGGTTTGTGACGCCGACGCTGCAGAAAAACTGGACGCCATACTGAGCCGTGCCTTTGGAATTGCCGACGGCTACAAGGAGCTGAACGGCATCGTGTTCGGCGCCGTTGGCTACAATATGTACGAAAAGCTGGGCATGCAAAATAGCCCGATGGGCCTGGTTATACCTGATTTGCGGACTGCACTGTGCGTCGTTGAAAACCGGGGCGAAACTTGCCTGGCCGCCACCTTCGTGAGCCTGCCGGGCAATGCCTCACTACGCGAGTGGGTGAAGGCCTGTCACCCGGACCTGCTGGTCCGGGTGACGCAAGACCAGTTCGAGCAAAGTCGCGAGGACTACGACACCGATCGTATGGAGCGCCGCGTGAAGGCCGTTCGGACCACGCTCGGCACGGCGCCCGCGCTGGACGCCAAGGGCCGCGAACTGGCCCGCCGCATGACCGACGGTCTCGAAGACCTCATGGGTTACAAATCCATCCATGATGTCCTGCACGGCCTTCAGATGGGTGTGTTGACCGAATTGCTCCGCGTCTCGCCCGAGGCGACCACCCCGTTCGAACGCAAGGGCAGTTTGCGGGTTCAGGTCCAGGAGTTGAAACTCGGCTACGGTCGTATCGAAGGGCAGTTCCTGCACGGATCCGCCCCGGTCCAGGCGCGGGCTCTGCGCGATAACGTGGTGGCGCAAATCAAGGCCATTGCCAGCCAGGTGACCGCTGCCGACCTCGAAGCACCGGAAACGGCGGAAGCCGCCGCGGGGTTGTTGCGCGCCATGTTGCGTCAGCAGATGAGCCTGTTCGACAGCAAGCTGGTCGAAGCCTCCGAGGCGATACCGTTCACCGCCTTTGCCGCCCTGCTCCGCAGCCTCGAACCTGCCGGTGAGCCGGCCGGCGTGTTGTCGGCGGCCGCGCAAGGCCTGGAGGATATCGATGTCCGGCTGCGCGATCGTCGTGTGATCCATCAGCTATGGCAGCAGGCCGAAGCGACCCTCGTCAATATCGAGGAACTTCTGCGGAGCACGGGCCGACAGATCGAGTTGAATTTTCACTGCCGCAACCTGGTCGATGCGCTGCGAGCCATATCCGCCCGAAGCCTGGACGACGAGGTGCTCGACATGCTGACCCTGGCAGGGCTGGGCGATGCCGATACCCCGCTCGAGCCGGAAGGGTTCAAGCGCGCCTTTCCGGCTTTCTCGCGGGAAGTCAGGGTACGTTTTCAGCAGGCTGATAACCGCCTGCTACAAGATTGCGGAAAGCTCAAACTATTGCAGGAACCGTTGCGCACCCTCGAGGGAGATGCCTGATGACCGAAAGCCCTCCGACACCCGACACCATCGCCGGCCTGCGTGAGCGGCATCTCAACCTGATGCAACAATGGCGCGACCTTGAAGACGACAAGTTCCGGTCGGAAACGGCCGATGCCCTGCGCCAGTCAGTGCATGCCGCAGGGGTCGATATCGAACGAACCGCCGAGCGCGACGAAGCTCAGGGCATTATCGACTACTGGGCCTCTGCGGTTGCCGCCCTGGAGGGGCATGGCTATCCGGTGTTGCTGACCCTGAAGCCCTATGAAGGCGCGCGCGGGCGTCAGGCCGGGGCGTCGGCGCAGCAGGCCTTTGAATCTCTGGACGACGAAACTGACCGGCGGCTGGCCCGCCGTCTGTTCGAGGAACTGCTGCGGAAAAAGAACGAAACGGATTTCGAGCGTAGCCCGCCCTGCACCCGCGCTTCGCTCGAGGCGCGGGCCGAGAGTGTTTTGGAGCCCAAATGGAATGCGATCCTGCAGACGTTTGAAGCAGCAGGCGCCATCCGGCGGTTGCCGGGGGAAACCGTGGAAAGCGACCGATTCGAGGCTACCAGTGCGGAAATCGCCTCCACCTGGCCCGAACTGCAAGGATGGCTGAACGCGAAGGATAAGTATGATCGCGAAGTGTCGAAAATCGAGTCGCTGGCGAAACGGTGGAAAAATGCCGACAGGGATAGCGACCTGCTGCTTCGAGGCACCGCCCTGACAGAGGCTCGCCGCTTCGAGAGCGAATCCGACCTGTTGGTAGAGTATGTCGAAGCCAGTCAAACTGCGACCCGGCGCACGGAAACACAAAAGCATATCGTTATCGGAAGTCTGATCGGACTGTTGGTCCTCATGCTTATCGCAGCCATGAGCATGACGTTTTATTTCGGGAGCGAAAGCGCGCGATATAAGCGCATCATCGCCGAAGCGGACGCTGAAAAGAAAGTCGCCACGGAGGCTGCTGACAACGCCAGAGAAGACGAAAAATTTGCGGTTCAACAGGTGACGATCGCCGAAAAGAGGCTGGACGACAAACTACCGCCTGTTGCAACTTCCGCCTCTGCCCTGGCGCAACTTGACGAATTGAAGGGGGCGATGTGGCTTGGTTCGATCGACCGGCCGCAGGTTCGCACCGTCGGTGGCGGGGGTGCGAAGAGCCCCGATTTCGCGAAGGTTTTTCCTGGCCAGCGCTTCCAGGTTTATGCGAACATCTATTTACGCGACGATATGCCGGCCCTGGATGGCCCCTATGTCTCACCCCCGGCGAAGACCGTCGTACCGGCCGGCTATTTCATTGTCCTGGAAAGTCAGCCGACGGGCTATAAACGTTCGACCGGCGTGCAGTACTGGGCCAAGGTTCGCGTCGTTCCGCGCGTCTACGTCCAGTTCGCCGGCAGCGACAGGGCCACCATTGATGCCGTTCGTACAGATCTGGCACAAGCCGGTTTCGATGTGCCAAGGGCGGAACGGCTCACCTCAGCGGCAGACTTGGCGGAGGTTCGCTATTTCAACGACAAGGATCGCCCTGCAGCGACGGAGCTCCTGACCGTCCTCCATAAATCCAAAGTCTTTCCCCGCCCTGGTAGCATTAGCTGCCGATCGGCGACGGGCAACACGGTCTCCAGGTTCACGCTTGAACTCTGGCTCGACCCGACCCGTCGGGCGAAAGCCGTCGAGATCCCGAAAGCCTGTCCCTGATTTCGCGAACGAACTCGTTTTTTCGAGATAGGTATTGGACTCACATCCGTGACGCAAGCGAACAAGGGCGTGGGAAAAATTATGTGGACCTCCGCAGCATCAATTTTTTACGAAGCATGACCTGGTCGCAATACGCGTAAAAAATGACGCTAGGGAATCAGTTATAAATCAATATATTATAGATTTAGCTACTGCATATCATTGAATTTATTCACCTTTCAGGCTCGACGCGTGATTGCGTTGTCCGTTAACTCTGGGCTTTTGACGGAAGAACGGACAAACTGATTTCTTGACCATTCCCCGGACAAATTCGACGATGGCATCAATGGGCTATACGCGCCTGCGATGGCCAACGCGCCGCCACCTAGAAGCATGAAGGCGGCATGACTGCCTAGCTCGCCCAGTAGGATCGACAGAGGGGTTACATTTATCATCTTAGACCAGTGAATTTTCCCAGACAGTCGTATCCAAAAGTTGGGGGAATTTCCAGCGAGGTCCGAAAAATTTGATGTGGTCACTTTACGGCAACCAGCGCATAAAGACGCTCCAATGCAGTGCACAATCTAATTTTAAAAGTTGGACTAACCGCCTTGTTTGGACAAATTGGTCGCGGTGGAGGAATAGTGGTGTCTTCACGGAATGCACTCGGTGTAGTGGTCAGGTGGGTTATTATTGAGGACCTTTGACGGCCTTGTCGGGCGTCAGTAGGTTGCCTTCCACATTATTTGCTGTCACACATATTACCGCGTCGTTGACTTAGTGTTTGGTTGAGTCGCGACAAAGCAGTGGGAGCAAAAGTGCAAAAAATTTACTGCACATACTGCGGCCTCGCGATGCCGACGTCAGCTTTTCCGAAGCATTGTAGTAACTGCGATCAGGTGACCTACAACAATCCCTTTCCAGTGGCCGTCATATCAGTTCCCATCAAAACACGTGGTGGCCAAATAGGGCTACTTTGCGTGAAACGGGGCGTCGCGCCCGAGCAAGGTATTTACGCGCTGCCGGGAGGGTACGTCGACGATGGTGATGAAAGCGCAGAAGCGGCCGCCTGTCGTGAGCTATTCGAAGAAACTCAAATACAAATATCGCCATCGGACGTCTTTGTAACTCACACGGAACGTCATGACGACCATCTACTTATTTTTACGCGACACCGAAATATCTTGGATGCAGGGGACGTTCTCAAACAATTTACACCAACGGCCGAGGTGACCGAGGTTAGCGTGCAAACATCACTGGTTGAGTTGGCGTTTCCTTCCCACACCGCTGTATTGAAACAGCATATCTCTTCCCGAGGCGCTAAAATCTGAGCGAATAATAACACTTTGGTATTCCCGCAACACTCGTCAGTAATCGGAGCATTTGTGGAAAAAAGGTCATTGACGTTTTTCTAATCCCGGCCAACACTACCTTTGCGAGAGGCCGCAGGGGGCACGATGCTCAAACAACTAGAACTTGAAGAAATCGTCCGCATCTGCACGCCGCGGGCGGATACGCCCTTTCATGTTATTGGCCCCTTTGCCAATCGTGTCAGCTTCACCTCGCAGCAATCGCGGGCAGTCAATCTCGTATATGCCCTGCATAAGCGAGGAGGATTTAAGAAGGATGATGCGGTCGCTGTCATAGGCGGCGGTGTGGCGGGTCTGACGGCGGCTGTAGCGCTCGTTGGGTATGGCGCTAAAGTTGACATCTTTGAAGGCGGCGCGAAGCTTTTGTCTCGCCAATCAGAAACTGTTCATCGCATAGTCAATCCCACCATTACCAAATGGCCGATGGAGCCATTGTCAGATACCACGACATTACCCTACCTGGATTGGTATCAACTTCCTTGCAGTGAAGTTGCCGACCACCTGTTGCGAGAAGTGGAAAAGGTACAGGCGGCTAACAAAAAGCTCCTGAACGTCGAGCCTCGCAAGATGGTGACCCACGTCACTCCAATATCAGACAAGTCAATTTCCCTTGAGTGCAACGGACAAGGGAACACCAAGTCCTACCGCGCCGCGATCGTTGCCCTTGGTTTCGGAAAGGAACAAAGGGCGGAAACCCTTTTAGATAAAGGGGAGTGGATTGGTTACTGGACACCTGACAATATTGTCGACACTCGCAACACAGAGCCATCAACACGGTTCATTGTAAGTGGGGCGGGAGACGGTGGCCTGATCGACATGTTGCGAATTCTGCACAGCAGATTTGACCGTGGCGACCTACCTGTAAGAATAGCCCACCTCTTGTCCGATACGCCGTTGGCAGCATCAATTTCGGAAGCCGAGGCAGCCAGAGACAACTTTAAAGATGAAAAAGCAATTGAAAAACTGGATGAGGTCTACACTGCGGCCGCGGAGCTGATCGAGACTGACGGAAGTTACAAGTCCGTCCAAGAGGCTTTGAAGGCATCATATATTGAGGGTGCACCGGTTCACATCCTCGTCGATAAGAAGTGGTCGAAGCCTGTCTCCGATGCCGCTTCCCCAATCAACAAACTCTTGATCTATCACGCCAAAATTTATGGTAAGGGGCTTGAGTATAAGCATGCCGAGGTGGTTCGAACCGGTGACGGCTATTCCGTAGGTGGATACGATTTCAAGCAAAAGGATGTTCGCCTCATCGTTCGGCATGGGCCCGATACGAATTTCGGCAATTGCGTAAGTGCCGCCGACTTAGAGTACATCGACGAACACCAAAGGAAACTTGCCGACCGACTTGCTGTGCCTGCTTGGGACGGCGACCTTAAATGTCCGAGGCCATTCCCAAGGAATCTGCCTGGTACTCATGCATATCGAGACTATAGACGCGACATGGTGATTGAATTTTTGAGCCGATTGTGCCGGCGATTTGTGGAAGTGGCGATCACAGCTACTGGTTACGAAGTCATTGGCTTTGAGGGCTCTCCCCCTTCCCAGGTATTTGGTATTGATTTGAGCCGGGGGGAGCGAATTTTCACCCGCCCCATCCAGGATTCCTAGGATGGCAAGAATCGATATCTCCGCGGAAAAGCGGCTCAGTTTTGCAGGGCAGCAGCAACGATTTGCCGTCGGCGCTGTCCTTGGCCTGAAGGATCGGCTTTATGCGCTAGTCCCACGCTATTTGACGGCCAATTTGTCGGAAAATCATCCATGTTTCATGGGGGAGGACGAGGTCGGGCGCCTGATGCGTTTGAGTGAAGTGAACCCGTCACCCGGAAGCCAAATCTCTCAATTTTACGATGTGGTCCAGTTCGCTGAAGGCGTCAGAGTCACGAGATCATCATATAACTTTGCCGCACCAATAGAGCAAGCGACAGACTACCTAGGCAGTCCGGTGACGGTAATAGGAGTTCCGCGTAAAGTAGGTGGTTTGGTTCTCTATTGCGCCGAAAGAAAGGTCTATTTCGCTTCTCCGGAGACGGATCGTTTCTTCACGTTAGAAGGCCTCCTGGAGCTTCGGTCGCTGTCGCCTGGAGCCGACATGGTAGACCGCGTCTCATCAAATTGCTTAATTCTCGACAAGGTCGGAAGAGCATTCGGTAACTTGTATAGTCGCTCTGATAACGGTCTCTACTTGTTGCCGCTCGCGCGCATAGTGAAGGAAACAAAATTGCGTGTGCTAGATGCTGACAAGAATGCGGATGGCATTGCAGCAGAAATAATTTCTAAAAAGGCTGAAGGCATTTTTTCCGCTATGGAATTGGAAGGGATCGTCGCGCTCGCAAAAGCGCCGCGGCCACAATCGACTATTCCGCAAGATGAAAAGGACGCGTGGCACAAGACTTTCGAGACATTGGAGGGCGCGGCCAATGGACGATGATATCGTAAACATCTTGAAGCAACAGATGGCCATGCTCGACATCTCTGCCGACCTAGGCATGTCCGAGGATGATGACGCCCACATACAGCGAGAAGGCACCATCCGTTACGTGTTAGATGAAAACATCTTCGAATATCTAGTGTCCCCTCACTATCAGACGTCCAGTCAGGGCGGCTTCTACTCGAATGTTTGGAGAAACGATCGATCTTTCCCGGTAGATCTTGCGAGATCAGCGGAAGCTCAAACATCAATGCAAACGGCTGAATGGATCATTTCGGGAACGTTGCCAGGCGCGTCTTCAAATCTACTGTCGATGACAGACGGGCATCGCGATGAACTTGCCAGGCGCGCTGGCGAGATCAATGCCGAGCTTAAGACCGATCCACGTCGACAAGCAGAAGACCTTCTTGAGCGGATTAAAAAGAAGAAGGCTTTGGTGCACAGCATCTTGTCGGGTGACACGATGAGCGTTCCACAAGGTCTTACCAGCCAGGAAGCAGAACAGATCGCATCGGACTGTGAAGCCCTCATCCTGGGGGGTGTTGATCGCGATGTCGTCGACCTCCACCGTAAGGTAAGCCACTGCTCCGCGTTATTGGTCAGCGACGACATCGTTGAGCATATCATCCAACTACGTCGTCTCTATTCTACGAAAATTTACGGGCGGACGATTTCTTTAGAGGCAGCTTGTGGTTTAACTGACAGTGTCATGGATGAAATCCTTGAAGACGCGAGGGAATGGAGCCGCATGTTCCGTGACGAGCTTCTATTGCCAGGCAATCGAGGACGGACTCGAAGGGAGCGTTTGCCCCCGACGTTAGAGTCAAGTTCGCCATCCGAGGACAACGAGATCGGGTCCATCTGGAATGATGCATGGGCCATTGCTGCGGTTCAGAAGATAGCAGACGTCAATCCCGACCCGAAACTGCGCATTGTTTTCGTAACGGGCGATCAGCTTCTGATCGACACTTACCGTCGGTGGTACCAAAAGCAGCCGACGGAAGTCCCTTATATTCTCAGGCGTTTTACACAGTATGCACCCCATTTCAATCCAAGAGACATCGGAGGGGCGTTCGGCGCATTAAGGGATAGTGAGCTTGCCTCTCTAAATCTCTTCGATTCTGTACAACAAGCTATCGGCATGTCGATTCTTCCTTGGTTAAGAACTGCGGATAGAGAAAAATTGGCGGCCGAATATCCGGAATATTCGGCTCAAACCTTTACGCTCATTCAATCCGAAAAGCCTGACTTCATATCGGATCCGGCGATTCGAGAGTTGATAGAGGAAGCCCAGCCCGACAAGCACCGCCTCGCCGCAGATTGGGCCTCCATTACAAACCGTTGGAGGAAATATCAACGCATTGCCGTAGGATCGGCCGCGGCGTTGGTCGCTCGACGGGTCGACGAACATGCCGCGATGATGGCAAAGCTGGAAAGCATTGACGACACAGACACATTGAAGCGGTTTGTTGACGAATTGCTCCACGAGCAGTCCCACGAAAGCCTCCGGCTTTGGTTGCCCAAAGCAAAGAAAATAATTCAAAAGCTACGAGATATTGAGAAGCCTCGCCATATCCCGGCATTGTCACTGGATGACCTTTCCGACACGAGCCTGGAAAGCAATCCCGCAGAAGTGACCTTCGCGGCGGCAGCCTGCCTTTCGATGGAAGATGGGGACAGCGTAGAGGCAATGCGATTTGCCGACATCGCCCTGAAATCGGACCAAGGTGCCCGGGATTCCCAACGCGGCGTCGACGGATTTTATCCAGAATTGCTTTTCCTCAACGCGGTCACACACCGGTACGGGTTGGCAAATGCAGGACGCCATCTTATCACGCGGATGGACAGTGATACCGCAGTATCCTCAGTTATGCGCAGCATTCAGACTGTAAAGAAGTATTATGCAGTTGCAAAAAATGCCCTCCGCGAAGCACTGAACCTGCATATTACCAATACAAACTCAGCCGTAACGGAAACCGAGCGCGCTTATCACGCTGTGAGACAGGTGCGTACCTATTCAGAACGCGCCGCATTGGAGTTATTTTATGCCACAAGCGTTGGGCTGCCGCTCAACTCCCGCTCAGCAATACTCCAGCCGTTAGAGCTACTGCGGGAAGCGAGCGTATCGGCAAGCTCAGCCGTAAACGATCTGCTGATTTGCGAGCAACTCTTCGACACATTCTCCAAAGAATTCCGACTGAATGACTCTGACCGAAAAATTCTCGCGCTCAGCGAAATGCAATTTCGCATCAATCAGGTCAGCGTCATTGTCGCCCGTAAGCTGCTAGAAGGCAAATTCCATAATCCCTTCAATCATCAATCGAGAGAATTGATTAATTTGGCGCGGCGCCTCGCAAGCGACTTCAAAATCTCCCACAACCTGGCTGAAATGGAATTCTTGGGGTTCGAAATTTGGGCAGGTTTGCGAGAGGTCAAGGCGGCACGACCAGCGTTGCAAACATTGACAAGGGCCAATACCGGCATCCGATTAGATCAATTCTTATTTGACCGGATTCGCAAACGTATCCTTCACAGCGAGCGGACAGATCGCCGTTGACCGAGCCTTCGTCATCCGACAAGCGCTGCAGCCAGAGACCAATGACTCAGATATTCCCGACCATGGTTGCGAGGAAATCGATGCCGTATGCGCCCGCAAACAGGACGATCAGAAGCAGGCCGATGAACCTGACGCGCGACGGGTTGACGGCTATCAACACCGGCAGAAAGAGCTGAAAGAAGCTCATCACCGCCATGCTCATCATGTCGGCTTGTGTCTGGTAGAAGACCAACTGTTGGTCGTGCATGTTTATGGAACTTTTGCACGCCACGTATCCGAACAGAAGCATGGGCGGAAGAAAGCTGGCAAACAGGTAGGCGGGATAGCGTGGCACTTTGAAAAGCCAGTCAAGGAGGCCATAGATGACCAGCGATATCACGCATAGGAACGCCGAAATGATCGAACTCAAGAGCAGGATCATCTGAATGTCGGTAGGGGTGATGGAAGTGCCGTCCTCAAGGATGAGGAGCATCTTGACTAGGAAGATCGCCCAAAGGAACCACGTGCAGGCAATTGCGATCAGGTAATCGCGAGGTCGGTCCTTTTCCTTTTGCTTAAAGAGAAATTGCTGAACTAGGCCGCTGACCCAGAAAGGGATGACCGAGCCATAAAGTAGAAGCAATTTGACGAATTGAGTGTTGAGCCCCGTCCGATGCGCGATGGCGACGCCGATCCGATCGAAATGGATATTCAGCCAATTTAGTATGCCGTGTGACATTTGGCTTGTGTCAGCAAGGCCGGCACCCATGATCACCGCGCCGAGGACTGCTGTCGCCCATTTGGCGCTCTTATCTGCCTTAAGGTCCGCCGTAACCTTTTTGACAACTTGCCTTACACGCTCGTCCAAACCAGCCCCCCTCATCGCTGCCGACCTCAGACCATCCCAAAAGCCTCCAGGCCCGTCACCACTGCGACGCATCCACGTGACGGGATTGTATCACGGTCAAGACTAACTAAACGTGCAGATTTATGGCACACCATTATCATCCAAAGACAGCCATCTGTTGCTTTGAAAGGTAATTGCTCCGCGACCCGACCAGAGAATTTGCGATTGGGCTTGGCGCTTGCGCTCCCTTCCGGTCTCATAGTCTGTCTCTGTCCATTTGCAGGGCCAATTTGAGCAAAAGCTCCTGAAGAAATTCCAAGACGAGCTTCGTTACGCCGTCTGGTACCGGCGAAAATTCCGACAGATCGACGACGCTCGGCGCCGCCAGCTTCGCCCCCTTAGCTCCAATCGATGCCCCCAGGCATTCGGCTCAGGCGAGGGGGAGACGGCTGATCCAATCAATCTTTTCGCAACGACCGCACCACCCAGCTGGAGATCCGAGATCAACCTGAGAGGATCGAGCCGATCTACGTGGACGCTGGACACTCTCTCGCGATAAATGCCAGCGACGAACTACGCAGCTGGCCGGGTGAGGTCCTACTCAGCGGTACTGACCGGAGATAGCCCCAACAGAGTGACCTCACTGTTGGCCTTGTCGTAATATGCGTGCAACAAGTGACGGTAAGGAATCTGAGCGTTATCCTAAGCTTCGTCTTCCGCCAGCGTTCTGACAAGGTCCAGAATTTTGCGGCGATGTTTGGCATTGTTAATGCGCGGAAAGGCTTCCGCCAATTCAATCCCTTCCGTCGTCATTAAAAATCCATGGACGAATTGTTCTGACGCGGATTCACTAAAGGCATCGGCGGGTTCGCCATCATTGTACCCTTCAAAGAAATAGGCAACGGGCGCCTTGAGGGTTAGCGCAATGGCGTAAAGCTTAGACGCACTCACACGATTAGATCCGCGCTCATATTTTTGGACTTGTTGAAATGTCAGGTCGATGGCTTTCGCTAAATCCTCCTGTGACAGCCCAAAAAATTTGCGACGCATGCGTATACGAGCGCCCACGTGCAAATCTATAGGGTTGGGATTTTTGCTATCAACTTCCATTCAGAAACGCCTTTCAAAATATCTGGTCATTAAATAATCATCCAAAGCGTTAAAAACAACCATAAACCCGCCTAACGCGATTCTCTTGGAATCAGGCCAAGATAAATATAGACTGCATCAAAACCGGATCAATACGACTTGCCGGTGAAAGGCGACCTGCCTGAGCCGTTTCAGACACCAGCCACCGCTTTCTTGGTTACACGGTTGGCCGACTTCGAAGAGGGCGTGGGCGCCGTGCTCTTTGCCTGCATTCCCTTCTGACCGAGACCATTGGCTTTAGCCAGGGTCGAGCGCGTCGCGGAATAGGATGGGGCTACCATCGGATAGTCACGCGGCAAATTCCACTTTACCCGATAGGCATCCGGTGTCAGGCCATACTTTGTCAGGAGATGTCGCTTCAGAGATTTGAACTTCTGACCGTCTTCGAGACAGATCAGCCAATCCCCTGAAATACTCTTCTTCACGGAAACGGCAGGCACGAGAGTGGCGGTCACCTGTGCCACTGTTTCGCTGCTCTTTCTCGGGGCTGAAAGCGTCGCATAAACCGACTTGATAAGCGCTGACAGCCCCGACGGCGGAACGGGATTGTTGCTCACATATGCCGAAACAATATCAACAGTCCGGTCGATCGGATTAAAGTCGTCAGCCATGGCCAGCCCTTAGTTTCTTAAAGGCCCTGTTGATAGTCCTCCTGGCGCTGGATCGCAACGCCCTATGTCATGCAAAGAGCAGCGGTCCGTCAGGTCTGAGCCACATCGGGCTTTGAGGGGGGCTGCTCTTTGGGGGAGCGCCCCCTCGCCCGTTCCGGCACCGACAACGAATAGGCCAGAGCTGTAAGACGGCACGACGACGCCAGAAGGTGGTCACCGCGTTCCCCATCAATCGCTGCGATCAGCTTCGCGAGGCTGGTTTTACGTTTAGCGGACATGTCTTCCAAAACCGCCCAAAATTCCGGCTCCAATGCGACCGATGTGGCATGCCCCCCCAAAAGAAGAGAGCGCTTTTTAAGTCCAGGCATGATGATCTCTCAAGTTAAAACAAGTGAGCCGTCTGACAATGCACAGCTTAATCCGGCAGTTTTTCGTCGAATTCGATTTTCAATACGAAATGCGCTTGGGGCCACAGTCAAAAAACGCCTACCCCACCCAATTGCAACGCGCCCAAACACGCAGAAAGCCGACGCGACGCTATATATTTGGCAGATTGTAGATAGATGTCACGCAATTTTTGCTTGATTTTCCGAAGTCGTACACGTGGCCTTTGAACTATATCAAACCCACAAGCAGGCCCCGCCTCAGTCCTAATGCAAAGCAAGACGTTCATCGAAATCAACTCTTGCGGATTGCCCGATGAATCCGGCGAACCTCGACCAGTGCTAAAAGCTCATCGTCAAGCGTAATGACACGTGCATGCATGGTCGCAATCCTCACTGGGAAGAGCCGCTGAAAGGACTCCCTGACATCTTCAACCCGACCAAAAATAGGTTTGAAAACCAGATTCCAGTTTTGGCTCTTTTCGATGATCATTCGATAGTCGGTGAAATCCGCATAATCGATTAAGGCGCCTGGTGCACTACCCGCCCTGATGGCGGCCTCCCGCTTCCCGGTCCAGCTGTCGAGCATTCCCTGTGGTAGGTGAGTTCTCATCCAGTTGTCGCCGATGGCTGATTGCATCACGGTCACAATGAATTCGCGAACCGCGACTTCCAGTTTCTGAAGAAGACCAAACGTCCGTTGTGCTCGTTGCAGCCCGTCACCGCCCCCCCCCTCAGCGTCGATTGCATCGAGTTCTTGACGAAGCCCGGCAATCACCATCGCTTGATCGAAGGCAGGCGCCGGAAAGTCGGTCAGGTCCGATTGATAGCCTTGGTCCGCGTACAGTTCGGTGCGATGAACCGGATCAGAGACCGCTTCGATATTCACGGACATCGGATCTCGCCAATCCCCCAGGTCCTGACGCAACGTAGAGGCAAATTGCTCATCGAACGGCAACGATGATGCAACGCCGTGGCCAATTGCGACAACTTCGGAGAAGGCACGTACAGATCGAGCTGCATCGTCAATGCGCAACCAAGGAGACCTCATTTCTCCAATTGCCGCTATCAACGCAGCATCTCCACCAGCCTTTCGAAACGTCTCGAACGCCAGCCCCATTTTCGACTGTTCGGTCGCCGCTAGGCGTATCGCGTCCTGGACTGCAACAGTCATAAACTTTGACTGGTAGGCTAAATCGGCCCTCACGGTCGCTTGAATAGCCGCCGCCATTTTCATGTCCTGTGCGAATACCCCTGCCAATTTCGCCTGACCGAACAGTTGCTCGGTCCGTAATTTTTCTGCTTCAACCCCTTGAGCCATTCGTCCAAGCGCTCCGGAGCCCATCAAATCCGCCATCATCTTAGCTCGTATTGCATCCGCCTTAAGTTGAGCGTCCATGCCTGAACTGATATGACTATGTCTCAATGCGGTAGCCACCAGGTCTTGCGCGCCCAACGCATCTATCAAGGCCCGCTTATCAGTCAGACCCAGCGCCGCGGGATTTGCATCCTGCAACCCTCCAGTAAGAGCCCTCAGATCATGGGTTGGTCCAAGTAAACGACGGGCCTCGTCCATCAATTTTCGTTCGCGTTTAAACAGATCGGACATGTTCTCTCCCAGCGTTCGTATGTTTCCGGCAATAACTATCACGACTCACCGGGGACTTTTAGGGCTTACTTATATATTGCGATGGCGACAGACGATGACATCACTGCCGCTACTGAGCGCCGCCTCGTCGAAATAGCCGACGGTTTTGAGGACGTTGCGTTCACGCACAAAAAAGGTTACAACCCAAAGTGTACCCAAATACCTTGTGACACGTCCGC
The DNA here is from genome assembly GCF_000376105.1 of Asticcacaulis benevestitus DSM 16100 = ATCC BAA-896. Lineage (GTDB taxonomy): Bacteria > Pseudomonadota > Alphaproteobacteria > Caulobacterales > Caulobacteraceae > Asticcacaulis > Asticcacaulis benevestitus. The sequence continues at coordinate 21,714 of NZ_AQWM01000013.1, forward strand.
CGTGCCGCGACCTGTGGGACACCTAAACCTGAAACTTGCTTCTTGTCGGTTATACTGGGTTGACCATGACAGACTTCAATTCTCTGATCGAACAGGTCTTTGCTGGCATAAAGGCCGAGATATGCAGCGGGTCGTTGCTGCCCGGCCAGCGCGTTAATGTGACGGCCATGAGTGCGAGTCACCGTTGTAGCAAAACGACCTTACGTGCTGCTTTGTACAGATTGGTCGGTGAAGGGCTGCTGGAGGTTCACACAAATGAGGGCTTCTATCGCCCCCTCGTGACGGACGAGACCGTTCGCGACAAATATGACTGGAACGAGCACGTCTTTATGATGGGGCTCAATCTCAGCAAGCTGAAACCCTCGGCGAGGGACCCTGCCGCGCCATTTAAGAGCAGTGCCGATCCGGTCGGCGATATCGAGCGCTTTTTTACCCTGGTCGTTGAGCAGACTGACAACAGCTTCATCGTCAGGGAGATGGAGCGCTTAAACGATCATCTTCACCCGCTGCGCATGCTAAAGGCCGCGCTCCCCCTCGATTTGGAGGCTGAACTTGTCAACTTCACCATCGCGTGGACCAACCAGGACGTTGATGCCCTGAAGCGATTGATTCACGAGTACACCCAGCGCCGCCTCGACATCATCCCCCAAATTGTCTCGTTGGCCTATCGCCCGATGGGATTAGGACAGCCGCCTTCGCCTCGACAGCCCCGATAAGCTGAGCGGCCCTTACCACCCCTAACGCTCGATCAGGTCAAACGTAGAGGGTTCAAACGAACGTTTCAAAAAAGTCACCCCTGCTTATTCGCAGACGACTTAAAGTCGTCATGAAAGTTTCTCTTCTTCAGGTGGTAGCGTGACGTCGCCATGAATGGTCATGGCCATTTCACTCAACCTAAGGAGAACGACCATGGAAAAGATTGAAACCCACGAAGACCTGATCGACCTCGGCGCCGCTTCGTCGGAAACCAAGGGCGTCGGCTTCGGCCGTCCCGACAGCATCCTGACGCAGGAACAAGCGAAGCCGATGGGCCTTGATCGCGATTGATCGAACCATTGGGGCGTACAAACCCTTTGTACGCCCCACCTACTCAAATGAGCGAACCATGAGCCTTCACTTGCGGAAAGGCGTTTTCCATTGCCTTGCCAATGGAAAGATCGCTTGCCTCGACTTGCCGGCGGATCGGTATTTCGCGCTGCCAGCGCACACCGAGGCCGCCTTTCAAAACCTCGTGGCAGGTCATGATCTCAATGACATCGACTTAGCGGCACTGGCTCCCCTTCTTCAGGCAGGCCTGCTTATTGAGGGAGCCGACACTGTGTCAACAGAGACAGTGGAACACATCGGCATGCCAAGTGCGTCGGTGCTGACCGCATTCGCAACGCATTCCGGACTGCCGATTGGCACCTGCCTTGAGGCGTTGGCCTGTCAACTCGGCGCGACACTTGCCCTCAAGTACCGCCGCCTAAACGGCATGATTGACGCCATCAGACAGCGAAAGCATGTCGCCGCAGCAGAAGGACAAAAAGTGCAAAACTCACCGCCGCTCACGCCTCTGCATGCACACCTCGCCCTGCGCCGACTTATTCCGCATCAAGATCAGTGCCTCAGACGATCGCTTGGACTCATCGACCTTTTGGCGAGACATCAGTTTTACCCCAACCTCGTCATCGGCGTTCGGATGAAACCCTTCGAAGCTCACGCGTGGGTGCAGTGGAACGAAATGGTCTTGAACGACGAAGTCGATCACGTCTTGCGCTACACCCCGATCCTGGTGGTGTGATATGGCTGAGCGATACCTCTGCCTGATTGCAAGGACTGAGGAAGCCCAAAGTACACCTGCACGCAAGATTGCCGCATCCGCCGACTTCTCGGCCAGTTTTGAGGCGGAAGGCATATCCATTTTTACGCGCGATGCGGTCCCTATCATACTCGCTGATGATGGCGGTATGATTGTGGGAGACGTGTTTAGCAGTAGCCAGCTTCATGCGCGCCAGCACAGGGTCGCCGATGACGTCGCCAGCGCGGCACGCGCCTCAATGGGGGCAAGCCTTACTAGGGCTATCTGGGGCCGGTATATCGGTTTCATCATTGGCGCCGACGGGAGTTTCAATGTCGTCAGAGACCCTTCCGGCGGCATGCCCTGCCACTATGTTGAGCGGAACGGATGGGTCGCCATCGCTTCAGACGTCATGGTCCTGTTCGATATTGGGTTCGTCGCAGGTGATATCAACTGGACCTTCATGCGCAGACACTTGCTGGCGCACGAGTTTCGAACACCGGAAACGGGTCTTCCTGGAGTCCTGGAACTGTCTTCAGGCTTTCGCCTATCCATTACACGTCATGGGCTTTCTGTCGCTTCCGTCTGGTCCCCGTGGGATTTTGCCTCATCGCCTTTGGAGGACGGCATTGAGGAACTGATCCCGGAACTCTACGCCACCGTGCGCGATTGTACGCGTGCATTGGCCAGTCGGTTTCAGAATATTTTGCTCGGGGTGTCTGGCGGGCTGGACAGCTCTATAGTGGCGGCATGCCTCGCCCATCCGGCATCACACTTGAGCTGTCTGACCATGGCTACCGACGAGCCGGAAGGGGATGAACGTCAGTATGCGCGCATCCTAACCGAGGCGCTCGACGTTCCCTTGTTGGAGAGATTCCACCAGATTTCCGATATCGATATCACGCGCTCAACCGCTAGCCATTTGCCACGGCCTATCCTCTTCGCCTTTGGGCAAAGCGAGCACAAACTGCGAAAGCGCCTATCCCAAACCCTCGGGATCGACGCGCACTTTAGCGGCGTGGGCGGCGACAACGTGTTCTGTTTCATGAAATCTGCCACGCCGTTGCTCGATCGCTTTCTGTCGGAGGGGCTGTCATCCGGACTGGTCGAGACCTTGAATGATATCTGCCAAATGCGGTCTTGCAGCGCCATAGAGGTTCTAACGATGGCAACCAAACGCGCGTTTTCCCATGACGGTGCCTACGCCGTATTCGCAGACACCCGTTTGCTGAACCCTGAGATTACCAAACTCTCGGAGCCCGTAAGTCACCCATGGCTCCAAGCACCGCCGGACACCTTGCCAGGGCGTGCGGTCCACGTTTCCTTTTTAGCGCGTATTCAGGGTACGATCGACGGATACCCCCGTGACGAGCCGGCGCTCATACTCCCCTTACTGTCTCAGCCCGTTATGGAGCTGTGTCTGCGCATCCCGTCGTGGAAATGGTGTGCCGGCGGCCGCGACCGCGCCCTGGCCAGGCGTGCGTTTACCCCCGATCTGCCGTCGGCAATCATAGATCGGCGGTCGAAAGGCGGGCCGCATAGTTTTGCCTACGACGTCGTCGACACCAACAAGACAATTCTAAAGACGCAATTGCTTGACGGGCTTCTTGTTGGTCAGGGTCTGTTGGACAGACATAGGCTGGAGCAGATCCTGTCATCCCCGTCCCCGATCCCTCCCGGTCTGTACATGCGCCTGGCTGTCCTTGCTGAGGCAGAAGCTTGGTCGCAGCACTGGTCGAACAAGCTACGCCAAAGGGCGGCAGAACCGGCATAATAGACCAGCCGACACTTCGGAAAAAATGCGCCCTACCTAAAGTATGCAAGGTAGGGCGCTGCCTGGAGTGCCTAGGCATTACTGCCCCGGAGAGGCACTCTGTCTTTCTGATCGCAAGGCTTCCCACCTCTTGTATTGGGCGGCTTTGGACGGTTCAGGGTCCGTCTTTCCCTGCAACCAGAAATCAAACCAATCGACCGTGCGCGAATAGACTGCGGCGAGATGTGCCGGCTGCCATTTCACATGGTTCTCGTCCGGAAAAACATAGAGCTCGACAGGCTGGTGAAACTCGCGCAAGGCCGCCACGCCTTCCAGCGCGGCAAGATATTCACGGTCTGGCGTCTGGATCAGCAACGGCGTTGTAAGCGTGCGGGCGTTTGCACGCACGGACATTGCCATCCAGAAAGCGTCGTCGGGCTTAGACAGCGAGGGATAGCCCATAGCATGCAAGCCGCGCGAAGCCGCGGGACCGTCCAGATAGGTTGCTGCCGGAATATCCTCGCAGCAACTGCTCATGGCAGCTGCCCCAAACAGTTTGCTATTGATGAGCGCGAACTGAACGCTGGACGCGCCATCACTTAGCCCCGTTATGCCTAGTCGATGCGGATCGACCACGCCTTCTTGTATGACCCGGGCGACGCCGGTTTCAATGGCAGACTGAATGCTGCGACGGTCGCCCCATTCAACGCGGTCCAGCCTGTTCACTTCTTCCCAGGACGTCGCACCTTGTGTCATTCCAATGCTCGGCGGGTTTTGCACGCTCAGAACAGCGTAGCCTTTTGCCGCGAGCAGTTGGATCGGATATTCATGGCCGGTCCCGCCTCGCAAGAAGCCGCGCGACTCGTAGAGCACAACGACGAGCGGGTGCTTGTCTCCGGTCTTATGATCAGGCGGTAGAACCAGATCGCCAAACGTAGCGATACCAAAGGCATTCGTCCATTCGAGCCGCTCGATAGTGCCCAGGCGGACTTGTGAGAAGTCTGGGTTTGGCTCAAAGACCGTTTTTAGTTGTCCAGTTTTCAGACTGATTTCGACTATGTTACGTGGATGATTTGAATTTTCGTGCGCGCAGAAAAGACGCTGCCCCCTGACCTCGCATCCCAGGAGCGCATCGTCGGTCAGGAGGACGCGCACAGGGTCAGAGTGACCGAGCGACCACGCATAGATGGCTGTATCACTTTTTCGCCAGCCTTCACGGCGCATATAGGCTACCTTCCCTTGGCCCTCGATCCACCACAGGTTTGTGACGCCGTTGCACTCCACCCTGTCACATCGGTATTCCATACCTGCTTGCGTTTTCACGCGGAGACCTGTTTCGGACATAACGTTCTGCCTGTCCTGAGCTTCGGTCCAAGCGACATCACCGTCTTGGCTCGCGGCATAGGCATCGGCGTCTGTGGCGATTTCAGGTTTGGTTATGGAGAGGACCGCCGCCCCCTCTTGCTCACTGACCTGCGAAAGAGCGCCCCCATCCAGCGCGACGGAGAAAAAGGCGACGGGGAATATTCCCCGGACCAATGGGCGATTGCCTGAGATCGGCTCAAACCGATCATCAAACAAAAAGCCCTCACGCCCTTCCCTCTCAAGGTCAGCTTCAGCCGAAACTAAGCCAGGGCGTGCTGAAAAAATCACCGATTTGCCATCTGCGGACCATGCAAAGTTTTCGACGTCAAAGAGGCCATGCGTCAAAGGCCCTGAGCCACTCCCATCGGCATTTGCCCGCCATAATTGGGTAATTCCATAGTCGCGTCGAATGAAAGCAAGCCATCGGCCGTCGGGCGACCATTTCGGCGTCGTCGCTAGCGGCGTTCCAGGTGATGTGTGGGCGGCAAAGCCGCCCACACTATAGGTCTGGCGGATGAACTCGCCGCCCTTGTTGACGAGGTGTGGCGGGCTACCTTGAAGGAGATCGACGACCATGACACCCATACAGTACTGGTTGCTCGCGACATCGGCGCGCCGCAACTGCAAGACTAGCTTTGTCCCGTCCGGCGACAGACGGAAGACAGTTGTATTTGTGTCGCTGACACCTGCCGGTCCTATATCGCGCAGTTCGATCAAATCCTCTGCCCTGATGGCGCGCGTCTCGGATTTCTGAGCAACGCCAGGCAGAAGATCAGCACAGTTTTCGGCTTTGGTCGCGCCGCCAGCCAGAAGGCCAGCTGACAGCGCGAACAGCCGATACAAAATCGGTTTCATTTCCTTACCAGGACTTCGAAAGGGTCACGCTGACGAAGCGCCCGACAATTGAACTGCGGGTGCTGTCGAAATAGACGCCCTCGTAGCTGATCGAGGGGCTCAGAGCGCGCGGCGGGTCGCGATCGAATAGATTGGAGGCTGCCAGGGTAACTGTGAAAGGATGCTGGTCGCCAAACCGGTAGCTGACATTGGCATCAACGGTCGTCCACGAGCCGACCTCCTGAGGCGGCGACACCACAGTGTCGGTTTCACTACCAACGTAATTGGCAATCGCGGTGACGATCAGGCGCTTCTCAGACCAGGACATGCCCGCGCGGGCCTTGAAGTCTGGCGCGTTGAAAATGGTTCCCGATAATTCGACGACCGGCAGCGTGGGAATGGTCTGCTGTTTGAGGGTCAGGGTCGTTGCGTTGGCAAAGGCACTCAGGGTGCCTCCACCAAGATCGAAGGATTGCCGGTATGACACGTCAAACCCTTTGGCCGTTTGCGCAGTCGCATTCTGGAAATTGTCATGAATGATGGCCAATACGCCCGCCGGATCGTACGGCACCCCGGAATAATTCGAGAAGGAATCGGAGGCCGTGATAGCTGCTGCCTGCGCACTGGCGGATGGTAGGGTATCAATAAACGGCGCATAAATCGGATCAGTCAGGGCCGCAACCAGATAAGAGACAGGCTGAACAACGCGGTCCTTGTAGTCGATGTCGAAATAGGTCACGGACAATTTAAGCGACGGAATTTCGCGTGGCATATATTCGGCGCCAAGGGTCCACGAGGTTGAACGCTCCGGCTTCAGATCCTTGTTGCCACCATAGGCCAGCATGGCCGTTGCGTCGGCGGAGGGGCCGTTATATCCAACCGCACTCGCCGGGTAGAGATAGAGATCGGCGCTTCCGTAGAGTTGGGAAAAGGATGGCGCCTTGAAGGATGTGCCCCAACTCCCGCGCAAAGTGAGGTCGGTGAAGGGCACATAGCGGATCCCGATTTTTGGGTTCGTAGAGCTACCGATATCGCTGTAGTTTTCCGCCCTGCCGGCAACGCTGATCTCAAACTCATGCAACCCTGCCCGATTGGCGGATGGTGCGATCAAGGGCACCAAGGCTTCAGCGAACAGCGATGAAACATTCCGGTCAACGTCCATAGACGCGCCCTGTTGGAACCCCTCGCGACGATACCCCAATCCAGCGGCGAATTTCACGTCACCGGCCGGCGTGTGAGCGAGGCTGCCGTCGAGGATCGTTTCGACATATTGGCCGTCGTTTCTATACCGCGTCTGGTAAGCATAGGCGTAGGCCGGTATTTCAATTTCGTTCTTGTTACGGCTGCCCGAGCCGCCCGCGACGAGCCGTAGGTTCAGGTCATGCGGCAATACAATCTTCAATGTGGCCGCCGCGCTGTAAGCGGGGGTGTAGATTGCGTTGTAGCCGATATAGCTGGACTTGACGGCTTGGGTGACGGTGCGTGTGTCCCGTTCACTTACGAGGGTGTCAAAGGTCAGCGACACCTTGTCAGTGAAGTCTTTGCCACCACTGACAAACAGCGAATTGCGAGTTTGGGGCTGCCAGAGGGTCGTGACAGGTGAAGCATCCGCCGTGAAATCGCGCTCCCCAGCGGTAATGCCATCTTGTTTAGAGTATTCATAGTTGCCAAGGATGTACCAATCGCCACGGGTCAGGCCTCCGAGAGCGCTATAGGTGCGTTCGGTCCCGCCACCTTGCGTGGCAGCACCAACCCGTGCGCTGACCTCAGCGCCGTCGAAATCCCGGCGCAGAATGAAGTTCACGACGCCGGCAACAGCATCGGACCCGTAGAGGGCTGAAGCACCGTCGGGAACGATTTCCATACGCTGAATGGCGGCCAGAGGAATACCAGATATGTCCGCGCCCTGGAAAAAGCTATCGGCAGACAGGCGATGACCATTCAACAGAACCAGCGTCGCATCAGTTCCAAGCCCGCGCAAGTTCACAGTGGAAGCATTTGAGGCGTTAGCATTGGTACTATTGGTCAGGCCCGCGCCGATCACGCCGGGGTTTTGCCCCCCTGCGAAGTTTTCTGGCAAGCTTCGCACCAGGTCCCCGACCTGTGAATAGCCCGATTGCTGGATGTCTTTGCGTGCGATGAGATGCACGGGAGACGTTGGGTTGCCGCCACGTATGTGGGTGCCGGTAACAATCACTTCTGTCACGGGGTCGGCCGTAGTGGTTTCACGACTCTCCTTCACCCGTAGAGAAATCGTCGTATCAGTCTGGCTTGCCACCTCAAGGTTCGTGTTCAACAAGAGCTGCGCCAGCGCCGCCTCGCGGGTCAGATCGCCCTTAACGGCCGACGCAACTGAACGCGCGGCGACATCATAAGGGAACAAGAGTTGGACTTTGGCCTGAACGGAGAAATCGTTCAGTGCCTTGGCAGCATTTTCCGCCGGGATATCAAATGCGAAAACCTTCGCATCGGCCCAGGCCGCCGGTGCTACGATCAGTGCCGCACTAAAAATGAGTGTCGACAGTGCCGCGCCCGTTTTGAGGCGCCTTATTTTTGATTGTGCCATAGTTCTTTCCCCTATTTGTCACGTGTTTGTCACGTACAGGGGAGACCGCTCGCGAAGGCGGCACCTCACGTCGGCGCGAAAATAATTCCGCCGACAGAGAAGATTTTATCGCGTCAGTATAATGCTGCCCTCGCTGCCTTCGGTGGCGTGAACACCGAAGCTCGTTTGCAATGAGGCCAAGAAGTCCTTTGGATCATGGGTGTTAAAGCGCCCTCCCAATCGCAGGCCGTTAAGCTCGGGATCGGCGACGATAATCTTTGCTTTCAGGTAGCGGTTATACTCCTCGATCGCCGTACCCAGCGTCTGGCCTTCGAGAATGATCTGATCCTGTCGCCATCCCGAGGTGAACTGCAGGTCCGTTGCCGATATCGTGCGGACGCGCGGCGTTCCCTGTCCAACGATAGCGCCCTCCCCCGCTGTCACCGGGACAGGCGCCGCATTGGCAATAGAATTCGCATTGGAGAGGATGCTGCCGCGCCCCTGAAGCATGGTCAGATCAACGTTTTCGCCACGCAGCCGGACGTTCAGGTCGCCTTCGGTCAAGACGACAGCGGATTTGCCGATCATAACATGGAGGGGACGTGCGTCTGCGACGACGTCGAGACCGACCTCGCCCCGCTCCAGCCAGATCCGACGGATCGATTTGCTGAACTTCCAGGAAGCCTTAGAATCCGTGTTGAGTTCCAGATGACTACCATCTGGCAGGGTGACGCTGCGCCGTTCGCCTATCCCCGTTTCGGCGTGAGCGCGTGACCGACTGAGGCCCCAGAACGCGGCCCCAACGACTAAACCGATAGCGACAGCAACCACTTGGAAGAAACCGCGACGGTCGATCAGGCGTTGGGATTTCAGGTCATGATCATTTGCATAATCGAGGTCGGATAGGTCTTCGAGCTCAAGCGATGTCGCGGCGATGCGTGCGAAAGCGGCAGCATGCAAGGGATCTTCCGCTCTCCAGGCTTCGAACTCGGCCTCGTCTGCCGTGCCGGAATCCAGCTGCGCATGCCACAACGCGGCGGCGTCGTTGACGATCTGCCATGAGGATTTTTCGGTAGTGGTATCCAAGGGTGTCTGTCCTGGCTGCAAGCACGCGTCTGTGCTCCGCTAAGTGTAAGTTACCGGAAATTGCTGGGCACGTCTATTCGCGCTCTGCCTTGGCCCGATCTCGTGCAACCTCGGCGCCCCCTCCCCGGTCATGCCGCCCCAAGACATCCGCGATCAGCACCATGCCGCGAGCCAAGTGTTTTTCGACCATCGAGACGCTAATGCCCAGCTCTTCGGCTATCTGACGCGGAAGCATCTCTTTCATCCGACGCATCTTCACAACCTTACGACACTGCGGCGGCAGTTGCTCAATGGCATCGAGTATCAATTGGGTGCGCTGTTTAACAGATACAACGTCATAAGCGCTGGGGCCGAGATCGGACTGATCAACGCTTTCCATGTTCGCCACCAAATCTATTGGCACCACCCGTGCCCGCTTGATAAACTTCAGGGATATGCCGCGGATAGCCTGCATCGCGTAGGCGCGTGGATTGAGAATGCCGCGCCAACGCTCGCCAGTCAGAAGTACGGCATAGGTTTCCTGTACCAGTTCGCGGGCCGTTTCGTTGTTCCCGGTCAGCTTTCGCGCTACCGCCATCAGGGCCGCTTCATGTGGAAACAGGTTTGAACGGAACCACTTATCGACCTCTCGAATCCAGTTGCTAGCCCTCGGCCGCTCGGGCGGGGTGCTGCCAACGCCTTGATAGAAATAACGCTCTGTCACATCGAGCAGATCGATCAGTTGGATAAGGTGGTCGTACGAGATCCTAAGCTGCCCCTGCTCCATTTCCTGGAGGTCTTCGACCGAAATGCACAGTTGCCCGGCCAGCCATTCCTCAGACATCTGAACCAACATACGTCGCGCACGCAACCGCGCGCCAACATGCGCATCGACAGCGTTGAGCGGTATCTCACCACTGGGGTCATCAAAAATCGTCACCGCTGAAACTCCGAATTAGAGTACGTTAGCGGCATCAAGTATAACTTTAAGTGCGTAAATCGCAATATACGTACGATTACAATTCTGATCGTACGGAGCTTCCGTTTTCCAAATCGAGTTTAGAAACTACCGATGGACTATGGCAGGCCATTTAAAAGAAAGAGTTCGAACACTCCTTGCGATCCACCGGAAGCGCCACGGTTGGACCCAGCCGGCGTTAGAAGACGTGTCTAAGGTTAGTAAAGACATGATCTCCCAGATTGAACGTGGTGTCAGCGAACCTAGCTTCGAAACTCTTGAAAAGCTGGCAGATGCCTTAAAAATCGATGTCGCCGAATTGACAACCACAGAGCTCCCCAAAAGCGTACGTCGTTCCCCCGAAGTTGACGAATTGTGCCTTCGCATCAACCGACTTCCAACGGACGATTTGCCTCTTCTCAAACAATTTATGGACACGCTTGAACGACGATCCAGCTGATTTTTTGACAATTGCATACCCGAAGCTAATTGCCCGTTTTAAACATTCCAGAATTATCTTCCAAACTACGAAGCTAATTGCGCTCAAGGGCCATTCCGCCACCTACATCAGTTTTGGAGCATGGCGGTTATATATAGCATTGTATCAATGTCAGGTGATCTTAGAAAGCGGTTCGGCTCACTACTTGCGGCCCATCGCAAGAACCGAGGGTTTACGCAAGCACATCTTGCAGAAGTTTCTGACCTTAGCGTGGACATGATTTCACGCTTAGAGAGCGGAAGCTCTGGCGCTCGTTTCCAAACAATTGAAAAACTAGCGACCGCACTTAGTATCGATCCTGCCGAGCTTTTCACCGGCGACTTGCCAAAATCTGCTTTGAGTAATCCCGCAATGTCCGCGATGGTTGTTCAGTTATCTAAAATGTCTGAAGCGGATCTGGACTGGCTGAAAAGTATCTTGCCTGGCCTGATGTCACGCCGCTAATCTTCACCCAGTTCAAAGAAGCATGGACTGAAGGCAATGCCTGATAATTGGACGTTTTTAGCGACTCATTTAAAATGGCCGACCGCTGTGGATATCCCATCCGCTTAACCGGAAGGATTTTTAAATGAACATCACCGAACTCGCCGACAAGTTAGCCACTGAACAAAGCCTGACCAAGGTTGCCGCCAAAGCTCTGGTGGATAGCCTACTGAAGACCATAGCAGACGCCGCCGCAGCTGGCGAAGAAGTCAATCTGCCCGGCTTCGGCAAATTTTCTGTCAAGGCCGTTCCCGCCCGCACGGGTCGTAATCCTTCCACCGGCGCTGCAATCGAAATCGCTGCATCCAAGAAGATCTCGTTCTCGCCTGCCAAGGCATTGAAGGATAAAGTCAACGGGTAAATCCTTGCGACCATTCGACTGATGACGAGCGCTGAGCAGCGGTTTTGTTCAGCGCTTTTCTTTCACTGCAATCAAGGCCCAGCACCCGACGGCTTGTGCGGACGTTGCATAGAAGCCATTCTAAAATCATGCGGATTGCGTCCTCCAAAGTGATTGGTAGGTTAAGGAGTCACGCATGAGTATCTCGTGCGTCCCTTGCCCCACCAAACGCCCCGTCTTCATGAACCAGACCTGATCGGCTAGTTCCGCCATGTGCTCTCGGTGGCTGATCAGGATCAGCGTCGTCCGGCTGCCGAACTGTTGCCGAAGCCGCGCGATCACCGCCGCTTCGCTGATAGGGTCAAGCGCCGAGGTGCTCTCATCGAGAATGACGGCGGCAGATTTAACGCCGGCGATGCGCGCGAGTTCGAGCTTTTGTATTTGCCCACCGGATAGACGCTCGCCCTGCTCGCCTACCTCCGCCGCAAAATCTACTGTCCGTCCAGGCTCATAAAAATGCCATTCCGCCAGCAACTGCGCCAGGCTGGCCTCTGTTTGCGTGGTTGGCGGATAGAGGGCGTTCGCGGCCAGAGACCTGTTAAAAAAGCCGATAAACTGGGGGACATACAGGATATGGCGATGCCGATCGCTGCGCCGAATTCGCCCGACATCCTGTCCGCCGATCCTGACCGATCCTGACGATGGCGGCAACAGCCCGGCGATTACCTGCGCCAACGTCGACTTCCCCGAGCCATTGGGTCCGACGATAACTACGAACTGTCCCGGCGACACATGCGCGGTTATTTCGGTTAGGCCTGCCAGACCCGGCCCGTAGCTGAAGCTGACAGAGGTGAGGGTAATTTCAGCGGCGCCTTCCGGTTCTTCGGTGGGTGCGACTTCAGGTTCTAAACGCTGCATGAGACGCTTTACGTCCCGGATGCAGGCGATCGACAGGCCTGCCTGGCTCAGTATGAACCCTAAGCCACTGAGGGGGCCGACAAGCCGGAACGCGTAGCCTTGCAACAACACGAAATCGCCCACCGTCATGCGATGGGCCATGACGTCCAGCGCCCCCAGTCCCATCAGGGCGAGAAGACCTGTGCCCACCAGGCCATACTGGTAAAGAGCCATCAGCGACAACGAACCCATCATCTGCGCGTTTGCTGCCGCCCTTTCCTGAAAACGATGGCCGATATTGACGACCTCGGCTTCGAGGGCGCCGTTGAGCACAACGCGCCGGGCATTTCTCAGGATATCGCCGGCGGTTTGCGAGACGGCGCCGGCGGCGGTATTGGCGGTCATGGACCTGGCTTGATGGTGATTGGCACCTATCCACGTCGTGGCCACATATCCCGCGAAAACAGCTACCAGAATGGCCGAGTAATGTATGGGGATGAGGCCGATGACAACGCACAGACTGCCAAGGACCTGAAGCAGCAAGGGGACTGTTCGCCAAATCAAGCCGTCAATAACGACGAGCAGGCTATACGGCAGTCGCTCAACGAGGCCCAGTGTATAGCCGCTGTCTGCGTCTCTGGCGGTGGCGGCAGCCGGCAGGGATTGACGGATGACTTCCGCTGCGTAGCGCTCCGACAGACTGTCGATGACACGGGTTGAATAGACCATACGCCAGGTCGACAGGATATTGGCGCCCGCCCAGGTTACGACGAATAATCCGACATAGGCCACAAGCGTTATTGCAGACGCGTTGCCTGCCGTCAGCACGTCGACTAACACCTTCAGCATATATGGGCCAAGAACACCCAATCCAACGCCGACGAGCTCGATGCCGCCGCCAACAAGCACAGCTGTGCGGATGCCAAGCGCCTTGCCCAGCATGTCCTTTGTCAGATCAAGAAGAATGGCGAAGGTGTCGCCCCTAGCCGAGGAGTTGCTTGTAGCCACCATGACCATCCTCCGTGCAAACTTGATCGATCTCTCTACGCGCGCCCTGCGAAAATCCGATCGGCCATTCCTATCCTCGCAGAGAATGCGGGCGCCGAACACCTGGGTCGCGATTTCCCTATGGTTGCCGCCGGCCTGGGCACCATCAAACGCGCGCAGAGCTTTTAGCCACTTGTGCGCGCCGCGCTGTGGCGGGAACATCACCTTAGAAAACCGGCCGAGCCGCTGAAAGGCTCGGCCCCGCCCTATCTTGTTCTGTGGCCTGGTAGGCGTGATTTGCGGACAGGGGGCAGTTTTGCGCCTCCCTTTTCCATTCTGTTATTGCGCCTAAGCCTGAGTTGATGACCGAACACGCCCGCCAGCACGCATACAACAAGGGCATCTCCACTCCAGATACCGAGTGCGGTGAAATAGCCGAAGAGGCCAAAGTCCGAAAAGCTCTCGGCGAAATGCGATACAACGCCCTCGAACTGACAAGCCACCGCGAATAAGGTCCATAGCCGTCTGGATTTTGCCGATAGTAAAGAAAAGGCTATCAGCGCTACGACGTCTATGATGATCACCCAGAGCCCCGGTCCGTCGCCAGCGCGGGACTGTAAGAGGTAGGAGAGCACCCATCCTAAAAAGATGATGGCGGCACCAGTCCGTTCGGCTGGGCCGCCAAGCCAAAACGCCAGACCACTACATAGGGCCAGTTCGACCACCCAGACGAATATCCAGATATCGAAAGAACCCATGATGTGAAGCGGCTTCCCTATGCGGTCCGATTACCGGCTACAACGTGCAGGCCAGTTGTGGCATTTGCGGCTGCACCATCCGGCTTGTCAAGATGACCCACCATGACGGTTCGACAACCGATTTGCGTCTTCACATCATTCAGATGCTCGTGAGTGTCAATCATATCATCGCGAACAGCCTGCAGGTTGTTGATCGACGAGACAAGCTTTGCCATCGCATCCCGCCCTACACTCATTGCCAGATTAGATTCGAGTCGCCTCCGGCAGAGAAGGTTCATCAGCGCGGTGACTTCGATAAAGGCCGTATCCACCGCTCTTTCGGCAACAATCAACTGTTCCGCACCCTCACGTGCCATATCAGCTCGTTTCATCCTAGCTCCTATCGACCGCTACGCGGGTCCAACGTCGCCAGGCCGGGAACGGTTACCCGGAGTGGCGCGAAAATTCACTCAAGCCCTTGAACACCGATAATGCAGCCTGCACCAAGACGCCGCCTGCCACGGCCAATAAGACCGTAATTAACAACGCCATGCCAAACCACTGCCAAAGGGTCAGGGCTTCCAACCGTCTATCGAACAAGGCCCATTGTCTGTCAGCCAAGCGGTGGCGGCGACCATATTGAAAATCGCGCGTTCCGGTCCGTAGTTCCGATCGAGTATCTGAACCGCCTGAATGGCGTCCGAGATCCGGTGCAGCTTGTCCGGGGATGCGAGCATCCTCCAGGCCTGTTCCAGCTCGGTCCAACTGACGATCAGATAGTGTTCGTTCGGTAGAAAAGTCTTGTTCATGCCCCGACTGTGACGGATCGTATGGACCGTCGCCTATCCGTATCGGCTGCCGTCCGTCATCGTTACGGATACCTTGCCTTTGCTCATATTCAAGCAACGCTTTTGCCGCCGCGCGGCTGGAGCCCACCCCCACCCTACGGCGCGCTTCCTCAAGATGGGTTCTGACGGTGGACGGCTCAATGTTCAGGCGTATGGCAATCTCCTTGGCCTGCAAATACTCGCCGACCAAACGCAGAACTTCCTTTTGCCGTTCAGACAGCTCCTCTATCCCACTTGTCTTATCAAGCATGACCACACCCCCACTGATTCAACCCATACAAGTCCATAAAGGACTATCACTCCATTCAGCCCGGTAAATAATTTTCATATGCATTTCCTACTTACATAATGTTCGCGTGCGGAACACTATCGCCAGACCAGCACCAACATGTCTGCGTTAATCAGATAGAAATGGGATTTAAAACCAAATGAAGTGAAGCAGAGTTAGGTCGAATTGGGAATCCCGTGTGTCGAACTCTGCTCAGCTTTTGTCTAGGGTCAGGACTTCTCATTGATCACAGCCAAAAGATTACGGTCGCAGCAATGGCAATTGCCGAGAAGAAGGTATGTGCGCAACGGTCGTAGCGGGTGTGGATACGCCTCCAGTCTTTGAGCTTGCCAAACATGTTCTCGATCTTGTGTCGGCATTTATAGACTGCCTTGTCGTAGGGGATCTGGATTTTGCGGTTAGCCTTGGGTGGGATGCAGGGTTTTATGCCGCGCTGTTCGAGCGCCTCACGGAACCAATCTGCATCGTAACCCTTGTCTGCTAACAGTTCTGAGGCTGGTGGAAAGTCATCCAGCATGAGGGCCGCCCCATGGTAATCGCTCATCTGTCCCTCGGACAGCAGCATGATAACAGGCCGACCATCACCATCACAGACCGCATGAAGTTTAGAGTTCAGCCCGCCCTTGGTTCGTCCAATGCGTCGGGGAACAGCCCCTTTTTTAAGAGGCTTGCCGCCGTGCGGTGAGCCTTCAAATGGGTCGCATCTATCATGAGCCGATCAGGCTCCCCAGCAGCACCGGCCAGGGCGGAAAATATCCGATTGAATACCCCCAACGCACTCCAGCGCACAAATCGGTTATAGATCGTCTTATGTGGGCCGTACGTTCGTGGCGCATCGCGCCAACGCAAACCGTTGCGGATCACATAGATTATCCCGCTAACAATGAGCCGGTCATTCACACGCGCTATCCCATGTGAAAAAGGGAAATACGGTTCAATACGACGCATCTGCGCCTCGCTTAGTAAAAACAAATCACTCATCGCGTCACCCTCCACACAGAGAGTGAATCAGCCAATCGGCCGAGATGCAACAAATTTAATGGGTCCTGAGCCTAGATGAATGTGCATGTGATCTCCCGTGCGGCTTGGTTAGGCACACCGGGAGTGTCTCATCGTTCGGCGATGCCAGGATTATATTTCCCGAAGATTTGCTCATGCCCATCTACCGAACGGCCTGCGCGCGCAATCCATGGATTCAAACGAACGGTAACGACAATGAAAACGCCCAGCGCTCTTCGTTCATTGGTCGCAAACCTTCGAAGGCTCGCTTGCCTCTTGGGAGCCGAATGATGCGAGAGTATTACGTCAGCTTATGAGAGAGGCTGTGCGTGAAATTTCCACGACCCGCTCATCACTATAACATAACAACGGCCAATACATACACCTGCCGGAAGCGACCAGCACACGCGGTCGCTTCCGAGTCAGGGCTTAACGGGTCACAGACCGATACGAGCTTGCTGACATATTCGCAAATTCGGGTCGAAACAGCGACGGTTGATATGGCAAATGGAAATCTGCACTCTCGGCCGGTGAAAACGCTGCCATCGCGTCAACCATCTTAAGCCTAATTTGCTCAATATCCGCATGCGTGTTTCGCAAGTCGAAGGCAGACTGCGGCACTTCCTTCACCATTTTAGAGTTGGCTGTGTTTCTACCTAAAATATCGGCGATTGAAGATCTGCCGAAATCATGGAACGCGGCCGCATCGCGCATTACCGACGCCGGAGAGTACAAATCGCTACCTATGAACTCGGAGATGGAGACTTGAGCGTAGGCCTCCAGTGTCCCCTCACGGACAGAAGCCAGATTTGCACTTTCGAAATCACCAAACTCAGCAGCATTATTGTTAGTGGCGGTCGTCATTGCCATGCGCGCACCTGGCGGGGCCAAAAGGTGGGTATATATGGTATGGCCATCCGAGAAGAAATAGATCTTCTCAACCCCGTCCAAAGTGTCCGTACCGTCACTACCAACAAGATCAGTGACCGTGACAGTGCCATCGAGATTCAAGGCAACATCATATCCCGAGGCCGCCCCCTTATAGTTGGCGACGTCGTCTCCTCCACCGCCAAAAATCTTGTCGTCCCCCCCATAGCCAAATAGATCATCGTCCCCATCATAGCCATAGATGTTGTCAGTCCATTGGCTTCCCTCAAGCCAGTTATCAATAGATGTCCCGTAGTAGTTCAACGGCTGACCATTCAAAATGGCAAACACATTTTCAACCGAAAGACGCATGTCGACGTCAGTAAAATATATGTTTTCTATGTTCACGAGAGTGTCTTGACCTTGTCCCCCGACGAGGTCTGCTATGGCAACCGAACCATCCAGGTTTTGGGTAAATGTGAAGTCGGCAAACGAACCAAGATATACCGCTTGGTCGATCCCGTCCCCTCCATCTAAGATATCATTTCCTCCCGCTCCCTGTAGACTATCACGGCCTTCTAACCCGTACATATGATCTTTGCCGCTGTCCCCCAGCAAGTTGTCATTACCGGATGACCCGAAGAATTCATTGTAGTAGTTGGTCAAATCAATCCATGTGGAGCTTCCATCGAAGTAGACAGCTTCGACATTTTCCAAGTGGTCCGAACCTTCTGAGCCGACTAAATCCATTACATAGTAGGTGTTATTTCCCGCGTCATAGATGGAGAAGTCGGAGCGATTGCCAGTATAGTTCGCCTGGTCACTCCCATCACCACCATCGATGAAGTCATCGCCTTCCCGACCAATAAGCGTATCATCACCCGCAAGGCCCACCAGCAGGTCATTCCCGACCGTGCCATCAAGCCACGCATCGTCTCCAGGTGTTCCATAATCGGCAACGAGATTCGAAAGGAGTCGCCAATTCTGACTGCCTTCAAAATAGACAGATTCGACGTTGAACAGTCGATCAGTCCCCTCGATACCCGTGGTGTCGGAAACAGTGATTGATCCGTCAGCCTGCCGATTAAAAACGAAGTCCGAGAGATTGCCTATATAATTAGCCTGGTCATCTCCGGAGCCGCCGTCAATAAAGTCGTCACCTTCGTGGCCGGCGAGTGTGTCATCGCCATCGAGCCCGTAAAGTGCGTCGCTTCTAGCCGTGCCAGCCAGCCAGGCATCCGAACCGGAGGTACCGTAGGCTCCGACTGCGGAGGTCATCGACATCCAACTTTGGCTACCCTCAAAATAGACGGCTTCAACACTATCAAGCGTCGTTGTGTCGCCGGTCGCGGTTTGGACCGTTACCTGACCGTTGGCCTGTCTGCGGAAACTGTAATCCGACAAAGCGCCGGAAAAGTTGACTTGATCATCTCCAGCGCCACCAAGGAGGTAGTCGCCCCCTTCCCCACCGATGAGCGTGTCATCTCCCTCAAGACCGTGAATTTCGTCGTTGCCCGCCGTGCCATAAATCACATCATCATTTGCGGTGCCGCTGATCGACAATAATTGTGCCAGGTTAACCGTCGTGTCATCGCCAGCAAAATACGCGTCTTCAACCTTTTGCAACAGGTCTGTACCGTTCGTGCCAACGAGATCGGTCACTACGATACTGCCATCAAGGCTTCTGACTATAGAGTAATCAGCGAAGCTGCCCGTGAAAACGGCAGTGTCAATACTGGCGCCTCCGTCCAATGTATCGTTGCCCGTTCCACCCTCGAGACGGTCTACACCCCACCCGCCAGAAAGAAGGTCATTGCCCCCTCTACCGACTAGAATGTTGTTCCAAGAATTTCCTAGAATATTATTCGCAGCATCATTACCGGTGCCGCTAATGTCGAGGTAGTCTGCCAGGGTTAAGTTCTCAAGATTGCCACCCAACGCGTAGTCGATATGCGATACTACTATATCTTGTCCACCGTCAGCGGCTTCCACGATCGTATCTTCGTTGTCCCAAATGACGTAGAGATCATTTCCGTCGCCGCCGATGAGTTGATCGGCACCCATACCGCCATCAAGCGTATCATTTCCAAGGCCACCGCTCAGGGTATTGGCGTCTGAGTTACCAATGAGATGATTGTCAAGGGCATTACCCGTTGCATCGAAGTCTCCGGATGCTGCGATCGTTACATTCTCGATATTATCTCCGAGCGTGTAGCTTTGCGATGCCAAAACGAGGTCGATACCTTCGTTGGCGTTTTCTACGATCGTGGCGATATTCCCTTCATAGGAGGAGAGGTGGTAAGTATCATCGCCACTCCCGCCAATAAGAACGTCTGTTCCAGTGTAATAGCCCCAGAGTGTATCGTTGCCGCCCCCACCAATGAGGATGTTGTCGCCTAGATTCCCCTGAAGGGAATTATCCATGGAATTGCCCGTGACATCGGCGTCAGCATCACCATATAGTTCCAGGAACTCCACGTTTTCTGACATGGTGTAGCTTACAGACGAATACACCTTATCGTAGCCTTCGTCAGAATTCTCAACGATAATGTCAGCGCTGCTTCTTATATAGTATTCGTCGTCGCCAAGCCCACCAATAAGGGTGTCGATCCCGCCACCGCCATCGAGGATGTCATTGCCAGCGCGGGCGTCAAGTATGTTGCTCCCAGAATTGCCTTCTATTCCGTTGTCATGATCATTGCCCGAAGCGTTCAGGTCGTCTGTACCGATCAATCCGAGACCGACGAAATTTTGACCAAGTTCATAGTTTTGAAGACTTGTGAGAATTCTAGAGTTCGGACTTTCACCCCCAGCAATTATGATATCACCGAGGTTATCAATCACGAAAGTATCGTTCCCCCCACCCCCAATCAGTGTATCCGCGCCAGCGCCACCGTCGAGATAATTGTCGTATTCATCTCCGGTGATTGTATTATCGAGAGCGTTTCCGGTGCCCTTGGCAGCATACCCCTCAAGGACTAGGTTTTCGATGTTATCGGCAAGGGTATATTCTATAGCCGTGTAAACCGTGTCGATACCCTGATCGGCGTGCTCTATGACCTCATCATCTTTGTCATTGACTCGGTAGCTGTCGTTGCCTGTGCCGCCGATGAGGATGTCGCCATCGCGCTGCCCCCAGTCGAAATGCGCAACCGCATTCAAATCAAGCTCATCGTCGCCAGCGCCGCCAACGAGGATATCGCCTCCCCAATTACCGAATGTGAATTCGCCAGCGTCCCCTTCAAGATGGTCGTTGCCATCCCCACCGAGGAGCATGTTGCTGACCCAAGCCCCCCCCGTGATTGTATCGTCACCTGCGCCGCCATAGTAATTTTTGGTAGTATTGTATATCCAGGCATTTGCAGACATATCCCCATACTCGATGCCTGTCGGCCCCCCGCCTGCGTCAAGCGTAAGTAAAAGTAACTTTAGATCTAGATCCGAGCTGTTCTCTGTGTTCCCCAGAGCGCCAGACTCGGATATCAAAGGGGTTAGATCATCACCTATCAAGCTCCGAACGACATCAAGCGCTGCGTGTATATCTGCAGGTAACGTCGCATTTTCAATGAGCTCAAAGGGATTTTCGACCAGATCATTGACACTGGCGACCAGATTATCCAAGAACCCGACGGTATCCAAATTTATCGTATCTGTTATGGTGTTCACATAGAGCTGGCTCACCAACTTATAATTGTGACCATCTAGAATAGATGGATTGGTTCCATCATAGTTTAAAGCAATGTACGAGCCATAGCTTTGTATGGCGAATTTGGCAGCGTATTGCGTCAAGAGGCTTTGGTACTGCGCCTCAAGATTTCGAGCCCAGCCTAGGGTCGCTATCGTAAATGGATAAGATGCCCCTCCAAACGCTTCTAGAATGGCGACATGCTTGGCGTCTATATTAGACCCGCGCGAACCGGCGACAACACTTTCAGCACCTGCCCATTTGAAGAGAACGGACTCAACGGCGGAGCGCAATACCGAGAACGACATTGAGCCAGCGCCTTGCATCAAAGTCACAACTTGCGCCTTAAGCGCAGCATTATTTGTCATGCTATAGCTTAATGGGGCGACAGAGCCTCCGCCTACGAGTTCAGGAAGCTTGGTAACATCAGCGTCAGGCACGTAGCCTGTAGGTACGATAAATTCAGTTTGATTTTGTTGAACGCCAAAGAACACCGCACGGGTTTGTTGTGTGGATCCGTTGATTGTATAGGTTGCCTCGGAATGCACGAAATTACCTTGGAAGGTCCTTCCGACGTTGGAATTTTCCAATGAGAAGTTGGTTATAGTGAAATCCTCTAGAGAATGAAGCTCACCCTCATCTGTAACACCGTCGGTATTTGTGTCTCGCCAGACCTTCAACGATCCCCACACCGCGTCCCGAGAATCGATTATGTCGTCACTATTGCTATCAAAACCTCTAAGCACTGTGTAGGCGTCTTGAGTAGACGTTCCGATCAATTCGGAAATGCCGTCAATAGTACCGTTTTCATTTAGATCGCGGACGAGTAGCCCGTCGTCTGAAGAAACCCACCCAACGCGTTCATTAAAATTGTCGGCGTCGATATCGAAGAAGACTGAAGAAGATGCGACGCCAAGGAGCTCGACTCCATCACCATCAAGGTCAAGAACAAGTGGATCACGCGGGACAGATGCCGGATCTGGTCGATCAGGGTGGAATATGTGCTTGGCGGCGTCTTCAAAAACTATCCCAAGGGCAATTGCGCCGACCGCTGCGGCGAGGAAGATAATGCCACCAGCAAGAGACCCTCCAATTATGCCGGCAGCAATCAATCCGCCCAGTAGTTCTGCTGCTACACCGCCGGCGAGGATGGCTCCCAGCTCGCCCCCAGCGAAGCCGGCCACGAATGCCGAAAGCGTGGCCAAAGCGTCAACTGTTCTGCCGGCCTGAACATCTTTCATGATGCTGTCGTAGGCGAGGATCACACCCACCGCCGTTCCGGCAACGCCGAGATTATCAAGGATGCTTGCCCCTTTGACATAGTCAGCGTAGGCGGCCGCCTGATCGACATCGCTAATTCCGCTTAAAGGCTTAAAGACATTTGGTCGTTCGATCGTTGCGCCGTCAGGTAACGTCTGTCCGGGAACGTGATAAGTTGGATTGCCACCTGCATCCAAAATGCCTTTACCGCTGGCGTCAACGAGCCGACCGTAATCATTATTGAATATATGGTCCGCTGATGTAACGGATAATGACGGTCTTAATGCGTCAAGCCCACCTTGCCTCCCGCCCTCCGCGTAGCCGTCATTGTAAATTCCGTCGATTACAGTTCTAGGCAAGTCATTGAATTTGACAATATTAGGTGTATCTACAATCCGAGGCAGTTCGGTTGTTCCAAACACGCGATTTGGTCCATATTCCGGCACCAATCCAATAATTTGTGTGTTGGGTGGCGATTCAGCGATAAATCTGTCAGAGACTCTAGCCCACGCAGAATCCGTAGTTTCACCAAAGAGAAAGCCCGTGGCCCTGGTTGACCCAAGCCTGTCTACAATGGTCGCTTTGACGGAAGCATCACTGAGAAATTTGCCGCCATCCGTCCGGTCAATGACACGATATAAATGCCCATCCGCCCCCATAAGCTGGGCGTATGCGGCGCCATAATTTGATGCCGATGCATCGCCCATCGCGCCGGAGTAGAGAACCGTTTTGGTGATTGTTGTGTTAGCACCACCTTCGGTCAGATCCAACTGGTCAAGAATGCTGAGAACACCAGCTTCAAATTGATCAGCAGTTAAGGATCCGTTGTTAGAGAGAGCCTCAAGTTGAGATTTAGCCTGCTGAATGGTTATTGTCATTTGGATCAATTTTCCCAAAGTTTAAGCGTTAAATACTGATCAGACTCTGAATTATGCTTAACTATTGTCTTGCCGGTATGCCGACAGGTAAAAATCAAATCCCGGATTACATGAACGGCGTTTCTCACCCCCCCCGGAGGAACCCTGTTGATTTTATTAATTTCCATATAGAACGACAATATAAAACCTAGGTATTCATGAATGCGCTCATCGTCAGCAGTAATATAAAATGGATCAATATCATATTTAGATATGCTCGTAATTACAGTATACGCCTCCCTGTAATTGCCCAATTCTTTTATAGTGTAGTCGTATAAAAACCGTGCGCCACGCCCTTCAATCGACTTATCTTCGTATTCTACATTTGCTGTCTGCTCTATGTATCCGGGCAGTAGGATATCAGGTCCATTAAATAGAAATGCAAAATTAACAGGCACCTCTCGCTCATTCATGAGGGCGTGAAATGCCTGCCGATAAGTTAGATCGTTCTCAGCATTGTAATAGCAGTACGGGTTGTCCCGAAGCTGCCTCCCGGTATCTTCGATGCGTTCCCACGTCATAGATATTCTTTCATTCTTAAAACACAGTCGGCTCGGTAGACGTTTTACGGTCGGCCGCAGCTCCCTAGACGACCACTTAAAGCTTCGCTATCCATTGCGCTTAATCGCACAACCAATTTTCAACACATTTACCAATTGCACCCCTTGATTGCATCTTTATGGCAACTATTACGGTACATGACAACCACTATTTTCACCATTTATGAGGTGCGTGCCTACCACCTATGAACTGCCTTATAACTTTCAGACTTGAGATCAAAAGGCCAGCGTAAGTTTTGGCATAATTAGAGGCTGAAAAGTCGCCCATAGGTCCTGAGTACAAGACAGTCTTTGTTATATTGCTATTCGTCCCGCCTTCCGTCAGGTCTAACTGATCCAGAATGTTAAGGACACCCGTTGTCAAATCACTTCCGGACGGAAGTGCGTTGAATTGGCCGAGCGCTTGCTGCAACGTAATTGACATTGAACTTACCAACCTTTAAATTTTAAATTTAGATACTGATTTGATTCAACATTATGCTTAACTATTGTTTTCCCTGTATGCCTGCAGGCGAATATCAGTTTCTTGATAACCCATGCTGATCGAATAGGCACACCTTCTGGCTGTAGGCTGATTTTGTCTCTGGCTACATAGAAGGAAAGCAATAGGTCAAGGTAGCCTTCAACCTGGTCGTCGTCGGCCGTGATGAAAAATGGCGGGTTAGTATAGCCTGACATTTCAACAAGTACTCCTGCAGCCTCCCTATAGTTTCCCAGCTCTCCAATTGTGTAATCATACAATACTCTGGTCCCTGACATTCCAGAAAATATGTCTTCGTAAGCCACAAGATCAGTTTGTTCGTAATAACCTGGGAGAAATAGATCAGAGCCGGATAAGAGAAAACCTGCATTGACAGGAATATTTCCTTCCTTCATCATGTGGTAACTTGCGGAACGATAGGTCCTTCCATTATCAGAATCAAAATAGCAGTACGGATTGTCACGCAACCTTTTGCCAGTATCTTCAATACGTTCCCACGCCATTTCATTCCCTCATTCCCAAAAATACGGTTATCCGGTGGACTCAACCACAAGGCCTAAGCCGTCAGGTAAGACTCGCGTGGTGACTTGGCTCGGAGTTAAGCCCGAGCCCCACCTGTTTGTCGGCGAAGTCAGCAATTACACCCTTTGGTTGCATATTTATGACAACTATTGCGGTACATGACAACCATTTTTTCATCATTTATGAGGTGTGCCGACCTTCTATAAACGACTTTATAATTTTCAGACTTGACGTTAAACGGCGGCATTTCGACGGCTTACTTCTGCTAGCGTCTTGGCGTCTACAACAAATAGCATCCTGCTAACGCTCCCTACCGGCCTCACTCACCCTCCGAGACAACGGTGACAGGAGGTAACTGATAATACTTCTACGGCCAGTTTTGATTTCCACGCTGGCCGCCATCCCTGGCTGAATCATACTCGGCTGGATTTGATGACTTTTACCACCACTTTGTTGCTGGGCCGGCGCGTCAACGGCCACGATCGCGGTATAGAGCAAGCCTCGCTTCTCATCGTTTATGGCGTCCCGGCTGATTTGCTCCAGCCTACCAGTTAACGTGCCATACCGGGTGAAAGGAAAGGCCTCCAGCTTGACCTCCACCAGCTGCCCCGCCCGCAGAAAGCCAACTTCCCGATTGGGAAAGCTCGCCTCAACGAGAAGTTCCGCGCCTTTGGGTACGATGACCAGTAGCGGATCGGCCGCCTTAACAACACCGCCCACCGTGTGAAGCTGAAGCTGTTGCGCATAGCCATCGACGGGTGCCCTGAGCACCGTGAGGCGAGCTTTTTCTCTGGTCTTTTTAAGTTCTTCCTCCCGCAAACGGTAATTGGCTTCGGCCTCGGTCAAGGCCTTCAAGGCGTCGCTGGCAAACTTGCTTCTTTGCGAAATGTACGCCTGATTAGCCGCAAGTGCTGCGGCCTGTGCCTTATGACCTTCCTCGCGCCTTATCAATATGTCCTGACGCATACCGATCGCCCGCTCATGGGCTTCGTTTACAACGGTCTTTGGCGCCAGTCCTTGCTCGTGCAGGGACTGTAAGTCGCGCAGACGCTCCTCCAGCAATGGCAGTTGTTGACTGAGCTTGCGACCTTCTTCGATATTCATGCGGGACTCAGAAGCGCGTTGAACGCGCGCCTCGTTGAGGCCGCTCAAGGTAGACCTCTGTTCGTCAATACGCTGCTGCAAGTAAGCACTCTGAACTGCCGAAGCTGTTAGATCGGCCCCAACGGGCGCTTCGTAGTGCGCCGGTCGGCCCGCCACAAAATCAGCGAGGGCGCGCGACTGCGCCAGTTCGAGTTGCGCTGTCAGTAAGGCTTGTTGTGCCTGTTGGACTTCAGCTCCGGATACCGTAGGGTCAAGAACTATAAGGGCGTCACCAGCCTTTACCGCCTGCCCCTCCTTGACGTGAAGTTCGCGCACCACGCCCAGATCGGCCGACTGTATGACCTTGACCTGGCCTCTTGGGATAATCTTGCCTTCGCCGATTGCGACGATATCGACTGAGCCTACAATCGACCAGATCAAGGCAATCATCAGGAAGCTGACAATGACCCACACGACGCCACGCCCCAAGGGGTTGGGTGGTGTTTCCAATATATCTAACGCAGCCGGAAGGAATGCCGTGTTGTCATACCGCGTTTTGCTGGCTTCGCTCTGTTTGATGAGCTTGAGGCTTTCCAGCGTCGTATCGAAATGGCTTTTGAGCGTCTTAAACATCGCTTACCTCCATTTCCACACCATGTTGAAGGCCCATTTGTTTGCGGTAAAGCTGAGCGTAACGCCCTCCGGCTTTCAACAACACGTCGTGCGTCCCAGCCTCAACGATCCGGCCCTTCTCCATCGTAATGATGCGGTTGGCCCGTCTCACAGCCGACAGTCTGTGCGCGATGATGATTACGGTTCGCCCGGCGACGATCTTGTCGAGGTTGTTCTGGACGATCTCTTCCGATTCGGCATCAAGTGCGCTGGTCGCTTCATCGAAAATCAAAATACGCGGGTTCGACGCCAGCGCTCTGGCGATAGCGATCCGCTGGCGCTGGCCTCCGGACAGATTGGAACCGCGTTCATCGATATGGCTGTCATACCCTTCCGACAGTTCCAGAATGAAATCATGCGCACCGGCGGTTTTGGCGGCGTTCACCACAGCATCCATACTCATCGCCGGATTGGACAAGGCGATGTTTTCACGAACAGATCGGTTGAAAAGTATATTTTCCTGCAAAACGACTCCGACCTGCCGGCGAAGCCAGGCGGGATCGATTAAACTGACATCCATTCCATCGACCAGGACACGGCCTTTCTCTGGGGTGTGCAAACGCTGCACGAGTTTGGTCAGCGTCGATTTACCCGACCCGGAGGGACCGACGATACCCAGAACCTCACCCGGGGCAATTTGCAGGGATAGGTCCGCCAACACCTCCGGCCCATCGGAACGATATCGAAACCCGACATGCTCTAGACGAACATCGCCGCGTAGATCGGGTAGTCGGCCCCGATCAGCGCTCGGGACGGGCTCAGTTGGCGTATTTAGAATATCACCCAATCGCTGTACCGAGAGCTTTGCCTGCTGAAAATCCTGTGCCAATTGCGCAATGCGTAAGACCGGTCCTGCCACCTGCCCGGCCAGCATATTGAAGGCGACCAGTTCACCCACTGTCAGTTGGCCGTCGATTACAAGCTTCGCACCGAAAAACAACAGCGCAACTGTGCCCACCTTGTTGACGAGTTGGATCGCCTGCGATCCCCAATTGGCAACCATTCGGGCAGAGAAGCCTGCTTTGATGTAGGACGCGAGAAGGCCTTCCCAGCGCGTTTGTGCCTGGGGCTCGACGGCAGAGGCTTTGAGAGTCTCTACAGCTGTGATGGATTCAACCAAAAAAGCCTGGCTCTCAGCCCCGCGCGCGAACTTTTCATCAAGCCGGTCTTTCAGGATCGGCGCCAGGAAATAGACGATCAATGCATAAAGAGGCAGGGTGATGAGAACGATAAGCAGGAGCCAAAGGCTGTATAGCCCCATGACGATAAGGAATATGACGCCAAAGAAAAGGTCCAGCACCGCAGTGAGAGCCGAAGACGTCAGGAACTCCCTTATATTCTCAAGCTCCCGGACACGTGCAATCGTATCGCCCACCCGACGCGCCTGAAAATAGGCCATGGGCAGCCGCGTAAGGTGTTGGAATAGTTTGGCGCCAAGTTCGACATCGACACGACTAGTGGTATGGGAGAACAGATAGGTTCTTAGCGCCCCCAGCAAGACGTCGAACAAGGAGACGCACAGAAGGCCAATGGCGAGGATTTCTAAGGTCGTCAGCCCTTTGTGAACAAGCACCTTATCTATGACGACCTGAAAGAATAGAGGCGTCAGCAGAGCCAGTATCTGAATAAAAAAAGATACGATCAGGACATCGCGTAAAATATGCCGATATTTGATAATGGCCGGGATAAACCATGTGACATCAAAGGCCTTTGTCGAACTTCCGATACCATCGCGAACTGTGAATAGCAGCAGTTCACCCGTATAGACCGCTTCGAATTCTGCAAGGCTAAAGGCTCTGGGTGCCGGTTCGGCTGGATTAAAGACCAGGACTTGGTCCTTCGACGCCTGCAAAACAATGATGAACGACCCTGTGGTCAGACGTGCAATCGCGGGCAACGGTTGCCGTCCCAGCCTATCTGACGAAACTTGCGCGGATTTTGCTTTTACGTTCAGGTGCTTTGCGGCGCGAAGCAACTCCGGTGCTGTGGCGGCTTTCGAGCCAATACCGAGGTCATGTCGGACTTGATTTGCATCTACAGCCTTACCCAGAAACCCCATTAAGGCCGTCAGGCATAACAGGCCACTATCAATTGCTGCTTCATTTTCTGTTTCTGACTTGCGTTCGGTCTGCACAAAGCGCCCCCTATTCCCATTACCCGGATACCATTGTCGCGTGCGCTTAACAACCGTGAATGGGCGAAATTCTCCTTTGAGATAACATCTTCACACTCCAAAATAGAGCGACATCGCTTCGGACATTTTGATCGAGGTATGAAGCATAGCGCTTTGAAATAAGTACGTCGTCATGGCTTAGAAAGACCTGTGGCTCACGACTTCCCTTCCCTTCCCGCGGACACGGATCGTTCGACGTTCGACGTCAATATTCCCCAGACGCAACGACATCAGTTCTCTAACCCGCATATGTTAAGGCCAAGGGCAAGAAGGGCTTTTCGTACGCCAAGCGAGTGCCTGTGCGGCGACGGCATTGTAAACATCCTGTTCCACAACACTATATTTATGTAGTACGATATTTTCACCAAGGCGGAAAAAACGAAAACCGAACGCTTGCACGGCATGACGATCAAACGCGCGAGCGGTCCTTTTCGATCTTGGCCTGTGGTTTGGTGATTTCCCGTCGGGGCTCGACACGCGGCGCGTTAGCATCATAGGTGCGAATCGTGGGGTTGGCCTTTTCGGCCTGGTGGATCACCCTTAGTTTTGCCTCCTCACGCAACGTCTCAAGCTTTCGCGCTTCCCAGGCATTGCGATTGACGACGACCTCCCGCTCACCGGTAACCTTGCCAGTGTCGTCTCGGTCCTTCACCGTAATCGTCACAGGTCGTTTGCCGGAAGACGTTAGGGTGATTTCGTCGCCCACGCCTGCCTTGGCCTCTTCCAGCGCCCGAGGTAAGTCAGCGCCCCAGATGACCTCCCTACCCTTCGGCGTATCTAGCCGCACAAAGGGGGACCGCTCATTCTTCGGATCGTTCTCAAACGGCGCCGTCCCCTGTTCAATGACCTTACCGACATGGACACGGTGCGTCTGGAAGCGATCCCGCGCAACCGCTTCGGCCATCTCAATCGCCTTATCGCCGTCACCCCGCGCCCGCATAACAGCTTTTAAGGCATCGAGCGCGATCTGCTGATTATCCGTCAGCTTCGCGGTCGGCTCGTCGATCTGGGTTTGTTTGGTGTTTTCGGGTTGGGGTTGGGGTTGGGGTTGGGGTTGGGGTTGGGTTCGGCTCCGCTCACTCTTCTCAATCGTGTTGATGGCGCCGATGGCCGGGCGGTTATTGTCGGCCTGACGTTCCGAAAGCTTGACCAGATCAACCGCCTGCGGCCTGAAACCCTGAACCTCAAGGCCCTGAAGCTGCGCCTGCAACCACACCTCACGCCGGAAGGCCTCGCTGCCCTTGACCTTGATCGTCTCCCACCCCTTAATCTGGGCGAGCTCGACCATCGAAATCGCGATCTCCGCATCATCATGCTTGGTCGTCAGCCGCCGGCCATGGTCCTCAAACGCCAAAGTCCGAGCGGTGTCGCGTTTATAGTATTTGTCGTCTGCCACAAGGTAGCGTTTGCGAAGCGCCTCAAGCACCGGATCGTCGAAGTCGGTTTTGACCTTGTCGTCCGGCTTGTCCTTTTTTGGGGGGGACTGATCCTTAATCGGGTTCTGGCTTTTTTCCTTTGGGTCCTTCTCATCATTGTCGATGAAGATCGGTTTATCCGGGTCCCCTGGCCGATGCTTGTCCCATAACTCGGTCGCCTTGCCGGGATTGACTTGCGTCAGCGCCTCAAGATCGGTCATCACCCTGGCCAGGTCCTGACGGTCGCGCCAACCACTTTCCGCCAGATGTGCCTTGGCCATTTCCCGGTCGAGCGCATTGATAAAGCGCATACTACCGGGTCCGGATTTAGGCCTCTGAGCTTGTTGAGCCGAGTCTTGTGTCTGAGTTTGCGTCTGAGCTTCGATCTGCGTGTCCAGCGACGGCGGGCGCTTCTGGTCCTTGGGCGCATATCGGTCCCAGACTTCAGTCGCCGTCTGACGGTCCTGTTTGGCCAGAGCGTCAATATCCTTATAGATCCTGTCGATAACGGCCGCGCCTTTTCGCCGGGTATTTGCGTCGTCGGAATAGTCATAGGACCAGTCGGCAGTCTTCAAGCGTGCCTCCAGATTGACCTTTGCCTTATGGACCTCTTCGCTAAGCAACCGCTCGCGGCCATCCTCAATCTCGTTCATCGCCCTACTCCCTTTGTGCCAAGGCGAGTGAGTACAGGCTCATCGGGCTACGCAGCTCGACAATGGTCTGCCGGTTCAACCTTCTGCCATCGGCCGTCGCGCCATCGGCGACCTGGCAGCCATGCGTGCAGTAGGTGATTCTGATATTATCGCCGGATACCCCCTGGCTCATCAGGAAGGCCTTGACCCTGACCGCCCGGTCAATAGCCAGCGCCTTGGCTTGAGGCGTAAGCTTGTTGCCATCCGAGCGGCCACGTATGGTGATGTGACCACTGGCCTTAGCCGCCGCTACGAAGCTCACCGCCTCGTCTTCACTGAGGCTGAACTTGCTGGCGCCTAGGTCATGGCCAATGCTCATGCTGAGCGAGGGGGCTGAGATAGCTGCCTTTTGGCCCTGGGTCGTTTGCGCCAGGCTGTGTTTGGGCATGTGGGCAGTCTGGCCATAGGCCGCCGGGACAAAGCCCGCCTGTTCCTGATTGGCCTGCAACATGACGAGATACGCCTTCAGCTCGCCCACCTGCCGTGATAGGTCGTTGACTTGCCGTTCAATGCGCGTGTCCGTCGCGGTCAGGTTCGGCGCAGGCTGCTGTGCCTGATAAGCGGCGATCCCTGAGTTCGAATTAATCGGAGTCCGGCCCAACGCCGAGGGCGGCGCATCGGCATTGGGCGAGGCGCAGCCCGCCAGCGCCAAAACGGTGGCAAGGCCGGTTAAGCTTGTAAGTTTCATAGTCGGTCTCCTGTTCTGGGATATAGGCAAGCTCATGGGGCGGCCATGTCGATAACGGCCGGCTGTTTGGCCTTCGGCTTTGCGGCTTGTGTCGGGTTTTGAGTTTTGCGTCCTCGCATCTGGCTTTTGGCGCTTTGAGGCCTCAGGCCATCGAACTGGTCGAGCGCGGCATCGACAAAGGTCTCGATCGAGGCCGGCGACGGATTGTTCTGGTCGTCGAGCCGCGGCAGTTTTTTGAGGTCAAGGTCGAGTTTGGCGACATCAATGGTCTCACCGAGTTTTAACGGTCTTATCCGCCCCTCTACCCTCGCCCGATGCAGAACCATATCGACCCCCTCAACCGTGGCTGACAACTCGTTTTTGACGAACGCCGCCTCGTCGAGTTGTGTCCGGTTCGGGATTTTGGTCTTGATCCGTTTGAGCGTGGCACTGAGCGGCTTCAAGCGGTCCATGAAGGTGGTATCGGCGTAGTATCTTATGCGGTCGCATTGGATCGGCTTCAACCCCTCCATGAGGATGATCTGGCGCCCCGCCCCCATCTCCTTCAACTCCTGCGGCAGCATCAGAGCACGACGCTGGTAAGACGTATTTTCCGAGTTCGATCCATGCCCGCCCCCGCCGCGCGGGCTGCTCTTGCCCTTTGATATCGCTGTTTCCGTATAGGTGCCGAGCATCTCGGAATAAGCGTTGGCATCGCGCTGCTCTCTCGGCGGGAACATCACCTGAAGCGCATGGTTGGTAACGAGCGTGCGCGTATCCTTTTCACCGTAGACCGACTCCAACTGGCTGACACTCTGGATCACAGTCAGAAGGCGCAGGTTATAGCCGGAGATGAAGGCGTTGGCCTTGGCGATGATCCCAACACGGCCCAAGGCAGTAAACTCATCAAGAATGAGGAGGCACTGGTGCGTCAGCGCCGGATTGTTTTGCGGCAGCTCCAGTGTATTGAGATTCAAAAGCTGGCTGAAAAAGACGTTGACCAGCAAGGACGCGTCGGCCAACCGGTTCGGCTGGATACCGATATAGATCGACATCAGCTTTTTGCGGACCTGCGATATGTCGAAGTCCGACGCCGAGGTCGCCGCATCGACAATCGGGTTAGCGAAGATGGTCAGGGGCGCATTGAAGGTGGCCAAGATACTCGACAACGTGTTTTCACTCGCCGCGCAGAAGCGACCGAGCGCATCCAGGCAATCCTCACTGAGTGGATCGTCGCCCTTATTACGCGCGTTGATGAGAGATTGCAGATGATCCTTCAGCGCACGGCCCTTGCCAGAGGATTGACGCAACACTTCACCCAAGGTGCAGGCCAGTGTCGGTGTCTCCATCAGGTAGAGCACCAAGCCCAAGAACAGGTTGCGCGCCTGATCGTTCCAGAAATTATCCTTGCCGTCGATCGACGGGTAAAGCGCCTGGCCTACGGCCAGCACATCGCCGACGCGGTAATTGCGGTCGCGGCTGACGCCATCGAGCGGGTTCCAGCGGTGGGTCCTGAAATCCTCGGCAAACGGATTGAACAGATAGACCTTCTGGCCATGGCTGGCCCGGAATTTTGAGGTCAGGCGGTAATTCTCAAGCTTGATGTCGAGCACCACGCAGGAATGCGGCCAATTGAGCAGGTTGGGGATCACCATCGATACCCCCTTCCCCGACCGCGTCGGCGCCGACAGCATGACGAATTGCTGCCCCCCGAAGATCAAATACCGGCCCCGATCCTTGCCAACGATAATGCCATCCTCACCGAACAATCCGGCCTTACCGACTTCGCCAGCATTGGCAAACCGGGCAGCCCCATGTAACGGGCGCGGCTTGCCCTCCAGAAACTTGGCCAAGAACAGGCCGGGAACAACGAAGACGATGGCGAGCGCGGCCACCAAGGCCATTTGCAAACGCTTCTTCTGGCCGGGTACCTCGTGATAGACGTACCAGTAGGTATCCCAGGTCGTGGGCGTTATATGGGCCGGCGCCGCCTTGTTAAACACGAAGTACAGGGCGCCCGACAGGTATTTGACCGCGAAATAGCCAGCTATGGCGTAGATCGCGACGGCCGCTAAGATGAGGATGACCTTTTTCATGTGCCGGCCCTGTGCAGAGGCGCTTCGCCGAAACGGGAATTGAGCTTGGCCACCGGATCGAAATGCACCTCGCTGACATAGCGCGCCTTGCGCCGTTTCGCCCCCTCCCCTTCCGTCACCGCCGCCACATGAATGATGATGTCGATGGTCAAGGTCACGAGTGCCTTTAAGGCGTTGGCATCGTAGCTCTCGGCATCCTTGTGCTCCTTCGACATAAACACGTATCGCTCGGCCGCCAGCGCGCACGATTCCGCATGAAAGCTGGTCACCGATCCGCTATGGCCGGTCGTCAGAAGCTTTAAGTAGTCGAAGGCCTCAGAACCGCGCAATTCGGCCAGCAGTACCCGATCGGGCTTCATGCGCATATTGGCGGCAATCAGATCGGCCGGCGTCACCCTGGCCACGCCCTGATCGCCCTTGCTGTAGAGCAGATGCACTCGGTTCGGATGATGGGGCAGGAACAGCTCGCGCACATCCTCAATGGTGATGATACGCTCATGCGACGGGATCGAATGGCAAATCGTTTTCATTAGGGTTGTCTTGCCAGACCCGGTCTCGCCGACAATGGCAAGGTTCTTTTTGGCCCTGACCGCAAGGTCGATGAAATCCGCCAGCCGGTTGGATTCCAGGTGTTTCATCAGCTCGATGTCGGTGCTTTGCAGGTCGTTCTGGCGGTTTTCGAGATGCTGGGGCCTGGCCCAGACAAACCGGTCGAACGTGCCGTCTTGCTGGTATTCGGCCAGGGTCCGTATGTCCGATGACGGCAATCGGATCGAAATCGAAATCGCCTCCGGCTCGACAACGGGGGGCACAATGATCTGTATCCGCTCCCCATCCGGCAGCTTGGCCGACAGGATCGGACGCTCCGGGCATAAGGTCTGGTCGGAATAAGTCGCAATCGTCTGCGCCAGGGCATGCAACCGCTCATAGGTCATGTCGGGCAGATCGTAACACTGCCAGTCAGGACCGACCTCAACGAACGCCTCGGTCGCCCGGTTGATGACGATCTCCGTCGCACCCGGAATGGCCAGCACATGGAGGAGCGGCTTCATCAGCTCGCGCACCATGGCGTCGCGCGGCAGCGCTCGGTTATTGGGCTCGTAGGGCATAGACGCTCCCGAAGTCCAGATCGCGCGCCACATAGATCGAGCCCCGGTCCCCCTGGTTCTTGTAGATCGTTGGGCGGATATTGATCGTGCTATCAAGCACCTTCTCCGCCATGCGGTCGCCAGTCGTCGCCGTGTTCTGATAAAAGATGGCCCCGCCCGCACCGTTTCCGGAGGCCTCGGCTGTCTTGTAGGCAATTGCATCCTTGACTGTGGATAGCAGGAACGCACCGCCCACCCGTTGCCACCAGTGGTTATCGACCCCGCCGGGCAGGCCCGAAGTGCCCAGGCTGTCCGAACCCGGCGAGTCCAGGTTGATCAGAATGCCATTGGGTGTCTTGATCCGCGTCCAGATGATAAACAGACGCCGCTGGCCCTGCTCGGACACCGCCCGATACTCTCCCGTAGCCTCCGAGCCCCGTTCCAACAGGACAACCCGTCCATTGTCGCTATAGACGTTCTGGCTGAGCACGCAGCTCGTCAAACCCGCCAAAGCGCTGACCATCCTGACCGAAAGCCCGCATTCGATGCTCCGCCCCATAGGCAGGATCATATTGCGGTCACCGATCTTGCCCGCCTGAACCGCCTGAGTGACTGAGGGCTGCAGCAGACTGCCAACAGAGCCCTGGGGGCCGCTCGACGTTGCCATAAGGCCTTTTTGTGCGCCCGCGCCCTGACCAAGCCCCTGACCCAGCGCAGCGCGTATCAGAGGATTGTTCATCGGATCGCCGGCATCGGCCTGGCTGCCTGCGCGGGTTGGGCTGCCACCGGACAAGATGACGTCCCCGCCGTAGCGATCGACATGGGGTTGCGGTTGGCCGGCGGCAGTGGTCGTCGTGTGCGTGCCGGAGACCGGTATGGGCGGGACGGTGCCTGCGACCTCCAAAGCGGGCACGATCATCTTGCCGTCCCCGCAAAACCGCATCGGCTGGCCCTGCGCATCAAGCAGGGGCTCGCCATTGGCCGATCTCGCCATCGTTCCAGGACCGCCGTCAGAACAGGCTGGCGCACCATTGATGGCAACATCCGACGTGTTGGTTGTGCCGCTTGCCGGATGTGTGGGGGAAGCCTCGGCGTCGAACTTCCGCCTGCCAGTGACCGCCGCAGGTTTGTTTTCCGATTTGGCGGCAAGTGCTCGCTCGGTTTTCCTATTCGACGCGTCCGTGTTGAGCTTTTTGAAGGTGACGATCCCACCAATGGCCAAAACGGCGACCACGGCTATGACAAACACGACCTTGCTCAGGATGTTCGATGAGACCCCACCCCGGCTATTCACCGACGGGATGCGGTTCAATTCCGGATCAGGCGCGCCCGGCGTCACGGTGTTTCCCTGGCTGTCCATTATGGCACGACCTTTCTCTCAACGCCTATAACCGTTGTACCGGCAGGGCTGCCCGACCCATCCGGGTTGAAGGCTTCGTTCCAGATACCGACGACGGATGCACCCAGCCGCAGGACGAAGCGCTTGCCCGTCCGTTCGACGACAGCCAGGTCGTCGTCCATGTGATAATTGATGCGCGACTCATCGCCCGCCGGATCGACATAGAAAATCGTCGGCACCTCTTGATTGCCCGCAAAGCGGAAATAGGTGAACCGACCATCGTCGAAGACCAGAGTCGGCTTAATATCGTCAGAGCCCTTCTTGGCTTTTTGGCTATATTTCCAGTTTTTGGGAATAGGCTTGGTTGCCAGACGATCGCTCAGCACAGCGGCTTCGTCCATGTGGGGGACGGCCGCTGTTTGCGCCATGAAGGCCGCCATGGTCGGAATCTCAATCGGATAACGATACATCACCCGGTACATGGTCGCAGGTGTAGCCCTGCTGCCATTGGCCGCAGGATCAACGACAAATTCGATGGAGTAGTCGCGCTTGTCAGTGCGCACTTCGAGATTGTTGCGCCGCGCGCCCGGCTTCGGCTTTACCCAGATCTCATGCGTGTCGATATCCGCCCGGATGCACCACAGACTGTCGGGATTCTGGCAATCGGCCGACATGCCCGACGCCGATACCTGAATACGCTCGTCATCGCCCAGGATAATGCGCGACACCGTGCCGACATGCACCCCGACGCTCGTCACCTGATCCCTGCTATAGGTCACATAGCGCACACGGCTGTCGCCGGAGCCCGGTGTGGGCGTATCGGCCGCATAGCTGCTGGTCGTTGCAACCAGGAGCGAAAGCGCTGAAATGGCAATGCGTTTCATGGCCCCCTCCCCTACTGTGCAGCCAGCGGCACGGGCGCCGTGATTTCGGAATCGACGCGGTAGCTGGTCACGCGATAGCCAAGTGGGTTCTCTATGAGGTCCTTTTCGCTGCCATGCTGCGACGGTTTATATTCGTAGGCCAGGGTTGCCACGTAGAACTGCGGCGGCTCCGTCACCCCGGACTCGTTATGGCTCAGGGTCTTCTGGAACCGGACAACCGCCTTGGTGCCTGTGGCATCTTTGGCGAGGGTGATGCTGAGGACCTTCACGCGCACCTCGCTATTGGCGCCGAGCTTTTTATCAAGCGCATCCGGACCCTCGAATTGCCTGGCATAGGCCTGGCCGACGTCATTGGCGCTGAGACCGAGGGTCGTGTCGTAATCGGCCTGCAAAAGCCGGTACATGTAGGTCTCGTGCGCGGTGACGTAAGATTTGGCCCAGTGCTTATCCAGCAGGTCCTGATACTCGACCGTCTTGCCGTCGCCCACCGCTGTGATCAGTTCCGCATTGCCTGTCGCCTTATCAACCTCGAACACGTAGGGCACGATCTTTTTGAGGGGCAACAGGCTCGCCATCCCGATGACGGCGATCACTGCGGTGACGGACGCAACCGCCGCCACGCACCACGCGCGCCGCTCGGAACGCTCGATCCGGTCCTGCCGGTCGGCTTCCCAGTCTATGCTTTGGGCATAGAAATCCCGTTCGCCGGCCGCTGAGACCGTCGCTGGCTTATCTAACATCAGTATTGTCCTATGGGTTAGGTCGTCTGGATTTTGGGGGCTCGATTGTAGTGGAGGTCAATTGGCGTTGGGTACGGTGAAGGTGAAGCTGTCGATCACCGCCGGCGCCGAAGCCGACAGCCGTTTCAAGGTGCGCTCGCGCAAAGCCTGTTGCGCCGCCTCACCTTGCGACGCCGCCATAGCGTTCATCACCGCAATACGGTTGGCGTCATTGACGATTTCAGCCTGGGCGACCTGAATGCGCGCCTGAAGCTCGGCAATGGCCTTGGGGTCTTGCGTCAAATTGATCTGTGATTGCAGCGCGGTGATCTGATCGCTGCGCTGGACCAGAAGCGCCATCGTACCTTGCTGATTGGCCTGGGCCTGGCTGGTCGTGTTAAGCGCCGCCTCACACGCTGTCTTTTGCGTGCCTTCCCGATCTTCGCAATTGTAGAGCATCTCGGCCTGGCGCAGGGCCTGCGCTGTTGCTGTCATACCGGCAAAACCGTCCTTGTTCATCGCCGTAAACACCCCGGCCGTACCCGCCGGCACGATGTCTTTCAGCAACGGGTTTGACGCCAGTTCGCCGAGGTTACGGCTGCCTGTCAGCGCATTGTACTGGGTTTTGGCCTGATCAAGCTGGCTCTGCAGCTTGTTGTACTGTGCGACCATCTGGTCGTATTGCTGCTTCCACGCCGCCACCTGCTTGATCGCCTGCGCGGTGTTCAGCGGATCATAAACCACGGTCTGGGCGTTTGCGCCGCAGGCGCTGGCTGCGAGGGCGACCCCAAGGGCGAAGGCTGTCCATTTACGCATGCGAAATCTCCTTGTGATCATCGGTTGAGGTTGTCGTCAGTATGTCGCTGGTACAACGGCAGGGCCGCCGGCGCCGGACGGCTTGGCGCGTTGGGTGCGCGTTGGGCGTTTCCCTGGCTAATCGAATTGGTCTGTCCTGAAGTCCTGCCCTTCCTGTCGCCGCCGCCGAAGGCGCTAAACGCCAGAGCGCCTCCGGCCAGCATGGCGGCCACACCCATGCCTTGCGACGAAATCGCCGCGCCGCCGGCCAGGGAACTTGCGATGAAGTTGAGGTTCAGCATGACCACGCCCAGGGCAATGGAGACGATCAGCAAGGCCACACAATCCTTGATGATGGCGCTGTCGTTCGCCAGGTTATTGAGCACGGCCTGCGCAAAGGCTTGAGCAAAAAGCGTGAGCATCGTAAAGGCCGCGACGACCAACACGCTTAAGACCACATAGTTGATCACCTGGCCGATCCAGTTTTCAGTATAGCGCTGGGTGGCCGGAAACATGGCGCACAGGATGAACGCCGGACCAAGCGCGAGAACAAGCGCCAGCGCCACCTTGGCCATCAGGTAAAGACCGATCCCGATGGCAAAAATCCACACCTCGGCTAGAACAACAATGGCCATCGCCAGATAGAGCGTCAGGTCCGGCACCATGCTCGTCGAGGCCTCCTGACCGATGGCCGCCGCCAGGGCGTCGTAGGGCACCATGAAGTCGTCGATGACACCGCCGACCGTGGTCTGAGCACTAAAGGCCTGTATTAACCCCTCCTGGATGCCGTAGAAGGCATTGAGGACATCGCCCTGATAGGTGCCCACCCCAAGCGCCGCCGCGGCCACAAACGCCATCTTGACGAACTTCCACAGCGAGGTGTGGATCGGATCATGCGCCTCCCCCCGGATGATGGCATAGCCAATCATCAGGATATAGAGGGTCGCCCCCGTCAGAGCCACGGGCGTCAGGACGCCGCAGACCGCCGCACTCTTCTCGGTGACGAAGGTGTTGAGCAGCGCGTCAATCGCGGTCTCGATCTCGGAGGCCAGGCCCGCCATCAGTTGCCCTCCCCGGTTTTGTCCTTCGGTGCCGCCGATTGCGTGCGGATCATCTCAAAATAGCCGTTATCATTGGGCGTGCCCTTGACGACCCAGGCCTTGCGCCATTCCTTTTCCGCTCGCGGATTGGCGGCATTATACTGCGCGCGGGTCTGGCCGACCTGTTTGAGTACGGCGTCCGATGGCACAAACACAAAGGTCTCAGCCGTAGAAACTCTTGGTTTTATGGTCTTTCGTGCAGGGTCTGCCAGCGCGTGGTCACTGATACCCGACAATAGGACCATCACGGCAAGCATAGCTTTAGTCGCTTTTCGGTTACGCATCCTGCTGGCTCCTTTTGCTTATGAGGTTGCGGCGCAGACGGACCCGTTCGCGGAAGACCGGCAGCCAGATGTCCGGATCATCCCCAACCTCGCCGCGGATCTGATCGAGCAGTTCAACATTCTCCGTCGTGCCGGACAGCACGTTGAGGAGGTCATTCATGCCGCCGAGATCGAACTTCACCACGGCTGAGCTATGGCCCTGCTTGACGAGGAACAGACGGCTCGTTTCGCCCAGGTTTTTGATGATGCGATATTCGGCTTCGGTGACCTTGAAGCCATGCACGTAGTCGTCATGGTCCGCCTTCGGATTGGGCATGAAGATCTGCGTTACGGTCTGCTCGACCATCGTCTTGCCGATCCTGTGCGTGAGTACGTCCGACGGACTTTGGGTCACGAAGATGCCAAGCCCGCCTTGCTTACGAATCGTCTTTTGCTTGTTGAGGGCAAAATCGGCGAAGTGCTCGTCCATCAATGGTTTCCAGAACTCCTCCATCACATAAATGAAAGGTCGCCCGTCGATCAGTTGCTCGGTCACATGCAGCAGATAGGCCATGATCGGTGTCCGGACCTCCGGATCGTCAAGAAATTCCGTGTAGTCATAGGCAAAGATGTTGCCTTGGCTAAAATCCTGATCCTCTGTCGCGTTGTCGAAGGCCCAACCGAGCGGCTCACTACGCATCCATTTCTTGAGACGCAACGCGATGCTGTTATCACCGGTCTTCGGCAGGTTCTGCACAATGGCCGAGATTGAGCGCAAGCGTGCGCCAACGCCAGCGCCCATGACGGTACGCACCGCGTGGCTGATCTGCTCCTCTTCCAGAGCGCTCAGATGGACATTGCCATTCGTGCGGACCAGAAGCTTCAGGAACCGCTCGCAGAACTGAATATTGCGCTCGGTACTGCGAAGCTGGAACGGATTGAAGCCGGTCGGCGCACCGCGTTTGAGCACATGGTACTGTCCGCCCATGGCGCGAATGGCGATCTCAGCCCCCCGGTCCTTATCGAAGAAAACGCAGCGCAAGCCCTGATATTTGGTGGCGAACGCCAATAATGCCATCTCAAGCGCGGTCTTGCCGACGCCGGTCGACCCGCAGATGAAGGTGTTGCCGGCATATTTCTCATCCGACGAATCCTTGCCCTCCGGCGAGGCATGAAAGTTGAAATAATAGGGCTGGCCAGACGGCGTCTTGAGCAGGGCCAGAGCTTCGCCCCACGGGTTGCCGGACCGCTTGCCTTGCGCGAAATTGTGGAACGGGCTCAAGGCTGCAAAATTGCGCGACGTCAATCGCGCGGCGCGTGGCCGCATGCCCCAGTTACCCGGCAATTGCGCGAACCAGGCGCATTCCGGCACCGCGTCGATGACCGACATCTTAAATCCCGGCCCATCCTGTAAGACAGACCTCGCCTCCGACATCGACGTCGCCACCCGTTCAAGCGACGATCCGAACACAGCCAGGCCATAGTGGTAATCCCCAAGATCGATGACGCCACTTTGCAGGTCATCCATAGCCAGATCCATCTCCTGGATTTCGCGCTCACCGGCATCCTCAGAGGCTATAAGCTGCCCCTTCTGGCGTACAAGCGCCGTCATGGCATCGCGCTTGTTGAGGATGCTAAACGACTGGGTCTCGATATATTCGTAATCACCATAAAGGACGCCATTGCCCATACCGGGCTCTGACCATTTGGGGTAGTCTTGGAAGTCGAGGAAGCCGACGAACTTGGTCTCTTGCGGATGCCAAATCTCCATCATGCCGTTCCGATCGCCGAAGTGCAGCCTGGAGCTTGGCAGATATTGATCGATCGACGCCCGGCGCAAGGAGGTCTCTTCCCAAACGCCATTAAGCAGGTAGCCATAGAAGGTCAGCATGTCAGAGTAGACAACGCCATTGCGGGTTCTGGTCGCCAGACGCTGAGGGCTGTACCGGCCCATGGCGGCTTCGAACTGACGGGCCGCG
This sequence comes from Asticcacaulis benevestitus DSM 16100 = ATCC BAA-896, assembly GCF_000376105.1. Taxonomy (GTDB): domain Bacteria; phylum Pseudomonadota; class Alphaproteobacteria; order Caulobacterales; family Caulobacteraceae; genus Asticcacaulis; species Asticcacaulis benevestitus. The sequence goes on from NZ_AQWM01000013.1 coordinate 63,350, forward strand.
TCATCAAGGGCTGCCAGAGCTTGCGCATCCTTGGCCTTGATGTCCGCCATCGATCTCTTGGCCGCCCCCTTGAAGAATCGCATAACCTTCGACGGCGTCGGCCGATAGATCAGCGTCAGATATAACTCGGTTTTGATCTGCCGATGGGTGTCGAAACTCTCATTATAGCGGTCGTTCAGCGCCGCGCAGAACGGGATATCGAAGGCGCCATCGAGACGCTCCCTGACCACGCGCCGGACCTTGTGGGTCCAAAGCGCAAAGTGCCCTCCCCCCAGCGACCGGATAAAGTTGTTGAGGCCTTCCTTGCGGACATGGATCTCCTCGATATCCGCCGTCTCGAAGGTGATGCCATCGAGCCGCCAGCTTGCGATATAGTGACCGCAATTGCGTAGCTTCACGACATTATCGGTGACGTGCGCGCCCATGGGCACGAACTCGCTGGAAGAGATTTGCGCCACTGCAGCGGCTTTGAGCAGAGCTTTAGAGCGCATCAGAGTTTCCGCTTCATATAGGTCAAAGGGCTATAAGAGATCGCGCACCAGAGTTTCCGGCCGGATTGATGGCGCAGGCGCATCCTTGCCCGCAGGAACATCTGGCCAAGGCGCTGGTCATCCTTCTTGGTGATCTGGCGCATGGCGAGGACTAGCGGCACATAGACGAGCAGGATCAGCACGCTGACGATGGGGCTGATCAGGTACATCAGCCACACCGCCGCAAGCAGAAAGGTGGCCGAGATCACAAGGAAAGGCACCATCGGCACGCCAAGGAACATCGCCGGTCGCGTACACCCTTTGAAAATGGGATCTCTGAAGCCTTCCATCAGCCTATGATCCAGCCTGCGATTTCAGCGGCGCCGCCAATAAAGACGCCGCCGATGACGATGTTCGAGACTTCGGACCATTTTGCGTGTTGAAACACCATCTTGAAGCCAGCCCAGATGATGGCAATGGTCAGAACAACAACACCTATGCCAACAAGCGCGGCTTTCACATTGTCCATAACGGTCGTGAGCTTGGCGACCTGGGCCAGAGCCGGATTGGCTGTCGCCAGCATGACGGAGCCTATGATCGCGGCGGAGCGGACGTAGGGTTTTGATGAGAGGGGCAGACGTGTAGGCACGCGCATGATGACACTCGCTTTCTGTTGGATTGACGATGAAGAAGGTATCCGGCCGAACACGGTTTCTCGTAACGCAAGGGCAAAAGCCATGGCGGTCAGAACAGAGTCCGGGCGCGGATTGCGAAGATTAGAACAGCAGTGAACTGGTGGCGTTCGGTGCGTTCGGCATGGCGCCCGGCGAAACCGGCGCGGCGTGAGGCTCAAGCGCATGAGTGCGCCGGCGAAGCTCGGACGAAGGTATATTGCTCTTCAGAGCCCGCTCGATCTTGGCAACATAGCCTAGCTTGTAACCTCGCTTGTGGTCGCCTGTATAATAGCAGCTCAAGGCGTCGCGGAGCGCGCCCTGCGCATCCGTGCTGATATTGCCCGCGGTCTTGTAACAATCGATGAGGATCTCACCGCCGGCGCGTAGATTTTCACATGGATCAAAAACGCTGTCGGGTGTGAGACCATGGCTTTTGAGATTGTGTTTGTTGACCTGCGCCAGACCCAAGCTATAGTTGTACCCGGCCTGCTCAAGCATGGCGACGGTCGCCTTGGCCTCTTCGAGCGATTTCGGTTGGCGCGCGAGTTTGCCCTTCACGACGCCGATGGCGAAAGGATTGAAACTGGACTCAACCCTGACGACCCGTTCCAGAGTGGCCGGATGAACACCCGGCGAGCATGTTTGCGCTAACGCATAGAATGACAACGGCATTTATTACCCCCATCAGGTATAGGCGTAAAGGATGCCCACCTGAATTACGCTACGCCCACAACTACTCTGGGTGTAGTTTATGAGCACATCAATCATACCGAGTCATCAATAGCTTACCCCAAAATAGGGATTTTCTGTTTTTTGTATCGCGCAATTTCTCCGGAAAATCATCCTTCAATCAAAGTCGAAGCACTTCCTATGCGTGCGACGGAACGACGATGGGGCCGCCTGTATATTTATACCCACATCCGCAGGGGCCGTGGGGCGCGGCACCTGAGTCCTGTCGGACGGGATAAAGTGGCCCTGGTTGATAAATTTCGCGCACAAACCTCCCGATCCGCCGCAGCCGACCAGTCCTGTCGCGATCACTACAAAGCTCTGGCGTCGAGACACCCTCAGCGACAGGCAGGTCGCTCAGTTCAAGGATTTTTGTCGATGCGGTTACATCCCCACCTCATCCGATCGTGAGCTGACGGCGCAGATTATATAGGCCTTTATCGAGGATGCTTGTCCCTATTCGGGCGATGGCCAACCGTTTGGCAGAGGGACGAGAGTCAACACAGGTACATAACTGCCGTCGTCGACGAAGGTGCCTTCGTATCCGAGCTTGCGCAGGGTCTCCTCACGTTCTCGTCTCTCGAACGCAGTAAGTCGCGGGTCAAATCGGACCTCTGTAAACAGGTGGTTGGGTAAAATCGGCATTGCCCTGATTTTATCACCCTCGTGCAATTGGCCTGTACCGACGCACAGAATACGAACTTCACGTTCGTCCTGAAACATCGACCGCTTTACAAGAAGGGAATCCGCGCGAGCATCAGGCGATCTGAAGTGGTTTGGACCTTCAGGACGTGACAATTGATTGACCAGACTTTGACGAAAGTGATCCGGCTTCTCATAAGTAACAGGCGCTATGAAAAAATGGTCGGATTCATGTTGGATCGCCCATTGCTCCATCGTGGCGATCAGCCGGCGAGCTGTCGTTGTAACACGAACCCCCTCATTTGACGGGTCGATGTTCCGCCGGATAAGCGGATCGAGAATCACACGAGAATAGGCTCGTAAAAGAACATCTGAATCCGCCTCAAATGACCAGCATTGTGCCCAACACGGCCGGAGATAATCAGACAGGGACTGTTGGTGCTTTTCGGGATTACCGCCCGGATCAAGCATGAAGTTAGCGCAGGGGTCTTCTGCCGGATCTATCCACAGCGACGGCTTTACCAGAGTCAGTTGTTTAAGCCTGACGGCGAGCTCAAGGTGCCAAACGGGAAAAATCCGATGGAGCGGCTGATCGAGTTCGATGCCACGATGTGAGTTGCGGCTATCCATAGTGCCCTTAAGCGCGTTCCGACGCTATTGAGCCTGGCTGATAGGCATGAAGGCTTGTGCCACCCTTGCCAGAGGGGAGGTCGCCTACGATCTTTTGGGCTTGTGGCGACAGATCTAGCTTGTCTTCGGGCGTACTCGTGTTGCCAAACAGGCTCAGGACCTTTGCTGTCCATGAATTGTAGTCGGAGGTCTTTGCGTCGGCCAGTTTTAACAGAGAGGCGAGTTTACTATCAGCCCCCGCCGAAACGCCCTTACTTTGCGCATCCTGGATATAGTTTGCGAGTTGGGCATTGGCGCTTAGGTTGGCGCGATAATCGTCAATGTTCGCAAAGCGTTTGTTACCAGAGAAATTTACCGGATCGCCATAAGTGTTAAACTGTACCTGCTTGTCGAACGAGGACAGATTGTCGAAAAAATTCAATTTTGCCTGCGCTGCCCCGGCAGCGCCGCCACTTCTTTGCGCGCTTATTAGTGTCTGGACTTCCTGCTGTTGAAGATTGGAAACCTTCTTGCCTATCTCGCTCTGCATCGAAGCTTTCTCATATAGCTTCTGACTGTCCGCATCCATTCCGCGAAGCTGTGCCGTAACGGCCATTTTTTGGAGCGTTGTATAGGCTTGGAGTTGCTCGTCCTGGGAAAACTTTCCACTCGTATCTAGCAAAGTTGACGTCAGTTCGTTGAACTGGTTCTCATTTTGAGAAAAAGCAGTGTCCGTCACGCTCTGGTTGACAGCTGCGGTAGCTGAAGACGTGCTTTGCGAAATTTTTGCGTCCGACGCATTCACGACTGTCGGCTGACTTACAGATATTTCCATTTGCCATTCCTTAACATTACTACCGAGCCGCGTTTTGCGGCCCGGCAGTAAACTTAGGCTAGAGTTGTTAACTTGTCGTAAAATTAGCTCAGAAGCCGCCGATGGTTGCGGTAGCAGAATATGTGCCCGTAGACGTGTTGCGCGATGCCGTGAAGGCGCAGGTCGCCGTCGAGCCAGCGCCACCGAGAACAGATTTGTTGAAGGTGAAGGTGTACAGGCCCGTACCACTGTTATAGCTCACAACGGTCGTAAAGCCGCAACCGTAACCCGTAGCCGGATCCTGATAATAGACTGTCCCGGAAAGGACATTGGCAGAGGTAGATGCAGAACCTGACCCAACACCGCCCCCACCCGCGACGGAGCTCGGGAAGCTGGCGGTAGTCCCTGCGGAAGTAAACGTATTGGCTGTCAGGTTAACCTGAGCACTGGCGTTATTCTTGATGAGATATGTGCCATTCGGAGCGGCAGAAGCCGCCCCCGCGATAGCCGTAGCGCCCATCACCATCGCAGCGAGAAGACCAATTTTCTTGAACATTTTGCGCATAATATCGTTTCCCTCAGAAGGCGATTAATTTCGCCGCTGACGTGTATAGCGCTTGACGATTCGGCATGGTAGTAAAGTTATCGTGAGTTGCATACGCGAATAAATGTCACAATTAAAGTGCGAGTAAAGTGGCATTAAGCCTTTGAATTCAGCGTTCTGACTATTGCACCTTTTGAGTTGTGCCGGTTTGTGAGTACAGGACGGTATCGCCACTTTTGAGTCCGCCAAGGATTTCAACCCCCTCGGGTGAAACCTCTCCGGTCGTTACCTGCTGTGTACTGACTTTGTGGGTCCGCAGATCTTTAACAAGAACATTCGATCCGTTCTGCAAGGCCTGTGGCGGCAGGACGATAGCTGCCCGCGTTTCATAGATCACAATCGCGGCATTGGCAGTCATACCTATCCTAGCAGTTTGTGTTTGAGCCTTCGAAGCCGTGTCGAGTTGAACGCGAACAGCAAATGTCGCCACCCCGCCGCCCATTTGAGCCGGCGTGCCCTCCCCCGAAATGCTGGCCACTCTCCCCGTCATCGTGGCATCTCCGAAACCAGACCCGCCGATGCGCACCATCTGGCCAACCTTTACACGTTGAATGTCTGTTTCATTCAGCTGTAGCGCTACGGCCAGATTTTCAGCGTCAGCGACAAAACCCAGGCTTTGGCCTTGCGAAATCCTTTGCCCGACCCGTAGCGCGCCCGTAGCGCCGCCCTCGCCTTTCTCTGCGGACGGACGCCCAATCACCCCGGATATAGGGGCGAAGATGACGGCGTTGCCCATCTGGTCGTTGACGAGGTGGAGTTTGGCATTGGCACTTTGCAGATCAAGAGAGGCCACCTGGCGGTTTTCACCTTCGCCACGGGCGAGGGCCTGGGTCATGTCTTCTCGGGCGGAGACGAGGCTCATATCCTGCGCCGTCTTTTCCTGTAACAGCGCGTCATATTCATTGCGGGGAACCAGCCCCTGATCCAACAGGTCTTTGGTTTCCACGATTTTGCGATGCGTATTGGCTACAGCCATTTCAGCCACCGCCACCGCGCGTCTGGCCCGTGAGACTTCAGGACCACTTTTCCACGCCGCCATATCGCGTGCGGCTTGTGAGGCCTTAAGCTGCGCTGTCTTGGCGTCACGGCGACTTTGTTCGAGCAAAGACGTATCAATAACGAAGAGCCTCTGTCCCTTCACGACCATATCGCCATAGTCAAACCCAATGAAACGTACCGTACCTTCAAAAGGCGCCGTCAGATCGAGACTATCGCCAGCAACGACGGCTCCAACAACGTTCAGGGTTGCCGTGAACGGACGTTTGGTAACCACAAGTTCCTGCATCTGCTCTTTGGAGCCAGAAGGAATTGGACGTACAAGCGACCATCCTGCCCACACGAGGGCCGCCAACAGTAAGGCACTGGCTCCAGTCAGCAGAGGGTGGCGGCTGGCATACGACATAGCCGTCCTTAGTCGTTGAGATTGATGTGCCATGTGTCCAAGGTGGTTCCCAGTTGCTGATCAAGGGCCGTCAGCGCGTTAAGGTAGCCGATATTGGCGGCCAGTTCCTGATTTTCGGCAATGCGCAATCCCGCCTCATAGGACAAGACCTCGAAGTTTGAGGCCCGGCCGGCGTTGAACTTCCTGCGGGCGAAATCAAGCGCCTGACCGGCCAAGTCGCGCGCTTGCCTCGCTGCTTCGACCTGCCGCCAGCTCGTTTCAACATTGGCCACAGCATCACGGATCTGTGCTTCCGCCGCTTGACGCAGATCTTCCAGTTGCAACTCTGCCGTCTCTAGCGCGACCGAGGCCTGTACATCCGCCTGTTTAAGTGTGTAATCCCCGAACGGTATCTTGACCTGAAGGCCTATCGTGCTGTTCGTTCCGGCAGGATAGAGGTCTATGCCCCCGACCGATGTATTGATGTTACGCCGGTCCTGCACAGCACCGGTTACGGAGACATCCCACAGGCGATTGTTGCGGGCGACAAGCCGTGTCTGTCGGGCTTGCTCAAGGACTTTTCGCTGGCTCAGAATATCCATCCGGCCATTGAGTCCAAGGGCAATGGCCTTATCCAGATCGACCTCCACATGTTCACCCCTGATCGGATCGGCCGCCTCAATGTTCGTGCGCAGATCGAGCGCCAACAATCGCAGCAGCCCTAGCCGCGCGCTATTCGTCTGTTGCTGCGCTTGCAAGCTAGCCACCCGTTGATTGGCGGCGTCAGCCTGGTTCTGGATCAGGTCGGCGGAGGCCATGCGCCCAGCCGTCACTAAGGCCGTATTGGTGCTGATAAAGGTTTCAGACCTGGCAAGAGAGGCCTGGGCCAAGCGTTCCTGCTCCTGAGCTTGCACCAATGTGCGATAGGCGAAGATGATATTGCTAACGGTATCCGAAACAGAGGTTTTCAAGTTGAGGCGGTAAATATCTTCCTGAAGTGTGGCAATACGAACCGGTGCCTGATTGACAGCCAGACCAGCCCCCTTAAGCAGAGGCTGGCTAAAACTAACGCCGGAAGCTTCTCCCGTAGCCTTCTGCCCCTCCCCGCGAGCGCTGATCCGACTCCAGGAAAACTGGACCGCTGTGCCTATGGGCGACAACCATGCAGCCGTCGGCTCAAGGGTCGTCGTGGACGTTGACACCCTGTCGTTACGCGCCCGATCCGTGCTCACCGCGATATCCAGCCTTGGCATAAACCGCCTGTTGGCGACCACCAGATCAAATCTTTGCGCCTTCCGGCTCAGATAGGACGACTGAAGGGTACGGTTATCTCGCAAACCTAACGCCACAGCCTCGCTCAGACTAAGTTGGATGCGCGGGCCTACAGGCACCTGCGGGGCGTTATAAGGCGACGTGGGAGCATTCAGAGGCAGGGTCTGCGCCTTAGCCACGATCCCCCCGCACAGCGCCAGAAGGCCCATGATCGCTATCACCATAGATCGCACAGGTCTAATCCGCACGCAAAGCCTCAATCGGATTGAGATGAGAGGCCTTCAGCGCCGGAAAGAAGCCGAACACAATGCCTGCAAAGGCCGATAAGCCAAGCCCGACTGGCAGCGTATAGAGCGCCAAGCTAAACTCCCATGCCCATAAACTCGCTGCGACAAACGAAATCACAAGGCCCAAAGCGATGCCGATAACACCGCCTGTCAGGGTTAGAACGACGGCCTCGGTTAAAAACATCCCCTGTATGTCCTTTGGAGCAGCGCCAATCGCCATGCGCAGGCCGATTTCTCGCTTGCGTTCCATAACACTCATCAGCATGACATTCATGACGCCTATCCCACCGACCAAAAGCGATATGCCTCCAATGGCCGCCAGGAGTTGTGACTGAACGGCCTTTTGCTTTTTCATGGCGGCGATCAGTTGTTTGGGGCTCTGTACATTTATCGAGTTTTCAGGGGCCTGTCGGGTTAAGTCCTCTGTGACCCTCCGCGACATGTCATCGGCATCTAATGTCGGATCAAAGCGGATGAAAGCGGCATTGACGCCCGATTGTCCGGTCGTCCCCGCCGACAAGGACAAGGGGATTAACACCGCATTATTCACATCCAGCGCCGTCATAAAGCTTAAGGTAACAGGTTTCAGAATGCCAACGATGGTGTAGACATATTTGCCGACGCGCAAAGTCTGTCCGGGAACGGCCGGCCTGCCAGGTGTTGAGAGTTTAATCGCCACTTCAGCCCCGATGACAGCGACGTGATTGTTGGTATCAAATGATGTCAGGAGGCGTCCCTCCCCCAGACCAAGCCCCAGCAGAGACTGTCCGGCTGGTGGAAGGCCGGCGACAACGATATTGGTCTCCGGGCCGAAATTGGCCACTGGAGCTTGAGCGATGGCTATAGGGGCGGTCAGAGTCACGCCCGATACGCGCTCCGGCAGGATTGTGATGAGAGACGGATCAAGGCCAATGCCGAGTTGGGTCTGGCCGGCATTGACCAGCAGCGTATTAACGCCGACTGCCCGGAACATGCCAATGGCCTCCAATTGCGCCATATGCCCGATAGATAGCATAGCAATGACAGAGGCGGTGCCGATGACGATACCAAGAAGTGCCAGAAGTGTACGCTGCTTATGGGCAAGCAGGTTTGAGACCGCTTCGGAGACCAGATGCGTGATTGCGCTTTTTGAAGGTAGCCCCCTAATCATGAGCGCAATCCGCCGGAGCCTGTGTGAGATCGCCGACAATTCTGCCATCTAAAATATCGATGCGTCGTCGGCACTGCGCAGCTATGCCCTGATCGTGGGTGATCATGATGACGGTGACGCTGGTCTGTGCATTGAGCGTTTTGAACAGGTCCATGATCTGCGCGGCGGTCACACTATCAAGACTGCCCGTGGGCTCATCAGCCAGGATGATCTTCGGCTGCCCGATCAGGGCGCGGGCAATAGCCACCCTTTGACGCTGACCGCCTGATAGCTCTGAAGGCCGGTGATAGGCTCGATCACTCAGGCCCACCATCCCAAGCATTTCCAGCGCCAGACGTTTACGCGTCACACTATCAAGCCGGCGATAGTGCAGAGGCAAGGCAACGTTTTCCCAGACCGTCAGCCGCGGTAAAAGCTCGAATGATTGAAAGACAAACCCCAATAGCCGATTTCGCGCGGCAGCAGTGTCGTCTGCGCTGGCGGCCCCCATATCCTCGCCGTCGATCAGAACCTTGCCGCTGGTCGGCCGATCCAGCAGCCCCATGATATTCATCAAGGTGCTTTTTCCCGACCCAGATGGGCCGACAATGGCGCAAAACTCTCTGGCCTGGATATCCAGAGTGACACCGTTCAACACGCTCACGCGTTCAGAACCAACCTCATAGATCTTGGATATTCCCTTGAGCGAAAGCATCAAAGCGCACATTCATGTTTAAGAGGCTGGCGCAAGCGCCCTCGGAAGGTAATTTTACCTTTTCCACCTAAGCTAGGCGATAGAAACGGCGTTTGTATTGCCCTGATTACGAAAAGGTGGGCGTCGATGCAGAAAGCGTTGGCGATGTGTTCATGGCCACATCCATGTCGGATGCCTGCCTTTCTGCTTGAGAATAGGCGAGCACAGCGTCTCTGGCTTGAGGCCCCATCGGCATTTCAGGCGCTTTGTCGTTTTGTGTCGTATCCGAAACCATCTTTAGGAGTGTATCAAACCATTCTTTAGACTTGGAACTAACATCTGCAGGCGTGCCATATCCAAATGTATCAAACCATTTCATCGCATTATTGATATACGAGGGGGTAAGATCGCCGCTGAGGTCTCCGGTGTTTCTGTCCCCATCAATCCAATCCGCCAAGTCTTTCGCGGCTTTGGCGTGGGCGTCATTCTCTGCAGGGAATCTGCCTTGATCGTCCACAATCATTCTTCCCCCATTTGCAAAATCGACGACGTTAAAGCCGGTCGTTTTGCGAATATAGGATCGATCCTGGTCCGTAAGCTTGGAGCTGTACCATGTCGTATTGTCTGGGATGGCATCAGGGTTAGCGCTGGAATACGCATTCCAAGCAATGCTCTCCTGAGAGGTCAGTGTCCGACCGGGATTCTTCCAGTGCATACCGCCCGCGTCATCGTAGCTAATGACGGCAGTTACCGCGCTGGAATGCAACAAACCCTGCATGTTGAAACCAAGTGGGGCGGCTTCTGCCTGTTGGGCAACGGCGTCCACGATGGATTTTTCTCCCTTGATGGGAGATTTTGCCGCCGAACTTGGAGCCCCCACGCCCGCAATAGTGTTCTGTGTAGAAATTTGCATGGGACCTTCACTGATTAAATGTATGGCCTTCGACTCTCGCAAAAGTCGTGCCAGAAAAAGACCCTTTAAATACAAGGGCTGCGCGAATTGAACTGCAGCATACTCGGCACAAACTACTCGCGAGGCGGTAGTTTGTGCCTATGTAAATTGCCCAGGACAAGTCGCCCCAGTCCGTCACATATTTAGTAGGTCATCGTCAGAGAATGTTGGAGTTGGTAGAGGCTCGGTGAGATAACGCTCCCCGTCGAACCTGTGGTCGTTTTAAACTCAAAATGAAAAATTTGGCTCGCCGGCAAGCCGTTGAAAATTGTCGTACTGCCCGTCCCGGAGATAGCACTTCCATTGTTCAGAACCGTTGTGCAATTCGTGCCCGCACATAGCTTTACTGTCAGCTTGCTGGCCTGTCGATTAAGTTGCCACTTATAAGAAATCTTCGAAATCGTGCCGCTTGGTGCGACTTGCGGAAAGTTAGTGCTGCTGTAGTTGGAGCCATAGAGATTCAGGGTTCCGCCGCCGGTAAAAACCGTTGAAGATGTAGCCATCGCTGAAGTGGCGAGAGCGCCCATTGCGATACAAGCCGTTGCACCGGCTATCATTTTTTTAATACTGAATTTGAACACGTTTACCTCCTGAAGTTGTCGTCGACCTTTTGTCGACCCGTGCAATAAATACCTCATGTGTGATGAATTCAAGACGCCTGGATGACAACTAACGCGAGAAATTGAAGTTACTTGTGGACAACGTGTGGAGCGATCAATTACGCGTAAATATTGTTTCTTAGTCACGCTATTGCCAGCAAACGAATAATGTACCGAGCACGAACGCTCCCGGACCATGTCCAAGTCTCGGAACGGCCGGCAGCCCCTCCTCGCTCGGGTAAAGTCGACGGTAAATTTATCCCGCTGCATTCTCACGCGAATTCTACGCTGTCAGCGCCTTAAGGAAAGCTAGCTGACATTTGTGCGGCGTGAGCAGGCAGCCGGAAAGCCGGAGTTGACCTTTAGTCGTCGATCGAACCCGACTTGAGCGGCTGTTGCTGATGTTTGCGCTTGCAGAATTGTAAGAATGCCGCATTCGGACTACGCAATTCGACGCACCCGCCTGACCGCCACCAGTTGACCCACTCGTGATAGAGGCTTTGGACGTCGTAGCCGGGCGCCGCACGACGCGCCTTGGTGAAGGTTTCCGGATCCACCCGCGGTTCAACCTGGCTGTTCATAGCGATCGCCAGCTTCTGCTTGGCCTTGGCAGACTTACGGTTCAGGAAGGTCACCATGTCCTCGTCCATGGTCACGGCATAGTCAGGCATATGGCTATGGGTTTCATCCTGCGCCACGATCGCACGCACCATCCGGCGAAACTCGCGCAAGGTTGAATTCGAACCGCACTTCTTCTGCAACAATTCGAGCGAAATCTGCCAGCTCGCCTGCTGGCCACAGTGCTTGCGTGCCAGTTCGTACATACGCCGCTCCAGCGGCTTGCGGAGTTGAAAATATTCCGGATGGAGGGTGAGCACCTCCTTCGCCTGGATGGCATTAAACACCCAGTCCGATAGCTTGATCTCCACCTCTTGCATCCGCCCATCGCGGGTCTCGCGCACGATCCGCGACCTCTCAATCAGGCCGAAATTATCAAACACCTCCTCGCCGCCCGTAATGACGTTGGTGCTGATACGGGTACCGCCCAGGCGTTCCAGTGCCGCCTTAAGGCCTTCATAGGCCTCCCCGCTCGTCACGCGGTTCGTAGCGATCAGAAAGTCGTAGGCCTTCATCGTCACGGTCTGAGAGATCGGCCGCTTCTGGTTCAGGGCCGCGATCGTCTGGCTGATGCAGTAGATGAGCACGTCACGGTCATGAACCGTGGCCATGCCCTTGGCCGAGGGCATAACCTCGACAAACCGATCACCGTTTTCATACCGGCGCGTTTTCATGTCGGGCTTAGTCGAGAGCGAAAATACCGGGTGCTCCATCGAAGCCATATCCGCCTTTGGAACGGCATCCATGATATCGCAGACGAAAAGGTCCTCCTCGTGGCGCTTGGGCAGAAGAGGTGAACGAACGGGGGGCGCCGCCTCGATGTGGTCAAACAAGGTGGGCGCGTCTTTACGCTTGGCTTTCGTCATTTCACACACGCCTCACTTTCCAGGCCAACTTCGTCATTTCACACACACTCAAGAGGCAACATACCCGAAAGTACTTCGTCATTTCACACACACCGAGCGTGCAAAGAATCCGTCGTTTCGCTACCCATCGACGTTTCGGGCTCAACTGGAGTACTCCGATTCGTCATTTCACACACATTGACCGAAAAAACGGCCGGAAACTTCGTCATTTCACACACGCCCAAGGGGCAAAGCCCCCCGGATGTGTTTCGTCATTTCACACACGAGGCCAAATTCGCCCCCGTTGGCACGCCCGTCAGCTCGAGATCTCTCGAACTTCGTCATTTCACACACACACCCTAGGCGTTATAAACGTCATTTCACCCACGGATTACCCACAAAGATCTCAAATTCCAGAGCGAAGTCAAGATCAATCGTCATTTCACACACGCGAACGCCCTGTCCACAGGCAATAACCGCCCTCGTCATTTCACACACGCAGGCACGTCATTTCACACACGTTTCTTCGACATATCACACACAACAACAGTCAAAAAATATGAAATAATTCAAATAAATAGTGCAGAAAAATTACCCCGTAACACATATATAACACTATATATAACACAATGGCCTTGTGGATAACTGAGCGAAACAGGCAACGCGTCCTGCAGTATTTCCGACAAAAAAAGAGGCATTCGGGTTTGGTGTGGGTGAAACCTGCATCACCATTTTTTCGGTCTAAAAGACGTGTGATTCCCGGCCTCAAGACGAATCGGACAAGATAAGAGGAGCGAATATCTGCTCAAACAAGCAAGGCCCCCGATCTCACCACATCGCCTATTTTTGTTTCCTTTCGTACTGGTCGAGCAAAAACTCAATAGCCTGCCCATAACTCCACGTCGTGTATTCGTCCCGCTTGACGAAGGCCTTCAGGCGTTCCGCGAGTTCCGCCTTCATCGAGCAGTTAACCTGGACGAAACTCGGCCCCTTTGGTTCTCGGGACGGAAACGTAGTCTTTTTTTCAAGCGTCTTTTTTTCGGTTGGCGACAGTTTAGGTGCTGTGGCCGGGCGCGGCTCGAAATCGTCGATCAGGTCATCGAGCGCCAGAGTTTTCATCGGCGCCTTAGGCGTTTGTTCGGTGATAGACATTAGGCTGCGTCCCTAGCTTCGGTTTTAATTTTCTGAATGAGTTCAATGGTGAACTGCTCGACATTTTCGACGGCTTTCTCAAGGTTATTCGAAGTACCCTTGAGGTCATAAATGGTCCCTCCCCGCAAAAATATCTGCGAAAACGCGTCGCGGTCGGTGATTTCAGCGTTAAAGGTTGGAATCGTACTGGTTTTGAATTGCTCGACGATGACCTTGGAGGCTCTGGCTTTGATCCATTTGGTCATTGTGAAAAGGATGGCGAACGGAACCGAGCGGCCCATCATCTTAAAATCACGCTGCATCGCACGGATTACCTGCACAGCGGCCTCGGCGTCTTGCTGTTGTTCCTTGCAAGGGATGACGATAAAATCACTCTGTCCGATAGCGTAGGCCATGAGCTTTGACGCCGTGCCCTCGAGATCGACGATTACGAACGGGTCTTTGACAGCAGCGTCTTCGATAATCTGCTGGACATTGTCTTCAGTAATCTTGCCGATGACAGTGAGATTTTCCGGAACGTGACCCTCCTTGCCGGCCCAGGAGGTTATCGGCTGGCGTGGATCGCCGTCGATGATAGTTACCCGCCTCGAACGGGCAAGATGACAGGCAAGCAGCAAAGCGGTCGTCGTTTTACCAGACCCACCCTTCGAATTAGCGAACGCAATAACCGGCATATATATTTCTCCTGTACCTAGGCAGACCTACAACGGCCTACAATGTCACGCTGCGCAATATAGTAGGCTATTATAGGCAAGGCTACGACACTGTAGGCCGCAATATGGTTTATGAACGGTTTACGGCGCCCGCCGACTCGGTGGATAAACCTCCCTCGAAACGGCAGACGATAAATGAAACGGCCGTATCCGAATCATACTCTCCAAAGGCTATCGACATCACGGCAACTGCGCAATCGCCTATAGCGCAATATTGTAGCCTATTATAGGCGCGCCTACAGTACTGTAGGCCGCAATTTGGTTTGTGAACAGTTTGTGGCGGGAAGCGACTCGGTGGATAAGCCTTGCTCGCATCGACAGTCGCGAATTGAACCAGCCGTATCCGAATTCTCGCCTCCAGAGCATATCGACATCACAGCTGCTGCGCAATGTTGTAGCGCCATGTAGGCTATTGCGCAATGTCCTGCAATATTGCGCAATGCAATGCCCTATAACGCCCTGCCGGGGCGTAGGTCGCCATATGTCTTTGCGCTAAGCCCTACACTATCCTACGTACACGCCAAATGATTTTTCAATCTCAGGGAGATTTTGCTACCCGCAGAACGATAGTGTGCTTTCTTGGCAGCCGTCACCAGTTACCGCTGGGCGAGGGGAGGGCTATGCAGACATTGGTTTTGGCAAATCAAAAAGGCGGTGTAGGTAAGAGCGCGCTTGCGTGCCAGCTTGCCTATCATCTAGCTCGAGCCGGCAAGCGAGTGCTGTTTGTCGATCTCGATCACCAGGGCAACTCTACAAAGGCGCTCTTGGGCCACCCAAAAACCTCGCCTTGCGCATTTTCGGCGACCCATCTCCTGGAGGGGAGGGGCGGAATGGCTCCCGAGGCCGCTCTGGCGCTCATAGGGGCCGATTCTGGACTGAGCGGGCTAGAGCGAAGGCCTTCCGGCCACAATGGCTTCGTAGAGGCTCTCAGAGCCTTCTTGGTGTGCGCCACGGATCGGTATGACGTCTGTGTGATCGATACAAATCCGAACCCTGACATCCGCTATGCCGCCGCCATGATCGCAGCCGACCATGTCCTGTCCCCGATTCAGCTCAATCAGGAGGCCATAGACGGCATTGGCGCTCTATTCAATCATGCTCGCTACGGTCTTGGGAAGATCAAGGCGACCTTCAATCCTAACCTCAACTTCATGGGTATCTTGCCTAACCTGGTCGAGCCCACGCCGTTCCAGCGCAACAATTTCGCGCAAATCGTCCGCCATTTCCCGCAACATCTACTCGAAATCCAGTCGATGCCGAAACTGTTCGCCCTGATCCAGAAACGTTCGGTAATCGCAGAAGCGCAAGCCTCCGGCCAATTTGTCGCTGATATGCGTAAGACCGCCGCCCGTGACACCTGGCGCGAAATCAAGCCTGTCCTCGATCTCATTGCCCGCAAACTATCAAAGGAGGCCTGATTGACGATCGACCTCTCCGCCCTTGACCTACCAGTCGCCTCTTATGGAAAACCCCTCCAACTCCTATTGAGCGAGATCGACGAAGATCCCAATCAGCCGCGTAAAATCTTCACGCCTGAAGCCATGGCGCAGATCGCTGAAAGCATCCGCCGCCGTGGGGTACGCTCACCCGTATCGGTGAGGCCACACCCTTCCGAGCCCGGGCGATACATGCTCAATCATGGCGCCAGACGGTTGCGCGGATCGTTTATGGCCGGCAAGGAGAGCATCCCGGCCATTATCGATGAAACCCATACCGATTTACGATCAGGTCATCGAAAACCTACAACGTGACGACCTCAAACCCCTGGAACTTGCGAACTTCATTCGCGGCAAACTCAAGAGCGGGGACAAGAAGGCGCATATTGCCCGCCAACTGGGCATCGATGCGTCCACCGTCACACAGCATTTGGCCCTTATCGACCCACCCGCCTGTCTTGAAGCCGTCTACACCTCCGGCCGCTGCCAATCGCCGAAAACGCTTTACGACCTCCGCACATTGCACGAGTCGCATCCGGAGGCGGTCATCGCCTGGTGCGCTACGTCAACGGAAATTACCCGCCGGACCGTAGCTGGATTAGCCGAAACCCTTAAAGCCTCGCCCGTGAGTATGGCCTCGGCACCGCTCATCGAAGATGACAGCGAAAGAAGCGCCCCAATTGGAACGCATGAAGCCGATGCGGCGTGCCGTCCGCCTGAGGCTCTCACTCAAAACGTCGCGATCTCCGTCGAACTCGACGCGGTCCCTGTGGCCGTGCCTGAGGTCTGGGTCGATGTCGAAGGCCGGCGCGCTCAACTCGTGCTCGATCAGTGTCCGGTTCAGCCAGACCATGTCTTTGTCCGCTTTGAAGGTAGCCCGAAGGACGAGCCGGTGAGGGCAGGGGGCTGCCGCCTTATCCAACTGACAGACAAACACGAAGCGTAGAGGTTTCGAGCGTCACCGCATGTTCTGTCCGCCGGTGAAATCGATTAAAGCGCAACAAAGACTTCATAGCGAAGGGCTACCTGGCATCTCCAAGCCCAGTCTCCTAAAGAGGCCGAGCTGACCTAGACCAAAGCTTCCTGTACAAGGCTAAGCGTCTCAAATCGTTTGATAAGTTTAGCAGCCTTTTCCTCCCCGAGTAAGGTTTGTAGTTGCGCTGGCCACTGGCTGACCGCCTCCCGAGCAAGCGCTTTCATTTCACTCTCAACCCGGTCCGGATCAAGTTGTAAGAAGCGCGCCACACGCCTGATGCGCTTATACGTAACTTTTTCAAAGGACCGCGTGCCGGCGAATTCAAGCGCCAAGGTATCGTTCGGCTGATACAACACGGTTGGGACAATGTCGTAGGCCGGCGACAGACGAATGGCACCCGGCGCCGGGAAGATAAACGACCAGTTTTTGAGGTGATTGTCGCCATTGCCGATCAGCACGTCGATCACGCAGCGTCGAAAGCCCTCCATGACATCCAGTCGCCAATCCGTACTGAAACGTTTGACGGTATTGAGGATGCTCTCATAATTGGCCATCGTGTATTTTCGCTCGCCGACTGCGCCGATGACCTGCGCTACATCTTCGATCTGGAGACGTTGCCCCTCCTTTTCGCGATCGAACCGCTCAACGGCAAGAGCGGTCGGCCCATACCTTAGGAATTCCGCGGGTATACCGTCGATCTTGTCGGTTGCTACAAGCTGACAGACGGCCGCGTCAACACCGGCCAGCCGGGCCAGGTACATGGCCGTATATTCTGCCTCTGGCAGACCTGGAAAACGTTCGGACGCGACCTTGATGATTGATCGACCTTCGCCAGCGTGCCCGGGTACGGTCAGCCGATCGCCCGTCGTATGCGCAGCAAATTTCAATTGCACGCCAGCCAGCGAAAACTTGACCCGACCGTCGGGCACAGGCGCACGAAACCCACGGACTTGTTCGAATTGTAAAGGCCCGGCCGATTTTGGCACTTCGGTTTCCGGAATGACGATTACGGCCCCTGGCAAATCGGCACCGAGCCGTGCGATGAGATCAAACTGATCGTGGTTGCCGGTGCCCATCTCTGCAATCACAAGGTCCCGCAGGGCACCTTCAGGAAGTAAACCAGCAAACCATGGTGGCAGGTATCCGTGAAGGCCGATCTTGTCTCCTCTGGCCGCGAGCCGGGCTTGCGTCTGCTCATCGTCGTCCGGAACCAGCCAACTGAGGCTCAAAAGTGGACGATTGGGGTCGCGCAAGTAAGCCTCATCGACGACAAAAGCGGTTGCACCATCGCTATCGCGGGTCAGCGTACCGACCCTCGTTGTCTGATTGCCTGGCCCCAAAAGATGGACGCCGAGAATAGCCGCCTTGGGAGACATCAGTCTTCACCTTCGTCGGACAGGTCAACGAAAACCTCGTCAAAGACCGAGCCTGTGGATTTTAACCAGGGAACCGTTTCGCCGGATTCGGGAAGGACCATTCTGCTGACGGCAGACCGAGGTACCAGGACGGGAACGAGATCGAGGGCATCCAGCGCCTCGACCAGCAAGGTCAGGCGATCCCGCCCAAGGCGATTGGAGAGTAGATCCCGCTCCAGCTCTGAAATACGAGCCTGCGTTCGCCCAAGACGTAAAGCCAGATCGGGCTGCGTCATGCCTCGGTTCTTGCGGGCCCTGCGTAATTGCGCACCCAGACTGGAAAATATGTCATATTTCATACGTAATTCCGTATATTGCTGTAGAATATTCGGAATACCGGATATTTTGAACATTGTCAAGAAAAATACGGAATAGCGTATGTTGTGATAACATATACGGAATGGCGGATATTTCCGCCCGGCACCTTCGGAAGGCCTCAAGGGTTGATCGCGTCGCCTTAGCCAAGGTTCGACAAGTATCGCAGAGGCCTTCGTTTAAGGTTGCGTTCAGCGCTCGTCGGGGGGCTGCATCATCAAGAAATAGGGCAGGTATCTCGGCTCATCCCAATGGGTCGTCCAAGGCACGACCGCGCGGCTGACGGCCGTCTCAAATTCGATGTCCTCTTTACCGGCAAGGATTGTACGCGTCATGAAGGTATAGGTGCGATCGACCGTACCAATCATCAGGGCTTTCATTTCGCCCTGGCTGATCCGGGACACGTCATTCCATGGGATCTTGTTGCCCTCCGCATCGACGACATAGACGTCAGAGAAGTCGCCTTTGTTTGATGTGGGCACAATGCCAGCATGGAGGCCCTCAAGCTCACCACGACGAACGCAGGCCGCTACAAGAATTTTAGCAAGATGCTTTGCGAATTTCGTTGTTTCGCTGTCCATGGTCAGCTTCCATTTGAGTAAGGTTTCGTGCAGAAGAGACTCAGGATACCGCCAAGCGGATTGAAGCCGCAACACCAACCAAGCCTATCAGAGTCTCATAACAAGTTCGACCGCCTGTGATTTCTCCCCAATAGGCTCCGAGCCGCAGTCTATTTGTGGTGCGCGAGCGAGTCCGCCTACCAAAAGCAGATCCGCAATTTGTCATTCGTTCAAGTTGACCAGACGCCAGACACGGCCGCGGTTCGTGTGGCGAGCCCCTTCGGTTCGAACGCTGTGATCGTGGGTGCACAATGGCCGTCGACATCAGCCCGTAAAAACCGACTACCTGACTGGGAAGGGCGCGTGTCTTCGGCCACCGGTACGGCAACCATGAATCGCATTGCCTCGTCATTGCGACTATTGCGCTAATAGTTAATTTGACATAACGATGTTCACCTACAGCGGGTAGCGGGAGGTTGAAATGAAACTCAGAAGTTGTGTGAAGCGTCGTATCTACGCCACAGGATCGATGATATGCCTCGTGGCTTTCGGGGGCTGCCTGAGCAGCGTAGCTTTGGGCCAGACGTTTACCGTCCAGGGCAACATCACAGCGACGGGTGAGCTCACCGCGGGCGACACCGCCCATTTTCAGCATGATCTTCAGGTCGACAGGAATGCCGGGATCAACGGTGACCTCGCCATTGGAAACAATCTTACGGGGGTAAAAAACGCCACTATGTCGGGAATCCTGACGGTGACGGGAGCTATCATAGTCCCGACGACGTCGACCAATCCCTCCAGTGCCTGTACGCCGGGCCAGCTCCTCATGGGACCAGGAGGATCGAACAGTAATGGTAAGGGCGGCTATCTGTATTTTTGCCGGCTTGGCGGGACTTGGGGAACCGCGAATTTCCAAAACTGGAGCATGTCATTAGCCGCCGAGGATCAGAATCCTGACTCCGTGATCATGGTTTCGCTTCAGGATGAAGTGAAGCAGCTGAAAGCCATAGTCTGCACCGATCATCCTAAGGCAAAAATCTGTGCGCCTCAAAGCGCAAAGGCCGCGCAATGAGCCGGTGGCTGCGCGCGGTGGCCTTGACCGTTCTCTTTGGTCCAGCGATGACACTAGCCCTCTCGGAATCCGCCTTGGCGGCTCCTTCCACAAAAAAGACGACCAAGTCTGAGAAAGCGATCGATCGACCATCTGGTTCGAAGGGCAATTTTGGCCCAGGTGCGCCCGGTCGCGTGATCAACAGTACGGACCGGCGTGTGCCCTCAAATGATCCGGCCGTCGGTCGAATCTACATGTCGAACGGGGAAGTTGCCACGGGTTGGATCACATATTTTGGGGCTATTTTGACGGTTGGGCACGCAGTTAAAACAAACGTGACCTATTCGATCGAATTCAATGTGCCATTGTCGGAAGCCGACGGAACACTCAATCATGCCCACTACAGAGATACGTTTGACCTCCAAATTATCGACCATAGGTACCAACCGTTTACAACATTGCCTGATTGGGCAATTGCGCGCGCGGTGCGACCAGACGGGGAGTCACCCGGCCAAGTTTACCGCAAATTTCTGAATCTGGCGCCCCTGTCCCTCGTGACCTTGTCTCCCCTGACAGCAAAGGCGCCGCCTGTTGAGGTCGCCGTTACCGGTTACGGTCTGGACGGCCCTTCGCCCGAGTGGGGTCGGGGTAACGCGACCAAGAGCGAGTACAGTTTGACCCAGCAGACAGGGTCTGGCGCCTATGTAGACACCTCAAGCCTATATCCAATATCAAATGGATTTTGCTATCTCGCCGACACTATGCCGGGCGTGTCCGGTGGCCCGGTCGTATTTAATGGAACGCCCTCAGCGGCGGGCATAAATGCCGCAGAGTCGAACGGGAATTATACCTACTGTAATTCGATCCCCGTGAACATCGCCCAGGCTATCGATGAACCTCAGCTCGTCGCAGCCATGCAGGCGTTCCCCGGAAAGGCATTTAATCCGGTCATCCCGCCACAAAACACCATCTTCGTAACGACGGGAAGTCTGGTTATTGCCGAGGACGGAACGGTGCTCAAACCCTTCCATTTTCTCGAAAAGGCCTTGGACGCGAGCCAGTCTTTGAGCGGAACCACGTTGGTGACCGTCGCCGCCGGCAGTTACAGCGATAAGGCCTACACCCTCAATTTGCCACGCGGCAAAAACCTCATCTTGGCCATGCCAGTCGGCGACGTGACCGTCTATCAGGTCGAGTAAGGTATTTCCTCTGGCGGCGGGCCCAGCGAAAGTCATGAGCCTGGTCTGGTCGCAAGGGATGAGGGAAGGTGGGTCGTCAGAGAAGGGCTAAGGGACGCCGTCCCTCGCGCACGCAAACAGAATTTTCGGTGTCCCCCTAATCGCTACGCGATCACGGCATAGGTGCCGCCCTGTCGGGTGGGAGATACCCCTCCAAAAATTCAGCCTTGCCCTTGCTACCCCTGGCCTCGCCGGCGGGCAGGGTTTCAGCGCGGCTTTTAAGCGCTGTAACCCAAGCCCAGAAGGACTTAAAGCTATGACGAAACATACCACAACGACCGCCCTGATCGCAGGCACCCACGTCTTCATCCCGCTGAACAAACTCAAGAAATCCCCCAAGAACGCCCGCAAGATACCGCACTCGGAAGCGGCCATCGAAGCCAAGGCCGCCAGCTTCGCCGCCAAAGGCATCCTGCAAAACCTCGTGGTCGAACCCGAACGCGACGAGGCAGGGGCAGAAACCGGCTTCTATCTGGTGAGCATTGGCGAAGGCCGACGCCTCGGCCAGTTGCTGCGCGTCAAGCGCAAGGAAATCCGTAAGGACGAACCCATGCCGTGCGTCATCGACGTCGAGCATGATGCTCACGAAATCTCTCTCGATGAGAATGTTACCCGCGAAGCCATGCACCCGGCCGACCAGTTCGAAGCGTTTCAGCGGCTGGCGACCGAAAAGGGCTATGGGGCCGAAGACATCGCCGCCCGCTTTGGCGTGACGCCTAAGATCGTGCAGCAACGTCTGAAACTGGCAGCCGTTTCCCCCAAGCTGATGGACCTCTACAAGGCTGACAAGCTGTCGCTGTCACAAGTGATGGCCTTCACCCTGACCGATGACCACGCCCGTCAGGAAGAGGTCTTTGACGGCTTGACCCAGTGGGCCAACGAGCCGAGCCACATACGCCGCCGATTGACCGAAACCCATGTGTTGGCCACCGACAGGCGGGCGAGGTTCATTGGTGTTGAAGCCTATGAAGCCGCTGGCGGTCACGTTACCCGCGATCTGTTTGCTGATGAGACCGGTATCTATCTCGACGATGTCCAACTGCTGCAACGGCTGGCCGTTGAGAAATTGGTCGCTGTCGCCAATGAGGTCAAGGACGCCGAAGGCTGGAAATGGGCGGAAGGCCACATCGACTATCCCCACGGTCACGGTATGGAACGCGCCTATGCCCGCAATGTCGATCTTCCCGAAGAGGTGAGGGCGGAATGGGCTGAGTGCCAGCAGAAATTCGAGGACTTGGCAGACATAGCCTTGCAGCTTGACGAAGTGCCGGAGGATATGGAGGCCGAACTGACCGACCTTGAGACGCAACTCGGTATTTTCGCCAAGGCCGGAAAGGCCTTCGATCCAGCCGACATCGCGTGCGGCGGGGTATTGGTGACCCTCAACTATCAGGGTGAACCGACCATCGAGCGTGGCTTTATCCGGTCGGGGGATCGCACACCGGACCCCGCCGAAGACGCGGATGAGGGGACAGACGCGCTTGGCGATGACGAGCGCGAGGATGACGACACGGAGGGACAAGGCCCTGCCGAAGACGAAGAGGTGGAAACCCTGAAACCTCTGTCTGACCTCTTGCTGCGCGATCTGACCACACACCGGACGCTGGCGCTCCGGGTCGCCCTTGGCGAGCATCCTGACATGGCCCTCTTGGGTTTGCTGCACACCTTGGTCTATCAGACCTTTTTCTCCGGTGGCGCATCGCAGTGCATTGAGGTTCGGGCAACCAGCGCAGACATCTCAACCTACGCCGATAGCTATAACGATACGGCCAATGCCAAGGCCTTAGCGGAACGCCATGCCGAATGGGCAAGCCAAATGCCGAAAGACGTGGAGGATATTTGGCACCTGCTGACAGCCCTGGGTGACAGCGACCGCCTGGCCCTGTTGGCGCATTGCGTGTCCCTGACCTTCAATGCCGTCAAGCAGCCGCACGATCAGAAGCGCGTAGCCCTCGCCGTGGCCGATCAGTTGGCGGAAGGGGTCGGACTGGCCATGGACCAGCACTGGCAAGCGACCGCCCGGTCGTATTTCAGTCGGGTGAGCAAACCGCATATCCTTCAAGCCGTGCGCGAAGCGGTGGGCGTTGAGGACGCCGAGCTTATCAATGGCCTCAAAAAACAGGCTATGGCGGAAACCGCCGAGACCTTGCTGGCCGGAACGGGTTGGCTTCCGCCAGCCCTCCGCAGAAAGACGAGGGGCGAGCCCGAAGCGGTCTCAGACGGTGAGTCCGAGGCTCTGGCCGCCGAATAGCCTTTGATATGAATGTGATAGGTAGGGAAGGGCCGCTTTCGCGGCCCTTCCTTTTGTGTGCCGGGGGAAAATTTTCGCCTCGGGCGACGCCCTCGGCACTTGGATGTGTGTTAGAAGTAAGGATCATTCTTATCGAGATGGACCTTGTTGTACCGGGAATATCGGGTCCAGGGACCCGTAGGGTCTGGCTCGGTTGTTGAGGTCGCCATGACGGCGACCGCAATCTCAATTTCAGTGACGCCACTTTGCATAAACAGCGGCAGGGCGTCGGCGAGGATTGGCAAGCCATGAATGCCATTCTCGGCCAGCCATCGGATACACGTCTGTCTATAGGCTGGATAATACCACTCCCACTCCCGACCATGAGCGAAATAGGTCTCATCTTCGATCTGTTCAATCCATAGCCAGGGCGGGATTCGCTCCGGTTTCTGGCCGGGCTTGAGATACCAAAGCGGCAGATACTCCCTTGAAAATACGAGGCGAGCCCCATCGGGCAAGGTCCAGAACCCATAAGGTAACCATAAGAAGGCTGGCAAAAAATCCGGCAACGGGCTGCGCGGCACGACAATCTCCGACGCCGTGCGATGTCCCGTGCCTCTTTCCGTGAACACCCGGACAAGGCCTCCAGAGGTGCACATATAACCTGAGGCGCTATGTGGAACGTCTTTGATCCGAACGAGTGAACCCGGCTGATGCCGCCCGGTTTTCAGAAGGCCCATCCTTCGCCAGATACGCAAGCGTATCTCGATATCGTCATCAAGCGTCCAGCGACGGTCGCCCGTCAGCCGGGATCGCGCCAGCGCGTGTTGAATGTCGCCGGTAGAAGCCCCCGTCAGCTCCGACAAGCGAATGATCAGGTCAACGCTTCTGTCGCGGAACAGGTGTTCATCCCACATCTGGTCAGGAGGCGAGGTGGCCTGACCGCCGATGGATTGCTCAAGCTCGTGCCAGTCGCGATAATCGCTGGCTTTTGCCAAGGCCTGTTGGGCTTTCGACAAAGGCAAGGATGGGATGAAACGGGAAAGGGTTTTCGCAGCCAGTTTTGGCCGGTCGATAGACGTGAATTGGATTCTCATATTCGTTTTCCGACGGGCGCAGAAAATCGGGCGTGTCCACTGGGCCCAAATGCACCCTGGGAAAAAGGTCATATGGGTGAGAGATCGGTTCCTGCCCTTGAGCTTCGCCATCGTGGACGGCACGGCGGGATACGCCGATCGCCCACTCCTACGCCTGAACCAGTCCCCTGCCAATACAAAAAATGACGTGTCCTGTCTGGCCGCCGCTACCACCGCCGCTACACCTCTTCGGTGTCCGGTAAGGTCGTCCAGGGCGGCTTTTTCAGGAGAATCCGCAGGTTGTTGATCCGGTATTTCTGGTCGAACTGCATGGCGATACCGCTGACGATTTCCAAGGTGGCATTGTAAGCTGCCATAGCGTCGTCAAGCGAAGGCTTTGGCGCCAGGCCATACCGTCCGTCAATCATGAGGCGGGAATTTGGAAGATACTTGAGCTTGTCCCGGTTCACCAGCGGGCAATAGGCCGCAATAAAATCATAGAGATAATATAGGTCATGTATCTCCTGAAAGGTGCCGGTCTTGTGCAAACAAAGGGCCTTCATGCTGCGCTCAAGCGCCATCTGAAGCGGCCACATTGCACCCAGACGGCTTGTCGGCGTGTTGGCGACGATACCGGTGGCCGCCACCTCCAAGGCAGAAAGAACGCCATCCAGAAGATCATCGACTTCCGGATTTGGTGGCTCGATACCCATCAAATGGAGACGGACCCGCCTCAGTGCCGTGCCGGTCTTGGCAATCCTCGCACGAAGGGCGCTTTTCTGACTGCCTGTGAGGGTCGCCAGATTGGGGGCTTGATCCAGCCACGCCAGCGGGCGTTCGCTCACCATCACCTCGTCGGGAAAGCATAGCCAGGCCGTTTTGCCTTCCTCTGCTACCTCCGACGTGGTCAAGGGAACTTTCACGGCCACGGGCTGCCCCAGAACCTTCACGACGGCAAGGGCGAAACCGGAGGGATTGCCCCTCATCATCGGGCCATAACGATCATCATACCAGGCCTTGATATGATGGTAGATGTGGGCGAAATGCGGACTGGTCGCAAATTCCGCTTTCGCATGGCCGCTTAGCGAGATCACCCTTGTATCGATAAAGTGTATGCCGGCCAGCAGCGGCCGTTGCGAGAGAGGTTTGTCGATCTCGTTGAAAAGGGGATCAACAGTTTCCAGAAACTCCGAAATGATGGATGGAAGGTCCTGTTCGTCGTCCATGGTCACATATCCCCAATTGCCAGATCACATCCGTGTCTCCGCCGCGTTGATATGGCAGCTACAACGGTCGATTGTGATAGGCTAAGGCTTGAAAGTATAGGGTCGTTCCTAATTCCGCAACGATCGGAGGGAATCGCGTCTAAAGTAGAGGATCTGGAAGTACCCAGTTGGGCGGACCGCAGGAACGAGGGGAATGGCCAATTATTTGAACGAGTTGGGAATCGCAGGCGCCGACCAGGCTGAAGTTATCCAGCTTTTCCTGGCGTATTACTCGACTGGCAAATTTACAAATGACCGGGATGCCACCTTTGGAAGGGTTCAGGACGAGACGGCGCTTGTCGTTAAGTGCAACGCTGCAGGTGCCATCACCTCGGTAGCGCCAGGCCCGCACTTCCAGAACGGCGATGTTTCCGCATTGCGTACGAAAATCGAACAGGATCTGCTGACACCCGGACCCGTCCAGATCACCCGGCAAATCCTCTTTTCACAAGCTAAGACCGAGGGGTTTTATAAGTCGGAGGGCCAGTTTCAAATTATGGCGGTGCCTGCCGACAGTCCACAACCCAAATATAGCTGCTCGGACTATCCGAGCGTGCTCGAAGTGGCGTTCACATCAAGCGCCGATTTTGGCCAGAATGTCACGCGTGGCGCCAGAGCCCTCAGCCGCATTGAACTGACGCTTATTCCGCTCCTCCCTGCACTCGTGAGAATGCAGGCGACGCATGGCGGACGGGTCTGGACCCAAGGGCCGTCGGAAACAGCCTTTTGGCGGCAGGAGTATGATCAGGTTGGGTATATCGTGCCGGGCGGCCCGCAGGAGGCATTTAGCGATATTGCAGGACTTTCACCGATGGCTGTGGTCCCCTATCAGGAATTCTATAAAGACCATCAGCATCGCTACAACACCTTTAAAGTGCCGGACTCGCTTGAGACAAGCCTTGGCAAGATTGCCCGCCTGTCACCTGAAAATCATGAAAAATATCTTCGCGCTGCCTATTGGCTAAGGCAGGCAGGTCTCGCCGGTCCCTTCGGAAATTCGCCGTCATTTGTCGCCTTAGTGAGTGCCGTAGAAGCGCTTATGGGGGCACCCGTGCGTACCGGAACGTGTGAGTCCTGCAGCCAGCCTATTTCGATTGGAAACACCGCGTTGTTCCGGAACTTCATCGATGCGCATACCTCGGCCGATACCGTACCAACCAAGCTCAAAAACGAGTTTTACAATATGCGGTCCAACGTCGCGCACGGGGGCAGCGTGTTTCGGGCTGACCTGGAAGGGCGGGGTATGACGCTGCGCGGTAGCTACGAACAACACCGCTTCATGACCCTGCATGACCTCGTCCGCATTGTCGTCTACAATTGGCTACAAAACGTTGGCTCGAGAGAGATATGGTAGCGTCAGGGAGGCGAAGGTGTGGACTGAAATAGAAGATGGCAGTGTCGTGGATGACGAAGGCAGGATCATCCATTTTAGTCTCGAGCGGTTCATAACCGACATCGCCACGGGGAATTGCTGCTTTATCTGTGGCGCGCGGCCGGACGACAAGCCCTTCAATGACGAGCATGTCTTCCCGGAATGGCTTCAGCGCCGATACGGGCTCTTCCACAAGCAGTTCACGCTCCCGAATGGTGTCGGTATCCGGTACGATCGCTACACGGTGCCATGTTGTGTTGAATGCAATGACCTGATGGGGCGTGTGGTTGAAACCCCCATGAGCAACGTCGTCAGGGGCGGTGCCGACCAAATCCGTGAATTTATTGTCGGTGGCGATGCGCTGAAGGTCTTTGTCTGGATGGGCCTGATCTTTCTGAAAGTCCACCTGAAAGACCGGGCCCACCGCGTTCATCTGAACCGGCAGCTCGGCGACGCGCGTATCGGCGACGACTATAGCTGGGAGGACCTGCATCATATTCATTCGGTTGTAAGGTGTTTCTATACGGGCGTAGGCATCGACGAGACCGCCGTAGGCAGTATGTTGATCATGCCGGTCAATCCGGAACAGGACGACGAGCCATTCGATTTTGTCGATCTGTCTTTTGCCCAGGCGACCATGCTCAGATTGGGTGATGTCGCGATCTACGCCGTGATGAACGACTCCGGCGGCGCCACGAACCTGTTCTATCCGACCCTTGAGCGTATCACGGGGCCGCTGTCTGAGCTGCAAGCGCGCGAGATCGTCGTCGAACTGGCCCTGATGAACCTGTATATGCGCGACCGACCGACCTTCTCCTTTCTGTGCCACACCGAGCATGAGAGGGGGCAACTTGTCGGCGTGAGGCCGAGGCTTTGGCTCGACCGCCGGGAAATGGCTATTCGGGGGCAACTCCTGGAACGCGCTTTCGGCGCTATATTGCCACCTCTCAACGGGTACACAGAGGACGAAGCCCGCGCACAAATGGCAGATGGACGCCTGAGTTTCCTGTTCGGAAATGACGGACAGTTCATAGAGAGAAACCGGCTCGACCCGCCGCCCGACTGACCCCAGGCTAACTCACACTATCTTGAACGGGCTCCAGTGTCAGAGATCCGTCATGGACGGCGCCATCGCTCCAGCTAATGACAATCCGGCACCGGGCCGTTGGGTGCCGTACAATAATCTCACCCGGCCGAAAAACAGCCAGTGAGAAATCCGGGTTCCGGGCCCGGTCCAAAGGTTCGAGGAGGAGCAGAAAGTGCAGACCAAGCATGTTGGTCGCGAGCCCTCGTAGCGATCCGCTGTCAGTGGTCAGAGGTGCAATCTGAAACCGGCTGTGGTTTTCGGTCAGGTCTCCGGGTTTCATGATGCAGTAAAGGCCTGTGCCATCCGGCCAACTCGTCGGATCGTCGAGAAGGTCCAAAAGCCTGATGTCCGAAGCAAACTCGCCGGCAATCCGTTCGTTATCGATCGCAAGATTGCGGGAAACGGCCAGGGCTTTCAGCGTCTTCAACAGCCAGCGCTCGATATCGTGGCCGGAAATGAGAGAATCGACCGTGCCGGAGTTCCCTTCAAAGTTCGATTTTAGCGCGGAAAAAAAGTCTTTGGCAGCCGCATCGAGGGGACTGAGCGCACTGTTGTGCCTCTGGCACAGGCAATTGGCCGTCAGGCTTTTAAAGCCGACGGCTTTGACCTCATTTGGCTTCAACCAAGGTGTGCCTGAGATCGTGAATTCGCCCTCGCTGGAGAGAATGTCCATGACGGATTCAGAGATCAAATGCTCGCCCGAAATCTTGCCCTCACACGAGCCAAGCGCGTTCATGTAACACTTATTAAGTGCCTGACCAGCCGAGAGCGCGTGCAGTCCCAAGCGTGCAGGCATACGACGCCAGCCCGCGCCGGTAAGGCAGCAGGTCTTTGCCGCCCTGCCCGAACCGCACAGGCATGCCGCCTTTTCGACCGACAGACGTCTGCGTTTGGCCTCACCCATGTGTGTCCTCTCCAACGCCTTTTGCAGGATGATTATAGACCCGATGGTGTGCGACTCAAATCGATCTATCGCGCTCGATAGTGGTTGGTGGTCCTCGTAGGGTTTCACCATAAATATCGTCGGAAAAGGTTGCGTGGGCTGACACGAGCGCGCATGCTGGTGTCAGCATTGGCTGTGGAGACAAGGCGCTTTGAAGTCTGCGGTGACCTTCAGTATTGAAACCGATGGCGGCATGTTCCGCTACGACGATGGCATTGCGGCGGCCGTCGAGGCACTCGACAGGGCTATCGAAGATCGTGAAAGCGGTGGCCTCAGTCTGACCCGATACATCGCTGTTCTTAAGGACATCATCGCCGACCATCCGGACTATATCGACGGCTACGCCCATCTGGGCTTTGCGCTCAAGGAACAAGGCAAACCGAAACTGGCGCTACAAGCCTGTCTCTCGGGGTATGAGCTTGGACAGGCGCACATGCCAGTCGGTTTTTCTGGGCCGATCGCGTGGGTCTGGCATGAGAACCGCCCGTTTCTCAGAGCCGCACAGGGCTTGGCGACGTGTTATTCCGCGATTGGCCGAAACCGGGACGCCGTTGTCGTCATGGAGAACCTTCTGCGATGGAACCCCAGTGACAATCAGGGCATCCGGTACATGATCGGCGGGGGGTATCTCCGCCTGGGCGATGTTTTGAAGGCCTCCCTCATATTCGACGAGGAGGCTGATCATTACCCACCCTACCAATACCAGCTTGCCCTCATATACCTAAAGCAAGGCCGCCTGACCTCAGCCGCCACCCGCCTGCGGCAAGCCTTCACGGCCAACGGCTATATTGCTGAAATTCTGTGCGGCAATCCGGAGCCTGCGCCCCTGGCCATTTGGCATGCCTCCAACCTTGCTGGACCGGTAACCGCGCGGGACTATGTGGACGCGGAGGGTGTCCTCTGGCGGCAGACGCCAAATGCTCTGGCTTTTCTACACTGGCTGTACAATCACCCCAAGGTCCTTGCTGAACGGGCCGTCGTTTTGGGTTTCCGTGAAGCCCTGCTCTGGGAATACGATCTTGATGCGCGCCGTGCCCTTCTCGATAGCGAAAGGGCTGCCATAGCAGCGATCGACGATCAGCTATCGGACGAGATCGTGGTCGAGCATCGGGACAGGTCTGGCCAGATGCACAAGCCCTGGCTCTATCCCGGACTGCGCCCGTCTCGCTATTAGGGCGATGTCCCGGCCGTTTGGTTGACGGTTTCGTGTTGGTAGCAGCCGACTTCGTGAGTGGTCATCAGCCGATCGTGTGGCTAACCTGACGTTGCCGCCCGATTCATCCCCCCGAATCCGGCGCGCTAAAATGGGCACCCTTGCCCCCCATGGGTGCCCATTTCCTTGTCTGGACATTGGATGCCAAAAAGAAGGTAGGGCTTTGGCGTTTCGCCGGGTGTCCCCGGCGCCGGGCTCCGCGACTATGGAGCCCAAAGAGGTCTCCACCCTTCGGGCCCGATCCCTAACGCGGTGGGCTTACCAGTTCTCAAGAAGGGGTTTTGGTTCCTCGGCCTCGGCTGCGGTCTCGGTGTACATGTAAGCTTCGTATGGTTGCTGTTCAAATTCGTCCCAGGAAACACCTCTTGTCATGGCTGCCATCCATTGTTGTGAGCGCCAGCGTGTGATGTCACCTGTCAGGGTAGCGATTCGGCTCACAACAGCCAGACCATCAGGAAAAATAGCGCCAGAATCATCTTCAGGCGCGGACTCCTCGCCAAATCGTTCAATGGGCAGGCGGGGAAGAATAAGGTCGGGCTGGTCGGGAAACGGTTCCAGAAAGTGACTAAGGACCGTTCGCGCACGGCTCGCTTCGATCGCAAAAATATATTCCTCGGTGATAGCTGTGCCAAGGTTCAATGCGCGCTCTTCAGGTCTTGCAGCCCACCAAGTCAAACCCCGCCAATCGAATTCGATAAAACCAACCCTGTGCCTCGTTTCACCGCGCAGAATGGCCCGGCCAAGGTCGGGGCTATGGACCAGCGAAAAGACCGTCGCGTAGTTGGCGCGCATAATCGCCTCCACGGACTGAGCCTCGGGCGGGTCTTGGTCAACTGGATCATCTGCGATCACGGGTTGCGCGGTATGATGGATATGGAATTCGGCTTTCTTTTTGGATTTGAGATAGCTGCCGATGCTGAAGCCGTGGCTTGCCGTGGCGCCACCGACGCTAAAGCCGATATGGGGTTCAACCTGGCCCTTGTAGCCATCCTCAACCATCACATGGAAAGCCTTGCGGGAATAGCTGCGCGATCCCTTGGACTCCATCAGGGCAATGTCACCGCCGGGTGCTGCGAAGACGAAGTCCGGCCTGCGTCTGGAGGCCGGATTGCCGCCCTTCAGGATTTCAAAATGCCCGGCCCAGACATAACCCTCCCTGACCATCACGAGATAGGCAAGACCGGCGGCGACCGTACCTGCCAGATATCCCTTCACGTAGTCCTTCAATGTGTTGGCGGTCCGCAGGATCGCGAAGTCTGCCGAGTGGTCATCGACATATTCCCGCACCAAAGCCTTTACGATTTTTGATTCCGGCGTCACAAGCGTGGGATCGACCGGTATCAGGTGGCTGCAGCGCGCTGCCGCGCCGAACATTTCCGACGGCGTAAAGCTGATGGTCGTGACGGTAGGTGGGCGGTCCTTGGCGAGTGGATGGAAAGATACGTGCGGCTGGACAAGCGCGACATCCATGGATTTCGGACAGGTTTGCCATGTCATGAAGTAAGAGCCCCCGGATCAGAAAGTCGGCGTGATGGTCATTTGAGGCAGTGGGCGCGGCGCGCCGTCAATAACATCCAGTTTGGGATCATCAGCCCATTCCTCGCCCTTGGTCGACAGGTTACCGACGATATTCATGGCCTCCTGACGCTTTATCTTCGATTTGAACTCATAAGCCGGTGGCTTGGTTTTAATGTCCGTACCGAGCGCGAACGCGGCCGAATAATCCGCAATCGGCGGAACAGGATCGTCGGCCACCTTCCTGGCGTAGCCCTGATAGGCGGCGGCAAGGGTACGCCAGCGAATCCAGTAGTGGTTGTCGAACGAAAAGGCGTCGAGTGCCTCACCGGCGTGAGTGCCCTTGTCAGCGATACCTTCCAGAACGCGCTGCGGCATATTGAGATTCATGCCGCCCTCCGCCTGGGTGAGCGGCACCTGAACGATACGGTCGCGGTAGCCCGGCGCGCGCGATTGCAGGAGGTCCCGCCAGTTCTGCATGGTCGAGATGATGCTGAACAGGAAATTGCGCACTTCACTGGTCGCCGATTTGGCCGAAATGTCATTGTAGCGGCGTTGCCAGCCCTCATTATTGCCTTTCGGCAAATAAACCTTGCCCTTCGTGTCCGAGGCATCGACGTCCTTGCTATCGATGAGGTCTATGGCGAAGGTCGGCCAGTGCGGCAGAGGGGCGTCGAACAGATGCACCGGAAAATTGCTGCTGATGCCGCCGTCTGAAAACCAGCACACCCGAAACCGTGTAATCTCGCCACCGCCCTGCCGACCGCCCAGAGCAAGACTGTTGACGCTGGACTGGACGGTGTTTTCCGTCGGCTGGGCGGTAAGATCGGACGTCTCGTCGGCCTTCGATTTGTCCTTCGAGGCCCATTGGTCCGGCTCATAAAGCGGTACGGCACTGATCAGAAGCGGGAAGCTCAGGCTCATGCGCATGCCGACAAGCACGGGCAGGTCGCCCCCATGCGGTAGAGGGTAATAGCTGGCCTGATCGATTACGAGCTTCTTGCCGCCCCTGACCATCGCCTCGACGACCACTTTCGGAAACAACAGGTCGAAGTCCTCGCGCCGGAACCAGAAGGTGCCGTTTTCAAAGGGAAGGGTGCGCGGCTCATTGTGCGACAGTCCGCTCGTGATCATCTGGAGCGTCAGGGCACGCTTGGTGACAGGCTCATCGGGGTAGGTGGGCGCATCCCACAAGTCTTTGAAAGTCAGAGGCGCATCTTCGAGCTTTCCCGACAACGACTGGAGCCGCTGATGGAGCCAGTCTGTCAGACCCGGCTTCTCGGCCTGGAAAAGCCGTTTCACGGCCCGTCCGGAACACAAGCCCATGCGGTTCTTGCGCGTAAGCCCGGCAATCTTGGTCACCGAGAAATAAGCGCCAGCGGCGAAGGCGCACATAAGCGCCGGTAGGGCCGCAGCCCAGATGCCCCCGACACCTGCAAACCCGTAGCCTAAACCTAAGAGAACGAGCAAAACGAGCGCCGTGCGCGTTGGCGCGATAGTGATGACGGCTAGCAATGGCGCCAGGCCCTTGCGAATTTTCTTAAACACTGTATCGGCGCCGGCGGCCATAACGACAAGACAGCGATAGGCATTGCCAGCACCATGGGCCGGTTGAAACAGACTATAGATAAAGCCCTCTGTCGCCAATTCACGCGCAACCTGTTCTAAACCTTCGAACCCAAGGTCTCCCGTCAAGGTCGGCGTTGCCTGACGTTTACGGTCACCCACAGCGGCAGCCGCGACGACCGCCGCAGCAATCGCCCCCGCCGATGTTCCGCCGATGTTTTTGAACCGATAGGCTTTCGACAGCGCGATCGCGGCGGTCGGGTAAACCAGACCACTCGTTATCCCCCCTTTCATAACCAGATCGCAGTATTTGCTAGGCATGTCGGTCTCCGTCGGGTGTGAGAGGCGGTGGATGGAGGTGTGCAGTTTAGCTCAGACGGGCATTGAGGAGGATAGCCAGGCGCTCACCGGCGAGGCCGATGCGTTTCTCTGCCAATGACCCTGCCGCCTTCCGGTAACCCAGGGTCAGTTTGAAAGGCCCTTTGTCGTCGCCGACCGGCGGCTGATAGACGACCGATTTGGCCAGCTCCAGGCTCTCTTCCGCCCAGGCTTGCGGATCGGTTACCTGAAGATCGGCGGCGGACGCTGCCGGCAGTCGGTTGATGAGTATCTTCAGCGACGCCACCTTGGTGCTGTTGCCCACGGCACCATCCCAGAAGCCATGCAGGCTGTCCCGCTCCCCGCATTTGGGGCGTGTATCTGAGCAAGCTGTCTGGGCATTGCCGCCTGTGTCGCCGCCTGGGATCGCTTGGGTTAACCGGTTGGTCGCGTGCAGGGGTTGGTGGAGATCGCCAACCAGATGGAGCACCCATGTCAGACTATAGGATTTGGCATCGTCCGAAGCCGTGGCATCGGCCAGTATATCCAGCGCCTTACGGGTTTGCGTGACGGCATTGGTCCCAAATGGGTCTTTGAGCGCTGTGTTGTCAGGCGAAAAGGGCAGGTTGATGAAGTGCCAGCCCCGGTGCATGTGCTTGTCAGCATAGCCAGTGATGTCGCCCGCCGCCGGGTCGGACGGCGTATAGCCGTCCTTGATATAGGTCGCCGGATCGTCCTTCATCTCATCGGGGAAGGTGGCCGCTTCCAGAAACGCCACGCGATCCCGGTCTGCTGCCGCGACGCCCGTGGTCCATTTGGCATAGTTCGGATTGAGCTTCAGCAACGCGCTGGCGCGCGCCTTCGCCTGTGGCGTCAGGTGGTTCCAGGCGACGGCCGCCACCGTCATGTGTCCTCGACCGTTCCACGCATGGGCCGGTGTCGAAGGGAACGCGAACGCAACCATGAGAACGACTACGGCTTTACGCATACGGCCCTCCTACATTGTGAGGTTGTATTCTTCGCACACGACGGGAGTTTTGACCACGGTGATTTTCAGTTTGCGCGCCTGCGTCTGGTCAAAGGGCACATCGCTTTCTGTTTTGCAGGAGGATTGAGCCGTTGCGGGACGGTCATGCTGAAATCGCCGATGATAAACTTCGTTCTTTGCGCGCAGGCACGCGGAAGACGTCGCGAACTCGTTTGGGCCGGGTCTGACGCAAGACCGACCGGAGGTCTCGATCAAAAACCCGCAACGGGCGCAGCCCGTGCGCCACTGCGTTTCGCCCCTTCGGGTGCAGGCAGATCGTCTTTCGTCCTTTGACCGCCATCGAGGTCGGGATCAGCGCGGCCTGATGAGCACAAGGAACGAAAACATGTCTATCATCGGCAACTTCACCAAGACCGACACCGGGTTTACCGGTTCCATCAAGACCCTGCGCCTGAACGTCAAGGCGCGGATCGTGGCCCAGGAGGCCGCAGGCGAGAGCGCACCGGATTATCGCCTTTACGTCAACGGCTATGAAGCCGGCGCCGGCTGGAGCCAGACCTCGGAGGGCGGACGCGACTACGTCTCCTTCAAGTTCGACGATCCGACCTTCCCAGCCCCAATCAATGCCGGGCTGTTCAAGGACAAGGAGAAGGACGGCTACTTCCTCATCTGGTCCCGACGTGACCCCGACTAAGCGCAGGGCGCCTCACCCGATCGGGTGAGGCGCTTCTCTCATGCGTCCACGGCCAGACGGAAGCTGCCCGTCGGCGACGGCGTCTCAAGATCGACCGTCTCATTGTGGTCGAGCCATTGGGCCCATGCATCCGGCTCCAGCATGATCGGCTCGCGGGTGTGAATGGCCGTCATGTCAGGTCCTTCCGCGTTGTCCTGGGCCCTTACCGGCAACCCAAGAGTAAATATAGGGTGAGCCAATCATGGGTCACACCTCATGGCAAGAAAGGAAAAACCAATGCCAAACCAACTCCTCAAAATCCGTCATTACGGGTTGCCCTTCCTCGACAATGAAAACGCCCGACAGGTGCTCCGCACAGCGACCCACGTCTATGTGCGTCCGATCGATCCCGACCTCGCCCGACTTATCGCGGCTTGGGACGGAGGTCGATAGAAGAGGGAAGGGCTAAGGGCGTCCGCCCTCGCGCGCGCAAGGATCACCTTGTTCGCCCTGGGCGGCATCCCCAACCTTCCGCGGCCGAAGGCGGCCTTGTGCAGGCTGGGAGATACCCCTCCGCCCACAGCGTCCTTGCCCTTGCTACCCGGTCTCGCCGACGGGCAGGGTTTCAGCGCGGCTTTTCAAGCGCTGTAACCCAAGCCCACTAGGAGAGAGCTAAATGAATCTGAAATACCAGCCCGAAGATATGGTCATTGTTCAGGATGACCCGGACTACCCAATCGTTGCCAGCCTGACCATGGCGAAACTTGAAGGCATGACCGCGCACATACTCGGAAAGGTCATGGCAGCGGCCCCGTTGCTTGTGTGCGTGCTGGATGGCCTTATGGACCTAGAGCCCGATGACGAGGGATACCGGACGCTGTCAAAAGAGCGAATGGTGCCCATTCGTCATGCCTTATCGGCGTTCACCCTGGCCGATCTCGTTGCCCTCATCCATTACACCCACATCGTGAAATAGGGGGGATGGCCATGAACAGTTCACCTATCAGCCCAAACAATGCTCCGGTGTCGGGTGCCTTTGCGGTCGATATTTCGCGCGGCACCCTCAATAGTCGCGTGTCGTCGGAATGGTGGAACCGTCCCGACGATGAGCGTTTTCTCAATCTGGATGACCTCTATCGTTCCGTTAAAGCCCGCGCAGATAGCACGACCGTGCGAACCGTGCGTAGCAATGCGGTTGAGGTGGTTGCTAACCGCTTGGACAATGAACGACTGCAACTCTTGGTGCCGGGACGAGATGAACCCATTGCCCCGACCCATTGGAGCTTTGGCCAACTTTGCAATCTGGTCGGCGCCCCTGCCTCTTATTTGCGCCATCTGCCCGCCTCCATAGCCGGGATCAACCTGCAACATGGACTGATCGACCACAGGGGCGAAATGCTCAAAGCCCTTGAGACCGAAGGCGGGCAGCTCGAATTGCGCGCCGTAACAGGCCCTGACTATGGCCGCATCTGGGATCATGAACTTGTCGGCGCGGTCAGGCGAATTGCTGGCAACGGGACAGGCGATACACGCTGGAAAGTCCCCGGTGTGCTGGACTGGTCAACTATGCGGCATAACCCCTATGTCGATGTGACCAAGGAAACAACTACGCTTTATGCCAGTGACCGGGATGTGTTCGTGTTTCTGGTCGATGACGCCCACCCCATTGAAGCGGGCCGCTTGCCTAATGGTGAGCCCGATCTTTATTTCCGGGGGTTCTATGCGTGGAACAGCGAAGTCGGCTCAAAGACCCTTGGCATCGCCTCCTTTTACCTGCGCGGGGTTTGTCAGAATCGCAATCTATGGGGGGTGGAAGGGTTCGAGGAAATCCGCATTCGCCATTCAAAACTGGCCGCGAACCGCTTCGTGCAGGAAGCGGCCCCCGCCTTGCGACGGTTTGCCGACTCCTCACCGCAGGCCTTTATCACCGGTATCAAAAACGCCCGCGAAACCCTTGTGGCAAAGACCGATGATGAGCGCACCGCATTTCTGACTAAGCGCGGTTTCACCAAGCCCGAGACAGCCAAAATCATTGAAACCGTGCTGAAAGAAGAAGACCGTAAACCCCAGAGCGTTTTCGACTTTGTGCAGGGGATTACGGCTTTGGCCCGTGGCAAGAAACATCAGGATGCCAGACTTGAGCTTGAGGGCAAGGCCAAGAAGCTGATGGCCGCCGTTTAAGTCATCCCGCCCATATCCAACTATTGACCGCGCAAGCTGTTCACTTGCGCGGTTTTCTTATGGTCGCGCGCCTCCGGCACGCGGCTTTTTACGCCCACCCACCCCGCGCGTTTAAGTAAGAGGGAGATGCGCAACGTGGATCTGGTACACCTAACTCAATACCTGGGATGTCCTACACTTCGTAAGGGTCACAGGACCGTGTCTGATTGCTGTCACCGCATGATGAGGTGCCCGAA
Organism: Asticcacaulis benevestitus DSM 16100 = ATCC BAA-896; assembly: GCF_000376105.1. Lineage (GTDB taxonomy): Bacteria > Pseudomonadota > Alphaproteobacteria > Caulobacterales > Caulobacteraceae > Asticcacaulis > Asticcacaulis benevestitus. Next base: position 101,188 of record NZ_AQWM01000013.1, read on the forward strand.
AGTCTTGGTCATGACCAAGGAATATTATGGTCGGACTCTGTTATTTTAACTAGATGCAGGATAGGCTACAGCCGGAAATTGCAATGCAATTTTCTGTTGGATGTGTTCGGGTTGTGGATTGAGGGGCCGCGCGATGGGGGATTTACCGACGCCAAAATGGCGAAGGCCACGACAGATTACGGTTGACCTGCGGGGGCTTCACGAGCCGTGGCTTGCCTGGTGCAAAGCTCAGAGCTTAAAGCCCAGTGACGCCGTGAGACGGGCGATAGCGAAGCTGGTGAGCGGGCCCGTGCCTGCACAATCAAGTTTGATGGTGTTGGTCGCAGAGCGGCCGACCATACGTCATGAGATTGCCCTGACGGCCTCAGAGCAGGGACGGGTAGCGGCCATGGCCGAGGCCGACGGCCTATCCATTACGAAATGGATTGTGGCCCTCATCCGGGCGCGTCTAACCGGCACGGCTCAGTTCGGCCAGGAAGAGCTTGAGGCTCTGGCGCAGTCCAACTTGCAGATGCTCGCTATTGGTCGAAACCTGAACGCCCTGGCCAAGGCCGCGAACATGCGTGGCGGTGCCGGCGCTCAGGAGGCCCGCGATATCCGGGATCTGGAGGCAGAGATACGAAGCCATGTCGCCAAGGTCTCGAACCTGATGACGGGGAATGCGGCCCGTTGGAGGTTGCATGGTGAGTAGGGCACGTATTGATGGGATGTTGCTAGATTGGGGGGCGAGCCTCTTCAATCAGCCACCGACGCTCCATACCAAGGGGGCGCCTCGAAACGTCCTGACCGGACGCCTGCCAAAGGTGCGTAAAGGGAAGGCGACCAAGGGCGGCACACTCTCGAACGCCGACGGCATACGCGCCAAGCTCCGCGCCGTAGTCAAACGCGCGCCTGAGGTGATGGTGAAGATTTCCGGCGGCGGGAAGGGGATGATCCAGATCAAAAACCACATGGATTACATTTCCCGAAATGGCCAGATTGAATTGGAAACACAGGATGGTGAGGTTGTGAACGGCCGCGCTGAACTTCAGATGCTGCGCGACGAATGGAAGTACGGCGGGTTTCAGGTAGCGGAAGAGGGCGAGGTTAAGGACGCCTTCAATATCGTTTTGTCGATGCCGGAGGGAACGCCAGCCCTTGCTGTGAAAAACGCGGCGCGGGATTTTGCCGCAAGGGAGTTCGGAGGCTACCAGTATGCGATGGCCCTGCACACCTATGATACCGATCCGGATCAAGACCCCGCCAAACACCCTCATGTGCACCTGACGGTCAAGGCGCGAGGACTGGATGGTACGAGGCTCAATCCTCGCAAGGTGGATTTACAGCGCTGGCGCGAAGGGTTTGCTTACGCGCTACGCGAGCATGGGGTGGAGGCGGCGGCAACGTCTCGGCAAGCCCGGCTGAAAACCGAGCGAAGCGAGAAGAAGTCAGTTCAGGAAATGAAACATCGCGGCGAAGCTTTGCATAGCGTTGGCAAGGGGGCTGCCGGCGCCGACCGCGTTGCGAAGGCGAGATCCACAGAGGCTGATGTCCGCCGGAAGTATGCAAATCTGGTGGTGGCTCTGAATGCGTCGCCTGACGTTCAGGATCAGCGCTTAGGCGGAGAGTTGTCGGATCGCTTTAGGTTGACTAGGCCCATTGACCAGGAGCCGAAAGATCGTCCAACTGGTCGTGAACGCTAAGTTAGGCATTTGGATCAAACGGTTTTAAACATTTCGAGTGTTTGCTTCAGAGATACGAGCATCTCGTCATAGGTCAGCACTTGAGCCTGAATACCTTCAACTCTCACATGCTCACGACGATATGTTAGCCGCTGGTGTTCGAGTGGGCCGACAATACCCTTGTCACGACCACATATGACAAGGTAATTCGCGGATTTAATCGGGCCGCCAAAATTGCTTTCCAGAGTAGCATCGGTCTTGTGATACGAGTGGTAGCTGGCCCAATCCACGGTTTGCCCAAAGCCATGTTCCAGTTCGGGCGACCAGTTGCGATATTGAGCGGTGCCTTTTTTGCCAAACAGGCTGAATTCATTCGCGCCTTCGAATTCGACCAGCAGGAAACGTCTCAGATTGTTGTTCCCGACAACAAAATCAGTTCGATACAGCCCACCTAAACCTAGCTCCCACTTATAGAGGTCTGGAACGACTACGTTTCCGATCGTGCCGATCAGGATAGACATATGAGGTCGACTTTTAATTTCGTCGACGACGATTTTCTCGTTCACAAATCCGACAGTCGAGAACCAAGCCTCAAAGCTTGAAAGCTCGGCCTCCGCTGCTTGGAGGTCGAGTTTGAAGGGCAGCAATAGGCTCATTATTTCTGGCTGGCGGCAGAAAAGCTCAGTACGTTCAAAATCCGTGGAACGGAGTTTACGGGCTTTTCCCATAAAACCCGAGTGGCTTTGCCAATTCTCGAAACAAAGTGTCCGCTCGATGTCGACGTGGTATTAGCTACTGAAGGCTCTGCCAGAACTTTTTTGAGTTCAGTTGTTTCCTTAGGTGAAAGAGTCGAGACTTGGATTTTCGCTTGCGGCGCAATCTCGTAAGTTTCGCTGATCATGGGTTCACCTCATTGCGATGTTTTCGCCAGCATAGCATTATACTGTTTAAAATGGCCTTCCGGAATGGAAAGTCAAGATTCATCTAACTCCAAAGATTCGCAGATGCTGGACTTTAGCACCTTTTTGAAGGCTCTGCCGAATTTTTTGGCCAATCTTGGACCTTTGGTTTTGACGGGACATTAAGCGCGCCAATGGATAATTTGCCAGCGAAGGTCGACACTGCCTCCGACAGCGACGATCAATGCCGCCTCGGCTTCAAAGCGGTTCATAAAACTTAACGCAGGCTGATAGGTATAGCTTCCCGACGCAGGATCAATAAATTCGAATTCAGAGTCGTCGTAATCGGCTTTGCTCGTACCATCTCCGCTACCGTAAATGCCGACAAGCAAGAGCGCATGTGAGTTTATGCCGTCGCCAAGAGTAACCCAGAGCGGACCGTACCGGCCCAACGTTTCCCGCCAAAATGCCAAAGTGTATGATGCGGGAGGTTCGGCAACCATTGATAAGGTTGCAAACCCACGCTCAGCCCCGCTGGGTAATCCTGTGTCGTGTAGATAACTATCGAGATAATCACCTCCGAGACTCGTTAATGCGTCGGTCACAGGAACGACACGTTTCTGCTTCCAAGACAGCATCATGGTGTAAACCGTTGCCCAGCACCCCATCGAAGTTACTTGCTTCATGGGCGGTACGTCCCACCTTACGGACGTTTTGTTGGATGAATAGGTTCTGCGTGCCACTGCAGCCGACTCCGTCCTTTCGATCGCCCCTTTGCCTTTCAATATTTGACGATCAGCAGGCGCGCCCCCAGTTGAAGGCAAGTTTATCCCAAACATCCCAAGGACGGCATCGTCCACGACACCCCAGACCAAATTCTGCCCCGTGAGGTGGGAGCTTGAGGAGTCGTTACTGATGACTTTAGCCCCAAGGGACGCGGCGGCAGTCGACAGTATTTCTGTTTTAACCTGAGCATCGACGGCTCCAGTGAAATTCACCTGGTAATCGACATCGGCAATGAGTTCAGACTTGATCATAGTCACTGTCTTGGGATTTTGCTGCACGCGCAGCTTGATTGCTTCGCTGCATTCCTTGCTTCTGTTTCGAATATGTTTCAACACAACTGCGTCAGTAAGTTCTAGCAGTCGCACATTGGTCAGGGTATCGATGCCAGCATTGTTGAGACTGTGCTATCGCGCAGGATAGATGACCTGGAACCGGAATTGACCCGCCATGGTTATGACGTCAGAACCCTTTGCGATCAGTTTGACGCCGAAGCCGTGGAAATCTGCCAGCTCATGCGGGGTAACCTAAACCCTCAGCGGACGAACGAATTGATCGACGAAATGCGTGCCGCTGGGCTGCCCCGCTGACCTGTCTCCAGCAATCGGCGCCATCGTCTCACGATCTTGCGTCTGTCTCAGGGATTGTGAACAGTGTCTCACGTAATGTGCGCGCGTCGCGCGTTTCAGTCTCAACTAATGTGCGTCAAAACCGAACTTGAATCTCGCGTCGAGCCCTTCATTATTGCGCGTCAGTACAGCTAATGACCAAACAATTGCAACACCGGGAGCGAGAGCCGTTAAGGCAGATGCGGTTTGAATGGCCCGCGGCCGGCGCTACTCTTGTGCGAAACAGCATAGCGTTCTATATTTGTTCTTATTTCGCATATATCGATAGGTGAACAAGGCCTTGTGGGACGCCAAGACAATTACGGTGCTTGCCAAAAACCGCGAGGGGCTGGTCGTCGACATAGAGATGCATTGGGGTCTGATCCCAGCGACCTATACCGGCTTTGTCGAGTCCTGGGAGGCGAGCACGGTGAATGCGCGATTGGAAACAGTGGCCGACTTGCCGTCTTTTCAAAATGCCTGGACCTTAAAGCGCCGGGTCATCATTCCCGTGGAAACATACGTCCAGAAGGTTTCGACCGGCCTCAATGTGTTCGGCGGAAAGCCGGTCGCGAAAAAAGTCGCTATCACCCGTGCGGACGGTAAGCCTTTTGGGGTCGCCGGCATTTATGATCATGCCAAGACGATGGATGGGCCCATATTATCCGTGGCTTCGTTGACCCGGCACCCAGGCCCTCGCATGGCGAAGGTGCACGACCGTGAACCGGTCGTTGTCGATTTCGAAAACTGGCGAGCCTGGCTGGACGGGTCTGACGAGGTCGATCTTTCAACGCCTTGGGCCGACGATGCTTTTGAGCTGAAGCCAGCACGGTAGACGCTGGCCCTGTGCCGCTTTTAGAAAAGACTTGGCTGTCCCGCCGTGGGTATTGCCATCGCTCCAGGTTCAGTCGGACCGTCTGCTTTTGCGCTCCGAGCAACGATTTTCAGCGTGCCGTCCGGCAGTGGCCGCTGCAGTTTCAACGCCTCTTCCGTTGGCGCCGTCAGCCAGGTTTCGACGTCTTCAACCGTCCTCAGGAACACCGGCATGGCTTTGGGGTGGATGGCCTTGACCTCCTCATTGGCCTCGGTCGTCAGGAAAGCGTAGAGGTCGTCGGTCGTTTCGCCGTCTTTTACCTTGCGCACAGATGTCCATTGCGGCGTCCAGATGCCGGCAAAGAAGAAGAGGGGGCGGCTTTCATCGAGAGCAAACCACGTGTTCTGTTTGGATCCGGACGCCTGGTCGGGCTCGCAGAACGAGGTCGCTGGCACAACGCACCGGCTTTCCACGCCCAGCCATCGCCGCCAGTGAGGTGAGGCGACATTGCGCACGTTCGTGACGCCGGAATCGTAATTCTTGCCCTCCAAGGCAAATTTAGGGGAAGGCATAATGTCAGGCAGCGGCCGGGATCGGCCAATGGCGTTATCTTCATGACCATCGAAGATGAGACTGGTGACGCCAATATCGTTGTCTGGGAAAAGGTCGGGCTGAAATACAAGCGCGCCGTCTATGGCTCAAGCCTGGTCCTGATCACCGGCTTCATCCAGAAGGAAGGCGACGTCGTCCACCTTATTGCCCGCACCGTCGTCGACTTGTCGCATATGCTGGCCAGCGTCGGCGACCGTGACACGCCGCTCCAGGTGCCGCACCAGCCGGGAGACGAACTGAGGAACGGGGGGGGGGGCGTCGATCCGAGGGTCGCGCGGCAGGGAAGGGGGCAAATACAGCACCGAAGCCGGGATTTCAGATGAAATGTTTAATTCACAAATAGCTGTTTGAGGATGGCCTCGCCTGAATCCGTTAAACATTGACGTAACTCGGGGATGGGCACGAGCGCAATATCATCCGAAACCTGAGCCAGACGGCGTTTCATGAAATCGCGGCGTACTTCGTCGACTTCCTCAGGCAGCACGAAGCTTTGGAAAAACCGGGCAACACATGTGAAGACATAGAGACCATGAAAGACGCCACTGACGGGGCGCAAAGACATTCTCCAAGGTGAGAACAGCTCACTTTGACCTTTGAATAGTGGCTGGATACGTTCAAGATTGCTGAGGTTAAGATGCATTGCTTCGTGAACGATCGCCTCAGCGACACGCAGGTCACGCACCAAGGACGACTGCGGTACGGAGACATATATCCGCTCAGGCCATTGCGGCTCACTATGGCTCACATCGTATTCATCGCTCGGTGCCTTAAGAAGAGCAATTTCTCCTACACAGCGTCTTATGCGCTCCAGAAGCGACGGCGCTTTTGCGAGCAAAATATCGACATCATCCATTGCTGCGATAGCAGATTCTGGTACGGGCGTCGGCAAACACACAACGCCACGCTTGCCTAATGCCGCAGCAGTCGCTTCATTCACGGTTGCCAGTTTTGAACGAAGTGGGGTTTCGCAAAACGATGCGAACTCAATCGGTAACAGCCAGGGCTCGCCACCGGCAACTAGCGCGGCATTCGTCACTGCGCCCGCCGAAAGGTATATACGAGCGTGAACCGCTCCCCATTATGAATGGTGGACACTGCATGAAATGACTGCGGTGAAATTTCAAAGCCGAAGCCAGAGTTGTGGTCAGGTACGACGATATCCGCGATGTCCTCAGGGCGACGGCTGTTGAACAGCATCAGCAAACCGCCCTTGTCCGCATCCCACCCCTCATTAACCTGGATCAGCATTCGATGAGTTTCTTCCTCACCGATGAAATCATTATGCACACGAATTGTCTGCCCCGGGACAAGTTTATGCGCAGCGATTTCCACCATAGTTATCTTGCCCATATAGGTGAGCCCTGCCGAGAGAAGGCTTTCTATAGATGCGATAAAGTCAGGCGAAGTCAGAAAATTCAGGTCTTCCGGCAGCGGCGACGAAAGCAGACTGAATTCGTACTGTTCGTAAAATTCTTCAATGACGAGTTGCCAGGGCGCGTCGTTTCGCAACCAGTCCAGCACCCGCGCGGCAAGGTTTTCCGATAAGAGATCATCAACGCGGAAATGCGCGAACGGTGTCGTGGATTGAGCGGTGAATGATGTGTTCAGTTGGCTCATGCGATAGCTCTCTTATGGTCGCCAATCCATTCCTGCATCCGCCCGATCAGAAGCTTCTGATCGGCGCAAAAGACGGTCGGATTGTCGAACTCGGCCTCTGCACTCCAACGATGCGCAGGCATACCGCCCCCACAAATATCAAGCAACGGACAGCTCTTACAGGTAGCAGACGAAGGCCGTTGAGAAACATGATAGCTCTTGAACTCGTTGTTCTCCATAACGTCCGAAAGCCGATCCCTAAGTACGGACCAGGGACTCTTGAACCGGTCGGCCGTCGAATAGGTGCTTTTCAGCGTATCGTTCTTTTGGATTGAACCATCGGTGTCAATTACCACGATGCCATAGTCCGTGATGCCGATCCCTTCTTTGATGCCACGACCGCCCAACAGCAATCTGATCATATCATCGAGAATACGGATAACCGGCGGAGCCTCGTCCGCTAAATAAAGATCGAGTATTTTCGACATCCAGGCACCGTACTCTACCGAGTCTACACTGGCCTTTTTATATGGAAGGTTCGTGCGATTGCCGTCGCGATACAGGAAGTCGATGCTCGGAGCACCAGTGGCTTTCAACGCCGTATACACGGCCACAGGATCGGATTCCGGATCAACAACGGCCAACACGCCTGAAAAAAGGGCTTTAGCGTCTGGATGCGCCGTTATGCGGACAACAGCATCGATGACCTTGCCGTGCGAACCGCCGTCCTGGTGATCGACACGGAACTTATCGTGCACCGAAATAGGTCCGTCGAGACTAATGGAGACGCCGACTCGGTGCTGCGCAAGAACATCCAGCATTTCGTTGGAGAGAAGCAGGCCATTCGTCTGGATATGGAGGCCCGTCTCTGGCGTCAGACTTTGGCGCAGCTCACCAAGCAAGGCGTCAAGCCTCGCCTTGCCCATCATCAAAGGCTCTCCACCATGCAGGACAACGCTGAACGGTTCGGCCTGCTCTTGCTTGAGTTCGATCAGCCGCTTTACGACTGCAGCCTTGACATCGGCGCTCATGAGTTTGGGCTGGGTTTTCCAGCCGTCATCACCCATATGATAAACGTAGCAATAGGTGCAATTAAGGTTGCAGCGGCTAGCGACCTTTAAGAGTACCGTATCTATTTTTGCCGAAGGCATTACCGGTTGTGACGATTGTGCACTCTATCGTATGCACGAGTCGAGGCTTCGAGATCGTTATTCCGGACCTCATCGATCAGTCGCGCAAGCGTAACGCTGTCAATTTTCGTAGGCTTTGCTTTGATGACAGGGCTGGGCGTTTGCATTGCATCCTCCATGAAAATTCATGATGGAAAATACGCAAATAATCTGAAATGTCAATTTAATTAATCGCGCGTCAATTTAATGTATATGTTAAGTAAATTTGAATCTATTGTCGGAAAGTAATATCACTACCAAAATAATGAATTGCAGCATCAGAATATAATAAAATATAAAATAGAAATTTACACAATATATATGTCGCTTTGTTACGTAGTTGCCTATAGGTTATATGGGTGGTGGATTTTTTGCCAAAAAATCTATGGCCATAGAACTAAACGGAGCATTCGGTGTAGGGGCTTGATTTAAAGCAATCCGCGCGTTGGCCACCATTGCTACGGATTTTGGGTGGGGGTCGTGCCCCAGGCGCTCAATAATAGCAATGTACAAGCGAAGCTGCGTCAACCGCTCGCGCCTGCTTTCATCCCGAGCGCCAGCGTCAAGTCCCATCGTTGAGATGGTGAGCAGTCCCGACGTAGAAAGTCCAACTACAACTTCATCGTGAAACCTAATATGATTCCGAGGATCTTCCGATCCGCTTGGGTCGAGCAATGCCGGCTCCTCGTTGGGTATTATGGTTACGCTCATTTAGTACGGCATAGTGCATTCTGCCTAAAATCTCGGCGGCGTCATACAAATCCATGGAGTCTGTAAACAGCGATTGATTCTGGTCCCGATCTTGATTGGTCAGGAGATTTGAATGCCCTATGTGACGTCCGGCACCATACGCAATGACGACTGGCTCATGCTTTGACAGGGCATGCGCAGTTTGCGAAAAAACCACATTCGTCAACTCACCGTTATTGTGTTCGATAACCGCCCCAACCTCGATATTCTTAACTGCTAGCTTTCGTCGAGGCCAAAACGGGGCATTTGACAAAGTCGCCTTAATCGTAGCCGCATCGCTTTTCCCCTTGCGAATAAACGCCGTCATTTCTGAGTTGGAATGTTGAGCGAGTTCTGGGTCAACGTAGTCAGGCGCGCCCGGATTTGAAACTTCAGATGAATTTTCGTCTTCATCGCGCTTGAACGCCGCGATCGGGCGCATTCTGACCAGACATTGGAGCAGTTAGGTGGACCCCGTCAGTTGGACAGAAAGTGGGCTGACTTAAGATAGAGAGTCTTGCCGGTTAATTGTCGCTGGCGATTTTGCCAGAATGTCGGTGTTTCAGGCTACCATCTTTCCTTGATCGATTGAATCCCTTTCTTGCTGTTGAGGCTGTGGGGATGTGTGTAACGCGCTTGCGTTATGCACATATCCACAGGCGCGGCCCGCTTCAAAAATTTGCCTCGGGGTCTTGTAGTCGAGAGCCTGGTGCTTT
>NZ_AQWM01000014.1 GCF_000376105.1 Asticcacaulis benevestitus DSM 16100 = ATCC BAA-896
CAAGCCCCTTTGCCTCCAAAACCTTGGAGTGGCCGGGGACGACCACCGTCGTTGCTGCAACGTAATCCCGACCACGCGCCCATCTCGGCCAAGGCGCTGGCACGGGAGCTGCCGCCCGAGGCCTGGAAAACGGTCTGCTGGCGAGAAGGTACGAATGTGGACCTGAGTTCACGCTTTACAGCTCTTTGGCTGCACCTGGCCTCCCGCGACTATAACCTGACAGAACCCCGCCCTGAGGAATGGCTGCTGATCGAATGGCCTGAAGGCGATGAAGCGCCGCTCAAATACTGGCTTGCCACCCTGCCAGCCGACACGTCACTCGAAGATCTGGTCAGCATCGCCAAATTGCGGTGGCGAATTGAGCGAGATTATCAGGAACTCAAGCAGGAACTCGGCCTTGGCCATTACGAAGGTCGAGGGTGGAGAGGCTTCCATCATCATGCAAGTCTCTGCATCGCAGCCTACGCCTTCCTAGTCTCCCAACGGGAGGCCATTCCCCCCTCAGGGCCGCACATTGCCAAGAACCTCAAAAAACTTGGCATTCCCGAAGGTTATAGATCCCGCGGATCCCCCGATCAGGCCGGAACGCCACGTCAGGGATTCGATTGCGACCATCCGACGATGTTTGACCGTAGCCCTAAGTCGCTACCTCCAGCGATGTCCATACTGTACACGACCAACAATAACTGAGAAGGCATTTTTATGACGCAGAAAGACTAAGGCCCCGTGTTGAAAAACAGAGTGCACATGGCGGTGAGGCGGTCGCGCTCGCCATAGGTAAAGTGGAAGATCGCCGTGGAGTTGGAAAGAGCGAACAGGCCGCCCTTGCCGCGATCGCTGATAACATAGATCTCGGAATCGAAATCGCGCCTGTCACGCGACGCGACGTGATTGGCGTCGATATCATCGCGCAGGATGGAATCGACCTCCAGCCGGGTCATGCCCAGATGCACCTTGGCGCGCATCTCGATATCGCTGGTGCGCACCGTTTCGCTGGGCTCAAAGCCGGTGACGCGGCACGGCTCAGCCGCCATGACGGGCACGGACGTCAGCAGCGCCAAGAAGGCGAATAAGGTGGCGATGATACGTGGCATGATGCGCGGGGCTCTCCCAGGTTCAGCCTAGCGCAAGCTGTAGTCCGCCGTCAAATCGGCGCTTCAAGCGGCCTCGTTGGCTTTCGACTTAACAGGTTTTTGGCCGGGCATTTCGGGCGCCACAACGCCGTCGTCGAAGATGATCTTGCCTGGGATGACGGGGTCAATCGAGAAGCGGGGTGTGAGCGGGCTTTTCAGGCCCTTGAAACCGCCCAGCGCCTTGATTATGCGGGCATAGGCGATCTTGAGCGGTTCAAGCCATTTCGGTGAACGGGCGAGGCTCGGCTTGAGGCCGAAATAGCGGCGCAGGCAGCCATTGGCATAGATGACATTGGCCCGCCAAAGGGCGCGCGGCGTCATGAATTCGATCGACAGCGACACATTGACCATGCCGTGATTGACGATGCGGTGCGGCGCGTTTTGCGCCCAGGTCATCATCTCGCCCGGCTTGAGGTCGTGAACCAGCGCCAGGGAATCGAAGCCAGCGTCATAAGGCAGTTGCTCGTCGGATTCGCGCAAGGCCACGCCTTCGAGGTGGGCGTCATCGACGCAGGGCGCCGCCGGCGGATAGAGGTAGAGCTTCTTCACGCCGCGGATCTGCCACAGCATGACCAGAGGCATGTCGAGATGATAGAAGACGTGGGCATTGGGCGAAGAAATCAGCAGGCCCAGGTCCTGCTTGAGCGTGGTGGTGCCGCTCTGCGCCTTGATCTCGTCGAACATTTGGTCGCACAGCGCGGCGATATCGGCGTCGGCATGATTGACCTTGCGCAGGTTGAGCCACAGGCGGCCGGCCTTGACGCCCTCCATCAGGGCGCGACCGTCCAGATCGCCGCGCCGACCGAGATACCACTGACCCCAGTTGGCCGGATCGTAGCCCATGGTGAAGACTTCGAGCTTGTCACGCGGATAGCGGTCGATCAGCGCGATCAGGGCTTCGTCGGTGAAGAGGGGGCTTTGGTCAAGATCATGGTTGAACAGCAGGTTCTTCGCCGCGAAATCGGCCTTGTTTTCGGGTGTCCAGGTGAGCAGGGTCATATCAGCGTCCGCGCGGCTTGGGTTTCAACAGCGCCGTGCCGTAGAAACCGACTTTGAAGGGGGGCATCCAGACCAGCTTGCCGAGGCCGCGCGCCGCCTTGTCGAGACGGGCTGCGCTGGTCTTGCGGCCGGTGGCCATGAGGATAAGGCCGAGCAGGCCGAAGATCACCGCCTGCGCCGTGCCTTGCAGCATCCAGGCGGCGGTGGTGAAGGGCTTGCCGGTGAGGGCGGCGGTGTAGCTCGGGCCTTGCCCGTAGGCGAAGGCGCGCAGCAGGGTGTAGCTCAGGCGGGCGCGGGCCGGCGGCACATCCTCGAAGACCGGTGCGTCGGCGGCCCAGGCGATGACGGCGCCGCCCAGCATCAGGCTGTGAAACAACTGGTCGTCCTCGCCGCCCATATCGTTTTGCTCGACGCTGAAAGGCGCATGGTCCTGTGGCAGGCAGGCGCGGCGGATCAGGCTGTTGCCGCAGCCGTAATAGCTGGTCAGGCGTTCCGATTGCGCCGGTCCGAAGCGCGAAAAAAATCGCGTGAAATAACCATTGTAAGCGGTATCGGGTGTGGTCAGGCGGGCCTCGACCGGGCCGAAGACGACATCGGCGGCAAAGCGCGCTTGCGTGGCCATCAGCTTGCCAAGCCAGCCAGCGGGGGCTTCTTCGTCGTCATCGAGAAAGGCGATGAAGGCGCTGTCGCACGCCGCGACGGCGCTGTTGCGCGCGTTGGCCACGCCTGTGGCGGGTTCGTGGACGTAAGAGACCGGAAATGGGGCGGTGGCGGCGAAGGCCTCGGCCTGCGCCCGCGCCGAGGCCTCGGGGCTGTTGTCGCAGACGATAACGCTTAAAGATAGGTGTGCGATGTCTGTCTGGCCCGCCACCGAGGCCAGCGCTGTGGCGAGGCCCTGCGGTCGGCGGAAGGTCGGGATGATGACGCAAACAGTGCTCAGCGCATGGGCCGTCGTCACCTGCGCTTCAAGGCTGGCGGAGCTATCCGGCATGGGCGCCTCCAATGCGGCGTCGGGCGTTGGCGAAGGCATGGGCGACCCCTTTGGCACGGCCAGCGAAATCGAGTTCAAGACAAGCGATCTGATCGACGCGACGGTTCAGGCGGGTCAAGGCATTGGCCACGCCGCGACCAATCCGGTAGCGATCCATCGATTTTTGCACATCCGAGGCCAGGTGCGCCAGACGTTCGCTTAAATGTGCGCTGGCCGAGCCGCCATAGATGCGGGCATGGCGGACTGGAAACTGCGTGTTGCAGAATGAGGATTTGTAGTGGGTCTGGCCAGTCGAAAGATCGTAATAGCGCACGCCGGCGGCCTTGAGCACAGCGGGGGCGTCGCACAGGAAGATCTGGCCGGGAGAAAACTCGCTAAAGGCCGGATCGAAGCTGGACACCCACGGGTGCATGTGATCGCCGTAGCGCAGGCCATAATGGAACATGACCGGCGCATCACCGACCATCATGACCAGCAACGATCCGTGCAGGCCGTCGCGCGGGGCGTCGAACACCTCTTCGAGGAGTCTTGAGGCCCAAGGCGCATCGAGGAAATTATGCAGGCCATTCTGAGCGAGTTGCTCACGTTTGAGCCGCAGCATCATCTCGTAGTGCTCGCGATCGAATTCGCTCAGGCGGAAGGTGATCTCGCCGTGCGCCGCGATCAGGTTGCGGCGGTGGCGGTTGATGTTCTTGCTGTGCTTTTTGGTGACCGTATTGATGGGTTCGTCGCTGCCGAGGTCGATGCCGTAGCCCATATCGTCCGAGCCGTCGACATCACCAAAAACGCCATATGGATCAATCAGACCGATGGCCTGGTAGCGGTCGATACGGGCGGCGGCCAGGGCGTCACGGGCCTTGAGGTCGGTGTCAGGGAAGGTGATCAGGGCGCTGTAATCGGCAAAGGGCGCGCCGACCGGACGGGCGAAGCGGTTGGGGCGGCGATGATGCGGCAGGAAGCCTAGGGTCGCGCCATCGCGGCGATAGGCGGCGATGACGACATCATCGCGCACCGACGCCACGGCGTGGATGAAGGCCGGCGACAGGACGGGTGACTGGAAGGCTTCGGTGGCGTCGATCATATCCTGCCAGATCGTCTGGTCGCGGGGGGTAAGATTTTCTACACGGATCAGGTCACAGGTCAGCACAGGCACGCCTTTGGCACATAAACAATAAGAAACCCATGGAGTGCAAGGAGCGGGCCAGACTGTAACTGTAAGGGAGGAGGGTAAATATGAGGTAAGGAGAGGTGTTGATTTTGTCTCATATTTTTACAACGCGTGACAAGTAAGCGTGTCATTATGTAAAATAAACTTGACACAATGTGAGTGGGGTATGTAAAGCCTGCTTGTCACGTAAAGGAGGTTTGCATGCGGGTATCAAAATCGAGACTGGCGGGCGGGATTATCGCTCTTGGCCTTGTCGGAGGTCTGCTAGGCGGGTTTAATATGTATTGGGGACGGCAGCCTGAATTTCCACTGTATGGCGTTCTTATAGACCTGTGCGCTATACCCATCCTGATCGTCATGATCCTCTATGTTCGACGCATAAAGGCCTCCGCTACGGATGAATTTAGTGTGGCCAAGAAACGTTATGCCGCACAGAATGGCTTTCTGATGGGCTTCGCCCTCTTTATGCTGAGCGGCCTGTTTCCAATTGTGTTCCCGGCGGCCTATCTACAGTTTATCGCCAGTCTTGACGGCGCGCATGAGGGTTTTTTGATGGGACGTGTGGCCGGCATGGCGCCTTTTATATTGGGTCTGGTTATCGGCCAGGTCAGTGCGTGGCTGAAGTATCGCTGATGCGCAATCGCCTAAAAATACTCCGCGCCGAGCGCAACTGGTCGCAGGCCGATCTGGCTGATCGCCTCAGCGTGTCGCGCCAGACGGTCAATGCCATCGAGACGGAAAAGTACGATCCGTCCCTGCCGCTGGCGTTTAAAATTGCAGACCTGTTCGCTTTGCGGATAGAAGATATTTTCGCGCCCGCTTAAACGGTGCCCTGGGGGAACCTCATGTTCAAAGCTTTCAAATCTGGCCTGCTGGCCGCCGCCCTGCTGGCTTGCGCTTTCGCACCCTCGGTGCAGGCCCAGACTGCGCCCGCCGTCGTTGCCGCGCCAACCAAACCGGCCCTGTGGGTGATCCGTGATGCGGACTCGACTATCTACCTGTTCGGCAGTATCCACGTCATGAAAGAGGGCGCCGCCTGGCTGACGCCGGATTTGCAAAGCCGTTTCGACAAGGCTGACGACGTCTGGTTTGAGATCCCTGATCTCGACGACAAGGCGGCCGCTACGCCGCTGGCGCAAAAATATATGTTCGATGCCAGCCAGACCATGACCGATGGCCTGACGCCCGAGGAAATCGCCCGTGTCGATGAACTGCTCAAGCCCTCAGGTCTGAATTCGCAGATGCTGAAACCGATGCGTAAGTGGGCGGTGGGTCTGATCATCACCTTGCAGCAGATCACGGCTTCGGGTTACGCCACCCAGACAGGCGTCGATCTCACCCTGGTGACGCGCGCTCGCGAGTTCGGACAGACGGTCCACGGGTTCGAGACCATGGAGTCGCAACTGAAGGCCCTGGTGCCGGCCAGCGAAGACGAGGAACTGAAAAGCCTGCGCACGACGCTGAGCGATGTCGATACCATGGCGCAGGATGTGCATAACCTGTTCGGCGCCTGGCGGACCGGCGATACCGAGAACCTGACGAAGCTGATGATCAACAAGATGAAGGCGGAAGATCCGAGCGGTTATCAGCGCATGATCGTGGCGCGTAATGCCGACTGGACGCCGCAGATCGAAACGATCCTGGCTGGCAAGGGCACGGTATTTATTGCGGTCGGCGCCGGCCATCTGGCGGGCCCGGACAGCGTCATCGCCATGCTGCAAAAACAGGGCGTCATGGTTGAACGAGTAGCCTATTAAATCAGGCCGATGGCCACGGCGGTCAGCACGCTGTGCTGTAACTGATTGCCGCGGATAAAGCGGTCATTGGCGAGGATGTCGTTCTGACGGGCGGCATCCTGCGCCGCAGCGGTCTCGTCACCTTTTTCCTGATCGTACTGCCCGCTTATGACGGCGCTCAACGCGGTCAGGGCCTCGGGAAGCGTTGGGCCGGTGGCGCTAAGCTCGCCCTGCCGGACACGATAACCGCCGCCCGCCAGCAAGGATATCACCGGATGTGCTGCCTCGCTGCTCATGAGCGCCCGCCTTCCTTGCGTAAATCTTCACCATACCGTCACGCGATACACGCCCAAATATATTGACATTTCCCCCGGATGTCTACAAAACGCGCGCCTAGGCTCCCCACAGCTTAGACGCCTTTTCCCTTGCGCGAGGTGCGCAGGGTTTTTCGCCGTTTTTTGGGGTAATACCATGGCTCAGTCGGAAGATCATTTGTTTGGTGTGTATGCGCGGGCGCCTATCGAGGTGGAACGCGGTGAAGGCAGCCGACTGTATGACCGATCGGGCCGTGAATATCTCGATTTTGTGCAGGGCATCGCCGTCAATGGCCTCGGCCATGCCAACCCGATCCTGATCGCGGCGATGACCGAACAGGCGAAGAAGCTGTGGCACGTCTCCAACATCTTCCGCATCCCCGGTCAGGACGAACTGGCGGGCAAGCTGTGCGCTACGTCCTTTGCCGATCAGGTGTTTTTCACGAATTCGGGCACCGAGGCGGTCGAGTGCGCCCTCAAGCTGGCGCGCAAGTATCATGCTTCCAAAGGGCACGAAGAGCGCATCGATGTCATCGGCTTTCAGGGCGCCTTCCACGGCCGCACCTACGCCGCCGTGACTGCCGCCGGCAACCAGACCTATCTCGACGGTTTTGGCCCGCGCCTGCCGGGCTTTGTCAATGTGTCGCTCGATGACCACGAAGCCATCCGTGCGGCGGCTGAAGCCCCGACAGCGGCGGCCATTCTGGTCGAGCCGGTGCAGGGCGAGGGCGGCGCACGCGCCCTGACCGACGCTGAGCTGCACATGTTGCGCGATCTCTGTGATGCCAACGGCCTGTTGCTGATCTTCGATGAAATTCAGTGCGGCATGGGGCGGAGCGGCAAGCTTTGGGCCTATGAGCATTCCGGCGTCGCACCCGACGTCATGTGCATCGCCAAGGCGCTCGGCGGCGGTTTCCCGATAGGCGCCTGCCTTGCCACGCGCGAGGCGGCTTCCGGCATGGTGGTCGGTTCGCACGGCTCGACCTTCGGCGGCAATCCGCTGGCCATGGCCGTCGGCATCACAGCCTTCGATGAAATCTCGAAGCCGGAACTGCTCGACAATGTCGTCAAGGTGTCGGGCTATCTCAAGCAGCAGCTTGAGGGTCTCAAGCAGACCTGGCCCGACATGATCGTTGATGTGCGCGGCAAGGGGCTGCTCATTGGGGTCAAGCTCAAGCCGAACAACCGTGAGATCATGGCTCTGGCGCGCGACCATGGCCTGCTGGTGGCCGGCGGTGGCGACAACTGCATCCGCCTGTTGCCGGCGCTGAACCTGACCGAGGCCGACGCCCGCGAGGCGCTGGAACGTCTGGAAACGACCTTCGCTGCTGCCCGCGAAAAAGCTAAAAAAACCGCTTAAATCAGAGCCCCTCATCCGGCCCTCTGGGCCACCTTCTCCCCGTAAACGGGGAGAAGGAAAACCGGATCGATAAGGCTCAATGCCCCTCGCCCCGTTTACGGGAAGAGGGTTAGGTGAGGGGCCTTTCATCACTTGGAGTCACCAATGACCCGCCATTTTCTCGATATTTCCGACCTGACCGGCGAAGAGCTGCGCGCCATCGTTGATGACGCCCACGCCCGCAAGCGTCTGCGCCTCGGCTGGCCCAAGGGCAAGCCGGATGTGGATGCGCCGGGCAAGGACCGCGTGCTGGCGATGATCTTCCAGAAAAACTCGACGCGCACGCGCTTCTCGTTCGATGCCGCCATCCGCCAGCTTGGCGGTCAGGCGATCATCTCGACCGCGAACGACATGCAGCTCGGCCGCGGCGAGCCCGTCGAAGACACCGCCCGCGTTCTGTCGCGCATGGTCGACGCCATCATGATCCGCGCCAACGAACACGACGACGTGCTGCGCCTTGCCAAGACCTCCGAAGTGCCGGTGGTCAACGGCCTGACCAACCAGTCGCACCCGTGCCAGATCATCGCCGATATTATGACGATCGAGGAACATCGCGGCGCCATTGAAGGCAAGGTTCTGGCCTGGGTCAGCGATGGCAACAATGTCTGCAACAGCCTGATTCACGCGGCGGCGCGCTTTGGTTTCACCCTGCGTATCGCCTGCCCCGCCGGCTATAAGCCCTCGACCGAAGCCATGGTCTTTGCGTCAGAATCGCGCGCCCACGTCACTGTGACGCAAGACCCCGAAGAGGCCGTGCGCGGCGCCGATGTCGTGCTGGCCGATACCTGGGTCAGTATGGGTGATCTCGATCACGATGAACGCCTGGAAGCCTTCCAGTCCTATCAGGTCAATGCCGAGTTGATGAAGCTGGCCAAGCCTGACGCCCTGTTCCTCCATTGCCTGCCCGCTCACCGGGGCGAGGAAGTGACCGAGGATGTGATCGACGGCCCGCAATCGGTCATCTGGGACGAGGCCGAAAACCGCATACATGCACAGAAAGCCATACTGGCCTGGTGTTTTGGCGCGCCATCCTTGGCCGACTAATACGCAGCCTGCGCTAGCGGTACGAGATGTACCCGCGTCGCTTGCCGGCTATTATTCGTCACAAGGCTGACGGCTAAAAGCGTGACGCTATTATTTTGCCGGAAACAGGGCGCGGATGGCTTCAGTCGCCGCCGGATGATAGATCGTGCTGTGTTTTTCGGTCGGGTAGGGCCTGTAGGTCCACGCAACGGATGACCCTGCGTCGGAACGTAAGGCGGCGACAAGCCGGTCCATGCCGGTTTGCATCGTCCCGCCTTCATCGGCAATGGCAAGCCACAGCGCATAGTGCGCCGGACGTGACTCCTTGAGGAGCTTTTCTGCGTCTTTCGACAGGCGTTCGCCATCCCACCATAGGCTGGGGCTGATAGCGATATAGTCCTGAAACAGGAGCGCGCTGCGCAGGGCGGTTTCGACGACAAACAGGCCGGCCAGGGATTCGCCCATAAGGGCGTTCGTGCCATTGGCGCGACAGGTTGCATTGATCAAGGGCCGCAGCTCATCAATGAGAAAGCGTCGGAACAGGGCGGCTTTTCCGCTCGTGGGGAAGTCCTTCTGTTCCTGCGGGTCAAGGGTCGGGGCGGTGAATTCCGCCTTGCGGTCCTGGCTTTCGATGCCGACCACAATCATGGCCGCGCTGGCGCCCCATGTACCGCCTTGCTGCACAAGGCTGGCGATGTGGGCGAAATCCTGCCAGTCGGCCCCGCCATCGAGCAGATAAAGTACGGGATAGCGTGTGGCCGCGTTTTCAGGATCATCGTAGCCGGTCGGCAGCGAAATGTTGACGCGCCGGGTATGGCCCAGGACAAGGGACTGAACATCGTAGCCCTTGCCGATCTCGATAGGTTCGCCGGGGCCAGTCAGTTTCGTCTCTGCGTGCGCTATCTGCCCGACAGAACTCCAAATGGCGCAGGCGCCTGCGCCGGCAAGCCACTGACGCTTCGAGAGGCTGAAGGTTTGCGTAGGCATAAGCGGCATCCTGTTCAGGTGGTCAGGGGCGATAATTAATAGCGTTCTGGTGGTTTGGTCTGGATGCCGAGCAGGTTGAGCAGATGCACGACCATAAACAGGCTGACGGTGAAGGCCAGGATCATCAGGAAGCGCCACGGCACCATACGCGGGCCCTTGCGGATATCCAGCGGCCGCGCGCCCATATAGCCGAAAAAAGCCGTCAGAATGGCTGAGGCAGAGGCGAGAATCACGGTAAGGGTAAGGCTAAGTTCCATCCCGCGCATATGTAGGGGATCGGGCGTCGAGGCAAGGTCGCACGCTGAAAATCAGCCTTTTCCTGCCCCACTGTGTCTTTTCCCGCATCTGGCGAAAAACGCCTTTCAAGTTTCCACAGAAGATTAATGCGCTCCCACATATAGTAGTTAACAAAGTGTTTACACCCAACATAATGCGGTCTACGCTCGTTTTCTGACGAAGTTAGGGGAATCGCATGAGCGCGAACGCACCTTGGAGTGTGAAGGGTATTGATGCCAAGGCGAGAGAAGTCGCCAAGGATCTGGCGCGCCGTTCTGGCATGACCCTCGGTGAATGGCTGAACCAGATGATTCTCGAAGGCGAGGACGTTGGGGCGCTGATTTCGCGTGAGCGCGCGCAATCCGAGCGAGCCGCTGCGCCTGTGCGTGCCGCTCGCCGTGCGCCTGAGCCCGAAATTTACGAAGAGGATGAGGTGGCCTACGAAGAGCGTCCGCGCGTTCGCCGCGCGCCCGCCTATCGTGAAGTCGGCTATAACGAACTGTCCGATACGGGAGGCCGCATGGCCCGCAATGACGCCCCTAAAAGTCGCTCGGCTGCGCCCTATTCCACCAGCGCCCGTCAGGGCGCTGTGCCAAGTGATCTGCGCCGCAAGTCGATCTTCGAGGGTCGTCCGCGTTATGATGATGGTTATACTGCTGAGGAAGCGCAGTATCAGGCGGCGTCCAGTGATCTGAGCCGCGTCGCGCGTGCGCTGGAGTCGCTCGGTGCCCGTATGGAAACGTCGGAAGCCCGTTCGGCCACTGCCGTGCGCGGCGTGTCGTCGGCCGTCGAAACCGTGCTCAGCCGCCTTGAGCGCTCCGAAGCCGCTCATGCCGAAACGCAAGGCCGCATCGAGGAGCAGTCGCAGGAAGTCCAGTCGTCGTTTGAGCGTTTGGCGCGGACCGAAGAAGATCACGGTCTGTTCGCCGAGCGCCTTGAGCAGGCCGAGCGCCTGATCGACGCCCAGGCCGAGCGTCTCGAAGGCTTGTCGGGACACGTCCGCGAAGCGCGTGATCGCGCTGCCAAGGTCGAGGAGCAACTGAAATCGCCGCAGGCGCAGGAAACGGTCCGCGCTGTTGAGGGCGCGCTCGGCAAGCTGGCCAACCAGCTTTATGAGGGTGAGGCCCGCACGCGCGACACTTTGCAGGACGTCCGTCAGGATATGGTCGGCCTGTCGCACCGCATGGCGCAGGTCGAGCTGCGCGATCCCGATCGTGCCGCTCAGGCCCTGATCGATAAGGTGGTGGCGCAACTGGCGCACCGTCTGGAAGCTGCCGAAGCCCAGACAAACGGCGCCATCAAGACGCTTGAGCAGGCCTTCAAGTCGCTCGACAGCCGTGTCAATCGCGTCGAGGAAGGTGGCGATGTCACCGATTCGGAATCGATCAAGTCGCTGACCGGCCTGGCTGCCGATCTGTCGCGCCGTGTCGAGGAATCGCGTCAGGACCTGTTCAGCGCCCTTCAGACCGGCAAGCAGGAAACCATCGAACTGGCGGTCAAGGTCGTTGGTGAGCGCATCGAGCAGTCGGAGCAGCGCTCCGCCGGCGCCATCGAAAAGCTCGGCCAGGACGTCCTGCGCGTGGCCGATAATCTTAACCGTCGCGTTGCCGGCGTCGAGGCCAGCGGCCACGAGCAGTTGACCCGCGTCAGCCGCGATGTCCAGCGTGTCGCCGATTCGATCGACGGACGCCTCAGCCGCGCCGACAATACCCACGCTCAGGCGCTGGAACGTCTCGGCGGCGAAATTGCCCGCATTTCCGAGCGCCTCGGTACCAAGGTGACCGAGTCCGAGCGCCGCACCGCCCAGGTGCTGGGCGCCGTCAGCGAGCAGTTCGAGCAGCAGCGCGAACAGGCGCGCGGCGAACTGGCCGATCGTATTCGCCAAAGCGAGGAGCGCACCGCCAAGCTTCTGGAAGAGACCCGCGTCCGCATCGATTCGCGTCTGGCCCATGTCCAGACCCAGAGCCTGTTGCAGGAATCGGTGCTCAAGCCTACCGCCCGCACCGCACCGGAACGTGTCGAGCGCGCGCCGGAGGCCCCCTTGCCGAACCCTTTCGCCGCGGCTCCACAAGCTGAGCCCGATATCGATGCCTTCGATCCTGAGCCCGTGGAGGCCGTTGCGGCACATGACGAGCCGCTCGATCTGACCGGCGAACTTCTCGGCGGCATCGCTGATTTCGGCAACAGTCATTTCAAGCCGGATTTCGATCCGTTCGAAGAGGACGATATCGAAGCCGATTTCGTCACCGCGCCGAAGACCGCCGCGCCTGTCAAGGCTGCGCCGCCGGCGTTTGCACACGATGACGACGATCACAGCGACCCGTTCGCCGATATCGAGGTATCACGCAAGACCGCGCCGCGCGTATCGACGGTGACCGAAGGTTCCGCCGGTGCGGCCGCCGCTTTCGCCGAAACGCGCCATCAGGCGTCCATCAGCGAAGACATGCCGCGCGTGCATAACCTGTTTGATGACGAAGACGATATCGCGCCGGACGCTGCCGCCGTGTCGCTCTCGACGCGCGACGCCCTGGCTGCCGCCCGCGCCGCCGTCCGTGCCAGCATCGAAGGCACCGAAGAACGCGGCCTCGGTCTCCTGAAATCGGGGCCGTCGCGCGCCCGTGGTGTCAAGCCGGAGGCTGCTGCCAAGGTCAAGGGTGGTAACACCTTCATGAATGCGGTCAAGGCGTCCTCGATTGCCATGGGCGTGGTTGCGGTCGGCGCTGCCGGACTGGTGGCGGTTGATCGTCTCGATACTGCCCGCAAGGCCGAAACGCCGATCATCGCTTCGGCGCTGAATGTGGGGCAGTCCGACACGCAGAATCAGCAGAACCTCAAGACGCGCTATGATCTGGCCCTGCAATCCCTGACCGCCAAGGACCCCAAGGCGGTGGATACCCTCAAAATGGTCGCCAATCAGGGGTATGCTCCGGCGCAATATAAGCTCGGCCTTATCTATAAGGGCGACGAAGGCAAGCTGGCTCCGGTCGATAAGGCGCAGGCCCGCACCTGGATCAAGCGTGCGGCCGAAGGTGGCGTCCCCAACGCCATGTTCATGCTGGGCTCGATGTACTACAACGGTGAAGGCGGCGAGCAGGATCGTTCGACGGCGGCCATGTGGTTCCGTAAGTCGGCTGAGCGCGGCGTGGTCGATGGCCAGTTCAATCTCGGCAGCCTCTATCAAAGTGGTGAGGGCGTGCCGCTCAACCCGACCGAGGCCTACAAGTGGATGCGTATCGCCGCCGATAATGGCGATGCCGGTGCCAAGGAAGCGGTCGAAGGGCTGGCGCAGCAACTGAGCGAAGCCCAGCGCGCCAAGGCCGATGACGCGGTGGCCCGTTTCACACCGATCAGCGACGAAACGCCGCCCATCGCAGCGCCGGGTTCGGAAGCGAACAGCTAAGGTTTGAAGAGCGTAATGACCATCGTCGTTACGCTCTTTTCACATTTCGTTCTGATTAGACTTGGCCCGCTGATCGCAGCACGCTAAACTTTGCCGGTGAGTGACGACGTAACCCTGAAGACGACCGATGCGCCGGTGTGGTGGCATGAATTCGCCCCGGCGCAAGCCCTGGGCTATTCTCCGGTGCGCGCCTGTATCGCCGGCGCCGATGCGCGCGATATTTCCCCTAACGAACTGCGCGAACTGTGGGGCCGCGAACCCCTGATCGTCGCCAATGCCGCTCTGATGCGCACACGCCTGTTCGGCAATCGCAGCCACCGCGAGGCGCGCCATTTCGATGTGCTCGAACTCTTCGCCTTCGTTCGTCCGGCGCAATTCTGCGCCCCGTCCGTGGCCGGGGTGGCGCTGGCCTGCGGCTATGCCGAGCCGCAAACACCGGAAGCGCAGGCGCGCGTCCTGTTCGATGTCGTATCCAGCCTGTGCGACAGCCTGAAAGCGGCGCCGCTCGGCTTCCGGCTGGTGGCACAATCGGGCGTAAAGCTTATGGAAAAGCAGGGATGGCCGTGGGCGCGCCTGCTTCAGGCTGTGCTCGACCAGACGCAGATTCCGGCCGATTATATCCCGCCACCAGCGCTGGATGTCTGGTCGCTTCTGGAAGAATGGGAGGATCAGCCGCCCGAAGGTCAGGCGCGGTCGGTCGCGCTTAGCGACGAGGAGGTCAGCGCCGCGCTGGATGCCGGTCTGGCGCGGGCGGGGCTCGACGAGCGCCGGCCTGAGCAGCGCGAATTCGCCATGAAGGCGCGTGATATCTTCGCGCCGAAATTCGTCAAGGATCAGCCTAACATGCTGCTGGCCGAGGCCGGCACAGGCGTCGGCAAGACGCTCGGCTATCTGGCGCCGGCGATAGCCTGGGCGCAGAAGGCGCAAGGTCAGGTCTGGGTTTCGACCTACACCAAGGCGCTGCAAAAGCAGATTTACAATGACACCCGCGCCCTGTTCGATACGCCTGAAATGCGCGCTGAGCAGGTGGTGGTGCGTAAAGGCCGCGAAAACTATCTCTGCCTGCTCAATTTTCAGGAACGGCTGAATAACGCCCATAGCCAGCCGGAAATCATCATGGCGGTGCTGATGGCGCGCTGGGTGGTTTACAGCCGTGACGGCGATATCATGAGTGGGGATTTCCCGACCTGGCTGCCTTCACTGCTGCCGCCCGGTTCCCCGGCGCATGTCTTCCAGACCCTGACGACGTCGGCTTTGGTCGATCGTCGCGGCGAATGCACCTATGCCGCCTGTCCGCACTACCGCGTCTGCTTCATTGAAAAATCGGTGCGCAAGGCCAAGTCGGCCACACTGGTTATCGCCAACCACGCCCTCGTTATGGCGCAGGCGGCCTATGACCTGCGCGATGTGGCGCGCGCCGAAATGGAAGCCGAGTTGAACGGTCAGGATATGGCCGAGGAACACGCCATGCCGGCGCTGTCGCGGCTGATCTTCGACGAAGGTCACCACGTTTTCGAGGCGGCGGATTCGGCCTTCGCCACGCGGCTTTCCGGACTGGAGGCGTTTGAGCTGCGCCGCTGGATTCGTGGCAATGAGGGTCGGTCACGGCGGGGCAGGGGCCTTGAGGCGCGCCTCGGTGATCTGTTGAGCGGCGATGATACGGCCAAGGCGGCGATGCAGGATCTGATCCGCGCCGCCGCTGTGCTGCCATCGGAAGGATTCTCGCAACGCATCACGGTGCGGACGCAGGATGGCGGCGGTATCGATCCGGCTGGCCCGATCGAAGCCCTGCTGGTGGCGGTCTATGGCCAGATCGATATCCGCCAGGGCGAGGCGCGGCTGCGGTCGCGTTTCTCGCCGGACAATGAACAGGGCGGCGAATGTGAGGCGCATCCGTGTCTGGACACTGTGGCCGAGGCGGCGAAGACGGCCGCGCGTGCCTTGGCCGCCATCGAAGCGCCCCTGCTGGCGTTGGTGCGTGCGCTGGAAGATCGGCTTGGTAGTAATAATTTGGGCAGCGGCAAGGAAGAGATTGAGCCGGCCGATCGCATCCGCATCGAAGGCGCCTTGCGCGGGCTGGAGCGACGGGCGCGGATGTTGCTGCCGGCGTGGCGCTCCCTGCTGCAGCAACTGAACATAGATGACGAACCGGTGGCAGAAGCGGCGCGGACTGTGGATTGGTTCTCGACCGAGGTAATCCGCGGCCGCGTGGTCGATGTCTGCCTCAACCGCCACTATGTCGATCCGTCCCTGCCGCTGGCCGAATATGTGCTGAAGCCGGCGCATGGCGTTCTGGTGGCGTCGGCGACCCTGAGCGATGGCCCGAAGGAAAGTTCGGATGCCGATGTGTTCGCTCTGGCGCGTCAGCGCACCGGCGCCAACCATCTGGTGATGGGCGCCAAGGCGGCGCGGATCGCCTCGCCGTTCGATTACGCCTCGCAGGCCCGCCTTTTCGTGATCACCGATGTCAGCCGCGATGATGCGCGCTCGATCGCCGCCGCCATGCAGGCGCTGTTTGTGGCGGCAAAAGGTGGTGCGCTCGGTCTTTTCACCGCCATCCGCCGTCTGCGCGCTGTCTACGACCAGATCAGCAAACCGCTGGCCGAGCAGGGGCTGTCGCTCTATGCCCAGCATGTCGATCCGCTCGATGTCTCGGACCTGATCAGTGTGTTCCGCGCCGAGCATCATTCGTGCTTGCTGGGCACCGATGCGATCCGCGATGGCGTCGATGTGCCGGGGCAGGCCCTGCGCCTGATCGCTTTTGACCGCATTCCGTGGCCGCGTCCGGATACCTTGCATCGCGCCCGCCGTCTGCATTTCGGCGCCAAGCTCTATGACGATGCCCTGACCCGCGCCAAGCTGGCTCAGGCGTTTGGGCGTCTGATCCGCCGCAAAGACGATAAGGGGGTCTTCGTCATGCTCGATTCCGCCGCCCCGACGCGGCTGTTTTCCGGCCTACCCGAAGGCGTGCTGGTGCAGCGCTGCACGCTGGCGGAGGCCATTACCGCCATTCAGATATTCCTCTATCCTGATTGACTTTGCAGGGGGCGGCGTGTTTGGTTAATGTCAGTAAGCCCCTCACCCCAGCCCTCTCCCCACGCGTGGGGAGAGGGGGCAAATTAATCCCCTCGCCCCGTTTACGGGGAGAGGGTGGCCGACAGGCCGGGTGAGGGGCTCTTTCACTAGGAGCCGCCTGTGTCCGAGACCAACGACCTGACTCTCTCCGTCAAACCGCAAAAGAGGGCCAATCGCTGGGGTCTGTTCGGTCCGGTGCTGGTGCTGGGCCTCCTCTTTGCCGCCTGGAGCGGCTACTGGTTTTACACCGCGCACAAAATCCAGGGGCAGATCCTGCAAAACCAGAAGGGGCTGATCGATGCCGGCTATCAGGCCAGCTTCGATCCGGTCGCGGTTGAGGGCTACCCCTACCGCATGTATGTCGATTTCAAGAACGTGGTGGTGGTCTCTCCGGCCGGACGCGGCTTCTCAGCGCCGTCGGTTCAGGCCGAGGCCAATGCCTACGCCCTCGAAAAGTGGGTGGTGGTGGCGCCCGAAGGTCTGACCCTTTATCGCGGACGGCCGGGCGGTATCGATCTCGGCAAGCTGCTCGTCACTGGCCGCAGCCTGCGCGCCAGCATTTCGGGCGTCAATCATCCGATCTATAATGTGGCGCTGTCCGGCGTCGGCCTGACGCTGACGCCTTCGGACCCGACGCATCCCTTCACCTTCTCGTCGGCCGATAATTTCGAGGCTTACCTGCGGCCCAACGCCACCGCGCCCGACAGCGCCGACATGCTGCTGCGCCTGACTGGCGCGCGAGGCCAGCCGGGTGGCATCGTCGGCGATCTGTCGCGTGACAAGCCGCTGTCCCTGCATGTCGAAAGCACGATCAATCAGATGAGCCGCTTCAAGGGCGAGAATTTCGCGGGCAGCCTGAAGGCCTGGAGCGCTGGCGGCGGCACGGTCAGCGGCTACAAGGCCAAGCTGATCGCCGGCGATCTCAGCCTCTTCACCACCAGCGACGCCCTGACGCTTGATGAGACCTCGCACCTCAGGGGCAAGATGAACATCGAGATGTCGGGCACCTTCAATCCGCTTGATGTGCTGGGCGCCCTGCATATCATTTCAGAAGAGAACATGACCCTGGCCAAGCCCTTGCTCAACATGACGCTGGCGACACAAGGCACGCAGAAATTCGCCATCGATTTCCATGAGGGCGGCGCCTATGTCGGGCCTTTGAAAGTTTCAGATGCACCTATACTGCCGTAATACTGACGGACTGCGCATTTTAGCTCAAACAAGACTTGTGATGGTCATTTTACAGGCCTAAAGTTTTGCGATCTCTCGCCAAAACGGAAGCCTTGCCTTGACGACTCTCGCTGACCTTCGCACCCGGATCGATGCCCTCGATGCCGAACTGCTGCGCCTGATTGATGCCCGCGCGGCGCTGGGGAAGGCGATCGGTGAGGCCAAGGCGCAGGAAGAGCCGGCCAACACCCAGGTGTCGCTGTTGCGCCCGGACCGCGAGGCCATGCTGATCCGCAAGCTTATCGCCATGCCGCGCGAAGCCGCCAGCGAGAGCGTGGTGGTACGCATCTGGCGCGAACTGATCTCGGAAAACCTGCGTATTCAGGGGGCGGCGCACGGCGGCCTGCATCTCAACTTAAGTACCGCCGAACACTCAAAAGAGGTTCTGGTATGGGCGCGTGAACGCTTCGGTTTCGCGCCAAGCTTTGGCTACGTCAATGATGCGACGGCGGCGATCCAGGCCGCCCGCGATGTCCGTCACATCTCTGTCCTGTCGCTCGATCCGCGCGGCGGCGCCTGGTGGGCACGTCTGCTGGCCGAACCGAAGGTGCGCGTTATCGCCGCACTACCCGAACTTTCGAGCGCCCGGCCATACGCCGTGGCGCTCGCTTCTATTCAGCCTGAGCCTACCGGGGACGACATGACCTTCTGGGTCAGCGATTCCGCCGAACACGAAAACAAGATCGTCGAAGCGCTCGGTCAGCGTGGTTTCGCCGCAGAATGGCTTTGCACCGCGCAGGGGCTTAAGCTATTTGGCATCATCGGCTTCGTGCAGGAGCATGACGAGCGGCTGGCCACCAAGACTTTGGGCAGCCTGTCGGGCATTATCGGCGCGGCGCCCCGGATTTAAACTTAAGAGACGTCTCATGACCAAGACCGTTCCCGCTCCTAAGGCGGGCATACTGGATATCGCCCCCTATATCGGCGGCAAGTCGAAGATTGAGGGCGTGGCCGAGCCGATCAAGCTGTCGTCCAATGAAAACGCGCTCGGCTGTTCGGCCAAGGCGATCGAGGCCTATGAAGCCGCCAAGGTCAAACTGTTCCGTTACCCGGATGGTCATGCCGCGCCGTTGCGCGCGGCGGTGAGCGCCTATCACGATCTGGAACCTGAACGTCTCGTCTTCGGCAATGGCTCAGACGAGGTCTTCGCCCTGCTCAATCAGGTCTATCTCGAAGCCGGCGACAATATTGTCACCGGCGAGCATGGTTTCCTGGCCTATCGCATTTCAGCGCTCGCCTGTCAGGCCGAGGTCAGGCTGGCTGAGGAGCCGGATCAGCGCGTTTCCATCGAGAAACTGCTCGAACTGGTCGATGCGAAAACCAAGATCGTCTATATCTCCAATCCGGCCAACCCGACCGGCACCTGGAACACGCCGGAAGAGATTGCCTATCTGCGCGCACGTCTCGATCCGTCGATTTTGCTGGCGATCGATGAGGCCTATGCCGAGTTTGTCGACGAGCCGACGTGGGAAACGGCGTTCGGTATGGCGCGCGGTTCGGACAATATGATCGTCACGCGCACCTTCTCGAAAATTCACGGTCTGGCGGGTTTGCGCATCGGTTTCGGCTATTGTCCGCTGCCGGTGATCGAGGCCATCGACCGCATCCGCCTGCCGTTCAACGCTAACCTGCCGGCGCAGTTCGCCGCCGTGGCCGCCTTGCAGGACAGTGTGCACATCGAGGCCTCACGCCAGCAGATTTTGAACTGGCACCCGCGTCTGCGTCAGGCCATCGCCGGTCTTGGCTTTGAGGTGCGCAAGAGCATCGGCAATTTCGTGCTGATCTATTTCAAGGATGGCGAAGAAGCGGCGCGTGCCAATGAATTCCTGATGACGCAGGGCATTATTATCCGTCATGTCGCGAATTACGGCCTGCCACAATGTCTGCGCATCACCATCGGCAAGGATGAGGAAAACCAGGCCGTGCTTGAGGCTTTGGCGAAGTTCGCGGCGACACGGGCTTAAGCCTTAAACCCTCACGCATGTGCAGCATTTTTTTAACGCCATATTGAGTGGGATCGTCTATAAACCTTAACCGTAAGCTGGTGGGCAGCCGTAAAGGCCGTCGCGTGAACAAGTCGAATGGCCAATATCCGAAGTGAATACAAACGCCTGCTGAAATCAGGCGAGATTGTTCCCGATAACGCCCAGAAGGCGGCTATCGAGAGCCTGGTCGTGCTGGAACGTCGCATCCGGCAGAGCCGCGCCCTGTGGCGTCGTATTCTCGGCATACAGCCGCGCGTCTGCGGACTCTATCTGTGGGGACCGCCCGGCCGTGGCAAGTCCATGATGATGGACCTGTTCTATAACAACATTCACAAGATACCGAAGCGCCGCGTCCACTTCCACGCTTTCATGGCCGAGGTGCACCACCACATCCGCCTGTGGCGCGAGAGCGACGCCAAAACGCGCAAGATCAATTTTGGCACCCACAAGGGCGACGATCCGATCGCGCCGGTGGCCCGCCTGATCGCCAGTCAGTCGCAGCTTCTGTGCTTCGATGAATTGCAGGTGACCGATATCGCCGACGCCATGATCCTGGGGCGCCTGTTCGAGGCGCTTTTCGCCCGCAAGGTCATTCTGGTGGCGACGTCCAACCGTGCACCCGATGATCTTTACAAGGACGGCCTCAACCGCGAGCATATCCTGCCCTTTATCGCCATGATCAAGCAGCGCACCACCCTGGTCGAGGTGGCGGGGCCGAAGGATTTCCGCATGGATCGCCTGCGTGGCGCGCGCACCTGGTTTTCGCCTTCAACCGATCCGGACGCTATCGCCGCGTTCAATGTTTTGTGGGCCGACATGAAGCACCTGATGACCGAGATGGAATGCGTGCTGACGGTCAATGAACGCAAGCTGCGCTTCGCCCGCGCCGCTGGTCCGAGCCTGCGCGCCACGTTTGGCGAACTGTGCGGCACCTTCAACGGTCCGGCCGACTATCTCGCCATCGCCGAGCGCTTCACAACGGTGTTCATCGAGGGCGTGCCAGTGCTGTCGCCATCCAACCGCAACGAGGCTAAGCGTTTCGTGACGCTGATCGACGCGGTCTATGAGGCCGGCACCAAGACGGTGATCCTGGCCGATGCCGAACCGGCTCAGCTATATCCGGCGGGTGACGGCGCGTTCGAGTTCGAGCGCACGGTATCGCGTCTCGAAGAAATGCGGTCTGAGGAGTATCTCAACCGCGCGGGCTGAATGAAACACCCAATATCCGCTGCGCCTGTTCCAGATGCAGGCGCTCGACCATCTCACCGTTCACCGAAACCACGCCGGCTGTGCTGCCGTCAAAGGCGCCGACCACGGCCTTGGCCCAGGCGATATCTTCTGGCGAAGGGCTGAACGCGGCCTCGCAAGGCGCGATCTGCGCCGGGTGTATCAGGGTCTTGCCGTCGAAGCCCAGGCTGCGTCCCTGTTCGCACTCGGCTTTAAACCCGGCCTCATCCTGGAAGGCGTTATAGACGCCATCCAGCACAATCAGGTCTTGCGCCCGCGCGTGCAGCACGATCTGCGTCAAGGCATGAAGGATATCGCGGCGGTCGGCCATCGGACGGGTACGCAGATCCTTGCGCAGGTCGTTCGGGCCGGCGATCAGCCCCTTGACGCCGGTATCCGCGATCTCGCGTACATGGACCACGCCCCGCGCAGTTTCGATCATCGCCCATAGCGGTATATTGGGCCAGACATGCGCCACGCCTCTGATATCCTCAGGTCCATTGACCTTGGGGATCACCAGCCCATCGATGCGCAAACCTGCCAGGGTCTTGTGGATCGCGCCCAGATATTGCGGGTGGATGCGCACCAGCACGGTCTTTGCGGTGAAATCGCTGGCAAGGGTTTCGGCCAGCCGCGTTAGTGCGCCATCGCGCTCATCGTTGCCCACAGCGTCTTCGAGGTCAAAGATCAGCGCGTCACATGGCAGCGTCGCCGCCTTCGCCATGGCCTTCGCATTGGCGCACGGGATAAAGAGAACCGAACGGAACATGGCAGCCTCCTTTACGGGCAAGGGTTGGGGTGGCTGAGGTGCAGTTTAAACACCGCCTTGTCGATCTCATCGGTCCACACCGTATCGAAGGCGTCGATATCATCGATCAACTGCGTCATGCTGCTGGCGCCGATGATGGTTGAGGTGACGAACGGCCGCTGATCGACGAACTTCAGCGCCAGTTGTTCAGGCTTCAGCCCCAATTCGGCGGCCAGATCGACATAGCGGTTGATTGCTTCCTCACCGCCGGGGCCTTCATAGCGGTTCAGGCGCTGGTAGAGCGTCTTGCGAGCGCCTTCGGGCAGGGCACCGTCGCGGTATTTGCCGATAAGATAGCCTTGCGCCAGCGATGAATAGGCCAGCAGACCGACATCCTCGCGCAGGGCCACCTCGGCCAGTCCGTAATCGAAGGCGCGCGATACCAGAGAATAGGCGTTCTGGATCGAGGCGATGCGCGGCAGGCCGTGTTTTTCGGCTTCGCTCAGGAACTTCATCACGCCGTAGGGGCTCTCGTTCGAGACGCCGACATGGCGAATCCGCCCAGCCTTCACGTGACGGTCGAGGCTTTCCAGAATGCTGAGAAAGCTCTCATAATCGGCATCGTAATCGCTATAGTGATGGAAGCCAAAACCGTTATAGCGGCGGTCAGGCCAGTGGAGCTGATAGAGGTCGATATAGTCGGTTTGCAGACGCTTGAGCGAGCCTTCGACGGCGGCATCGAGATGGTCGCGGGTATGGCGCGGCCCGCCACGGATCCAGTCCATGAAGTCGGCGCGACCGGCGGCCTTGGTGGCCAGGATGATGTCCTGGCGATTACCGCGCGCCCGGAACCATTCGCCGATGATGCGCTCTGTGGCGCCTTGGGTTTCCGGACGCGGCGGGATGGCGTAGACCTCTGCGGTATCGAAGAAATTGATGCCGCGCGTCAACGCATAGTCCATCTGGTCCCAGGCATCGGCCTGAGACACCTGGCTGCCATACATCATGGTGCCGAGGCATACGCGCGAAACCGACAGGTCTGTGCGGCCAAGGGGAGAGTATTTCATGCTGAATCCGCTTAGAAAATCCCAAATTCTCGCTTAGAGAATCAAAGTCTGACCCTGTGAATGATCCCCCCTTGTCAGTCAGGGTAACGAGGGCCATATTATTTGATAGAACGTCTCTATTAAGCCCATATGTTTTGGTCGTATAGAGTGGTCACGAAATTAACAGGGGTTTTAAACCTATGAACGACACCGATTATATTGCCTTACCTTCGGCTGAGGAACAGGCCCGCGATATGGGCCTGAAGAACTTCCTTATGGGCATCTATCAAAAGATGGCGCTGGGCCTCGTGCTGACGGGCGCCATGGCCTGGGCCGTGGCGAACACGCCGGCCTTCGCACAGCTTCTTTACCAGTTCACGCCGGATGGCCGGGTCGCTGGCTATACCATTCTGGGCTGGATCTTCGCCTTCGCGCCGCTCGGCTTGAGCTTCATCTCCGGCCGCTTCATGAATGGCCTGAATGCCGGCGTTTCGGGCGCCTTCTACTGGGTGTTCGTCGCCGTCATGGGCGTGTCGCTGTCGTCGATCTTCCTGATGTACACCGGCATCTCGATCGCCAACATCTTCTTCATCACCGCCGCCACCTTCGGCGTCGTCAGCCTGGTCGGCTACACCACCAAGGTCAACATGACCGGCTGGGGCGGCTTCTTCTCGGTTGCTGTTCTGGGCCTGATCATTGCCGGCATCGCCAACGCCTTCCTCTTCAAGAGCGGCCTGATGAGCATGGTGATGTCGGGTATCGGCGTTCTGCTGTTCTCGGCCCTGATCGCCTATCAGACACAGTCGCTCAAGCAACTGTATTACTCGACCGGTTCGCTGTCGGCTAACCACCGCGCGGCCCTGACCTATATCGGCGCCATTGGCCTCTATGTCAGCTTTATCAACCTGTTCCTCAGCCTGTTGAACCTGTTCGGCGGCCGTCGCTAAATCCGGCGACAAGCGTTAAAATTAAAGCCCTCCGGAGCGATCCGGAGGGCTTTTTTTATGACAAGACGTCGAACTTGCGCTTATCCAGCCCAGCCAGCACAGGCCCCAGTTCTCGGCCGCGCTTAAGCACCATGCCCGCCTGATTAAAGACCGCAAAAGCGCCTTGCTTGCGGGCCAGCGACGGGCGCTTCTCGATGCGATAGAAGGGGGCTTCTCCGGCACGGCGGAAGATGTTGAAGGCCACGGCGTCGGTGAGTTGATCTATGCCGTAATCGCGCCATTCGCCGGCGGCGACCTGCTGGCCATAGAGCCGCAATATCATCTCCAGTTCCTTGCGCTCGAAGAAGACGACCTCCGGGCCTTTGGTAGCGCCGAATGCGCCGCTAAAATCCTGAACACTCATAGGTCAACCTGTGTCAATTGCCGGTCCAGTACACGCCACCTCAATGAATCGCGCAAGTCTTTCGCAAGGGAAATATAACGGGTCTTTATGCCCCGGTTATGAAATCGCCCCGGAATGACCTCAATTTGGCCCTTCCTGCGCCCGCTTCGGACGCCAATATATCCTTGTCAGCCAAGGCGATCTGGTTCGGGTTCCCCCTGAACAGCCCCCCCAGCCCCCGGGAAT
This sequence comes from Asticcacaulis benevestitus DSM 16100 = ATCC BAA-896, assembly GCF_000376105.1. Lineage (GTDB taxonomy): Bacteria > Pseudomonadota > Alphaproteobacteria > Caulobacterales > Caulobacteraceae > Asticcacaulis > Asticcacaulis benevestitus. The sequence continues at coordinate 24,313 of NZ_AQWM01000014.1, forward strand.
CTAATCGGGTCTCTTGGCTGACAGATACATTTCTTCTTCCCCGAGATACATGTTCTGCGCCGCTACGGACTTCCCCTCCCCGTAGCGGCGTTTTTTTGTGATTTTTTTGCGCTCATGCACCGCTAAGCGCCTCGCACATGCTCGGGCGGGCGGTCGCCCTTGCCAAATTGCAAAGAAATTTGGAGGTTATGCTCTCATGCGCCGCTCGGGCTCAGGCCCAGAGACCGGCCTTCGATTTCGGCATGGCGACGAAGAAGGGCTGGGCTTCCATGCGCTCCAGCCATGCCAGGATATTTGGATAGGCCGCAAGGTCGATGCCGCCTTCCGGGGCGTGAGCGATATAGGTGTAACAGGCCAGATCCGCCAGGGTCAGGCTGTCGCCCACAAGCCAGTCACGGGGCGCCAGATGCGCGTCGGCCACATTCAGGAAATCGTGCGCGACCTGTTGTGCGATGGCAATGTCCTGCGGCGTCTTGAAGATATTGATGCGCCGCGCGGCGGCCGGACCGTAGGCTATGGGGCCGGAGGTCTTGGCCAGCCAGGTCATGACCTCGGCGTGCTGTGCGGGCGCCTGCGGCAGGTAGGTGCGTGCGGTGTCGTAGGTCAGGGCGAGATAGGTCATGATGGCGACCGAGTCCCAGATGATCGTGCCATTGTCATTGATCACCGGTACCTGCCCGAACGGGTTCATGGCGAGGAAATCCGCCGTCTTCTGTTCCTTGTCGCGCAGATTGACGTCGATGCGGTTGAACGACAGGTCGAGTGCGCGCAGCAGCAGTTCGACGCGGTGTGCGTTGCCGGAAAGCGGGAAGGTGTAGAAGGTGAGGCGCTGGGTCATGGTATCTCCTGTGTTTTGCTTCTTACGTCCCGATTGACCAAAATCCGGCAGTTATGCGCCGTGCTGCGCGAAGAGCAGGAGCCGCATCCCGGCATCCGTTAGCACGAAAACCGCCGGGCCGATCATGGCGATGGCGAGGAAGCGCCAGCCACCGCCCTTGCGGAAGGTCACAACGCCACATGCCAGCGCGATTATGGCGGCGATAGTGGCTTCGATGGCCAGCGTGTGGGCGTCGCCGGGCTGTGTGTTGGTCACAAGGTTCAGCACCACGGCGAAGAAGGCGGCCGCGAGACCGGCCACGGCGAGGATCAGGGAGCGCTTTTTCATGATAAAATTCTACGAGGCCTATAGATAGAAAGCAAGAAACCCCACCACCAACGTGCCCATTTGGGTTGCGCTACCGCTTCGCTGCTTGAGCGCGGGGCGCGTCGGTCCCCCTCCGCGGCAAGCGGGGAGGTATAAGAAAGCGTTGTCGAGTTACGGGTGCAGGGTCGTTACGACCCAGCAAAGAAAAAGCCCTCCGACCTGATGGCCGAAGGGCTTTTCTTTTATCAATGTCGCAGAACCTATTCAGTCGCTTGAGCGCTGCGGGCCAGGTTACGCAGAACATACGGCATGACGCCGCCGTTCTTGTAGTATTCCAGCTCGGTCGGCGTATCGATGCGGCAGCGGACCGGGAAGCGGGCCACCTTGCCGTCGGAAGCGCGGAACAACTCGACGATCAGTTCCTGACGCGGCTGCACGTTTTCGAGACCACGGATGGTGACGATTTCCTCGCCGGTGAGGCCGAGCTTGGCCCAGCCGTCGACCTTGAACTGCAGCGGCAGAACGCCCATGCCGACCAGGTTGGAGCGGTGGATGCGCTCGAACGATTCAGCGATGACAGCGCGGACGCCGAGCAGCTTGGTGCCCTTGGCAGCCCAGTCGCGGGACGAGCCGGTGCCGTATTCCTTGCCGGCGAAGACGACCAGGTTGCGGCCTTCCGACTGATAGCGCATGGCGGCATCATAGATAGCCATGACATCGCCGGACGGGAAGTGCTTGGTGACGCCGCCTTCGATTTCCGGGGTCATCTTGTTACGGATGCGGATGTTGGCGAAGGTGCCGCGCATCATGACTTCGTGGTTGCCGCGGCGGGCGCCGTAACCGTTGAATTCCGACACAGGCACGCCGCGATCGATCAGATACTTGCCGGCGGGTGAGACCGCCTTGAAGGAACCGGCGGGCGAGATGTGGTCGGTGGTGATCGAGTCGCCGAAGACGCCGAGCACGCGGGCTTCCACGATGTCGGTCACCTTGTCCGGCGTCATGGTCATGCCGTCGAAGTAAGGCGGGTTGGCGACATAAGTCGATTCCGCGTCCCAGCCGTAGGTCTGGCCGCCGGCGACCGGAATGGCCTGCCAGTGCGCGTCGCCCTTGAAGACGTCGGAGTAACGGTTGGAGAACATGGCGTTGGTGACGTGCTTGCGCTGAAGCTCGGTGACTTCCTGCGTCGTCGGCCAGATGTCCTTCAGGTAGACCGGCTCACCGTTCGAGCCGGTGCCGATGGCGTCTTCCGTCAGGTTGATGTTCAGCGAACCGGCGATGGCGTAGGCCACGACCAGCGGCGGCGAGGCCAGGTAGTTGGCGCGGACGTCGGGGTTGACGCGGCCTTCGAAGTTGCGGTTACCCGAAAGCACCGAGGCGGCGACCAGATCGCCGGCATTGACGGCGGCCGAGATGGCTTCCGGCAGCGGACCGGAGTTGCCGATACAGGTGGTGCAGCCGTAACCGACGAGGTTGAAGCCCATGGCGTCGAGGTCTTCGGAGAGGCCGGCCGAGTTCAGATAGTCGGTGACGACCTGCGAGCCGGGGGCCAGCGAGGTTTTTACCCAGGGCTTGACCTTGAGGCCCAGGGCGCGCGCCTTGCGGGCCACGAGGCCGGCGGCGATCAGGACCGAGGGGTTTGAAGTGTTGGTGCAGGAGGTGATGGCGGCGATAACGACATCGCCGTGGCCGACGGTGAAGTCGGAGCCTTCGACCTGGACGCGCTTCGATTCATCACCGGCCTTGCCGAACTCGCCCTGCAGGGCCGAGGTGAAGGCAGTGGCGGCGTCGGAGAGCAGGACGCGGTCTTGCGGGCGCTTCGGGCCGGCCAGCGACGGCAGGACGGAATCGAGAGCCAGTTCGAGGCTGTCGGTGAAGACGGGCTCAACCGACGGATCGAGCCACAGGCCTTGTGCCTTGGCGTAGGCTTCGACGAGGGCGACGCGGTCAGGCGTGCGGCCGGTTTCGGCCAGGTAGTTGATGGTCGGCTGCGACACCGGGAAGAAGCCGCAGGTTGCACCGTATTCCGGGGCCATGTTGGCGATGGTGGCCTGATCTTCGAGGGTCAGGTTGACGAGGCCGTCGCCGTAATATTCGACGAACTTGCCGACGACGCCCTTTTTACGCAGCATCTGCGTGACGGTCAGAACCAGATCGGTGGCGGTGGCGCCTTCGGGCAGCTTGCCGGTCAGCTTGAAGCCGATGACTTCCGGGATCAGCATGGGGATCGGCTGGCCGAGCATAGCGGCTTCGGCTTCGATACCGCCGACGCCCCAGCCGAGGACTGACAGGCCGTTGATCATGGTGGTGTGCGAGTCGGTGCCGACCACGGTATCCGGATAGGCGACTTCGCCGCCATCCGCGATGGCCGTCCAGACGGTCTGTGCGAGGTATTCCAGGTTGACCTGGTGGCAGATGCCGGTGCCGGGAGGCACGACGCGGAAGTTGTTGAAGGCCGAGGAGCCCCAGCGCAGGAAGTTGTAGCGCTCGATATTGCGCTCGTATTCGCGGTCAACGTTCTGCGTAAACGAAGTGGTTTGCCCGAAATAATCGACCATGACCGAGTGGTCGATCACGAGGTCAACGGGGTTGAGCGGATTGATCTTCGCCGGATCGGCACCGAGCTTGACCATGGCGTCGCGCATGGCGGCCAGATCGACGACGGCCGGAACGCCGGTGAAATCCTGCATCAGCACGCGGGCCGGACGGAAAGAGATTTCGTGTTCGACGGCGCCCTTGTTTTTCACCCAGGCGGCCATGGCGCGGATGTCATCGGCCTTGACGGTGTCGCCGTCTTCATTGCGCAGGAGGTTTTCGAGGAGCACCTTCAGCGAGGCCGGAAGTTGCGAGACGCCTTCCAGCCCGTTGGCTTCGGCGACTTTGAGATCGTAGTAGGTGTAGGTTTTATCGCCGACCTTTAATTCGGACTTGGACTTGAAGCTGTCAACGGAAGACATTGTACGCAGTATCCTTCTTCAGAACCGCCCGGACGCCCCGATGGCGACCGTAATTTCAGCCTGCGCGGAAGACCGGGGACGCACAGGGTTTCCCGGTCGCGCTGCAATGCCGTAAAGGCGGGCAATTTGCCTTCTAAACTTCTTATTTGTTTTCGTCTATGTAAGCCGTAACGCGAAAAGGGTTATTTTTATGGGTGTGAGTCTGAGGGTTGAGGGGTTAAGTCTGAAAAAAGGATATAACCTGCTGATTCATAACCTGAATTTTACCCTGAAATCCGGCGAGGCGATAAGCCTGTATGGCGAAAACGGCGTCGGAAAAACAACGCTTTTACGCACCCTGGCAGGCTTTTTGACACCCTTTGCCGGCGCCATTTCTGCGTATGAGAATGATGTGCATATTGAGCCGGAAATCTGGCAAGGCCGCAGGATCCATTTTCTCGGTCATCACGATGCGCTCAGCCCTTCGCGTACGGTGGCGCAGGAGTTGAAATTCCACGCCGATTATCTGGGGGGCGCGGTGGCCGGTATCGAGATGCTGAATTTGACGCCGCTGCTTGATCTGGAGACGCGCTATCTGTCGGCGGGCCAGAAGCGCCGTTTGTCCTGCGCCAAGCTTTTGATGGCGAAGCGTTCGCTGTGGCTGCTCGATGAGCCGATGGCGCCGCTCGATGTGGATCATCGTGCGCTGCTTAGCGGCCTGATGCAGGCGCATCTGGCGGCGGGCGGCATGATCATCGCGGCGGTGCATGATCCGCTGCCGTTTGCGACGCGGATACTGAAACTGGAACGCCCGACGGCGAAAGAACGCGAGGCCGCCAGTGTTTGAGGCAATTCACATCTTCTCCTCCCCTGTAGCGAAGCGTTCGGGGGAGGTGGCGCGGCGTAGTCCGCGACGGAGGGGGCTTGGCTCTGTCACGGGAATAGCCCCCTCCGTCTCGACGCGCTACGACCTAAAGGTCTTCGCTTGCTCGACACCTCCCCCGCTTCGCAGGGGAGGAGAAGGATGATCCGCGCTTCTTTTGCCCTTATCCGCCGTGACCTTGGCCTGTCGCTGACCCGTGGCGGCGGACCTCTGCTCAGCGTCGGTTTCTACCTGACCCTGATGGCGATGATCCCCTTGAGCCTGGGCCCCGATCAGGCGGTGCTGTCGCGCATCGCCGCCGGCCTGACCTGGTTGTGCCTGGCGCTCTCCAGCCTGCTGTCATTGGAGCGCTTGTTCGAGCGCGATTACGAGGACGCGGTGTTCGATACCCTGCGGCTTGGTCCCCTGCCGCTCGAACTGATCGCGCTGCTGAAATGCCTCAGTCAGTGGCTTGGCACCGGCGTCATATTGTCGCTGATGACCCCCGTGGTGATGATCATTCTGGGCGCTCCGATGTCGCTGGCCCTGATGGGGCTGGTCTCGGCTTTTCTCGGCTCTTTGAGCTTCGCCCTGATCGGCGGGATCGGCGCGTCACTGGCGCTCGGATCGCGCAAGGGCGGGGTGCTGATGGCGCTGCTGGTGTTACCGTTTTACGTGCCGCCGGTGATCTTTGGCGCCGGCCTGATGCAGGCGGTCCAGACGGGCGCGTCACCCCTACAGGCTCTGGCGTTTTTAAGCGCCTATGCGCTATTTGCCCTGGCTCTGGGGCCGGTCGCCATGGGCGCGGCTCTCAGAAGTGCGTTGAGCTAAAGGCTTACCACGGCAAGAAGCGTGTCGCCTTGATGCGGTGCTCTCGGTAAGCGATGCGGCGGCAGTTCTTGTTGCCGAACCATGTCCGCACCGGCATGCTGAGCGCGATCATGCCAAGCACGGCGTACTGGATATACAGGCGCGCCTCGGGCGCGTTCGGCACATAGCGTTCGATGGCGTAAACCAGACCCGCCATCGTGAAGGCGGCGAGCCAGGCCATCCAGCGGCAATCCTTGCGGACATCGAAATAGTAGACGGCGAAGGTGACGCCAAAAACGCCGCCCACCATCAGGGCATCGAACAACCCAAAAGCCATAAAGCCTCTCCCAGCTACACGGCGATCATACGGTAAAACCGCAAGCATTCCGTTAACGCGCGGCGGGTGTGCCTCTTGCCGAAAATCGCCAAACCCCCTATGTCCGAAGGCATGATCAATTTCCTCGCCAATCCGGAACGGTTCACCCGCGTGACACGCCCCTTGCGGTCATGGCTGGCGGGGCTGGCCGCGCTGTTGCTCGTCTGGGGGCTTTACCTCTGCTTCGCCTCGCCGGAGGATTACCAGCAGGGCGATACGGTCCGCATTATGTATGTCCATGTGCCGGCCGCCTGGCTCGGGCTTGCCATCTACGGCGCCATGGGGCTGTCGAGCTTCTTCGGCCTGATCTTCCGCCATGCCCTGGCCGATGCCGCCGCCAAGGCGCTGGCGCCGATCGGTGCGGTTTTCACCGCGCTGGCTCTGGCCACTGGTTCGCTGTGGGGGATGCCGATGTGGGGCACGCCGTGGCAATGGGACGGCCGCATGACCTCCGAACTGGTGCTGCTGCTGTTCTATATCGGCTATATCGCGCTCCATGCCTCGATCGAGGACGAGGTGCGCGCCGCGAAATCGACCGCCATCCTGGCCATGGTCGGTCTGGTCAATCTGCCGATCGTGCATTTTTCAGTGCAGTGGTGGAACAGCCTGCATCAGGGTGGCTCGATCTTCGTCAAGGGCGGCCCGACCGTTGGGGCCGAGATGCTGTGGCCTTTGTTTGTCATGGTCGGCGCCTATCACGCCCTGACCCTGTGGCTGTTCCTTATCCGGCTCGATTCCGAGATCCTCGCCCGCAAGTACCGCGCCCTGCGCGCCCGTTTGAGCTTTAACTAGGAGCCTGCATATGGACTTTGGCCATTTAGATTTCGACATGGGCAAGTACGGGCTGTTCGTCTGGGGCTCCTATGGCGTCAGCTTTCTGGCGCTTGGCGGTCTCGTCGTGGTGTCGCTGCTGGTGCAGGCGCGCCGGCGCAAGGTGCTGGAGGCCTTGCAGGCTGCGGCGGATAGCCAATGAAGCGCCTGATCTACTTTGCGCCGCTGGTGCTGTTCGTCGGCTTGCTGGCGGTTCTGGCCTATTATAATTTCCATAAGAAAGCTCAGTACGAGCCGCGCGAAATGGTCGGGAGATCGGTGCCGGAGGTAGTGCTGAACGATGTGCAGGACGGTACGCCGGCGTCGCTGAAAGCGCTGATTGCGGCCTCGGATAAGCCGGTCATGGTCAATTTCTTCGCGTCGTGGTGCGCGCCCTGTATCAGTGAAAATCCGCAACTGATGGGCCTGAAGGCGAAGGGCGTGACGATTATCGGCATCGCCTGGAAGGACGAGCCGCAGAACACGCTGAAATTCCTGGCGCAGCATGACAATCCGTTTGTGAAGACGCTGAGCGATCCGGAAGGCAAGATGGCGCTGGCCTTTGGCAATACGGGTGTGCCGGAAACCTATATCGTCATGCCTGACGGCACCATCACCGACAAGATCAGCGGCCCGATCGTGCCCGATACCTTCGATGCCGTCTATGCCGAGGTCAGCGGGAAGAAATGATCGACCTTATCAGGTTTAGTTATCAACGCTTCAATGAAGACGGAGAACTGACCGTTGGCTTTGAATCCAAACCTTGTTCTGCTTATGGCGGCATGTGGGTTTTCAACAAAGGATTATGGGAGGCGGGGCAGCGGTTCCTGCAATATCCCCTGCCTGTCGATAAGCCTGTAGATCTTAGCAATGTCGGCCTTGTTCACGAAAAGAACTATATCCAGCTTTCTGCAATACCCTTGAATGGTATGGGAGGCATTGCCTTGCGTGTCAGCATTGCGCAACCGTTTATCACAGACGGTCGTGTGGGCTTTCGTTATCAGGCGTCTATGGAGTTTTCTGCCAATTACGAACATCTGACGCGTTTGGGCACAGGCCTGAAGGCACTTTCAAAAGGCGACATCAATGAATTTGAACTGCGTCTTATAACGTAAGGGAATGGAGGCCTGCCCCCGAATTGAACGGGGCTGAGCGGGGTTGCAATCCGCTGCGTAAACTCTCCGCCAGCAGGCCGATGACAGGACTAATCTGCCTCGCTTTGAATTGCAAAGTTGTGCGCGAAAATGGGGTAATTTAACCCAGTTTCAAAGTCACTACCTTCATCCTCCCCTGTAGCGAAGCGTTCGGGGGAGCGGAGCGGCCCGTGCCGTGTCAGCGCTAAGTCCGAAGGACTGGTGTCGCTGACGGAGGGGGCGACGCCCAAGTCAGATATAAGACCTCTCCGTCACGGACTTCGCCGTTACACCTCCCCCGCTTCGCAGGAGAGGAAAAGCTCAATAATGCGGTGGCTTGGTCACCGCCGGTGCATCGACCGAGGCCATGCTCTCCAGTCGCTCGCCCAGGCTTTCCAGCGCGCGCTTCATCCGGTCGATGATCTTCCACTGTTCGGTTAGTTGGTCCGACAGTTCATCAATGGTCTTGCCCTGATGCGCCACGGTTTCTTCCAGCGCGGTTATGCGGTCGATGGACATTATCTTTGACCTTCGGAGTTGCGGAATGGATCAAGCGGATAGGTGCCCAAAATCTCGACATCGACGGCGAAGAAATTGATCTCCTCCAGCGCCTGTTTCAGACCGCCCTCGGTGGGGCGCCCTTCGACATCGCAATAGAAGACGGTCGAGGCGAAGACGCCGTTTTCGATATAGCTTTCCAGCTTGGTCATGTTGACGCCGTTGGTGGCGAAACCGCCCAGCGCCTTGTAAAGCGAGGCGGGGATGTTCTTCACGCGGAAGATAAAGCTGGTCATGCAATCGATGCCTAGCTCAGGCTCGACCACGCGATCCTCCGTCGTCAGGATCAGGAAGCGCGTCGTGTTGTTGCGGGCGTCCTCCATATGGCGGCGCAGGATCTTCAAACCGTAAAGCTCGGCCGCCGGTTCGGGCGCGATGACGCCGCGGTCGAGTTCGCGGGTTTCCGAAAGAGCGCGCGCCGCACCGGCGGTATCATGAAAAACCTCGGCGGTGATGTTCAGTTCTTTCAGTGCCTTGCGGCATTGCAGCAGCGCCATGGTGTGCGAGGCGGCCACCCGGATATTGGCCAGCTCGGTTTCCGGCACGCCCATCAGGATCATCTCGATCGGCAGGAAGCGCTCGCCGATGATCTTCAGGCCCGAATTGGGCAGCAGGTGGTGGACATCGGTGACGCGGCCGGCCACCGAGTTTTCGACGGGAATCATGCCCAGTTCGCACTCGCCATCGCGCACGGCCGCGAAAGCGGCTTCAAACGTCGGGTAGGGGGTCGGGGTAAAGTCGCTAAACCACCGCTTGATGGCCTGATGGCTGAAAGCCCCCGGCTCGCCCTGGAAGGCGATTTTGCGAATGATTTGCGTAGTCATAATAAACCTTTATTTCCGTGCGACGATTTGACACGCAAAGCCCATTTTTGCCCTTATTGGCTGAAAGTCGGCTTGCGCATTTGGCGGTAGCGTGTCAGAGAGCCAAACGCAAGTAGATGAATAAGAGGCTTGTTCGGCCGGATATTGACAGACGCGCTCTGTGGCCTAAGCTTCATAACAATGATTCACAGGGTATCTTGGCAAGATGAGCGGCGACCTTCAGGTTAATAAGATTCTTGGCGCAGTATTGGCGACCGGTCTGGTCATCATGGGCGTGCGTGTTGGCTCGGAAATGCTTTTCCATCGTGAAGCGCCGGAAAAGCCGGGCTATGCCATCGAAGTCGCCGATACCGGCGGCGAAGCGGGGGCTGCGGCTGCCGTCGAAACCCTGCCCGACTGGGGTACGGTCCTGGCTACCGCCGATGTGGCGGCGGGTGAGAAAACCTTCACCACCAAGTGCACCTCCTGTCACAACGACAAGGAAGGCGGCCCCAACGCCATCGGTCCCAATCTCTGGGGCGCGGTCGGTCGTCCGGTCGCTTCCCACGCCGGTTTCTCTTATTCTGACGCCATGAAGGCGCACGTCGCTGACGCGCCGGCCTGGAGCTATGACGCCTTGTTCCACTTCCTCGGCGCGCCGGGCAAGGTGGTCAAGGGCACCAAGATGACCTTCGCCGGTGTTAAAAAACCTGAAGAACGCATCAACTTGATCGCCTATCTGCACACGCAGGGCTCAACCGGCTATGCCGTGCCCGCGCCCGATCCGACGCGTGCGCCGGGCGCTGCCCCTGCGGCTGCGGGCGCTACGCCTGCGCCTGCTATCGGCGCGACTGCAGCCCCTGCCACGGTAGCACCAGCCGCCACGGGGACAACGCCGCCGAAGGCCGAAGCTGCCGCAAAGCCGACCGTGGCACCGGCAGAGGCCGCTCCCGCGCACTAAGGCGGTCAGAGACGCAAACAAAAACCCCGTCGGATAGCTCCGGCGGGGTTTTTCATTTTTGCACCACCCTAGCTATGTCGGGCTGGGGGCCGCACGCCGATGCGGCGCGTCAGTGGTATCTATTACAGTCTGCGGAAGGCTGTCGGCATGCCCGTGCCGCAACCGTCGATGCGGGCGACCGCGTCGGCCAGCGGCTCGATGGCTACCTTCATGTGATGGGCGTTGGCGTGGATGATGTGGACATCATCGATCATGATGGCGACATGGCCTTTCCAGAAGACCAGATCGCCGCGCACCAGGCCGCGCAGGTCAGCGCCGATGTCCAGCGACAAGCCGAGCTTGGCTTGCATATCGGAATCGCGTGGGCAGCCGTAGCCAGCAGCGTAAAGCGCCTGTTGCAGCAGGCCCGAACAATCGAGACCGATGCTTTCGCGACCGCCCCATTGATAAGGTGCGTTGATATAGCTTTCGGCCACGCTGACAAAATCGTTGGCGAAGGTTTCAAAAGTCGACAAATGGTTCGTGAAGACCCAGCCCATCTCATTGATATAGGCAAAGCCGTTTTCGTAGCGCGTCACCGAGACCAGCGCGTTCATGCTGACAGCGGCAAGCGTCGAGGATTTCAGGTTCGGCCCGGCAAAGACGTAGGTGCGCAGGGTCGAAACATAGTGCGTCGGCAGATACCAGTCGCGCTTGAAAGCGGACACCGGCACATAGCCGACATAGCCATCGCGCAGGGCCTGGCCCCAGAAAAAGTCATGCTTGCGCTCAATCACCTTGAAGCGCTCGCCAAGCAGGAGTTGGTCCCATTGCTCGGCACCGGCTTCCGGCTGCGACAGGATGGGCGCGGTCGCGTTGTAACAGCTCAGGACTTCACCGACGATATAGGACTTCGCGCGGATCAGGCCTTCGTGGGCGTGATCGGTGACACCGTCCTTGAGAGGTGTGGTGCGCTTATCGAAAGGGTCGTCGCTCATATGCGTCATAAAGCCGTCTGCCTTCTACAGGTCTGTTACTGTATGAGCACCCTACAGCAGGGATGCAAAGATCGCCTTAACAGCCAAGGTCAATAGGAAGTTTATGAGTCCTGAAGCGGGTCTTAACGCCTGTCGCTCAGAACGCCTTGAGCAGATGGTAGACGGCGCGCAGGGTCTGGGCCTCGGCGCCCACGGGAGATCCGGCGCGGCCGCGCGGGTTCCAGGCATAGATGTCGAAATGCACCCAGGTGCCTGATTTTGGCGCAAAGCGTTGCAGGAAAAGCGCCGCCGTCACCGAGCCGCCTTGTGCCCAGCCCGCGGGATCATTTCGGATATCGGCGATGTCGGAATCGAGCGCATCCTTGTAGCCGGCCCAAAGCGGCATCCGCCATACCGGATCGTTCTGGGCGATGGCGCAGACCTCAAGCTGACGCGCCACGTCTTCGTCATCCGAATAGAAAGGGATGACCTCTGGCCCCAGCGCTACACGCGCAGCCCCCGTGAGCGTCGCGAAGTCGATCGTCAGGGCGGGTTCAAGTTCACCGGCACGGGTCAGGGCGTCGGCCAGGATCAGCCGGCCTTCGGCGTCGGTATTGCCGATCTCGATGGAAAGACCGGCGCGTGAGGCCAGGATATCGCCGGGCCGGAAGGCGTTGCCGGAGATCGCGTTCTCGACGGCCGGGATCAGCACATGCAGCTTCAGCGGCAACTGGCTGGCCATTACCCAGTCGGCCAGGGCCAGGGCGTGGGCCGCGCCGCCCATGTCCTTCTTCATCAGCCCCATGCCGGAACCGCCCTTGATATTGAGGCCGCCGGTATCAAAGGCGACACCCTTGCCGACCAGCGCCACCACGGGCAACGGGCCGGGTACGCCTGCCGGCTGCCAGGTGATCTCGATAAAGCGCGGCTGGTTGTCTGCCCCGGCGGCGCGGCCGACGGCATGGACCGCCGGATAATTCTCTTTCAGCAGGTCGTCACCGATGATGACCGAAATCTCGGCGCCGTGCATTTCGGCGATCTGCCGGGCCTCGGCTTCAATATCTCCGGGCCCCATATCATTGGTCGGTGTGTTGACCAGATCACGCGCCAGACTATGGGCCTTCACCTCGCGGGCAATGTCTATCTTTTGCGGCTCGTCGAGATGGGAGTCATCAAGCCGCACCTCGCTTGGCGCATGGCTGACCTTATAGCGGGTGAAGCTATAGGCCCCCAGCCCCCAGGCGACGTGGATGGCGTGGGCATCCAGCCCCTTGTCATAGTCCAGCGCCCACAGCCCCTTGGGCAGTTGCGCCGGCAGGGCACGGAAGGTCATCGGCGTATAGGTTTTGCGCGCGCCCAGTCCGAACCACGCCTTGACGCCGCCGTCCTCCGGCACAACGATCAGGCTGCCCGCCTTGCCGGTGAACCCCCGCAAACTGAGGTACTTCGCCTGAGCCGGTTTGAGCGCCGCCAGTGCGGCCGCCGCGTCCTCCTCGAACAGCGCGATCAGGGTGTTGTCGGCGGCAAGCTGGGCGGCTTTGATCGGCTTGGGCATCGTTGGGTCTCGTTAACCATTGTTAAGAGCTTTAACTCTATCTTCACATCGGTCACTGAAGTCTTAATCCGTTCAAAATCATGAGTTCGATCATGTCGCTTATTCGCTATGCCACCTTAAGCTTTGCCGCTGCGTTGCTTTTGAGCGCTGCACCGGCCTCTGCGGGCCTGTTCGGTAAGGATAAGTCAAAAGAGGCCACGACGACGGGGCCGACCACGAATCTCAAGGCGGCATCACAGACGGACACCTGGAAGCCTGCCAGCAAGGCTGATATCGAGAGCGTGCTGCGCGCTGATGCCCTGACCCAGTCCACCTTCTTCACCACCCAGTTCGAGCATGATCCGACGAATGTGCAGATCGGCCTCTACCTGTCGAACGCCCTGCGCGCGCTTGGCCGTTATGCCGAGGCCGCCGATACGGCCCATCGTGTGCTGCTGTTCGCGCCTGATAATCATGACCTGCTGATCGCCGCCGGCCGTGCCCATATCGCCGACAACAACGCCTTCTTTGCGATCGATCCGCTTGAACACGCCATCGAACTAAAGCCGAAGGACTGGCAGGCCTATTCGCTGCTCGGTGTGGCCTATGATCAGACCAAGCGCCCCGAAGAGGCCCAGACCACCTGGGCCAAGGCGCTGGCTCTGGCGCCCAACAATCCGATGGTGCTGACCAATATGGCAATGTCGAAAGTGACGCGCGGTGATTTCGCCGGCGCCGAGCCTTTGCTGCGTACGGCCGTAACGCAACCCGGCGCCACGCTGCAGGTGCGGCAGAATCTGGCGCTGGTGCTGGGCCTGCAGGGCAAGATGCCGGAAGCCGAGCAGTTGCTTCGCCGTGACATGCCGCCGGAACAGGCCGATGCGGCTCTGGCCTGGCTGCAACAGGCGATCACGGTCCATACCGCGCCGGTCGCCAATCCTGCGCCGGCCCGGTCCTGGGATTCGGTCAAGGCCAGCGGCAGTTAAGTTTGCCCCTATTTCTCCTCTCCTGTTTTGCAAGGGAGGAGAAAGTCAGCGGCGGAAAGCTCAACGTGCGCTGTCAAAATTCCGGGTCCAGGGTCCGCGACCCTGGCTTACCAGATGCGGACGCGGTCGGCGGGCTTCAGATAGTACTTGCCGCTGGTCACATCGAACGCCTTATACCAGGCATCGACATTGCGCACCGAGCCGATGGCGCGGAACTTGTCGGGCGAGTGCGGATCTGACGACACAAGATACTTCATGAAGTCGTCTTGATACTTGCTCTGCCACACCTGCGCGAAGCCGAGGAAGACGCGCTGATCACCCGTCAGGCCGTCGATCACCGGCGCCGGCTTACCGCCGAGCGACAGGTGATAGGCGTCGAGACCGAGCAGGATGCCGCCGAGGTCAGCGATGTTCTCGCCCATGGTCAGGCCGCCCTGAACGTGGAAACCGGGAACGGGCTCATAAGCATCATACTGCTTGCCGAGCGCCACGGTCTGGGCCTCGAACTTGGTGGCGTCTTCCGGCGTCCACCAGTCGATAAGCGCGCCGGTCGAATCGTAGTGACGGCCCTGATCGTCGAAACCATGGGTGATTTCGTGGCCGATAACGCCGCCGATGGCGCCGTAATTGACGGCCGGATCAGCCTTCGGATCAAAGAAGGGGGCTTGCAGGATGGCGGCGGGGAAGACGATCTCATTCTTGGTCGGGGAATAGTAGGCGTTGACGGTTTGCGGCGTCATTTCCCAGTCTTCCGGATCGATCGGCTTATCGATGTGCGAGACATTGTAGGCCCATTCAAAAGCCGATGAGCGCTCGATATTGCCGTAGAGATCGTCGGCCTTGATGGTCAGGCCTGCATAATCGCGCCACTTGTTGGGGTAGCCGATCTTGACGCCGAAGGTAGAGAGCTTTTCCAGCGCCTTGGCCTTGGTGGGCGCGCTCATCCAGGTCAGGTTGTCGATGCGGAGTTTCATGGCCGCCAGCAGGTCATGTACCAACGCTTCCATCTTGGCCTTGGATTCGGGCGGGAAGTAATCGCGGACATAAGCGCGGCCGAGGGCCTCGCCAATCTTATCGTCGGTGGTGCCGATGGCGCGCTTCCACAGGGGGCGCTGCTCGGCGATGCCGTACATGGTCTTGGAGCGGAACTCGAAGCGGCGGTTATAGAAGCGATCACCGAGATAGGCCGAGGCCTGATCGGTGGCCTGGAAAGTTTCCCAGGCTTTCAGGGTTTCGAGCGGCGTGTCGGCGAAGATCTTGGCGATCTTAGGGATGGCGGTGTTTTGCCCGACGATGACCTTCTGCGCCTGACTCACTGTGGCGGCGGCAAAGAAACCGTCCCAGTTGAAGCCGGGGGCGTAGGTGTTCAGATCCTTCAGCGCCATCGGGTTGTAGGTCTTGGTGTCGTCGCGGCTCTCGATCTTGGTCCAGCTTACCTTGGCGATTTCCGTTTCCATGGCGACGATGTTTTTCGCGGCGACTTCAGGATGGGCGTACCCGGTCAGGGTCAGCATGTCCTTAATGTAAAGTTCGTAGGCCGCCTTCTTATCGGCGTAGGTCTCCGACAGGTAATAGTCGCGGTCGGGCAGGCCGAGGCCGCCTTGCGTCAATTGCAGCGCGCGAAAGCCGGGCTTCTTGGCATCGTCATAGACGAAGATATTGAAGAAGGCCGCGCCGAATCCCTGCGACGTCCAGCCCATGAAGCTGGCCATGTCCGCCTTTGTCTTGATGGCGGCGATCTTCTCCAGTTCGGGTTGCAGCGGCTTGACGTCGAGCTTGTTCTTCAGGTCGGCGTTCATGGCGCTGCGGTAGAGGTCGGCGATCTTCAGATTTTCGCCGGTCAGGTCGGTGCGTGCGGCCAGGCCGGTCACCAGAGCCTTCAGGCGGAATTCGGAGAGATCGGCCAGTTGGTTGAAGGCGCCATAGCCTGGCTGATCGCCGGGGATGGTCATGGCCTTCAGCGCGGCGCCATTGGCGTAGTTGAAGAAGTCATCGCCGGGCTGGATCGTCTTGTCCATGCCATCGAGGGCAAAGCCCCAGGTGCCGTAGCTCTTCGCCACAGTATCGGAAGCGGCGGCATCGGTCTCGCCGAACAGATGGCTGGCATCGGCCTTGTCATTGATGGCCGGCACAGCGGCGATGACGGGCAAGGCCAGCAGGGCGGTGCTGATGGCTAAAGCAGATGTGAGGATTTTGGCGCGCATGAAGTCTCTCCGGTAAGGGAGACGTCGTGCGCTCCCGAAACAAGCGCACACCTTGATACAGTTTAACGCTTTCGTCTCATGAACATTTGGTAATCTTGTTCCGAACGATACGATGTCACCGCCTTAACAACTGATTAACAGTTTTTGACGACCGCGTCATATTTTTGGAATTTAAACCAAAAAAAAGCCCGCACAGGGGGGATAAGGCCCGGCGAGCTTTTTTATTTGTTATAAGCGAGCGTTTCCTCCCCGAAACGCTGGGAACTGACTTCACTCTACTGGGGAAGTTCCGTTCTCTTGGGTTGGAGAAAACATTTTTAGGGCCGCGCTGTCAACTGGTTTTGTCACATTGCGTCAAAATTATTTCAAGCGCTCTTAACCTTTATAACGCCGTGGTCAAAACGGCGTGAAAATCAAGGTTATATTGACGCCGCCATCAACGGTTTTCTGCTATAGATTTCAAGTGGTTGATGGCTTCTGCACGTGACAGGGTGACCTGGCCGGGGCGCCCTTCCTTCCATGCCTTATTGTCACTTATTTGCATCGCCAGGTCGCGACCGAGATCGAGGTCCTTGATCGTGACTTGACCGGCTTTCAGCTCGTCTTCGCCCATCATGACCACAGCGGGGCTGAGTCGGCGATCGGCGTACTTCATTTGCGCTTTCATGCCTGAACGGCCGAGGTAGACCTCGGCGGCCATGCCGGCGGCGCGCACGTCAGCGGCGAATTTGAAATACTCGCCCATATCGGATTCGGAGAAGGCGATAATGACGATGGGGCCGCGCGCCACGTTCTTCTTGCCGAGATCCGTCAGGGCCAGTGCTGCCGCCAGACGTGATACGCCGAACGAGAAGCCGGTGGAGGGCACCTGCTGGCCGGTGAAGCGCGCGACAAGATCATCGTAACGGCCGCCGCCGCCGACGCTGCCCATCTGAACCAGATTGCCCTTGTCGTCGCGGGTTTCGAGCAGCAGTTCACCCTCGAAAACCGGGCCGGTATAGTATTCGAGACCGCGCACGATGCCCGGATCGAAGATGGCGGCATCTTCGCCAACGCCCATAGCGGTCAGGGCGGTATCGATGCGCGTCAGGTCTTCGAGACCCGCCTGTCCTTCGGCCGAATTGGTCAGCACGGCGGCCAGTTTTTCCAGCACCGCCGCGCGGGTGGCGGCCCCGCCCGCCGATACGAAATCGAGCACGGGCTGAATGGCGGAGTCGGGGAGCTGGGCGCCTTTGGTGTAGTCGCCGCTGTCATCCTTGCGGCCGGCACCGAGCAACAGGGCCACGCCTTCAAGGCCGAAGCGGTCGAGCTTATCTATGGCGCGCAGGACGCCGAGTTGCTGGCCTGACTCGCTGACGCCGAGGCTGGTCAGCAGGCCATTCAGCAGTTTGCGGTTGTTGACGCGCAGGCGCGCCGGCACATCGAGCGCCTTGTATCCGGCAACGGCCAGGGCGATCATTTCGGCATCGGCCTCGGGGCGATCGGAACCAACGATATCGGCGTCGCACTGCATGAATTCACGCAGGCGGCCGGGGCCCGGTTTTTCGTTGCGCCACACCGGCCCGAAGGCGTAGCGGCGGAAGGGCTTGGGCAGGGTTTCCCAGTTTTGGGCGGCGAAGCGCGCCAGCGGCGCGGTCAGGTCATAGCGCAGCGCCATCCATTGCTCGTCATCGTCCTGCTGGGCGAAGACGCCCACATTGGGGCGGTCCGAATCCGGCAGGAACTTGCCAAGGGCGTCGGCATATTCAAAAGCCGGGGTTTGCAGGGCTTCGAAACCGAAGTCCTCATAAACCTTCGACACGGTGGTGATCAGATGACGCTCGATGGCGATCTGATGGCTTCGCTTGTCGATAAAGCCGCGCGGACTGCGTGCCTCAGGACGAAAGGACGGGACGGGGTTTTCTGGATTTTCGCTCATGCGCGCCGATTAAAGCATTGGCGGCTTTGAGACAAGGGTGCAGGCCAGAAAGGCCGCAAACGGACAACATCCGAAAGCGCAAGTTACTCGCCCATAAGGGGAAAATAAAAAGTCAGCGGTATTTTGACACTTAAGTCGAAAAATTTAGTAAACCCCTTCTAAATGTGGTGGAACGGTGTTATAAATAAGGCTCCCTTAAGGAGGGCAAAGCCATGAGGAAGTCGCCTACAGCAGAAAACTTTTCGCGTTTTGTCGTCGCCATGATTGTGGTGACGGTCGTTATCGCCGCCTTGGTCTGGGCGTTCTCGTCCGTCGGACCGGAATGTGCGGCGGGTGTACCTTGCCATCCCAATGGCCAGGCTGCAGTCGTACATTACTGACGCAAGGTTGCCGCGCTTTTATCTGACATTATCAGCGCGACCTCCGGCGCACAGACACGCGATGACGTCCGTTCGGGCTGGAACGGCGTCGGCAATATCTGTGCGCCGGGGAGGCCTGCATTAACGCTTTGTTGGACTGGCTCTGGCATAAGAGACGTCATGACCTGTTTCCGCAAAGCCGTTCCGCTCGTACTGACCCTGTGCGCCGCTCTGATGGCGCAAACCGCCTGCGCCACCGCGCCGGTGGCTTCATCCGCTGCGCCAACCAGCAAAATTTCGCGCGATCCCTTTTTCGCCGGTCTGGTAACCCGTGCGCGGCGCCTGGAAAGCGAGACCAAGGCCTTCACGCCGGCGCTTGACCTGTTGCAGCAGCCAAAGTTCAAGATCTATACGCAGGCCATCCGTAATCTGTCGGCCGATGATCAGAAGGGCCACATGACCCTGAAAGCGCGCGGCACCGATAACGACCTGAAATGTATTATGAAGGGGCTGTCGCTTGATCTGAACATCAAGATGGACGCCATCCTGACCGCTAAGAGCGATGCCGAGGTCGGGACGGCACTCAATAACATGGCTGCCCTGCTGAGAGATCATATCGATGTCATCGTCACGCCAGCCACCGCCGATTCCGGCCTTGATTGCGTCATCGAGTTCGGCAACACTTGAGAACCGGGCAACCCGCCCCGCGAGGTTGCTTCATGATCCGATTTACCCCTCTTCTCTGCGCCGTTCTCTTGTTAGCCGGTTGCGACAAACCTGCGCCGCCGAATGCCGTGCCCGCCGTGGTCGTGAGCCTGCCTGCCACGCAGACGGCCTTCCTCGCCCTGCCGCGCACCGGCGCAGCGTCTGATCGTTTTTGTGAGCAGTTCAAGACCTATGATCGCTTTGACAACTGGCAGGGCAAGGTGCGCGACTTGCGCGTCTCCACACTCGATGGCACGGCGGATATGGCGATCACTCTTGGCCAGGGCATCCGGCTGGAAGCGCTCGTCAGGAAAACCGACCCGGCCTATGCCGCTGTCATGGCGCTGCGGCTTGGGCAGTCCGTGACCTTTTCAAGTCAGTTTCAGCACAGCAACAACGACTCCGAATGTATCTATTATAATGGTCCGTTCGGCGTCCGGCTGTCCGCGATCAAGAGCATTTGACGCCGCGGAAACAGATCGGATCGCGCCTTAAGCTTGTCTTTCTTGGTAGCCTGCGGTGGGCCGCGCCATCATTTCCAACGTCAGGTGCACAAGTTCGACTGACTTGAACGGTTTGCTGATTTCAGCATCAGCCCCAGCCTTGACTGCCGCCGAGGTGGCGCGTCCTGACGTGATGCGGTTGCTCAATCCGCCCGACATGGCCAATATCTTAACCCATGGCCAGGTCGATTTGATGATCTTGATGCCGGCCAGTCCGCCCATTCCGGGCATGAAAATATCCGACAACACCAGATCGACGTGGGCGATGTCGACATTATCGAGGGCCTCTTCCATCGACTTGACGATGCTGACCCGATAACCGTTGTCACTCAGCATCTGGCCGGTCACCTTGCCAGCGGTCGGGCTGTCATCAATCACCAGGGCATGGAAGCGATGCTTGCCTTCGGCCTGATCCTGCTCGGCTGACTGGACGATGGCGCGCAATTGATTGCGCGAAAAAGGCTTGCGCAGGATATAATCGACCTTGGCCTTGCGGGCGATGTTGAGTGTTTCTTCGATAGCTTCGCTGCGGTCACCGGCGGTCATCACGGCGACGGTGGCCTCAAGCGCCAGATCGCGCAGGCGACCAAGGTGCGGCAGCGTGTTTTCCTCTGCCAGAAAGACATCGACAAACAGCAAGGTGGGGTGCTGTTGCAGGATAACGCGTTCGGCGTCCTCCAGAGTCTTGGCCAGAACGTAGGTCCAGTCTTCGTCTGCAAGCATGCGCCCGATGATCTGTGCCTGTGTCTGGCTGTCCTCAATGATCAGCGCCAAGCCGTTTGCCATGATGTAACCCCTTATGCCCACGCAAATCAGATGAATGGAAACGATGTTATCATGAGGATGTTAAGTAGTCGTGAGCGCGGGATTGTGTCAGATAGTTTGGGCTTGCATGACGCGTTTTCACCGTAGGCTCATGTTTATATAAATATATTTTCGACTTTAAATTCCGGAAAGCGCTTCGAAGCCTGGCCGGAAGACAATTTTCAAGCCACAAAAAACCCGCCTGTTTCCAGACGGGCTTTCAGTATCAGGCTGCGAAAATCTCAACATGCGCTGTCAAGATTCCGGCGTAAGAGCCTGTGGCCCTTACCAGATGCGGACGCGGTCTTCCGGCTTCAGGTAATATTTTTCACCCGGCTGAACGTTGAAGGCCTTGTACCAGTCGTCGATATTGCGCACCGGCCCGATGACACGGAAAACGGCAGGCGAGTGCGGATCGGTAGCCACCTGTTGCTTGACGGCGTCATCGCGGTACTTCGAGCGCCAGACCTGAGCAAAGCCCATGAAGACGCGCTGATCGCCGGTGAAGCCGTCGAGGACGGGTGAAGGCTTGCCCTTGAGCGACAGGCGGTAGGCGTCGAGACCCAGCAGGTTACCGCCGAGATCGGCGATGTTCTCGCCCATGGTCAGGCCGCCCTGGACATGAACACCGGGCAGGGGCTCGAAGGCGTCATACTGCTCGCCGTACTTCTTTGTCTGGGCGTCGAACTTGGCCGAATCCTCGGCGGTCCACCAGCTTTTGAGGAAGCCGTCGCCGTCATAGTTGCGGCCCTGATCGTCGAAGCCGTGGGTGATTTCGTGGCCGATAACACCGCCGATGCCGCCATAGTTGACGGCCGGATCAGCATCCGGATCGAAGAAGGGCGGTTGCAGGATGGCGGCGGGGAAGACGATCTCGTTGCGCGTCGGGGAGTAGTAGGCGTTGACGGTCTGCGGTGTCATGCCCCATTCGAGCGGATCGACCGGCTTGTCGATCTTGGCGACGTTGAAGTCCCATTCAAAGGCATTCGAGCGTTCGATATTGCCGAACAGGTCGCCGTCCTTGATTGTCAGGGCGGAATAGTCGCGCCACTTGTCAGGGTAGGCGATCTTGACGCCGAACTTGGAGAGTTTCTCCAGCGCCTTTTCCTTGGTGGGGGCGCTCATCCAGGTCAGGTTCTCGATGCGGATCTTGAGAGCGGCGCGCAGGTCGGCGACAAGGCCTTCCATCTTGGCCTTGGAGTCGGCAGGGAAATATTGCGCCACATAGGTGCGGCCGATGGCTTCACCGAGAGCGCCGTCGGTAACGCTGATGGCGCGCTTCCAGCGCGGACGCTGCTCCAGGGCGCCGGAAAGGTCACGCGAGCGGAACTCCCACTGGGCGGTGGCGAAGCGCTTGGACAGATAAGGCGCGGCCTGATCGATGGTGCGGAAGGCCTCCCAGGCTTTCAGGGTTTCCAGCGGGGTATCGGCATAGATCTGGGCGATCTTCGGGAAGGCGGTGTTTTCCGACACGATCAGCTTGCTGGCCTTATCGACGCCGGCGGCCTTGAAGTAGCTGTCCCACTCAAAAGCCGGGGCGAAGGTCGCCAGTTCGGCGCGAGTCATCGGATTGTAGGTCTTGTTGTCGTCGCGGCGCTCGATCTTGGTCCAGCTCACCTCGGCGATCTTGGTTTCCAGCGCCAGGATATCCTTGGCGGTCTGGGCCGGATTGGGGTCGCCGGCCATGGTCAGCATGTTGACGATATAGGCCTCATACTTGGTCTTCTTGTCGGCGAAGCTGTCCTTGAGGTAGTAGTCGCGGTCGGGCAGGCCGAGACCGGACTGCGCCACGTAGAGCACGTTAACCTGCGGGTTCTTGGCATCGCCATCGACATAGGCGCCGAAGAAGGCCGCACCGATCATACCGGAGGTCTTGCCCATCCAGGCGGCCATCTCAGCCTTGCTCTTGATGGCCTTGATGGCGGACAGCGTCGGGGTGAGCGGCTTGATGTCGAGCGTCTCGATGGTCGCTTCGTCCATCATGGCATTGTAAAGCGCGGCGATCTTGGCATCATCGCCTGTCAGGCCCTTTTGTGCGGCCAGACCGGTGATCAGAACCTTCATGCGGTTTTCCGACAGTTCGCGCAGTTGCAGGAAGGAGCCATAAGACGTGCGGTCGGCGGGGATGACCATGGTCTTAACGGCGGTGCCGTTGACGTAATCGAAGAAGCTGTCGCCCGGCTTGACGCTGGTGTCCATGCCAGCGGTGTCGATGCCCCAGGTGCCGAACTTCTTGGCGACCGTGTTGGGGGCGGCATCATTGCTGCCGCTTGAGGCGTCTGCGGCCAGCAGGGCGTCGAAGCTTTCAAGCGTTTCCATGCGGCAATAGGCATCGATGCAATTGCCAGCTTGGGCGGGGGCAAACGTTAGGGCCAGCCCGGCCAAAGCCTGTGCTGTCAGCGCTGAGGTGGAGGCGAGAATTTTCAGGAATGTCATAGGTCACTTTCCACGCGGCAGGTGTAGGCGCCATGTCGCGATTGATAAAAAAGATACTATTTCGCAACTTATCCACTTTTCGGAAAGTGGCGCATGAATTTTCCGTAATGTTTCACGAAAAAATGTATTTGAGGGGTTACATAGGATGTCTGGTTCGCCTTATAGGTAATACTCCCCCCTTAAAAGGATAAGTACCCGAAGATGAACGCATCCGTTGGCCATCCAGTGACCACGATAGCAAAAGAAGCCCTTGCCCCTGTCCTCAATACGGATGCGCAAGGCTATTACATCTTCATTATCGTCTTTCTCCTGGCTTCCGCGGTCGTTGTTCCGATCTTTCAGCGCTTTAAGGTTTCAAGTGTTCTGGGTTTTCTTCTCATTGGCGTCCTGCTTGGGCCCGATGTCATGGGACGACTTGAGAAAATCTGGCCGGCGTTTGATGCCTTCGATGTCATGCGGTCGCACACCGTCCACCAACTCGCCGAACTGGGCGTCGTCTTTCTTCTCTTCACCATTGGTCTCGAACTGACGTTTGAGCGTCTGAAATCCATGCGGCGCCTTGTGTTCGGCCTGGGTGCGCTTCAGGTCGCGCTGTGTTCGCTGGCCCTGACCGGCCTGTTCCTGATCATGGGCCAGAGCATCGTGGCCTCAATCGCGCTCGGTATGGCCATCGCCCTGTCGTCCACCGCTGTGGTCATCCCGGTACTGGCCGATCGCAAGGCGCTGAAAAGCGCTTCGGGCCGCAGTGTCTTCGCCGTTCTGCTGGCGCAGGATATCGCCGTGGCGCCGATCATGATCACCGTGGTCATGCTGGCCGGCGGTGCGGCCGGCACGGCCGGTGGCAGTCTGGGCGGATTGCTGGCGCTCATCCCGGCCCTGGTTGGCATGGGCGTGCTGGTGGTCGGCGGTCGCTGGCTGCTGCGTCCGCTATTTAATACGGTCGCCTTCTCCAATTCGCGTGAGCTTTTCATGGCGGCCTGTCTGCTGTGCGTGCTCGTGGCCGGGCAGATATCTGTGATGGCGGGGCTGAGCATGGGGCTTGGCGCCTTTGTCGCCGGTGTGCTGCTGGCCGAAACCGAATATCGTCGTGAAATCGAAAACATGGTCGAGCCCTTCAAAGGCCTGCTGCTCGGCCTGTTCTTCGTGACGGTCGGGGCGCGCCTTGAAATCACCGCCGTGCTCGATCAGCCAGCGCTTGTGCTGGGTCTGGCGGCAGGCTTGATCCTCATCAAGGCCGCGGTCATCTATCCGGCGGCGCGCCTTTTCGGCATGAACAACCGCAGTGCCATCGAAACCGCCGCGGTGCTTGGGCCGGCGGGGGAATTCGCCTTCGTCATCATTGATCAGGCCATCGACCACAAGGTGCTGTCGGCCGATCTTGGCCAGACCGTCATCGTGGCGTCGATCCTGTCGCTGTTCGCCATTCCCTTTCTGGCCGCCGCTGCCGGTCGCTTGTCAAAATCGATCGCCAAGAGTGGTGAAACTGCGACCACTGTGGCGCCGGAGACCGTCAGCGAGGCCGATAAGGTCATCGTCGTCGGCTTCGGGCGCGTTGGCGAACTGGTCATCGACATGCTGCGGATGCACCAGATCGAGTTCCTGGTCATTGATATCAACCCGCAGGTCACCCAACGTGCCCGTGCCGCCGGTATCGAAGCCTGGTATGGTGACGCCTCCATGCCGGATTTCCTGCATTCCATCGGTATCGCACGCGCCCGCGCCGTGGTGGTGACGGTGTCAAATCCGGCCTTTACCGACAAGGTGGTGCAGGCGGTGCGCGCCATGCGTGAGGACGTCCATATCATCGCCCGCGCGCGTGACGCCTCGCACGCTCAGCGCCTGTATCAAATGGGCGCCACCGACGCTGTGCCGGAAACCATCGAGGCGTCTTTGCAACTGGCGGAAAACACGCTGATCGATCTTGGCGTACCGATGGGGCTGGTGCTGGCGAGTGTCCACGAACGCCGTGATGTCTTCCGCAAGATGTTCGGTATTCGCAAGCCGGAAGCCATCAAGCCCGATATGCCTTTGGCGGCGGTGGCCCTGGCGATGGCGGAGAACCATGCCGCGGAGAAGCAGGGGTTGTAGCCCTCTTACTTCCCGGAATCGTGCGCTTCGAGTCGGTTGCGCAGGGCGTCGATCTCGCTGAAGAAGCGCTTGCGCACTTCGGCGGCGAACGGGTTGTCGCGCTCAATCGACAGGAACAATTCATCGGAATCGCCCGACACCAGCCCCACGCCCTGCATCATCAGGTCGTAGGAGCGGGTGGTGTGGACGGTGGGCAAAGGCTCAAGGCCGCTTAAGACCTTGGCGATCAAGTGGGTCAGGCCCTGCACGGCCGCCAGCGCCTTGTCGTGCTGCTCAGGCGTCGCCAGCGACACCTTAAGGTCCAACGTATTGGCAAAGAATTTAACGATGGTATCGACATGACGGATACGCACCGGACAGACGACGATTTCCAGATCGTGGATGCCCTTGCGCGCCGATTGCGGCCCAAACAGGGGGTGGGTACACAGGATGGATACGGTCGAGGGCAGGGCATCGACCAGCCATTTGGCCGGCTTCATCTTCACCGAACCGACATCGGCGACGAGGCCGTAAGGCTTGACGTGGGGTGCAATCGCTTCAGCCAGGGCCTTCAGGCTGCGGATCGGCGTGGCCAGGACCACGATATCGCAGGCGGCCGCCGTCGGGAGATCGACACGCGTTACATTGTGGCGGCGGGCATAGCGTTTGGCCTCAGGGCTCGGATCGTGGGCGTAGATGTCGAAATAGGGCGACAGATGCTTTACGATCAGGCGGCCAAAGGCGCCCAAGCCAAACAAACCCAAGGTGCGAACTGTCTTGACCACGCTGCCTACTCTTCCGTGAGCGCACCAGGGCAGGCCTGTGCACTGAAATTCAAACAGCGCCGGTAACATAGATGGGCAGTCAAGGCGAGGCGAAAATTCCACGGCTTGCGCCAATGCGGGGGCATTTCATCGTTGAAGCGAGATTATGCAGATAATTTCACCGGCATCTTACCATAAGCCGGAACGTTTTTTCTTGCCCTTGCCGGCCTTGTCGTCGGGCGTCACTTCGCCGGCGATCTGGGCAGGAGTCTTGGGCATTTCATCGGCTGTGATGAATCCGTCCTCATTGCGATCAAGAATGGTGAAGCGCTGGTTGGTGGCGTTGATCCACTCTTCCCTCGAGACGCGGAAGTCGAAATTGGCGTCGGCGGCACGCACCGGCTGAGGCTCATCGATCAGCCCGTATTGCGTGGCGCCGATGATCTGTTTGCGATACTTGCCGCCAGTCGGATCGGGTGAGCCGCCCGCGTCAGGGTCAGGCGCCTGGGCGCGGTTGACCGGTTGCTTGATACGCGGATCGATGCGCTGGATTTCCGGCGCCACCTGAGTTTCGTAACGCGAATTTTCCGGGCTGTTGATGTATTTGTCGTGGTTGAGGTCAAGTTTGTCAAAGAAGGCCAGGGCGTCGGCCATGAACTCGTCGTGGCTGATCTTGCCGTCCTTGTCGGTATCGGCCTGCGCCACCCAGGCGCCCACCGGATAGGGCTGGTTGGCCGCCGAACGGAAGGGTTGTCCCGAGGGCGAGAAGAAGACGTTCTGCGTCAGGCCGATGCCGACATAGCCGCCCGTCTGCGCATTCGCCGCGCCCGTCACTGTGAGGCCGGCAATAAGAACCGTGAGAAGAGGGCGGATCGGGCGCATGGGGCACATCATTCGGCTGGAGAAGAGACGTGGAATCGGTAGAGTCGTTTTGTGACCAATTTGCGGCCATTTTCAGATTAGCGGTGGCGCTTGGGTTAGGCAAGCGGACATCGACGGGCGGAAAAACTTGCCGATGTGTTTTTTCCTACAGTAAATTCGTCTTGTTTTTATGTTGATACTGATATATTCAGGTTAAATTGTTTGCTTATTTGAGTTAAAAATAAGTCGAAATTGTTTCGAAACTGAAATATATATTAAAATAATATATTGTTAATTGAAATATTTTCTCCTTTATCTTGCTGGCCCTTCGTGTGTCAGCTTTTTTAGGAGAGTCCCTCATGCAAATAGGCAACTCGGCGAGCACATCGCTCACCCAGCTATTGTCTCAGATGAAGGCGAAGCTGGCTACGGAAACGACCGCGAGTGCGTCCTCATCGACGTCCACCACCAGCAGCAGTTCGGCTTCATCGACCACAAGTGTCAGCGAAAACGCTGACGTCTTCATCAGTGCCCTGTCCTCGCAGATCATGGAAGGCCTATTGGCTGTCCAGTCGGGTCAATCCGGCCAGTCCGGCGGTTCAGGTGGTCATCATAAGTCGCCGTCCATGGAGGACATGGACAGCGACGGTGACGGCAGCCTCACCAAGACGGAGATAGAAAGCTTCAGGTCATCGGTCAGCGGTAACACCGACACCAGCAAGACTGACGAACTCTTCAGCAAGATGGACGCTGACGGCAACGGTTCGGTCACCAAAGACGAGCTGTCGAGCTTCGATGCCCAGATGGCTGCCAATGGTCCCTCGCAAGGTGGTTCGCAAGGTGCCAATGGACCGCAAGGTGGCCCGCCGCCGGGACCGCCGCCATCGGATAGCAGCGCGTCATCGTCAACGACCGCTTCCAGCGCCCTCAGCAGCACCAATTCCGCAACGGATATCGCCAGCCTGTTGAAGGAATTGCAAAGCGCGGTTCAGGCCTATAGCGCCAACAGCCTGAAAGCCATGGCGTCCGCCAGCTCTTCATCGCTGTCGATTGCGGCATAAAGACTTGAGGGCCGGTTTCGCACCGGC
Organism: Asticcacaulis benevestitus DSM 16100 = ATCC BAA-896; assembly: GCF_000376105.1. GTDB lineage: Bacteria > Pseudomonadota > Alphaproteobacteria > Caulobacterales > Caulobacteraceae > Asticcacaulis > Asticcacaulis benevestitus. Next base: position 51,891 of record NZ_AQWM01000014.1, read on the forward strand.
CCGAACCCTTATGAAGAGGGAAGACCTTAGCGCAGGTGAGGGAAAAATTCGCGCTTCACCGAGGTCCAGATATAGTCGAGAACCAGATAGAAGAACACGGTCTTGACCATCTTGATGGTTTCGATGCCGGTGTAATATTGGAAACCGATGCAGAACCACAGCGTGGCGATCATCACCCAACCGGCGATTTCGAGCTTGCGGGGCATCAACAGCTTATCGACCAAAGACATAAACGCGTCTCTCCTACTTATGAGATTCTTACTTTTAGTCCCGCCGGTTTTATAAGCTCTTAACACCGGTTGGGGGTCGGTCAACCCGAAAAATTCGCTTGAGAAGATATGTGATGATGTGTTTCATCCCTCTCAGCCGCGCTTTATCCCCAAGTGACTGGCGTGGATGGCGGTATCCTTCCATCTTACCTGCCATGCAAAATCTCCATCATCTCAATACCCTCAGCCATATCGGCGCCGGTGGTCTTGCCCTGCTGCTGGGTCTGCTGCCGCTGCTTTCCCGCAAAGGCCACCGGCTGCATCGCCTGTCCGGCTGGATGTTCGTCGTGGCCGGCCTTGTGGTGCTGATCTGCGCCATTATCGGCGTCGTCGTCTATCCGCGGCCGGGGCCGCTGGTCATGGTCAGCCTGTCGGCCAGCTATCAATATCTCAGCGGCTTGCGCGCCCTGCCACGTTTCCGCACCGCGCCGTCGTGGCTGGATACCTTGATGGCATTGGCGGCCCTGACCGGCTGTTGCCTGCTGCTCAGCCGCATGGCGAACGGTGAGGCGTCATGGTCGCCGGCGATTGGTTACAGCACGCTCGGATTTCTGGCCGTCGTGGCGCTTTACGATCTCAGTCGTATCTTGTGGGTAGCCGCATGGCGGCGGATTCGCGCCATCGATCACGGCCTGAAAATGACCGCCACCTACTTCGCCTTTGCCTCAGCCGGGCTCGGCAATCTGGCGCGGGCCTGGCAGCCGTGGAGCCAGATCGGGCCGTCCCTGCTTGGGCTGATTGTTATGCTCTTGCTTTTAAGCCGCTATATCCGCGACAACAGGCGAAGGGGTACGGAGGATTAAGGTTTGCGCGGGAAAGATAATTGGCCATGGGCGTTGTCGCTGGTCATCTATGTCAGCACGGTGGTCTGCGCCGCCCTGGCCATGATGGCGCTGCGCCATGACGCCGGTCGCGACATCGACGGACTGACCGCGCTTAGCTGGCAGGGGTTGATCTATACGGCATGGTGGCCGTTTGTCTGGGCGGCCTGGGCAATGGTGCGGCGTTACGACCTGACTGCGCGGCTGATCCTGTGGTTCTATCCACTGATCCTTGGCTATACCCTGATCCATGCCTTTTTCGCCGTGCAGGTTGATGCCGGTTTCAGTCACAATGCGCCGCGCCTCGCCAACGGTCTCAATCGTCTGCCGGTCGATCTTTTGATCGCCACCGCCATCGCGGCTCTGGTGGCGGCGGTGCACGGTGCGCGCCTCTCGGCTGAGGCCAGGGCAGTGGCCGATCTGTTGCGGGAGGCGCTCGATCAGGCGCGTAAAACCGAGGCCTTGCCGCAGCGCTTGCCGGTATCGGTCGGCAACCGCACGCTTCAGGTCGATCCGGCCGAGGTTGAATGGTGCGCCGCCGCCGGCAACTATGTCGTCATCAATTTCACAGGCACGGACGGCCAGATACGCGAGGGCCAGATACGTGAGGGGCTGATCCGCGAGACGCTGACCGCTCTGAGTGCGCGCCTCGATCCGGCGGTTTTCGCCCGCGCCCACCGCTCCACCGTGGTCAATCTCGCCCGTGTCCGCGCCACCCAGACCTTGCCCGATGGCGGCTGGGTTCTGACCATGGAAAGCGGCGCCGAACTGGTGGTCAGCCGCACCTACCGCGACGCCATCCTCAGCCGTCTGTCACACTCTCGACCGCTTTAGCTATCGAGCAAGTCCCTGACGCGGGCGGCCAGTTCATCAATGGTGAAAGGCTTGCCGATCAACTGTACGCCCTTGTCGACGATGCCGTTATGTACCACGGCGTTGCGCGTATAACCGGTGGTGTAGAGCACCTTGAGATCGGGCCGGATCGCTTGCGCGGCGTCGGCCAGTTTGCGGCCATTGGTATCGGGCATGACAATGTCGGTGAAGAGCAGAGAGATATCGGGGTTGGCCTGCAGCAGCGCCAGGGCGGTCGCGGCACTGTCGGCCTCCAGCACACGATAGCCCAGTTCGCTCAAGGCATCGCAACTGAACTGGCGCACCGCCGGCTCGTCATCGACCACCAGAATGACTTCGCGCTCCTCGCCCATCAGCAGCACGGTGTCGGCCTCGGCGACTTCGGTCTCATCGCGTTCATGGGAACGCGGCAGGTAGATCTTGATCGACGTGCCTTGCCCGACCTCGGAATAGATCTTCACATGGCCGCCCGATTGCTTGACGAAACCATAGACCTGGCTAAGGCCCAAGCCCGTGCCCTTGCCAACCGCCTTGGTGGTGAAGAAGGGATCGAACGCCTTGGCGATGATCTCGGGCGGCATGCCTTCGCCGGTGTCGGTGATGGCAATCAGCACATATTGCCCCGCCGGCACGCCCATTTCCGACGCGACATAGCGTGCGTCGAGATGGGCGTTCTGGGTTTCAATGGTCAGCTTGCCGCCGCCGGGCATAGCGTCGCGGGCATTGACGCCGAGATTGAGGATGACGCTCTCAAGCTGGTTCGGATCGGCGCTGACCCGCCACAGCCCGCCGGAGAGCACGGTTTCCAGCCGGATATCGGCGCCGATCGAATGGCGCAACAGGTCCGACATGCCGGAGACCAGCTTGTTGGCGTCGATCGATTCCGGCCGCAGTGGTTGCTGACGCGAGAAGGCGAGCAGGCGCTGAGTCAGGCTGGCGGCGCGCTTGGCGCCTTCCATGGCCGCTTCGACATAGCGCTTGGCGCGCGGGTCTTCGGGGCCCAGTCGCCGGTTGAGCAGGTCGAGCGAGCCCATGACGACGGCCAGCATATTGTTGAAATCGTGCGCGATGCCGCCGGTGAGCTGGCCCACGGCTTCCATCTTCTGGGCTTGCCGCAGAGCGTCCTGCGCCTGCTGCAACTGGCGTTCGCGCGCCTTGTCCTCGGTCAGGTCGCGGCCGACGGCGATAAAGTGCAGGCCATCCGGTTCGGGCGCCACGGTCCAGTCGATCGGCTTCCATTCGCCACTTTTCGACAGGATCAGGTTCTGGAAGCGTGTTGGCTGACCGGTCTCGCCCATTTCCGCAAGCGCCGCCACGGTTACAGTTACGTCGTCGGGGTGGATAATATCGGCGTAGGGGTTGGTCAGCAGTTCGTGCTCACTCCAACCCAGGATTTCGGTCCAGGCCGGATTGACCGCGTTCATGTCACCGGAATAATCGGCGCGCGCCAGCATGTCGGTCGAGAGGGTCCAAAGTCGCTCACGCTCGGCTTCGGCGGCTTTTTCTTCGGTGATATCGCGGGCGCTGCAATAGACCTTGCCATCTATCGGAACGGCTACCCACGATAGCCAGCGCCAGCCGCCATCGGCATGACGATAGCGGTTCTCAAAGCGCAGGACAGGGGCTCCGCTTTTGGCAATTTCAAAGGCCTCGTGGCTGGTCTCTACATCGTCCGGGTGGAGAAAATCGGCAAAGGGCGTCAGGATGATCTGCGCCTCTGACCAGCCAAGGACCTTCTTCCATGCAGGGTTCGCGCTTTCAAACCGCCCGTCCGTCCTTAATACGGACAAGAGGTCGGGACTGACGGCCCACGTCCTGCCGCGTTCGCGCGTGCGTTCAATCACTTCACGTTCGAGATTGGCGTTCAGTTCGCGCAAGGCGGCCTCGCTGCGGCGGAGTTCGACCGCCACGCGCGCGCGTTCGGTGGCGGTGTGCGTCCGTTCAGCAACCTCCTTGATGAGCGCCAGATCATTCTCCGTCCACTTGCGCGCCGTTTCGTGGTTGAGATAGAGCAGGGCGACAAATCGCCCGTGTTCGGTCACCGGCATATTGACGACCGACTGTGCGCTGATCGCTTTCAGAGCGGCCGCGTTAGCCTGGGTGCGCGGGTCTTTTTCGGCGTCGGCGAAGACGACCGTATCACCACGTTTCAAATCCTCGATATAGCTGCCATAGTCACGAAACTTCAGGACGCCGGCCAGAGACTTAATCCCCGGCGCGTTCCAGTCGCGCTTAATCGTTATGGTCTCGTCTTCACGATCGATGACCCCGTAGCCCGCCCGGCTGACGACCAGCGCTTCACCCAACACGCGCGACGCGACAAAGGCAATCTCGGCCGGGTCTTCCAGATCGCGGATCTCGTCGGTCAGACGCAGCAGGGCCTCGCGCCGCATGTCGGCACGCTTGCCGTCGGTGACTTCGTAACCGCCCATGAAGATGCCGGTGACGTCATGGTGCGCGTTGCGGATGGGCTCGAAGACGAAGTCGATATACTGGATGACATCGCCGCCATGCAGGCGCAATTCCATGCCGCGGGCTATCCGTCTCTCGCCGGTCGTATAGACCTGATCAAGCAGTTCAAAGTACCCCTGGTCAGCCAGTTCAGGGAAGACATCGCGGAAGCGCTGCCCGATAAACTCGCCCTGACGCTCCGCTATCCGGACATAGGCGTCGTTGACATAGTCGTAGACGTAGTCGGGGCCAGAGACGACCGCGACGAAACCCGGCATCTGCTGCAACATGGCCTGCTGGCGTTCACGCTCGGCCCTTGCCTGTCGTTCGGCCAGGATGCGCTGTGTGGTCTCGTTGACGATAGCGATGACCCCCGCCGGTTTGCCGGTCTCGTCCGGCACCGGCGAATAGTCGAGGTTCATCCACACCTGTTCGGGCTTGCCGTTGCGCAGCAGGGTCAGTTCCTGATCGGTATAGGCCAGGGTGCCGCCCGCCAGGCAGACCTTCATGACGTTGTCGTTGAAATCGGCGACCTCCGGCCAGCCCAAACGCACGGGTGAGCCCAGAAGCCACGGGTGGCGGCCGCCGGCGAAGACCGAATAGGCGTCGTTATACAGCATGAAGCCGTCCTCGCCCCACAGCATAACGATCGGCAGGGGGGAGCGCAGCACCATGCCGGTGGCGGTGCGCAAGGACGGCGACCACGTCTCGATAGGCCCCATGGCGGTGCTGGCCCAGTCATAGTCGGCAATCAGCCGGCCGGTTTCGCCGCTGTCATTACTCAGACTTTCGATAAAATGGGCGGCCGGCGTGTCAGTCATGACGGCTCTTTACGCACGAAAGCAATGTCGCCATGACCATAGATGAAGCCCCGGAGTATCTTCTGAAATATCGAGAATTATGGGCAAGCCATATAAGGGATCAATAAGAAAATGCTCAGCTCGCTTCGGTGGTGGCTGTGTCGGCGGGGGCAGCGGCTATGCGCGAACGGCGGAAATGCAGGTAGATCAGCGCGCTGACGATGGCGGCGAAGAAGCACCATACCGAAGGCCAGTTGAGGCGATAGAAGCTGAAAGCGACGCCAAAGCCTGCCACCATGGCGACGCCGATCCAGCGCACCGATTTGTGCGACGACACAAAGTAAGCGGCGCAGGTGGCGATGACATAGGCCGAGCGGATCACGAAGCCGCCGCCAACCGGATTGCTGTAGACCAGGCACTGATTGACCACTTGTACGCCGACGCCATAGCGCACGATGATGCCGAAGGTGCCGAGCGCCACGATGACGCCGATGGCCAGCACGGCCATCATCAGGCGGCGGCGGATCAGGCCGGGCTCGATCATGAGGATGCCGAGCGGTATCATGATCGGCCAGATGACCCCGATGAAAAAGGCATAGATCTGCACCAGCCCGTGCGTCGTGGGCGCGGTCCCGACATGGGGCAGCAAAAGCCACAAAACCCCTTCGATGAATTGCTGGATGGCGAACAGGATAGGCACGCTGGCGAAGGGGCGCTCGGCCGGTTTTTGCGTGGCGCGAATGGCCAGGATCCCGGCGGAGGCGACAAAGGCGCTGGCGGCGAAACTCACCGGGGCGGAAAAACACATGAACACCAGAACCTTGTTGAACGGTATTTTGTTGTGAGTGAACCAGACCGCATTTCCCAAGGGATGTAAAGGCGATCGTTGGCGCGGGTCACATTCTTGCGCCTGTGCGCATGATATAGGTCCGCAAGCCGCCAACAGGAAAAACGAAGCCGCTAAACTGGATGGCCTGCGCAAGGTCGAAACTTCTGTTAATATGTGTTAATTCCGTTACCCAGCCGCCAGCCTAAGGCCTATAGAGATACTGTGCGTTTTGACGATCATTTCCTCGAAGAGCTGAAACAGCGTCTGCGGCCCTCCGAGGTCATAGGCAAGAGCGTCAAGCTGCGTAAGCAGGGCAACGAATGGGCTGGCCTGTCGCCTTTCACCAAGGAAAAGACGCCGTCCTTCTACGTCAATGACGTCAAGGGGTTTTACCACGACTTCTCGTCGGGCAAGCACGGCGACATCATATCCTTTTTGCAGGAAACCGAGCGCTTAAGTTTCAGCGAGGCGGTTGAGAAGCTGGCCGGCATGGCCGGCATGTCGCTGCCCGCCGTCACGCCGCAGGCCATTGCTGCGGATATGAAGCGCCAGTCGCTCAATGACTGGATGGAACTGGCGCACAAGTGGTTCATGGCGCGCCTTCAGGATAAGACGCCGGCTGCGCAGAATGCCCGCGAGTATCTGGAGCGGCGCGGCCTTTCCGCCGAAGACATCGCCACCTTTGGCCTTGGCTATGCGCCGCGTGATCGCACGGCTTTGAAGGACGCGCTGGTGCAGCGCGGCGCCAAGGTGTCCGAACTGGTCGAATGCGGCCTGCTGATCGAGGTCGAGAACGGCAGCGCGCCCTATGACCGTTTCCGTGATCGCCTGATGTTTCCGATCGAGGATCAGCGCAACCACGTCGTCTCGTTCGGCGGACGCGCGCTCAATCCGGATGACAAGGCGAAATATCTCAACGGGCCGGAAACGACGCTGTTCCATAAGGGCAATATGCTGTTTGGCCTGCCCAAGGCCTTGAAACTGCTCGGCGCCGAAGAGACCAAGTCCGAACTGGTGGTGGTCGAAGGCTATATGGATGTGATCGCCTGCCAGCGCGCCCATGTGGCGGCCGTGGCGCCGATGGGCACCGCCCTGACCGAGGAACAGATCGATATTCTGTGGCGTCGCCACCCTGAGCCGACCCTGTGTTTCGATGGCGACAAGGCCGGCCAGCGCGCCGCCTTCCGCGCGCTTGATCGCGCCCTGCCAAAGCTCAAGCCTGGCCGCTCGTTCAAGGTCTGTCTGCTGCCCGGCGGTCAGGACCCCGACGACATGCTGCGCGAAAAGGGGGCGCTTGCCCTGCGCGAGGCGCTCAAGGAGACCAAGCCATTCGTCGAGGTGCTGTTTAACCGTGAGGCCGACCTGGAGCCGCTCGATACGCCGGAGCGCAAGGCGGGCTTCAAAAAGCGCCTGCGTGCCCTGGCGGCCCTGATCGAGGATAAGGATCTCGCCGAGGCCTATCGCAATGACATGCTGGAGCGTTACGATGTTCTGGTGACGCCCCAGCGTCCGACCAAGGCGCCATTTGTGCCCAATCAGGGCGGGAATAATTTCAATGGCCAGCGCCAGCCGTGGAAGCCGGGTCAAAAGCGCGAGGTCTACATCCCGCCGGCCATGGAAGAAACCCGCCGCGCCGCGCACAATCTGAAGGTGGGGATCGACCCGACCTGTGCGGGGCTGGCGCAGGGGCTGATCGACAATCCCGACTGGATGATGGATCAGGTCGAGGGTCTGGAAGCCTACGGTTTTGGCGATGAAGCGCTCAGCCCCCTGTCGAATGCCCTCATAGCGATCAGTTTTCAGCACGAGGGGCTTGACAGGGAAGCTTTGAGTCGCCATCTGCACAGACAAGGACTTGGAGCATTGTTAAGCGAGATTCAGAAGGCGGCCCTCAAGAGCGGCGCGCCATTCCTCTCACCGGACATATCTTTAGCTGATGCCCATGCCCGCTGGTTACAGGCGTTTAACGCGGTCTCGCGTTTGACGGCCTTGGATCGTGCCTTGAATTCGGCCCGCGAACAGGTGGGGACAGAATTTTTTTCACGGCTCAAGCTCGAACGCGATGCCCTGCGGCGGTCCTTGCGAAGCGGACAAATCTGGCAGGATGAGGCTAACAACGCCTAACCTAAATGCTATGGCATTTCATGGGGTTAAGGTTTCGTTTAGACTAGTCCTTAATAAGACATAACAGCAGCCCTGAACTTTTCAGGTTCGTTGCGGAGACCCATATGAGCGTGACAAAATGAGCACACCTGCGGATAAACCGGAAAATGAGTCCTCATCCGACGGCCCCTTGCTCGACCTGACCGATTCCGCGGTCAAGAAGTTCATCAAGGCCGCCAAGTTGCGCGGCTACGTGACCATGGACGAACTCAACAAGGTTCTGCCGTCTGAGGAGTTTACCTCCGAACAGATCGAAGACACCCTTGCCATGCTCACCGAGATGGGCGTGAACGTCATCGAGTCGGAAGAAGACGCGCAAGAAGGCGGCGAAGTCGTCGTGCGCGAAGAAGCCGGCGCGGTGGTCGAAACCACCAAGACGTCCAACTATGATCGCACCGACGATCCCGTGCGCATGTATCTGCGCGAAATGGGTTCGGTCGAACTGCTGTCACGCGAAGGCGAAATCGCCATCGCCAAGCGGATTGAAGCCGGTCGCGACACCATGATCCGTGGCTTGTGCGAATCCGCCCTGACCTTTGAAGCCATCATGATCTGGCGCGAGGAACTGGGTTCCGGCCGCATCCTGCTGCGCGAAATCATCGACCTGGAAGGCACCTACGGCGGTGGCCCGCAGGAAGGCCCGCCTCCGGGCGCGCTTGGCGAAGAGGTCGAAGAGGGCGAAGTGCCGGTCGGTGCGCCTGTGCGCCCGATGCCCGCCGTTGCCCCCGCACCGGTGGTGAGGGCGCCTGAGCCTGTGGTCGAGACTAAGGCGGTTGTCGAAGCGAAACCCGTTGAGCCGAAGAAGGCCAAGGGCGACGATGACGACGATGACGATTACGTCCCCATGGACGAAGAAGAGAAGAAGCCGGAAGTCGTCGAAGAAGAAGACGAAGACGATTTCGATGACGGCGCCGGCCCCACGGTTTCTGCCATGGAATCCGAACTGCGCGAAGGCGTGATGGAGACCCTCGACGCCATCGCCGGCGAATTCGAGACCTATCGCCATACGCAGGAAAAGATGCTGACCGCCAAGCTTGAGGGCCTGCCCCTCGATCCTGCGGACCGCGCGGCTTACGATGAAGTGACGGCCACCATTACCCGCCACCTCAAGACGCTGAAACTCAACAATCAGCGTATCGAAGCGCTGGTCGAGCAGCTTTACGGCATCAACAAGAAGCTGATCGGTCTGGAAGGCCGCCTGCTGCGTCTGGCTGACAGCTACGGCATTTCGCGTACCGAATTCCTCACCGCCTACTACACCCGCGAACTCGACCCATCATGGAGCGAGAAGGTGCGTGAAATGGGTATCCGCTGGCAGAAGTTCATCGATAACGACGGCGCCGCGATCAACCGCATCCGCGCCGAAGTGACGACGCTGGCCACAGATATGGGCGTGGCAGTCGATGATTTCCGCCGCATCGTCCAGACCGTGCAGAAGGGCGAGCGCGAAGCCCGTCAGGCCAAGACCGAGATGGTCGAGGCCAATCTGCGCCTCGTGATCTCGATCGCCAAGAAGTACACCAATCGCGGCCTGCAATTCCTCGATCTCATTCAGGAAGGCAATATCGGCCTGATGAAGGCGGTCGATAAGTTCGAATACCGTCGCGGCTACAAGTTCTCGACCTATGCGACCTGGTGGATCCGGCAGGCGATCACCCGTTCGATCGCCGACCAGGCCCGCACCATCCGTATCCCGGTGCACATGATCGAGACGATCAACAAGATCGTCCGCACCTCGCGCCAGATGCTGCATGAAATCGGCCGCGAACCGACCCCGGAAGAACTGGCCGAAAAGCTGGCCATGCCGCTGGAAAAGGTCCGCAAGGTGCTGAAAATCGCCAAGGAGCCGATCTCTCTGGAAACGCCGATCGGCGACGAAGAGGATTCGCACCTGGGTGACTTCATCGAGGACAAGAACGCCATCCTGCCGATCGATGCGGCCATCCAGTCCAACCTGCGTGAAACCACGACACGGGTTCTGGCCTCGCTGACCCCACGTGAAGAACGTGTGCTGCGGATGCGTTTCGGCATCGGCATGAACACCGACCACACGCTGGAAGAAGTTGGCCAGCAGTTCTCGGTTACCCGCGAACGTATCCGTCAGATCGAGGCGAAGGCGCTGCGCAAGCTGAAGCATCCGTCGCGGAGCCGCAAGCTGCGGAGCTTCCTCGACAGCTAAGCAGGGATACGTCACTGCAGCCATAAGCTGGAAGATCAAAACCCCGTCGATGTAAATCGGCGGGGTTTTACGTTGGCGATGTGCGAACCTTTTGGAATTCGGGTATTTGGGCGCCGCGTGCTTCCAATGCGAAAAGAGTTTCTGGCCCCTCTTCCTTCTTTGTAAAGCAACCGGTTTCATGACGGCTGGACAAGCGGTCAAATCCGGCGTTTCATACAGGCAAACACGGGGAAATATCATGCGCACCAGTCTGAAACTTGTCTTATCTGGCGCCCTGATCGCGGTGAACGTGGCGGGCTGCAATAAGCCGGCTGAAAAGGTCGCCGAGCCGTCGCAGGTCATGAAAGATACCTTCGCAAGTTGCACATGGGAAAAGGTCGAGGGCAAGTCTCTGTCGATCTGGAGCTATGCCTGCGGCCCGGACATGGGTAATGTCCGGCTGGTGGCGGATGATAAGGTCGGTGGATTTTCGCTGGCCGCCATGCCGCCCGATGCCCTGACGCCGCGTGTGGTCATTCGCACCTTTGCCAAGGATAAGGCCGCAGCCGTGACGTCAGTTCTGCCGGCGGTGCTCAAGGCTACAGGCGCGCATGGCGCTTCCTGTCAACTGGTCGAGACCGATTACGGCGATTGGGGGAAAGTGTACCTGCTTGAGCCCACTGGCGCTGAAAAAGCGGGCTATGACAAACTTAATGCCATTGAGCCTCAGCCTAACCCGTGTGGTGAGCTAGGCATCGGTCCGGCGGGCGATCGGTTTTTCAGGGTCATGGCCGATGATCCGGCCAAGGTCATCTATTATGACATGGGCAGCGAAATTCAGATCTTCGATCCGGACACGCTGCACTCAAAGTAAACAGGGCGGGCCAAATAAAATAGGGCGGGCCAAATAAAATAGGGCGGGCCAAATAAAACAGGACGGGAAAGCGCATCTGAGGAAACGCCTTCCCGCCCTTATCGTCGCAACCATCCGGCGGGAAAGAAGCGACAATCTCTAAAAGAATGAATTAATCCCGGCTGTTCCAGTCCTTGATCTGCTTTTCAGCCTCGTCTTGGGCGATGCCGTAGCGCTCCTGCAGCTTGCCGGCTAAGAGCTTGCGGTCGCCTTCGATCACATCGAGATCGTCGTTGGTGAGCTTGCCCCATGCCTTCTGGACATTGCCCTTGACCTGTTCCCAGCTGCCTTGAATGCGGTCGTTGTTCATAATTCGCTCCTATATTCAATATGTTAGGTTGGGTTTCATCTTAGCCGCAGCGCACCTAAATTTTCGACGCTTGAGGGGGGCTGCTTCATAAGAAAGGCATAAGGCGCGCAGGGAGACAGGCTTAGCGCCTGCTTGAAAAGCAGGGCTAAGGGACAGAGCGCAAGTGCGCTGAACGTTAGAGTTTAGAAAAGGGCGTTGGGCAGCTTTTGCGGCTTGCAATAGCCTTTTTCGCCGCGATGGGCGTCCTTGCCGATGCGTTTGCTGTCGGTCTCTTCGGCGTAGAAGGCGCCGTTGGAGCGATCAAGCGTGATGCGCAGGGCGCTGCCGCGTTTGGTGACGCGATTGACCAGATAATAGGCCGTGCCGGTCACATTGGCGGAGCACATCGTGTCGAGGCAGATCGACTCGCGGATCAGCGACGGGTGCGCCGGGTCTACGAACAGGAACTTGAAATCGGCCTGTTCATCTGGGAAGACGGCCGAGGGAAAGAGGTCGATAAAGAAGGTGCCCTGCGAGAGGAAGCGCTTGCCTTCGGTCAACTGGGTTTCGCATTTCAGGCTGATCTGAGCGCTTTGCCAACTGCTGTTTTGGGAGGGCTGAGGCGTTGAAAGAGGTGCTTGTGGCGGCGGCGCGGTGATCGGCTGCACCGCGAGGGGCGCAGGTATGATGGCCACGGGCGGGGGCAGGGCGGGCAGAGGCGCGGGCTCATGCGCCACGCCCGGTGCCATGCTTGGTGTCTTCCCGGGCGTAAGAGCCTTGGCGATATCTGGACTGGCGGCATAGGCACTGTAGGCAATCGGCGCGGCTGGGGTGCTGGCGACCGGCGCAGGTTTGGGCTTCGGCTTAGGTTTCGGGCGCTTTTTGACCACCGGCTTTGGGGCGTCTTCGGCGGTCGGGTCACCGTGTGGCGTACCTTCGGCGTGGACGATACCGCCCATCGTTAAGGCCAAGAATGAAAGGCTTAAGGGGATGAGGCGCTTCATGCGTCTTCGTCAAAGCGGTTGTTGACCAGGTCGACTAGGGCACTGACGGCTTCATCGGCCTGCGCGCCCTCGGCTTCTATAGCGATCGAGGTGCCCTTGCCGGCGCCGAGCATCAAAAGGCCCATGATCGACTGGGCATCGACCTTGTTGTCGTCCTTGATGACGTAAATCTGCGCATCGAACGACGAGGCCAGCTTGACGAACTTGGCCGACGCCCGCGCGTGCAGACCCTTGTTGTTGCAAATTTCGACGTCCGCGCGCACGGTCTGTTCAGTCTCGCTCACTCATGCCTCCCTCTTGGCAAGGCTTATACGCGCGGAGAATGCGTTCGTTCGGGACTTTAGTCCAGAGGGAAAAGGCTTAGTTGTCGCCCGACAAAACGTAGGAGGCGACGGTGACATATTTACGGCCGGCTTCCTGAGCGTGACAAACGCAGGCGCCGAGATCTTCGTTTTTGCGCAAAGATGCCAGCTTGATGAGCATGGGCAGGTTGAGGCCGGCGATCACTTCCGCCTTGGTCTGCTCCATCACCGAAATGGCGAGATTGGAAGGGGTGCCGCCGAACATGTCGGTCAGCAGGATGACGCCGTCCCCGGTATCGCTGGCAAACGTAGCGTCCAGAATATCCTTGCGGCGCTGAGCCACGTCGTCGTCGGGACCGATACAGATGGCCGAGACCTGACTTTGAGGGCCGACCACGTGTTCCATCGCCGATACGAACTCGTCAGCCAGCTTGCCGTGAGTAACGATGACCAGTCCGATCATAAAGCCCTAATCCTTACACATTTTGTGCTACTCCGCGCCGGTCATGAGGCCGGCAGGCAGGGGTAGCCCATGATACTAGTCCCGATTTCATCGCACTGCAAAACGAGATTTGCGACTGACCTGCAAATTTCGCGCCGCATCATGGCAGGTGTGTCAAATATGACAGAGGGCACATTTACAGAACATCCGTGGCGGGCGCCTGGTCTCTAAGTGGGTATTTTTAAGGGACTTTCAAGCGGGTCAGGAGTTTGCTTAAGGAAGAGGCTTCGCGTGGGTTGAGACGTATGGTGGGGATGGTCTGTCCCAGAACGGTCGTGGTCTCATGCTCCGGCATGCGCTCGATCGGATCGGATTGTGCCAGGACGGCGAGGTCGATGCGGGTCAGGTGGCGGGCATTTTCGGCCACTATCCCCAATCCGCGCACTTCCATGCGTCCGGCGATGGATTCGGGCGCCGAGGCATAGAGGCGTCCGCCGGAGATCCACAACAGGCTGTAATCATCGCTGACGAGCGCGCACCCCTTTTCCAGCGCGCGAAGGGCCAGATCGCTCTTGCCGCTGCCGGAGGGGCCCATGATCAGCACGCCGCGCCATACGTGCCCGACCAGAAGGCTTAAGGAGGTGGCGTGGATAACGAGCTTACTCATGGCCATATTTAGGCACAGACCCGCACGGAATGCAAAAGGGGATGCGTATCTCCAGCTTCTCTCGCAATCTGGCGAGGCACGCCTTAGTGCAGGTTCGGCAGCAGGATGGTGAAGCGGGCGCCGACGATCTGGCCATTGTCGTCCTTGCGGTTTTCAGCCCAGATGCGGCCGTGGTGGGCCTCGATGATCTGGCGCGAGATCGACAGGCCGAGACCTGAATTCTTGCCGAACGACGTGCCCTTGGGGCGTGAGGTGTAGAAACGCTGGAAGACGGTCTCCAGATTGTCCTCCGGGATGCCGGGACCATCGTCTTCAAACACGATGCTGATGGGCAGGGCCGGATCAACGCCGGGTGCGATGGTGACGCGGACCTGGCCGCTTTCCGGCGAGAAGGAACGCGCATTGTCGATCAGATTGCGGAACACCTGTCCGAGCGGGCCTTCGCGGCCATTTACGGTCGAGGCGGCCGGCGGCAGGGTGCGTGTCAGGATCACGGCGGTCTCGCCCATGACGTGGCTCTGCTGATAGAGCGAGATAATGTCTTCGAGCAGGGTGCCGATCTCGACCTTTTTCGGCGTGTCGCGTGACAGTTCGGCGTCGAGGCGCGAAGCGTTGGAGATATCGGTGATCAGGCGGTCGGCGCGGCGGACGTCCTGATTGATGACCGCCATCAGGCGTTCGCGCGCTTCGTCAGTCTTGACCAGCGGCAGGGTTTCCAGCGCCGAACGGATGGAGGTCAGCGGGTTCTTGATCTCGTGCGACACATCCGCGGCGAAACGGTCGATTTCCTCCATGCGCCGCCACAGGGTATCGGTCATGCTTTCCAGCGAACGCGCCAGCACGCCAATCTCATCGTTTCGGCTTTCCAGATCGGGCAGGGAGATGGCGCGGGTGCGGGCCATGCGGACGTTATCGGCAGCGGCGGAGAGGCGATGGATCGGCCGGCTGACCAGCCAGGCCAGCAGCAGCGACGACAGCATGTTGACACCGAAAGCGATCAGGATAAAGGGCAGCATGGCCCAGCGCTGGTCGGCCACGATCTTGTCAACGTCGCCACGCTCGATGGTGAGGACGCCCAGCACCTCCTTGACGCGGCGCAGGGGAATGGACACCGACACCACCTTGATGCCCCGCTCATTGGTGCGGACGCTGGCCACCGGCGGGGAGCCGGAGAGCGCCATCATCACCTCGGTATGGAGCTGGTTGTCGGCCGCCAGGCGGCGGGCCTCGCGCTTGGCGGTCTTGTCCTTGGGCTGGGCCTCATCAGGTTTGCGCGCATCGGGCAGCTTGTAGACGTCTATAGTGTCCGACACCTTGTAGGAATCGGAGATCAGCCGACCTTGTGCATCGAACAGGCGCGCGCGCTGGCCGGCCGGAATGAAACGCCCGAGCACGAAGGCGGCGTTATCGGCTTCCAGATGCGGTTCGGCATCGCCCTCGCTCGTGGCGACTTCGGCGATGACCTCGCCCATCAACTGGGCTTGCGAGGTCAGGGAGTCCATCTGGGTCTTGATCAGGCCGCGGCGCAGATCACTCAGCACCAGCGCCCCGATCACCAGTATGACCAGGCCGAGCAGATTGAGCCCGAAGATCAGCCGTCCGAGACGTGACTGACCGAACGGGAGCTTCCTGAGCAAGGGCCTGAGCATAAAGAGGGGATTCCAGAAAAATGCCGGGAAGCGGTGTTCACCTCCCGGCTTGGTACTTTTTAGATTTCGCGGTAGCGATAGCCGACGCCATAAAGGGTTTCGATCGAATCGAAGGTCGGATCGACAACACGGAACTTCTTGCGCATGCGCTTGACGTGGCTGTCGATGGTGCGGTCATCGACATACACCTGGTCGTCATAGGCGGCGTCCATCAGGTTGTCGCGGCTCTTGACGAAGCCGGGGCGCTGGGCCAGGGCGTGCAGCAGCAGGAACTCGGTGACGGTCAGGCGGACCGGCCTGCCTTCCCAGGTGCATTCGTGACGGGCGGCGTCCATCACCAGCTTGCCGCGTTTCAGCGACTTGGCATTGAGCGCCTCGGTGACTTCCGGGGCCTCGCCCTGTTCGACGATGCCGGCGCGACGCAGCACGGCCTTGACGCGTTCCAGCAGCAGGCGCTGCGAGAACGGCTTGTGCATGTAGTCGTCGGCGCCGAGATTGAAGCCCAGCACCTCGTCGATCTCATCGTCCTTCGAGGTCAGGATAATGACCGGCAGGTTCGAGGTGTTACGCAGGCGGCGCAGCACTTCCATGCCGTCCATGCGCGGCATCTTGACGTCGAGGATGGCCAGATCGGGCGGATCTTTTTCAAGAGCGGCCAGACCGGCGGCGCCATCATAGAAGGCATTGACGGTGTGGCCGCCGCTTTCCAGAGCTAATGATACGCTGGTGACAATGTTTTCGTCGTCATCCACCAAAGTAATTCTGGCCATAAGGTCTCCATTCTTGGGGCGCTCAAGCGCTGCGGGGCTTACCTCGCAACGGCTCGGGCAGCCTAAAATCGTCAATTGCCGCCCTTGCCGATCCGGGGCGGATCGGAAGCGACCGTGGTTATGCTTTCACCCTTAAGCTAGTTCTTTTAAAGGCGTCAACGCGGCGAATTCGCGGCTCTCAATCATAATTTAACACGATATGTGTAAGATTTGTAAGATTATCAAGCCCGTATACCAGTCTGCAGGGACAAGATGAGCCACCATAAGGTGCATTTCGAATTGTTTTCCCGCCGCACGCCTCAAGCCGCGTGGGCCCTGGAAATGGCGTCCGAGACGCGCGCAACGATCATGCAGAACGCTGAGGAGATGCTGAAAAGCGGCCGCGCCGCTGTCCGCGTAACCAAGGAGGTCTTCGATCAGGACAGTGGTGAATTCAGCAGCGTCACGGTTTTCGAAAAAGGCATATCGGCGCCGGTCAAGGCCGCCAAACTGGCGCCCACCACGGATTCGGTCTGCACGAGCCCGCACGATCTCTACACCCCTATCGCCCGTGAGAAGATCGCCCGCCTGCTCGAAGACTGGCTGCACAAGCAGGGCGTAACCCCTTTCGAACTGTTGCACCGCCCCGATCTGGCCGAACGTCTGGAAGCCTCCGGCAGCGAACTGCTGCACGTCGTCCAAAAACTGGCGGTGCCGGAAGCGCAGGAGTCCGGTCACAATCTGCATGAGTTGATGCGGCGCTGGAGCGCCTTGTTTGATCGCGCCTGTACCCGCCTGATCCAAGACGGCCGCAAGAAGATCTTTCCGACCATCACCCCGACAACCTGTCTGGCGACCGTCGATAGCCTGAAAGACCATGCCGACCGCGCTTATCTCTTCGGCGGTGCGCTGTCGGCAGCCCTGGCCGAACATCGCAAGCCAGCGGCCAAACTGGAATTGCTGCTGGCTCACGCCGGTATTTTGGCGGCCAATTTGCCGGGGCGTGAATGGGCGCTGCAAATGGTTGAAATGCCGGTGGTGGAAATCTTCTCGGCGCGCAATACCCTCAACGATGTGCTGGGCCGTGAGCCCGATCCCGGCGGCGCTATGATTGTGCTGATCCACGTGGCGGCCGGCCGCGAGGTCGAGCTGATTTCAAAAGCCGACCCCCGCGTGGCGCGTCTGATGCCGCCGCTTGAAGGCGTGCTCGGTGGTTATCACGATCTGATCCGCGCCGGTCATTTCCAGAACCTGCGCTACAGCCTGTCCAAGCGCCTGATGCACGATCTGAAAAGCCCGCGCCGCCTCAAGCCGAACGACGCCGAAGCCGAAATCGAAACGCTTCGTGTGCTGGCCCTGTGCATGACCGCCGCCGGCCGTGACGAAACCCAGCGCGAGGACATCACGAACGCCTTTGCCGAACGTTCGAAAAAGCTGGTCTCGGCCGATTTCGTCACCAGCCTGCTGGAAGGCGCCGGTGATCCGGCTCTTGAGGTTGAACGCCTGATCTGGCTATGTGAAAACATGGTCGGCGTGTCCAACAAGCGTCAGGCCGCGCGCTGGCTGCAACAGACGATCAGCGCGGCTAAATTCGAGCGCCATATGCGCGAAAGCTGCCAGTCTGCCGCGCAGCGTTTGCTGACCCTGGCGCAAATGCAAGGACGCATTGTGGCGTCATCACTGATTGATCAGGATGGGCACGATATCAGCCAGAAACTCGGCCAGATCGGTGCGCTGATCGCTACCGACGTCAAGCTGCTGGCGCATATTCTGCGCGGTGGTGCGTCGCCGATGCAAAAGTTTTCCATGCTGCTGAGCTTCGCTTCGGGGCAGTCGGCGCCGATGGGACCGCTCAGCGAACAGGCCAAGGGCGAAGTTATGCGGATGATGCGCGATCCTGATATCCGCGCCGGTCTGTCAATGCAGCCACAGATTCTGGCCTCGCTCAAACCGATGATGCAGGCGGCGGGCGTTCTGGCGGCTTAATATCGAAAGTTAAGTTCCAGAAGTACATTGTTGGGATCGGTGACGAAGAGTTGCGTCAGCTTGATCTCCGGCAGTTCGGCGCGCTCAAAGCGCAGGCCACGTGCCTCCAGGCGGACGATGGTGTCGTCAAGCCCGTCACATTCAAACGCCACATGATGAATCGCGCCGGTCGGGCCGCCGGAGATGACCTCGCGTGGGTAGGTGTTATCGGTGCCGAAGAGATTAAGGTGGATGACGGCGCGATCTCCCGCATAGAGCCACTGGCGCTCTTCCGGCTTGCGGCGTGGGGCGGTCTTGGCCACTAAACCGAGCAGGTCGCTATAAAAGGCGATGGTGGTCGCCATGTCGCGGGTCTGGATATTGACGTGATCGAGGGTTTTGACGGTCATGCCGCCAGCATAGAAGAGGGCGCGACGATGATCAATCGCCGCGCCCTTCAGATATGTCCGCAGATTACTTTTACGCCGCTCTCACATGCGCGAGGAAGCTGTTGATCTGGTTGCGCAGATTGGCGGCCTGATGGGCCAGTTCGCCGGAGGCCGACAGCACCTGAGCGGCGCCGGCGCCGGTTTCTTCGGCCATGCGGGCCACGCCTGTGATGTTGGCGGTGACCTCCTGCGTGCCCATGGACGCCTGATTGACGGCCTGGACGATCTCGTTGGTGGCCGAGCCCTGTTGCTCGACGGCGGCGGCGATGGTCGACGAGGAGTCGTTGATGTCGCGGATCGTGCCGGTGATGTTGCTGATGGCCTCGACGGCGCGGCGGGTGGTCGACTGGATGCTGCCGATGTGCTGGCTGATCTCGGCGGTGGCGCGGCTGGTCTGGCCGGCGAGAGCCTTGACTTCCGAGGCGACGACGGCGAAGCCCTTNCCGGCTTCCCCGGCGCGGGCGGATTCGATGGTGGCGTTGAGCGCCAGCAAATTGGTCTGCGAGGCGATGCCGGTGATCATGTCGACAATGCCGTTGATGCGGTCGGCGGCTTCGGACAGTTCCTGCACGATGGCGGCGGTGGAATCGGCCTCACGGACGGCTTCCCGCGCCTTGATCGACGAGTGCTCGACCTGACGGCCGATTTCCTGCACTGAAGCGCCCAGTTCTTCGGCCGAACCGGCGACCGAGGTGACNTTGGTGCCGGCTTCTTCGGCGGCGGCGGAAACCGAGGTGGCCTGCGCGGCCGATTCATGCGCCGACGAGGTCAGTTGCTGAGCCGTGGCCTGCATTTCGGTAGCGGCGGAGGACACCATATCGACAATGCCGCCGACGGCGTTCTCAAACTGGTCGGCGAGGTCGTACATGGTCTTCTTGCGCTGTACCTCGGCATCTGCGCGGGCCTGACGGGTTTCTTCTTCGAGGGCACGCGTGCGGATCAGATTGTCCTTGAAGACCTCGACCGTTTTGGACATCTCACCGATTTCGCTGCGTTCGCCGACATTGGGTATCACCACGGCGGTGTCGCCATTGGCGAGCATACGCATGGCGTCGGTCATCTTGCGGACGGGGTTTGAAATGCTAGTGATCATCACCCAACCGATCATGCCACCGATCAGGGCGACCAGGGCCATGGCGCAATAGATCAGGTTTGAAGCCGATTTGCCGAGCGCGGTGCCGCGAGCCGCTACCGCAGTAACGTTCTTTGTCTGGAAGTCAATTTCAGCGTTGAGCGCAACGCGCAAGGGGTCAACCAAAGGCTGCATATCGTAGATATAGCTGTTTCGGGCGGCCGTTTCATCGCCTGACCTGATTTGTGCGGTCACACCATCGGAGCCCTTGAGATAATCATCGATTGCTTTTTGCAAATCGGCGGCCAGCTTTGTTTCCTCGCCTGGCGCGACGAGGGGGGCATAGGTCTTCATGTCGGCGACGAGGAGTTCACGGGTCTGCGCGGATTTCTTCAGGTATTCGTCACGCTTATCGCCGCTTTGCATCAGGGCGATGCCCTGCTGCATACGGTAGCGCTCGAAATGCGTGCTGACCAGGCCAATGACCTGGGTCGATGGCAGCCAGTTATTCGCCATATCCATCGTCGTGGCATTGACCGCCGACAGGCGATTGACGGCGAACAGGCCTACGCCACCCGATATCAGAACCAGAACAGCGACTGCCGCGATGACGCGAGCACGGATAGTGAAATTCTTAAGCATGACGCCCCAGTTCCCTAACGGCCAACCCAGCCGAAAACCGATGAATTAAGTAGATGGCGTTGTTTTGGCCATGCGCCGGTTAAAAGGACGTTAAGTATATATATTGTGTGAAATTAAGTCGCGGCTGGTTTAAATGCAAAAACACCTGTAAACGTTATTTTGCAGGTAAAGCGGCAGCACGTTTGAGAACTAATGCGCCTCATCCCAGTTGAGCGCGGCATGGGCCTCGACGACCAGCGGCACGCTGATCTCATAGGCCGGCAGGTAAGCGTTCGACATGATGTCCTTGATCAGTGGCATCACGGTCTCGACCTCGGCATCCGGCGCCTCGAAGATCAGTTCGTCATGGACCTGTAGCAGCATTTTTGTGGCGAAACCGGCATCCAGCAGCGCCTTCGGCATCCGCATCATGGCGCGGCGAATGACATCGGCAGCGGTGCCTTGGATCGGCGCATTGATGGCGGCGCGCTCGGCGAAGGACTTGATCGCGCCCTTGCCGTTGATTTCGGGGATATGGATCTTGCGGCCCATCAGGGTGGTTACGAACCCGTTCGCATTTACGAAGGCCTTGGTCACGTCCATATAGGCCTTGATGCCGGGGAAGCGGTCGAAATAGGTCTCGATGTAACGGCCAGCCTCGCCGCGCTCTATGCCGAGCTGGTTGGCCAGTCCGAAACCGGAAATGCCATAGATAATGCCGAAATTGATCGCCTTGGCGCGACGGCGGATTTCCGAGGTCATCTCATCCATCGGTACGCCGAACATTTCCGAGGCGGTCATGGCGTGGATATCATCACCGCGCGCAAAGGCTTGTTTTAGCTGCGGAATGTCACCGATATGGGCCAGGATGCGCAGTTCGATCTGGCTGTAGTCGGCGCTGATCAGCTTGTGGCCAGGTTTGGCGATAAAGGCCTGGCGAATCTTGCGGCCTTCGGCGTTACGGATCGGGATGTTTTGCAGGTTCGGCTCATTAGACGACAGGCGTCCGGTCGGCGTAGCCGCCAGGTGGAAGCTGGTATGGATGCGCTGGGTCGTCTTGTCGGCATATCCCACGAGCGCGTCGGTATAGGTGCCTTTCAGCTTGGCCATCTGGCGGTAATCGAGCAGCATTCTGGCGAGTGGCTGACCGCTTTCCGCCAGTTCTTCCAGCACCTTGACGTCCGTGGCCCATTGGCCGGACGCCGTGCGCTTGCCGCCAGGAAGCTGCATTTCGTCGTAAAAGATGGCGCCGAGTTGTTGGGGGCTGTTCATGTTGAACGGCCGGCCCACCAGCGCCTGTGCCTCCTGCTCGATGGCGTTCATGCGCGTGCCGAAATCGTGCGACAGGCTTTGCAGAATGGCGGGATCAATGCGGATGCCGGCCAGTTCCATTTCGGAGAGTGTGGCAGGCATCTGGCGTTCCAGGGTCTCATAGACGGTCAGCAGACCTTGCTGGGCCAGGCGTGGCTTAAGAATGTGCCATAGGCGCAAGGTGACGTCGGCGTCCTCGGCGGCGTATTCGGTTGCCTCTTTCAAGCCGACATATTTGAACGACTTGGCCTGTTTGCCGGAGCCCGCTACCTGCTTGAAGGTGATCGGCGTATGGCCAAGGTGCAGTTCGGAAAGTTCGTCCATGCCGTGACCGTGCACGCCGCCTTCGAGTACATAGGAGATCAGCATGGTGTCGTCGTAAGGCGTAACATCAATGCCGTGGCGGTGCAGCACCGACAAGTCGTACTTGATATTCTGGCCGACCTTGAGAATGGTCGGGTTTTCGAACAGTGGTTTCAGGGCGGCTATGGCCTGTTTGAAATCGATCTGCTGGAGACCGCCGCCATCTCCAAAATCAAAACCCTCATTGGAGGTGTGCGCCAGCGGAATATAGCAGGCCTGATTGACACCGACTGCCAGCGAAATGCCGACCAGTCCGGAATGGGAGGCCGAGAGATCATCGGTCTCGGTGTCGATGGCGATGACGTGGGCTTCATAGGCGCAGGCGATCCACTTCTCTAACGCTTCCATCGTCTGGACGCATTCGTAGGTTTCGCGGTGCACCGGCTGGATGGCAGCCTCGGCAGGGCCCTTTTTCGGCGCGCCGTAGAGCGGACGCAGGATCGGCGCGGTGGGGAGCTTGTCGAGCGCTGACGAAGCCTGCAGCAGGCTTAAGCTATTGCCGCCAACACGCTTGGCCAGCGTATTGAACTCCATCAGCGCCAGAAAGGCCGCCAGCACGTCCTGCTCGGGTTCTTTGAGGATAAAGGTATCGATATCGACCGGCGTAGGCGAGTCGCATCGCAGGGTCACCAGTTGGCGTGACAGAAGAATCTGCTCCCTGAAGTCGATCAGCGTCTGGCGGCGCTTCTCCTGCTTGATCTCGGAGGCACGCGCCAGCACATTATCGAGATTACCGTATTCGAGCAGCAGTTGCGCGGCGGTCTTGACGCCGATGCCGGGGGCGCCCGGCACATTATCGGCGGAATCCCCGATCAGGGCCTGGGCATCGACCACCAGTTCGGGCGGCACGCCAAACTTCTCGATCACACCTTCGCGGCCGACCAGCGTGCCCTTGACCGGGTCCATCAGGCTGACATCATCATCGACCAGTTGCATCAGGTCCTTGTCGGACGAGATGATGGTGACCTTGAAGCCGTCTTTCTTGGCCAGATGGGTGTAGGTGCAGATCAGGTCGTCGGCCTCGAAATTTTCCATCTCGACGGCTGGCAGGCCGAAGGCGCGCGTGGCCTCGCGGATCAGCGGGAATTGCGGGATCAGGTCTTCCGGCGCCGGCGGACGGTGGGCCTTGTACTGATCATAAAGCTCGTTGCGGAAGGTCTTCGAGCCGGCGTCAAAAATGACCGCCAAATGCGACGGCGCGTCGTCGCCGCGGTTTTCCTTGATCAGCTTGAACAGCATGTTGCAGAAGCCGCTGACGGCGCCGATCGGCAGGCCGTCCGACTTACGCGTCAGGGGCGGCAGGCCGTGATAGGCACGGAAAATATAGCCGGAGCCATCGATCAGGACGAGGCGTTTTTGCTTTTCGGGTGTGGCTTCTGACATTCAAGGCTCTGTTCGGCTGGGAATCGACGTTGGCCTTTCATAAGGCCATATGATCCCTATACCAAATCAAAGCTGCGGGCCAAATTAAGTCACCATCGTTCGCGGCAGGCGAGATAGATGACGAGCGCCAGACCCACCGGCAAGAGCGCAAAGGCTTTGGCGGCGTCTAAAAACGATGAGCGGTGATCGGCGGCGATAGCGGCCTTGGTCATGTCAGCACCTCAAACGGAGTATGTGCGGACGTCGCAACCCTGCGGCTGTCTGGGCCGTCTTTTTGCGGCGACCTTACACCTTACGAAACGCCGTTATGGCGGCAAAGGCAATCCACAAGTCCGTGATAGCTAACTCTGCGTTAAGCTTATCGGGCGGGTGTTGCTATTGGGCAATATGCCGCAGTGCAGCGGCAGAGGTTTCGTGCATAATATCCATAATCTTAATAAGGAAATGGAAGTCGCCTCATGTCTATGCTTAAGGATGCCGATCACACAGCCTTGCGGATTAATATCAGCCGCATTCTCGAACTCTTCCAACGCGGGGATATCGATCCGCCTGACGCGGTCGCTGACCTCTTGAAGCTGTGCCATCCTGACTTTGTCGGTCATGACGGCGAAGGCCTGGATAGCTATCTGGCCAAGACCCTGGCCATGGTCACGGTCGGAGAGGTGAGCACGGATAGCGCCCTGACACATCTCATCCGGCTGGCGACGGCGAAGACCGTGGAGGCGGATCACCTGTCGGTTTTGGGCTGATCCCGCTCGGGGCGGATGACGTTATGCCGCAGTGCAGCAAAGTGCCTTTTCGGCTATGAACATGGCAGTATAAAAACCGGAGTTCCCCCATGTCCATGATGAAAGAGACCGACCCAACCCGCCTGCGCATCGCTGTGAGCCGCGTGCTTGAGGCCTTTCTCGACCGGCGCGTTGATGGGCCCAAGGCGGTCGCGGATCTTGTGCACTTTTGTCGCCCTGACCTGTGCCACCTGAACGGCCCAGGTATTGAGACCCGCCTGGCCGATACCCTGGCGCTGGCCGCGACGGGCGAGATCGGTCCGGATTTTGCCCTGACGCATCTAGTGAGGCTGGCGACCGCGCATGTACTGTGCGTTGAGTCATCCTACGCCTTCGGCTGATTACCAGCTTCCGGTATTGGCCATCGAAACCCACGGTTCCGCCGGCGCCAGCGATCCATTCTTTTGCAGCAGTTCGACCGAAACGCCGTCCGGCGAGCGCACAAAGGCCATGTGGCCGTCGCGCGGCGGACGGTTGATCACCACGCCCATGTCGGCGAGGTGCTGACAGGCGGCATAGATGTCGTCAACCTCATAGGCGACGTGGCCGAAATTGCGGCCGCCGGTATAGACCTCAGCCTTGCCGTCGGTATCCGGCCAATTCCAAGTCAGTTCCAGTTCGGGGGCCTTGAAGGCGTTGGCATGGTCTTCGTCGAGCTTTGCTGCCAGATAGACCAGCGTGAAACGGCCCGCCTGAGACTCCATCCGACGGGTCTCGATCAGGCCTAAGCCCTGACACCAGAAGCTCAGCGCGGCGTCGAGGTCATGTACCCGCACCATGGTGTGCAGAAAACGCATATTTAGTGGTCGCCTTCCGGACGCGGCGCCGGATCGACATAGTCATGCGCGTGGTCTTTATGGACAAACTTGCGGTCGCAATAACCGCATTCAGCCGTACCGTCTTCACCGAGATCGTAATAGGTCAGTGGATGACCGAGCGCGCCGCCACCGCCGTTACAGGCGACCTTGTGGGCGTCGACATAGATGACTTCGGGGGGAGGGATGATGTCGCTCATGATGCGCAAAGCCTTTGGGACAAATTAGAAACGTTCCAAATTCAATTGAACTTATTCGATTGAATTTGGCAAGCACAAGCGTGCGCCGCTGCTGTTGCGGCGAGCCTGCGCGGCCTGTGAGCGCCTTAAAGCAAATTGCGGCGGTGCGCAATTTGCACTTTCGCTCAAACCATGAAAACCTTGCCGCAAGGCATAGTGTGTGGCTCCTGCTCCCGATGCGAAGGTGAAAGCGGCCTTCCATCCGGATGAAGGCTAGTCCTTCCGCTCCGTCGTCGCTTCGATGATGCGGAACTCCCCGCTGAGGTGCATCAGGCTCATCAGGTAAACCAGACCGTCGAAATAGCGCTGCTCGCCGGCCGGCGCTGGCGTATTCCATAACTCTTTCAGAAAGGCGTCCGAGACCTCGCCCGGCGTGGCTGTAAGACTGCCAACCGCGGTGGCCGCCACCATGCCGGTGGAGTGACGATCAGGCAGCGGCTGGCCGTCAAGCGTATAACGATCGGCGAAGGTACTGATGCCCTGGCCGTACAGGAAGGCCTGGATACGATCGCTGCGCGTTTTCGCCCGCGCATCCTTGCCCCACCAGCTATAGTCTACTGACCAGTTGCTGGCCGTGCGCCAACTGTAATAGGCGAAGGTGCTGGGCTTGCTATCCCAGCCCATGGCCGGGGTGCCGTCAAATTCGCTGCGATCCGGCGCCAGGCCGGTTTTCGGATCGCTGACCTTGTCAAAAAAGTCACGACTGACATCGGCGGCACGGAGCCAGAAGGCGCGATCCTCGGCCGGACCCCAGCGGCCCCACAGTTCATAAAAGGCCGGCAGGTGATAGGAGGCGTCGGTGCCCGGAATGCTGGTTTCAGCCACACAAAGCGGATCATGGTGTGGGCTTGATCGACCATCGGGCCGACCGTTACCGAATGCGGCGTTCGCGGGGGGCGATAGGGCGGCCACGGCTTGCCATCCTTTAGCGCTTGGGCCTGCGCCGTGCGGTTATTGGGGCTGGGCCAGGGTGTCGCTGGCTCGACGAAGGGCGCGTCACCGGGGTGGATGCGGAATGACGTGGTGGCGGTGACGGCCGGGTGATGGCGCATCCCGCTCAGGATCTTGTCGGCCTCGGCCTGATAATTGTAGATGCCTTGGCCATTGCCCCAGCGGTGCGCCGCGAAATAGAGCGCCATGGCGTAATATTCCTCGCCATCGGGGGGGGGCGGCGCCCACCGCGCGCGCTGAGCCATCCGTGCCCATCGACCAGGCGAAATAGCCCAGCGACGGATTTTGCGGATCGGTGGTCAGCATATAGGTCTTCGACCAGTTCCACAGGGCGTCGAACTCACGCTTTTTATCAAGCTGCACGGCGATCATCATGCCATAGCTCATGCCTTCGGAGCGCGCGTCGTTATTGGCCCAGTCGGTGATATAGGCGAGCGTGCCATCGGCATTGGCGCTGGTCTCGAAATAGATGCGCTCTTCCTGACCATCGCCATGGAAATGCTGCTGGAACGTGTCCTCGATCCGTTGCGCGGTCTCGGCTTCACTGTGGCCCAGCCATTCCACGAACAGGTTGCGATAATGGCCGGTCTTGTAGGCGCCTGTGCCTTCGCCGGGATAGGCCTTGACCGCGGGGACAAGCGCTGCAAGGCGTTCGGCCAGGGCGGGCATGGCGAGCGTAAGTATGATAGCGGTAACACCGGTTGTCAGCACAAGGTGCTTTCTCATGTCATTTGTCTATCCTGGTCAAGTTACGCGGGGCGGGGTTGTCCCCGTTATGGCCGCGTCGATGGTCCCTGTGACGTCAGCATGACATGCAATCTGCGTCTGGGAAAGCGTGAACACGGCTGCGCCCTCTTCGCAGGTTTGAAGAGGGCGCATGGCCGGAGACCAAGCGGGTGCCAGGGCTTATTCGTAGCCGTGGGCCGCTTCATTGATCACGATTGGCGGCATGTTCGAGAAATCGACCGACACCGGTTGCGGAATTTTCGACTGGTAGGTTTTGATGACGTGTTCAAGCCGGCGATACACCTCCTGCGCGGCCTCGCTTTGCGGGTTGAGGTGCAGGGGCGCCAGGCAGAACTCGATGATGGCTTGCGGGCGATTGAGGGTTTCCATTTTCATGTCTCCTTATTCAGCTGCCACAGTTTGCGATGCGCTACCGCGCTGCTGTTTGAGCGCGAACTGTGCGGTTTCTGTTGAGGCCTTCATTGCCGTGGTGGAGGACTGACCGTTGCTGATGGTCAGGGCCACCTTGTCGAAGTAACCGGTGCCGACCTCGCGCTGGTGACGGGTGGCGGTGTAGCCGGCCGCTTCATTGGCGAATTCACGCTGTTGCAGTTCCGAATAGGCCGCCATGCCGCGATCGCGGTAACCATCGGCCAGTTCGAACATGGAATTGTTCAGCGAGTGGAAACCGGCCAGGGTGACGAACTGGAACTTGTAGCCCATGGCGCCGAGTTCGCGCTGATATCGGGCGATGGTGGCGTCATCGAGCTTGGCCTTCCAGTTAAAGGACGGCGAGCAGTTATAGGCCAGCAGCGTGCCGGGATGGACCTTGTGGACGGCTTCCGCGAACTTGCGGGCATCTTCGAGATCGGGGTGCGAGGTTTCCCACCACAACAGGTCGGCCACGCTGGCATAGGACAGGCCGCGGGCAATGCAGTGGTCAAGGCCGGTGCCGGGCTTCAGGCGATAAAACCCCTCGGGCGTGCGGTTTTCACGCTCGATGAAGGGATGGTCCCGCTCATCGATATCCGAGGTGATCAGTTGCGCGCTTTCTGCATCGGTGCGGGCGACGACGAGGGTTGGCACACCCATGACGTCGGCGGCGAGACGGGCAGAGGTCAGGGCGCGTTCGTGGGCTTGCGTCGGGATCAGGACCTTGCCGCCCAGATGGCCGCACTTCTTCTCCGAGGCCAGTTGATCCTCGAAATGGACGCCGGCAGCGCCCGCTTCGATAAAGGCCTTCATGATCTCGAAGCAGTTGAGCGGCCCGCCGAAACCGGCCTCGGCATCGGCGACAATCGGCGCGAACCAGTCGCGTTTAGCGCCGCCTTCGGAATGCTCGATCTGGTCGGCGCGTTGCAGGGTCTTGTTGATGCGCTTGCACAGTTCGGGCGCGGCATTGGCCGGATAGAGCGATTGGTCGGGATACATGGAGGAGGCGGTGTTGCTATCCGCCGCGACCTGCCAGCCGGAGAGATAGATGGCCTTCAGGCCGGCGCGAACCATCTGCATGGCCTGATTGCCTGTCATGGCGCCTAAGCTGTTGATGAAGGGTTCGCTGTGCAGCAGATCCCACAGCTTGTTGGCGCCGCGTTCAGCGAGCGTGTGCTGGATGGGGAAGGAGCCGCGCAGACGCAGGACGTCTTCGGCAGAATAGGGACGGGTGATGCCGTCAAAGCGGCCTTGTGGAGCGGAGGGAACCAAATCCTGGAAGGTGGTCTTAGACATAATCATGTCGATTGTCCTTGTGAGGGTTGCGGTGTGGATGCGGTCATTTGGCGGCGGGCGGCCATGAGCAGGCCTGGCGCAAACAGTCCGAAGGCGGCGGCATAGAGCGTGGCCATATCGAACGGGCTGGCAAAAGGTGTGGGTATGGGCACTTCTGTCATAATATGTCTCATCATCTGCGGCGTGCCGCTGTTGAGTGTGAAGACATGAAGCGCTTAAAATTTAAGGAAATATAGGGTTCTTGCAGCCAAAATGGCGTCATTTGGAAAATTGTGACATTGTAAGGTTTGTAAATTCATGACAATACTTGCATCTGGAGGGCGTCATGGCTGAACTCGATCGCAAACTCTTCCTTGGCGGACGTCTCAAGCGGCTGCGCCATGATCTCAGCCTGACCCAGACGCAGATGGCGACCGATCTCGGCGTTTCGGCCTCCTATCTCAATCATCTTGAGCGCAACCAGCGCCCGGTGACGGCGCAGGTGCTTCTCAAGCTGGCGGCCACCTATGATCTCGATCTGCGCACCTTTACGGATGATTCAGAGCCGGCGGGTGAGGCCGATCTGGTCGAAATCTTCGCCGATCCGCTTTTCAAGGATCTGCACCTGCCGCGCCGTGAAATCTCCGAACTCGTGGCCTCTTCCCCGATGGCCGCTGAAGCGGTGACGCGGCTCTATCGTGCCTATACCGAACGCCGGAAACGCGACGCGCTGGTGGCAACTCCGGAAGAGGCCGAACAATCGCCGACCGACTGGGTGCGTGACCAGATTCAAAGCCATCACAACTTCTTCCCCGAACTCGACGAACTGGGCGAGCAGCTTTTCGCCACCCTCGGCGGCGATCCGCATACGCTGGAAGAGGCGGCGCAAAGGCGGCTCAAGGACCAGTATGGCATTGATATCCGCTTCATGCCGGCGCAGGTGATGATGATGTACCAGCGCCGTTACGATCCGCACCGTCGCCGGCTCATGATCTCGGAAACGTTGGGCCCATCGTCGCGGCGTTTCGCGCTGCTCTATCAACTGGCGCTCAGCGAATACGCCTCTGACATCAATGCCATGACAGACAAGGCAAAAGCCCCCGATCTTGCCACATCGCGGCTCTACAAGATTGCCCTGCTGAACTACCTGGCCGCGGCCGCCCTGATGCCCTACGGCCGCTTTCTGCATGAGGCGGAAAGCAATGCCTATGATATCGAGTTGTTGCGCGCACCCTATCAGGTGTCCTACGAGCAGGCGGCCCAGCGCCTGACCACCTTGTCACGGCCCGGCAGTCGCGGCGTGCCCTTCTTCCTGATGCGGATCGATTCCGCCGGCAATGTGTCCAAGCGCTTCGCCGCCGGACACTTCCCATTCTCCAGATATGGCGGCGCCTGTCCGCGTTGGAACATCCATCAGGCCTTCCAGACGCCCGGGCGCATCATCACCCAGGTCATTGAAACACCCGACAAGCTGCGTTATTTTACCCTGGCGCGCACGCTGGATCGCAATTTGAGCGCCTATGCCGACGGCGCCTATTCGCAACAGGCGATCGGTTTGGGCTGCGAGTTGAAATATGCCGAGAAGCTGATCTATGCGCGCGGTCTGAACCTGGCTCAACCCAATGCGGTCGAGACCGGCCCGATGTGCCGCCTGTGCGAACGGCCCAATTGCCGCGAACGCGCCGCGCCCCCGGCGGTCAAGGCACTACAGATCGATGAATGGATCAAGGGCGTGACGGCTTTTCCGTTTTAACATTTTACAGCTCAGGCGCCGCCAAATTCTTTCGAAGGGCTGGGCTTCCTCGTATATGCTCGGGCGGCCTTTGGCCTTGCCAGGTTTCATACTGAAACCTGGAGAGTAACTTTACACTTCGTCTTCAACGCCCTACACCTGATTCAACAAAGGAGAGCATATGGCAGGGGCCACTCTTAAAGATGTTGCGCGTGAAGCCAATGTGTCGATCGCCTCGGCGTCGCGCGCCATCAATGGCCTCGATAATGTCGCCGAGGCGGTGAAAGTGCGCGTGCTCGAAGCCGCCGCCCGCCTTCGCTATGTGCCGCATGGCGGCGCCCGGTCTCTGGTCACCTCGCGCACCAATACGATCGGCGTGTTGCTCCCCGATATCTATGGCGAGTTCTTTGCCGAAATCATTCGCGGCGTTGATGTGGCGGCGCGGGCGCGCGGCCTGCACCTGCTGGTCTCCGGATCGCACGGTAACCCCGATGAGGCCGTGCGGGCGATGCGCGCCATGGGGGGGCGTGTCGATGGCCTGCTGGTCATGTCGCCCTTCGTGGAATCGCATGATCTGGCGGCTATCTTGCCGCTCAGCCTGCCGGTGGTGACCATCGCCAGCCGCATCGGCAGCGGGCAGGGCTCGATCAGCGTCGATAATTTCGGCGGCGGCGTCACGGCGGTCAAGCACCTGCTGGAGCAGGGCTGCAAGCGCCTGGCGCATATCTCCGGTCCGTCGCACAATTTCGAGGCCGAGGAGCGCAAGCGCGGCTTTTTGTCGGCGGTTCGCCAGCCCTCACCGGTAGTGTTCGAGGGGGATTTCACCGAAGAGTCCGGCTATCGCGGCGCCAAGGCCTTCCTGGCATCGGGGCCATTGCCCGACGGTATCTTCGTGGCGAACGACATGATGGCGGTTGGCTGCCTGCTGGCTCTCAGCGAAGCCGGGGTGAAGGTGCCGCAGGACGTGGCGCTGGTTGGTTTTGATGATATCCCGATCGCGCGTTTCACTTCGCCCCCTCTGACCACGCTGCGGGTGGGCATCTTTGATCTCGGTCGGCGCGGACTGGAACTGCTGGTTGCCGCGCTCGATGAAGGCGGTATGCAGGAGCACGAAGGTCTGGTCGTCACGCCGGAACTTGTGCTGCGCGACAGTTCGCGGCACAAAACAGGATAAGGCGATTTTTGCGGTTGAGTGTGGCTGCGCTTTAGCTTAGGTAGCTTGATCTGGCCACAGGCACCCATAGCTCAGCTGGATAGAGCGCTGCCCTCCGAAGGCAGAGGTCAGAGGTTCGAATCCTCTTGGGTGCGCCAGGGCCACAAGCCTTGGACCCTTTACTTATTGGCTTGTTTTTTATCAAATAATTTCAATTGTAGTGATTAGATCATACGTTAGATCAAATCTATTTCCATGAAATCAACGACTTCCGGAAGTCAGCGGGTCTGGACGAAATCCACATGCGCCGGGTGGATATTATAGGCGTCATAAGCGGCCCGATCGGCGAAGGCCATGGAGACGCAGAAGGTAAAGGCGTTCTTCGGGCTGACCTGACGCGATAGCTCAAAGGCCTGCACGCCCGGAATATCGGCCAGCTTGCGATTAGCGCTCAGAAAGTCGGCCTCTTCGGCAGAGTTGGGTGCGTGTTGGAGGCGGAACGGTACGACATGGCGAATCGTGGCGTGCTCCGTGAGTGGCTTGATGCCATCATTCCAGTTTAAAAGAGGCAGAAGCGTTGCATCTTTGCGTCGTTTTTACCGCCCCCTTATAAAATGGAGCTCAGAAGAGTCGCAAACTTCATTTTTTGGCCTCAACGATTGCATATTGCGGTGCAACAAATTATGGCTTTAACACTTGGATAAGGATGAATCGTCGTGGCGAAACGCAATTCAATTGTAAAAATTCTGCTGTTCCCCATCGCGGCCACAATGTGGGCTGTACTTGACGCGGCGGCCTGGGCTCTGCAACTGCCACGCCCGAGCACGCGCCATGCGCGCCGCCGTCGTTCGATTTATCGCAGCTAACCTCTCCCAAGCATAAAAACAGGCGCGCCACACTTTGGATGACGCGCCTGCGAAGAACCAGCCTGTCCGCCAGGTCAGGTGGTCCAACCTCCGCCGAGCGCCCGGATCAGACCGACCGTCGACTGATACTGTGAAGCCCGCACGCGCAGGGCCTGCCGGCGGATCGCCAGCAATTGCCGCTGGGCATCCAGAACCTCAAGCTGAGACGATGAGCCGTTGGTGTAGCGTGATTGCGACATGGCCATGGCCCGGGTGGCGGCCGCAACTGCCTGATCCTGCGCCGTCTGCTGCTGTCTCAGATAGCTGATATCCGATAACTGATCCTCGACATCGGCAAAGGCCGCCAGCACCGATTGCTGATAGCCGGCGAAGGCGATATCAAGTCCTGCCTTGCTGTAATCGATATTGGCGTTGCGACGGCCGCCATCGAAGATGGCTTGTGACAGGATACCGGCCAGCGACCAGTTCTTAGCCACGTCTTCAAACAGATTGCCGGCGTCACCGGCGGCATAGCCGCCATTGGTGGTCAGGCTAAGGGTGGGGAACCACGCCGCCTTGGCGATGCCGACCCGGCGCTGTGCCGCATAGAGCGAAGCTTCCGCCGCGATGATGTCCGGGCGGTCTTCGATCAGCCTGGCGGGCAGGCCGGCCGGGATGACCGGCACAGAACCGGCCCAGGGCTGCGATGCCCAGGAAGCCGTGGTCACGTCGAAGGTGCTGGCGGGTTCGCCGAGCAGCACAGCCAGCGCATGGGCCAGTTGGGCGCGTTGCTGGTCGAGCGCAGCGCCCGCGGCCTCGGTAGAGGCCACCTCGGTTTCCAGGCGGGCGACGTCGAGTTCGGCAACATCGCCTTCCTCGAAGCGCCGCGTGGTCACCGACAGGCTGCCGCGATAGGCCTCCAGCGTGTCGCGCACAATGGCGCGGTCTTCATCGAGTGCGCGCAGGGCGAAATAGCTCTGGGCGACGCGCGACTGGATCAGCAATTGTGTATCGAGTAGCAGGGCCTGGCTCGACTTGGCGTCGAAATCGGCGGCCCTGGCGGCGTTGCGGATGCGCCCGAACAGATCGACCTCATACGACAAGGTGGCGCCGATGGCGTGACCGGTGGCCGGCTTTTGTGTGCCGGCGCCGATCGTGGTGGTGTTGGCGCCGTGGATGACCTGATAACCGGCGCCGAGTTGCGGCCACAGATCGGCTTTCGAAGCGCCGAGCAGGGCTTGTGCCTGATCAAGACGGCCATAGGCGACCTTGATGTCGTTGTTCTTCTCCATGGCGCGCGACATCAGAGTGTTGAGCACGTCGTCGTTGAAGACCAGCCACCAGGTTTGCGCCGTTTGCGAAGCCGCTGGGGCAGCGCTGGTGGGGGTTGCGCCCTTGAAAGCCGCGGGCGTCTCGAAGGAAGCCTGTTGTAGCGGGGCGGTGGCGCAGCCGCTCAAAAGAGCGGCTGCGAAGGTGAGGGGGATAAAGAAGCGGCTCATTAGAAAGCCTCCGGTTTAAGCTTGGCGGGAGCGGGCTGAACGGGTGGCGGCAGGTCGTCGTGGTCGTCTTCACCGGCCAAGGTGGAGGTGTGTGACTTCAGAGGACGGTTGCCGGACAGGGCGCGCAGCAGCACGTAGAAGAAGGGGGTCATGAAGAGGCCGATAATCGTGGCCCCGATCATGCCGGAGAAGACGGCGATCCCCATGGCGTGACGCATTTCCGAACCGGCGCCGTGGCTGAGCACCAGGGGCAGCACGCCCATAATGAAGGCGATCGAGGTCATCAGGATCGGGCGCAGACGCAGGCGGCTGGCACGGATGGCGGCCTCCAGCGGATTGAGCCCCGTCAATTCGAGTTCGCGGGCGAATTCGACGATCAGGATGGCGTTTTTCGCTGACAGCCCCACCAGAACGAACAGACCGATCTGGGTGAAGATGTTGTTGTCGCCATGGGACATCCACACACCGACCATGGCGGAGAGCAGGCCCATCGGCACGATCATGATGATCGAGATCGGCAGGACGACGCTTTCATACTGGGCGGCGAGCACGAGGAAGACGAGCAGGATAACCAGCGGGAAGACGAGCGACGACGAGTCGCCGGCCAGGATCTGCTGATAGGTCAGTTCGGTCCATTCATATTCGATGCCGGCGGGCAGGGTTTCGGCGGCGATGCGCTTGACGGCGTCCTGGGCCTGTCCGGACGAGAAGCCGGGCGCCGGTCCGCCGGAGATGTCGGCGGACAGATAGCCGTTGTAGCGGCTGGCGGTGACCGGGCCGGAGGTCGGGTCGACCTTCAGCACGGCGGCCAGCGGCACCATTTCGCCGGTGTTCGAGCGGACCTTCAGCTTGCCGATATCCTCGGACTGGGCGCGGTAGGGTGCGTCAGCCTGGACACGGACGCTGTAGGTGCGACCGAAGCGGTTGAAGTCGTTGACATATTGCGAACCGAGATAGATCTGCATGGTCGAGAAGATATCGCTGACCGAGACGCCCAACTGGCGGGCGCGGGTGCGGTCGATATCGGCGTAAAGCTGCGGCGTGTTGACGTTATAGCCCGAGAAGACGCCAGCCAGTTCCTTGGTTTGCGCCGCCTTGGCGACGAAGGCCTTGGTGGCTTCGTCAAGCTTCTGGTAGCCGAGGCCAGCGCGGTCTTCGAGCTGGAGCTTGAAGCCGCCGGTGGTGCCGAGGCCAAGCAGTGGCGGTGGCGGGAACATGACCGAATAGCCTTCCTGAATGCCGCCGAGTTTGGCGTTCAGTGAACCGGCGATGGCGCCGGCGCTGAGCGCTGCCCCTTTGCGTTCAGCGAAGGGTTTCAGCGGCATGAAGACGACCGCTTCGTTGGAGGCGATGGTGAAGCCATTGATCGACATGCCGGGGAAGGCGAGGGCATGGGCGACGCCCGGTTCCTTGCCGGCGATTTCCGAGACCTTGCGGGCCACGGCTTCGGTGCGGTCAAGCGTGGCACCATCGGGCAGCTTGACCATACCGACGAGGTAGGCCTTGTCCTGCTGCGGGATAAAGCCGCCGGGAACGACCTGGAACATCAGGAAGGCCAGGCCGGCGAGACCGGCATAGAGGCCGAGCATGAGGCCCTTGCGGCTGGCGATCTTGCCGACGCTTTTGCCGTAGGATTCCGACGACTTTTTGAAGGTGCGGTTGAAGGCGCCAAAGAAGCCGCCCAGCCACTTGTCCATAAAGCGGGTCAGGCCATCCTTGGGGGCGTCGTGGCCCTTGAGGAGCAGGGCTGCCAGAGCCGGAGAAAGCGTGAGGGAGTTGACGGCCGAGATGACGGTCGAGATGGCGATGGTCAGCGAGAACTGGCGATAGAACTGGCCGGAAAGGCCGGTGATGAAGGCCAGCGGCACGAAAACCGCGACGAGGACAAGCGCGATGGCGATGATCGGGCCGGAGACTTCGCGCATGGCCTGATAGGTGGCTTGGCGTGGGCTCTTGCCGGCTTCGATATTGCGCTCGACGTTTTCGACGACGACGATGGCGTCATCGACCACGATCCCGATGGCCAGAACGAGACCGAACAGGGTGAGAGCGTTGATGGTGAAGCCGAAGAGGTGCATCACTGCGAAGGTGCCGATGACCGAGACGGGCACGGCGAGCAGCGGAATGATCGAGGCGCGCCAGGTCTGCAGGAACAGGATGACCACGATCACGACGAGGATGATGGCTTCCAGCAGGGTGTGGATGACCGAGTCGATCGATTCGTGAACGTATTCAGAGGTGTCGTAGGCGATGGTGTAGCTGACGCCTTCGGGCATGGCCTTCTTCAGCGTCTCCATGGTCTCGTGAACCTCCTTGGAGAGCTGGAGCGAGTTGGCGCCGGCGGTCTCGAAGATGGGGATGCCGACGGCGTTCTGGTTATCGAGCAGCGAACGCAGGGCGTAATCCGAAGCGCCCATTTCGACGCGGGCGATATCACCCAAACGGGTCACCGCGCCGTCAGCGCCGGTCTTGACGATGATGTTGCGGAAGTCTTCCTCGGAGGACAGGCGGCCTTGCGCATTGACCGAGAGGGTCAGGGCGACGCCGGGCAGTCCGGGCGAACCACCGATGGTGCCGGCGGCGGCCTGGACGTTTTCTGAACGGATGGCGTCGGCGACATCGGAAGGGGACATGCCGCGCTCGGCAACTTTTTGCGGATCGAGCCAGACACGCATGGCGTAATCGCCGCCACCGAACATCTGGATCGGGCCCACGCCCTTGATGGCTTGGAGGCGGTCCTTGATGTGCAGCAGGGCATAGTTGCGCAGGTAGGTGACGTCATAGCGGCCGTTGGGCGAGGTGATGTGGACGACCAGCGGCAGCGACGATTGCGATTTCTGCGTGGTGATGCCGAGCGCGCGGACGTCGGCCGGCAGGCGGGCCTCGGCCTGCGATACGCGGTTCTGCACCATCTGTTGCGCCAGGTCGGCATTGGTGCCGAGCTTGAAGGTGACGGTGAGGGTCATCTGGCCGTCGGCTGTCGCCTGAGACGACATGTAGAGCATGTTTTCGACGCCGTTGACCGCTTCTTCGATAGGGGCGGCGACGGTTTCGGCGATGACGGCGGGTGAGGCGCCGGGATAGGCGGCGTGGACCACGACCTGCGGCGGCACGACTTCCGGATATTCCGAAACGGGCAGAACGCGCAAGCTAAGCAGGCCTGCCACGAGGATCAGCAGGGACAGGACGCCGGCGAAGATCGGCCTGTCGATAAAGAATTTGGAGAGGTTCATTTGGGTGGCCCCTTTGTGCGGGCGAAAATGGAACTGGCGGATTGGGAGGAATTGGGGGAATTTGAAGCAAGAAACCCCACCACCCCGCGAGCAAGCTCGCGCGGTCCCCCTCCCCAAATTTCTGCGAAATTCAGGGAGGTATTAGGAGGGGCAGGGAGTTCATACCTCCCTGAAACCTCTTGGTTTTGGGGAGGGGGACCGCGCCCAAAGGGCGTGGTGGGGGGTATCTTACTTAAGCAGGTTTAAGCTTCAGGCTTGGTTTTTGCGTCCATGGCGGCGACGGTCTCGGTTACGACCGAGCCCGGACCGACGTGCTGGATGCCGCTGACCACGACGCGGTCGCCATCTTTCAGGCCTGAGGTGACGATGCGCAGGCCGTTGGCCGTACCGCCGAGCGCCACTTCACGATAGGCGACCTTGTGATCGGCGCCCACCACATAGACGAAGCGCTTGCTCTGATCGGTGCCAAGCGCGAGTTCGGAGACCAGCACGGCCGGCTTGGTTTGCGCCGCGCCCATGCGGACACGGACGAACTGGCCGGGGATGAGCTTGCCTTCGGTATTCTGGAACACGGCGCGGGCGCGCAGGGTGCCGCTGGTGCCATCGAACTGGTTGTCGATCAGTTGCAGGTGGCCGTCGATCGGCGCACCATTATCGGCCTCGACCGTCACCGGGATGGTTTCTAGTGAAGCGGTGCCGAGGTCAGCGATGGTGCGGTTGATGACCGTTTCATCGGCGTCGAAGCTGGCATAGATCGGGCTGACCGAAACGAGCGTGGTCAGCATTTGGGCTTGCGGACCGGCGGCGACGAGGTTGCCGACCGTGACTTCGATGCGGCCGACACGACCCGAAACCGGGGCACGTACCTGCGTATAGCTCAGGTTCAGATTGGCCGATTGCAACGAGGCGCGGGCCGCGGCCAGATTGGCCTCGGCGGCTTTCAGATCGTTGGTGCGGCTTTCCAACTCCGACTGCGCTATGGCGTGATCGTTCCATAGGCGCTGAGCGCGGGCCTGTTCAGAGGTGGCCAGGGTCAGGCGGGCGGAGGCGGCGGAGACATCGGCCTGGGCGCGGGCGGCTTCGGCCTGATAGGTGGCCGGGTCGATGGTGACGAGCAGGTCGCCCGCCTTGACCAGCGCGCCTTCGCGGAAGTGGATGGCCTTGACGGCGCCGGCGACGCGCGGGCGAATTTCCACGCGGTCAACGGCTTCGAGGTGGCCGGAGAAATCATCCCAGACGCTGACGTTTTGCGTGGCAACCACCGCAACCGTAACGGGTGTGGCGGCGGGGGCGGCGGCTTGTGACGCGGCCTGGGTGGTGAGGGCGGTGCCGATACCGGCGACGGCGAGTACGCTCAAAGAGACGGCGGCCACGACGAGCGCCTTACGGTAGCGTTCAAGCTTGATGGAAGAGACAATGGGGTCGAACATAACAAAGATCCTTTGGGGAGAAAGGAAGGAGAGGGGAGGTACACTTAACTTGGCTGCATGGGGTGGCGGATGAGGGCTTGTGATCTCGGCACAAAAACCTAATTTAATGCGGCGTCGCATTTAAATAGTCCGACGATGTCATTTTGTAAACATATTTTTATGCGACATCGCAAATAAATATGTTATACCCCTCAAACGCGAGCGGAAAACCCTTATATCCATATGGATTTTTTAGGGTGGCCCGTGCGCTTAAAGAGGATTAGTCTGGACTTGTGCCAAAAACTGGCAACTGACACATTTAGGTCAGAACAGTTTTGGTTTGGGAGTAGCGTGCCGTGATGGATGATCTGAAAACGTTCGAGCTGCCCGATGCGGTGTGTGGCGGACAAGCCGTGGATGCGGAAGCCTGCGCCGGTGTGCGCAAGCGCGGCCGACCGCGTGCCTTCGATCCCGATGTGGTGCTGGAAACCGTGCTGGAAATGTTCTGGATGCGCGGCTTTGCCAACACCTCGCTCGATGATATTTCCGCCGCCACCGGGGTCAGCCGACCCAGCCTCGCCGCCACGTTTGGCGATAAGGAAGCCCTCTACCTCAAGGCCATGGAGCGCTATCGCAACAACATCAGCCGCCAGCTTGATGTCGTGCTGCAATGTACGGGTAACGATGGCACGCTGCGGGATATCATCAATCGCTATTTCGATATCATGATCGGCTCCTACACGGGTGAAACCGAGGAATGCCTGGGGTGCGCCTTCATGTGTACCGCGCTTAACGAAGCGCCGCGCCACGAATCGATCATGAGCGTCTTGCAGGGCACGATCGAGGAATTCGATTTGCGCTTCGAGCGCTTCTTCACCAAGGCGCAGGAACTGGGCCATATCGGCTCCAATCAGGACCCGAAGGTGATGTCGCAGATGATTACCTCGCTGACCTCCAGCCTGGCCGTACGCGCCCGCGCCGGCGCCAGCCGTGCGGATCTGCAAAAGATCGTCGATGCCACGACGAGCTTCCTCTTTCCCTGAGCTGTTTCGCGTGGCAAATGGCCGTAAGCCCTGAGAATAGAACGCAGTCGCTTGACCTGCTATGCCCATAAATGATAGTCATTCGCAACCGTGTGAGTGACGCTTATGAAATTGACTGAACTGCCCGCTTTTGCCCCCGGCCTGGTGACCGGCGTGATCGATACCCATGACGGGGATCTGATCAGCAACCGCTTGCGTGAACTGGGTTTCGTCGATGGCGAGCCGGTGCGTGTGGTCGGCCGCGGTCCCATCGGCGCCGATCCGTTGCTGATCCAGATCGGCTTTACGCGCTTCGCCCTGCGCCGTTCGGAAGCCGCCAGAGTGATGGTGGAGCAGGCCGCCTAGAATGGATACGCTCACGATCGCTCTTGTCGGCAACCCGAACTGCGGGAAGACGGCTCTTTTCAATCAGCTTACCGGCGCCCGTCAGAAGGTGGCCAACTATGCGGGCGTCACCGTCGAGCGCAAGCAGGGCCATTTCATTGCGCCCTCTGGCCGCAAGGTTCAGGTGCTCGATCTGCCGGGCACCTACAGCCTGGATGCCATGGGGCCGGACGAAATCATCACCCGCGATATCTGCCTTGGCCGCCGCGAAGGCGAGACCATGCCGGATCTGATCGTGTGCGTGGCCGACGCCACCAACCTGCGTCTGCACCTGCGCTTTGTGATGGAGGTCAAGCGCCTCGGCCGGCCGATGATTCTGGCGCTCAACATGATGGACGCGGCCCGCAAGCGCGGCATCACCATCGACACTGCCAAGTTAGAAGCCGAACTCGGCGTTAGGGTGATCGAAACCGTGGCTGTGAAGGCCAACGGCACCGCCGATCTGGTGGCGCATCTCGATGCTAACGTCGCGCCGCATGTGCCGGATATCCGCGAGACCGGTGATCTCCACGGTGATGTCCGTCGTATTCTGAATGCCGCCGTCGTCATGCCGCAACGAACATCGCTGATCGATGACCGGCTTGATGGCATCCTGCTCAATCCCTTCCTCGGCATTCCGATCCTGATGGTCATCATGTTTGTCGTCTTCCAGGCGGTGTTCACCTGGGCGACGCCGGCCATGGAAGCCATCGAGGCCAGCATGGCGTGGCTCGGCGGCGTGGTGACGCAAACCCTGCCAGACGGTCTGCTGAAAAGCTTCATCGCCGACGCCCTGATCGGCGGCTTAGGGGCGGTCATCGTCTTCCTGCCGCAGATCATCATCCTGTTCTTCTTCATCCTGATCCTTGAAGAGTCGGGCTATCTGCCGCGCGCGGCCTTCCTGCTCGATAACCTGATGTCGAAGGCCGGCCTGACCGGGCGCTCGTTCATTCCGCTGCTGTCCAGCCATGCCTGCGCCATTCCGGGCATCATGGCCACGCGGTCGATCCATGATATCCGTGACCGCATCACCACGATCATGATCGCGCCGCTGATGACCTGTTCGGCGCGCCTGCCGGTCTATGCCCTGCTGATCGGCGCCTTCCTGCCCAACACCAAGGTGTTCGGTTTCCTGAGCTTCCAAGGGCTGGTGCTCTTCGCCATGTATATCACCGGCATTTTCAGCGGGCTGATGGTGTCGCTGGTCATCGCCCTGTTCCGCAAGGACAAGAGCGAGCATCCGCTGATCATGGAACTGCCGTCCTACCGCCTGCCGCACGTCAAGAACTTGGCCATCGGGCTTGGCGAGCGCGCCATGATCTTCATGCGCCGCATCACGGGCATCATTTTCACCGTCAATACCCTCCTGTGGGTCGCCAGCACCTTCCCCGGCAAGCCCGAAGGCGGCACCCTGCCCAATATCGACTATTCCTTTGCCGGCATGGTGGGGCACTGGATCGAGCCGATCTTCGCGCCCATCGGTTTCAACTGGCAGATCTGCGTGGCGCTGATACCGGGCCTTGCGGCACGCGAAGTCGCGGTTTCGGCGCTGGGCACGGTCTATGCCATTTCCGGCAGCGATGACACCGTGGCGACGCAACTGGGCTCGCTGATCTCGTCGCAATGGACGCTGGCGACGGCCCTCTCGCTGATGGCGTGGTATGTCTTCGCGCCGCAATGCCTCTCCACGCTGGCCGTCATCAGGCGCGAAACCAATTCCTGGAAGATGGTCGGCGTCACGGCCGGTTATCTCTTCGCGCTCGCCTATGTGGCGGCCTTCATTACCTATCAGATCACTCATTTTTTTGTGGGGCACTGACATGATCTATTCCGTCGTTCAGGCAGTGATCATCACGGCGATCGTCGCCTTCTGCGCCCTGCAGATGTTGCGTCGGCTGATGCCGAAGCTGAGCCATGATCTCCAGGTCAGGGGCTCAAAAGCGCTCAATCGCGCCGATCTGCCGGCGGTGGTGCAGTCCATCGGCCAGAAGCTGCAGCCGGTCGAAGCGCCGGATAGTGGCTGCGGTTCGGGCTGTGGAAGCTGCAAGGGCTGCTCGACTAGCTTCGAGATCAAGGACTGATTGTCGACGGGCTGGCTTGACAGTCCTGCCGGCGGCTCCCTATTCAGGTTGATATAAAAACCGGGAGCGAACATGCAAACCACACTGACTCTGGGCGAGGCCGAGGCGCGATTGGCTATCGATGCCTGCGTGGCCGAACTGAAAAACCGCGGCAAGCCCGGCGTGGTGGCGGTCGGTGACAGCCACGGCGAATTGCTGGCCCTGTGGCGCACCGATGGCTGCGCTCTGCCGTCGATTGTGATCGCGCAAAACAAGGTCTATACCGCTGCCCGCGTGCGTGGTCCTTCCGGCGATCTCGGCCGTAACGCCCAGGCGGATGGTTCCGACGTTCATTATCACGGCGATTCGCGCTATGTCGGCTGGGACGGCGGCGCGCCGGTCATGTACAAGGGGCAATGCCTTGGCGCCGTCGCGGTCAGCGGCCTGTCGGGCGTCGAAGATCTTGATATCGCCACTATCGGCATCACCGCAATCCTTAACGCACTGGACTGAAACTCATGGCTTTTCCCGTTCCCTATGTCGCCGCAAGTGACCGTTACATCTCCATGCCCTATCGCCGCTGCGGCCGTTCGGGTCTGAAATTGCCCGCCATTTCGCTGGGCCTGTGGCAGAACTTCGGCGGCGTCGATGTCTTCGAGACCGGTCGCGCTATTCTGCATCATGCTTTTGACCATGGCATCACGCACTTCGATCTCGCCAATAACTACGGTCCGCCCTACGGCTCGGCGGAAGAGAATTTCGGCCGCGTGATGGCCACCGATTTCAAGGCGCACCGCGATGAACTGATGATCTCGACCAAGGCCGGCTGGGATATGTGGCCGGGGCCCTATGGTGATGTTGGTGGTTCGCGCAAATACCTGATCGCAAGTTGCGACCAGAGCCTGAAGCGCATGGGGCTCGACTATGTCGATATCTTCTATTCGCACCGTGTCGATGCGGAAACGCCTTTGGAAGAAACCATGGGCGCGCTGGCCCATCTGCACCGCCAGGGCAAGGCGCTCTATGTCGGTATCTCGTCCTATTCGCCCGAACTGACCCGACAGGCCGCCGCCATCCTGAAAAGCGAGGGCGTGCCGCTGCTCATTCATCAGCCCTCCTATTCCATGCTCAACCGCTGGATCGAGGAAGGCCTGCTCGATACGCTGGGCGAACTGGGCACGGGCTGCATCGCTTTCTCGCCCCTGGCGCAAGGCATGTTGTCGAACAAGTACATTCATGGCGTTCCGGCCGATGCCCGCGCCGCCAAGGCCGGTTCGTTCAATCAAAAACTGATCACCGACGACAATATCCGCCGTATCGGCGAGCTTAACAAGATCGCCGAAAGCCGTGGTCAGACCTTGGCACAGATGGCGATTGCCTGGGTTCTGCGCGATCCGCGAGTCACCTCGGCGCTGGTGGGCGCACGCACGGTCGAGCAACTGGCCGACACGCTGAAATCGCTCGATAATCTCGCCTTCTCGGAGGCCGAATTGGCCAATATCGACACCTTCGCCACCGAAGGCGGCATCGACCTGTGGAAGGTGTCGTCAACCCTGTAAATTTTTTTGACAGGGTTTAATTTAACTCAACTGTCGGGCGATATTTCATCGCCCGACAAAACCACACTGATTTGATATGGTATTGCCTGTAGTGAAGGTAATTGCCTATGTCGAAATTTCGCACCTCTGAACCGCCGAGGCCTGCCCCCCTCATCTGGTACGCCCGCTGCCCGACCCTGACCGCCATGGGGCTGGTGGCTAACCGCGGCGTTTTCCAACGTGAATTCCTGCGTGAAAATGTCCATCTGGTGTCGGTGCGTGAAAACTCGACGCCGAGCGTGCGGCAGGGGCACCTCGATCACAGTCTACCGAACCTGATCCGCGAAGCCGACGCTGCCACCGCCTTATGGGCGCATGGTCAGAACGAACGTTCGCGCCTGCTGGCGATCGGCCAGACCTATCACTCGGTCAGCGTGGTGACCCGTCCTGGCCAGCCGATCAACGGTTTGCGCGATCTGGTTGGGCGTCGCCTTAGCCTGATCAAGGAAGCGGGTAATTTTTCGCCGGCGCAGGTGCGATCCTTGCGCGCCTGGGAAACCGTGCTCGATGTTGCCGGCACTACCAAATCCGACATCGAGTTCGTGCCGGTGGTG
The DNA here is from genome assembly GCF_000376105.1 of Asticcacaulis benevestitus DSM 16100 = ATCC BAA-896. Taxonomy (GTDB): domain Bacteria; phylum Pseudomonadota; class Alphaproteobacteria; order Caulobacterales; family Caulobacteraceae; genus Asticcacaulis; species Asticcacaulis benevestitus. The sequence goes on from NZ_AQWM01000014.1 coordinate 96,128, forward strand.
GCCGATCATCCGAGCGTGCCGTTTGGCGATGTGGCGCGGCGCGAGGTTGAGGCCTTGCTCGGTGGCCAGAGCGATGTCGCCATCCTGTTCGGTGCCAAGGGCCTGGAACTGGTGCGTTCCGCGCATCTGAAAGAAGTGCATCGCTTTACGGCCGAGGATATCTACAGCCATCCGCGTCTTGCTGGTCTGGTCGAACTGCGCGCCGTCACGGTGGATCACGTGCTGCTCGAAGGTCGCGCCGATATCGTTACGCGCCTGCTTGGCAACCTGATCGAGGCCGCGCACTGGGCGGAGGCTTTCCCGAAAGAGGCCATCAAACAGGCCGCTATCGAGGGCAAGGTCGAAAGCGATGACGCGGCGACCGCCTATGGTGACCTGCTCGGCGCCAGCGCGAAGCTGGGGCTGGAGCCGGAACGGCTGGCGGCTCTGGAAGATTTGCAGGACTGGCTGAAACACCGCCACCTGCTGCCGGAGCACCGCCAGATTGCCGCTTGGACCGATCCGTCCGTCTTGCAGGCCGCAAAACAAAATTTGAGCGTCGAGGCCTGAGGTCCTTATCCCTCCCGCAGGTCATCCGTTCAAATCAGGGCCCGAAGCTTCTCCCCAGGCTTCGGGCCTCTTATGCTATGGATGAGGCGATTCCTTTCCTCCGAGGCCCGCTATGAACCCTGTCTTCGGCAATTTGCCCGTCAGTATTTTCGAGATCATGTCGCTGGAAGCGAAGACGCGTGGTGCGATCAATCTCGGTCAGGGTTTTCCCGAAACTGACGGTTTCCCGGAGGTGCTTGAAGCCGCCGCGCGCGCACTTATGGAGCAATCCAACCAGTATGCGCCGATGCGAGGACTGCCGGTTTTGCGTCAGGCGGTGGCAGATTTTTACGAGCGTCAGCAGGGGCTTAAGCTCGATCCCGATACGCAGGTGCTGATTACCTCCGGCGCTACCGAGGCCATCTGCGCGACGATCTTGTCTATGATCACGCCGGGCGATGAGGTGGTGGTGTTCGAGCCGATGTATGACGCCTATGTGCCGCTGATCCGGCGCGCTGGCGGCATCCCGCGCATCGTCCAGCTTTCACCGCCATACTGGCAATTCAGCGATGACGACCTGAAAGCGGTCTTTACCAGCCGGACGAAACTGGTGTTGATCACCACGCCGAACAACCCGACGACCCATTGTTTTACGCGTGAGCAACTCTCCCTGTTGGCTGACTATTGCGAGCGTTTTGATGCTTACGTCATGAGCGACGAGGTATGGGAGCAGGTCGTTTTTGATCGTCATCATGTCAGCGTGCTGCATATTCCGGGCCTGGCGCGACGCTCGATCAAGATCGGTTCGGCCGGCAAGATCTTCTCGCTCACCGGCTGGAAGGTCGGGTTCGTGGTCGCCGACAAGGCGCTGATCGATCAGGTGGCGCGGGCGCACCAGTTCATCACCTTCGCCACGCCGCCAGCCTTGCAACACGCTGTCGCCTTTGGGCTTGACCTGCCGCAGACGCGTTTCGATACGGCGCTGGATGAACTGAAAAGACAGCGTGACTATCTCAGCCGTCTGCTGACCGAGGCGGGCTTTCATCTGCTGCCGGCTGAAGGCACCTATTTCCTCAATATCGACCTGCGCGCCTCCGGCATCACCGGTTCGGGTCTGGATGTCGCCTATGATTTGGTCAGGCATCATGGCCTGGCCACCATCCCCTTGCAAGCCTTTTGCGAGACGGGTCGCGACCTGGCGGTCTTGCGTCTGTGCTTCGCCAAATCACGCGAGAGCCTGAACAAGGGTGCCGTGGCTTTAAGCAAAGTCAATCGTTGATTCGCACAAAAGGGTTAACGAAAACAACGGTTGAATCTTAACCCTGTTTAGCCTCGACCCTCGATGAGGTCTTTGAGGGACGCGAAAATTTCAGCGCGTTGTTTTGGGGTCTGGCGGCCGAGCCCACCCTGATAGGCGGGTGGGATATGCGCCATTGGATCGCCTTCGGTCTGGAAGATGTAATGATCGAACATTGTCTTCCAGTAGATCTTGTCGCTAGGGGGGAGATTCTTGAGTGACAGCAGGGCGGCCAGAAACGACGACATGGGGTTTTCCACTGTTCCTGCGTTGTTGCCCCACCAATAATTCACCAGCACATTGAAGGGCGTCAGGGATTTTACCTGATGCCACCAGTACTTTGGCAGGTAAAGTGCGTCGCCCGGTTCCATGTCCGCGACCTGAGCGGTGGCCAGGGCTTCGCGAAACTTCGGAAATCTGTCGAAATCCGGATTCGCCAGATCCACAAGCGATATGGCGCGGCCGGAAGGTGTGTGATCCATCGGCCCGATATAGAGATTGGGCAATTGCTCTGGCGGAAAGAGCGTGAAGCGGCGCCGCCCGGCGACCACGCAGGCAATATTGTGATCGTTATCGTTATGCGTCTGGGCCGTGGTGCCATTGCTGATCCATATGCGCGGCTGAATGGCCGGCGGCAGCAGCAGGCTGACATTCTCTTTCAGGAATGCGGGCAAATAGTCCTGAATAACTGTCGATTGGATATAGATGTAAGGGGGATTGGGGTGTTCCAGGACGTTGAGCAACTGATCCAGCCCGGCGGAAATCGATTTCAGGCGCTTGTTGAAATTGAAGTCGCTCATATCGGGCCCGTAGGTGAAGCGGCCCTGGCTGGTGTTATAGGACTCCAGAACTGTGGTGGGCCTGCCGGTGTCCATAGCTTTCAGATAATCAGCCATGGCGGCAGGGCCTTTGCAACCCACAGCCACAGCCGGCCATGACGTTACCAAACCCTTGATGAGGACGGGGCGGGCGGAAGGCAGGATATCGCGCGCAAAGGCTTCCGGTGTCAGGCTCTCAACTGTGTCGACAGCCGGAAGAGATGGGTGTGTAGGCGTTTGTGACATGGCGGTGATCTCGAAAAGTGGCGCAATGCCGGTATTGAGGGCGACAAACTGCTCTTTGAGGTACGTCATGGCTGTAAGCTTGACAAGGCTCTAGGCAAGGGCTGAGCCCAGGCCTGCCTTTTCAAGTGGGACCTCATTTGGTTAGGCGGCTTGGTGTTGGCGTGCAAAATATCAGTCACAACCATAAGGTGGCTTTTAAAGAAAGTGCTTTAAAAGCAAACTGACGTCACGCCTGATAAACTGCATCAAGGGTGTGGCATTCGTGCCATTATCAGGGGCGATTGTGGCGGAAACGACATATTTGCGTAGAAATCGCGGTCATCTTTGTATAACAATGAAAAACGAAATAATTAATCGGGTTGAGAAACGTCACTAGGTTACCTCCGAAAATTCAAGATGCGCCGCAGATCGAGCCAAATTTGACTCATGAGTCAAAATGTCGATCTGGCATAAAACAAGCGTGCGGAATGCCACTCGGAAATGCCTGCTATTACCAATGGCGCTCGTAATTCAGATTAGTATTTTTGGTAAAAAACGGTTTTTTGCGGCAGAATCTCGGGTCTGCGGCAAGGAACGATCAGGGAGAAGATATTATGAAATCTACAAATGGCAAAGCCCGCTCGGGGCTTGCTGTGCTGAAGGCTGGCGTGTCTGTTGTCGCGCTTACCGCACTCGCAGCCACTTTAGTTACGCCTGCCTATGCGCAGGATGCTGCCCCATCGGATGACGCGGCGGCCGGCGCTCAGGAAGTTGTCGTTGTCGGCGTGCGCCGTTCGTTGAAAAACGCGCAGCAAATCAAGAGGGATGCCGATACGGTCGTTGACTCGATTACGGCAAGTGACATTGGCTCTTTCCCTGACAAGTCGGTGGCTGAAGCGCTTCAGCGCGTCGCGGGTATCACCGTCAATCGCTTTGCCGCTACGGGCGACACGGCCCACTTCTCGGCCGAACCTTCGGGCGTCGTCGTCCGCGGTCTGCAGCAGGTGCGTTCGGAATTCAACGGCCGCGACATCTTCACCGCCGACTCGTCGCGTGGTTTGAGCTGGTCTGATGTGTCGCCGGAACTGATGGGCGGCGTGGACGTTTATAAGAACCAGACCGCCGAACTGATCGAAGGCGGCATCGCTGGCACTGTTAACCTGCGTACACGCCTGCCGTTCGACCAAAAGGGTCGTGTTTTGGCGGTCAGTGCCGATTATACTTGGGGTGATCTTTCCAAAGATGGTGCTGGAGCAGTCTCAGGCATTTATTCCGACCGCTGGGAAACGGAATACGGCGAATTCGGCCTGATGGTCAACGGAGCTCACTCGCAGGTTATCACGGCGTCGCAAGGCATCCAGTTTGGCCGTTACGGCGCTATTGTCAGCCCGCCCTTCGGGGGTGTTGTGACTGATCCACAAGCGGATCTGTGGATCAACCCCACAAAGAAGTATATGCCAGGTAGCGCCGCCATCCGTGACAATGTTTATGATCGCGTGCGTGATGGTGTTGCCATTGCAGGTCAGTGGCAGAACAACGAACACACCATGCTGCTGACGCTGCAATACCAGCAGTCCAAGAAGCGCGAGCAGATGGAAGAGCACGTGCTGTCCGCAAGCTCAGGCATTGACACCTTTGCGAAGCCGCTTACCTGGGTAAGCAACAACCTTGATAGTACAGGTAAGGTCTCCACGGTCTGTCATCCGGACACCAACTGTACGTTTAACGAAAACGGGGGGCTCACATCGGGCACACTGGTTACCAACCTTGATTCTTGGATGGCGACCTATGGGGCGAATGCAGGCGCCGAGAATCCATCAGGCGCTCTTACCTGTTATGACTGGACTTGTGCCGAAGATCGAGACGCAAGTAAGCCTTATACGGCCAAGGGCGTTCGCGGCACTCGTTACGGCACAACTGCGCGCTACAGCGATAGTGTGAACGATACCAAGGATCTGGCGCTTAACTTCAAATGGGATGTAACGGATCGCCTAAAGCTGAACTTCGATGTTCAGCACGTCGAGGCCACGCAATCCAATTATGATATTGATGGCTCGCTAAAAACATTCGCGAATGTCAATTATGACCTGTCGGGTAGCCACCCGGTGTTTACGGTTTCAGATCCCAGCAGCTTTAACGATTCGCCCGGCAATATCTCCAACCCGGAGAACTATGCCGGCGCTTACGTCATGGACCACATTACCGATTCTGACGGTAAAATGGATGCCGTTCGTTTGGACATGCAGTACAGCTTCGATTCGCCCTGGATTAGCAATCTGAAGGCCGGCGTTCGCTTTGCGGATCGTCAGCAATCGGTGCGCTGGTCGACCTACAACTGGAAAGTTAGCATTCGCGACTGGCAAGACTATAATCGAGACAATTATTTCATAACCGGTTCGGCTTTCCCCAAAGGAAGCTATGAGTCCGTGACCCTGTCTGACGATTTCTATGGTGGTGGCGTTACCAATGCCCCAACAGCTATCTTCTACGCCATGGATCTGATCAAGGATCGCGCTCTCTTTGCGTCCACTCTTGGGAATCAGAATTATAAGCCGACAAATGCCGCCGGCGTTACCAATGAATGGGTGCCTGTCGGGTATCGTACCGGAGAAGATGCCCGTGGCTTCCTCCCAGCGGAACTATCGGATGTTCAGGAGAAAACCAAGGCGGCTTATATACAATTGAAGTTCGGTGGCCCTGACGCCACCATATTCAATGGTGTTACGGTCACAGGTAATATCGGCGTCCGTTATGTTGAGACGCAGAATATCGCTACCGGCGGGGTCAATTACTCAACCATGACCTATGCTGCAGATCCAACCACCAGAAGCGAGACTGCGCCCGGCTCAAATAATTTCGTTACGACTCTTAACTGGAGTTACTTTGTTCCTGGTCTTAAGGGCACTCCCCCTGCAGTTACCGCGGATCAAGGCACTGACCTAAATACATATAACGCACAGGTTGCTGCCCGGAATGCATATGTGAACAATCCGGCGAATTTCACGGATGACCGCCTGTTTATGCAGCCTTCCGCTGAAAAAGTTACGTCCGATATTACGCATAAGAACTGGTTGCCAAGCTTCAATGTTCGCTTAGGCCTTTCCGATAAATGGTTCGTCCGTCTGGCTGCTTCACGAGCCATGTCACGCCCGGATATCGGTAATCTTAAAGCTTATTCTTCGGTTTCGGGCACCACTCCGTCACTCAATGATCAAGCGTGTGGCAAGGCCTTGGAGTGCACAGGAAATGTTATCACCAAGGCGGTTGTGCCCTACACAGGTGAGGCGCAGAACCCATATCTGAAGCCGGTAACGGCCGATCAATTTGACGTGTCTGTGGAAAACTATTTCTCAAGCACAGGCTCGCTGACCTTCAACGCCTTCTACAAAAAATTCCACGACTATATTCAGTTTGGCTCCTATTATCGTAACTATACGAACAATGGTGTAACTCGCGAAGTTCTTATGAACGGGCCAGTGAATGGTGACGGTGCCTCCATCAAGGGTTTTGAAGTTGCCTATCAAGGCTTCTTCGACTTCCTTCCGGCACCTTTCGACGGCTTCGGCATCCAAGCCAACTATACCCGTCTGGTCAATTCCGGCATCAACAGTGCGGGTGTTGCACGCGAAACGGCTGATCCGACTGGTTCGGCCGATCCTAACACCGGCGGCATCAGCCGTTCAGCCAACGCCTTTATTAAGCTGCCTCTGGAAGGCTTGTCAGATAATTCATACAATTTGATTGGTATGTATGAAAAGGGCGCATGGTCGGCACGTTTGGCTTATAACTGGCGTTCAAAGTTCATGGTTACGGCTCAGGATTGCTGCACGACCTTCCCGGTCTGGCAGAAGGACGCGGGCTATCTTGATGCCCGTGTCGCCTATCGTATTAACGAGCACATTGAACTGTCTGTTGAAGGCTCTAACCTGTTAAATACAGAAACGCGGCTTCAGCAGCAGGTTGATGGTCCGACGACAATGTATCCGGATCGTGAAGTCCGCTTCCTCGATTCGTCCTGGTTCCAGAACGACCGCCGCCTGCAAGCCTCTATCCGCTTGAAGTACTAAGAGCGTTCTTTGATGACTTAGGAAAGGCGCGCTGCCCGACAGGACGGCGCGCCTTTTTTATCTCGCTTGCACGCATCGCTCCTAGTCGGTGTCTGAGGCGCGCATGTGAGGCAAAATGTCTGGCTTGAAGGAAGGTCATCTGTGTGATCATCTCCGTAAGGCTATTGTGACCCAAATCCGAAAGATTCCCTATGAGCAGTCCTGCGATGAAAATCGTCATTCTGGGCGGCGGAACCGCCGGCTGGATGAGCGCTGCGGCCCTGACCCGCGCCTTCAAGCCTGAGTTCTGTTCTGTTCGTCTGATCGAATCCGATGACATCGGCATTGTCGGAGTGGGTGAAGCCACACTTCCACAAGTACATGATTTCAATCAGTTCCTCGCCATAGACGAGGCTGAATTTATGCGCGAAACCAACGCGACCTTTAAGCTCGGCATTGAGTTCCGCGACTGGGCGCAACGCGGCGACAGCTATATCCACCCGTTTGGCGTCCATGGTCAGGCTATGGGGGGCGTACCCTTCTTCCAGTACTGGCTGCGTGCCCGCCAAAATGGCCATGATCTGAATATCGAGGACTATTCTTATCCGATCGCGGCCTGTCGCCACATGAAGTTCGACATGCCGTCCGACGATGAAAAGTCGATCCGTTCGACCTATTCCTATGCTTATCATTTCGACGCCACGCTCTATGCCAAGTTCCTGCGCAAGTGGTCCGAAGGCCAAGGCCTCAAGCGCACTGAAGGTCAGGTCGTTGATGTGACGCTCGATGCGGAGAGCGGTTATATCCGGGCGCTTACACTGAAGTCGGGCGAAGTGGTCGAGGGAGATCTGTTTATCGATTGCTCCGGTTTCCGCGGCCTTCTGATCAGCCAGACACTGAAAATGGGCTGGGAAGACTGGACGCAATGGTTGCCCTGTGACCGCGCTCTGGCCGTGCCGTGCGAACGCGTCGGCGACCTGACGCCCTTCACACGCGCGACAGCGCGTGAAGCCGGCTGGCAGTGGCGCATACCCTTGCAGCACCGCACGGGTAACGGTTACGTCTTTTCCAGCCAGTTCACCACCGAAGAACGGGCGGCTGAGGTTCTTCTGGCCAATCTCGATGGCAAACCGTTGGCCGACCCACGTCTCATCACGTTTCAATCCGGACGGCGCCAGCAGTCCTGGTACAAGAACTGTATCGCTATTGGCCTGGCCAGTGGTTTCCTTGAACCCCTGGAATCGACCAGCATCTATCTGGCTCAGATCGCCGCGTCCTATCTGATCGAGCTCTTCCCTGGCAAGCAGATTGATCCCAGGATATCCGGTGAATTCAACCGCCTGGTCGATATCGAATATGAAAGGGTGAGGGATTTCCTGATCCTGCACTATCATGCCACGGCGGGCCGCGATGAGCCCTTGTGGCGGCATGCGCAATCCATGCAGGTGCCTGAGTCTTTGGTCGAGAAGATGGCCATTTTCAAGCGGCGTGGCCATGTGCATCGCTACAAGGACGGGCTGTTCTCGCCGGCAAGCTGGATCGCCGTCTATACCGGACAGGGCATAACCCCGGTGGGTTATGACCGTCAGGCGGATAATTTGAGTGCGTATGAGCTTTTAGCCAGATTGAGCGAGATGAAAGGACGCATTGATGTGAATGTCGCGGCCATGCCATCGCACGCCGATTTCGTCCGCGATTTTTGCTTCGATGCGAAAGCCGCTTCCAAAGCTGCGATGATGGGGGAGACGGCGCATGGCTGAGCCAAAGCGGGTGCGTAAGGTTGTGGTTCTTGGCCGCGATGAGTCGCTGTGGCTGGCGGTCAACACACTGGAGCGGGCCTTTTCCAAATCGGACATCGAGATTACGGCTATTGAGCTGCCGTCCCTTCTGCGCGCCGGTGATGTCTATCCCACCCTGCGCGCTCAGGAAGCTTTTCACAGCCTCATGGGGCTGAAGGAAGACGCTCTCATGCGCGCGTCACAGGCCACGTTCAGCCTGGGTCAGCGCTTTTCCAACTGGGCCAAGACACGTCCGCCGTTCTTCCATGCCTACAGCACCTATGGCGCCAAGTTCGAACGCGTGCAGTTCCATCACTATTGGCTAAAGGCGCGGGCTAACGGTCTTAAGGCCGAATTTGACGATTTCTCCTTGTCGGTCGCGGCGGCGAAACACGGACGCTTTTTCGTACCCGATGAAGAGACGGACAGCTTTTCCAACAACGACTATGCCTACCATCTCGGCGCCATCGGTTATTGCCAGGTTCTGAAACAGGTCGCCTTGCAACGGGGTGTCATACATCGCACGGGCCGGCTGGCAGAAGCCTTGCGCGCGGAGAATGGCGATATCACCGGCTTGTTGCTTAATGATGGCCAAGTGGTGGAAGGCGATTTCTTTATTGATGCCTCGGGTGCAGAAAGTCTGTTGCTCGGCCAGGCCATGGGGGTTGGGCTCGAGTCCTGGAGCCAGTGGTTCGCGTGTGACCGCATCCTGACGACCTATGCGCCGCCGCTTACGCCATTACCCTCTTTCAGTCAGGCATCGGCCTTCCGTTCCGGCTGGCTGGGGCTTTATCCGCTGCGCGATCGCACGGCGGTACAGCAGGTCTATGCCAGCGTCGATATGGGCGAACAGGAAGCTTTTGACACGGCAGGAATCGTATCAGCCTTGAAACTGCATGGCGATGCGGTGGTGACCCCTTATAGCGCCGGCTGTCGCACGCAGTTTTGGGCAGGCAACTGTCTGGCCGTCGGGGAAGCGGCTGTCGTTTTCGATCCGATCGACAATGTTCGCCTGCATGCCAATCTGGTGGGGATGTCGCACCTTATCTCTCTGTTCCCGATTGACAGCGATATGGCGCTGGAACGCGATGAATATAATCGCAACGTTACAGCGGCCGTTGAGCGTATTCGCGATTTCCAGATCTGCCGCTACAAACTTAATCAGAGGTTCGATCAGCCGATCTGGGATCACTGCCGCGCCATGATCCTGCCGGACAAGCTACAGTATAAACTGGATGTGTTCGAGGCGCGCGGTATGCTCATCGCCTATGATGACGAAACCTTTGAAGATCCTGAGTGGATCGCCATGCTGATTGGCCATGGCCTGATGCCGAAAACCTACGATCCCCTGGTGGACCAGGTGAACGAAGCCGAAGTCATTCGACGCTTCCAGCAGATGCTTGGCTTTATCCGCCACAGTGTCGAAAAGATGAGGCCTATGGAGCAGCATCTGGGTCTGTCACCTGCCGCGGGCATGTCGGCACAAGGCTGAAAAGCTATATAAATAAGAGTGTATCATCGGGAGACGTGCGTGGAGTCCAAGGTCAGGAAGATTGTCATTGTTGGCGGCGGCACAGCCGGCTGGATGTCGGCGGCGTGCTTCGCCAAGGCGCTGGGGACGCAGGGCTATGACATTACTCTGGTGGAATCCGAGGAGATCGGAACCGTCGGTGTCGGCGAGGCGACTATTCCGGCTATTATCCGCTATAATCGCTTTCTGAATATCGACGAGGATGAGTTCATCCGCGAGACCAATGCCACCTTCAAGCTCGGCATCCAATTCGTTGATTGGCAGAAGGAAGGCGTCAGCTATTTCCACCCTTTCGGCTATTTTGGAGTCGATATCGATGGCTTTACGTTCCCCAACTATTACCTGCGCGACTATTACCGGCGTGGCGGCGGCGTCATCGATCTCGGTCGCTATAATGCCGAGACCGAAGCCGCGCTTCAGGGACGGTTCGGACGCGTCAAGCCGGAGAACGGCAAGCCAGACCTCAATTATGCGTTTCAGTTCGACGCGGCGCTTTACGCGCGTTTCCTGCGCAAATATTCCGAAGCGCGCGGCGTAACACGGCGCGAAGGCAAGATCGTCAAGGTGCACCAGAACCCGGAGACGGGCTATGTTACGTCTGTCGAGCAGGAGAATGGTAGTCAGATTGCCGGCGACCTGTTCATCGACTGCTCGGGGTTCCGCGGCCTGTTGATCGAGGAAACGCTCAAGTGCGGCTATACCGACTGGAGCCAGTGGCTGCCCGTCAATCGCGCGGCCGCTGTGCCCTGCGAACGCGGTGACGATCTGATCCCCTACACGCGCGCGACGGCGCGCGAGGCCGGTTGGCAATGGCGAATCCCCCTGCAACACCGCACAGGTAACGGGTATGTTTTCTGCAACAGCTTTATCAGCGAGGATGAGGCCTCGGAAAAACTGTTGTCGCGGCTGGATGGCAAGCCTATGGCCGACCCGAAAATTCTGCGCTTCGTTACGGGCCATCGCAAGCGCTTCTGGGACAGGAATGTCGTGGCTCTGGGGCTGGCCAGTGGCTTTCTGGAGCCGCTCGAATCGACGAGTCTTCACCTTGTCCAGGCCGGCCTCTTCAAGTTTCTGGCCCTGTTCCCGCGCCAGGGATTCAACCCGCGCATTGTCGAAGAATATAATCGCCAGATGTTGTTCGATTATGACAACGTCAAGGACTTCATTATTGCTCACTACAAGGTGACCGAACGCGATGATACGCCGTTCTGGAACTATGTGCGTAACATGGAGGTGCCCGATTCCTTACGCGAGCGGCTCGACGTGTTCCGTTCCACCGGCCAGACTCTGAGCAATGAGCGTGAACTGTTCCGCGAGGTGAGCTGGTACGCCGTCCTGACAGGACAGGGCCTGGTGCCGGAAGACTATCATCCCGCCGCCGATACGCTCGACGATGATGATATCAGGCTGCGGCTGGGGCGCTGGCGCACCGCAGTGGTTGACCGCGTCAAGACCTTGCCGATGCACGAGGACTTTATCCGCAAGAGCTGTGCCTCTGCCGCCCTGAAACAGCGTGATGAGGCGCGCGCCGGAGGCTAAAGCGGCCTTACGTGTTCAGGAAGGTATTGGCCGTCAATCGCCCGTATTTCGGGTCTAAGCTGAGGGCATCGGCATTTTCGAGACGCATGGCGTGGAGCTGGGTGGCGCGATACAGGATCAGCCGGTTAAACACAGGTTCGACATGGGCGATCTCTTCGTAGAGATGGGCCAGGGTTTCGCGCGGCTGCGCGTCGTGGCTGTCGATTTCACGTGTGCGCACGGTCTTGAATGCGTTGGCGCGGACATTCGAGATCACTTCAAAACCGGTCGCCTTGTGGCGATAAAAGGCTGTTCCGCCAAAGCTTGCGCTGAGAAAATGCACGCTGGCGAAACTTCTGGCATTGGCGGAATCGGTATGCGGCAGGCCCTGGCGCACCGCCATCTGCGCGGGGGATAGGTTGGTAAGGCCGAAAAAGCCGTAGGACCGCCCCAGCCGCCCCGGCAGGGCGTCGAAAATCTCAGTCAGCGGGCGTTCCAGCGCCGGGAGCAGGGTCGGCAGATAATTGGCAGGCAGGTGGGCGTTGAGGCCGGGATAGTAAGATCCGGTGGTGGGCGGCACGAAAGCGGATCGTGCCGCAAACTCGACCAGGTCCTCGCAGCCATTGAACGCCTCATCGACCACAAAGACCGGCTGTTTTTCCTCACCGATGCGCCTTACCTCGATACGGGCGTTGCGGTTGAGGGAAAGAGGGGGCAGGCTCTGGGTCATGAATCCATTTTTAGAGCCGCCGGTGCGAAATGCAAGCTCACAGGGTCAGGGCTTTTTCCAGGATGGCAATCCCCTCGTCCATGACCTCATCTGAAGCCGTGAGTGGCGCCAGTATGCGGATGGTGTTGCCATAGACGCCGCACGACAGAAGGATCAGGCCATGCGCCTGCGCTTTCGTCGTCACCGCCTTGGTGGCCACGGCGTCGGGCGTATGACTGCCAAGCTCGGTCACGATATCGAAAGCGATCATGGCGCCTAAACCGCGAATGGCGGTGATCGGCACGATATCATTACGCCCGGCCAGGGCTTCGAGCCGGGCTTTCAGCCTGGCACCCTGGGCGTTGGCGGCGTCGAGCAGTTTCTCTTCCTCGATCACCTCCAGCACGGCCAAAGCCGCGGCACAAGCGACGGGGTTGCCGCCATAGGTGCCGCCAAGGCCGCCTACCTGCGGCGCATCCATCACCTCGGCGCGACCGACCACCCCGGAAAGCGGATAACCACCGGCGAGCGACTTCGCCATGGTCATCAGGTCGGGTTTGACGTCGTAGTTTTCCATGGCGAACAGCTTGCCGGTGCGGCCGAAACCGGTCTGGACCTCATCGGCGATCAGCAGGATGCCGTGTTCGTCGCACTTTTTGCGTAAAGCGCGCATCAGTTCCGGCGGCGTGATCAGGAAGCCGCCTTCGCCCTGTACGGGCTCGATGATGATGGCGGCCACCGCGTCCGGCGCGATATCGGCCTTGAAGAGATAGTCGAGCATTTTCAGCGTGTCGTCGGTGTCGATGCCGCTGGCTTCGACCGGGAAGGGGAGATGATAGACGCCGGGTTGCTGCGGCCCGAGGTCCTTTTTGTAAGGCACCACTTTGCCGGTCAGGGCCGAGGTCAGGGCGGTGCGGCCGTGGAAGCCGCCGGTGAAGGCGATGACGCCATCGCGCTTCGTGTAGCAGCGGGCGATCTTGACGGCGTTTTCGACTGCCTCGCCGCCGGTGGTGAAGAAGGCGCACTTGGCCGGACCTTCGATCGGCGCCAGCGCGTTGATCTTTTCGGCCAGGGCGATGTAGACCTCATAGGGCACGACCTGAAAGGCAGTGTGGGTGAAGGCGTCCATCTGCTTCAGCGCGGCGGCCTGCACCTTGGGGTGACGGTGGCCGGTATTGAGCACGGCGATGCCGCCGGCGAAATCGATGAAGCGGTTACCGTCGGCGTCCCACAGTTCGGCGTTTTCGGCGCGGCTGGCGAAGAGGGTGGTGGCATGACCGATGCCGCGCGCTACGGCGGCGGAACGGCGGGCGGTGAGATCGGCATTGTGGGTCATGAGACATCTCCGGCTGGACTGCAGGGAGAGTACATATTGTGATCACAATTTGCCAGTTGAATTTGAGCACAATATATCGACTATCTCCGGCAGGCAAGAATGGGGCGCAGCATGAAGCGGATTGGAGACAGTGTCGTCCTGCTGCATGGCACAGGCCGGACACCGCGTAGCCTCCGCGGCCTTGAAATACGGCTGCAAAGGGCAGGCTTCCAGACGCTCAACCTGGCCTATCCGTGGCGTCGTCTCGATATTGTCGGTCTGGCAAACTATGTTGCCGATGCGCTCGATGCGGAAGGTATTTTCAACGGGTGCAACCGGCTTCATTTTGTCACGCACTCGATGGGCGGACTCGTGGCTGCCTGTCTGCTCGGCAGGTTGCGCACGCGAATCCCTGTCGAAGTGGGTCGCGTCGTTATGCTCGGGCCACCTTTACGCGGCAGCGAGGTGGCTGATGCTCTGTCAGGTTTTTCACCCTATCGTTGGCTTTATGGACCTGCGGGTCTGGATCTGACCACGAGTTCCGATCTTCTTGAGGGTATCCGGCCCGATTATGCGCTAGAGCATTTTCCGATCACATTGACTGGTAGCCAGAGTTTTTGAGGTAGTTGGTACATTCCGGGCTCTCGAAAAGTTTGAGGATTTCCCCAATCCGCTTAAACAGTCCGTCTACGGTTCTTTCGGCAGCTTTTCTCAACAAGGTTTTGAGTTTGGCAAAGACTTGCTCAATAGGATTGAAGTCTGGGGAATAAGGGGGAAGATAGAGTACCTTTGCGCCAATTGCCTCTATGATATCCCTGACCCCTGCAACCTTGTGAGCCGGCAGATTGTCCATG
>NZ_AQWM01000015.1 GCF_000376105.1 Asticcacaulis benevestitus DSM 16100 = ATCC BAA-896
CACCGTCGTTGCTGCAACGTAATCCCGACCACGCGCCCATCTCGGCCAAGGCGCTGGCACGGGAGCTGCCGCCCGAGGCCTGGAAAACGGTCTGCTGGCGAGAAGGTACGAATGTGGACCTGAGTTCACGCTTTACAGCTCTTTGGCTGCACCCGGCCTCCCGCGACTATAACCTGACAGAACCCCGCCCTGAGGAATGGCTGCTGATCGAATGGCCTGAAGGCGATGAAGCGCCGCTCAAATACTGGCTTGCCACCCTGCCAGCCGACACGTCACTTGAAGATCTGGTCAGCATCGCCAAATTGCGGTGGCGAATTGAGCGAGATTATCAGGAACTCAAGCAGGAACTCGGCCTTGGCCTTACGAAGGCAGAGGTCAGAGGTTGGAATCCTCTTGGGTCCTCCATATTTTCAATGACTTAGCGTTGGTGCGGGAAGTCGTACGGAAAAAATACGGAACACATATTGCGGCAGTTCACTTTCTGTTTCTGAATGAGAAGAGTGGCATAGAAGACGGGTGCCGTCTCGCAACGCCCCGACACCGGAAGTTTTTGACAGGCTAATAAATGCATGGCTGCCGCGATTTAGGCCTTTAGAACCGGCTTTTGGAGCTGGCGGCCCTAGCGAATCAGGCAGACGAATTTCAGGTTAAAGTCGCTTTGAGGTCCCTCGTGCGCTGATGCGTGGCGCGTGAGACTTGACCGCCTCGGCTAGGGGCCTTTCGCCGTGAAGGCGGCGACGGATCCTTTTCATGGACACCTCAGGACACCTCAGGGCAAAACAGAAACTTGCGGCATCCACCTATCTCGGCCCGCTGCGTGTTAAAACGAACTGATCCAACTCTCCCTACCGACCGTAATCACAGCGACGTTACCATCGAGCCAATTTGGAATAATCCGCGAAGCAACTTAGATCTAGTTTTCGCAGGAAAATCAAAAATATGCCCATACCCGATACAGCCTCTTACCGCATCATTATAACCAGTCTTGTGTGTGCCCGAAAAAAAATCGGTATGACTCAAACAGAACTGGCGCAAATATGGGGAAAAACCCAATCTGCGATAACCAAAATTGAGAATATGGATCGCCGACTCGATGTCCAAGACTTTCTCGATATTTGCCTGATTTTAAGTATAAATCCGTCGGACATCATCAAAGATGCCCATAACGAACTAAAAAGGCAGGCTGTAAAAAAATCTAACCTATAAGGAATTTTAATTCTTTAATTTCAGACTCAGTTATTTTCCGGAGATTTTTATACGTAAGAAGTTCCGACAACACTCGCCATTTGTTATCAATAATATCTAGAATTTTTAGTCTGTCTAAAGCTTGTTGTGTGGCAATTAAAATAATGAATTCTTTAGACGTATTGCCCTCTGATTGGTAGGTTAAGAAGAAATCCGAATTTACTATGACATAGTCATTTTCATGTATTTCTGCTTGTAGATAATTTAAAGTTTTTTCTAGACGTAAGTCCTTCTCTTCACCTTCAAGTAGCAAAAAGGCGACAATATATTTCTCTACGTTTTTTTCGTTATTCTGCATGGGGCTATATCCGAATATTTTTCCTCCCAAATATATTGCTGACGTCACAATGGAGGAGGGGCATCACAAAGAGTCTCTCATTTCTCGCTTTGGTGTGTAGGGCGCGCGCGCATTTGCTCAAAATACATTCTGCCATTGTACGAATAAAATCCATTTTAGAATAATTTTTCGCGCAAAGCAGGCTGCCGATATGCTGGAAGTGTTAGATCTGTCGGGCGAGCTAGATTTGAGATCTTATATTCAGCCGTACTTGCGGAGGCGCGAAACTCGAAATGCTTTTGAATTTGTTGGATTTTTGGAATGTATATTCTTGCGCTAGAATTCATTTAAATGTTCTTTGGGGAGGTAATTTAATTAAACTTTAAGCCAAAGCGATATGTCTTTGGTCGATAATTTATATTAACTCTGGGCATAAATAATAATCAAATGTTGCGCATTCTTATTATTTCACAACACAGTGCAGCCGCAGGCTTTAAAAATAGTCCATTTTAGAATATAGTTAACACTTTGTTTACCACCAAATTGTACCGTATTAGAAGTACGTAGCAATATTCAAGTTCGCTTCCTGGTCGGAAACAGCAGTAAATTTGGGCGCAACAGCATATTTGCAATATTAAATTGTTCAAAATGTCTGCTGCATTAATATTGTGAGAATTAATAGTTGTAATTACTGGTTACATGAATTGTATTTGAGGATTCAGCAATGGCGCTAGCTAAGAAACATAGTATACAATCTTCCGCTCACAAATACGAGGCTGATGACGTTGTCCGCAGTAGCGGCGGCGGAAATCTGGCCGCAGACGCGCAAAAGCGTCGTGCGCGCACGTTTGCGCGGCAGCAAAAGGCCGCGGAGCGGATAGCCACGGCGACGGCGGAGTTGTCCAGCGGTATCGCCGAGGCTGCTTCGGCTGCAGAGGAGTTACGCAAGGCTACAGAACAGATTGCTGTTGGCGCCGAAGAGGCTGCCAATGCATCACAGCAGTCGTTGAAGGCTGTGGACCATGGTCGCGGCTTGATTCAGGCTGCCAAAGATCTAGCGGATGCGTCCTTGGTCAAGACGCAGGCCTTGCAGGGCATGATCGCCGATGTGGCGGGGCACATTGCCGCTTCGATAGATGCCATTGGCCGGGCTTCTGATCGTCAGGTCGCCTCGGTTAAGTTGGTGGAAGAACTTGATGTCCAGGCTGCGAATATTGGTGAAGTCGTAAAGGCTGTGGCTCACATTGCGGATCAGACCAACTTGCTGGCACTTAACGCGGCGATTGAAGCTGCGCGCGCCGGCCAACACGGCAAGGGTTTTGCGGTTGTCGCTGATGAAGTGCGCACCTTGGCGGAGACCAGTGAAAAATCGGCTCGTGATATTCAAGATCTGGTTGCCCAAATCCAGAAGGACGTAAAGATCATTGCGGAGGGGATCAATAACTCTGCGAGTGCCGCTCGTGGCGATGTCGAAAATGGCATGCAGGTCACCACGCGTCTGGAGCAGGTTCGCGTCGACATGCTGACGGTCATTAAGGGCAGCCAAGAAATTTCGGTTGCCAACATCCAATCTCTTACTGCTGCCGTCGAAGCTCAGAAGGGGGCAGAAGTGATAGCTGCTGCCGCCGAAGAGCAGGGCGCCGCCTGCGAAGAGGCGCAAAAAACCATTGAACAGCAAACCGCTGCTCTCACCCAGAGCGACCAGGCAGCGCAAGAGCTTGCTGAGCTCAGTGAAGAGCTAAAGAACAGCGCCAACATCGGCAAGAGTGCGGAAGAGGTCGCTTCTGCGGGAGAAGAGCTGTCCAGCGCCATCGAAGAAATAAACCGGGCTTCGGCTCAAATTATGACTGCGCTGGAACAGATTAGCAAAGGGGCGCAACAGCAAGGTGCGGCCACCCAGCAATCTTCTGCAGCGATAAGTCAGATTGAAAAGGGAGCGCTTCTTTCGCAAAACCGGGCTCAGGAGGCGCTGGATCGTGGCAATACGATTTCCGCGCTCTTGGAGGAAAATAAGACTGGCGTCGACAATCTGATTCAAGGCGTTCACAACTCGGTGGAGGCCGGGCGTGCCACGCGCGAGCAGGTGGCTGCCTTGGAGCAGGTCAGCCGTCGTATCGATAAGATCGTTGATGTGATTACGACTGTGTCGATACAGACCAACATGCTGGCCGTTAACGGCTCGGTGGAGGCCGCGCGGGCCGGTGAATTTGGCAAGGGCTTTGCTGTTGTGTCGACCGATATCCGTAACCTGGCCCGCGACAGCGCTGAAAATGCCGAGCGGATCAAAGATACGGTCAAATCGATCCAGGACATGATCGTGGTTGTGCGCCGTGATCTTCTGGAAATTGGGGATGCGGCAGCCGCTGAAATTGAAAAGAATCGCCGGATTTCGACCCATCTGGAGGCCATTGCCACCGACATGGGGGAGGTTTTGACTGCTAACAAAGAGGTGCTGGCGGGAACTGACGACATCATCCGCGTGGTCCGTGAAGTGCAAACGGGTGTTGAACAGGTATCGGCCGCAGCCCAACAGGCTACGCGTGCTTCGGGTGAAGCGACGAATGCGGCGCGCGAGCAATCCAAGGGAGCGGAGCAATTGGCGGCCGCTGTTGAGGAAATCGCATCTCTGGCTGATGAATTACAGGCTGGATAAACTTCTAAACTGAAAGGGGACGTTTATCATGTCTGTGGTCGCTAAAGCTATGGAGACGCTTGAGGAAGAATTTGCCGTCAAGTCGACCCAGGAGAGTGTGGAAAATGCTTCCGCAGCCGAACTCCATCAATTTGTAATTTTTCACGTCGAAGGGGAACGCTTTGCTGTTTCCTTGTCCGAGGTTCAGGAAATCATCCGCGTTCCGGATGTCGTTCACATGCCGCTCAGCCCAGCCTCGCTCGAAGGTCTGGCTAATTTGCGGGGAAGCGTATTGCCTGTCCTCAATCTGAGGCAGGTGTTCCGTTTCCCGCAAGCCCTTCATGATGACTCGACTCGCGTCGTGGTTCTTGATCATGGCCGTCCGATTGGACTTATTGTCGACCGAATGGCCAACGTCGTCACAGTCGGTTCAGAGCAGATTGAGCCGGCCAGCACGATCAGCAGTTCGATCAATGTCGACTTCGTTACAGGCATAATTAAGGAGAAGGATGGTCACTCCATGGTGGTTATCCTTGATGCTCGTCTTATTGTGGAACGGGAATTCCAGGACCTGTTAAACGCGGATACGCTCAAGGTGGTAAGAGCGACCGAAGCCACCGTGTCAGAAGCGTTGAAGGCGGAGAGCGCCGTCGTAGAAGAGGATCAATTGGTCAGTTTTGAGGTGGCTGGCCAAGAATATGCTTTCCCCATCGAGAAGGTGAAAGAAATCGTACAACTGCCTGAGCATGTTTCAGACGTCCCAAACACGGCCAGCCATGTCCTGGGGGTCATCACCCTCCGTAATCGGTTGTTGCCATTGGTATCCCTGCGGGAGCTCTTTGGCTTGCCAAGGATGCAGATGACTGACGCCAACAAGGTGGCGGTGATTTCCCCTGATGGCAATAGTGAGACCTCTGTTGGGGTCGTTATGGATAGCGTGCGAGAAGTCTTGCGTGTCAGGCGCGATGAAATGGAAGAGGTGCCCGATCTGTTAAGGGGCATTGGGCCGGGAAATAATATCGCCTCGATATGTCGTTTGCAGGGCGGCCGTCGTCTGGTGTCCGTTCTGGCTGCGGAAAACATGTTTGATCAAGCTGAGTTGGATCACTTGCATAATTCAGGGGAAGATGAAATGGCGAGATCTCAGGCTGATTCCGTCGCCACGTCTTCATCGGAGGCTGTTGATGACGAGCAATTCGTCCTGTTCATATTAAAGGGCGAAGAATACGGCGTGCACATTGACTGTGTGCAGGAAATTGTTCGCGTACCTTCTGAGTTAACCCGTATCCCCAAGTGTCCGGACTTCATCGAGGGTGTCATTAATCTGCGTGGCGTTGTCTTGCCGGTCGTGGATCAGCGCCGACGCTTCCAGTTAGAGAGCATCGATCGCAATGACCGCCAACGCATCATGGTTTTTATCATCGGCGGTGTTCGCACCGGTTTCATCGTCGATCTCGTAACGGAGGTGCGGCGTATCCCGCTGAACACCATCGCCGCGGCGCCGGAACTCTCTGTAGAACAAAAGCGCATTATACGCAGGGTTGCCAATCTTGAGGGTGAAAAACGTATAATAATGTTGCTTGATGTGTTGCAGCTTTTGAATTCTGATGAAATGTCAACAATAAGCAATAAGTTTTAGCGAAAACTAATTCCTTTGTGGAAATGCTTATAGCTAAAAATATTGAAGTATATTCAATGTAGTTCTTTGTTTAATTGTTCATGAAATGCAGCTATGCGCAAAATGATTGCCTTTTGTGGAAATTTATTCAAGTATGGGTCGTATTGGAAATGATTAGAGTGTTAATCGTAGACGATTCTGCATTGATGCGAAAGCACCTCACGGGGCTTCTGGAATCGGCAGGTGATTTTACCACACGCGCCGTACGTAACGGTGCCGAAGCACTAGCCGTTCTTGAGGAGGATGAATTTGATGTTGTCACCCTCGATATCAATATGCCGGTTATGGATGGGTTGACCTGCCTTTCGCGGATTATGGCCACCAATCCGAAGCCGGTTGTGATGGTATCTTCGCTGACACAAGAGGGGGCCGAAGCCACATTGGAAGCGCTTAATCTTGGAGCGGTTGATTATGTGCAAAAGCCCGATGGTACGATTTCATTGTCTATCGATAAGATCGAACGAGAACTTGTGACCAAAATTCGCATGGCTTCACGTGCTCGAATTCGCCGCAGTCTTGGTTTGACTAACCGCATCATTAATACGCACAAACGAATAGAAACATCGACAAAGCGCGCATCTATACCTACGCCTACGCGTGGTCCTGACAGGCATGGGCGGGCGGGACTTGTCCTTGTCGGAGTTTCTACAGGGGGGCCTGGCACGTTAGAGCAAATTCTGCCTTATCTGGAGAAGGGTTTTCCATGGCCCGTATTAATCGCGCAGCATATGCCGGGTAGTTTCACAGGTGTTTTTGCGCGTCGGCTGAACGGAATCTGCCAAATGCCGGTCGTCGAGGTGGAACGTCAAATGCCGATTGAGCCCTCGACGATATACATCGCTAAGGGGGATGCGGACCTCATCGTTACACGACGCGGTACAGGGTATTCGGCGACACCTGTCCCCGCCAGCCGTGATCACCTGTGGCATCCAAGCGTTGAGCGAATGGTGCAGAGCGCTTTGGACATCTTTCCAGCGGATAGGCTTATAGGGGTTCAACTCACCGGCATGGGAGATGATGGCGCCAGTGCCATGGCGCAGATACAAAAACGTGGTGGACTGACAATCGCCCAGAATGAAGATACGTGCGTTGTCTTTGGCATGCCCAATGAATTAATCAAACGCGGCGGCGCATCTATCGTCCTGCCAAGTCATAAAATCGCCGGTCAGCTCAACACATGGCTGAACGCAAGGGGAGAGCGAATGGGAGAGCGCAGCTATGTTAGTTAAACCATCAATACCAAACCCTGTTGAGACTCTGGCTGCCACTGATTTTGTAGGTCCAGCAGAACTTTTAGCCGATCTGCTAGGCGGGGGATCAACCGCCCTGCGGCGGCAAGCGGCGCACAATCTGCGTGACTATCCAGAATGTGGTCCTCAGCTTTGTGATATTTTGGCAGAAGAGCCCCGGGCCAGCGTGCGGGCGGCCATCTTGAACACGCTTATCCGGCTAAGGTCCGCGGATGTTATTCGCGGTCTTGTCGAGCATTTGCGCAGCGAAAACGCAACGCTCCGTAATGAGGTGATTGAAGTCTTGCAGGACATGCCGGACGAAGCCATGCCTATACTTGAACAGCTACTCACGGACTGGGATAGTGATGTGCGTATTTTTACCGCCAATATTCTAAGTGAAACAAAGCACCCGCGAACGCCTGATGTACTGATAGGCGTTATTAAAAGTGATCCTCATGTAAACGTCTGTATGGCAGCTCTAGACGGACTATTGGAGATCGGCGATGAATCCATGATTGACTCAATTCAACAACTCGGTGAGCGCTTTCCCGAGGCCCCTTTCGTCAAGTTTGCCGTTTCCCTTGCCATCAAAAGGCTACAGGGGGTAGATTATGCGAGAGGCACTACGTAAGTCGAACGAACATCATGTTACAATTACATCCGAAGATTACGCGAAATTTTGTGAATTTTTCTACAAAAAAACTGGAATTGTCTTCACTGATAAGAAGGGCTACTTTGTAGAGCGGCGATTACAAGAAAGAATTGAGAAAACAAAATCTGAAAGTTTTCGTGATTATTTCTCGCTTCTGCGGTTTCAGATGTCCGGTGATGAGTGGCAGGAACTCATCAACAACATGACGGTCAATGAGACCTACTTCCTACGTGAAGATTATCAGTTCGATGCTATGAGCAATGGCATGTTGCCTGAAATCGCGCAGGAACGTCCGGCAGGGCGCTCCGTCAAGATCTGGTCGCTGCCTTGCTCGACCGGTGAAGAGCCCTATTCCATCGCGATCCATATATTGGAGAAATGGGCTCTGGCGGATAGTTATGCGATTGAGATCTGTGCGTCAGATATTGATACACGCGTGGTCACTCAGGCGCGACGTGGCGTCTATGGCGAAAGGTCATTACAACGGTTATCGCCTGAGCTGCGAAGAAAATATTTCTCGAAGACGGGTGTCGATCAGTACTTGATCCGTGAAGAGTTGCGTGAATCGATTGATTTTTCGGTAACTAATATTATCGATCCACTGCATATGTCGCGCTATAGATCCGTTGATATTATTTTTTGCCGCAACCTTTTGATCTATTTTGACGATATATCAAGAAGAGGGGCGGTTGAGCTTATGTATGAATGCTTAAGCCCTGGCGGTTTCATCTGCCTTGGCCATTCTGAAAGCATGAGCCGAATTTCATCTTTATTTAAACCTCGAAAATTTGGCGAGACGGTCGTCTATCAGAAAGCCGGCTAAGGAGCATGATCGTGAAAAAGGTTCTAGTCGTAGAAGATAGTGTGACAACGCGAATGTTCTATCGAAGCACACTTGAAGATGCTGGATTCGAGGTTGCCGAGGCTTCCAATGGCCTGGAAGGTCTTGAGATGGCTATGATGTCACACTTTGATCTGGTCGTGGTCGACATCAATATGCCAAAGATGGATGGCTATGAAATGATCCGCGAATTACGCCGCAACCCTGATTTGGTATCGCTTCCGGTCATTACCATCAGCACGGAGTCCGGCCGGTCGGATGAACGTATGGCCTTCAAATGCGGGGCTAATTATTACATCGTCAAACCAGCAGATCCAACCGATCTGGCGCTGACAGCCAATATGCTGACGGGGGTACGGGTATGAAATCCCTGCTCGCGCGTTTCATTCCGGAAGCGCGAGATCTGATTGAATCCTCTTCTTCAGGCCTATTGAAGCTGGAGAAAACCCCGAACGACATTTCTGTCGTAAATGAGGTTTTTCGCGCCGTTCATACGCTGAAAGGATCATCAGGTCTCTTCGATGTGCCGGCTTTGACACGCCTGGTTCACGTGGCGGAAGATCTGCTCGGGGCCGTTCGCGCCGAAGAGTTGAACATCGATCCGCAACTGGTTGATCATCTTCTCAGTACCCTGGATCAGGTTGGGGTTTGGATCAATCATCTGGAGACTGAGGCGACCCTGCCTGAGGATGCCGACCGCATTTCTCAATCAATGTCGACCGTATTGAAGCAAGCATTCTCCAAATCCGGAGAGACTGCCGTTGATGGCAAATCAGGGGCCGATGCGGAACCGGAATTTCGACGTCTGGCGGCCAGTGCGCTAGATGGCTGCGATCCTGACGATCGGTTCGAGGCTTTTGCACAGCTCGTTTCCGGGCTTTCCGTTCAGTGTGTTGAATATCAGCCTGCTGATGATTGTTTCTTCAATGGAACCGATCCTTTGGCGATGATGTTGTCATTGCCGGGCCTGATCAGCCTGACCGCCTTTCCTGTCGCGTCTTTCGCCGCCATCACCGAGCTTGATCCCTATCGTTGCAACCTGCGTTTTCAGGCACTATCCGTAGCGCCTAAATCTGACATCGAACATCATCTGCGCTACGAACTGGACCACGTCGTCCTCACGGAGGTCTACGCTGAAGACCTGATCGTTGTGTCGGGTTTGCCCTCGGACTTAGCGGTGTTCGGAGACTTTTATAACGAAGCTGTTGAACTGCTGGCCCGTGACGCCTTTGCGCAGATTGCCCGCAGTGCGAAAGCGCTTGGCGCCGTTACAGGGCCAGATTTGGCCTCCACGAAGGCCTTGCTCTGGCTGGCAAGTGCCTTGGAAGCTTCGACGCCTGACAAGTCCCTCGTTGCGGCCCTGATCGAAGCTGTTCTAACGGGGACGTTTAGACGGCCGCAGGTGCACGCGACGCCTGCTGTTCCTTCGGCGCTCAGGCGTCCGTTTAAGCGCGCCCTAGATATTATCTCAAGCCAAATGCGCGGGTTGCAAGAGATCCCGTTTGAGCCGTCAGTGCTGACCGGGCCTAAGGCGACTGTCAGCAACCTGCTAAGGTCGCTTGATCGTGATGAGCTTCTCGATAGCGTAGAGACCGCTGGCGAACAGTGTGTGGAGGCGGGGAGCTTTGATCCCTTCCTTCATCTTCTGGAAAAGCTGGTTGCAGATATACCATCGTTTGCGGGGGCCGAAAATGGCGCTCCAAGCCTATCGAAAGCAGCCGTTGAACAGCCTTTAAAAGTAGACGAGGCGGACAAAGGAAGCGCCCAGGATGAGCGCGATGCCAGTATAAGGGCCGATCCAAAGCAGGCGCCATCTCGCATACTGAAGGTCGATCAGGGCAAGATTGATGCCTTGATGAATTTGATCGGGGAACTGGTGGTTTCAAAAAACAGCCTGCCATTCCTGGCCAGGCGCGCCGAAGAGGTGCACGGCTCACGTGAAATGTCCCGTGAAATAAAGGAACAGTATGCGATCATTGATCGTCTTGCCCAGGAAATGCAGGCGGCGATCATGCAGGTGCGGATGCTGCCTATCGCCGATGTATTTGATCGCTTCCCGCGCCTGGTGCGTGATCTTTCGCGCAAACTGGCCAAGGACATCAGCCTGGTTATAGAAGGCGGGGACACAGCTGCCGATAAGAATATCATAGAAGCCCTCAATGACCCCTTACTGCACATTGTGCGTAATTCTCTCGATCATGGTGTCGAACCACCGGCTGAACGTGTGGCCGCGGGCAAACCGCAGTGCGCAACGATCGGGCTAAAGGCGTACCAGGAAGCGGATTATGTGGTGATCGAAGTCAACGACGATGGGCGCGGTATGGATCCGGCTAAGATCCGGGCTTCCGCCGTCAAAAAAGGTGTCATCACGCCGGACGAGGCCGGCCGCCTCTCAGATCAGGAAGCCATCAACCTCATCTTCCGACCGGGCTTTTCCACAGCGGAGAAAATCTCCGATCTGTCTGGCCGGGGCGTCGGCATGGATGTGGTGCGCACGGCCATCGAAAAGCTGGGTGGACGCGTCAGCGTCACATCGCGGATCGGGGAAGGCTCCAATACCAAGCTGATGCTACCTTTGAGCATGGCCGTCACACGCGTCATGATCATTGAAGCCGCTAGTGATCTTTTTGGCGTGCCCATGGATTTGATTGTTGAGACCGTTCGGGTTGAAACCAAGCGGATTCACAAGATCAAACAAGCAGAAGCCTTTGTCCTGCGCGACCAGTTGATTCCTTTGGTGCGTATGGCGGATCTTCTGTCCCTGCCTGCCCGGCCTTTGGTCGATGATGCGGAAGCTGTTCTCGTTTGCCGCATAGATGGGCGCCTGGTGGGGCTCGTGATCGATGATTTCCGCGTCGGCATGGATGTCATCGTCAAGCCGCTGGAGGGTATCGTCGCGGGGATACCCGGGTTCTCAGGCACAACCTTACTCGGCGATGGTCGGGTGCTACTCGTCCTTGACCTGAAGGAGCTTGTCTGATGCCGCTTGTCTTTGAAGGTAATGTAATCCGCTTTGATGGTCACTGCACGGTTGAAGAAGCCTTGACGTTGGCGCAGGCGCTTGTTGACATCAAGGATGTCGAAATTGTCCTGTCTTCATGCGAATCCATGCACACTGCGCTGCTGCAAACCCTTATCGCCGGGCAGCCGAAAATAACGGGCGTGCCACAATCCAAAGATCTGGCAAGCCTGATCCGCACGCTGGTTCGGAGCGAAGGATGACCAGGGTTCTGGCGATCTGCAACCGCAAAGGGGGGTGCGGCAAGACGACGACGGCAGTTAACCTCGCCTGCGAATGGGGATTACGCGGCCAGAGAATCTTGCTGATTGATCTCGATAGCCAGGGACATGCCGGGATTGGTCTTGGGGTGGTCGCTCGTCGTGATGAGCCAACGGCACATACGATTTTTAACCCACAATCCGGCATGTTCAGCGAGGCCATTCGTCGGACAAGTTTCAAAAATGTCAGCGTAATCCCTGCCGACAGGACGTTTGAAGGGGCATGGCGCGGGCTTGGTCGGGGAGAAACCAACGAACTTGACGTGCGTTTGCTGGATCGGCAGTTAGCGTCCGACGATGTCAAACAACAGTTTGACATCGTCATCCTTGATACGCCGCCCTCGCTTGATCCTTCGTTGCTGAACGCGTTGGCTGCGGCTGACGCAGCCTTGGTGCCGATGGTGCCCCATGCCTTGTCGGCAGAGGGCATACGCCAATTCATACGGTTGTTCTATCGGGTTACAACCACGATCAAGCCAGACTTAATGCTGCTTGGCATACTGCCGGTCATGATCAATGACCGGATCAATCATCAGCGTCAGATTTTGAGCGACGTAGGTCGCGAGCTTGGTGTCAAATATATTTTGGATGGGATCAGAACCGATATTCGGTTAGCTGAAGCCTTCTCAGCTCAAGAGCCAATATCTGTATATTCTCCGCAAAGCAGAGGCGCGAAGGATTATAGAATACTTACATCACAACTAAGCCGTTTGTGGAATATTGATTAAAACATTTCACATTAAACTTTTAAATAAAGGCATCCACCATGGCGAATGCGATTCTTATTGTTGACGACTCTCCAACCATGCTTATGAGCATGGAAAACATGCTCATAAAGATTGGTGTTAGAGTTGAAAAGGCCTCCAGTGGTGAAGAGGCCTTGAGCAAATTGCAGTCTGGACTGAAGATTAGAATGATGATCACCGATCTCAATATGGGCGCGATGAATGGCATCGAACTCATTCGAGCGGTTCGCAAATTACCAGGCATGTCCTTCGTGCCGATTCTGATGTTGACCACTGAATCCCAGCAGGACAAGCGCAATGAAGCCAAGTCTGCCGGCGCGACGGGATGGATGGTCAAACCTGTTCAGCCTCAAGCCATGATGCAGATCGTACGACAACTTGTGCCAGGAGTCTGACATATGAGGCCGCGTTTTGGGATCATAACACTTGTAGGGTGCATAGTCCTGGCTGTCCTTTTGACGGCTGCATTGGGTTATAGTTTGGGCTTGGAGACAAGCCTCTCCGCGGTCGGCCTGAGACTTATCCTGACTACGCTGGTCACGGCAACGACACTGGTCGTAGCTGGGTATTTAGGTCGCGTCGCCGAGCCCCGGGCTGTGGCCTCCAAGGGTCTCGGCCCAGTCGCTTCAGACACCAAAGCATCAGTTGAATTGCCGCCGCCGTTAGATGACGCCCCCCCGACTTTGGCCCTTCACGCCATCATGAGCCGTCTGGCGGAAGAATTACCCGCCTGCAATCCGATCATTCAAACCCTGTGCGGCCATATTCAGAGTGTCGTCGTAGATACGGAAGATGTGGCGGCCAACATCATCGCGCAGCTACGCAAGGTGGATCATTCCGTCATGACCTTGATAGAATTTCTTGAATACAGTTCGCATGACAAAATCATGAAGATCATTGAGCAGACGGAAGATCACCTGAATACCAACCGCGAGATATTGGCAGAGTTTCTTGACCGCCGCACGCGGGCGATGGACGATAGCCGCGATCGGCTCACCAAGATTGGAAAATCGGCCGAGCAACTTGATAAAATAGTTTTGACAATTCGTGCCATCTCTACACAAACCAACTTGCTGGCGCTCAACGCTACCATTGAGGCGGCGCGGGCCGGAGATTTCGGTAAAGGGTTCTCCGTCGTGGCATCTGAGGTCAAGATTTTGTCACGTCAAACTGACCTGGCGGCCAAGGATATAGGAGACGGGCTGAGGGCCTTGCAAGGGGACATTTCAGCCAACTTCGATATTATGGTTGGGCAGCAGGATCGTGAAGAACGCAAGGATTTAGACGCCATAGTTGCGGCGATAAACGAGTTGGGTCGCAACATGGAGCGTCTCGTGGATCAGCAACGCGCCATCATGTCCAGGGTGCAGGTCGAGAGTGAACAGATTGCCCAACCAGTCGTCGAACTCATAGGGTCGATCCAGTTCCAGGATGTCACACGCCAGAGGCTGAACAGTGTCACGGAAGTTCTCAACAATATTTCCCACCATTCCGAAAGCCTGACAGAAGCCCTCATATCGTCAAATTCTACCGTCCAAAGTTTCGAAAAACATTCTCTGGATCGCAGAGCAGCGCGTGAAAATATGACGAAGGCAAGTCACATGTCGCATATTACGTCGGCGGAGAATGCCATTATTGAGTTGTTTTGATGTCGGTCTCAAATAACCGAAATGGCTATTGTCCACCTATATTAAATAGGCTTTAGCAGGTTTTGTCTATTGGGATTTAGTTGCTTTAGTAGGAGTAGCGTCGTATTTGATAAGGGTTTTGAATCGCAAAGAATAGTTTCTCTCAACGAAGCCGAAAATTTGGACACTGAGCCTGAAATGGTTTTCGACAACTTGACGCGCTTGGCGGCAGATCTTTTCGATATGGTCGTGACGCATCGCATTTTTACACTATTGAATGCATTTTAGCTCTGGCCACATTTCGGGTTGATCAGGAAGCAGGAACGTCATCGCTATTTTTACGAAAGACGGGATGACATTGGTTCCAGAACTTATGGACAATGCCACCCTGAAGGCCAATGTTCTTCCAGCCCCGGTCAGGGGGCGGGACGAAATAGAGAAAATATTGACAGCACTCGAAACCCTCTATGTCTCGCTTGAAGACATCCACCGTACGAGTACGTCTGAACGAGAATTCATCTTCAGCCAGGCCCGCTTGCTGTCAGGCGAGAAAATTACCATTAATATCGTTGGTGTCCGCGATAAGAGTGGCTGGATAGCAAACGTAATCATGAATCACGCGCCCGATGCTGCAATGCATTCCCTATCAATACAGCTTTCCGAAATCCTGCACCCTGGGAGTCGTGCCGCGTAACACCTGCGAGTAACTAGGGTTTTTTCGCTTTGGATTCTAATGGGAACGATCTGTGATCGGTGGCCATGGTTTACGTACCTTAGTTCATTTCTAGTAGCCGCTAGGGAAAATCCCAGCAGGCGCGGATGCCTTAAGTTGGCTCGTGACCGGGCAAGGCTTAGAACCTGTAGCTTACGCCCAGCTTGTAAGAGGCGCCATAACGGTTATAGCCCTGCGGCAACAACGGATTGCCGTTGATGCTGTAGGTATTGGCTTCATCGAGCAGGTTTTGCCCTTCGAGTGATATGTCGAGACTATCGTTAACCTTGTAGGACGCGTGGGCTGTAACCCAGGTGATTGGGTCAGACTGTTCATTGTAGCCCGCGCCCAACACATTAATCGCGGTCACGAAGCCATCGGTATGATCGCCGGTAAGGCTCAGCGACACCTTACCGTGATCATAAAACACACCAAGCGAATACACGGACGGTGCTATGCCTTCGAGCGGACGTTCTTCATCGCCGACCCAGCTTTTGGACCAGTTTCGGGTATACTGCGCGCGCACGCCTAAACCGTTGTCAAGGAAGTGTTGCAGGCCGATTTCTATACCCTTGACCTTGGCGTAGTCACCGTTGATCGGGCGGCTGATATTAAACAGATGACCCGGCACACCGATGTCCTGACCCGGCTCCCAGCTCCTGGTGATCTGATCTTCGATGTGCTTGCTGAAGGCCGCAAAGTTGAGTATCGAATTCTTGCTGAAGTACCATTCCAAGGAGGCGTCGAACTGATCAGCCGAGTAAGGCTTCAAAGCGGCGTTACCGCCATAGATCTGAGTAAATTCGCCCCAGGAAATGCTCTCAGTCGTGTTGGTCGGAGCCAGCGTCTCGACCGACGGACGCGCCATGGTCCTGGCGGCGCCAAGGCGCAGGCGCAGCTCGTCTGTGATGCGGTAGTTGAGATTGGCCGACGGCAGGATGTAGGTATACTTGTTGTCTTGTTGCACCGAAGTTGGGTCGGCATAGACGGCTATAAAGTTGAAGGCGCCGTTTTCAATGATGTCGAGGATCTTAGCGTCCCAGGCCTGAGCGGTCGTGTTGGTTTGTACAACGCGCACGCCGACATTGCCGCTCCAGCGCTCACCTTCAAGATTGGCCTGGACATAGCCCGACCAAGTCTTTTCCCCAACGCGGTAGCTTTGCAGTGGATTCCAAACGGGCGCGGCGGCTGCGTAGTCGTAAGGTTCGCCGTCCAGTCGCAGGTTGCCATCATAGCCGGCGAGGGCTTTTTGATAGCTGGCGATATCGAAGGCCAGGAAGGTCCGCGGGAAATTGCCGCTCACCTCACTCATGAAATTCGGCAGGCTGAAACTGTGCGAAATGACATCGGCGTTGAGATCGCCGACATTGATAGCATTATCTCCGGAGTAATAGTCGGCGCCGCCGGTCAGGGAGTTGTTGACGAGGTCGCGTGACTTTTTCCGGTCGGTGTAGTTGAGACCAAATTGCAGGCTGTCAAACCAGGATTTGCCGACCTGCCACTTGCCAGAGAAGGCGGCGCCGTTGATTTCGTCGTCAATATTATCACCCGCCAGCGAGAAGTAGTGGGTGTTGAAATCGGAGTCGGTGAATTGGCCCTTTGCCAGACCGCTGGCGAGATCGCGGCCGTCATCAAAGTTGACTGTGACGTTCGGCACATAGGCGCCGGTCAGTTCGATATGGGCCGTATTGGCCTGGTTCATGCGCAGCACGACATAGCTGTCCTGGCCACCAGAATGGCGCGAGGAGGTCGAGCGATAAAGATCGCCGGTCAGGGTCAGGCTATCCGAGACGTTCCATGCCGCGTTGACGCCATAAAGGCTGGTATCGACGACGCGATACGAGGTTTGATTGAGCAGTTCCGGATTGAGGCGCATTTCCGGATCGGGATTGTCCATATCGAAACTCGTGACGATGCCGTTCTGGATCTGCATGTTGGACCAGCGGCCGGGCGCATAGAGCGGATAGAAGGACTGCTGATAGCCGACTTGAGGCGAGTCGAGCTTGGTCGTCAGACCGTCCACGACCAGTCGGAAATTATCGCTAGGGCGCCATTCCAGCTTCGCCGTATAGGCGCTGCGCTTCTTCTGTTCGAGGATCGAGCCGACGCGGAATTGCCCGGGCGCGATCAGGCCATATTCGTCTTCGTCCAGTTTACCATTGTTGTTGGGATCGATATTGCCGCCCCAGGCATTGCCGTACCAGTCGGTGTCCGGCACCGGATTGCGCGTCCAGCCGCCGTCATTGCCAGCTATATCTGTTCGGTCGTCGCGTTCTTCGAGGACGACGCCAAGCAACACGCCAAACTTGTCGTCGGCAAAGGTGGTGCTGTAAACGCCCGACAGCTTCTTACCATCAAGGTCCGACATCTGGTTGCGGTCGCCTTCAATGCGGACGATGCCGTGCGGGCCACGCTTGTCGAAGGGGCTTGCCGAGCGCAGATTGATCAGACCGCCGATGGCGCCTTCGGTGTTGGCGGCTTCCGCGCCCTTGATGACGTCAGCGCCGCTGATCACGTCAGAGGGCAGCACGTCGTAGGCGAAATCGCGGCCGGCGCCGTCGGTGGCCAGAATGCGGCCGTTGAAGGTCGACAGCGTGTATTCGGGGCCAAGACCACGCACGCTGACCTTCTGGCCTTCGCCGCCCGCCGTGCGCGAGATGGATACCCCAGTGATGTGGCTGAGAGAGTCGGCGACGTTGTCGTCAGGGAACATGCCGAGTTCCAGGGCGCTGATCGAGTCCTGAACCGTGGTGGCGTCGCGCTTCAGTTTGACGGCGCGGGCGACGCTGCCGCGCACCCCTACGACGACCACCTCCTGTATCGGCTCATCGCTTGCCGGTTCAGGGGCGGGGGCTGTCTCTTGGGCCTGGCTGAGGGAGGCTGCGAAACTGAGGGCCATGACGGCCGCACTGGATATGAGCCATTTTTGATATCGGGACGTGGTCAGCATGCGTGTGTCTCCTTGTGTCGCAAATGGGCGGGCTGGCGCCTTCCCTTATGTTGCGATTTATGTACGGTTTCGTCTGCATGTCTAGATTATCTTTCGTTTTATATGTCATTCGAAACAAAAACGAAGCAAAATTGACACATTTTTCGTATCTGATCCTATTCTGGCCGCGTTGGGAATGGCGGCGAGGTTGAAATTCCTCCACAATTGAGTGATAAGCGAAACCTCAGGCGCGCCGGGGTGCGTCTTACGAAGGTTAAGACTATGGCGGAAGATTCCGTAAGACTGACGCGCGACACCTCCGAGCGTCGGCGTGACATCACATCCATGCTCAAGTCGCGCGGCAGCGTTCAGGTGGTGGCGCTGTCAGAGCAATTCGGCGTATCGATGCAGACGATCCGCAAAGACCTGCATTATCTTGAGGAGCACGGAATCGCCACGCGCGCTTATGGCGGCGCGATTTCCTCAGAAGTGGTGACGGTCAATGCCGAGCCGCCGATCGAGACCAAGCGCGTGATCCACACCGAGGAAAAGGAGCGGATCGGGCAATTGGCCGCCGGCATGGTGCAGCCGGGTGATTCGATCATGCTCGATTCCGGCACCACGGCACTGCAGATCGCCCGCTTTCTGCCGGATGATGAGGATATCACCGTTGTCACCAATGATTTCGGTGTCTTGTCAGCCTTGGCGCAGAAACGAAAGATAAAGATCATCATGCTGGGCGGCGAGCTGCGCCGCAAGAACATGGCCTTCTATGGCGCGCAGACCGTGGCGGCGCTCGATGAGCTGCTGCTCGACAAGCTGTTCTTGGGTGTCGATGGTTTCGACGTCGAGCGGGGTATCACCACGCACCATGAACCGGAAGCGCAACTGAACCGCAAGATGGTCGAGACGGCGCGTCAGGTCATCGCTGTTACCGACTCGTCGAAGTTCGGCAAGATATGCCTTCACCGCATCATCGATATCAGTGAAATCGACGTTCTGATCACCGACGCCGATGCGCCCGAGTTTATTCAGGAGGCGGCGGAAAAGCTTGGGTTCAAGCTACATCTAGCGTAATAGATCGGACGCATACCTGAGAAGCATCACGTCGATAAAGCCGCGGTTCGTAAACACGTAATATTGGAGTGTTGATTGCGTCGACATATCTCCAAAATGTGTAGATGAGCCTTGGGGCATGGCAAGCTGATCGGCCGTACGATGACCTTACTTTTTCAGCGCCGCATCGGCCCAGGTGACAACCAGCGGCAGGTCGCTGGATTGGGCGGTGTTGCGCACAACCAGTTCAACGATCTTCACATCGACAAGGTCGGCTTTTAAAGGTTGCGCTTCCTGCCCATAAGCAGCCGTCGCTTCGGTCAGCAGACGGCCGTCGCCGAAGACCTGAAACACCACCTTGTCTTTCAGGTTGCGCGTGCTGTCATCGATGCCGACCTTCGCCTCAAAGCGCGTGTAACCCGTGGCCCTCACCTCCAGGCGAGAATTGGCCAGGATACCGATGCCCGACAAAAACGCCTGCCCATTGATCTTCAAGGCCTGGTCGTAGGGCGTGGCATCGGCCTGGGCGCCGCCCCAGCCGGTGTAGGTCGGGCGTTCGCCGCCATTGATCGTGGCGCCCCACGGATTGCTCATGCGGTGGACGATCGGATCGGGCTCCGGCGCGACGATGCCGTCACGAGCCACATTGAGGGCGCCGGGTATCTCCGACAGGTAGAAGCCATCAGGGAGTTGTCGCTTGCCCCTGGCCTCAAAGACACGGGATTCGCGCGGCTGCAGGGTGATTTTCAGTTCGCCTTTCAGCGTCAGCGCCGCCTTTGACCACAGGTCGGTGAGAGCGACGTCGCCGATCATCTTCATCTGCTCAGGTGTCAAGGTGACATCCGCTGGCGCCAGTCCGCGATTGAACAGCAGCACGCCCTTGGTGCCGGAATCACTCAGCGTCTTGACGAAGATCTGCACGTCGTCGGAATCGTACGCCAGCACGGCCTGATGGCCGCCGCTGTCCTGATTGAGGCGGATGATATCCTTATTGGCCCAGATGTTCATCAGTTCCGGCGGGGCGTTGCGCAGGTCATAGCCGATCATCAGCGGGGCATTGATCATGGCCCACAGTGAGAAGTGGGTATGTGCCTCGGTCAGATGCTTTTCGTCGAAATCGCCATGACCTACGAACAGCATGTCGGGGTCGTTCCAGTGACCCGGGCCGGCATAGAGGGCGCGCGTTGAGGCGCTGTCGAAGGTGTGCAGCATGCGCGTCCATTGCGGTGTGATATCGCCGCTGGTCCGCCACAGATTACCGACCTCCTTGCCCCATGACCGCACATCAGCGGAGCCCCAGGCACAGATCGAGAAAATGTAATCGCCGTCCGGATTACTGCTGGCCAGGGCATCCGCGACCTCCTGATAGAGGGCGCGCACGGCCGGAATATTGGTGCGGTTGATGCTGGTCTGATCGATCAGCGGCGGAAAGCCGTTATACTTGTACTGCTTAACCACAGCGCTATCCGGCGCATAGACATTGAGGCCGCAGGCATCGACCTTGATATAATCGAAACCCCAGTCCCCAAAGTACAGCTTGATATCCTGCTGGACATGACCGAGCAGGCCGACCTGACGTTCTGCGGTCGTGCCTTCGGGCAGGTTGGGCGAATGCAGGTCATAGGCCTGTGAGCAGGCATTGCCGCCGATATCGCTGTAGATGCCGGCCTTCAGACCCATGCTATGCAGGGTGTCGGTGAAGGGGCGGAAGCTTGACGTCTCGCTGCCCTTGATCTTGGCCGACGGGAAGATCTGGGTACGCACCTGCATGCGGTTATCGCTGGTCCGGCGTTTCAGCCACCAGCCGTCGTCGATATTGACATAGGTGTAGCCGAGGTCGCGCAGGCCACTATCGACCAGCACCTTGGCTGTGCCCATCACCTTGGCTTCGTCGATCTCGGTGTGGAAAGCGTTCCACGAATTCCAGCCCATTGGCGGGGTAGGGCTGCGTCCCGCCGTGGCGCCGGTCCAGCGACCGGCGGGGGCCAGCGGATCAATGGACGCTTGTGCAGCGGTTGCCTGCGCCATGGCGGTTTGAGGGAGCGTAGGCGCTGTCAGCAGGGTGAAGGCGAGGAGGGTGGCCTTGAGCATGATGATCCTACTTACGGATAAATTCGCGGCGGGCGTTGGCGTAGTAGATCTTGTCGATTACGCTTTTTGGCAGGGCCAGGCCTTTCGGATCGGCGTCTATATCATCGACGTGCTGCGTTTCGGGCGTGGCCAGATAGGTCCAGTCGCCCAGCCAGTAAGCGTGCGCCGTCGTCTTGAAGGCGACCGTGTCCTCGCCCGGATTGAGCGTCAGGTCGGTGCCGTACATGATGCGGTCCTGGTAGGTGATGAAGAAGGTGCGCACCTTGTCGTAATCGCGCACCGACTGATACTGGATCTGCGTCATGCGCGCCGCCAGCTCGATATTGGCATTGGGGTGGGCATCGAGGAATTTGGCCGCCTCATCGACGCTCCATTCCAGACTGCCGACGTGGGCGCCAACAAAGGCAAGGTCGGGGTGGCGCGTCACGAAGCGATCGCGCGCCGCCATCAGGAATTCGTAGGTCGGCATCTCCGGATGGAGATACATGTAATACTCAGGATGGTGGCTGAAATATTCGCGGTCATTATTGGTTGTCATCTGGTCCATCGGCAGCCAGCAGTTCTTGGGCTCGGCCTGGTGGGCGATCAGGGGTTTCTTCGCGGCGATGATATGGGCGATGACCGGATCGAAGCGCGGATCATCAAGGAAGATCAGCTTGCTGTCGGCATCGCGCTCGATCATGCCGATATTCTTCCAGATCTTGACGGCGACAGCCCCCTGCTTGAACTCTGAATCGAGATGAGCGTTGGTGGTCTTGACCCAGTCCGCGCCGGTGAAGCCCTTCATGGTGAAGGTAGTGGCATAATGGAAGTGTTTCGGATCGGCGGTGTGGAATTTGTGCGCGGCGGCCGCCTGATCCTCGATCGACGGAAAGGCCGGATAGTCGACGTTGATCGACAGGATCTCGAAACCGTCGGCCCTGGCTTGATCGACAAAGGCGGGATCGGTGACATTGACGTGGACGTGGGCGTCGAACTTCTTCACGGCCGCAAAATCTGCCACGCTGTAACTGGCCTCGGTGGCGCAGGCGCCGGTGGCCATCAGGGCCGAGGTGGTGAGAAGGCTTATCAACAGACGGCGCTTGCGGATCATCAGTCGGCTCCCAATTGGCATGAAAACAAATAAAACGAAATTTAATGTTGCGTTTTCGTGTCTTTTTGTTTGCCTTTTTAATTTGACATATGCAAGATTAAAAATGAACCCTGCTGCAGATGACGGCCAACACGGAGGACAAACGCATGAAACCTCAAGGACTGACCTCTGGCGGCCTTCACAGGCGCGGACTGCTTTTGCTTCTGTCCGGTACGGTGATCGCCTCCGGCCTGATGGCACGTTCCGGCTTCGCACAATCGGCGGCCGTGGCCAGCTTTGGCGATGAGGTTATCACGCTCGATTTTGATCTGGGTCTCAACAGCCGCGTCAGCTTGCGCACCAAGGGCGCGGCGCGGGCCCTGACCGATTTTGCGCCATCGGAAACACTTACCCTGGTCGATGGCAAGAGCATCGACCGCTTTACATACAAGGATAAGGCGCAAAAACCGGTCAAGGATGCGCATGGCAAGGGCAGGGCGTTTACGATACGCGGCGTTTCGGCCGAAGGTGTCGAAAAGACCGTCCAGATCACCCTCTATGACAGCTATCCCGGTTTCGCCGTCACCCGCGTCACCTATCGCAACACCAAGTCCACGCCTCTCGATATCGCAAGCTGGACCAGCCACTCTCATATCCTTAAAGCCAGCGGCGCCGGCTTCTGGTCGTTCTCCGGTTCGTCACATGACGATCGCCGCGACTGGGTGCAGCCGGTCAAGGCCGGTTTCGACCAGCCCAATTTCATGGGCATGAATGCCTCCGATTATGGCAGCGGCACGCCTGTGGTCGATGTCTGGCGGCCGGATGCCGGTCTGGCGGTCGGCCATATCGAAACCACCCCGAAACTGATTTCCCTGCCTTTGATCGCCACGCCGGCCGGCGCGGGCGTCGCCATCCGTTACGACCATGCGGTGAAACTGGCCAGCGGCGACAGTCTGACAACGCTCGATACCTTTGTCACCGTGCACACACGCGATTACTTCTCCACGCTCGACACCTACCGCAAGGTCATGGCCGATCGCGGTCTGGCGGCGCCGAAACCGCCGGCCTCATCCTATGAGCCGGTTTGGTGCGCATGGGGGTATCAGCGCAATTTCACGGTCGAGGAGATTGAGGGCACTCTGGCCAAGGCCAGGGATGTGGGCTTAAAATGGGCGGTGCTCGACGACGGCTGGCAGACCTCCGAGGGCGACTGGCATCTCGACACCAAGAAGTTCCCGCGCAAGGATGCCGACATGATCGCCTTCGTGCAGTCGATCAAGGCGGCGGGCCTGCGGCCGCGCCTGTGGCTGGCGCCACTGGCCACCGATCCGGGCACGGACTTGCTGCACGATCACACCGACATGCTGCTGCTCAATCAGGACGGCGCGGTGCAAAACGTCACCTGGTGGAATGCCTTCTATCTGTGCCCGGCCTATCAGCCGACGAAGGATTACCACAAAGCGCTGATCAGGAAGATCATCGGCGAGTGGGGCTATGAGGGCTTGAAGCTCGATGGCCAGCATATGAATGGCGTCGCGCCCTGCTACAATCCGGCGCATAACCACGCGCGCCCGGAAGAGTCGGTCGAGCAGTTGCAGGATTTCTGGAAGCTGATCTACGATACGGCGCGCGAGGCCAATCCCGCAGCCGTCGTCGAATTCTGTCCGTGCGGCACATCTTACGCTTTCCACAATCTGCCCTATACCAACCATGTGCCGGCCTCCGATCCCTTGTCCTCGTGGCAGGTCCGCCTGAAGGGCAAATCGCTAAAGGCCCTGATGGGCGGGGACGCCGCCTATGCCGGCGATCACGTCGAGCTTTCCGATGGCGGTAACGATTTCGCCTCGACCGTCGGGATCGGCGGCATCGTCTCGACCAAGTTCGCCTGGCCCGGTCCGGGGCACGAAAAGGGCCAGAACTACCAACTCACGCCGGAGCGCGAAGTGGTGTGGCGCAAGTGGATTGGGCTCTATAACGACAAGCAGCTTGCCACCGGCCAGTATCGTGGCGAACTCTACGATATCGGCTTTGACAAGCCCGAAGCCCATGCGGTCGAGAAGAACGGCAAGCTCTACTATGCCTTCTATGCCGACACATGGACCGGCGAGGTCGAGCTGCGTGGCCTTACCCAAAAGCGCTACAAGCTGGTCGACTATTTTAACGACAAGGCGATGGGCGAGGTGACGCCGGTCGCCAACCGTCTACCGGCTCGTTTCGAGCGCTTCCTGCTGATCGAAGCCACACCAGTTTAATCGAGGGAACACCATGAACGAGCCCATGCCGGAAGGCGCACCGTCCGCGCTACCTGTCAGCAGCCATGGCAAGCGCTGGCTGATCTATGCTCTCGGCGTGGTGGGTTTGTGGGGCGTCTGGGGCGCCTTCACCGGCATTTCTGCGCAACGCGGCTTCCCGGAAACCCTGACCTACTGCGTCTGGGCTCTGACCATGATCCTGCCGGCGCTCTACGTGTTGTGGAAGGCCGGCTGGAAGCTCGATCATAACCCGCGCGCCATCCTCTACGGCCTTGTTATCGGGCTTTTGGGCGCCGGCGGCCAGATGGTGTTGTTCTATGCCGTCAATACGGGGCCGGCCTATCTGATCTTCCCGGTGATATCGCTGTCGCCGCTCGTCACCATCCTGATGTCGGCCCTGTTCCTCAAAGAGCGGACAACGAAACTGGGCCTGCTCGGTGTCGTGCTGGCCCTGATCGCGCTGCCCATGTTCGACTTTTCGCCGGATAAGGGCTTTTCCTTCATGAATGGCGGGGTGTGGTTTCCGCTCGCCCTGATTATCATGGCGTGCTGGGGCGTGCAGGCCTATTTCATGAAGCTGGCCAACAACTCCATGACTGGCGAGAGCATCTTCTTCTACATGATGCTGACCGGCCTGATGCTGATTCCGGTCGCGCTTATGATGACGGACGTCTCCAAGCCGATCAATTTCGGCCTCGACGGCCCATGGCTGGCGGCGGGTATCCAGGTTCTCAATGCCATCGGCGCGCTCTGCCTTGTCTTTGCCTTTCGCTATGGCAAGGCCATAGTGGTGGCGCCGCTGACCAATGCCGGCGGCCCGTTGGTGACCGCGGTCATTTCGCTCATCGTCGCCAATATCATTCCCGGGGAACTGAAGATCGTCGGTCTTGTTCTGGCGGTGATCGCCTCGGCCCTGCTGGCTCTGGCGGCCTGAGCCATTTCCTTTCTGTGCCGCGCTCGGCCGGTCTTGTTCCCCAAGGCTGGCCTTTTGTGTCTGTTATTTCTTTTTGTAACCTTTCTCACGGGGCGCAAAGGCAGTTTTCGGCAGAATGATCATTTTACATGTTTCGTTTTCATTGTTTTGGTTGCGTTGTCGTCGTCAAAGCGCTAGGGTTGGCGCAACATCCATTCCTCTTCGTAAGGAAATCCCATGAAGGCCATGCTCGATCTGGTCGCCAGGCATAAGGCTGGCAAGGCCGCTGGCATAACGTCGGTATGTTCGGCCCATCCGCTTGTCGTTGAGGCGACCTTTGCCCATGCGCTCAAGGTCGGCGCCGATATCACCCTGATCGAAGCGACCTGCAACCAGGTCAATCAGGACGGCGGCTACACTGGCATGCAGCCGGCCGATTTCGTCGCCTTCGTCTACGCCATAGCCGATCGCGTCGGCCTGTCGCGTGACCGTATCGTGCTGGGCGGCGATCATCTGGGGCCGAACCCGTGGACCCACCTGTCTGCCGACGAGGCCATGCTCAAGGCCGAGGTTTTGATTGAGGCCTATGTCGCCGCCGGTTTCCGCAAGATCCACGCTGATTGCTCGATGTCATGCGCCGATGATCTGGTGCCGCTTCCGGAAGATACGATCGCCCGTCGTGCGGCACGGCTCATCGCCATTGCCGAAACAACCCACCAGCGCGTCGGTGGCGAAGCCCCCGTCTATGTGATCGGAACTGAAGTACCGGTGCCCGGTGGCGCACACGAAGACCTGCCGGAGCTGGAGGTCACCACGCCGGAAGCGGCGCTCGTCACGATCAACGCCCACAAGGCCATTTTCGCTGAACTCGGCCTCAATCAGGCCTGGCCGCGTGTCATCGCCACAGTTGTCCAGCCGGGTGTCGAGTTCGATCACCATAAGGTCATCGACTATAACCGCGCGAAGGCCGTCAAGCTCAGCCATGCGCTCGATAATCTCGATACGCTCGTTTTCGAGGCCCATTCGACCGATTACCAGACGCCGAAGGCGCTGAAGCAACTGGTTGAGGACCATTTCGCCGTTCTGAAGGTGGGGCCCGGTGTTACCTTCGCTTTGCGTGAAGCCCTGTGGGCGCTCGATGCGATCGAGCGCGAGTGGATCGCGCCTGCGCTTCAGTCCGGCTTCCGCGATGTCGTTGTCGAGCGCATGAAGGCCGAGCCAAAGAACTGGATCAAGTATTATCACGCCACCGGTGCTGATCTGCAGTTCGACCTGCAATATAGCCTGTCGGACCGCATCCGCTATTACTGGCCGGACGGCCAGATCACCGCCGCGCAAGAGGTGATGTTCAAAAACCTGACGCGCGGCGCGCCACCCTTGGCATTGGTCAGTCAGTATTTGCCCGATGCCTATGCTATTATCCGCGAAGGCGGGCTGAAGCTGACACCGGAAAATCTGGTCATCGCGCATATCGGCGCCACGCTTGATGCCTATTACGCTGCTTGTACCCCTGAAACTGTAAGTGCCCTGGAGTTGATTTATGCCTGAGACAGTCGCCCGTTTGGGCCTGGATGAAACCACTCTGGAAAAGTTGGGTGGCCTGTGGACGGCGCGTGAGATCGAACAACAGCCGGAGATGTTGCGCCAGACACAAAGCCTGCTGGTGGCGCAGCAAAAAGAGATCGACGCCTTCCTCGCCCCCTTGCTGGCGCGCAAGGTCCGCATCGTCCTGACCGGCGCCGGCACCTCAGCCTTTATCGGCGACTGCCTGGCCCCCGCGCTGTCGGCAAAGCTGAGGCAGCGCGTCGAGGCGATCCCGACGACCGATTTTTCCTGCGCGCCGCAGCTTTATTTCGAGAGCGATACGCCGACGCTTCTGGTTTCCTTCGGCCGTTCGGGCAATAGCCCCGAAAGTGTCGCCGCTGTCGAACTGGCCGATCGTTTCGTCACCGACCTGCATCACCTCGTCATCACCTGCAATGCCGACGGCGCGCTCGCCGGCTATGGCAAGGGTTCAAAAGGCCTGACCATCCTGCTGCCCGACGCCACCCACGATCGCAGCTTCGCCATGACGTCGAGCTTCTCCTGCATGATGTATGCGGGCCTGGCCGTCTTCTCTGGCATCGAAGCTATGCAGGGCCGTATTGACAGCATCGCAACGGCCACGCAGGGCGCGCTCAACGACTATACCACCATGATGAAGACGGCGGCCTCGCAGGGCTATGAGCGCATCGTCTATCTCGGCAGTCATATTTTCCAGGGGTTGGCGCGTGAATCCGGCCTTAAGCTGCTGGAGCTGACCAATGGCGCGCGCGTCACGATGTTCGACTCGCCGCTCGGTTTCCGCCATGGACCGAAGACGATCGTCAATGCCAAGACCCTCGTTGTCGTGTTCTTTTCCAACAACGCCTATACGCGCTGTTACGATTCCGACCTGCTCGACGAACTGCGCAAGGACAATGACGCCGCTCGCGTCATCGCCATCACAGCGCAGGACGGTGTCGGCGTCGAGGCCGCCGATACGGTGCGCATCCATGGCTTGGAAACGGCGGACGATACGGATCTGCTTTTCCCCTATATCATCGGGCCGCAGATCTTCGCCTTCCAGGAGGCCCTAAACCACAAGCTGACGCCGGATAAGCCCAATACGTCGGGCACGGTCAATCGCGTGGTGCAGGGCGTGCGGATTCACGAACTGGGGTAGTGTAGGATATGGGCTATCTTCTCGGCGTTGATGGTGGTGGCACCAAGACCGAATTCGTTCTGGTCGATCAGGGTGGGCGTGTCGTCGCCAGCCATCAGACCGGCACAAGCTACTATATCCAGATCGGCTTTGATGGCTTGCACGAGCTCTTGTCACAGGGCGTTCATGCCGTGCTTGAGCAAGTGGGCACCACGGCCGCCGACGTCGATCATGCCTTTTTCGGCCTGCCGGCCTATGGCGAGGATTCGACCGCGGAGGCCATGCTCGATGTGGTGCCCGAAGCCGTTCTCGGCCATCGCCGTTACACCTGTGGCAATGACATGATCTGTGGCTGGGCGGGTTCGCTCGGCGGCGCCGATGGCATCAATATCGTTGCAGGCACCGGCTCGATCGGTTATGGCGAACGACAGGGCTTGTCAGCGCGCGGTGGCGGCTGGGGCGAGGTTTTCTCGGACGAGGGTTCGGCGCACTGGATCGCGATTTCGGGCTTAAACGCCTTTTCGCGCATGGGCGATGGCCGCCTGACCAAAGGGCCGCTCTACGATATTTTCATGCAGGCCATGGATCTGAAAAATGATCTCGACATCTGCGGTCATGTCTTTGGCCGCGAAACACCTTCGCGCGACCGCATAGCCGCCATGTCGAAACTCGTGGCCGAGGCGGCGGAGCAGGGCGACCGCGTGGCGTTGCGCATCTTCGATTCCGCCGGTTACGAACTGGCCGCCATTGTCGACGCCATCCGGCTTAATCTCCACTATGGCGCCGATGAGCCTGTGGCCCTGTCCTATTCGGGCGGTGTTTTTCGCTGCGGTGCGCTTATTCTGGAGCCCTTCCGCAGGCACCTCAACAGCTTCTCTATGATGTACGATGTGCGGGCGCCTTTGTATTCGCCGGCGATCGGGTCGGTGATCTTCGCGGCGAGGAAGTCGTTGGGCGAGGTGCGACCGGAGTTTCTCGAAGCTCTGGCCAAGCCAGTGCCGGCTTCGTCATGACGCTGAAGGCCGCTTTTCCACCGATGTTTGTCGCTGTTACATGCCTCGCCGTCATTTTTACAGGATGCGGCGGCGGTGGCAGCAGCACGGGCGGAGG
Source organism: Asticcacaulis benevestitus DSM 16100 = ATCC BAA-896 (assembly GCF_000376105.1). Classification (GTDB taxonomy): domain Bacteria; phylum Pseudomonadota; class Alphaproteobacteria; order Caulobacterales; family Caulobacteraceae; genus Asticcacaulis; species Asticcacaulis benevestitus. The sequence continues at coordinate 29,029 of NZ_AQWM01000015.1, forward strand.
TGGGGCATCCTCCTCGTCATCGTCTTCATCAGCGGTTTCATGGTGGCAGCCTGATTTGAGCGCGACATGGCAATGGCAACTGACCGGCACGTTCAACACGAGCTACAATGTCGGCGTCTACGATATCGACCTGTTCGACACGCCTGCGGCCACCATCACCAGTCTGAAAGCCGCCGGCCGCAAGGTGGTGTGTTATTTTTCCGCCGGTAGTTCGGAAAACTGGCGCTCGGATTTCAGCCAGTTCACGGCCGCCGATCAGGGCACTCCACTTGACGGCTGGGCCGGTGAAAAGTGGCTGGATATCCGTTCCTCAAACGTCCGCACCATCATGGCGGCGCGACTTGATCTGGCGCGGGCTAAGGGTTGCAACGGTGTCGAGCCCGATAATGTCGATGGCTACGCCAACACGACCGGCTTGCCCCTGACGGCCGCTGATCAGATCACTTACAATAGCTGGCTCGCCGATGAAGCCCATGCTCGCGGGCTGGCGATCGGTCTGAAGAATGATGTTGGACAGCTGGTCGGAAAGTTCGATTTCGCCGTCAATGAGCAGTGCCATTTCTACAATGAATGCGGCGATTACCGCCTCTTCATCACGGCGAAAAAACCTGTCTTCAATGCCGAGTACGATACGCCTTACGTCACAAATGCCGGCGGGGCGCGCGATACCCTGTGTACCGCCGCCCGCACGGCGGGCTTGCGCACCTTGGTGCTGCCGCTCAGCCTAGACGACAGTTTCAGATATAGCTGCGACTGATTATCTCGGCAGCTTGGTTTCGCCGTCGATCGAAAACTCAGCCGACACCGCCTTGATATCATCGGGCTGGCCACCGCCAAGATAGACGACATAACGACCGGGCATGACTTTGCGCGCGCCGGCGCTATCGACTTGCGACAGGGCGCGGGCGTCGAGATCGAGCGTCACGCTTTGGGAGGCGCCAGCTTTCAGGTGGATACGCGAGAAGCCTGCCAGAACGGGACGTGCCGTATCGCCCGGCTTGGCGACATAGAGCTGCACCACCTCATCGCCATCACGTTGCCCCGTATTGCGCACCGTCACCGTAGCCTTGACGCTGTCGCCGGCCTTGATCGCGTTCCCGGACAGGGCCGGCCTATCGTAACCGAACGTCGTGTAGCTCAGGCCGTGGCCGAAAGCGTACATGACCGGCCCCTTAAAATAGCGATAGGTGCGGTGGCTCATCGCGTAGTCTTCGAAAGGCGGCAGATCGGCGACATCACGGTGGATGGTGTAGGGCAGGCGGCCGCCCGGATTGTTCTTGCCAAGCAGGGTATGGGCGATGGCCTCGCCGCCGGCCTGACCGGGATACCAGGCCTGCAGCACGGCATCGGCGTTTTGCTCAACCCACGGATCGGAGACCGGCCCCCCGGTCATGTAGACCACGACCAGCTTTTTGCCCGTCGCCTTGACGGCTTCGAGCATCGTTTTCTGCGCGGCCGGCAGGGCCAGACTGGTGCGGTCACCGCCGGAGAAACCGGGATAGTTGACCGCCATCTCTTCGCCTTCGAGATCGGGCGACAGGCCGACAAAGGCGACCACGACATCGCTGGCCTTGGCCGCCTCGACCGCGGCGGTAACCAGTGGCGCGGTGGGGGCTATCCAGTCTAGCGACAGGGCGCGGTCCTCGACGGCGCGGACGTAATCGATACGGATGTCATGCGGTTTGGTGTCGGTGAAGGTGATATCGACCGGCGCCATCGGTGGCTTGGCGCAGGCGTCGCCGCAGAAGGCTTGCTCCTTGCCGGCGGCTTGAGACAGCTCGGGTGTCACCACTAGCTTGCCGTCCACCCACACCTTGACGTTGGGCAGGGGCTGGCCCTGACGCGGTGCCGACATGCGGAAGCCGAGCTTATAATCGCCCGCCACCGGAGGCGTGATGACGCCGGTCCAGCGGATCGAGAAGCCGAGCGGCCTCATGCCTTCGGGCGCTGTGCGATAGAAGTCGAAATTGATGACCGGATCGATGCGGCTTATCTTCGCCGCGCCATCAAAGCTCGTGTTGTCGAAATACTCGCCCTTTAAGCCATGCGCTGAGCTATCGGCCGTCGGTTTCAGGAAGGTTTCCGGTACAGGCATCCGCATGCCGTCGATCAGCGGTGCGCCGGCGGCATAGGCCACCTTGTCCGCGCCGAAAGCCTGGCGCAGGGCGCGGAGCGGGAAGGACGGATCGACCGGCGCGCCGGTATAGTTGCCTTCAAGGCTTTGCAGCAGATCGGCATTGGGCCCGATGACGGCGATGCGCTCCGAGCCTTTGAGCGGAAGCACGCCCTTCGGGTTGCTTAAAAGCACCATGGCCTTTTCGGCGGCTTCGAGCGCCAGCGCCCTATGCGCCGTTGAATTGATGGCGCTGGCCGGGATCTGATCATAGACGCCACCGTCGATCAGGCCCATGCGGATGCGTCCTGCCATCAGGCGTTCCAGCGAACGGTCCATATCGGCTTCCGTCAACAAACCGCGCTTCACGGCGTCGGGCAGGGCCTGATAGGTCGGGCCGCAGTCAAGATCGGAACCGGCCTTGACCGCTGCGGCTGAAGCGGCCGCCGCATCGGGATAGAGCTTGTGGCCGGTGAACATATCATCGATGGAATCGCAGTCGGTGACGACGAAGCCCTTGAAGCCCCAGTCGTCGCGCAGCAGGTTTTGCAGCAAGGGGCTGCCGCAGGCCGGCGCGCCGTCGATGGCGTTATAGGCGCACATCAGCGAGTCCGCCTTGGCGTCCACGATCGCGGCGCGGAAGGCGGGCGTATAGGTGTCTTCGAGATCAAACGGCGACACATCGACATTAAAGCCGTGGCGCAAGGGCTCCGGTCCAGAATGGACGACGAAGTGCTTCGGCGTGGCGATGCCCTTGTAATAGAGCGGGTCGTCGCCCTGGATGCCGTGGATGAAGCGGGTCGCCATATGGCCGGTCAGGTAGGGGTCTTCGCCATAGGTTTCCTGGCCCCGGCCCCAGCGCGGATCACGGAAGATATTGATGTTTGGCGACCAGTAGTTGACGCCGTAATAGCGGTCGGTGCCGGAAGGATCGCGTTTTAGAGCGGCGTTGTGATTGGCGCGGCCTTCGGTGGCGATGGCGTCGCCGATGCGGTCCATCAGAGGTGCATCCCAGGTGGCGGCCAGGCCAATGGCTTGCGGATAGACGGTGGCGGATCCGGCGCGGGCCAGACCATGCAGCACCTCGTTCCACCAGCCGTAACGCTTCAGGCCAAGGCGCGGAATGGCCGGGGCGTTATCCTGCATCTGCGCCGCTTTTTCCTCAAGCGTCATGCGCTTGACGAGATCGCGGGCGCGAGCTTCCGGCGTCAGGTTTTTGTCGAGAAAGGCGCAAGATGCGCTGGCGCAGGCGTCTGGCGTCGCGGCAGTAGCGGCCATCGGCGACAGCATGACGGCCAGGCAGAGGGCGAGAGGTGCGGTGGTCATCAACAGGCGGTTTAGCGTGGGGGATGACAACATAAAGAGCACTTCCTGTGTAAGCTCGCGCCTCTGGGTGCGCCGTTATGTTAGCGGTATCATCGAAAGGCGGCGGCCGTCAAGACGATCTGCCGCGCATCTGGTCAGTTCGCTTCGAAGTCGATCGGATCGAGGATCAGCGCTCAGGAACTGGCTTTCCGCATTGGGGCCTGGCAGGTCGATGGCGGCGGTCGCTGATCCCCCGACGTTCACGCAGGTGAGGCGTGCGCGAAACTGTACCGAAAGGCTTTGGCCGACCTGACAGATGGAGATGGTCGCCTTTAACCGTTTCTGCAACAAACCTTTAAATTCAGGACGCCCTCTCAAGGCAAGATCGTGAATGTGTCATTACCTTTCGAGCCATCAGATTGCTTTGACAGAGGTTATTATCTCAAAGTGTGAAAATCATGGCTTTCTGCAAATTTTGTATCGCTGAAAATGTGATGGAAAAGCAACATGCACATGGCGAAATGCAGGCTCGAAGCGCGGACTTAGCGGCGCGATAATTCGGTTACGATTCAATCACTTTTTCTGTAAAAGCTTGAATCCAAATGTCATTGCGAAATCGTGATATGGCTAAAATGGTTATGACAACGCTAGGTTTTGGTTTTCTCGAATCTAGAAATATGACAGGATGACCAAACTAGGATTTGACGTATATCTTGTTTTATATGTAAGAATTGTTTCACCAGTGGCCGTGTACCGGGGAATTTTGGTATCAAAATGGTATTGGCAAAGGCTTTGACGGGTCCTGTGCACATGTATTGAAGCATTTCTGCCATGCGGGAAGATGGAGAATAGGGAATGAAGTTAAAATCTAATGCTTTGATGACCGCGTCTCTTACAGGCGTCCTGCAGCCTCCTTATACGACGGATGTCTTCCCGCTGTCGTGGAACAGTTGCGGCACGCGCCTTACCTTCGGCGTGACGTACATGATGCAGTAAAGCCTACCCTCTCCGCGCCGTGATGTCACGGCGTGGGGAGGTTTCTACCTGTGTTCTCTGGCCAGCGCGCTGTTTGCGCGTCTTGCCAGCGGGCGGCTTCTCACGATAGCTCTCCTCCCTGACTATCCCTTGATGAACCGCCTGAGATATCGATAAAATGTGTGTGTGGGTCGATATCATGAAGGCGCATTTGCGCTGGCCTTGAGAACATTGTGCGTTGCATTCGGCGGAGAACTTTCCCTGATTCCGCCGAATGCACGCTTCCTTTTGTAAGCGTTTATTTGACCGCAACCGACGCACACATCCTTGCTTTGCGAGCCCTTTACGGGCTTTGGTACAGCGCCTCATAAAACGAGACGCTGGTCTTTCTTTGCAAGGGTCAAGGCGTCTGTCCTGCCACCTTTGTTTGCCTGCCGGAGACTGCCCATGAAGCCCGTCGATCACCACACGATGTCGCGCCGTAATCTGTTAGGAGGGGCTCTAGGGATAGGGGTTTTGGCCGGGCTCGGTGTGCCCGCTCTGGCGCTGGCGGCCTCCAACGACAACACGACCCCGGTCGAGCGCGATCAGCAGTGGCTGAAGGCGACGCAGAAATATGCGCCTGAACGCAAGCGCTGGCTGGCCGAGGTCGACAAGGGTGATAACAACGGCCCGTTCCGACCGGACTGGGCGGCGCTGCAAGCCTATCAGACGCCGAAATGGTATGCCGACGCCAAGTTCGGCATCTTCGTGCACTGGGGGCTCTATTCCATCCCGGCCTTTGGCGGCGAATGGTATTCGCGCAATATGTATATCAAGGATAGCGCCGCCTACGAGCACCACATCAAGACCTACGGTCCACACACCCAGTTCGGCTACAAGGATTTTATCCCGCAGTTCAAGGCGGAAGCCTTTGACGCCAGCGTCTGGGCGAGGCTGTTCAGCGATGCCGGCGCGCGCTATGTCGTGCCGGTCGCCGAGCATCACGACGGGTTCTCGATGTATGACAGCCATCTGTCCGACTACACCGCCGTCAAGATGGGCCCGAAGCGCGACCTGCTGGCGGAAATTTCCAAGGCCGTGAAGGCGCAAGGCCTGCATTTTGCCCTGTCATCGCACCGCGCCGAGCATGACTGGTTCTTCGATGAGGGCCGCAAGTTCCCGTCGGACGTCTCCGATCCCGCCAATGCCGGCCTCTATGGCCCGGCCCAAAGCCGCCTCATCGGCGCCGGCGGTGATGTCGATCTCTTTGGCGACTACACCTATGTCTCGCAAGACTGGCTCGATGACTGGCTGGCGCGTCAGGCCGAGCTGGTCGAACGCTACGATCCGGAACTGGTCTATTTCGACTGGTGGATCGGCCAGCCCTCCTTCCGCAACACCCTGCCGAAATTCCTCGCCTGGTACTATAACAAGGCGGCGAAAGACGGCGGCTCGGCCATCGTCAACTACAAGCTCGGCGAATTCGCCGATGGCGCGGGCGTGCTTGATATCGAACGCGGTCAGGCGCCCGGCATCCGCAAGGACGTGTGGCAGACCTGTACCTCGATCAGCGACAAGTCGTGGGGCTATATCGAAAACGACACCTACAAGTCGCCGGAACAGCTTATCCACCTGATGGCCGATGTGGTGTCGAAGAACGGCAATCTGCTGCTCAATGTCGGGCCGCACGCCGATGGCCGCATCCCGGATGGCGCCAAAGATACGCTCCTGAAAATGGGCGCCTGGCTGAAGGCCAACGGCGAGGCCATCTATGGTTCGCGCCCTTGGGTCACCTTCGGCGAAGGTCCGACCGAGACGGCGTCGGGCACTTTCGCCGAGAGCAAGAGCCGGCCTTACACCGCGCAGGATTTCCGCTTCACGGTGAAGGACGACGTGCTCTACGCCATCGAGATGACGCGGCCGGCGGGAGAGGTGACCATCACCTCGATCCGCAGCGATTACCCGGTGAAAAGCGTGCGCCTCCTGGGCACCGACGCGGCCGTGGCTTTCCGCCAGACGGCAGAGGGCCTGACCCTGACCTTCCCGGTCAACGCGCCGGAGCAACTCGCCTACGTCTATCGTATCGAGACCCACTAAGCGCAGCTTTGCGCCAACGCTCTAAAAAATGACATCAAAAGAGGAAGCCTCCATGCTCAAAACCGCCAAATTCGGTCTTATTTCGCTGTCGGTTTTGTGGATGGCGACAGGTGTGCTGGCCGCACCGCCGCAGGTTCAGGTGATCGATACGGGCTGGAATTTCCGCATGGCGCCGGGTGATGAGGCCTTAAAGGCGCATCCGGACATGGCCGGCTGGCTCAAGGCGACCGTGCCCGGCACGACGCAGAGCGATCTGCTGGCCCTGAAAAAGCTGCCGGACCCCTACGTCTCGGATAACGAGGGCAAGGTGCAGTGGGTTGGTCTGTCGGACTGGCAGTACCAGACCGAGATCACCGTCACGGAAGCAACGCTCCAGCGCGATCACCTCGACCTGATTTTCGAGGGGCTGGATACCTTTGCGCAGGTCTCGGTCAATGGCCAGAAGGTGCTGGCCTCGGACAACATGTTCCGCACCTGGCGCGTGCCGGTGAAGGGCGTGCTGAAGGCCGGCGTCAATGTCATTACCGTCGATCTGGCTTCGCCGCTGAAGAAGATGAAGCCGCTGGTCGCCGACATGCCCTATGTCATGCCGGGCGCCTATGACTCGGTTTGGGGCGATGAACCGCTCGGTCGCAATTCCTCGACCTATGTGCGCAAGGCCGGTTATCACTATGGCTGGGACTGGGGTCCGCGCATTGTCGCGCTTGGTATCTGGAAGCCGGTGAAGCTGGAAGCCTGGGATGACGCGCGTCTGGCCGATTTCCATGTCGCGCAAGTTCATCTCGATGATCAGGTGGCCGCGTTAGAGGCATCGTTCGATATCCAGTCCGACAAGGTCCAGACCGTTACGGTCAGCGCCGATATCACCGCGCCGGATGGCACGGTCCAGACCGTCAAACAAGAGGTGTCGCTGTTCGCCGGCCTCAATCCGATCAGCGTGCCTGTGCAGGTGAAAAACCCGCAGCGCTGGTGGCCGGTCGGTTACGGCAAGGCCAATCTCTACACGGTCAAGGCAACAGTAACGCAAGGTGCGGACGTCATCGGACAGTCGACACGCAAGATTGGTCTGCGCACCACGGAAATCCGGCGCGAAAAAGATCAGTGGGGCAAGAGCTTCGAGATCGTGATCAACGGCGTGCCGGTCTTTGCCAAGGGCGCCAACCTGATCCCGTTCGACATGATCCCGACGCGCGTTACGGCGGCTGAGCAGGACCGGATGCTGCAATCGGCGGTCGACGCCAATATGAACATCCTGCGCATCTGGGGCGGCGGCACTTATCAGGATGACGACGTCTATGACAAGGCCGATGAACTGGGCCTGATGATCTGGCAGGACTTTATGTTTGGTGGCGCCATCATCCCCTATGACCGTGATTTCCGCGAAAGCACACGGGTTGAAGCGGTCGAGCAGGTCAAGCGCCTGCGTAATCACCCCTCGATCATCCTCTGGGCGGGCAATAACGAGGTTCAGACCGATTGGGAGAACTGGGGCGGCGGCACGGCCGATCTGAAAAAGAGCGTCTCGCCGGAAGAGCGCGATCGACTCGTCACCGGCATGGTGCGGATGTTTGATCAGGTGTTGCGCGGCGCGGTCGATCAGAATGCACCCGGCACTCCCTACTGGGCATCATCACCTTCCACCGACTATGACGGTGCGGCGGATCAGGACACGGACGGCGATCGTCACTACTGGAGCGTCTGGGGCGGCAAACCGGTCGAGGAATATCTCAAGGTCACGCCGCGTTTCATGAGCGAATACGGCCTGCAATCCTTCCCGGTCATGGCCACCATCAAGGCCTTTGCCTCGGACAAGGACATGCAACCGGAAGCACCGGTCATGCGCGCCCACCAGAAGTACGACAAGGGCAATGGCAACAAGCGCCTGATGCTCTATATCCGCAATAATTATGGTGAGCCGAAGACCTTTGGCGATTTCGTCTATCTCAGCCAGTTGATGCAGGCCGATGGCATCGAACTTGCGGCATCGCACCATCGCGCCAGCCGGCCGCAGACCATGGGCTCGATGTACTGGCAGCTAAACGACGTCTGGCCGGGCGCGTCCTGGGCCAGTGTCGACTATTACGGTCGCTGGAAGGCGCTGCAATTCCGCACGAGGCATTTTTATGCGCCGCTCACCGTCAGCCTTCTGCGCAAGGACGGCGTGACCGACGCCCATATCCTCTCCGATCTGACGACAGAAATGGCCCTGACCTGGCGCCTGCGCACGCTCGATTTCTCCGGCAAGCTGCTCAACGAAAAGACGGGTTCGACCACGGTGGCCGCCCTGTCCAGTCCTCTGGTTGGCAGCTATAGCGATGCCGAGCTTCTCTCAGGCGGCGACGCCAAAACGACCCAAGTCGTGTTTGAGCTTCTGGATGGCGATAAGGTGGTCGCGAAAACGTTTGGCTACACCGCCGCGACCAAGGCGCTCGACTGGATCGATCCGAAACTGGCAACCGCGATCAAACCGGCCGCGGGCGGCTTCGACATCACCGTGACCTCCAAAGCGGCGGCGCGCGGCGTCTGGCTCGATATCGGCGATCTCAAGGCCGACCTGTCCGACAATAGCTTCGATATGACCGGCGCAGAGACGTTGACGGTTCATGTCAAGACCGACGTATCCCTGGCCACCCTGAAGAAGACGCTGAAAGTCCGTTCCTATTACGGTTCGGCCGGTCCGGTGGCGAACTGATGCGTGCGCTTTCCATCTCCCTCCTGCTGACGGCTGCGTATATCCCCGCCGCTGTCGTGGCGAAACCGGCGGCGAAGCCCAGCTTGCCGCCGGTGGTCGCTCAGATGACGCTCGATGAAAAGGTCAGCCAGCTCCAGGCGGCCGCACCGGCCATCCCGCGTCTCGGCGTTACCGGCTATAACTGGTGGAACGAAGGCCTGCACGGTGTCGCCCGTGCCGGCGAAGCCACCGTCTTCCCGCAGGCTATCGGCCTTGCGGCGACCTGGGACATCGATCTGATGCACAGTGTCGGCGATGTGGTGGCCACCGAGGCACGCGCCAAGTTCAACACGGTGGGGCCTGACAAGGACCATGGCCGCTATCTTGGCCTGACCATCTGGTCGCCCAATATCAATATCTTCCGCGACCCACGCTGGGGCCGTGGTCAGGAAACCTATGGCGAAGATCCGCACCTGACCGGCGCGCTCGGCACTGCCTTTGTGCAGGGCCTGCAAGGGTCCGATCCACTGCATCCGAAAACCATCGCCTCGGTCAAGCACTTTGCTGTCCATTCGGGACCGGAAGCCGGCCGTCACGGTTTCGACGTCGATTCCTCGCCCTATGATCGCGAGGCCACCTACCTGCCGGCCTTCCGTCAGGTGGTAACCGAAGGTAAGGCGCAGTCGGTGATGTGCGCCTACAATTCGCTGCACGGTGTTCCGGCCTGCGCTTCGGATGACCTGCTCAATATCCGGCTGCGCAAGGACTGGAAGTTCAACGGCTATGTCGTGACCGACTGCGATGCGGTCGAGGACATGTACGCTTTCCACTTCTACCGCGAAACGCCAGAAGAGAACGCCGCCGAAGCCCTCAAGGCCGGCACCGATCTCAACTGCGGCACCTATTACAAGCACCTGAAAACCGCCGTCGAAAAGAAGCTGGTAACGCAAGGCCAGCTCGATACCGCCGTGACGCGTTTATGGGATGCGCGCACCAAGCTCGGTCTTGATGGTGTCGTCAGCCCTTACAACACGATCGGCGCGGATCAGATTCATACGCAAGCCGCCGCTGATCTGGCGCTGAAGGCGGCGCGTGAATCGATCGTGCTGCTGAAAAACGACGGCGTCCTGCCGCTCAAATCCAGCGCAAAAATCGCCGTGGTCGGCCCCAATGCCGATACGCTGGAGATTCTTCAAGCCAATTATCACGGCACTGCCATCGATCCGGTGACGCCGCTGAAGGGCCTGCGCACGGCGCTGGGCGCCGACAGGGTCGCTTATGCGCAAGGTGCCAATATCGCCGAGGGCGTGGCGATACCCGTTCCCGAAACCGCGCTCTCCACGGGTAAGGACGCGGGCCTTATTGGCGAATATTTCGACAATCCGGACTTTGCCGGCCAGCCGGTGCTGACGCGCATCGACAAGACGATCAATCTCGACCTCTACAATGTCGTGCCGGTCAAAGGCTTTGAAAACAAGCCTTACGGCGTGCGCTGGAGCGGTTACCTGGCCCCGCCGGCCGCCGGTGATTACCAGCTTAAACTCTATACCGAGCGCTGCTGGGAATGCGACAACCAGCACGATGCGCTCACGCTCTACATCGACGACAAGCCGGTGATCAGCGACAAAGGCGACGGCAAATCCTTGAGCGCGGATGTGCGTTTTGACGACACCAAACCCCACAAGATCCGGCTGGAGTTTAAACACACCGGTCAGGACTGGGGCGTACGTCTGCAATGGCAGGCCCCCGCTGACGCGCAGATTGCCGAAGCCATCAAGGCGGCGCAAACCGCCGACGCCGTGGTGGCCTTTGTCGGCTTGTCACCCGATATCGAGGGCGAAGAACTGTCGATCCTGGTGCCCGGATTTGATCGCGGCGACCGCACCGACCTGGCCCTGCCGGCGCGTCAGGAAGCCTTGTTGAAAGCTCTGAAAGCCACCGGCAAGCCGCTGATCGTCGTCAATCTGTCCGGCGGCGCGGTGGCGCTCAATTGGGCCAAGGACAATGCCGACGCGCTTCTGCAAGGCTGGTATCCGGGCGAATCCGGCGGCACCGCTATCGCGGAAACCCTGCTGGGCCAAAGCAACCCGTCGGGCCGCCTGCCGGTCACGTTTTATAAGTCGGTGCAGGATCTGCCGCCCTTTATCGACTATCGCATGGACGGTCGCACCTATCGCTATTTCAAGGGTGAGGCCCTCTATGGCTTCGGTTACGGCCTGAGCTACACCACCTTTAGCTACAGCGATATCCGCCTGTCGAGCGCGTCGGTGGCGGCAGGGCAGGGCGTGACGGTCACCGCCACGGTCACCAATACGGGCAAGGTGGAAGGCGATGAGGTGGCGCAGATTTATCTGACGCCGCCGGCCGACGCGCAGGGTTTGAACCACAGTCTGGTCGGTTTCACGCGCGTTCACTTGAAGCCGGGTGAAAGCCGTCAGGTGACCTTTGACCTGACACCGCGCGACCTAAGCACGGTCGATCGGCGTGGTAAGCGCGCCGAGACGGCCGGCACCTATGGCCTGTTCGTCGGTGGCGGACAGCCAAAGCCATCTGACACCCAAGACAAACTGACCCTTACGGGTTCTCAAGCCTTGCCGAAGTAGAGAGTTCGATCATGACGACCCGCAGAGATTTCCTGGCGGCCCTAAGCGCCACCGCGGCCATGGGGGGGCTGATTCCGGCCGGTGCGGCGCTGGCCGCCAATGCCCGTTTCGGCATCGCCGGCGATGACTTTGTGCTCGATGGCAAGCCGATCCATCTGATGGCCGGCGAAATGCACTATCCGCGCATCCCGCGTGAGCTGTGGCGTGATCGCCTGAAGAAGCTGAAGGCGCTTGGCCTCAACATGCTTTGTACCTACGTCTTTTGGAATGCGCATGAGCGCCGCAAGGGTGAATACGACTTCTCCGGCAATCTCGATCTGGCGGCCTGGATCAAGACGGCGCAGGAAGAAGGCCTGTGGGTGTTGTTGCGTCCCGGTCCCTATATCTGCGGCGAATGGGACAGCGGCGGCTATCCCGGTTGGTTCCTCAACGATCCGGACATCAAGCCGCGTTCGCTCGATCCGCGCTACATGCAGCCGTCCGGCGAATGGATGAAACGGATCGGTCAGGAGGTCGCCCACCTCGAAATCGACAAGGGCGGGCCGATCCTGATGACCCAGGTCGAGAACGAATACGGCTCCTATGGCAACGACCTCGTCTATATGCGCGCGGTCAAGGATCAGGTGCGCGCCGCGGGGTTTGACGGCATGCTCTATACCGTCGATGGTGCAGCTGTGCTGCAGAACGGCGCCCTGCCGGAACTCTTCAATGGCATCAATTTCGGCACACACGACAAGGCGAAGAACGAGTTTGCCGCTTACGATACATTCAAGACCGGCGGTCCGCGCATGTGCACCGAGCTGTGGGGCGGCTGGTTTGACCATTACGGCGAGATGCACTCGTCCATGCCGATCCCGCCGCTGATCGAGAGCCTGCAATGGATGCTCGACAACAAGATCTCCATCAGCTTCTACATGCTGCACGGCGGCACCTCGTTCGGCTTCGACGCCGGCGCCAATTTCGACAAGAACAGCAAGACCTACCAGCCGGATATTTCGAGCTACGATTATGACGCCATGCTCGATGAGGCTGGCCGTCCGACGCCGAAGTACGAGGCGGCCAAGGCCTTATTCCAGAAATATCTGCCGGCCGAGCGTTTCACCGCCATGCCGGAACCGGAAAAGGCCATCGATATCAAGCGTTTCCGCCTGAGCGAGGCCGCACCCTTAAGCCAGCTTCTTGGCAAGCCGGTGAGCGCGGCACAGCCCCGCACGCTGGAGCAACTCGATCAGCCTCATGGCATTATGATTTATCGTCACAAGGCCACGACCGCGCTTAAAGGGGCCCTCAGTTTTGGGGAGGTGCGCGATTATGCCATGGTATCGGTCGGCGGGGCGCCGGCGGGTACGCTCGACCGCCGTTATCATGAAACCAGCCTCGATATCAGCGCCCGAAAGGGCGACGTCGTTGAGGTGCTGGTCGATACCATGGGCCGCATCAACTATGGCGACCAGATCGGTAAGGATCAAAAGGGCCTTATCGGTGAGGTCAGGCTCGGTGGCAAGACCCTGAACGGCTGGGCGCATTACAGCCTGCCGCTCGATGATGTGGGCGCGCTTACATTCGCCAGGGGCCATGTCGATGGACCGGCCTTCTATCGCGGCCATTTTGAGGTCACGGAGGTCGGTTACAGCTTCCTCGACCTGCGCGGCTGGGGCAAGGGCTATGTCTGGGTCAATGGCCATAATCTGGGCCGGCACTGGTCGGTCGGACCGCAGCACGCCGTGTTCGTGCCGGCGCCCTATCTCAAGGCGGGTTTGAACGAGGTCATCGTGCTCGATCTGCACGAAGGTGCTGAGCGGTCCCTGGCCGGGACTAAGAACCAGATCTGGGATCGTCCCGGTCTGGTGGCATTATAGGAGTAAGGCATGCAGCGCAGGCAACTGATCTTGGGCGGTGCGGCGATCGCAGCCCTGGCCGCGTCACGGGCGCTGGCGGATATACCGACCATGTCGCCGATTGTGGCGGATGGCGTGCGGCCGCCGGCGGGGGTGCGAAAGTTCAAAAGCGCGGCCGTCGAGGCGGTCATCAAAAAGACCACCAAGGCCCTGAAAGACCCGGAACTGGCGCGCCTGTTCACCAACTGCTACCCCAATACGCTCGATACGACGGTCGAGACCGGCGTGGTAGACGGCAAACCCGACAGCTTCGTCATCACCGGCGATATCAAGGCGTTGTGGCTGCGCGATTCCTCGGCGCAGGTTTCGCCCTATCTGCCGCTGTCGATCAACGACAAACCCTTACGCACCCTTTATCAGGGTCTGATCCAGCGGCAGGCGCGCTGCATCCTGATCGATCCTTACGCCAACGCCTATATGCATGATCCCAAGGCCATGACCGATCTGTCGTGGTCGCAGACCGACCAGACCGATATGAAACCGGGCGTGGCCGAGCGCAAATGGGAGATCGACAGCCTGTGTTACCCGATCCGTCTGGCTCATGGCTATCTGGTAGCTACCAAGGACGTGTCACCGTTCGATGACACCTGGCGCGCTGCCATGCGCACGATCGTTCAGACCTTCCGCGATCAGCAACGTAAAGAGGGCGACGGGCCTTACAAGTTCAATCGCACCGCGTCCGAGCCGACCGAAACTCTGGCGCATGGCTATGGCTGGCCGACCCGCGTCACCGGCATGATCCATTCCGGCTTCCGGCCGTCGGACGACGCCTGCACCTATCCCTACTTCATCCCCGGCAACGCCTTTGCCGTTGTTTCCTTGCGCCAGCTCGCCGATATCTCCGAGATGACTGGTCTGGGCGCGGCGTTCAAGGCCGACTGTCTGGCGCTGGCCGCCGAGGTCGAGACCGCGATGCACGCCCACGGCAAGATGAAGGATGCTGAGGGCAATGACATCTGGGCCTATGAGGTCGATGGCTATGGCAATGCGCTTTTCATGGACGATGCCAATGTGCCGAGCCTGTTGAGCCTGCCCTATCTTGGTTTCTGCGCCAAGGACGATCCGCTCTATGTGCGCACCCGCGCGGCGGTCTTGAGCGCACGCAATCCCTATTACTATGCCGGCAAGGTGCTCAAGGGCGTCGGCAGTCCGCACTCGGGCCTGAACACGGTCTGGCCGATCGCGCTGATGATGCAGGCCCTGACCAGCACGGACGACGCCGAGATCAAGGCCTGTCTGGCCGAGTTGAAAGCCGCCGCCGCGCCCCGTGGGTTCATGAATGAATCGGTTGGCAAGGATGACGCGGCGATCTTCACGCGCTCGTGGTTTGCCTGGGCCAACAGCCTCTTTGGTGAACTGATTTTGACCTTGCTGGCTGAAAAGCCGGCCCTACTGAGTTAAGGACATGGCCATGATTTCCCGACGTCAGGTCCTGGCAGGCAGTGCTGCGATCAGCGTTCTGCCCTATACCGGTTTCGCCGCTTCAGGCTCCCTGTGCGATCATGTCGATCCCTTTATTGGTACCGGCGGGCACGGTCACCTCTATCCCGGCGCCACCATGCCGTTCGGCATGGTGCAGCTTTCGCCCGATACCAGCAATCAGGGCTGGGATTCCTGCTCTGGCTATCACCAGAACGACGGCTCGATCATGGGCTTTTCGCACACCCACTTAAGCGGCACCGGCTGTCCTGACATGCTCGATGTTCTGCTGGTGCCGGCCACGGGTGAGGTCAAACTGACGCCGGGTCCGCTCAGTGATCCCGACGCCGGCTACCGTTCGCGCTATGACCGCACGTCTGAGACGGCCGCGCCCGGCTATTACTGCGTCGATCTGACCGATAGCCGCGTCAAGGCCGAACTGACGGCGACGACGCGGGTCGGCCTGCACCGTTACACCTTCCCGCAAGGAGAGGGCGGGCACGTCATGCTCGATCTGGCACACGGCGCGATAAGTTGGTGGGGTGAACGCGAGCTCATCCTCGACAATCTGTCGCTAAAGCTCATCGGCAACGATACGATCGTTGGCGGTCGTCAGGTGTTCCAGTGGGCCAAGGGGCGCTGGATCTTCTTCGCGCTCAAACTGTCGCGGCCGTTTGCACGCGCCGATCTCTATAGCGATGACCAGCCCGCGAGCGGCACGGCGTTAACGGGAAAGAATCTCAAGGCCGCCCTGCATTTTCCCGATGCCGGAAACGCGCCCTTGCTCATCAAGGTGGGTATCTCCTCGGTCGATATCGACGGTGCGCTGAAGAACCTTGATGCAGAATTGCCTGACTTCGATTTCGAGCGTGTCCGCGGCTCTGCGCATGCCGCCTGGGAGCGTGAACTGTCGAGGGTGCGCGTCGATATGGCGAGTGAGGCCGACAAAAAAATCTTCTACACCGCGCACTACCATACGCTTCTGGCGCCGACGATCTTCCAGGATGTCGACGGCCGTTATCGCGGCATGGATAATGCGGTCCACACCCTGAAAACCGGCGAGGCCAGCTATTCGACCTACAGCCTGTGGGACACCTATCGCGCCGTCCACCCGTTCTTCACGATCACGCAGAAAGAGCGCTTGCCGGGCATGATCGGCGCGCTGGTACGCATGGGTGAGCAAAGCCCCGACGGTGTGCCGATCTGGCCGCTGCAGGGGCGCGAAACCGACACCATGATCGGTTATCATTGCGCCTCGGTGCTGGCCGAAGCCGCCGCCAAGGGCGTGAAGGGCGTCGATTACAAGGCCGGTTACGCCGTGCTGGCCAAACGCGCGTTTGTCGATGATGTGCATGGGCTTGGGCTCTATCGCCGCATGGGCTATATCCCGGCCGATACGGTCGATGAGGCGGTGTCGCGCACACTCGAATATGCCTATTCGGACTGGTGCACGTCAAAACTGGCGGCCTATGTCGGCGAAGGGAAGGCGGCGAAAACGCTGAAAGCGCGTTCGCAAAACTACCGCAATGTCTTTGACACCACAGTCGGCTTTGTGCGCGGCAAGCAGCTGGATGGCAAGTGGGTCACCCCCTACAACCCCCATTCGCTCGGTCACGACCAGAGCAAGTGGCGCGACTATACCGAGACCAATGGCTGGCAGGCCACCTTCCTGAACCAGCACGACATCTATAACTATGCCAACCTCTTCGGCGGCCTGAAAGCCTACGAGGCCAAGATCGACGCCCTGTTCAGCGAAAAGTCTGACGCCAATGAGAAGAGCCTCGACGATATCACCGGCCTGGTCGGGCAATATGCCCACGGCAATGAGCCGAGCCACCACGTCGCCTACCTCTATGCCTACACCGGCGCGCCCTGGAAGACGCAAAGCCGCGTTCGCGAACTGATGCGTGACATGTACCGCGCCGCACCCGACGGCATGGAGGGCAATGAAGATTGCGGTCAGATGAGTGCCTGGTATCTGATGAGCGCGCTTGGCTTCTATGCCGTCGATCCGGTCAGCACGAACTATATTTTCGGCTCGCCTTTGGTGAAACACGCGGAGATCGCCATAGGTGGCGGCCGTAAGCTGATCATTGACGCGCCGGCCAACAGCGCTGGCAATATCTATGTGCAAGGGGTGCGCTGGAACGGCAAACCCTATACAAAAAGCTGGATAGCCCATGCCGATCTGATGCGCGGCGGCCGGCTCACCTTCGACATGGGGCCACAACCCAATCCCGACTTCGGCGCCAAGATCACCGATCGTCCGCCTTCCTTTATCTGAGAGACACCGTCATGACCCATCGCCGCGACTTTTTCAAAACTACCCTGGCTGTCTCGTCCCTGCTCGGCATCGCCGGCACAGCGTCGGCCGCGTCATCGTCAAAGCCCATCGTCGTCTCGACCTGGGATTTCGGTGTGGCGGCCAATCAGGCGGCGTGGGAGGTCATCAAAACCGGCGGTCATGCGCTCGATGCGGTCGAGGCCGGCGCGCGCATTCCCGAAGTCGATATGAAGAACCACAGCGTCGGTCGCGCCGGCTATCCGGATCGTGACGGCCATGTTTCG
Source organism: Asticcacaulis benevestitus DSM 16100 = ATCC BAA-896 (assembly GCF_000376105.1). Lineage (GTDB taxonomy): Bacteria > Pseudomonadota > Alphaproteobacteria > Caulobacterales > Caulobacteraceae > Asticcacaulis > Asticcacaulis benevestitus. Next base: position 46,660 of record NZ_AQWM01000015.1, read on the forward strand.
CTCGATGCCAGCATCATGGACGAGCGCTGGCGCTGCGGTGCGGTGGCGGCGCTGGAGCATATCGCCCACCCGATCTCGGTGGCGCGCCGCGTCATGGAAAAGACACCGCACGTCCTGCTGGTCGGGGCTGGGGCCCTGCAATTCGCCATAGAACAGGGTTTCCAGCCGGAAGAACTTCTCACGCCGGAATCCGAAGCGGCCTGGAAGGACTGGCTGAAGGAAGCCCGTTACGCGCCGGTCGCCAACAGCGAGATGTCGACCTATGGCCATGCGCCGGGCAGCGTCGTGCCGGGCGACGTGCATAACCACGATACGCTGGGCATTCTGGCGCTGGATGCGCAAGGACGCCTGTCGGGCGCCTGCACCACCAGCGGCATGGCGTGGAAACTGCGCGGCCGCGTCGGCGACAGCCCGATCATCGGCGCAGGCCTCTATGTCGATGGCGAAATTGGCGCCGCCACCTCGACCGGCGTGGGCGAAGAGGTCATCCGCAATGCCGGAAGCTTCCTCGTCGTCGAACTGATGCGTCAGGGTCGTACGCCGCAACAGGCCTGCGAAGAGGCCGTCATGCGGATCGTCAAGCGTCGCCCTGAAGCGGTAAAGACCCTGCAGGTTGGCTTCCTGGCCCTCAATACCAAGGGCGATGTCGGCGCCTTCGCCATTCAGAAGGGCTTTGTCTACGCGCAATGCGACGCCGCGAAAACCGATCTGGTGGTGCCGGCGAAAAGCGTGTTTGGCTAGGCGGATGTGGCGTGGTCTGATCCTGCTTGTGTTGCTGCTGGCCCAGCCAGCTCTGGCGCGCGAAAATGGGGTGATCACCGCGCCGCACGCAACATCGCAGGCTCTGGCGGCGGTGACGCTGCTGGAGGCGCGTCAAGTTTATGGTTCGGTTGTGGTCGCGCGCCGTGATGAGGTGGCCGGTTTACTGTCTGGCGCCGATAAGGCGCTGTGGCACACAAGGCTTAAAGCCCTGCCGCCGCTGACGCCCGAAGCCTACACGGTCATGCGCATCGGTGACCGTCTGATCGTGGCCGGTGATGACGATCGCGGCATCCTTTTCGGCGTTGGTTACATGCTCCGCAAAGGGCCTGCGGCGCCTGAGACCCATGCCGCGCCGCAGATGGCTTTTAGAGCGCATCAGATCGGCTACCGCTTCAAGAACAATAGCTACGATGCTTTCACGCTCGCGATGTTCGAGCAGCAGGTTCGCGATCTGGCCGTTTTCGGCGCCAACGGCGTCCAGTGGATCGCGCCGGTGTCGGACGATGCCTCGGCAAGCCCGTTATTTACCACAGCCCCGCTGGACATGGCGATCGGCGTGTCGGGCCTGATGAAGACATACGGCCTCGATTTTGATCTCTACTATCCCCAGATGGGCGATGACTACACGAAGCCCGCCACTCGCGCTGTTGAACTGGCGCGCTTTGAAGACCTGGTGAAGCGCCTGCCCAAGGTCGATGCGCTTTATATTCCCGGCGGCGATCCCGGCCATACCCAACCCGATGTGCTGTTTCCCCTGGTGGCGGCCGAAGTGGCTATTCTTCACCGCTATCATCCCAAAGCGACGGTCTGGCTGTCAGCGCAAGGGTTTGACAAGGCGCAGTATGAGCGGTTTTACGCGCTCCTAGCCAAGGAACCTGACTGGCTGACCGGCGTTTTTTTCGGACCGCAATCGCGCGATCCTCTGCCGGTGCAGCGGGCGCGTATCCCGGCGCGCTACAAGCTTATCTTCTACCCCGACATCGCCCATACGATGCACGCGCAGTTTCCGGTGCCCCAGTGGGACCCGGCGTTCGCCCTGACCGAAGGCCGCGAACCGGTCAATCCGCAGCCGCGCGCCCAGAGCCATATTGTTCGCCATTTCGCCGGCGATATCGATGGCTTCGTCACCTATTCCGAAGGGGTGAATGATGATGTCAACAAGATGGTGTGGTCACAACTGGGTTGGCATGCCAACACCGACAGCGATGCCATCCTGGCCGATTATGGCCGCTACTTTCTTGGCGATCCGGGGTTTGCCGAGGCGCTGACGGCGCTGGAGCGAAACTGGGACGGACCGGTGGCCGGGAATGACGGTATCGAACCGACCCTGGCGCTTTTCGAGCACATGGCACCCGCCCATCCGGACAACTGGCGGTTTGAGATGGCGTGGTATCGCGCCACCTATGACGCCTATGTCCGCCGCCGCGTCATGGCGGAGCGGGTGCGTGAGGCGCAGGCCTATGCGGCCCTCAGAACAGGCGACATGCCCGCGGCACGTCTGGCGCTGGCGGCGACCGATACAGCCGATATTACCGCCTTGCGGACCAGGCTTTTTGAGCTGGCGGGCAAGCTTTACAGCCATATCGGCCTGCAGCTCAGCGTCAAGCTCTATGGCGCGTCGGCGATTGAGCGCGGCGCTAATCTCGATCGGGTCGATGTGTCGCTGAATGACCGCGTGTGGCTGACGCGGCAGATGGATGAGATCGAGGCGCTCAAAGCCCCCTTGCAAAGGTCGGTGCGCCTCAAAGCCCTCGCAGGCGGTGACGTCACGCCGCCGGGTGGTTTCTATGATGATCTCGGCGATCCGGGCCATGAACCGCATCTGGTGCGCGGGCCCGGGTTTGCCAGCGATCCGGAAATGTATGAAAGCGCCATCGATGGCATAGCCGATATGACGCCCGATGACGGCTGGCGCAAGGCCTGGGTGACCTATGCCGAAACCCTTTACGAAGTGCCGATCACCCTGCGCTATGACCGGCTCGATCCTGAAACCGCCTACCGCCTGAAAATCGTCTATGCCGGCGAAGGCTATGCCCTGCCGATCCGGCTTACCGCGAACGGCGTGGTGCTGCGCGATTTCAGTGAACGCACGTCCAATCCGATGACCGTCGAACTGGATGTGCCGCAAGCCCTGACACGCCATGGCGAGCTGACCCTTGAATGGACCCGGCCCGACGGTCTGGGTGGCAGCGGTCGCGGGCATCAGGTGGCGCAGGTCTGGCTGTTGCCGCGTTAGAGCGCTTTTTCGAAAAGTGTGACGCACTTTTCGAATAAAAAAGCGCGTCAAAACAAAAAATTAGAGCCAATCTGATCCAATCAGATCGGAACACGCTCTAAGCTGAAGATCGCGCGCCGTGGCCAGCACCAAGACCAAAAGCCATCAGATCAACGAAACTGTGAATATAAAGCGCCTGTTCCTGGGTTGACATCAAGAGTTGTGACCCGAACTATAAGGGTAATCCGCTTTATACGCCTTGTATAGTCGTAATGTTGCGGGCCTTTTCTGTCAAAAACTCTAAAGGCGGCTTATGGAACATCATAATATATCTCTCATTACGACGCTGGCGTCCGGTTTTGGACTGGCGCTTGTGTTTGGCTTTCTCGCCGAAAAAATCAAACTACCCGCGCTGATCGGTTATCTCTTCGCAGGTATACTGATAGGCCCGGCCACGCCCGGCTTTGTCGCCGATACCAATATCGCTGCGCAGTTGTCCGAGATTGGCGTCATGCTGCTGATGTTCGGCGTGGGCCTGCACTTCTCGCTGGCGGATTTGATGTCGGTCAAGCGTATCGCCCTGCCGGGCGCCATCGTGCAGATGTCACTTGCGACATTGCTCGGCATGGCGCTGGCGATGTGGGGGTGGGGGTGGAATTTCGGCGCGGCGCTTGTGTTCGGTGTGTCCCTGTCCTGCGCCTCGACGGTTGTGCTGCTAAAGGCTCTGGAGGCGCGCAAGGCGGTTGATAGCATAAACGGTCGGATCGCCGTTGGCTGGCTGGTCGTCGAAGATCTGGTGACGGTTCTGGTGCTGGTCTTGCTGCCGCCGCTGGCGCAGCTTTTAGGGGCCACCGGCGGGACGGGCCAGGCTTTCACTGGCAATCTGTGGGTGGAAATCGGTAAGACGCTTTTGAGCGTCGGCGCGTTTATTGCCCTGATGCTGCTGGTGGGCCGCCGCGCTTTGCCATGGATTCTTTTGCAGGTCGCACGTACCGGCACGCGCGAACTCTTCACCCTGGCGGTCATCGCCGCCGCGATCACCATAGCCTGGTGCGCGTCTGAAATGTTCAGCGTGTCGTTCGCGCTTGGCGCCTTCTTCGCCGGTATGGTGATGCGGGAATCGAAGTTCAGCCATCGTGCGGCCGAGGAATCGCTGCCGTTGCGCGACGCCTTCTCGGTGCTGTTTTTTGTCTCGGTGGGGATGCTGTTCAATCCCATGGTGCTGGTCGAAAAGCCGCTTGAGGTGCTGGCGGTCGTCGGCATCATCATTTTCGGCAAGGGCGTAGCCGCGGCGGCCTTGGCACTTATCCTGCGCTATCCGCTCAATACGGCCCTGACCGTGGCAGCCGGTCTGGCGCAGATCGGCGAGTTTTCCTTCATCCTCGGCGGACTGGGCGTCAGTCTGGGCGTTCTGCCGCAGGAGGGCATGAACCTGCTGCTGGCTGGCGCGCTGATTTCCATTGCGCTCAATCCCTTCGTCTTCAAGGCGATCGAACCTGCCAGTGCCTGGGTGCTGAAACATTCTTCGCTGGCGCGCGCTCACGAACGCAGTGACGACGTGCTGGCGGTCCTGCCGGATACGACGGCCGATAAATATCTCAGTGGCCAGGTGATCGTGGTGGGCTTCGGCCGTGTCGGCAAATGGCTGGCCGAGTCGCTCGATGCGCAAGGCATCGCCTATGTCGTCGTGGAGGAAAGCCGCGATCGTGTCGAGGAACTGCGCGCGCAGGGCAAGGCGGCTGTTTTTGGCAACGCCACGCAGTCGGATGTTCTGATACAGGCCCATATCGCCACGGCGGCCATGCTCGTCGTCGCCACGCCTGATCTAATCAATATCAGCCAGATGGTCGATACGGCGCGGCGCATCAATCCAGCGGTTGAGGTCGTGTTGCGAACGCATAGCCAGGACGAGGTGGACTTCCTGCGCCGCGAAAAGATGGGCGAGGTGTTCTTCGGAGAAGAAGAACTGGCGAAGAACATCCTTGATCATATCCGGAAACGTTTCGATACGCCGGTCATGGCCCATGCGTGAGGAAACGGGGCAATTTCAGATGAAAATCAACAGCGCTAAGCGACTTTATTAGACAAACCCGAGATTCTGTTTGGAAAAATTACGTAGATTTGGAAAAATGGTATTGAGGTTAGTGCTATCGACACCGAACCAGCTTCCCAGAGTCGCGGCGTATTGGTCCACCGAGGTGGTGGGTATGAAGGATCCACCGCTCATATCTGGATTGCTAAAACCGCTTAACTCCATGCCGACGGTTGGGAACTGGCCATAAATGTCACCACCCCGGACGGCGCCCCCCATGATGAGATGGTGGCCACCCCAGGCATGGTCGGTACCGTCACCGTTCGTATTAAATGTACGCGAAAAGTCGGAAGCGGTGAAGGTTGTCACGTTTCCACGCATATCCGATCCACCTATATCGGCAAGGGCACTGTCAAAATAGGCGAGGGCCTGCGCAAGCTTTGCCAAGCTATTCGCTTGGGCGACATTCTGATTGTCATGGTCGTCAAAGCTTCCCCCGTTGACGAAAAACACTTGTCGCTTCAGCCCAAAGGTGGGTCCTGTGGCGATCATACGCGCGACCGTTCTCAACTGAACGGCGACACTGTTCGTTTCTACACTTCCCTTTGCAGGATTGGTGTAGACGGGCGGGGCGGGGATAGCCGTGACGACGGGTTGAGTGAAAGCGGTGTTGATGACGCTGGCGGCGCCAACAGAACGTGCCGCTATAAGCCCATGATCATTGGCAAGGTCGCTCGTGGACGTCGTGTCCGTTATAATGGCTTTCAAAGCCGCTGGCGCCGTCTTTGAGCCATAAAGTGAGCTGGCGCTCGCGCCGGTGACTTTTAACGCAGGTTCATTTCCGCCGCTCAGTGGATATTGCACAATCGAATTTCCCGCGAGGAAAATAGCAGTACCCGAGGTCGTGATGGAGGTGAAGATAGTGTTTTGTCCGTTCATGCTGGCAAGAAGGTCGCCCATTTGCCCCCCCCATCCAAGCCTTGCCCCCTCAGCTGCTCCGGCTTGCCAGGTCGACTGCTGATCATTATGCGAAAAGAGACTCGCCGGTAATTTAACGCTCTTAGCGGCATATTGTGCTTTTGAGGTCGGCTCGATCAACGTGCCGACGTTGGCAAGGATGGCGAGGCGCCCAGCGTCGAACAAGGCCTTTGCCTGCCCCATCGCTGGATGCAAAGCAAAAGTACGATTGCTCGAAACCGTGCCGGCAGGAATGGCTTGGGTCGTGCGCGGAGTAACGGGTAGAACACCGCCCAGCGCTTCAGGCCTGCCAAGCGATGATGTGCGACCGGTAACCGAGGATACTTGGCCTACAGGAACAGCGGCGGTACCGACAGGCATGAGGGCGATGGGATCTTCGCCTTGATTGCGTGCCGAAAAATAGCGCGTCCAACTATCTGTATCGGTCGCTAGCACCATATTGTTCGCGTCATTTCCACCATACAAGTAGATGCAGACGAGGGCTTTATAGTCGTTGGCCGTTGCCCCTGCCGCGGATCCCGCCGCGGCCAGTTGCAAACCAAAGGCACCGGCGCCGCCAAGACCGGCCATACCGGCACCGAAGCGGAGAAACTGTCGTCTGTCGAGTTGCGAGGTCATGGGATTATCTCTGGGCGATGTAGTCAGGGGAGGCCATGGTCAGGAGTATGGCCAGGCGAACACGGTTTAACTTTGCCGTATCGATTGTATCCTGCGCAGCGCCGGCGGCAGGGATAGCAATACCGGTCACTGCGTCTGTAATGCGAGCACGAAGTGTCGCCGACATGCGGACGCCTAAAAGGAGATCAATGCGGTTGACGAGTGCGACGGGATCATTGGCTAGCGCCAGTTCCTTGCTATACGCGGCTTTTACATCCGAACTGGAACCGATCCCCTTCTCGATGGTTGTTTGCATAGTGTTGACATAGGCTGCAACCGACACTTCGTCCGTAATCTGTAGCTCGGGCGCCGCCTTGCCCTTATTGCCAATGATTGTGTTAGCCGGGACGTAGCCTGGCCGAAAGAAATTGAACACCGAAGGAGACGTCAACGGGGATTGGTTCAATTGGCTTTGCGAACTTGTTGACGTGATCAGCCAATTCCCACTGTCCGAAGCGGCGTCGAAACTCCGCATCCAGTTACCAAGACGCACCACAGGTTCGCGTAATTTTCCATAACTTGCATCCGTCGACACCGTCCGTGCTTCGCTATCGATCAAGATCGCTTTGATGACAGCGCCCATGTCGCCGCGTACGCTCGATCCATTGTTATTAAAGGTCTGAGCACAGCGCTTAATGTAAGGTGCGGTTGGGTTCGAGGTCACGAGCCGCTGAATGAGCTGTCTGCACAAGAAGGGCCCAACGTTCGGATGGTTGTATAAGGTGTCAAGCGCCTTGCTGACCTCACCATTTCCGTCTGCCACTGTGGTCGCATAAATCGTAGAGCCTAAGAAGGCTTTAGCCGACGTGGAATGCGCACTATTATACATGATCATCGGTGTGGTGTAGGCTTCAACGTTCTTGCTACCGCCCCAAAAGGTCGAATTGTTTGGCGTTGGCGAATACCAACTGAGCCCGGTGAAAACCTTGGCAAGCCCTTTCACATCTTCCGTCGAATAGGTCGGGATCGGATTGCCTGTCATGTCGGTTTTGCGTGTACCGTCCGTGTTCAGTTCCCACAAACCAATCGTCATAAGCTGCATGACTTCGCGGGCGTAATTTTCGTCCGGGTTCCTACCTGTCTTTGCATCCTCTTTTTGATTGCCCATATAGGTAAGATAGAGGCCCATAGCCGGATGGTAGGTGACATCCTGTAACAGGGTGCGAAAATTGCCAAAAGCATCTCGGCCCAGCATGTCATAGTAGGAGGCCAGGCCGCGCGGCGACTGTGATGCGCCGGTAAAAGACGTCACGAAAATTTCCGAGAGAGCAAATTTCACGCGCTGGCGCAATTGGTCGTCGCCTTTTGCGGCCTGCATCCAGAAGCTTTCGTAAAACTGGCTCGACGACACATTTGCCGTTGCATTGGCAGCGCGCAGGGCTGTCAACCGCTGATCCATCCAGGTCAAGTGAGAGCTTCCCGGCGCTAGGGCGAGTTGTCCGTCCACCCACGCACTATAAGAGGAACGTGTGATAGCGGTAATATCCGCGTCCGTGGCGCCGAACGTCGCTTGCGCCAAAAGACGGCTTGCGTCTGCGGCAGTAGGCGCAACGATGACGGCTGCGGACGAAGACGTGGTGCCAGACGATGCCGGTGACGAACCGCCCCCGCCACCACCCCCACAAGCCGTTGACGCGATAAGCGCTGCAACTGTAAGCAATTTCAGAAGGTCTTTGCCCCAACGGCGTGGGACTTTGTCAACCCACGAACGACTGGCGCCCGCAGCGAGCCCATTGGAGAACATATACATACGCAATACACTTTTCACGGAAAACTGTGGGGTCATATCGATGTTTCGAGCATGACACACTTAAGGTTTTCTATAAAAATGCTGTGAACGAAATGCTAATTTGTCTCTTAATACGTGTATTGCGCGAAAAAACTTTCACTTATTCTCAAGAAACGAGGCACATTTATCCACACTTCGCCACTCTTATCCTCTTTGCGATGTAGATTGGCGTGCAACATCTATCCCCGAATTGGGGTGATCGACGACTCGTCTAAAGGGAACCACGCTTTCCGAGATCTATGGGTCGACCACTTAGTTTTAGCAGGTGGGTCCAAGCTCGGGATGTGGATGGAACTCAGGTTTTGCGGGCTTTGGGCCGTGTTCTTGGTTTGAGCCGCATTCGGTATCATGTGCCCCTTTAAGGTTCGATGGCCATAACGCGAAGACATTTTAGGCCTATTCGCGCTGACGCCGGTCGAGGCCAATGGATAAAGAAGGTTGCAGACATCTAAACCATCACATGCGTCTGACGCATTCGTGAGTTAATGTGGTTTGATCAAGATCTTTAGGGAAGGCACTATGTATATATCAGAGTTTAAGTGTTGATGTCATGACTTTAGCATTTGATTTTGTTTTTATGAGTTGCGTCATTCTTCTCATATTTTTTATAGTCTTTAATAAAGTGAGGTGAAGGCGCTGAATTTCAGGAGTAGACACATGATCGGCGCCTATGCCTATACACTTATTCACCCACCACTTTCGCTTGATGCCCTCACGCCGCTGGAGCGGCTGATCTTAGGGGAAGTGATGGAGAGCAGAGTCCTGAAAAAGCGCCTTCATCTTTACGCCTTTGATGATCTGGCCCTGCCGTTTGATCTCTTTCTGCATGACGTGGGCGCCGCCCTTGAGGCCAGCCAGGACCGGGAGGATGGTCGGAATGTCTGGGTTTCAGGTCTTATAGAGGCCACCAGCCACCATGACGACAGCATAGACTCGATCTGAGCCAGGGTGAGGTGTCGTTAGCGCACATCCTGCAGGATATTGTCAGGCGCTCGCCAACCATGACCCATCTGGTCATGACCACAGGCTATGCCCGTTCAGGCCTCGAAGCCGGGGCGGCGGGGCCTTCGGTTACGGTCATCACGAATGGCGATGTTCAACATAAATGCACCACGGAAATTATTGACGCGCTTCTCGATGATGCTGGCCTGCTGCCCAATGCGACCTTGCCTTCGCGGGACGTGGGTTATTGCGTCAGGCGTTCATAGGCCGGAAAGGCAAGGCGCACTTACCTGTTCTTGCGCTGCAAGGTCCTGTTGCCACGCGGCCCGGTCTGGACCGGGGTATTGCTGACGTTCTCTTCGAGCAGTTTGCGCCAGCGCGCCACACGCTCTTCATCGAGTGCGCCGGACGCAACCGCGGCGCGCACCGCACAGCCTGGCTCGTGGGCGTGGCTGCAGTCGCTGAACTTGCACAAGGGTGCCAGTTCGGTGATTTCGGCAAACAGGGTGTCGATACCATAGGCCACGTCACCGACGTGCAGATTGCGCATCCCCGGTGTGTCGATGATCCATCCCCCGCCCGACATGGCATGGAGAGAGCGGGCGGTTGTGGTGTGGCGGCCTTTGGCATCCTGCTCGCGGATCCCGCCCGTCTGTTGTGGAGACTGGCCAGCGCCGGCCAGGGTATTGACGAGGGTCGATTTGCCCACGCCTGAGGAGCCCACGAGGGCTACAGTCTGGCCTTTTAGACACCAGGGCGCCAAGGCCGTCGCGGCCTCGTCCGACCGGGCATTGAGCGTAACTACGGGAAGGTCACGCTGTAAGCCAGCGGCCTGACGGGCATAGGTCTCGGCATCTGAGACTGTATCGGCCTTGGTCAGGACGAGCACCGGCGTCGTGCCGGCTTCATTCGCCATCACCAGATAGCGCTCCAGACGCGCCGGGTTGAAGTCGGCATTGCATGAGGTCACGATAAACAGGGTATCGACATTGGCCGCGGCAAGCTGTTGCATGTGCTGGCCCTCGACATGCCGTTGCAGGACCGTTTTGCGATCGAGGCGCCGGTGCAGAAGGAGGGTGTCCGGTGTGACGAGCACCCAGTCGCCCACGGCATATTCGGCGGTGTTGGCGCGCGGCGGCAGGGTGAGCCGCAGAAGTCCGGTGTCCGAGATGACGCTCAAGCGGGCGCGATGCACCTCAGCGATGCGGTAAGGCCGATAGCCTTCGTCGTCCGCACCCATCTGATCGGCAAAGACTTCGGACCATCCCAGGTCGAGCATGAAGGGGAGATTGTCGATCGCGCTCTCCACTTACATTGGTTCCGAAGGCCACGACCTTGCGTTCAAGACAAACTCTCTGACTGTCATCACGCCGTGATAGCAGATGTCTTGCTCAAGAGACATGTAATTCGCGTCTGCGACGCGTCACACCCAGTTAAAGGTCACGATCGCCGGTTTCCCATCGCCCGGCACCAGATGCAGGACGGTTTGGCCTGCGCCCTTTTCGCGCGGCAGGTCGCTGACATAGTAGGCGTCGCCGGTAATGCGGCCAAGCCAGGTCTTGCCCTTACCTGTCACGGCCAGGATATCATAATAGGGCACGCTGGCATCGAGGGTCCACTGAAGCTGCAGCTCGGCTGACTGACCGCCAGACTGAACGCGGCTTTGTGCGATTTTGAAGCCTTGCGGCTGAGCGGGGCTGACCCTTGTGACATCGGTCAGCGACAGCTCGCCGATATTGACGCGGTAGGCCGTGGTCTTGCCGGAGGAGGCGAAGCCCAGCGACACGACCGCCAGGGTGCGGCCCGCATACTTGGCGAGACTTTGCGCCCACTGTTTCCAGCTGGATGTGAGCGCCTTGCCGGCCTTGATGTTGATCCACTCGGTGACTTGGGGTGCGTCCTCGAAGACCAGGCCGGCCTTCATCAGACCGCGTGCGCCGCCCTTAAAAACGAGGCCAAGCGTGGTCTTGTTGTCGACCGCGATCTTCGTTTTATAGAGACGCACCTCCATGGCGTTCTCGGCGCCAAGCTTGCCAGTGATCGCCAGCGATGCGCCGCCATTATAAGCGTCGTCGAAATCGTAATCGACCTCCAGCAGGCCTTCGGCACCCGTATCGGCGTTGAGCGGACGGTCGAGCGGCTTGGTCCACCACGCCCAGGTCGGCAGCACGTCCTGAATGCCAAGGTTGAACCACGGCGTTTCGGCGACCTTGACGCCGTCAAGGAAGAAACGGTCGCCTTCGCCGGTATTGAACCGCGTCACGAAGGGCAGGGCACCTATCATCGAGCGCTCGGCGATGAAGTTGGCAACGCCATAGGTAATCGGCAGGCGCAACTGGTCGGTCGGTTTGCCGGGTGCTTCGTAGTCGGTATAGATCTTGCGCACATCGGCCGGACCGTAGATGACGGCTTCTGCGGCGGTCGGCGTATTGTTACGCGCCGGATTGCCCGACTTGCCCGACCAGAACTGACGATGCAGGCGATACCAGGCCTTACGGGTGCGCTTCGGGTCGGTCAGATCAGCGAGGTCTTCGCGGTCCTGCGCCGACAGGCTGGTCGAGGCCTTGAGCTGATCAAGGCGGGCGCGACCGATCTTGCGCAGGCCGTCTTCGGCACTATAGACCTGCAAACCACCGGAGGCGGGGCCGCCATTGGGCGTCACGACAACCGGCGCCATCAGGCCGAGATAGCCGGGCCCCGGATAGAGCTGTAGGCCATAATAGATATTGCGCGGATCGTATTGCGGCAGGGCGAGGGTCGAGACGTCCGGTATCGGATGGCCGGAACAGCATCCGCGCGTCAGGCCGTAATTGCTCCAGCCCTGATCGAGCATCATTGAATTGGCGCGGGGCGCATCGGCTTCGCGCGGACGGCCATCGACATGAGGCGAGCCCGGCCAGACGGCGGCCGCATCGGTATAGCCGTTATAATACTGGATGTGGAAGTCGCCAAGACCTTGTCTGGCGGCTTCGACCTGCATCAAACCAATCAGGTCTTGCACCGCGCGGGCGTCGTCGTCCGTATAGCTCTCGAAATTGACAAAATAACCGTCGAAACCGAAATAGGCGGCCAGGTTGACGAGCTTTTGGGCGACTTCGGCGCGTGGCAGGTCCGAGCCGTCGAACATGCGTTTGTCGGGCTGGAACATGGTGGCCAGGATGCGCGCGCCATTGCGGTGGGCGGCGTCGATCAGGGCGGCATTGGGCACATAGCCGGTCGTGTTCCAGGCGACGACGATATCCTGATACTGCCATGAGCGCTCGACATGGACGCGGCTGCGCGCGCCGGTCTGGTAGCGCGTCCGGTTCAGATCCTCATCCGGCCCGGCCAGGGTCAGGTAGGCGGCCAGGAGCGTGCCGCCGGGCACATCGGGATTTTGCGCCGGATGCGCTTGCGTGGCGGCAAAGGGCGCGATGCGCTTGGCGCGGCGGACATGCGACCGGAAGAAGGGCGCTGACGGGTTGGTGTCCGGATCGTAGGCCTTGAAGGCGTCCCACGGATCTGCGCCGGTCAGGGGATAGGCCGGGGCGATACTGACTATGTCCGTCGCGCGCGCCATGGCGGCCGGCAGGGTGAGCATGGCGGCTGTGGCGCCGGCAAGGGTCATGAACTGGCGGCGGGAAGCGTCAAGGCGGGTCATGGTATCTCTGATCTGTAGCGGGCGGTAACGGGCGTTTAGCGGGTGATGATGCCGAGGCTGCCGGTGACGATGATGGGCTTGTCCTGTACGGCGCGTGGCAGGCGCAGGCGCAGGTAACGGCCCTGATGCGGGGCGGCAAAGCGGATCTTCTGTTCGGTGCGGCTGGCGGCGATGTTGGAGAATTCGCCGCTGGCGACCGGCTGGCCCCAGGTCTTGCCATCTTCGCTGACGAAGGCCTCGTACCCGGCGGGTGCGCCCATGCGGGCGACGATATCGACGCCTAAGAAGATATCATGGACGGCCGGGCGCAGGGTGAAGCCCTTCAGAGTATAACTCTTGGCGAGATCAAGGACGATATCGACCGGCTGGCCCTCCGTGCCGGCGAATGTGCCGCCTTTCAGCAGGTTCTCCGGCGCATCGCCATTGGCGGCCAGCACCTTCCAAAGAGTGGGTGACACGTCGAAGTCGCGTGTGATCGGCGCACTGGTCACGCCGGTCTCAGACCGTCGGGCGATCGCCGTCACGATGCCGCCATCACTCAAAGCGAAGGGGGCGGTAAACAGGGGCGAGGCGGCGGTGGGTGTCGTACCGTCGAGGGTATAGTGCACTTCAAGGCCTTTTTCAGGCGCCGACAGGGTAACGATCCCTTGCTGATCACGGCTGATAGCGGGTTCTTCAAGCGTATCGGGCAGGCGGAACAGCCCAAAATTATTAATAACCGGCGAGGCGGCGGCGGTCAGGATGCGCACACGGACGCGCGTCGTTGTCACCGGCTGGCTGAGGCGGATGAGGCGTTCGTCGCCGATCGCGGTGTGTTGGGCAATCTCGGCCCAGGCGCCGTCTTTCCAGATGTCGACAGCATAGTCATGGACCCGCACGCCGAGCGTCAGGTCTTCCGACAGGCGGATCACGTCGAAGGTCGCAGGCTTTTGCAAGGCCACGTCAAGCCAAGCGCCTGCCGTATCGCGCTCGGCGGCGGCCCAGAAGCTCGTGGTGGAAAGCGCATTGTCTGCGGCGAGGGCGGTATTGAAACGGCTGCTCGCCGTTACCTTGGCGCCCAGAGCCAGGTTTTTGGCAAAACCGGCATCGCGGATGGCCTTCCAGGCTTTCAGCGAGGCGACATCGGCATCGGGTATGCGCCCCCGGCGGTCGGGCGCCAGGTTGAGCAGCAGATTGGTGCCGCGGCCGACCGATTCAAAATAGATCTTGGTCAGGTTGGCGGCGGAACGCGGCGCTTCGTCGGCGTGCCAGAACCAGCCGGGACGGATCGAGACGTTGGTTTCAGCCGGATCCCATATGGGGCCTCCGAGTACACCACTATTGGCCTTTTGCTGGCTGTAGGTCGAGGTGTCCCACGTTGGCCAGCACGGATCACCCGCGACGCCTTGCTCGTTGCCGACCCAGCGAATGTCCATGTGCTCGTCGGCGAACATGACGGCGTCGGGCTGGTTCTTGCGCACCAGGGCGCGCACCTTGTCCCACTGATAATAGGTCTGGTCGATCTTGCGACGTTCGCGTGCTCCGCCATAGTAGCCGTCGCCGCCATTGGCGCCATCGAACCAGACCTCGAACAGTTTGCCATACTGCGTGGTCAGTTCTTCGAGCTGGTTATGGTAATACTCAACATAGGCCGGGCGGCCATATTCGGCGTGATTGCGGTCCCACGGCGACAGATAGACGCCAAAGGCCAAGCCGTGACGGCGGCAAGCATCGGAGATCTCGCCGACGATATCACCCTTGCCGTTTTTGTAGGGACTGTTTTTCACCGAATGTTCGGTATAGCGGCTGGGCCACAGGCAGAAACCGTCATGGTGTTTGGCGGTAAGGACAAGACCCGTCAGGCCACCGGACTTGGCGGCTTCGACGATCTGGTCGGCGCTGAAATCTGTCGGGTTGAACAGGGATTCCGACTCGTCGCCAAATCCCCATTCGCGATCGGTGAAGGTGTTGATGGTGAAGTGCATGAAGGCATAGGTGTTACGCTTATGCCAGGCCAGTTGGCGCGGTGAGGGCGTGGCGCCAAACGGTTTGGGACGCGCGGTCGAACCTGCGAAAGCGCTCGCCGCAGACAGGCTGGCGGCGGTGGCCGCGCCCATGATCAAAAGGTGGCGTCGTGTCGAAGTGGTCATGTCCATCCTTGCTTCCTGCCCTTGGATCAACGCTTCGTCCCCAACGATAAGGGGCGACAACATTTACTTAGGAGCGAAATACGGCGTCAGGCTATTGTGGATTCGCAGCCTGAACTGCCTCTTATTGGTCATGACAACTCTACCGATGCCTTTGGGATTGGCAACGATAAAAATCGTTTCCCTGATAAAAATTTATGGGTTGTAACTGAGCTCGGACATCAGGTCGTAGGCGTCGCCGCGATAATAGGACTGGGTGAACTCCGCCGGGCGGCCATCCGCGAGAAAGCCGCGGCGCTCGATCAAAAGGCCGGGTGAGCCCACCGGGATGCCGAGGAGACCGGCCTGTTCGGCATTGAAGGCGACGGCGCGCAGGCGTTGCAGGGCGCGGATCGGGCGTGTGCCGAACTGCTCCATAGCTTCATAAAGGGACTCGTTGACCGATTCGAGCGAGGGCAGGCAATCGCCGGGCACGGTGGAATAGTCGAGGCCCATGGACACGCCATCGGCGAAGCGCATGCGATTGAAGCGATAAACCAGGCTGCCAGGCGACAGTCCCATGGTCATGGCCTCTTCCGGATTGACGCTGCCTGCCGATTTCGACAGCCACTTGCTGCTGGGCACGCGGCCTCGCGAGATCATGTCCTCGGTAAAGGAGGACATCTTGGAATAGCTCTTTTCGACGCGCGTGGCTACGAAGGTGCCGGCGCCCTGGCGGCGGGTCAAGAGGCCCTCATAAACCAGGCCATCCACCGCCTTGCGCACGGTGATGCGCGAGACATTGTAGGCTTCGGCCAGTTCACGCTCCGTGGGGATCGCGTCTTCGGGCGCCAGTTGGCGGCTGGTAATCTGTTGCCGCAGCGACTCCTGAAGCTGGAGGTATAGGGAGGCGGTCTTGACGCTACCGTCTGAAGCAACACGTTTGGTCAACGTCATCTATTCCTGCGGCCCCGGTTCAATTTTTATACAACAGGCTATTGTTATAACAACCGTCAGAGGGCTGCCTTTTTTATATATGACATTGGTATTATAGGGTCAATTTGAATTTCCGCATTATGCCCTGACCATAACGTGACGGTCTCGCGCGTCTCAGGCGGGAACGAAAGGCGTGGCCTGGTCTTTCGACAGGTTGGTGGCGCCTTCGGTCAGGGAAATCTCGGCTATCACATCGGAGGCATCGCCGCGATACCAGGCGCGTGTCAGTTCGGCGGTCCGGCCGTCACGCAGGTAACCCTGGCGCTCTATGAACAGGCCGGGCGTGCCGGTCTCAACCTTCAGCAATTTGGCCTCCTCGGCCGCGAGCGCTATGGCGCGCAAGCGTTGCAGCGTACGGCTGGGGGCATTGCCAGCCTCCCTCAGGGCGCTGTAGAGCGACTCTTCGACGGTATGTTCCGATGGCAGGCAATACCACGGCACCAGAGATATCTCGGTGGCGATGGGGCTTAAGTCGACATAGCGAACGCGTTTGAAGCGGTAGACGCGGGCGCCCGGACCCAGGTCGAGGGCGATGGCGTCCTGCGGCGTCACCGTGTCGATGCTGCGGTCCGTCACGACGCTATGCGTGCTGCCTGCGCTGATGGCCATGTCTTCACCTAAGCCCTTAAGTCCGGACGTCTGGGTGATGGCGCGCGCCGTTGCGTAGGTGCCGGCGCCCTGACGACGCGTCAGGAGGCCCTTGCGCTGCAGATCGCCAAGGGCGCGGCGCACGGTCATGCGTGAGATGCCGTAGCGCTCGGCGAGGTCACGTTCGGTGGGCAAGGGGGCGCTGCTGCTCGTATCGCCGTCGAGAATAGCGTCGCGCAGGACGCGCTCCAACTGAAGATAGAGCGGTCCGCGCGTGGGTGCCAGGTCCGGCAATCTGTGCAAAAACGTCATGTTACATCATCGCCGGCTTTTCGTCCGTCACTGGGCGGCGACGATATGGAAGGGCGCCAGGGCTTCACGCAGGTCTGTGACGCGCTGCCGGTCGGTACGGCGGTGATCGGCATAGCCAAAATCTGAGGCGCCTGACGTGACCGTCGCGGCCTTGCTGCAAGAACCATGGACCGCACGCACACCGGTGTTGCGGACGATCTCACCGACATTCTGCGCATGGATACCGACGCCAGCCATGATCTCGATGCGTGGCGTTGCGGGATGGCTTTGCAGATAGGTCATAAGCTTGGCGATGACGTCGACGCCCTCGATCGCCGATGGCGCGCAGCCTGAGGTCAGTAGGGTGTCGATCGCGACGCTCTGGGCGAAGTTAAGCGCCACAAGCGGATCCGGCACCAGATCAAAACTGCGGTGCAGGGTGACCTTAAGGTCGGCGGCCCGGGCATGGTTGACCAGGCGCGAGAGCATGGGCTCATCCAGCTCACCGCTCAGCTGGTTGGCACCCACGACGACACCCTCCAGGCCAATGGCGGCCACCGAGTCGATATCATCGAGCATCATGGTCAGCTCGGTCTCGCTGTAGGTAAAATCGCCCTGACGGGGACGGATCATGGCGCGGGTCGGGAAGCCGATAGACTTGGCCAGACGCATCATGCCGATGCTGGGGGTCAGGCCGCCGATGCCGAGGCTGGCGCACAGTTCGATACGATCAGCGCCATGGGCGGCAGCGATCTCAAGGCCTTCGGCGGTATCGACGCAGATTTCGAGCAAAATGGATCCGGTCATGCGTCTTCCCTGAGCGCGATGGTAGCGTCATCTGGCTGGCGCGCCAGCAGAATAGCACCATCGAGAATGTCGGTCGCTGGTTCGGCCAAAACCGCCTTGGTGGCATCGGACAACCACGGCCGGATGTGGGGCCCCAGGCCGCCGACCAAGCACACGCGCGGGGCACCAAGTTTGATTTGATGCGCGATGAAGGTGTCTATATCGGCGGCGGTCTGTTCAATCAGGCCGATGGCGATCCCATCGCGCTGGCGGGCGTGGTCGAAGACGATGGGCGACAGCGCGCCGTAATCAGAAGGTCGCGCGCGTTCCGACCAGTCGATGATCGCGGCGGGATGGCCGAAATGGGCAATGAGCGCAAGAGCAAGGGGCGAGGCGGGGGCCAGGCCGTCATGGGCCTTCAACGCGGCGGCGACCGCATCGCGGCCTAGCGCGGCGGCGGAGCCCGTTTCGCTTAAAAGAAAGCCCCAGCCACCGACCGGATGGCCTTTGCCGCGGATGATGGCGTAGCTGGAACTGCCGGTGCCGGCGATCTGGATGCCACCGTCGCGGCCCTCAAAGGCGCCAAGGCAGGCGACATGATAATCGGCGGCGGCGCGCAGCGCGCCGAAATCTGCCTTTGGCGCGGCCTCAAGCGTGCGGGTGCAGTCGTTGGGCGTCACCACGCCGGCGAGGCCCAACCCCACGGCGGTTTGCGGGAAAATGTCACGTGTCAGGCCGGCCTTTGCCAGCGCCTTGTCGATCGACGCCATGATGTTGGTCCAGGCCAGATCGAGCCCTAAGCGGATATTGGCGGGGCCGCTTTCGGCCTCTCCAAGGATATCGCCTATCTCGTTACGCAGCCTTGCGCGGCATTTTGTACCGCCACCATCAACACCAAGGTAAAAAGCGGGTGAAAAATTGCTTTTCATGACAATCATTTATTTCCAGGCATTTATTTCCAGGCATCGGATATTGACGGGATGGGTCTCCTTCGCCCCGGCATGGCAGGATGGCGCGCAGACATCATTTTTGCAAATTGGCGCGATATTAATGCTGACCAATATGGCTATTGTCATATCAAATAATACAAACGCCGGCGATTTGTCTATAAAAACCGTCTGAAATGTGAAGATTGTGTGATCCGCCGCGTCAGATGTGGTTGCGAATAGGCTGTCAAGGCAACAGGGCCGCAAAAAAGCCTCGGCCGATACGCGCCGGCGCTCCACTTTAAAGTGCGATTTTTATGGCGGTGGCCGTCAAGCTTCATGTCTGCCGGGGCTTTGAGGCGACCGCCTTTTTGTCCCTTAGCGTGTGAGGCCTGCTTGACCACACGATCACAATCGCCTGTGTTGCTTTAAGGCATTGGATGTGCAGAATCCTCTCACGTAAAGGGGGAATGTCATAACAATTGGATGACAGCGTGTTGACTTGGCGGGCGTTTGCTCTAACTCTGCCAGCTTAAGGGAGAAAGGGCGTTGTTAAAGCGTACGCCACCCTCAGTTTTCAATGGCATGGGACCCGGCTTAGCTGAATGGCTATTGATCGCAAAAGGATCGTGAACTGGATTGCGGCTGAGATCATGCCGCATGAAAAGTCGGTGCGCGCCTGGTTGCGACGCCTCAAGGTCAATCAGGACGAGATCGACGATCTGATCCAGGAAGCCTACTGCAATCTGGCCGGTCTCGAACGGATTGACCACATCGTCTGTCCCGACCGTTATTTTTTTCTGACCGCCCGCAATCTACTCAACGACAAGCGGCGGCGTGCCAAGGTGATCCGGTTCGAGGGCCTGGCCGAAATGGACAGCTTAGACATGACGTCCGATGATCCGTCGCCGGAACGTATCATATCGGCGCGGCGGGAGTGGGAGGCGGTGGCCCGGGTCATCCGCAGCCTGCCATCACGTTGCCGTCGGGTGTTTGAGCTGCGCAAGGTGCACGGCATGTCGCAGAAACTTATCGCGCAACAGCTCAATATTTCCGAGAGTGCGGTCGAAAATGAAGGTGTAAAGGGCATGCGGCTTATCCTGCAGGCCTTGAGAGACGATACCGGTGCGGAAAGCCCGGACTGGTTACAGGTGAAGAATGACAGATATCGAAACCGCAGCCGACATTGAGGCCGCTGCGGCTTCATGGGTTTTACGCCTCGACCGTTCTCCGAATGATGCGAAGCTGAAGGCCGACCTTGAAGCGTGGATGAAAGACGATAACCGGCGACGCGGCGCGTTTTTGCAGGCCGAAGCCGCCTGGGCGATGCTCGACCAGATGCCCTGGCCGGCGCGTGAGGAAACCCTGCCGCACCCGGTCGTGATCCGTGCCGCCGAAAGGCCGCCGCATCGGCGTCAGGTCTTGTTGGGCGGGTTGGGGCTGGCGGTTGCGGCGGGCGCAGGTGTCTGGGCGCTTGGCCGCCCCGACGCCAGCTATGCCACGGTTGTCGGCGAAATCCGCAAGATTCCGCTTGGCGAGGGCTCGGTGGTCGCGGTCAATACGGACTCGCAGATATCCGTTTCGATGCGATCGGCACAGCGGCGCATCCGGCTTGAGTCCGGAGAGGTGTGGTTTCAGGTCGCGCCTGACAAGGACCGTCCGTTTGTCGTCGAGGCAGGCGCGCTGCGTCTGCAGGCACAGGCGACGGCTTTTTCCGTTCGCAGCCTGGAAGGCGGCGCAGAAATCCTGGTCAGCGAGGGTGTGGTGAGCGCGTCTTTGCGCGGTCTATCTCCGGTGTCTGTAGCCGCCGGCGAAAAAGCCGTGACGACCTCGGGTGTAATCTCCGTGCAGGCGCTTGGCCTTGAAGATATCGGTCGTAAACTGGCGTGGCGCGAGGGCAATATCGACTTGGCGGGCGACTCGCTGGCCTATGCGGTGAGCCAGTTCAACCGTCACAATCAGCGCCAACTGGTCATTTCCGATCATGCCTTATCGGCCCGAAAACTGTACGGTGTTTTTCATGCCAACGATCCCGAAGCTTTCGCCAGGGCGGTCGAAGTCAGTTTGGGAGCGCCTGTTTTTGTGCGCGCCGACCACATTGACATAGGCCGCCGTTCGGCCTTGTCGTCTTGAGCGCGGAGGGCGGGGGAAGGCATTGAGGTGGCCACGCGTCAGCTTCGGGGTGATAGGGCTTCTGGCGATGCTTTTGGCATGGCCAGTCATCGCGCTGGCTCAAAAATCCGCCCCCCCGCTTGACTTCGACGTTCCGGCACAAGCCGCAGCCACGGGTGCAGCGGCTTTCGGGCGCCAGGCACATGTGCAGGTTCTAATCTCCGAAGAGGCGGCACGCGGGCGGCGCCTGCGGGCTGTCCAGGGGCGCTATGAGGTGGATAAGGCGCTGCGTCTGATGCTGTGGGGCAGCGACCTGCGCGCTGTCCAGATTCGTCCGGGGGTCTATAGTCTTGTGGTGGCGGCGCCACCTAACAAGCCACTGACCGCCTTGCCCAAACGGCGCGCCCCGAAGGTTCCGTCCGATCCCGCACCGCCGCAGGAGGTCATTGTCACGGGCACGCGCATCCGCCGCCCGAATCTGACCTCGGCCAGTCCGGTTGTGAGTCTGAATCGTCAGGAGCTCGTTGATCAGGGCGTTTTCAATCTCGAAGAAGCCCTTAACCGCCTGCCGCAGGCGCGGGCGGATTCGACCCAGTTCGCCAATGCCTCCGATACAGACGGGCGCGCCAAGGTCAATCTGCGCAATCTCGGCTGGCAGCGTACGCTTGTCCTGCTCGATGGTCAGCGGCTGTTGCCGGTCGAGGCGATCGATCTCAATCTGGTGCCCAAGGCGCTGGTGCGCCGCATCGATGTGCTGACCGGCGGCGCCTCGGCGACCTATGGCTCTGATGCGGTGGCGGGCGTCGTCAATCTCGTGCTCGACACAAGCTTTGAAGGCCTGGCTCTGACCGGTAGCTATGGCGGTTTCCAGCACACCAATGACGCCAGTGATATCCGCGCAGTGGCGGCGGCCTATCCGGCGATTACCCTGCCCAAAACCCACGTTCTTGATGGCTTTCGCAGCGATATCAGCCTGTCGGGCGGCAAGAGCTTCGATCAGGGCAGGGGCCATGTCAGCGTGTTCTTCGGACGCCGTGACCAGCAGGCAATCACCTGGGGCGATAGAGATTTTTCCGCCTGCCGCCTCATCGAGAGCAGCGGGCGGATGGATTGTGTGGTCAACACGATCTATTCTGAATACGGTCGTTTCGCCGTCGCCGGCGGCCCCATGAATGGTGCGGTCTATTATGGCGCCAAGGATGGCGGCGGCGTGTTCGCGCCCGGCAGCAAAAGCGCCGACTATGCCTATAGCACGCGCGAGGGCTTTGGCTTTCAACGTCCCGATCAGCGCCTGAGTGGCGGACTGTTTACGCGCTATCGCTGGTCGGAAGCGCTGGAGGTGTACGCCAGTTTGCTCGGCATCGACGATCGTACGCGTAGCCTGTTCTATCCAGCACTGGTGCGCCAGACCGTCGATCTTAACTGCGACAATCCCTACATGTCGACCTCTCAGGCGCAGAGTCTGTGCGGCGCCTATGCGGGCACCCGCGCCACCGTGGCGACCGATGTCGCCTACCAGCTCAATGGCCCCGGCAGCCGGCCGCTCGACAACCGTGCCATCAACAAGGATTACCGTATCGCGTTTGGCATGAAGGGCGATCTTGCCGATGTCTGGCGCTATGATCTCACATTTGTTGGCTCTCGCGTCTACACCTCCTTATCCGACAACAACGAAGTCGATCTGACGCGTTTCGCGCGTGCCCTTCAGGTCGTGAATGTGGGCGGCGCACCGACCTGTCTGGCGAAGGTGAGTGGGCTCGATCCCGATTGCGTGCCAGCCAATATCTTCGGTTACCACACCGTAGGTCCGGCCTTCTACGACTACGCCTATAGCCACTATACATGGGCCTCCGTGACCCAGCAGCAGGTCTATACCGCCGCACTCTCCGGCGACCTGACATCTTACGGCCTGCAGAGCCCCTGGGCTGACAAGGGCGTCGCCGCAGCCTTTGGCCTGGAATACAGGCGCGATTCCCTGCGCCATGAATCGGACCAGGCGACACGCGACTATGAGGGCTGGCTTAGCACGGTGGGTGGGCATTATGGCGTCGCCGAAGCCTATGGCGAGGTGCAGGTGCCGCTGGTGTCGGAACGGCCCTTGATGTACGCGCTGGAGATCAATGCGGCCTATCGTTTGTCGCGCTATGATAATCAGGACGATAGCCTGCCGACCAGTCGCTATGACATCCAGTACCGGCCGGTGAAAAATCTCCTGCTGCGCGCCACCCTCAACAACGCCACGCGCGCGCCCAATATCTCCGAACTCTACTCGCCCTCCTATTTCAGTATCAACGGCGTGCTGACCGACCCGTGCGCCGGTGCTGCCCCCAGCGCTTCGCAAGCTCAATGCGCCTATACCGGCGTCACAGCGGCGCAATATGGCCATGTTACGGATTGCGCGAATGCCTGCCGGACCTATGGCGGCGGCGGCAATCCTCTGGTAAGGCCCGAAAAGGCCAAGACCCTGACCTACGGCCTAGTGTGGACGCCTAAGGCGGGCGCCATGCTCTCGATCGATTATTACCGGATCGTGGTCTCCGACTTTATCGGCTATATCGATCCGCCCTCGGCCTTCAATGCCTGCCTGACCAGGGGGCTCAGCTATTACTGCGGGTTCGTGCATCGTGATCCGCTCACGGGTGCATTGAGCGGGAAGGGCTATGTCGGCGGTGCCACGCAGAACACCTACCGGCTTTATAATAGTGGCCTTGACGTTCAGGTCGCCTATGCGCAGGAACTCGGCCGCTTTGGTCGCGCCGACATCAGTCTGATCGGCACCTGGCAGGGCGCCACCTCATTTGAGCACTCGGTTGCGGAGATCCGCGTCAATTGCGCCGGCTATTTCGGCAGCCCCTACTGCTACGCGCCGCAGCCAAAATGGCGACATAACGCCCGGTTGACGTGGCACACGCCGTGGCGTCAGGCGGCGCTGTCGCTGAACTGGCGTCACATCGGTGCCACGGCCTATGCCGGTAACAGCGATGATCCGGCGGTCAATGGCGGCGTGGCGCGGTCTACCCTCTTCGCCAAGGTGCAAGCCTACAATTATATGGATGTTTCGGCAGGCCTGCGGCTGCGCCGCGATCTGAGCCTCCATCTTTCGGTCAACAATCTGTTCGACCTGACACCGCCGATCACCCCCTCGACAAATGTCGACGGGACGACCAACAATCCCAACACCTGGGCCGGCACCTACGATGCCCTCGGCCGCGCCCTTATGCTGAGCTTCGATCTCAAGTTATAAAGGGCATGACAAGTTTTTAGCGTGCCGCAGTGCGATAAAAATGTCACAAAACCTATCATAAGGCATATTTTTGACGGTTCGATGACAAAAAAGTCGTTTTCGCGCCAAGGAAAACTTTCGGCCATCCGTTGTCTCTAGTGAAGGCGGGGGATTGGCCCGGGCCTGGGAGTTATAACAGATGTCCATAATGAACAGATCCTATTTTAAAATTGGTCTTATGACCTCGATGGCCGCATGCGCCATGTTTACGTCGCAAGCTTTCGCTCAGGACGCCGCACCGGCGGACAGCGCCGCCCAGGACAAGCCCGAAGTGGTTGTGGTCACCGGCACGCGCATCCGCCGTCCGAACCTCACCTCGACCAGCCCGATCACCTCACTCGACAAAAAAGAACTGGAGTATCAGGGTGTTCTCAACCTTGAAGAAGCGCTGAACCGCCTGCCGCAGGTCCGTGCCGACTCGACCCAGTTCACCAACGGTTCGGATTCCGATGGCCGCGCCAAGATCAACCTGCGCAACCTCGGCTGGCAGCGTTCGCTCGTCCTGCTCGACGGCCAGCGCCTGCTGCCGGTTCAGGCGATCGACCTCAACATCATCCCGACCGCGCTGGTCAAGCGCGTCGACGTCCTGACGGGCGGCGCCTCGGCGGTTTACGGTTCCGACGCCATCGCCGGCGTTGTCAACTTCGCGCTCAACAAGGAATTCAACGGCATCGAAATCAATGGCAGCGTGGGTGGCTATCAGCATGCCAACGACGCCAGCGACATCCAGGCCCTGGTCAAGAATGTACCGAGCATCAACCTGCCTAAGAAGAACGTTTTCGATGGCCAGCGCACCGACATCAATATCACCGCCGGCAAGAATTTCGCCGATGGCCGCGGCAATATCAGCATCTTCCTTGATCAGCGCCATCAGGATGCCGTCACCTGGTCGCAGCGCGACTATTCGGCCTGTCGCATCCAGCAGGACAAGACCTGCGCGGTCAACTCGCTTTATTCGCCCTATGGTCGCTACACCTTCCATGGCGCGACCCCTGCCGATGATCGCACGCTTTACGGCGCCATGGACGGCAGCAACACCTTCGTGCCGGGCAGCGCCGCCTATGGCATCAACACCCGCGAAAAGTTCAACTTCCTGCGTTCGGACGATCGCTTCACCGGCGGTATCTTCGGCCACTACAAATTCAACGAGCACGCCGAAGTCTACGGCACCTTCCTTTATATGAAGGACGAAAGCTCGTCGCAGTTCTACCCGGCCCTCATGTCCGAGGATGTCAGTCTGAACTGTAACAACCCGTACCTGTCAGCGGCTCAGGCCCAGACCATGTGCGGCGCTTCTGCCGGCACCGCCGCCACCGTCTCGACCACGGTCAATTATCAGCTGGACGGTCCGGGCTCGAAGGAGCTCGACAACAAGGCCACCAACCAGGACTATCGCTACACCTTTGGCGTCCGCGGCGATATCGCCGACGGCTGGTCCTATGACGTGGGCTTTGTCGGTTCGCGCGTCGAGACGACCCTGTCGGACAACAACAATGTCGATCCGAAGTCGTTCATCAACGCCATTCAGGTCGTCAATGTCAACGGCACCGCGACCTGCCTGGTGAATGCCGACGCGATCACCACCAACGATGACCCGAAGTGTGTGCCGGCCAATATCTTTGGCTACCACAAGGTTGATCCGAAGTTCTACGACTACGCTTACCGCAACTATTCATGGGGTTCGGTCACGCAGCAGCAGACCTACACCGCCAATATCAACGGTGATCTGACGCAATACGGCATCCAAAGCCCGTGGGCCAATGACGGCGTGGCCCTGGCCGCCGGCCTCGAATATCGCCGCGATTCCCTGCGCAACGAAGTCGACGCTGTCACCAAGGAATACGAGGGTTGGCCGAGCACGGTTTCGGGCTACTACGGCGTTAAGGAATTCTATGGCGAACTGCAAATTCCGCTCGTCTCGGATAAGCCGTTCGTCTACAGCCTGGAGTTCAATACCGCCTTCCGTCAGTCCAAGTATGATAACGTAAACAAAGCTCTGGGCACTTCGAAATATGAGCTTCAGTACCGCCCGATCAAGGACCTGCTGGTGCGCGCGACCTTCAACAATGCCCAACGCGCCGCGAATGTCTCTGAGCTGTTCAGTGGCAGAATTCTGAGCGTCAATGGTTCTTTGACGGACGAGTGCGCGAAGCCTAAGCCTAAGTATTCGGCGGAACAATGCGCCCATGTCGGCATCGCGCCAGCGCAGTATGGCTCAGGCACGCTGACCGATTGCGGCAGCCTGTGTTATACCTTCGCCGGCGGCGGCAATCCGCTCCTGCGTCCCGAAGAGGCCGAGACCCTGACCTACGGCCTGGTCTATACCCCGCATCAGGTGCCAAGCCTGACGATGTCGGTCGATTACTATGACATTGTGATCAACCACTTCATTGGATATCTTGACCCTGTTCAGAACTACGACAATTGCGCCACGACAGGCTTTTCGTATTACTGCCAGTATATCCACCGTGGCACCGATGGTTCGTTCACAAAGACGGGCGGCGGTTACGTCGAGGGCGGTACGCTTAACACCAATCGCCTTCACAACCGCGGCATTGACATGCAAGCCACCTATAATTTCGATATTGGCAAGTATGGTCGCGTCGATACCAACTTTCAGGCCACGGCCCTGTCGATTACCGGTGGTCAGGATTCGCCCATTACGCCCAAGATCAACTGTGCCGGCTATTTCGGGGAGCCCCACTGCTACGCGCCGCAACCCAAGTGGCGCCATAACCTGCGCGCTACCTGGCAAATGCCGTGGTACCAGTCGTCCGTTTCAGTCAACTGGCGCCGCATCGGCAGCACCACCTTCAGCGGCAATAGCTCCGATCCGGCTGTCAGCAACAACGGCACTTCGAAGAACACCATCTTCACCAAGCTGCCGGACTATGACTATATCGACATGAGCGGCTCTATGCGTCTGCGCCAGAACCTGACACTCAACCTGTCGATCAACAACCTGTTCGATATCACCCCGCCGATCACCTATTCGCAAAACGTCGACGGCACGTCTAACAACCCGAACACATGGACGGGTACCTATGATCCTCTTGGTCGTTCGATCCTGCTGAGCTTCAAGCTGAAGCTCTAACAGAGTCGCTTCAACGATCATGTGCGGATGCGCGCTGGCTTTCCCCGGTCAGCGCGCATTTCCTTTTTATACTCTTGGGAGATGGCTATGTGGCTTATGCGTTTGACACCTTTACTGGCAGCGTTGGCCGCCTCGGCGCACGCTGAGACGATCGCCGCGCCGCCACCTGCGCCCATCGGCACCAATACGGTGGCCAGCGCCGAGCTCTATGTGGCCCGACCCGGCACGACGCCGTGCGTCGTCGATCTTTTGGCCAAACATGAGTTTATCGGCGAACAGCCCGTAGCCATGACCTATGCCCCGCCGGCGGCTTGCCCCGGCCCGTGGGCGAAGGTCGTGATCGAGACTGATTTCAACGTGACGCGCGGCCGTCAGTTCGACCGCACGGCCATCATCAATCTGGGTGGCGTCAATCTCTATCTCGGCACCACCATGGAGCCGCGCCGCGATATCGCGCCGGTCTGGCATGCCGAACGCGACATTACCGACTATTCAAGCCTGCTGACCACACCACAGAGCGGCGAATTCCTCCTCGCCAACTATGTCGATGACACCTATACGGGCCATCTTTTTGGCGCGGCGCGGCTGCTTTTCTATCCGGCAGATGCGCAAAATCCGGCGCCCGCCACGGCACAGCTTGTTGTGCCCTTAAGCGATCGTCAGGCGTCGCTCACGAACGCCGCGCCCGCTCTTACCAAGACCCTGACCCTGCCGCGCAATGTCGAGCGTCTTTATCTCGATGTCATGGCCGAACCGCAGGGCGACGATGAATTCTGGTACGGTTGCGTCTCCGATCGTTTCATCACCAAGGACGCCAATCTGTGCGGCGGCGGCAGCCTGCGCGAGACCGAGGTGCTGATTGACGGGACACCGGCCGGCGTGGCGCCGATCTATCCTTGGATCTATACCGGCGGCATCAACCCCTATCTGTGGTTCCCGTCACCGGGTGTGCAGACGCTTAATTTCGAGCCCTACCGCGTTGACCTGACGCCGTTTGCGGCCTCGCTCAATGACGGCTTGCCACATACGATCGCCTTGCAGGTCGAGGGCGCGCGCCGCTATGTCTATGCCATGGGCACGCTGATGGCGTGGCTCGACGAAGGCGTCAGCGTCGTGACTGGCGGCCTGACCCGGAACACGCTGAAAGCGCCAGAAATCAATGTTGACGATGCGCGCATGTCGGCGAAGGGCAGCGATCTGAACGGCCAGATGACCACCACCTTGCCGCGTGACTATGTGATCGAAGGCTATGTCGTGACCTCGCATGGCCGCGTCACGACCCGCCTGCACCAGACGAGCCGGTTGTCCAATCATCAGGCCTATGAGACCTCGCTAACTCAAGCGATATGGCGCGTGCGTCAATCGACAGACCTTGCGACCACCCTCACAACGACGGACGCAGCCGGTGTGCAAACGCGCATGGTTGAGGAGTCCTTTCCCCTGACCATCGACTACCACGATACCTTCCATAAGGACTACGGCCTTCAGGATATCGATCTCTATCAGGGTCTGAAGCGGACCATCCGCGAAACCGGCATCGATGGGCGGGTGCGGATAAGAAACGAAGATCTCAGCACAGCGCCGAAGCTCCACGCCCTGCTTGATCCGAAGACGCACAGGACGAAGGCCACGACTGGCACATCTGTTCATAAGGTCAGCGTAACCGATAGCGATGGCGCCTGCTATGACCGCACTCTCACCAGCCGCAACAATGTCGTCGTCACGGTGTCGGACGGCTGTACGACGAAACCCTGAGCGTTCACCCGATAGTTTGCGCTGGTGATGGAAAATTGAAAAGAAAGTAAAATCAGAGTGTTGGCAATTATTTCTAAAAACGGAAATAATTTTCAGAAAAATTGACGGTTGGCCAGGTCAGGCCTAACCTTGAGATCTGTCCGCGTCAGATCAAAGGTGGCTCATGGCCCGCGTCTCTATTGGTTCCTATTCCGTTGCTGAACCCCTGCATCGCTTTGTTATCGCGCATGCCTTGCCGGGTTCGGGTGTTGCGCCAGAGGCTTTTTGGCGTGGACTGAGCGATCTGCTGGCGACATTCAGTGCGCGGAACGCGGACCTTCTGACCTGTCGCGACAGCTTGCAGGAACAGATTGATGCCTGGCACAAGGCGAACCCCTTCGCGCCTGTGGCTTATAAGGCGTTTTTGCAGGAGATCGGCTATCTGCTGCCGGAGCCGGTCGCTTTCAGCGTCACCACGAAGGATGTCGATGATGAAATCTCACGCCTTGCCGGTCCGCAACTGGTCGTGCCGGTCTCCAATGCGCGCTATGCGCTGAACGCTGCCAATGCGCGCTGGGGCTCGCTCTATGATGCGCTCTATGGCACCGACGCCCTGGCGCCACCCATCAAAACAAAAGGATGTGATACAGCGCGCGGCGCTTTGGTGCAGGCGCAGGCGAAAGCCTGGCTCGATCAGTTTGTGCCGCTTAAGGGCTTAAGCCATGCCGAGGTCACGGCCTATAGCGTTGTCGATGGGGCCCTGATCGCCAATGGCGGAATCACGCTGCAACACCCTTCGCATTTTGCCGGTTTTACCGGCGCCGCCGATGCGCCCGCATCCATCCTGTTGCGCCATAACGGTCTGCACATGGACATCCTGATCGACCGGGATCACCCGGTCGGGCGCGCTGACGCGGCGGGCGTTTGCGATATCGTCATGGAGGCCGCCTTATCGGCGATCATGGATATGGAGGACAGCGTCGCGGCCGTCGATGCCTGGGACAAGGTTGGGCTCTATACCAACTGGCTGGGCCTGATGAAGGGCGACCTGAGCGAGACCTTCCGCAAAGGCGATCAATCATTGATGCGGCGGCTCAATCCCGACCGTGATTACATCGCGCCTGACGGCAAGGCCCTGACCTTGCATGGTCGCAGTCTGATGCTGGCACGCAATGTCGGCCTGTATATGTATACGGATATGGTCACCGACGCGGAAGGGCAGCCGGTGCCGGAAGGCCTGGTCGATCTGATGATCACTGCCCTGATCGCGCGCCATGATCATGGTGGCAACAGCCGCACGGGTTCGGCCTATATCGTCAAGCCGAAGATGCACGGGCCCGACGAGGTCGCCTTTGTCGTTGAGACCTTCGCCTTTGCCGAAGAGGTGCTGGGCCTGCCGGCGGGTACGCTGAAAATAGGCATTATGGACGAAGAGCGCCGCACCAGCGTCAATCTGATGGCCTGCATCAAGGCGGCTTCGCAGCGCGTGTTCTTCATCAATACCGGCTTTCTTGATCGCACGGGTGATGAGATCCACACCTCGATGGAGGCGGGGCCTACCCTACGCAAAGGCGACATCAAAAACGCCGTCTGGATCAAGGCTTATGAAGACGCCAATGTCGACGCGGGCTTGCTGTGCGGTCTGCCGGGATATGCCCAGATCGGCAAGGGCATGTGGGCGGCGCCTGACCGGATGAAGGACATGCTGACGCAGAAGATCGCGCATCCGCAGTCAGGCGCCAGCACGGCCTGGGTGCCGTCGCCGACGGCTGCGACCTTGCATGCTGTCCACTATCACAGTGTTGATGTGACGGCGCGCCAGGTCGAGATCCGGCAACGCAAGCGCGCCTCGCTCGACGCGCTCCTGACCCCGCCCTTGCTCGATCGCAACCTGTCACCGGACGAGATCGCCGAGGAACTTGACAACAATCTGCAGGGCCTGTTGGGCTATGTTGTGCGCTGGATCGATCAGGGGGTGGGCTGTTCCAAGGTGCCCGATATTCACGATGTCGGGCTGATGGAAGACCGGGCCACCTTGCGTATCTCCTCGCAGCACGTCGCCAACTGGCTGCACCATGGCCTGATCACGGAGGCTCAGGTCGAGGGCCGCCTGAGGTATATGGCGCAGGTCGTGGATGGCCAGAACGCCGGCGACCCGCAGTATCGGCCGATGGCGCCGAATTTTGATGGTGTGGCGTTTCAGGCGGCGCGCGATCTGGTCTTGCAGGGACGCGCGCAACCCAATGGCTACACCGAGTTCATCCTGCACAAGCGGCGACGCGAGGCGAAAGCCACTTAAAATCTTGCGGCGTGCCAGCGCAGATGGTCGTCCATAAAGCTGGAGATGAAATAATAGCTATGATCATAGCCTGGCTGAAGACGCAGGGTCAGCGGCAGTCCGGCGGTATCGCAAGCGGCTCGTAAAAGTTCCGGCTTGAGCTGACCGGACAGGAAGCTGTCGGAGCAGCCCTGATCAACGAGGATATCGGGCACGCGATGACCGGCGGCGATCAGGGCGCAAGCGTCGTAAGTTGCCCAAGTGGCGCGGTCAGGCCCCAGGTAGCCGGTAAAAGCCTTTTCGCCCCATGGCACCTGCGACGGTGCCACGATCGGAGAGAAGGCCGAGACAGCGCGATAGACCGGATTTCGTAGGGCGATGACGAGTGCGCCGTGGCCGCCCATGGAATGGCCAAGTATCGACTGGCGGGTCATATCGACAGGGAAGTTGGCGGCGATTAGTGCCGGCAATTCTTCGGTGATATAACTGTACATCCGGTAGTTTTCGGCAAACGGCGCCTCGGTGGCGTCGACATAGAAGCCCGCACCTTGGCCAAAATCGTAGGCGGCGTCATCGGGAACGGTCTCACCGCGTGGCGAGGTGTCTGGTGCAATGAAAATAAGCCCAAGGTCTGCGCAGGCGCGGCGGTAGTCGCCTTTTTCGGTGACATTGGCGTGGGTGCAGGTCAGGCCTGACAGATACCAGACAACCGGCAAATTTTCGCCGGCTGCGACCTGTGACGGCAGAAAGATACTGAAGGTCATCGGGGTCTTCGTCTCGACGCTGTCGTGGCGATAGACCACAAGCTTTCCACCATGAGATTCGTGGACTTCGAGCTGTTCGAGCGACATGGGATTTCCTTTGGAGCGACAGGGGAGGCACCGTCGTCATAGAGCCTGGGCTGAGGCAGGGTCAAGAGATTACCGGCTTCCGGCCCTATTCAGGATGCGTTACATTCACGGCCATAAGACCATCAGCGAGAGACAAGGCCATGCGATTGCACGTTCAGGGATTTCAGCCCCTCCTCCGCCTTATTATACCGCTGCTGATATGGTTTGGATCGGGCACGGTCGCTCATGCCTCGACAGGGTGCGGGCTGAGACATGCCGGACAGACGCAATCTGTCGCCATTCCTGGCACGGGGCGGTCTATGCTCATCCACCTGCCGAAGGATTCCGATGCCGCCACGCCACAACCGATCCTGTTTCTCTTTCATGGCAGCACCGGCACCGGCGCGGATATGCTGAAAGATTCAAGGCTTGAGGCGACATCCGACCACAACAGCTTTATCGTGGCCGCACCCGATGGCGGTATACCCGCTGGCAAGGGCTTCGTATGGAACATCCCCGGCGTGCCGACCGTCACGGGTAAGATCCCCGGCCCGGACGACGCCGACGACGTCGCCTATATCAAGGCGGCGATTGACTGGCTGGCCTCGGAAGGCTGCGTCAATCGCGCGCAGGTCTACGCCACGGGCTTGTCGGGCGGCGGCCGCATGACGTCGTGGCTCGGCTGCGTCGCCGCCGATCGCTTCGCGGCCATCGCCCCCGTCGTAGGTTTGCGCGCCGGCAATCCGCTGGCGGTTGACAAGGCGCGGCCCGATCCGACTACCTGCCAGCCAACGCGTCCTGTGCCGGTCATCGCCTTTGCCGGCGACAAGGATACGGTCAACCCGATCGAGGGCGGCGGCGCCGGCTATTGGCAATACACCATGCATGCCGCCGAGCAGCGCTGGGCGCAGCTCAACGCCTGTACGGTCGCACCTACAACACAATGGGTCACAGCCGATGTCTATGAAGAACACTACAGCGGCTGCCGCAATGATGCTGACGTGGTCGGTCGCATCACGGTTGGCGGCAAACATGCCTGGGTGGTCGATAATGAGGCGATGTGGGCGTTCCTGAAGCGTTATCGGCTCGACTGAGGTTGGCGTGCCTTTACGCGGACAAGCGTCAGCTAAGGCCCAGCCGCTGCTGTCATTGGGCGCTTCTTCCGGCGGAAGGTCGGGGATGATAGCACAGGCGGTGGCTGTCGTCGCCAGCCCTTACCGACCAGCACCGCTAGTCGGTATGACCGCCTCCGATGCGACGTCGGGCGTTGGCGAAGGCATGGGCGACCCCTTTGGCACGACCGGCGAAATCAAGTTCGAGGCAGGCGATCTGATCGACGCGACGGTTCAGTCGGGTCAAGGCATTGGCCACGCCGCGACCAATCCGGTAACGGTCCATCGATTTTTGCACATGACTGGTCAGGTGCGCCAGACGTTCGCTCAAATGTGCGCTGGCCGAGCCGCCATAGATGCGGGCATGGCGGACTGGAAACTGCGTGTTGCAGAATGAGGATTTGTAGTGGGTCTGGCCGGTAGAAAGATCGTAATAGCGCACGCCGGCGGCCTTGAGCACAGCGGGGGCGTCGCACAGGAATATCTGGCCGGGTGAAAACTCGCCAAAGGCCGGATCGAAGCTGGACACCCACGGGTGCATGCGATCGCCGTAGCGCAGGCCATAATGGAACATGACTGGCGCATCGCCGACCATCATGACCAGCAGCGATCCGTGCAAGTCTTCGCGCGGAGCGTCGAACAACTGTTCGAGGAGGCTTGAGGCCCAAGGCGCATCGAGGAAATTATGCAGCCCGTTCTGGGCGAGTTGCCTACGCTTGAGGTTAAGCATTCTCTCGTAGTGCTCGCGATCGAATTCGCTCAGTCGGAAGGTGATCTCGCCGTGCGCCGCAATCAGGTTGCGGCGGTGGCGGTTGATGTTCTTGCTGTGCTTTTTGGTAACGGTATTGATGGGTTCGCCGCTGCCGAGGTCGATGCCGTATCCCACATCGTCCGTACCGTCAACGTCACCAAAAACGCCATAAGGATCAATCAGACCGATAGCCTGGTAGCGGTCTATGCGAGCGGCGGCCAGGGCGTCGCGGGCCTTGAGGTCGGTGTCAGGGAAGGTGATCAGGGCGCTGTAATCGGCAAAGGGTGCGCCGACCGGGCGGGCGAAGCGGTTGGGGCGGCGATGGTGCGGCAGGAAGCCTATGGTCTCGCCATCGCGGCGATAGACGGCGATGAAGACATCATCGCGCACCAACGCCACGGCGCGGATAAAGGCCGGAGACTGGACCGGTGACTGAAAGGCTTCGGTGGCGTCGATCATATTCTGCCAGATAGTCTGGTCACAAGGAGAAAGGTTTTCGACGCGGATAAGATCACATGTCAGCACAGGCAGGCCTTTGGCACACAAACGATAAGGAAAACGGTATGATGCAAAGACCGGGCCAAGCCATGTGCACACTTTTTTCGGGTTCATGTCTGAGCCTTACAAGCCATTGTATCCGCCGCATGTTGTCGAGCTCAACTGCTTAAAAGTCGTGGCCTGTCTTTCTAATAATCCACGATCTCACCCCGCCTGTAAGCGAGTCAGGATAAAGGTCAGCCCCCCAATCTCGTTGTCCATGTTCGATAGAAGTCGGGTCTGCATTCAGTCGCACCGCTCGTACACGCGCTCTGTGAGACAATAGAGCAAGTCGTCGCGTTGCGGAGCGGTCTCATGGTCAAGGTCGATACGGATGTCTTCACGCGGCAGAGGCTCGGGCAATCCGCTGCACAAAGTTGCGCAGCGTGCTCTCGGAGCCAATGCGGCGCGCGGTATAACCTGCAGGCGCAGCCGGACCGTATTGGTGATGATCCCGTCGAGACCAAGCCGCAACTGACCGTCGTTGAGTTGTTCAGAGCAATTGCCAAACTGCACGCGCGGAACCTACTTGACGATGTCGTGTTGACATTCGATATCACCATCGCGATCCTCGACACCCGAGGCGATATCCGAAATCAGACGATGCAGAAGCTGGGCATTGTAAGGAAGGCTTTCAAGAACAATCCGGATGCTGACACAGACCATACATGGTCCTTAAGCCGCACGAAATTTAAGGCATTCTTATGCCACCGAACCGCAAACACCCGGCCTTCAGAAGCGTTCCAAACCCGCTCAGGGGCACGCCCGTCGATACCCTTGCACATGTCGGTTTAATTCAAGGTCAGATGCACTTTTGCGCCGAAGGGGGCGAACAGCGTCAGGTGCTCTCTGCGCGCTCAACCCCGTCAGACTTTCGCACATGATCCGGTAATGCCAGCGTCACCAGTGTTCTGTTCTTCAGCGCCGAGGCGGCAAGATCAGCCCTCTTTTCGCGGTATGCCGAACTGCATCGGCTGGCGGAAACGGAGGTCTGTGATGATCCCATGTTTGCGGGTAGAAGACGAGACCTTGATACCAGGCTGGTCTCGTCTCAGGGTGAGGGCGCGCTTCCTGGTCTTCGTTGGAGAAGCGCCGCTTAAGCAGGCCGGTTGAAGGGATGAGGCCGCGTTGCTGCTAACACGTAGTATGTACGGGCCAGTGGGGTTGGCATGCCTCGTTCTCAGATTGTTTTCCCACCATCAGAGAACCTCATTCATCGCAGAGGAACTTCGTTCGAGACAATTTGAATCTCCCTTTTGGGTGTCGATTCCGGATGCTTTCACGGTTTTTGGCGTGTGCAGGATAAAAGGACGAGAGGTCCGTGGGTTATTTTAGGCTCGGTAATCCTTACAGATCAAAGGCTTGCGCTACCGGAGCGAGAGGTGCTTGGACTGGTGTTGAGGTGCTGCAGCCATAAGTCTCTATATTTAAATGGCAATTTGCGAGGTGCGTTGAATTCTGGCGCTTGTCGCGGGAGGTGGCGCTGCAATCGCCCAATCGTTAGAAAGCCAGGTTAACTCGGCATCGAATCTATTCCCGCCTACCAGATGTGCCTAGTGGCAAGGCGGATTTCCCGGATTCCCTGACCAGGTTGTTTGGGTATTGAAGTTCTTTTCCGGCGTGAGGATAGGCATTCCAACGTAGGCGATGGGGGGGCGTCCACTATTTTTTATGAACACTCGCATGTTCCTTCAAGTCCGACATCACAGCCGGCACCTGGTAATTAAAAGGCACGCGAACATGGTAACTTATTCCTAACGACGGTGGATAAATTGCGGACTTTCGGCGCGGATCTCAAACATTTCGACGCGGGGCTGGGTGTGGTCGCTGGGCCTCATCTCCAGGGCTAGTTTCGCATCATCAGCATGTCTATTGTTTAAGCCCAATGATCTATGGTTCGGATGTTGTCTGAGCTTCTTCCTGCCAGTCAGCGTCTCGTCGTTTCTGTTTATCGAGGCTCTGGTAACAGCCTCGAATGCGGGTGAGCTCTGCTTCTTTTGTGTGCTGTCTCACCCGCTGATCCCAATGTCTTTCACCAGTATCTTGCGACCTTAAATGCCATCAAAGGCTGTCCGCCCCAAGGCATGGCGATGAACACAGCTGTGGTTCAGTTCAGTATGGTTTCCACGAGACTCGAATCGAGTTGCACGATCGTTCGTGCGGTGAAAAACCCCCTCAAGATTGAACGTCGAGCCAAGCCGACCCGACACGTGACGCGGGCGATTTCGTGTCGCTATATCGGGGGTCTAAGCCGGCGTATAGGGCGGTATCTCCAGGACAGCGCCGCGTATCGTATCGCGCATCGTGTTGAAGTGCTGGTCAGCCACCGCCTCGCTGACGAGGCGGGCCATCGGGTCGTAATCGGTGGGGATTATGTTTTGCCCCAGCATAACGGCCAGCCAGCTTGAAGCCTGGAACAAGTCGCCGCGTGTGAGCACTATGCGTGACGTTGCTCTAAACTGATCAAGTTTGTAGGTCAGGCTGTCCGGTATCTCCATTGTGCGGCAATAGCGCCAGAAGGCTGAATCGTCGCGTTCCGTTGCCTTGTAATGCAGGATGAGGAAGTCACGGATCGCATCGTATTCGGCCGCGACCGCACGATTGTACTGTTCTGCCGTCAGAGGGTTGAAATGCGTGTCCGGCCATAGATCGAGTAGCTTGATCAGGCCCGAATGGATCAAGTGGATGCTAGTGGATTCGAGTGGCTCCAGGAAGCCTCCGGAAAGTCCGATCGCAATGACGTTCTTGTTCCAGAAGGTTTTCCTGCGGCCTGTCTTGAAGCGGACAAATCTGGGTTCTGCCAGTGCCTCACCATCGAGATTGGCCAACAAGGTGCCCGCGGCCTCGTCATCGCTCATGAAGGGGGAGGCGAAGACGTGGCCATTGCCGGTGCGGTGCGCTAGGGGAATGCGCCATTGCCAGCCGGCGCTGCGCGCGGTCGAGCGCGTGTACGGTGTGAAAGGTTCGCTACGTGCGCTGGGGACGAAGGCTGCGCTATCGCAAGGCAGAAAAGCGCTCCAGTCTATGAAGCCGCTTTTCAAGGTTTTTTCGATCAGCAGGGCGGAGAGGCCGGAACAATCGATGAAGAGATCTCCTTCGATCGAGGCGCCATTTTCAAGCTCAAGCCTCGTTATGAAGCCGGTGTCCGGATTCTGCTCAATATGTTTGATTTTTCCTTCGCTGCGGACCACGCCTCTCGCTTCGGCGAAACGTCGCAGGTAAGCGGCGTAAAGGCCGGCGTCGAAGTGGTACGCGTAGCCGAGTGTGGACAATACGGATCCATCGCGTTTAGGGTGCGCAAACCGGTTATGGCGCGCGGCCATGCACGTTAATGAATAGTCCTCAAAGGTTTCATTGTGGCCAGCAAGCCGGCGCCGGGTCAGATGATGCTGGAAGGCAGTGCGTCCGATCGGCGCTCCAATGGTGCCGAACGGATGGATGTAGCTGTGGTCAAGACGTGTCCAGTCGCGAAACTCGATACCGAGTTTGAACGTCGCTTTGGTTTCGCGCATGAAATCGGCTTCATCGATCCCAAGCAGCCGGTTGAAGTCCAGAATATAGGGTATAGTCGCTTCACCGACGCCAATCGTCCCGATCTGTTCCGACTCAACCAGCGTAAGGCTGCCGAGCGCGCCTCCGGTCACTTTTGAGATGAGGGCCGCAGACATCCAGCCGGCCGTGCCGCCCCCGACGATGACGATTCGTTGTTGGGCGTACGAAGCCTGTGTTGAGGTGGATGGATTATGCATGGAGAACCTCATAGCAGGTTGCGGCTGAGAAAATACATATCATAACTATTGAGGCCCATGGTATTGGCGCGCTATCGCCACCATCTTTGCTTCGCAAGTTTATATTTACTTATTTATATATATTATAATTCAAGGGCATAAAGGATATTTCTTATGTCGAGTATGCCGTGATGGGCGCAAATCTTCCGAGCCGCAGCAAAAAACAGCATGACAAATTTTCATATATAAATACGCGCCTTATTGGCATGTTGTTGGTGTTGACCTAAGGGATGCTTTGTAAGGGGCATTTCATAAGTAATTTGTATGGCCAATAGTGTATTTGGCAACACAGGTTTGGCGACTTGTCACGGACTTATATTTCATAAGTGATAGGAAAAATGCGAAATATGGAGCCTTGTGCGAAAAATACCACAGCCACGGTCGCGTGGTATTGTCGCATAATGGTGCATTTAAAAATCATAAATTATTGAATTATATAATTAAAATATACATCTTGAGGGAATAACCGGTGATCGTATACTGTAGCCTAATAAATTGGTCATATCGTATCATTGATTAAATAAACCAATTTTTTTAAATGGCGTTGACAGCAAGAATTGTGAGAGTATTGTGACAAATTGTTGCAATTGCGTCATTATTTATTGTAAATTGGCTATATTGCAAGCAACGCGTCAATTTATTCAACAAAATTGAATCTAATACATGTATTTGAATCGCCAAATACAGTTAGGGGAATCCATATGAATTACAAACAATGCGTGCTGGTTACAACAGCGCTCACGAGTATTCTCGTCGGCGGTGGAGCAATGGCGCAAGAGGCTGCCGGTTCTGCCGATGCGGCGACCGAAGTGGTGGTGACGGGTATCCGCCACAGCCTTCAGAACTCCATCAAGGCCAAAAAGACAACGGATGCTATCGTCGACGTGATCACAGCCGAGGATGTTGGCAAGTTCCCGGACACGAACGTCGCTGAATCGCTCTCGCACTTGCCCGGCTTTGCGGTCGACCGTCAGTTTGGTGAAGGTGAAAAGGTTTCGATTCACGGCACCGATCCGGCTCTGAATCGTATCTTCATCGACGGACACGCCATCGCCTCGGCCGACTGGGGTGGCAACCCCAACGACATCACCGGACGTACGTTCAACTATGCCATGCTGGCGCCGGAAATCATCGGTCAGGCGAAGGCCTACAAGAGCCCGGAAGCCTGGATCGACGAAGGTTCGCTCGGCGGCACCGTGATGATCGAAACGCGCAAGCCCCTGGATCTGCGCTCGGGAACGCTCTCGGCTTCAGCCGGCTACGAGTACAATGACCGTTCGGAAAAGGGCAATGCCCGCGGTTCCGTACTCTACAGCTGGAAGAACGACGCGCATAACTTCGGCGTGCTTGTGGCGGCCACCTACGACAAGCAAAACCTCTATCGTGCCGGCATTGAATATTTCGGTTACAGCACCGGTGGGGATCTCGACGGCAGCTTCGCGACCACCAAGGACTCGAGCGGCAAGATCACGGCCGTGACCGGCCCGAACATCAATGGCGCCGCGCCGACACCCGCCTCCTACGCGGAGATGAACGCTGCGCGTATGCCGTGCTGTATGAACTTTGCTTACTTCGACCAGACACGCGAACGCAAGGGCCTGAACGTTGCCGTTCAGTGGAAGCCCAGCGATGACTCTGAGGTCACGCTGACGGCGCTGCATATTGACGGTGACTACACCAACTTCAGCCAGTCCGAATATTCGGTCGCAAGCTGGGCTGGTAACCGTGCGTACGACATCTCGGTCGGCAACGGCATTGTAACCGGTGCAACGGTCGGCGCTACGCCTTACGTGCACTTCAACCCGGCCAACCCGACCGCTGCCACGAGCTACGACCCCAACGCCCAACTCGATACCAACCTGCGCAAGACACAGGTCCTGACCGACAGCATCAATCTGGCGGGCAAGATCAATCTGGGCGCCTGGAAGCTTTCGGGTAACGCGGGTTGGACAAAGGCGACTGGTGGTAAGAACCCTGAATATCTCGCCAGCTTCCAGACGGATGCCGGCTTCACCTTCGGCTTCGATCAAAATCACACCAACGTAAACTACACGTCCGATCCGTCGGATCCGACCACCTTCTTCAAGGGTGATCTGCGCGATATGACGGTCAACGGCGTGAAGGGTTATTATACCCAGATCGGCGGCATCGCTTACGAAAAATATACCGACCAGGAGAAGTATGGTCAGGTCGACGCGGCCTATACCCGCGAAGGTTTGTTCAACAAGGTTTTGTTTGGTCTGAAATACTCTGACCACGACAATGGCTCATGGAGCCACGGCAGCGCCATCTATCTGCAGCAAGAAACCGATCTGTCGGATTATGACTGGACGCTGTCGCCAGCGAACCTGTTCAGTGGCCTAGGCGCTTCAGGCAATGCCACGCAGTTCGCCACCATGACCCGCGAAGGCGTGGTGTCGATGCTCAATGGCGGCGTCTACAAGGACCAGGGCGATAACTACGGCGCCATGTTCAATGTCAACGAAACCAACGCCGCAGCCTATGGCCAGGTAAATTTCTCTGACGGCAAGGCCCACGGTAACATGGGTGTACGAGTCGTAAAAACGCGTGATCAGTCGGACTATTGGTCCTCCAGCGACAATGGCGCCACGTTTACGCCCCAGTCGGTTGTTCAGGACTATACCGACATTCTGCCTTCGGTGAACCTGGTTTACGATCTGTCCGACAACCTTCTGCTGAAGGCCGGTGCCGCCAAGGTCATGGCCCGCCCCCGCTACGGCCAACTGGCTGGTTCGTTTACTCTCGACGATCAAAAGCTGACAGGCGGTGGCGGCAACCCTTATCTGGATCCATACCGGTCGCTGAACCTTGAAGGCTCGGTTGAGTATTACTTCGGCAAAGGCGGTCTGCTGTCGGCTGAAAGCTTCTTCCGTGACATTTCGTCCTACATTATCACGAAGACGGACGATCTTTCGCTCTACAACGTAACTGAAGGCAAGATGACGACCTACGCCGTTAGCTCGCCGTTCAACGCGCAAAATGCCAAGGTTCATGGCCTGGCATTGCAAGCGCAAACCGACATCGCCTGGGGTTTCGGAATTTCGACCAACGTAACCTATGCAGAGGCGAATACCGGCACCAAGGAATACTATATGCCGTATCTGTCCAAGTATACGGTCAACGTCATTCCTTACTATGAGAAGGGTCCGTGGCAGGCTCGTCTGAGCTACAGCTACCGTACGAAGTACTTCACGGCGATCGGTCGTAAGGGTTCCAAGGACTTCACCGATTCTTACACACAGGTCGATCTGTCCGCCAGCTACGACATCAATGACCGCATCTCCTTCTACGCCAAGGGGCTGAACCTGCTCGACGAGACCTATTATCAGTTCTCTTCGGTCACGATTGCGCCGACCAGCTTCTACAAGAATGGTCGCCAATTTATGGTCGGCTTTAACTACAAGATGTAAGTGCACACGCACTTGCTCTAAGGTCCGTTGGCTTACCTTTCCCCGGTACACCCAATGCGGCAGATGGGACTTCAGGAGGCGCTACCCTATTGGCGCCTCTTGGGGTCCCATTTTTTTTGCCGTTAAACTCCTTATGTTTGAGGCACTCAAATGTGGCCCTCGACAATCGCGTTGCATTGTCGATGAATATTAGAACGCGTCCCCAAAGGTCTAATATTACCGTTAAATTTACAATATATTATTTATAAACAATCCCTTAACTATAGATTATTCTTTACAACAAAGTGAAGTCCTTTAAATTGGGCTTTCTACTCAACTGCTACTATTCCGGGTGACAAAATGCGTAAGACCAGTGCTTTTCTTTCGACCTCAATCGGCATGCTTATGGCGGGTTCAGCCTTTGCACAAACGACGGTGAAGGAGGTGGACATTCGCGCTCTCGTTCCCCACTGCGAAGCCCCAGCAGCGTCAGTGCTGATTGGCAGAATCGATTGCAAGGCGTCGGCCTGTAGCGCGATGTCCGGCGATTCTAACGGCAAGATGTCAGGTCTGATGGCAATGGCTCAGATGGCGCAAGGGAACGACCTCGTTGATCTGAGCCAGCTCGGCGCTGGCACGGCAAGCGCGCTCACCACGGCCCTGAACACGACGGGTTGTTTCAAAGTGCAGGATCGAGGCGATATTGAAAGCCTGAAAAAAGCCGCCGAGGACGCTGGCATCGAATTCAAGGCAAGGCCGGTTGATTATCTGGTCACCGGCACGATCACCTCCGTCAGCTCGCAGACGAATTCCAACAACCTGGCGGGCGGCATCATCCCGGTGGTCGGCGCTTTCAAGAAGACAAAGAAGCACGCAGACCTCACGATCGATATTCGCGTGATCGACGCCCACACCTCCGAGGTGGCCTTGTCCAAGACCTTCCAGGTGTCGAGCGAGCGCTCCAACTGGTCGTTTGGTGGCGGCGGCTATTCGAACGGCTTGATGCTGGGGGGCGTGTCTTCCACGAAATCCCCCGAATTGGATTCGGTCGCCAATGAAGTCGTCATCAACGCGACCGGCTATCTCGCTGAGAACCTGGCTGGTCCGAATGTGACCGCCCATGCGCAAACCCTGCCGCAACCGGCAAAGAAATAGTAGTCATAATGGCATACAACTGGGTTTGACTGTTTGAGGACGAAAAACCACTGAGCGTCAGGCTGCTAGCCCCCCTAAAGAGCTGAAGATAATATTCACGCGTGGGTACGAGCTCACCTTCAGTGGGGGGCGAAAATCTCGAAACCGGCAGCCTTACCATCAGTCGGGCCTCAAAAGAAAAGCGGATCTTGCCATGGCTTGCGCTAGACGTTAAACGGCTTGACTCTATAATCTACATATGTAGATTATGAGAATGACGAGAGCACCCAATATCTCACATCAGACCCGTGCGGTTCTTTCGGCACTTATGATCCAGCCACAGGCTTGGCGCTATGGATATGACCTGTCGAAAGAAACCGGGCTTAAATCTGGCACGCTTTATCCACTATTGATCAGGCTTCACGATCAAGGGCTGCTTGAGGCGGAATGGCGCCCTGCTGCAAAGCCGGGCCGCCCACCACGTCATGCGTACCGGCTAACGAGTGCTGGTGAGGTAACCGCATCTGCTGGCAGTGCGATCGCTCATGTATCAAAGGCCGGGTCAAAAGAAGCCATCGCATGAGCCTGTCTTCAACATTGATCTTTCTGGCCACCCGAATACTTCCAGACTCTCGAAAGATGTGGGGGGACGCGATGCTGGAGGAATTTAAGTTCATCGATTCCGGACGGGAGTCATTCGAATTTGCCCTGGGATGTCTCTGGGCCGCGACCAAGGAAAGGGTGAAGCCGATGAATATAGTTGTTAAAATTGGTCGCTGGAGCGTTGGTGGTGTGACTGCGGCCTACGGCATCTTTCATCTCTGCGGCTTTGCACACGCTATCTCAATGGCCTTGGGCAAAACAGGCTCATTCTATAACACGCTCGTTGCCCACCAACATCTAGAGGCTGCAGAAAGCTATCGCGCAGCATCGCCAATGTTGGCCCTTTACCTGTTGGCAATGGGTTTGAGTAATTTAACGGCTGCGATCTGCCTCGTCCGCTGGCGCCCCAGAACTTTCACCTTTGCGTGTCTCGGGGTGTTCGTCACGAGCATGATGTTCACAGCGGCCAGTCTCTGGGATAATTGGGATACGCTCGTGGGCTGGAGACTGGCGGATCGGGGCTGGCAGTTTATCCCACTGGGCTTATTGGTTGGCGCCGCATACGTATTCTGGCTGTTGGGCAGTCGCAATAAATCCCAGGGAATCGCGGCCTGAGTTCGGCATATGTTCCCGTTTGTTGGCTTGTGCTGCAAGAATGCGCTGGGAGGAATCGCTGGACAATGCGTTACTATTTAAACGCTTTTTGATGCGAAAGTTTGCTCAACTTTGCTTCGCCTCTTGGAAAGAAAAAAAACGGCCGCCTCAATACGCAGATCGAGGCGACCGAGTACAAGCAACGTCTGCGGGGGCAGAGTGCTTTAGGCAGAGGCGATACTTACTTGCGGCGAGGATCACCCCACTGGACAAAAAAGGTTTGGTGAATTTTCCGGATATCCATGTCCGCTTTCCATTTGATCCCGATGTCCACGTGCCTCGCGCCGGGCCCGTAGGATCCCGTTTCGGAAAAGCGCGAGTCCTGAGGCGCGAAGACGGCGGTCTTTGAGCCATCCCGTGCGGTGCCGTTCATGCTCGCCCAGTGCGCCGGGTGGATGTGAGCGTCCATATAGCAGTCGATAAAGGAAGCCTGTCCGATGGCGTTCGGGTCGGCATAGCGTCCGTCGGGAAAGGCTGTTGTCGGATGCCATGGGCGGCCGA
This sequence comes from Asticcacaulis benevestitus DSM 16100 = ATCC BAA-896, assembly GCF_000376105.1. Classification (GTDB taxonomy): domain Bacteria; phylum Pseudomonadota; class Alphaproteobacteria; order Caulobacterales; family Caulobacteraceae; genus Asticcacaulis; species Asticcacaulis benevestitus. The sequence goes on from NZ_AQWM01000015.1 coordinate 91,188, forward strand.
GGGCTATCGAACCATCCGGAACGCCGTCTTCACGCGTAAGCTTCGAGCGATAGACGACGATCCCTATCGCCTGCGTGATCTGTGTGGAGGGGGCTGCGATAAACGACTGGACGTCATCGGTGACGGTGGGGGCGCGCTTTCGGCTTTCGACCGTACTGTTCTCGATCAGCACCTGACCATTGCCGAAAATGAAGTCGACATTGCCGGAAATAAAGCTGTCATGGATGAGCACGCGATTGCCGTTGGCAAACAGGGTGTCCTGATATCCCTTGATGGCGGCGTGGCCGATTACCACCCTATCGCTATGAACATCCAAGAGGAGCGCGACCGCCTGAGAATTGGATATCTTGCCCGGATCCGTGTCGGAGCGCGCGTCGTTTGACAGATAATCGAAACTGTTCTCGATCGTTATACCGTCAACCGACACATCCTTGGCGTCAATGGTCAGGGTGGCGGAGCCGGGGGTGCCCCAATTCTTGCGATGATGATGGCCGGCGGTCTGAGCCACCGCATCGTAATGGAGACGGGTCGACCCCATACCCTGTCCGCGCAGACGCACCTTGTCGCGAAGGATCGTGACCTTCTCGTAATAGCTCCCAGGTTCAATGAGGATGTCAATCCAGTGTCCGGCCGTGTCGCTGACCGAAGCATTGAGCGCCAGCTGGATGCCGGTGAAGCACCTGGGCTGGGCCGCACAATGGCTGGATACAACATAGCGCACGACATCCGATTTAATGTCGGTCGGCGTTGCGCAGGCTGGAAATGCCGTCGCCATCAACAAGGCCACAGCGGCGCTTCGAAGAGGGGGCAGGCGTCCATTACGACTGGTCATCTACGGATCCCGTCATTTATGTTGTAAAAAGAAGTCAATTTTTTCAACAACCTGGCTCAGATAGGGTTCGAAAAGCCAAATGTCGTGAGGTGCGTTGGCTAAGGCGTAGAACTCATGGCGTACACCATAGGCATCAAGCTTTTTCTCGACCTCTTCGTGGCCGGCCGTAAACCTTGCGATACCGCTGCTGATGATCAGTGTCTGCGGGGCGTTAGGTGAGACATGATAGGCAGGGCTCGCCTCGCGCCAGGTGGCCGGCACGTCCTCCATGGCGCCCCCCAGCCATTTGGCAGCAGGTGATTGCCTCCCCGCGGCGTTTTCAAATTTGAGCGCCTGGGGCGTGGTGAAATCGAGCACCCCATCCAGGTCGATCAGAGCCTTGATGCCCGTATTATCAGAAGGTTGCGATTTGAAGAGGGGGGTATCGGCCGCGAAGGCCAGCAGGGCTGCCATCTGGCCGCCCGACGATGCGCCACCCAGCGCCAAGGTCTCCGTATCAATACCAAACGCCTCCGCATGTTGCTTGACCCAGATAATTGCGTCATTGACGTCGATCAGGCCGGCAGGGTAGCCAGCTTCTGGCGCCAGGCGATATTCCGGTAGAAAAACCGTATAGCCGCGCTGCGCCAGCAGGTTGGCGAGGGCGTAAAAATGCGCTTTGCTGCCTGAACGCCACGCGCCGCCATGAACAAGCACAATCCCTTGCCGATGATTATGCCCCGGCACAGGTGAGAAAATGTCGATATGTAAGTCCCGGCCGTTGGCCGACTTATAGCTCTGATCAAAGCGTATCTGCTGACCGTTCTCGAAGGTCGATGCCGGCCATCTGAGCTCCGGATATGTATCCTTATAACCGGCGTAACGCTGGGCGATGGAGTAGCTGTCGTCGACCGGCCGCAGATCGCCTGCATTTGCCGGAGATGAGACGGCAAGAGTAAGAGACGTAAGGGCCATAAGAAGCGTCTTCATACGATAACTTTCAACGGATCGGGAAAACGGACTGCCGCAAGGATGCGACAGTCCGTGATACGTCCTTAGTACTTATAGCGAAGTCCCAGAATCCACTGAGCGCCGGTGTGATTGTATTCCCGGGTCAGATCCATGACGCCGGTATCGCCCGTGCCATAGATACGCTCGACCTCGTCGGTGATGTTGATACCTTCAAAGGTGATCGTGAGGTTTTGGTTCACATTATAGAAGGAGGCAAAATCGACATGTGTCGGGCCGAACTTGCGTTCCTGAAGGTGACCGTTTCCGCCCGGCTCGCTCAACAGGTAATCATCCCGCTTGTTGACCGAAATGCGCGCGCCATACTTTTCCGCGTCGTAATAGAGGGTCGCGTTGTAGGAGTTCGGCGACAGGCCGGTCGAATCCTTGGCGGACACGTGGGTGTAGTTTGAGGCGATGCCGAATTTCGACCAGACTCCCGGCAGGAACGTAAAGGGCTGGTTATAGGTCAGTTCGAAACCCTTGACGCTGTTGCCATCATCGTTGTTGACCGGAATGGTAAAGGTATAGGGTACGACGGCCGGATCAGCGTTGTAGGACGGATCATATTGCGGATCGGCATACATCGCCGGCCAGAAGGACGGATCGACCATCTTCGTCACGACGTCCGTCTTGAGCGAGCGAACAATGTCCTTGTTAAAGACGGTAAAGGCCAGGAGACCTTCCTTGCCGAAATACCACTCGACGCTCAGATCGGTATCATTGGACTCATAGGGCTTCAGCGCCGGATTGCCGACGTTGCCGACGGTGCGGGTCGTGTAGCCGAAGACGGGGCCGGCAATGTTGAGCGAACTCAGCCCCGGCCGGGTCATGCTGCGGCCGTATGATCCCCGGACGACGAGATCATCGCGAACATCGAGGGCCAGGTTTATCGATGGCAGATAGTTGTCGTATGACACCTCGGTTTTGACGGGCGTGCCACTGACTAGGGCCTCTGACGACACATTGGTCTTCGCGTAGCGTAAGCCGGTGTTGGTCCGCAGCCGCATCTCGCCCAGATAATATTCGGCGTTCAGTTCAACATAGCCGCCCAGCGTCTCCTCACCAACGGTCCAGCCGGCCGCTGCATTATCGCTATAGCCTGGGGTAATGACGCCGGCTGCGGCTATCGCATCGAAATCAGCGACCCGGAATTTGTTCAGGGTGCCATCCAGCCCGCTGCCAAAATTGGAAATGGGGAAGGGCTTGGTATAGGTCGATGGATTGAAGCTCGGACTGGCGCCATAGCCTTCTGCGTAGATGACCTTGCGGTTGTTATAGTTGAGACCGCCTTTCAGCGAGAAGCTATCGGCATTGTATGTAACGTCAAATTTGGAGGTGAAATTCTCTTTCTTGACGTTGTTGATCCGATTGGAGGCTGTCAGCGCGTTGACGTAATTGCTCGCATTATTCGGGTCGTAACTCCCGTAGCTGATGGCCGGCACATAGGGATTGCTGGTATAGTCGTAAGCATAGAAGTGGGGGATGGAGCGGTAATAGAAGCGAAGCTCCGTGCGATCCGCGTCATCACTGGCGGTCCCCGCCATGGCGTCAATGGTCAGTTGGTCCGTAAGCTTGAACTTTCCGGACAGGACGACCTGATTGAAGGCCGATTTCGATTCCTGATGTCGGCTTTCATACCATGACGTGACATCGTCGAAACTGGCGGCGATCAGTTGTTTGCCGTCTGGCGCAATGGTGAAGGAGAGGGGGGTCTGTCCGGTATAATTGCCCGCCGTGCCGTGTGTTAACAACCACTCCATCGAGTTATAGCTGTAGCGATCATTCGTCAGGTCGGAATGCAACGCGTCCAGGGTGATAAGCACCTGATCATTCGGACGGTATTGCAACGAGCCGGTAAAGCCCACGCGCTTTTGATCATTGCCAAAAAAGTCCGCGCGGGGCAGGCGAGGCGCCCACAGACAGTCAAGCGGATCAGCAGCGCCGCACGCATTGGAGGGCGTACCGGTCACGGTTGGATTGCTGTCCGCCCAGGAATCCCCATTTGCGAAAGGCGACGTCCAGCGGACACTGGCGTAACCTTCCTGATGGACGGTCCGATTAGAGATGGCTGCCGAAAACAGCGCGCCGAACTTGCCGTCGGACGACTTCTTGCTAACGAGAAACGCCACACGCGGATCATGCTTGGTGGTGAGCGTATTGTAGTTGTCCTGGACCGACGCCGAGATCGTGAAGTTGTTGCGGAAGTCAAAGGGCCTGGCGGAGTAGAGATCGACCGTACCGGCGATACCGCCTTCTTCGGTGGAAGCGCGCTGTGTCTTCTGTATGTCGATGCGGTTGAAAAGTTCCGAGGCGAACAGATGGAAGTCGAAAGCGCGGCCCGCATTGATGGTCACGCCGCCGCTATCCAGCCCATCGCTTGAGGCCGGCACTTCCATCCCGTTCAAGGTTGTGCGGGTAAAGTCGGGGCCAAATCCGCGCAGTGTGATGTTGCGGCCTTCACCGCCTTCACGCGACATGGCCACACCGGGCACACGCTGGATAGATTCCGCCAGATTGAGATCGGGCATCTTGCCGATATCCTCGGCCACGATGCTTTCAACGGAGTTGGCGGCCTTGCGCTTGATGTCACGCGCCTTGCTGAGAGAGCCGCGGATACCCGTCACAACGACAACGACGTCATCGGCAGGCTGTGGCGCTTCATCGGCGTTCTGTGCTGGCGCTGCAATCGGATCCGCGGCGGCCACCATCGCAGGTGCTGAGTCGCTGACAATATAGGCGGCTTTTGAGGCCCGCGCGGGCGCCGCTTCGGCGAGCACGATCACGCCATTGGCTTGGGTAACCGGTGTCAAATTTGTGCCGCTTAAAAGGCGCGTCAGCCCGTCACGCACGGGCATGGTGCCACGGACCGCACTTGTCTTGTGCCCCCTGGCCAGACGTTCCGGCACAAGCAATTGAATATCGGCCTGCTGGGCAAACTGCGGGATGCCTTGCTGGGCCGGTTGAGCGGCCACGTCAAAGGTCTTGACCTGCGCGAAGGCGGGTACGGCTGAGACCATAAGCAGAGTGGTGCCGGCAAGCAGCAACGACCCACTGAACACGCGCAACTGTGCGTTCATCATCGAATTCCTCCTGTGTATGGCACCTTGTGGCGCCTTATGTGTAGAGGACTTTTCGCCCCCTTAGTTTACGATGCCTGACGTCGGGCGTTCCGTATTGTCTATATCACTTTTTTTTAGGCTTATGAAAATCGCCTTGTCAGTCCGCTTGATATCCGCGTTGAAAGCCTGCGCCACCGCCCCGGAAAAAGCGTCGGGATCATCCGTGCTGAAGCGGCCAAGCAGGCGCTCATCCGCAAGGCTCGAATCTTCGATAACGATTTTGATCTGATTGTAGCGATTATATTCCGCAGCCGCCTCTGCCAGGGTCTTGCCGTTGAGGGCAATCTGTCCTTCGCGCCATGCCAGCTCGCTGTCGATCGCCTCGGGCGCATGGTCGATCTTAGGGCTGGCCTTGTCTCCGATGAAGGTGCGATCCCCCGCATGAAGCAAAACAGCCGTTTGGTCGGCGCCGTCCATCCAGGCTTTAACTGTGCCTTCTGTCACCAGAATCTCGGCGCCGCCGTCCCTGCGCTTCACTGAAAAGGCCGTCCCTACGGCCTGAACGCGCGCAACACCCGCTGTGACAACAAACGGCCTTTGCTTGTTCTTGGCGACCTTGAACCAGACCTCGCCCTTAACCAGTTCGATACGACGTTGGGTATCGGTCATGTCGACCTTGATGCTGCTCTCGGTATTGATCGCGGCAATCGAGCCATCGCTCATAGGCAGACGACGAATTTCCCCCATACGGGTTCCGGTTTCCGCTTGGTGCCGAACGATAAGCACGCCCGCTAATCCGGCCGCCGCAAGCCCGCCGGCGCCCGCACCAGCCATCATAAAATGGCGCCTGGACAGAGGTGAGGTTTTGGTCAGGGGGGCAGCGCCCCGGTCACCAGAGCATGTCCCAAGGGCTTTGGCGCGTGACAATGCGGACCAGCCGGCTTCCGCGCGCAAAAGTGCGCCGCGCCGCCGCGGGTCGCCCGCAAGCCAGTCACGCAAAGCCGTCTCATCCGCTTGGCTAAGCGGACGTTCCTTTACAGCCCAGACGCTGGCGGCCTGCTCGATCTGCTCACTAGTTTCGATGGGCATCGACGCCACGCTTGAACTCCTTTTGCGGATGGGAACCGCCATCTTCCGCAGCCATTGATCGCATAATCAGCCTTAAGGCCTTTGCGGTTTCATTTTCGACGATCGTTTCTGTCACCCCCATGACACGGGCGATTTCCTTCTGAGCAACACCTTGAATTCTCCGCATCTCAAATATCCTGCGGCATCGCTCAGGCAGTGCGTCTATCAACCTCTTCAACCTCGATAGCTCCGATCGGGCCGCCGTTATCTGCTCCGGCGAAGGCGCATCGCTAGCGATATCCAGGCGGTCAATTTCATCAACGCTTTCGATCCGCACGATCCGGGCGCGACGCAAGCGCATGAACGCAATATTCTTGGCCACCGTAAAAAAATAGCCTCTTGGCGAGGTGATATGGTCAATCGTCGCCAATTCGGCCATCTTGCAGTAGGCTTCCTGAAGGATGTCCTCGACATCTTCATGGCTCATTCGGGCACGACGAAGCCAGGCGCGAACGTCACGCTCATGGGGAAGGATCTGTGATCCTACCCACTCTACAATATGCCGCGGCGCCGACTCCATTCAGGCCTCCCATTATATAAGATGCCTGAAACACCGACTTCCGTAAAAGAATTTATGCCGCTCCGCCTGACAGCGGACCTTAGACGTTTGGGGTCTGCTGTGACTCCGGCCGTCAACCTATGCGGATGCAATCGATCCTTATACGAAGCATGCCTAACCAAGACCTTCAATATCCGGGTACCGGCGCCCGGTGTCGATGATCCCTCTCGCGTCAATCGGGCCAAAAAAGCTGGAGGCAGAGCGTCTTGATTACTATGCCTCGGTCATAGAGGTCCTTTCGCTGTCGGAAATCCCGACTGATCGTGCCCTCAGCCGAGCGCCCGTGGATCACCTCGGAATCGACCGTCCAGCGGCAGCCAAGTCTAAAGTCTCAGGTCGGTCTTCTGTAAGCGCTAAATAGCCAACTTTTTCGGCCGGTTGCAAAGACCCTGATGTCTCGTTCGAGAAGTTTGTTGTCGATCGGCATCCTGCCGTCCTCGGTCTAGCGCGTCAGATATTCCCACTGGTTCAGGGTATAGGAGACGGCGTCGCCAAGCTTGCTGTCGGGCAAGACTTTAGGGTGGATTTCGTCGAGCATTGTTTGAGGGCGCTCAAGACGGGAACACTGTGTTGCTGACGGAAGCGGCGTATGCAGTCGTATCGCGTTTCGCCGCGCCTTGCACCCAGATTCAATGCAGATGGGCCTTTCAAGAGACACTGCGTAAACGGATCGCCGTCGTCGTAAGATCCCGCATCCTTAAATTTCGATGGCACTCACCTGATATTCTGACCTCAATGTTGGCGCATCATGAGGTGTTTCCTCAGCCGAGGCCTTCCTCGGTCGGCATTTATGAACATAATAGTGCATAAATATAGCTTTATTAAGTTTAATCGTGTATATAAGCGGCATTATGAAAAAGGCAAATCTCCCGTCGATCCGGGCTCAAAACGAACTCAAGAAGCTGGGCGCTGATATTGCCGCGGCTCGAAAGCGTCGCAGCATCACTCAGGCTCGGCTTGCCGAAGGCGCCGGGATCAATGTTTCCACGGTTCGCAGGCTTGAGTCCGGCGATCATGGCATTTCGCTGGGCGTGCTTGCCATGGTGCTGGTCGTGCTCGGTGAACCCTCCCGCCTCGGGAGCCTACTCGATGGGGCGAAGGATGAGGTGGGCCAGATGCTCGACACCCAGAACTTGCCCCAACGGGTAAGGTCGGCCAGCAAAAAAGCGGCAAAGTCGCCAATTTCATCGGCCACTGCATCACCTGATGACAACGGGGAGGCGTTCTGATGGTCCAAACAACACATTCGGTCTGCATGGGCGACCAGGGTCTCGAAGTCGGGCAACTTATGTTTGAAGCCCAAGGCAATCGCCAATTCAGCCGATTCCAATATGCGAATGCTTGGCTTGAAAATCCGCGAAGCTTTGCCCTGGCACCCTCCATGCCGCTGCGCGAGACCCCATTCTTCTATCGCCCGGAAGGTGACCGTGGTTCGCCACTACCCCCTCCCCTTGCGGATACGACACCCGATAGTTGGGGTCGCAACATCATTAGACGCGACGCCCGTGAAGCCAGAACCGACACCCGCCCGCTCAACGAGTGCGATTTTCTAACCGCCGTCGACGACTTTTCACGCATGGGTGCCTTGCGTCTGCGCAGTCCCGACGGGGGCGATTTCCTGGCGAGCCTGCCAGGCGGCCTCCATGACATCCCACCGCTGTTGCAACTGAACGAGCTCGGTCGGACCATAGCCAGCCTTGAACAGCAAGAACCGATGACGGCGAAAGCACTCCAGCGCCTTCGTCAGGTGGGCAGTGCCCTTGGCGGCGCGCGTCCCAAATGCTCGGTGCTCGATGGCGATCAGCTCTTCATCGCCAAGTTCACCTCGCGTCTCGACACCCAAAGCGTTGAGCTTGTCGAAGTCCTGACGCTACAGCTGGCACAGCTATGCGGTCTTCGGGCGCCCGCCGTCCGGCTCGATCAGAGTGACGGCCTGGCTGTCGCACTGATCCAAAGGTTCGACCGCAGCGCAAATGGACGCATCCCCTACATTTCGGCGCAGACCATGCTCGACAGGGACGAAGCCAATCGCGGAACCTATACCGAGTTGGCGGAAGCGATCCGCGCCCATTCCGACGCCCCCGGACGTGATTTGCTGGAACTGTTTAAGCGCATTGCCTTTACAGTCCTGGTATCGAACACGGACGATCACCTGAAGAACCATGGCTTTCTTTATGCCGGCAATGGTCAGTGGCGTCTATCGCCCCTTTTTGACGTCAATCCGTCTCCTGACCGCCACCGGGAACTGAAGACAGCGATATCGGAGATCTCAGGTACGACTGCCAGCGTCGCAATACTCCTGGAGCACGCACCCTTTTTCGATGTGACGAGCTCAGATGCGACTGAGATTTTGAAAGCCATGGCGGTGACAATCCGACAAAGCTGGCGCGGCCTTGGACAAAAACTCGGCATGACGCGCCAAGATTTCGAGGTATATCGCCCCGCTTTCGACCACGAGGATACCGACGTCGCTCAGAAACTTTGATACTTTCAGAGGACATCCGCCGGTAAAGCGCCCGGACCGTATCGACGTTCACAGCCGGCGCACGCCAATGCTTTGCCTGGACCAGGAACTTCTGCGCCCCGCGATGCAGGACGACGTCGATTCCGCCATCGGCACCATCGGACCTCAATTGGCCATCGAAGCCGTGTTTGGTGAAGGCGTGAGCGACAATCCGCTCGAAACCCTGCCAGGAGATCGAAGCCAGCACTACGCTCAAACCGGCCGTGTCCGCCAAAACCCGGACCCTACGCTTCTCGAACCAGCGCGTCAGCCATATGAGCCCTGACATGGTCAGGACGAGGGGGATCATATATTGAAACACCAATGCCAGCGCACGAAGAATAGATGCGGTCGTCGCGTCCGCAGCCGCAAGAGCGCCGAAGTGATGAAGGAAAAGGTAGCTGATGAGGGCTGCCGGCGGGGTTATGAAGGGTGGAAACGCACTCAGCATGGGCGCCCAATCCGCGAGATCGGGCGATTTACGTCTGTTCATTGATGATACCTGTGAGAGAAGGTCGAACAGGCAGAGGTGAGAGACTCTGCCGGTCGCCAAACTAACTCCAGGTCAGCAAATGTGAAGCGAGATCATGCACTTGGCAGCCGGATTTTCAATTCGCCGCCGGCGCCGAACATCGATCGATGCGATTTCAGGCGGGACTTAAGGCTGACCAGCGACAAAATCGCGGCGCCGGTGCTAATCCCGGCCTCGGGCTGGAACGCGGGTGTCACTTCAATATGTCGGCCCGTCGAGGTCCAGGCTGTCATCGTGAGACCGGTCAGCTTCGCGCTGGATACGCAGGATCGCGTTGTGCAATCCACCAATCAGGCCTTCCATGATGGTCGGCAGACGGTCTTCCAGGGCCGTGTTCAGGAAGGCGTCGAGGACTTAATTGGTAACGGTCAGTCCAAGGTGTTCGATTTCGCTCTGTGAGGGATAGGGCATTTGGTGCGCGGCGAGCGTACAGGCGGCGTCATAGCGGAAAGAGCAAAAGAAGCGGAGGACTTAGGTGGACCCCGTCAGTTGGACAGAAAGTGGGCTGACTTAAGATAGAGAGTCTTGCCGGTTAATTGTCGCTGGCGATTTTGCCAGAATGTCGGTGTTTCAGGCTACCATCTTTCCTTGATCGATTGAATCCCTTTCTTGCTGTTGAGGCTGTGGGGATGTGTGTAACGCGCTTGCGTTATGCACATATCCACAGGCGCGGCCCGCTTCAAAAATTTGCCTCGGGGTCTTGTAGTCGAGAGCCTGGTGCTTTCTCTGGTCGTT
>NZ_AQWM01000016.1 GCF_000376105.1 Asticcacaulis benevestitus DSM 16100 = ATCC BAA-896
CGATTCTGGGGGTGATGCCCTAACCGTGGTGAAGGGCTCGGACGTCGAGGCCCCGATCGAAGGTGGCATCGAAGCGGCGGTCAAGGCGGCGAAGGCGGCGGATATCGTTGTGCTGGCCATCGGTGAGGCGGGTAATATGTCGGGCGAGGCACAATCGCGCGTCGATATCTCGGTGCCGGCGCCGCAACTGGCTNTGGCGGAGGCGATTGCAGCCACCGGCAAGCCGGTCGTCGTGTTGCTCAAGCATGGCCGTGCCCTGGCGCTGACGGGCGCGGTAAAGGACGCACCGGCCATCCTCGCCACCTGGTTCCTTGGCTCGGAAGAAGGCAACGCCATCGCCGATATCGTCTTTGGCGATTACGCGCCGCAGGGCCGTTTGCCGGTCAGCTTCCCGCAGGCGTCAGGCCAGGAGCCCTTCTATTACAGCCACCGCATCACTGGCCGTCCGCAGATCAGCGAAGACAAGAACTTCAAGGCGCGTTACCGCGAAGTGACCAATGACGCGCTCTATCCCTTCGGCCACGGCCTTGGCTATTCGAGCGTGGCCTATGGCGTGACCACCGTTTCGGCCACGACCCTGAGCATGACCGGCACGATCAAGGTCAGCGCCACGGTCACCAATACCGGCGCGCGCCGTCTGCACGAGGTGGCGCAGCTCTATATCCACGACAAGGTGGCCAGTCTGGTCCAGCCGATCCGGCTGCTGAAGGGCTTCCAGCACCTCGATCTCGAACCGGGCCAGAGCGCCACGGTCGAATTCACCCTGACGCCGGCGGAACTGGCTTTTGTGCATCCGAACCTGAAACCCATGGCGGAAGCCGGCAGGTTCGACGTCTGGATCGCCCCCTCAGCGATAGGCGGCACGGCGGCCGAACTGACGCTTCTCAAGGCCTGACCATGAAAATGCTTATCCTCACCGTTTCGCTTCTGGCTTTAGCCACGGCGGCTCACGCTGAACAGACCACCTATGCCAATCCGGTCGATATCGATTACCGTTATAATTTCGAGCAGCAAAACGAGGGAATTTCCTATCGCACAGGCGCCGACCCGGCGGTGGTGCTGCACCAGGGGGCCTATTATCTGTTCCAGACCCTGGCCGATGGCTATTGGCGCTCGGAAGACCTGATCCACTGGAATTTTATTACGCCGTCGCGCTGGCCGTTCGAGAGCATCGTGGCGCCGGCGCTCGTGTCTGATGGCAAGACGCTCTACATCATGCAGTCGCATACCCGCCAGACGGCCCTTTTGAAGAGTGACGATCCGGCATCAGGCAAGCTCGATTTCTGGGTGCGCCGTACCCCCCCGGTGCCGACCGCAGTTGGCGAGGGGAAAGACGACAGCCACCTCGGGCCGGATCAGGTGCAACCCAGCCCGTGGGATCCGGGCCTGTTCATCGACGATGACGGCAAGTGGTACATGTACTGGGGCTCATCGAATATCTATCCCATCTACGGTATAGAAATGACGCCGCAGCCCTTTGCCTACAAAGGCAAGCCGGACCGCTTCATTTACCTCCAACCGGAAAAGCATGGCTGGGAACGCTTTGGCCAGGATCATTCCGGCAAGCTGCCCAACGGCACGCCCATTACCCCTTTCACCGAAGGGGCGTGGATGACCAAGGTCAATGGCAAATACTATCTGCAGTACGGTGCGCCGGGCACGGAATACAATGTCTATGCCAATGGCACCTATGTGGCCGATAAACCACTGGGGCCCTTCACCTATGCTGACTATAATCCGGTGGCCTACAAGCCGGGCGGCTTTGTGAATGGCGCCGGGCATGGCTCCACCTTCCAGGACAAGTACGGCAATTACTGGAATACCGGCACCCCGTGGCTGGGTTATAACTGGACCTTCGAGCGCCGGATCGACATGCTGCCGGCGAAGTTCTACGCCGACGGCCAGATGGCGGTGTCGGCGCGTTTTGGTGACTTCCCGCACTATGTCCCGACCTCGAAGATAGACGACCCGGAAAAGCTGTTCACCGGCTGGATGCTGTTGTCCTATCGCAAGCCGGTGAGCGTTTCCTCGCAGCATGCGAGGGTCGAGGGGCAGACCTTCGATGCGAAAAATGCCACCGATGAAAACCCCCGCAGTTTCTGGCTGGCGGCGGATAATAAACCCGGCCAGACCCTGACCGTCGATCTCGGTGCGGAAAAGACGGTGCGGGCCATACAGGTCAATTATGCCGACTACAAGTCGGGCCTCTATACCGATAGCCCCGATATCTACACCGAGTTCACTCTGGACGCCTCAGCCGATGGTCAAAGCTGGACGAAGGTCGCTGAAACTGAGCCGCCGCGCCGCGACCGGCCCAATGCCTATTTCGAGCTGCCCCAGCCCGTCAAAGCGCGCTATATCCGTTATGTCCATGGTCATATAGGGGCGCCGAACCTGGCCATAGCCGACCTGCGCGTGTTCGGCAGTGCCGATGGCAAGGCACCTGGCAAACCCGAAGGTGTGACGGCAAAGCGCGATAGCGATCAACGAAATGCCCGTATTGAGTGGAAACCGGTGCCCGGCGCGGTCGGCTATAATGTCCGCTGGGGCATCCGGCCGGATCGTCTGACCCTGACCTATCAGCTTTTCGCCGAGGATGACGACACCGAATTTGGCGGCCGGCAGCACGGCAATAGACTGGATCTGCGCGCCCTCAATGTCGGCGTCGGCTACTATGTAGCGGTTGAAAGCTTCAACGAAAGCGGTGTGTCGAGACTAAGCCAGGTGATCAGCCTGCCCTAATGTCCATGGACGGAAAGGTATGGGTGCGTGGCTCGGACTCGAACCAGTAGGGAGTTGTCCACGGAAGGTTTTTAGGTTTACGAGCCAACGGTGCCGTTGCCAAGCGGCAGCAGCGTTACGCCTCAGCCGACCACGTCGAGTTGCCAAACGGCCGGGTCCGAGCGGGCGCTGTGACGTCAGGCCCGTTAGAATTCTCAACCCTTGGCCTTTAGTTTCGAAGGCGGGCGCCTCATTGCCGAAGATTTTTCGGCTTCGACTTGCCTTGCGACACCTTTCCGAACCGATCTTTGTGACAGGCTTGGATCACGGCAGGCGCGACGGCCCCTCGCCCGGCATGTGCCAGAGACGTGAGGTGCTTGACCTCGTAACGATTCCACAGAAAGCAATCGCACTGGGAGGGATTGTCCCTCCCAGTCTCTCAAGCATCGCTATTCACCAGCCGCTATCTTGGCTTCTTTGCGCAGGCGGCTGTTCCAGCGGCCATAGGAGAAATAGACCACCAGGCCAATCACCATCCAGATCAGGGTAAAGCCCTGGCTCTGTACCGGCAGGCTGGAGAAGATGAAGGCGCATCCACCGATGGTGATGAGCGCTACCAGCCAATGTAGGGGCACCTTGAAGCTGCGCACCGCGTCCGGCAGCTTCTTGCGTAGGATGATCATCGACAGCGCCACCGCGATAAAGGCGATCAGCGTGCCGGCGTTCGACAGTTCGGCGATCTTCTTCAGCGGCACGAAGCCAGCGAAAACGGCGACGAAGATGCCGGTCAGGAGGGTGATCAGGGCCGGTGAGCCCTTGGCATTAACCTTGGCGACGGCAGCCGGGAGAAGGCCGTCGCGCGCCATGACGAAGAAGATACGGCTCTGGCCATACATCATGACCAGAATGACCGATGGCAGGGCCACAATGGCGGCGCCACCCACGAGCGAGGCGACGAACGGCTGACCGAGGGTACGCAGCACGTGTGGCAGGGGCTCACCCGATGCGGCGATGTCCTGGAAGCCGACCGCGCCGATCGCGACGGCGGCGACCAGCATATAGATGAAGGTGGAGACGCCCATGGAGCCTAGGATACCAATGGTCAGGTCACGGCCAGGGTTCTTGGCTTCTTCCGCCGAGGTCGAGACGGCGTCAAAACCGAAGAAGGCGAAGAAAACGATGGCCGCGGCCGCCATGACGCCAAACTTTTCGCCGCCAATTTCATGGGCGAAGAAGCCAAACGGCATGAACGGATCATAGTGACCGGCCTGAATGGCCGGCATACCCAGAAAGATGAAGGCGCCCAAGGCAACGATCTTGATGATGACCAAAAAGATATTGAGCGTGGCGCTTTCACGCGCGCCGATCAAGAGCAGGCCCATGACCGCCAGCGACACCAGAACGGCCGGAAGATTGACCAGGCCGCCGGCATAGGGACCGGCGAGCAGGAAGGCTGGTAGTTTCAGGCCTACTGCTTCTTCGAGGAAACCCACAAGGTGAGCCGACCAGCCGACCGCTACGGTCGAACAGGCCAGGGAGTATTCGAGGATCAACGCCCAGCCGACAACCCAGGCGACGATCTCGCCCATGCTCGAATAGCTATAGGTGTAGGCCGAACCGGCTGTTGGGATCAGGGTCGACATCTCGGTATAGCAAAGGGCTGCGCAGGCGCAGACCAGTCCGCACAGCGCGAACGACACAATGACACCCGGACCGGCCAAACCGGCGCCAACGCCGGTCAGCGTATAAATGCCGGTGCCGATAATGCCACCGATGCCCAGCGCCATCAGGTGTGGCCAGCTCAGCGTCTTGGCCAGCGCCTTACCGTCGGTCTCAGCACGGTGGAGCGGCTTTAAAGGCCCGAATAATCCCATAGCTAAAATCCCCAATAAAGAAAAAGGAAAAGGCCACGATCGTCACACAACGGTCATGGCCTGATTAAGTGTTAGTTCGCTTTCGGCGTCAACTCAAGGGTCGTATCGTTTGCACCCAATTTGACGGTATAGGCGCCTCGCTCCTGCGGGGCGTTCAGAACGTAGGCCTTACCCTCCGCCGTCGTCGTCTTGACGTTAAGATAGGCGGTCGGCGTGTAGGCATCAGAAGGCGCCAGCGTCGCTGTGACCTTGCCTGTGGCCGGATCGTAGGCGACCTGGGTAAACTTGCCGGCATCGAGCGTCAACCACAGACCGGCCGGTGCGATAAAGACACGCGTGCGGGCGCTGTCCTTTGGCATAAGCGTCACCACACCATTTGCCTCGGTGACATTGCCGCCGAAGCCGGCCCAGCCAAAGGTCGGGTGATCGACCAGATAGGACGAAGCCGCGACCGCATGGCCAAAGAAGCTCATGCCATAATCACCGCTCATGCCATCCCAGTGCATGGCATCCGGGAACGAGTGGAAGGCGGCCGAGGCGAAGCCTTCCGAATCAATATTGGTCAGCGAGCCCATCAGACCGCCGTAGGCGGCGCGAAGAAGCTGGTAATCCTTCGGGTTGGCGCGATAGGCG
Source organism: Asticcacaulis benevestitus DSM 16100 = ATCC BAA-896 (assembly GCF_000376105.1). Taxonomy (GTDB): domain Bacteria; phylum Pseudomonadota; class Alphaproteobacteria; order Caulobacterales; family Caulobacteraceae; genus Asticcacaulis; species Asticcacaulis benevestitus. The sequence goes on from NZ_AQWM01000016.1 coordinate 5,229, forward strand.
TCAAACAAAGGCACGGCGTTAAGTGACGAGCCATAGTGGTGGAGCTGGCGCTCGATGCGTGACTGTTTGCCCGCATAGAGGAAGTCCCAGAAACGACGCGCAGAGCCGTTGTAGCCCCAGTGTGGGATCGTCGGATCGTAGGCGAGGATCACTTCGCGCGTGGTATCGGCGGCCTTGTCGTCCCCGAAATAGCGCGACCACATATAGACCTCGGCCTGGCCTGTCGAATCCCATGGCATTTCCGAGCCGAAGGGGTATTTCAGCGTCTTCCAGATATCGGCGCGCGCCTTCATCATCGTCTCGATCTCGGTGGCTTCGGCGCTATAGCCTTCGCGCTTAAGGTCTTCGAGGATATAGACGAAGACATCGCCTTCCATCTGGCCGAACTGCGTATAGTAAGGCGCCTTGGTCATCATCGCCTTGGTGGTTTCGGCGGCGCGCGTCAGGTAGGTCTGCCAGGTTTCGGCCTTGGTCAGGCCGTCGTGATAGCGGCCAAGGCGATAGAGCGTCCACCAGGCGGCGGCGACGTGCGGATAGTTGTACGAACGCCCGAGATCGGCGGCGCCTTCGCGGTCCCAGGCCGACCAGACATCCCATTTCAGCTTGGGGTCATAGGTGCCTTCCGGCATGGTCTTCGGATCATAGAACATGACCGACTTGCGCACACCATACTTATCAGCGCCATCCGGCGTCTGGATCTGACCCCATAGGGTCGTATCGGCAAACCGCTCGAACTTGGCGACCTCGTCCGGCTTGGGATTGTCGAGTTGCTTCATGATGGTGGCCAGCCACGAACCGGCCCCACCCTCGTCGCTCAGGCCTGAGATCCAGACGCGGTTGTCCTGGGTGATGATCTCGTTCTTGTCGCGGTCATAGCCCATGATCGACGGACTGCGCTTGAAGGGGTCGGACGGGTTTTCGTACCACTGCTTGGTGGTCAGGAAGTGACCCATATCGGCCACGACCTCACGTTCCGGCTTGGTGACGAGATAGTGCACGGTCTGAACCGAACCATCGGCATAGGTGAGGGTCATGCGTGCGCGGCCCTCAGCTTTACCGTTAACCGCGTACTTGACCCAGCCGTCCTTGACCTTTTGCGATGCCCCCACCTCAAGCGCGCCCTCGGGGTAGATGCTGACCGACTTTACGGCCTGCGCCGAATGCACGAACAACTCCGCGTTCATGTCGGTCGGCACCACATAGCCTGGCAGACCGACGGCGACCGGACGTCCGTTCTGGATCAGGGTTGTTTCGATCTCGCGGACCGACGGCGACAACACGAAGCGCACGCCAATCGTGCGGCTCTCGCCCGCTTTCAGCACCAGCGAGGACGGCGCGTTCCACTGCTGGATGCCTTTCCAGTCGGTATCGGCAAAGCCCTTCGAGGCGACCATCCAGTCGTAGAAACCTTCAAAGGTCATGTTGCGCTGTTCGGGATCGTTGTAGATTTTCAGCGACTTGTCGGCATTGCGCTCGTTGAGGATGGGCTTGTAGAGCTCAAACGGCGTGTTCTTTTCCGGCAGAACCAGCAAAGACGGGCCGGCGCCATTCAGGCGATTGACCTGCAGATAGCCGGCGTCTTTGCCGACATAGGGATCGTAAAAAGACGCGGTTTCGTGGGCGTCGTCGAGGTGACGGCCGGTGATGATGTTATCGAAGACCATCGGCAGGCCAAGACCACCGATCTCGATCGCCGTCTTGCCGGGATTGCGAAGCGTATAGCGCAAAACCAGCTTGCCCTCGATCACCGACCAGGTGCGCGTTACCTTAAGCGGTAGCCCTGCGCCAAGCGAGTGCGTGATATCGGCCGCCGCAAGCGTACCTTTTACCTTCAAAGGCGTCACTTTTGAGCGCTTGAAGGCGGTGGAATAATCCTGCCAGTCGGCCGCGCCTACGCTGCGCAGTCGCAGGTCGAGATCGCCGATACGATAGGCGCCGTCGCCGAGGCGTTGGGTGAAGCGACCCGACGGCGCGAAATCGAAGCCGTCCTTCGCCGCCTTGGGTGCGAGCGACACAAGGGTCTGTGACGTCTGTTGCAGAGACAGCATGAAATCCGGTGTCTCGAAGACCTGAACCTCCGCGTCCGGGCTGCTCCAGGGCGATATGGCGGCGGTTTCAGCTGCCGCGGTCAGCGCGAAAGATCCGCCCATCGCACCTGTCAGCAGAACCGTGGCCAGCACCAGCAGGCTCGAACGACGGCTGACGGAGGACGAACGAAGGGTCATGGGTGGCACTTTCGCAGGAAATGGTCATAAAGAGACGTCCGCCGCGCAAAGAAGCCCTTGCGCGGACGGACGCTATAAGTTGATCCCGGTACGCCGGGCTTGAGGCCACGGGAGTGAAACCTCAAAGCGCAACCGGAAAAGGGATCCGAAAACAGATCAAGGCACGAAACGCCATGGGAGGGGCGTTTCATCAAGTGACGGACTCTAGAGGGACACACCCCGTCAATTGACTGAGTAATGTAAAACACCCTTCCGCGCATCCGTCAAATATAAATTATACGATTATGTGACACTGATCCTTACCTTTTATTTTCAAAGGCTTGTTTGAGAGCCGAATGAGAAAAATGATAGCGCTCCCATGCTCCTAACCTCCCGTTGGTTATAGAGGCGATCATCCGACGCTCTATTTTGCGTGCTCTTGATCGAGGTCATTCAATCTTGCCGGTGTGAGCGGATGGCCACAGATCTTTATTTAGCCTTGGGGGCTGTTTCAGGCAGGGCGTTCCAGTCGGGCGTGGCCTCACCCTGCAAGTGACGAACGAAGAAATCATATTGGCGGCGCAGGCCGTAGCCAAAATCGCCGACATTGCGAAGCGCGCCATGGCCCTGATTGGGCGCCACGATCAGGTCGAAGTCCTTGCGCGCCTTGATCAGGTTATTGACCACCTGCATCGTCGAGGACGGATCGACATTTGAGTCTTGCTCACCGACGATCAAAAGCACGTGGCCCTGCAAGCGCCAGGCATTATCGACACCGGACGACTTCGCATAAGATGCATCGACCGGCCAGCCCATCCATTCTTCGTTCCAGCTAATCTTGTCCATGCGGTTATCGAAACAGCCCGCATAGGCGACGGCGGCCTTGTAGAAGTCCGGATAAAATTCGAGCGCGCCGAGCGAGCTTTGGCCACCGGCCGAGCCGCCATAAATGCCGACGCGGGTGATGTCGTACCAAGGGTATTTCGCGGCGGCCGCCTTGTGCCACAGGATGCGATCGGGGAAGCCGGAATCGCCGACATTCTTCCAGGCCACATCGTGGAAGGCCTTGGAGCGGTTCATGGTGCCCATGCCGTCGATCTGCACCACAATAAAGCCGAGATCGGCCTGGGCCTGCATCCCCACCACCTTGTCGCCTCCGGAGTGCAGGCCGAACGGCCAGAAGGTCTTGGGCACAAAATTATCGTGCGGGCCGGCATAGATGTTCTCGATCACCGGGTATTTTTTGCTCGGGTCGAAGTTGCGCGGACGCACGATAATGCCCCAGATATCGGTCTTGCCGTCCCGGCCCTTGGCGGTGAAGACTTCCGGCGCCTTGAACCCGGCCGCTAAGAGCTTTGTGATATCGCCGTGCTCGATTTCGGTGACCAGCGCGCCATCGGCACTGTGCAATTCGGCGACATTGGGCAGGTCGATGCGTGAATAGGTGTCGACATAGTAGGCCATGTCGCTGGAGAAGCTGACATCGTGCCAGGCGTCGGCCGTGGTGATCGGCGTCAGGTTTTTGCCGTCGAAATCGATGCGGTAAAACTTCTGGAAATAGGGATCGCTGCCAGCCGTCATACCGCTGGCGGCAAACCAGATCTGGCGCTTCTGGTCATCGACCTTGATCACCTTGCGCACCACCCAGTCGCCCTTGGTGATCTGGTTCTTCACCTTGCCCGTTTTGGCATCGTAGAGATAAAGATGATTCCAGCCGTCGCGTTCCGACATCCAGATCAGTTCGCGGCCCAAACCGCCCACATCGTGGCTGTAGCGGCGCTCGATATTGACGAAGGTATCGGCGTGGTCCTCAGCAACGATACGCGCCGCACCGGTTTTGGCGCTGGCCTCGATCAAACGATAGGCCTGATGACCGCGTTGATCATATTCAAAGGTAATGGCCGAGGAATCCGCCCGCCAGGCGATGTCCGACATGGTGTAGGGATTAGGGAACAGATCGAAGGGAACATGGATCTGTTGCTTCGTACTGACATCGAACAGCACCGGCCGGTCGATATCGACGGCATCGCCGGGCTTGGGGTAAAGCTGCGTGGCCAGCTTCGGCTGTAACTCGCCTTCGGGCGACGACACCACGCGCGTGACATGACGCGCGAAGCCGGGACGCACGCGATAGGCGGCCAGTTTTTGCGAATCCGGCGACCAGACGATCGACTGCGGATCGTAGAACTCGCCCTCGGAGCCATCGGTGCTGAGAACGGTCACCGCACCAACGCCGACAGGCCTTACCACCACATTGAAGCCCTGCACAAAAGCCAGCCACTTGCCGTCTGGCGATGGCTTGGGCGTATTGTCGGCAGGGATGCTCAGGTCGCGCACCACGCCAAAACCGCGCGGCTGACCGACCGCTTGCGGCACACGGGCACACACATAATCCGTCAGGGTGCAGGTCCAGGCGTCATCGTCGCCAAGATAGGCGAAAAGCCCCTTCCCGTCCCCGGTAAAGCTGACCGAGGTCATGGGCTCGGTGAAGGGCAGATGCAGGCCGTTATAGGTTTTGCCGAGCGCTTGGCTGAGTGAAACCGCCAGCCGGTCCTGATCGAAGGCCGGAGATTTTGTATTCGTATCGGCATCCATCATGACGAACTGGAAACCACCCGGCACCGTCTTGCGATAGATGAAGCGGTGCGTGCCGTCGATCCACTGCGCCGGTTCGGCGATGTTTTCGGTCAGGCCCGACCAGTCGTCGCGCAGGGATAGCGACCGCTGATAATCGGCCACGTCAGGCGCTGCGGCAAAGGCCGGCGACGCTATCGCCAGCGCGAGCGCCAGGCTTAAAAGTCTTACGCGTGCGCCCATGATCAAACTGCCTCTTGCCATTTTTGCGATACCCGTCATGATGTATACTATATACTTTTTGGCAGGCAAGCCATTTAACGGGAGGGCATCGCAATGCGGAAACTGTTGACCACCACACTTCTCGGCGGTTTCCTGCTGGCGTCTGGGGCTTTTGCCGAAGCCCCCAAGGGGGGCTGGGTGTTCGATGCCTCGCCTGACTTCCCGGGCTTCACCCGCATCATCATCGAGGACAAGGCTGGCAAGCTTTCCGGCAAACTGACCTCGCACTGGTATGGCGACCTGCCCCTGACCGACCTGCACAAGGACGGCGATAATCTGGTCTTCAAGCTCTATAACGGCAATCCGCGCGTCCCCATGACGGATATTGTGGTAAAACCCGAAGGTCCATCGGTTCGCATGACCGGCAAGGTCTGGTATCAGGATTTTGACCTGACCGCGCACAAGGCCAAGCGCTCGGAACTGAAGGCGCTGGATTTTCCGACCTACCCCCTGCCCGCCAAGGCCGTGGTGCCGCAAAAGCCGCTTAGCCCCACCCCGCCGATGGGCTGGAGCTCATGGAACAAGTTCGCCACCAACATCAGCGACCAGACCATCCGCGAGATCGCCGATGCCATCGGTATCGTCCGGCCTGCGGGATGCCGGCTATGTTTACGTCAATATTGATGACGGCTGGCAGGGCGAGCGCGATGCGCAAGGCGTGCTGCATCCCAACACGAATTTCCCTGACATGAAGGCACTGGCCGATTACGTTCACGCGCGCGGCTTAAAGCTCGGCCTCTATTCGTCACCTGGCCCCAAGAGCTGCGCTGGCTATGCCGGCGCCTACGGCCACATCAAACAGGATGCGCAGACCTTCGCGGACTGGGGCGTTGACTATCTGAAATACGATCTGTGCTCGGGTGAAGCCTTCTACAACACCTCTGACACGGTCTACGCCACCTATCAGGAGATGGGTGAAGCCCTGAACGACACCGGGCGCGACATTGTCTATTCGCTCTGCCAGTATGGCCGTTTCGATGTCGGTGCCTGGGGTCGCGACGTGGGTGGCCATCTGTGGCGCACCACGGGCGATATCGAGGACACCTACGACGTCATGGCCAGGATCGGCTTCGACAAGAACGGCGTCGCCAACCATACCGGCCCCAACGGCTGGAATGATCCCGACATGTTGGAGATCGGCAATGGCGGTATGAGTTTTGATGAGTACAAGACCCATATGACGCTGTGGACCCTGATGTCAGCGCCGCTCGTTCTGGGCGATGACGTCCGCCATATGACACCGGAAACCCTGTCTCTGCTGACCAACAAGGAGGTCATCGCCATCGATCAGGATAGGTTAGGCGCACAAGGCCTGCCCGCCAGGAAAGACGGCCAGACCGAGGTCTGGACCAAAAAGTTGGCCGATGGCTCGACGGCTGTGGGCCTGTTCAATCGCGGCGATACGACGACCCTGATCAGCGGTTCCTGGGCCGACATAAAGGTGAGCGGCAAGACGGTACGCGACCTGTGGGCCGGCAGCGATCACCATGCCGATGAAGGTTATTCCTATGCCGTGCCAAAACACGGCGCCGTCCTGCTGCGTGTCCTGCCTGGATAAGCCCAACAGGCCCTATCAGAGCCGGCGGCACGTCATGAGCAGGAGGAGACGCCTCAGGCCTCACGAGGGCACCAAAGAACGTCGATGTTTCAGGGAACGCCTGGCCGCTGCAGTATATGACGCGTTGCTGGTACGACAAGGGTCTTACGTCGCTGGGGTGTCGATGGGCCGCTCATCCTCTGACGCAAGGCACGCGTTATCGATTGGCAGTCCTGGGACAAAACGAGCGATGTCGACGGCTGTTTCCTGCATCGAAAATGACACCTTCAACGCGAGCCGCCCTCTCTCCCGAGGCTGTACATCGCGTCAATATTACCCGCTCGGCAAAATTTGGCTAGCAAATGGGCGTTTCCGCCCTATCTTTACCGATCGGTAAAGATAGGGCTAAACATCCGGTCGGTGCCGTGTGCGTCTTGCGCCTCAAGGACACGGAAATCGCCCCATCGAAGTCGGTCTGGGCAATCCGGTCGGATGCCTGTAGCACCCGACCGGCCTATCCATCTGCACCATGTTAAATCCATGGGCTATATTGCCTACTGTGGTGGTGTTTCGCCGATCAGGTTGACCGTGAAATAGTCGCGCAGCTTCTTCCAGAAATAGGGCTGGTAGACCGCGTGCGTGGTGTTGGGCAGGATCACCAGTTCATGCGGCTTGCCGGCGTCGATCAGCGCCTTGTCCAGACGCAGCGATGCCGCCACTGGCACGTTATCGTCGATATCCCCGTGGATCAGCATCAGCTTGCCCTTGAGGTTTTTCGCCACCGAGATGTTGGAATTGCGCTCCCACGTCGCATCATCGGCGATACCCATGGAGACTTCCGGCCACCACGCCTTGTCGAGGCGCAGATCGTGATTGCCGGACGAGGCCACGGCTACCTTGTAAAAATCCGGGCGACGCAGAATGAAGCGCGCGGCGTCATAACCACCGGCCGAACCGCCATAGACGCCGACACGGTTGAGATCGAGGTAGGGATACTTTTTCTGCATCGCCTTTAGCACCCAGATATGGTCGTCCAGCCCGACCTCACCGAGGTTCTGATAGGCGGATGAGCGGAACGCCTGACCACGCTGCGAGGTGCCGCGTCCGTCGATGGTGACGACCACGGCGCCCAGTTGCGCCATGGCGTTCAGCGAGCTTCGGATATTGGTATTGTAATCCTCATTGAAGCGGTGGGTCGTAGGCCCGGTATAGAGGTTCTCAATGACCGGATAGGACTTCGATGAATCGAAGTTTTTTGGCCTGTGAATCATGCCGTAGAGCTTTGTCTTGCCGTCGTCGGCCAGGGTCTCGAACGGCTCCGGCAGGGTAAAACCGGTGGCCAGCAGGGCCGAGATGTCCGCCTTGCCCAGGGTCTGCACGATCTGGCCATTGGATGCGTCACGGATCACGGTTTCAGTCGCCACGGTCGGGCTCGACATACGGTCGATGATCCACTTGCCATCGTCGGAAATGTCGGTTTGGTGGTGGAGCGGCTCCGGTGTCAGGTTGAGGATCGCGCCATCGAGACCGACGCGATAGAGGCTGCGGAAATAGGGATTGACGCCGGGTTCACGGCCGATGCCGGCGATCAGGATCGGTCCGCCTTCACTGATACGCAGGATCTCGGTGACCTCCCAGTTGCCTTTGGTCAGGGCCTTGCCGCCGTCCGGATTGGACCCTTTAGCGATATAATAGAGCTGCGCCCAGCCGGTGCGCTCGGAGATCACCAGATCGCCCTTCAGCTCCGGTGCTGCACGTATCGAGGATGAGGTCACCGTCACCAGCGGCTTCACCGCCTCATGCACGCGCACCGTCGCCACATTCGTCTTCGGATCGATCTCGAACAGCTTTAACTGGGCGTAGCCGCGCTCGGTCCAGTCATAGACGATATGATCGCCTTCCCAATAGATCGAGATATCGCCGGGATAGAGCATCTCGGTCGCCGGCACGTTCAGATCGGTGACGGTAGCCTTGTCGATATCGACCAGGACCGGCTGTTGCAGCGGCACGTTCTTGGCGCCGGCCGTCGGATAAACGTAGTCGAAGGTGCGCGGGAACTGGCTGCCTGGAGGGCTTTGCTGAACGCCATGCCAGATATAGCTGCCGTTGCGTGTCAGGCGATAGGTCACAAGCGATTTGCCATCGGGCGACCACTGGGCGCTGAGCGGCGCCTCAAGAGCGGGATTGTTGGCAGCGGCCATCTCGCCCAGGAGCGGATAGGTGGTGCCGTAACGCAGGTCGTAGGTGCCGTCGCTGGTCAGCGGCGTTTCCTTGCCAGTCACCAGATCGATCAGCCAGAGATTATAGTTGCGCGCCACCACCATGCGCTTGCCGTCCGGCGAAGTGATACCCTTTGGGCGCTCCGCGCGAGGCGGGTTGGCGCTGACCGTACCCGCGGCAAAATCATAGGTCCATTCACGGCCAAGCGCGCCGAAGGTCAGGGTCTTCTTGCCAGCATCATAGCCAGTCGGGCGGATATCGGTCACGCCATCGATTTTTTCACCGGCCGCTACCAGCTTTTGCGTCAGCTCGGCCTCTGTGATCAGCGCGGTTTGCGTGGCCTTGGCCGTATCGGCGAACATGACCGTGCCGCTTTTCTTAGGCCCGCGCCGGAACAGGACGCCGCCATCGACAAAACGCGCCGACAGGTCGAGATCAACGATCAGGCTGTCGTTCTTGCCCGAAAGGACCTGATCGCTATCGGCATAGCGCTGGGCCATATCGACGCGCGGCTGTGCCACCACAGCGACCGGATCGGCGGCAAAAACGGGCGCGGCCGTGGCCAGGCTGAGGACGAGAGCGAGGGTAATGTGCTTGAAGGACATGGGCCACTTAACTGTTGAAAACCGAAAAAAAGACACCTGCCGCGGCAAGCGACAGATGCGTAAAGGGAGACGGGCTCCGCACATACGCGCGGAGCCCGCAAGGTTTGCCTAGCGCGTAAAGCGCAGGTTGACCCAGCCGGTGCGGCCGATCACATCGTAGACCCCGGCCTGCCAGCCTTCGTCTCCGAAGAAGGCACCGCCGGCTTCCGCGCCTGGATAACGCGGTGGCTGCTTATTGAAGGCGTTCGAGAGACCAGCGCTAAGGTTGATGGTCGGCTTCAGCCAGTACGACACGTAGACGTCGTCATAGGCGATCGGCTTGGTCTTGTAAGGCGCGTAGTCTTTCGGCGTGATGGTCACGGTCTGGCGCATTCCCGAATAGAAACGTGAGGTCCAGCCGAGGGACAGCTTGTCGCGCGAGTAGTTGAACGAGGTGCGTCCTTTGAGTTTCGGGAAACCAAAAATGCCGACCGTATCGGTGACGTTTGTGGGGTTGTCCGGATCGGGGGTGTATTTGTTTTCGAACAGACGCGTCCAGATGCTGTTGACCGAAAGCGTACCGGCGTTGCTACCCCAGCCCCAGGCATCCAGATTGACCGAATAGTCGAATTCGGTGTCGATGCCGCTGGTCTTGCGGTGTGCAAGGTTGATGTTCTGCTTAACGACCGAAACCAGATTGTGGGTCACCGGATCGCGGACGATCTGATCGCAGTAAGTGCTGTCCAGCGTCGGTGCGTCCATGCACTTGTTGAGAATTTGCTGCGGCTCGACCGACGAAATGACATTGCTCATATTGATGTCATAATAATCGACCGTGGCGCTGAAGTTCTTCATGAAGCGCGGTTGCAGAACCACACCCAGCGTAAAGGTCTTGGCCGTCTCGACCTTCAGGTCCGGGTTGCCCTTCTTGATGACGTTCAGCCACAGCCAGTAGTCGTTTTTGTTGGCTGGCATGCCCGCAGCGCAGTTGGCGGCGGTATACTGGGTCTTGTCTGTGCGGTTCGGCAGATTGTAGTAGTTGCAGGGGTCGCTCAGCCACTGGCCGCTGATCGACGAGGCGGTAAAGACTTCGCTGATATTGGGCGCACGCACGGCTGTGCCGTAAGTGGAGCGGAAACGGATATCCTTTACGGGTGCCCATTGCAGGCCGAACTTCTCAGCCGTCGTCTTGCCGGCGGTCGAATAGTCGGCGGAACGAACGGCGGCGTCGGCGGTCAGGCGATAAGCGAACGGCAGATCTTTGAGGATAGGTACGCTCAGTTCGGCAAAGACTTCCTTGACGTCGAATTCTCCCTTCAGCGGCGTCTCGGACACGCCGTAATCGGGCACGAATTTCGGGCTATCGGGGTTATATTCGTCACGAGCGCCAATATTGTTGGCCTCGCGGCGGTATTCGGCGCCAAGGGCCACCTGAACCTCGCCGGCCGGCAGATTGAACAGGCCGCCGGTCACATAGCCCGACCAGACATATTGTTCGAGCGACGTCGTCGAGGCGCTGGAATCGAACTGCAGATAGTTGATGGCCTCCTTTGTCGCCGGCTTGAAGGGATTGAGCGGCACGCAATTCGGATCATCGTTTGAGGTATCGGCGTCCGAATTGACCGCGCAGATAGGGGTGCCGCCGGGCCCCGTCACCGCGTCCAGAGCACGCATGTAGCGTAGGTTGGAAGTATTATTGCGGTCCTGAATGGTTTCCTCGGTCTTGCCGTAGGAGAGATAGGTCGACCATGCCCAGTCGTGTTCGCGGAACAGGGCCGGCAGCTCGCCTTCGAAGCCTGTCACGACCTGCTTGAGCTCGCGGCGATAGTTGGAGCGCGACTTGCCGAATTCCGGGTAGTTGCGCGCGAAGGACAGACCGTCAGGGAAACCCTGGCCGCCGTTGGCCGCGATGATTTCCGGCGTAATGAACGGGTTGCCGTCATAAAGCTTGTTGGCGCCGCCTTCCCACCACAGGCCATATTCACCGTGCGACTTGTTGGTGGCGTAGTCGAGCTCGAGGAAATAGCGCAGGTTGTCGTTGAACTGATACCCGAAGGTACCGTGAGTGATGAAGCGGTCGCTCGGCACTGACAACAGCCAGTTGTCGTAGCGGCCGTCGAACTCGCCGCCACTATTGGTGACCAGAGACGAAACGCTGGAGTTCTTGGCCATATCTGCCGGCGAAAGCGTGGAGATCAGCCCCGCCGTACCGAGGATCGGGGCGCGCATCGTGCCGTCATCATTGAAGACATAGGGCTTTGAGCCCAGCAGCACCACAGCGCGCGGCGAATATTGCAGGAGGTGCTGATCGTCGAGCACGGTATAGGGCGCCCCCTTAACCGCGCGATACCACCACGGATTACCGCGCGAGGTCGACGGACGATCCTGGCCGGCGACTACGCCGTTGGACTGGCCGTAGGTGCCAAAGAGCGTGACATTTGCCTTGCCGCCAGCGAAATTCTTGCCCCAAAGAAGATCGGCGTCATAGCTCGGCATATCGCCATAGGTCGAGTTGCCGTAGCGGAGATTGGCATCGAGACCCTGATAATTTTTCTTCAGGATGAAGTTAGCAACGCCGGCCACGGCGTCGGCGCCGTATTGTGCCGAGGCGCCGCCCGTGACGATTTCGACCCGCTCGATCAGACCGCCGGGAATGGTGCTGATATCGACGGCCGAGGTGCCAGGGGCACCGGGTACATGGCGGCGGCCATTGACCAGAACGAGCGTACGCTTGGTGCCGAGGCCGCGCAGGTCAAGCGCATTCAGGCCGGGGTGTCCCTGGTCCATCGAATCCTTATCGCGGTTGGCGTTCGAGGTCTGGTCGCTCTGGCTAATGACGAGCGCCGGCATTTGATTGACCAGATCGGCCACCTGGCGAGCGCCAGATTTGCGGACCATGTCGCCATTGATGACCGTGGTCGGCGTAGCGCTGGCCGCACCTTTGTGACGGATGCGTGAGCCGGTCACGACGACGGTCGTTTCCTCTGCAGCCTCATCGGATTTATCGCTCTTGGCCTTGGTCTCCTGAGCCAGCGCCGGCGCGCATATCATGGCCGCCAGAAGGCCGCTTGCCGCGAGCAGAAGCGTCTTGTGGTTGTGTCTACGTATCATCTCAATCCCCTTAAAAACAAACCCGACACAAAAGGGACACGAAGTTGTCACGCCGTCAAAATATTTTATATGGTATACCATTTTAAAATATTCTTATGTTTCTATTTTGCAACAAGGGTCTCTCGTCGCTTACATCGCCAACGGGTTAAAAACTTCACTTATTCAAAGTATTACCGAATTTTCTCATTAATCTTCGCGGAGTGGGGCGGGTCACCATCACATTCAGCGCGTTAATGTTATCGCTGAAACTGACACCGATCGGAATCGGGAGACTGGTCCGTTATCGCCTTAGAATCGACGCTTCGCCGCTCCAGGCTTCATTTGTCTGCATTCCCTCACACGGCTACACGCGCGAAATTATTTTATACGATATACCACCGGTTTGACATCGGAAGGCCGCACGTCATAATCGGTCTTTCACGTGTGAGGACATGATGGGTAAAGCAGGCATTCGCAATCTGGTTATCGTGGGGGGCGGCACGGCCGGCTGGATGGCCGCCGCAGCGCTTTCCAAGGTTTTCGGTACGCAGAGCTATGCGATTACGCTGATTGAATCTGATGAGATCGGAACGGTTGGCGTGGGTGAAGCCACCATACCGACGATTCAAGAGTTCAACACACTTCTGGAAATCGACGAAAATCAGTTCATGAAGGAGACCAACGCTTCCTTCAAGCTCGGCATCCGCTTCCTCAATTGGAAACATGAAGGCAGCGACTATTTTCACCCGTTTGGCACCTATGGTGTCGATATGAATGTCAACTTCACCCATTACTGGATGCGCTATCATCTGGCGGGCGGTTCAGGGGATTTTGGCCTTTTCAATCCCCAGACCCTGGCCTCGCGTCTGAACCGCTTCGGGCGCATGGCAGAGATCAATCCGAAGGCGCCGAAGGTCAACTACGCCTTTCATTTCGATGCGTCGCTCTACGCGAAATTCCTGCGGCGTCACTCAGAAGCGCGCGGTGTGGTCCGCCACGAAGGCAAGATCACCAGTGTCGTTCAACATCCGGACGACGGCGACATCACCTGCGTTGCTCTGGAAAGCGGCAAGACGATTGAGGGCGATCTGTTCATCGATTGCTCCGGCTTTCGGGGCCTTCTGATCGAACAGACCCTGAAAACGGGCTATGAAGACTGGTCGCAATGGCTGCCGTGCAACCGCGCGGTCGCCGTGCCATGTGACAAGGTCAGCGGCTTGACACCCTACACCACCTCGACCGCACGCGAGGCCGGCTGGCAGTGGCGCATTCCCCTCCAGCATCGAACCGGCAACGGCTACGTCTTCTGTGATAGCTACTTATCCGAAGACCAGGCCATGGATCTGATCCTGCAACGGCTGGATGGCAGGCCCCAGGCCGATCCACGCGTCATCCGGTTCACGACCGGCCACCGCAAGAAACAGTGGAATCGCAATGTCATCGCCATGGGACTGGCCAGCGGCTTCCTGGAGCCGTTAGAATCGACCTCGATCTATCTGGTTCAGGAAGCCATCATGAAATTGTTGCGCTATTTCCCGCGCGACCAGATCACTGAGTCCGCGCGATCCAGCTTCAATCGCGATATGCTCTTTGCCTATGACGACGTGAAGGATTTCCTGATCGCCCATTACAAGGTCACCGAGCGAGCGGAGACGCCCTTTTGGGCCTATTGCAAGCATATGGATGTCCCCGACAGCCTGAGGGCACGTCTGGAGAGTTTCGAACGGCACAATCAATCATTGGTGAAGGCGGATGAGCTGTTCAAGGAGGCGAGTTGGTTTGCGGTCCTGGCCGGACAGGGCCTGATGCCGAAATCCTACCATCCGATCGCCGATCTGATAGCGGAAGACGAATTCCGCTGGCGCATGGACCGCGTCAAGGAAGGCACGGCGGGCCTGGCCAATGCCATGCCCGGCCATGAGGCCTATATTGCCAAGGCCTGCCCTTCCTTGGCGACGGGAAAAGCATAGTCCCTGCCTCTAAAAGCATAGACAAAAAACACCCGCCGGCAGCCGGCGGGTGTTTCGCATTTTTAGTCCTGTTCCGATTAGTAGCGGAAACGTGCCCCAACCTGAACGGTGCGCCCTTGCAGGCGGGTTTCGGCGTTAAAGTACTCGTACCCGTAATAGCCTATCTGGTTATTGTTCAGAAGGTTCGTGCCTTCTAAGGTCAGGGTCATCCATTTTACAGGGGTATAGGCAATAGAGGCATCAAGTCGCGACGTATTGCCGTTGGTATACGTATAGTTCGGGAAGTCCGTATTTGGATCGCCGTAGAATTTCGAGCGGAAATTGTAGGCAACACGGGCATTGAACTCCGGCGTATCGTAGTACACCTGCAAGTTATAAGTGTCCTTAGATGTCCATGGACCATGGAAGGATGAGCTTCCGGCTGAAGCATTCGAAGGATCATTCGGAATGTCCAATTTGAATACCTGATTATAGGTATAGTTGAATCCGGCTCCGAAATTTTTCCAGAAGCTTGGCAGGAACTCAAAGAAGCCTTGAACATTGAATTCATAGCCCTGATAGGTGCCTTGCCCCGCATTGTAAGGCGTCGTGTAGTTGAAGATGGTTGCAGGATCAACACCAGATACCCCAAGCTCTCCCGCTGTCTTGTTTACGATCTGCCAGAAGAGCTGGCCTTCAGGTTTCTTGAGGTAGGCGGCAAACGAAGCGACCCCACCATGGCCAAAGTAGTATTCCAGCGAGGCATCGTAGTTCGGCCCTTTCATCGGCTTCAGGTCCGCATTGCCGCCCCAACCCGACTTGTTCGTTGTATCAATATGGACCGCACTCGACAGTTGACTGAAGGCAGGGCGTTGTACTGATACGTCATAGGAAAGACGCAATTGCAGATTGGGCTTAAAGTGAATAGTCGCACTCGCATTGGGCATGGCATCATGGAAAGATTTTGCCGGAGTGTCGTTCGAGATCGCCTCTCCATCGACAAGACGCGTATTGAGGGACATGCCATCTGTAGCCACCGTCCTGACGCCAATAATGCCATCGACAGGGAACAAAGCATCAAAGGCTAGGTTCAACTGGCCATACCAGGCGCGAGTGAATTCTTTTTCTCCATACGAATTGTGATCCCTATCTGACGGGACCGGCAGAGACCAATCGCCACCCCAGCTTGGGTTGGTCATGTTCGCTACAGCAAAAGCACGTACATCATCAAAGTTAGCCAGCAAAGCCTCACCACTCAAATGATAGAACGATGACGCCGAAAACGCATTGTTGCCAAGCGTTGTATTAACCAAGGTGTCCGCCGTCGGCATATTTTTCAGAGGCGTCTTGAACGTCGCGTCCCGATAGGCAAAATAGTTATTGACAAACTTGCTAGAGACGCGGAATCCAGTCTGGATTGAGCGAACAAGCCAATCGTCGCTGACGCTGTAAGTCAGATCAAGTTGGCCGTTAAAATCACGACTGTCTGACCAAGCCACTTCGTGGTGAAGTTGGGTAAAGGTATAGTTTGCCGGATCTCGCAAAGCCGCTGGATTAGGCAGGCTGATCAAAACACCATGTGCAGAGCCATTATCAAAGTCGACACCAATTGTATTCAGCCCGGTCACAGCCAGCTGCTGAGAGAGGTTGTTCGACGTCATGTTGGTCCAGTTGTACTGGACGCTACCATTAATTTGCAACTTGTCTTTGTGGTAGTGGGTCTCGAAATTGGTCGAATAGGTATCCATTTTGCGCGCCCAATATGACGACCACATGCTGAACGGAACACCGTTGGGATTATTGATTGTCATGGACTTGATCGTGACCCCATCAGCCTGTGTCACGACGTCATCAAACCTCTGAGCGGAACTGCCTTCCCCGGTAATGACGGACATATAATCGTTTTCGCCGCCCTCCTTGCTGCCAAACCAACTACCTTCAACAACAAAGTCCAGATTGTCATTTACGCGCCATTGGTAAGCAAGATTAGCCGTGGGACGTTCGTTCGTACCGTCTTGAAGACCATTCCACACGCGATAGGCTGTGACATAAGCCGGCGTTAATGTGCCGCCGAGGATCGGATTATATTTCCAACCTGGTTGACCATTGATGGTCGCATTGCCGTAAAAATTACGAACAGTTTCAGTCACCAAATGCTGCTCTTCGTAATTATTCTTCGAATAGCCAAAATTGGCCAGGAAGCCCATTTCACCGATCGGCGTATCAAAGCGGTTTGCCACCAGAAGACTCGCGGTCGGGCTTTCGGTATCACCAATACTGTTATAGGAGTTGCGATAGGCGCCAGCGATGGTCCAGCCTTTTTTAAGGTCCAGCGGACGGCGGAGTTCGACGTTCACCACCCCACCGATACCGCCCTCGATCTGGTCAGCCGTGCGGGTCTTGTAAACGGTTACCGACTTGATCAACGCCGCAGGCACATCGCTCAGGGTCGGCCCCTGATCCTGACATTCACCAAAATTGATAGCCGTCGTACAGATGGCGCCATTTTCGGCATTGTGGTTCATCGAACGCATATTGCCGCCGCCAGCGGCGTTACCGTTGACCGTCGTGCCAACTTCCTGGATACCGCGAATGGCCATATCGGCGCCTTCGCCGTGTTTGCGGGTGATCTGCACGCCGGTGACGTGCGCCAGGGCTTCGGTGACATTGTTGTCCGGCAGCTTGCCGGCGTCTTCCGCGGAGACCGAATCTGAAATCTGCTTGGACCTGCGCTTCTTGTCGGCCGAGTCCTTCATTGACCCGCGCACGCCGCGGACAATAACGACGACATCGCTAGAGGCTTCGGCCTTGGCAGTGGCGGCTTTTTCAGCAGCGGTGGTTGCCGGCTCGGCCGTCGTTTCTTGGGCAAGGGCTGGCGCGCACATCATAGCGGCGGCCAAGCCGGTAGCGGCCAGCAGGGCAGTCTTATTTTTAGGTGCCTTAAACATACTATAGTCCCCATTTCAAAAACATGATGCGCCACTCAGGCCATGAAATTTCAGGGTCGTCAAAATATTTTATACGATATACGTCTGTTTCATGGCATTTTTAATAACAAGACAAATGGGAGTGGCCGATTTGCAACATTTGTTTCACGTGTGCAATGAAGTTTTGTCCGACCAATTAGATTGCGCCCTGAAAGAACATAACGTTATATATCAAGGCACTGGTACAGAATGAATCTGAAAGGCAATGAAATGGCACAAAAAATAGTACTTTTTGTCGCGGCAATGTCCTCCCAAACCGCTAGAAGAGGGTGGCTATCCCGATCGGCTCGAAACCGCTTCAGGACACCTTTGACTTGCCCGTCTGTACTATTGTATTCAAATTGTCCGACAAACAGGAGCGTACCATGGCCACTTTGACCGGCAATCGGCGACAGATTTTAACCGCATCGGCGGCTTTGACAGGTTTTAGCCTCATTTCCACCCGTTCCGCTCTGGCCGCGGACCTGCCGCGAAAAGCGACCGCCCTGCCCCTTTCCGACGTTCGTTTGCTACCGTCCGATTTCAAGACCGCTCTTGATGTCAACCACGCTTACCTGGTGACCCTGGAGCCCGACCGCTTCTTACATAATTTCCGCAAGGGTGCAGGCCTTAAGCCCAAGGGTGAATCCTACGGCGGCTGGGAAAAGGACACCATCGCCGGCCACAGCCTCGGCCATTATATGTCGGCCATATCCCTGATGTACGCCCAGACCGGCGATCCGGTGCTCAAAGCACGCGCGTCTTATGTCATTGACGAACTGGCCCTGATCCAGGGCGCGCAGGGCGATGGCTACACCGCCGGCTTCCAACGCCGTCGCAAGGATGGCACGGTGGTCGACGGCAAGGAGATCTTTCCGGAAATTATGGCGGGCGATATCCGATCGGCCGGCTTCGATCTTAACGGCTGCTGGGTGCCTCTCTATAACTGGCACAAGCTCTATGGCGGCCTGTTCGACGGCCAGACCTTCTGCGGTCTCGACAAGGCGATTCCGGTCGCCGTGGCACTCAGCGTCTATATCGACAAGGTGTTCGGTTCTCTATCAGACGCCCAGGTGCAGGAGGTGCTCAACTGCGAGCACGGCGGCATCAACGATTCGTTCGCCGAGCTTTATGCCCGCACCAAGGATCCGCGCTGGCTGGCCTTGGCCGAACGCCTATATCATCACAAGGTACTCGATCCCATGGTGGCGCGTGAGGACAAACTCGCCAATATCCACGCCAACACCAACATCCCAAAGGTGCTGGGTCTGGCGCGCCTCTACGAGGTGACCGGCAAACCTGATTACCGGACGGCGACCGAGTTCTTTTATGAGCGCGTCACCAAGCACCATAGCTTCGTCATCGGCGGCAACGGTGACCGCGAGTATTTCTTCGAGCCTGACGCCATCTCGAAGCATATCACCGAAGCGACGTGTGAACACTGCGCCACCTACAACATGATGAAGATGTCGCGTCAGCTCTATAGCTGGTCACCGGACGCGAGCTATTTCGACTATTTCGAGCGCGCCCACCTCAATCACGTCCTGGCCCAGCAAAACCCGAAGACCGGCATGTTCAGCTATATGACGCCTCTGTTCACGGGTGCTGCGCGCGGCTTCTCCGATCCGGTCGATAACTGGACCTGCTGCCACGGCACCGGTATGGAGAGCCACGCCAAGCACGCCGAGTCGATCTACTGGCAGGGTGACGACACGCTCTTCGTCAATCTCTATATTCCCTCGACCGCCAAGTGGGCAAAAAAGGGCGTCAGCCTTCGGCTTGATACCGCCTATCCCTATGAGGGCGATGCGAAACTGAGCCTGACCGCTATGCGGCGGCCGACACGGTTCAAACTGGCCCTGCGTGTGCCCGGCTGGGCGAAAAGCGTTGCGCTTACGCTGAATGGCAAGCCGGTCGAGGCCTCGCGCGACCGCGGCTATCTGATCATCGATCGCGTCTGGCAGGCCGGCGACAAACTCGCTCTCTCCCTGCCGCTGGACCTGAATATCGAGCCCACCAACGACAATCCCGGCGTCGTCGCTATCCTGCGCGGCCCGCTGGTTTTGGCCGCCGATCTCGGCTCGGTCGATGACGATTACAAGGCCACGGATCCGGCGCTAGTCGGCAATGATTTGCTGGCCGGCTTCGCGCCGGTCGCTATCGAAAAAGCGCGGTTCAAGACCGTGGGCATCGGCCGCCCTGGCGAGCTGACATTCGTCCCTTTCTACAGCCAGTATGAACGTCGCAGTGCCGTCTATTTCAAGGCGTTCAATGAGGCGGACTGGAAGATCGAGGAAGCCTCTTTCCTGACCGAACAAGCGCGTCAGCGCGACCTCGCCGCGCGCTCGGTTGATGTCATGCACCTTGGCGAAATGCAGGCCGAACGCGATCACAATCTCGAATCGGACGTCTCATGGCCCGGCACCTATCGCGGCCGCAACGGTCGTGACGCGCGCTCCGGCGGCTTCATGTCGTTCAAGATGAACGTAAAGCCAGGTCCGCTGGTGATGCAGGCGAGCTATTGGGGTGATGACCGTTGCGAATTCGACATCCTGATCGACGGTGAGACGCTGACGACGGTCTCGCACAAGACGCCGGTCAAGCCCGGCGAATTCTTCGATGAGGCATATCCGGTGCCGGAAGCGCTGACACGGGGAAAAACCACGGTGACGGTCAAGTTCGTGCCGAAGGAGGGCCGCTCGACCGGCATGATCTTTGGCGTACTCCTGTTCACGGCCGCCCCATCGACCGCAGCCTAAGGCTTACGGCCGGATGGGGGCTCAAACCTGACTGACGTCGCCACCATCTTGGTCCATATCTGGCGGATCGGTCCGCCAAATCATCGGGGGATCACACACCGAAGGGCCTTTGAGCCGGTCTCGGAAAGCCTTTTATTTTGGGCTTTTCCGAGCCTGCTCATAGGCATAGCCCGCTTTTAGCAACAAGGACTCGCTCCATTTTGGACCGATGAAGCTGAGGCCGACCGGCAAGCCTTGCACCGCGCCCATCGGCACGCTCAGGTGCGGGTAGCCGGAGGTGGCCGGCAATTGTGTGGCGGAGGGACCGGTATACTGATCGCCATAGATGAGGTCCGACAGCCAGGCCGGGCCATAGGTTGGGGCGATCAAAACCTCGACCTCGTTTTCCTGCAACAGGCTGTCTATACGCAAGGACGATGCGGTTTTGGCGTGGGCGGCGGCCTTGAGATAATCGGGGTCCGCAAGGCCCTTGGTGGCTTCGGCTTGCTCAAAGAGCTCCTGCTGGAAATAGGGCATCTCCTGGGCGGCGTGGGCTTTGTTGAAGGCAATGACGTCTGCGAGCGAGCGCGTTTTGACGGATGGAGGCGTAGAGGCCAGATACGTATTAAGGTCGGCCTTCAGTTCGACCATCATGACGGTCATTTCAGAGTCACCCAGCCCCTCCACCGAGCTGTCATGGATATCGACGAGCACCGCGCCCTGGCTTTTCAGCGTCTGCAAGGCGGTCTCAAAAACAGCGGCGGTCTTTGGGTCATTGCCGATCTGGTCGCGCAGCACGCCGATGCGGCGATTTTTCAGGCTGTAACCTATGAGCGCCGCTGCGTAATCTGTCTTGTGCGCATCGGCCAAGGCGGTCGCCTTGTCGGCCGGATCTGTTCCAGCCATCACGCCCAGCATGAGCGCCACGTCGCTTACGCTGCGGCCCATCGGTCCGGGTGTATCCTGGCTATGCGAGATCGGCACGACATGGGTACGCGACACCAGCCCGACTGTGGGCTTGAGGCCCACCAGGCCGTTCATCGATGCCGGACAGGTGACACTGCCATCGGTTTCGGTGCCCACCGCCAAAGGTGCCAGGCCCGCCGCTACAGCCGCGCCCGACCCCGACGACGAGCCACAGGCGGTGCGTGCCGGATCATGGGCATTGGCGACCAGTCCGCCCACCGCACTCCAGCCGCTGATGGCGTGGGACGAGCGGATATTGGCCCATTCCGACAGGTTGGTCTTGCCAAGAATAATGGCGCCGCCGGCGCGAAGATTGGCCACGACGGGTGCGTCACGGTGGGTGATGTTGTCCTTCAACGCCAGCGAACCCGCGGTCGTCGCCACCTCGTCAAGCGTCTCGATATTGTCCTTGATCAGGAGGGGAATACCCATCAGGGGACCAAGCTTTTGGCCGCGTTTGCGCGCCCTATCGGACGCTTGGGCCTCCGCCAGAGCCGCGGGATTGACCGCGATGATTGAATGAAGTGCGCCGTCCTTCGCCTTGATCTGATCGAGCGCTGCCCTTGTCAGGTCTTCGGCGCTGTAATCCCCGGTCGTCAGGTGGGCTTCGATCGCGTTGACCGAAGTGCCGTTCGCCAGATCGGCCTTGGCCATCACATAACCGCTGGCGGCATGGCTGGCCGAGGGCAAGGCAACCAGCAGACACGCAGCCACAAAGCCGGGCAAATAGTGACGAACAGACATGATGATGGCCCCTCAAAAGCATGAAGGTAACGTCAGTTTCCTTATGGTGACAAGTGAAACAGTTGCGTCGCCTGCGAAGCGCGCTATGAAGGCCGCTGCACAAGAGCGTGTTCCGATCTGATTGCATCAGATCGGCGCTCTATTTGTTGCTTTTGCGCGCTTTTTGACCCGAGAGTGCGTCACACTTTTCGGAAAGCGCTATAGGAGTTTGCCATGGACCTGAACCCGATCATGCTGGCGGCCGGTGCCGAGATCATGCGTATATACGCCACCGATTTCGCTGTCGTCACCAAGGCGGACGCCTCGCCGGTCACCGAAGCCGATCAAAGGGCCGAGGCCATCATCCTTGAAGGCCTGAAGCATATCGCGCCGGGCATCCCGGTCATCGCCGAAGAAGAGGCCGCCGCCGGACGATTCCCGACCACGGCGGGCACCTTTTTTCTGGTCGATCCGCTCGATGGCACCAAGGAATTCGTCTCAAAAAATGGCGAATTCACCGTCAATATCGCCCTGATTGAAAACGGCAAGCCTGTGCTGGGCGCCGTCTTCGCCCCGGCCCTCAACAAGATCTATTGGGGTGGCGTCGGCAAGGGTGCCTTTATGGCCGAGGTCCAGGACGGACAGATCGGTGAAGCCCGCCCGATTCATGTCCGCACACCGGAATCAGGCCTGATCGCCGTTGGCAGTCGTTCGCATGGCGGCGCCGAGACGCAGGCCTATCTCGAAGCCTTCACCGTTGCCGATTTCGTTGCGGCGGGATCATCGCTGAAATTCTGCCTGATCGCAGAAGGCGTGGCCGACATCTATCCGCGCATGGGCCGCACCATGGAGTGGGATACCGCGGCCGGTGACGCCGTTTTGCGCGCCGCGGGCGGACGGGTTGAGACGCTCGACGGTCAGGCGCTCAAATACGGTAAAAGATTCCAGGATAATGACGGAGATTATGCCAATCCGCACTTCGTCGCGTTCGGTCACGACAGCATCAGGACATAGTTGGGCTTCGGGGGATCACACACCGCGCCCATTTCAGGCGAAACATAGGCCATGCTATCGTCTCAGAGCCCCCCAAAGCGCGCTGAGACGATACTCCACGGCCCTCTACCAGCCCCCCCGGACAGGCAGTACGAACCAAGTCGTGTGCACGGAAGCCGTGTAAAAACAAGGCTTTGCCGAACGAGCTGGTCCGACAGAGTAAACCCTAGCTGAAGACAATGCGCTTATCAACACCAAGTGGTATCTTTGTACGTTTTTTTTGACCTAGACCTCAGCCCCACGCTCCGGAATGGCGTTGAGCAGGCTTTGCAGGTGGTCGAGATAGGCATAGAAGGCATCGCGACCTTCGACGGTCAGGTTAGCGATGGTGCGCGGCTTGCCGGACGCCATGGTCTTGTCGAGCCGGATATAGCCGGCGTCTTCAAGCTTTTTCAGGTGCTGTGACAGGTTGCCATCGCTGATACGAACCTCGCCGCGCAGGGTAACAAAATCGGCTTTGCCAACCGTCGACAGAAAAGCCAGAATGGCGAGCCGGGCGCGCCCATGGATCACTTCTTCCAGGCTGGCGTGGGCAAACAGGCTCATAGTCGAAACTCCTTGGGTTGGGCGCGTTTTTCGGCCCGCATTAAAAGAAAACCGGGCACGACCATGAAGAGGAGTGCGGCCGACGCCATCAGGACATAACGTTGCACCTCGCCATTCAGGACGAACATGGCGCAGGCCGTCAAGATCCATCCGGCGGCCACGAAAAGCAACCACGGCTGTCGGCTTGAGGTGGCCATGACTGCCAGGACGAGGCTGAAAACGATGGCCACAAAGGCCATGGTGATGTGAGGCTCGGCGACGTGGGCCCATTCGCTGCCGACCAGAAAGACGAAGATGCCAATGCCGGCGAACGTCCACAGGGTCGACATGGCCTGGGTACGCCACGAGCGGAAGATATGACGCTGTTTACCCCTACGGACAATCACGAGCGCGCCGCCATAGCCGAGAATAAAGGTGGCCAAATTCACCGGCAGATCATGCGGCAGGAAATGGGCCGAGATAAGGGCTTTGAGGACGTGTGCCAGGCTGAGGACCAGGCCCCACCACGCCATGACGGAGCCGCCCGAAATGGCCAGGGTATCGCCGCGACTGACCAATTCGCGCAACTGGCGCAGTTCATCGCCGAGGTAGCCGACCTCCGCCATATCGAGGCGTGGCAGGATACCGTCATGTATGGGTGTTATGCGCTCATCAGCCATATCATCCTCCTTGTGCGGAGGGATCCTAAAGCTTTATGACGCCCGCGCCAATCCCCCAAAATGCGGCCTGGGCATCGGGGGATCACACACCACGGCTATTTCAGCCGCGCCTTCGCCTCTTCTGCGGCCTTTTTCACATCCTGAGCGCGTGAAATCGGCGCCACCAGAATACCGGAAGGCGTCGAGATGACCATGATATCGCTAAGGCCGATGATGGCGACCAGGGGACCGCTGGAATGGACCAGGTTGTTCTCGGCATCGATCAGGATCGCCTCGCCCTTGACGTGGTTGGCGCGCTCATCCTTGTCACCCAGGCGCCAAAGCTCAGCGAAGCCCCCGACATCTGCCCAGCCGATATCACACGGCACGACGGCCGAGCGCGCGGTGTTTTCCATGACGGCATAATCGACCGAGATGGAGGGGACCTGAGCAAAAGCCTCTTCATCGAGGTTGATGATCACCCCGCCGTCGCTGGGCGTGCGCGCGCCTTTTTTATAGGCATCGACGCAGGCTGCCAGGACTTCGGGCGCATAGAGGCTCAGTTCTTCCAGCATGACCTTGGGCGAAAACAGGAAGATGCCGGCGTTCCAGTCGTGACGCCCGCCTTCGACATAGTGTGTGGCGGTTTCAAGATTGGGCTTTTCCCAGAATTTTTCGATCTGGAAAATGCCTTCGGACAGCTTGGCGCCACGCTCGATATAGCCAAAGCCGGTTTCGGGGTGGCTGGGCGTGATGCCAAAGGTGACAATGCGTTCGCGGGCCGTCTCTGACGCGCCCACCACCGCGGCGTGGAAGGCGCCCGGTTTTGTGATGACGTGATCGGCCGGCACCAGAAGAACAAGCGCGTCCGGCGCGAATTCGTGTCCGCTCAAGGCGGCCATGGCGGCGACCGCTGCGGTATTGCGACCGAACGGTTCCAGGATGACGGCTTGCGGCGCCTTGTCGATCTGTCCCAACTGCGTGGTGACCAGATCGAGGTGGCCGCGGCCGCAGATGGCGACGGGCGCCAGATAATTATCACCCACCAGGCGCAGCGCCGTTTCCTGAATCATGGTGTTCTGCGTGGCGACGGCATGGAACTGCTTGGGGGCTGCGGGCGTCGAGAGTGGCCACAGACGTGTGCCAGAGCCGCCGGACATGATGACGGGAAGAATGGGGATCGACATAGATTTACCTTCGAATTGACGTAAGGGCAGCCCTGGAATGTGCTCTTCCACTGTCTCGCCCCTTAGGCGGGACGGCGTGAACCGCCCCTTGGTTGCTAAGACCTTACATAGCCGCCTCGCTCGTGGCTATACGGTCTGCATAAAAATTCGCTATGAAATAGAGTTTAAGCGTTTGCATGGCCTTGTGAGCGGTTGTTGGACAATGCTACCAAGGCCTATTCTCCTCCTTTAGAAGCGTGAACACACCATGCCCAACCTCTCTGACAATCTTTACGCCAAGCAGCAAAGCCTGCGCCAGTGGTTGTTTGACCATGCCCTGCCCCTGTGGTGGACGACAGGCGGCGACCTGGAAAAAGGCGGGTTCTATGAAAAGATCAATCTCGACGGCACGCCTTGCGACGTCGATCGGCGCACCCGCGTCGCCGCCCGACAGGTGTTCTCTTATGCCCTGGCCAGCCGTATGGGGTATGCGGGCCCGACGGATCCGGCGATCGATCAGGGGCTGAACTGGCTTTCCGGGCCTGCGCGTAACAAAGAGACGGGCATGCTCTACGCCACGCTCAAGCCCGACGGTACGGTCGTGCGCGGCGAATTTGATTTCTACGACCATGCCTTTGCCATGCTGGCCTATGCTTCGGCTTACCGTGTGCGTCCCGAGGACAAGGCGCTTGAGCGCGCGGCGGTCGCGATCCGCGATAGAATCGTCGCTGACTTCTCACACCCCGAGCGTGGTTTCGAAGAAGCCAATCCGCGCACCCTGCCGCTCAAGGCCAATCCGCACATGCATATGTTCGAGGCCTCACTGGCCTGGATGGAGGCCGGTGGCGACGACAAGTGGCGAGAGATTGCCGCCATGATCGCCGATCTGTGCGTTGAGAAATTCCTACACCCCGAAACCGGTTCACTGCGCGAATTCTTCGATGGCGACTGGAACCCGCTGGAAGGCGAGATGGGTCGCATTATCGAGCCCGGCCATCAGTTTGAGTGGGCCTGGCTGTTCCTGCGCTGGGCCGACAAGACCGGCAATGACGCTTACCGCAAGACGGCGCAGCGTCTGATCGACATTGCCGAGACCGCCGGCACCGATCCGATTCGCGATGTGACCTTTAATGAGCTGTGGGACGACTTCACGCCCAAGGACGCCAAGGCGCGTCTATGGCCGCAGACCGAGCGCATGAAGGCCTACACGGCGCTTGCCCACGCAGCACCCACGCCTGAAGAAAAGCATGCCGCCATCGCCAAGGCGATTGAGGCCAGCGCCGGGCTTGAAAAATATCTCAGCACGGAGATTGTCGGGCTCTATCGCGACCGCATGAAGGAAAATGGCGAGTTCGAGATCGAGCCGGCGCCCGCCAGCACGCTCTACCACATCATCTGCGCCATTGATGAGGTCAGTTCGCTGGACGTATGAGAGACGCGGGGAGCTTAAGGGCTCCCCTTTTCCCATCCGGCGAACGCAAAACACCCTTTTCATGACATGACGAACCGACTAGCTTCGCGCCACATACAAAAGCAAAGCTCGAGGAAAACGTCATGAAGTCTCAAGTCCGGGTAAGCCTGTTTGGGGTAGCGTTGCTGGCCTGCGTCTCCACATCGGCCCTGGCACAAGGCCAGCCGTGGCTCGATCGTTCAAAGACACCCGAACAGCGCGCCGCCGCCGCGGTCTCAGCCATGACGCTGGAAGAAAAACTCGGGCTGGTCATGGGCTATACCGACCCGGAGAAGCTGGCGAACGAGCCGGATGACGTGGTCTCGCCCGCCATCAAGGCCGATGTCATAGCTCACCACATCAAGGGCTCGGCCGGTTATATCGCCGGTATCCCCCGCCTCGGTATTCCCGCACAATGGCAAACCGACGCCTCGATCGGCGTGCGCGTCGCGGGTATGGAGCGCACCGCCCTTCCCTCGTCCTTGGCCACGGCGGCTTCGTTCGACCCGAAGATCACCGAGGCTGGCGGCGAGATGATCGCCACAGAAGCGCGGGCGTCGGGCTTTAACGTTTTCCTCGCCGGTGGCGGCAATCTGGCGCGCGAACCGCGCAACGGCCGTAATTTTGAATATACGGGTGAAGATCCGGTCCTGACCGGCGACATGACCGGGGGTTTGATCCGCGGCATCCAGTCGAAGCATATGGTTTCGACCATGAAGCACTGGGCGGTCAACGATCAGGAGTCGCAGCGCACTACGGTCGACGTCAAAATCACCAAACAGGCCATGCGCCAGTCGGACTTGCTGGCGTTCGAGCTGGTCTACGACACATCGAGCCCCGGCTCAGTCATGTGCGCGTATAATCTCGTGAACGCAGACTGGGCCTGCGAGAACGATTATCTGCAGAACCAGGTGTTGAAACAGGACTGGGGTTTCAAAGGCTATATTATGTCCGACTGGGGCGCCGTCCATTCGGCGGCCAAGGCGGCGGTCAATGGGCTGGACCAGTTCACCGGCTACCCGTGCTGCGGTCACCACGGCGCCTTCTTCTCAGAAAAATCGCTTAAGGCCGAGATCGCGGCGGGCGCGCTTCCGATGTCGCGCATCGATGACATGGCCGAACGTATTCTCTGGGCGCTGTTCGCCAAGGGCGTGGTCGATGATCCGGTGAAGGTCGGACCGATCGATTTCAAGGCCAGCGCCGACGTGGCGCAGACCGCTGCCGAGGCCTCTTTGGTCCTTTTGAAAAACGACGGCAATCTGCTGCCGCTCAAAGCCACGTCCATCGCCATGATCGGCGGTCACGCCGACAAGGGCGTGCTGTCGGGCGGCGGCTCATCCGGCGTCACCCCCATTGGCGGCAGTGCGGTGAAAGGCGTCGCCCCCACCACGTGGCCAGGTCCGGTCGTTTATCAGCCGTCCTCTCCGGTTAAGGCCTTGACGGCGGCAACGACGGCGAAGATCAGCTATGTCAGTGGCGAGGATATCGCCGAGGCTGTGGCTCTGGCCAAAAGGAGTGAGGTCGCCATTGTGTTTGTGACGCAGTTTATGGGCGAAGGCATCGACAATCCGCTGGAACTCGACGGCAACCAGGATGCTTTGGTCGCCGCAGTTGCCAGGGCCAATCCGAAAACCATCGTGGTGGTTGAATCGGGCGGTGCCATTCTGATGCCGTGGCTAAAAGGTGTGCCGGCGGTGCTCGAGGCCTTTTACCCCGGCGTCCGCGGCGGCGAGGCCATCGCCAATATCCTGACGGGCAAGGTCAATCCGTCGGGCCATCTGCCGATCACCTTCCCGGCCTCGAATGATCAACTGGCCCACGCCGAGATTCCGGGCTTTCACAAGCCCGACGGCATTCCCGTCTCGATCACCTATGATGAAGGCGCCGCCATCGGCTACAAGTGGTATGATCTGAAGGGCTACACGCCCTTGTTCGCCTTCGGCCATGGCTTGAGCTACACCTCTTTTGAGGTAGCCGATCTCAAACCCGCCATCTCTGGCAAGGGCCTTACGGTGCGTTTCTCGGTGAAGAACACCGGCAAGCTCAAAGGCGCGACCGCGGCGCAGGTCTATGTCGGCGCAGACAAGACGGCGGGCTGGGAAGCGCCCAAACGGCTGGGGGCTTTCTCCAAGGTCGAACTGGCGCCCGGCGCCTCCCAAGCGGTCGAGGTTAGCGTCGATCCGCGCATTCTGGCCACCTATGACGAGGCGACCGATAGCTGGGTGATCAAGGCCGGCAGCTACCGCGTCATGCTGGGCTTAAGTTCGGACAACCTTTCGCAGGCCACCAGCATTACCTTACCGGAAAGTCGCTGGAGCGCGGCGCATGGAAAATAGCCTCCGAGGTGCACATAAGAGCACCTCGGCAAGGGCAAGCGCCCGCCGCCGCTGATGCGGCGAGCCGTGGGGGGCGCCTAGTCCGGCGTTTGAGCCGAAATATTTGCAAATGAAACCGGATTGACCGCGAGGGCCGCTTATGGGAACGTGGTACAAATAATAATGCCACATTGAGCAGATGTACCGGCCACGCTTGACCGCACGTCTGCCAGGTATCTTCGGATATCCTGCCTGAAAGAGCCTGCCCCCATGCGATCTGTCCTGTCATGACCGCCGCCGCAAAACTTCCCTGGGCGCTCAGCGTCACGGATCTGTTCACCATCGGCATCGGCCCCTCGAGTTCGCACACGGTGGGCCCGATGCGCGCTGCGGTGCATTTCGCCGAGCAGGCGGTGGCGACGGCAACGCCCACACGCGTCATCTGCCAGCTTTATGGATCGCTGGCCTTGACCGGCAAGGGCCACGCCACCGACACGGCGGTGCTGGTAGGCCTCTGCGGCTGGCTGCCCGATCGCGTTGATCCCGAAGCCATCGCGCCCTTGGTCACCGAGATCCGCGCCACACAGAGCCTCAAACTGGCCGGCGTTTCGGACATCGTCTTTGATCCAGAGATCGATCTGCAGTTCATGATGGGCGAGTTCCTGCCGGAGCACTCCAACGGCCTGCGTTTTGAGGCGCACTACGCCGATAACGCGCCTCTGATCGCCACCTATTTCTCGATCGGCGGCGGCGCTATTACCGGCGATACTGTGATCAATAGCTCAAGCAATATCGCCCTGCCCTACGCCTATGGCTCTGGCGCTGACCTATTGGCGATCTGCCACAAGGAGGCGCTTACCATAGCTGAGGTGGTGGCACGCAACGAACAGGCTTTCCGCGCCGAGGCGGAGACCCATGAGTTTATCGACGCGGTGCGAACGGCTATGATGGCCAGTATCGAGCGCGGCTGCGCCATAGACGGGACCTTACCCGGCGGGCTCAATGTCAAGCGCCGCGCCAAGGCGATGCGTGATACCCTGATCAAGCGTGGCCCGCGCATCGATCCGTCGCAGATTTTCGAGTGGGTCAGTCTCTACGCCCTGTCGGTCAATGAGGAAAATGCCGCGGGTGGCCGCGTGGTGACGGCGCCGACCAATGGTGCGGCCGGCGTGCTGCCGGCCGTGATCAAATATTACGAGACCTTCGTGCCGGGCGCGACGGCGGAGGGTTCGCGGACCCTCTTGATGACGGCAGCCGCGATTGGCTTTCTCTATAAGAACAACGCCTCGATCTCGGCGGCTGAGATGGGCTGCCAGGGCGAGGTTGGGGTTGCCTGTTCAATGGCGGCGGCAGGGTTGTGCGCGGCGCTTGGCGGCACGCCTGGCCAGATCGAAAACGCCGCCGAAATCGGTATGGAGCATAATCTTGGCCTGACCTGTGATCCGATCGGCGGACTTGTCCAGGTGCCGTGCATCGAGCGCAACACCATGGGCGCCATCAAGGCGATCAACGCCACCTATCTTGCGCTCAACGGCGATGGCCAGCATATTGTCTCACTTGACGCGGTGATAGAGACCATGCGCCAGACCGGCGAGGACATGCGTAGCAAGTATAAGGAAACGAGCCTCGGCGGTTTGGCGGTCAATGTGGTGGAGTGTTAGACGTTCAGGCTCGGAGAATCTTATGCAAATAGCGACCATAGTCGCTTGCGCCTAAGCGTACCGCTAGCGCTTCCAGATCTCCACCGGTGATAAAGCCTTTGCGCCAGGCAATTTCTTCTGGACAGGCAATCTTGAAGCCTTGGCGCTTTTCCAGCACGCGCACGAACTCGGCCGCTTCAAGCAGGGAATCCGGGGTGCCCGTGTCAAGCCAGGCGTAACCTCGTCCGATGGTCTGAACGTTCAACTGACCTTTTTCCAGATAGGCTTGATTGACGTCGGTAATTTCATACTCGTTGCGCGGCGAAGGCTTCAGGTTGGCAACGATATCAACAACCTGGTTGTCGTAAAAATAGAGACCAGTCACAGCCCAGTTCGATTTAGGCCTGGCTGGCTTTTCTTGGATCGAGATGGCGCGCATCTCTTTATCGAATTCTATAACTCCGTACCGTTCAGGGTCGGCCACTTGATAGGCAAAAACGCTGGCGCCGGCTTCCATGGCGGCGACCCCTTCCAGAAATTCGGAGAGGGAGGGCCCGTAAAAAACATTGTCCCCTAGAATCAAACATGAGGGACCCGACCCGACAAAGTCCGCGCCAATCATATAGGCCTGGGCCAGGCCTTCCGGTTTTGGCTGTTCCGCGTAAGAAATCGACAGGCCCCAGTGTTCCCCTGTTCCGAGCAGTTTTTGAAACAGCGGCAGATCGTGCGGCGTAGAAATGATCAGAATGTCGCGAATTCCTGCCAGCATCAGGGTCGACAAAGGATAATAGATCATCGGCTTGTCGTAGATGGGCATCATTTGCTTAGACACGCCAAGCGTCATGGGATGCAAACGCGAGCCGCTGCCGCCTGCCAGTATTATGCCTTTCATGGCTACCCATCCTTCACTAAATTGCCCTGAGTTATAAGACGGTCGAGGCAGGAATCCAGTGAAATCCGCCAAGGATCGAGAACAAGTCCATAGGTTTGATCAAGTTTTTCACCACTCAGGCGAGAATTGGCCGGGCGTTTGGCAGGTGTTGGATAATCGGTTGTGGCAATCGGATTGACCTGCACCCATTTACCGCCCCGGTTTGCAGAGCCTTCAAAGATCGCCTCGGCAAACTGGGCCCAGGTCGTTTCGCCCTGTCCGGTCAGGTGGAAGATGCCGCGCAAGGTCGGATCGTCGTCGATAGCCACCTGTTGAGCCATGGCCAGGATTACACGCGCCATGTCCGGCGCATAGGTCGGGCAACCGTGCTGATCGGCCACAACATTGACCTCATCACGGCTTTCGGCCAAGCGAAGCATAGTTTTGACGAAATTATTGCCATAGGGCGAAAAGACCCAGGCCGTGCGCAGGATGACATGATTGTCGGTTTGTGCAGCGATCTGCTCCTCACCCGACAACTTGGTCTTACCGTAAACGCTGACCGGTGCCGGCAAATCAGTTTCCTCGTAAGCGCCATCCTTGTCACCAGCGAAGACATAGTCTGTCGAGAGATGCAGGATGGGAATGTTCAGCTCTTTGGCCAGCCGCGCCAGCTCGCCTGGCGCTTCGCCATTGATGGCCTGTGCAAGCTCGGGTTCAGCTTCCGCCTTATCAACAGCTGTATAAGCAGCCGATGAGATAATAACATCCGGACGGGCCGCGCGGACCGCGTCCTCCATCGTATCTGTCTGAGCGAGGTCGACTTCAGGTCGGCCGATGCGGATGATCTCAAGCCCTAGCTGATCGCCCAGGCCCTGCAGGGCCGTATCGACCTGACCATGTTTGCCGGTAACGAGAACACGCATCATTTAGGCTTTCAAAACGCCAAGGCGCTCACCGGTATAGACCTCGCCGCGCAAGGGGCGCCACCAGATCTCATTGTCGAGATACCAGCGCACCGTCTTTTCAATGCCGCTGTCGAAGGTCTCCAGTGCCTTCCAGCCAAGTTCATCTTCCAGCTTGGTGGCATCGATGGCGTAACGATGATCGTGACCGGGACGATCGGTAACATAGGTAATCAGCCTGTCATGCGGGGCATTTTGCGGACGCAATTGATCCATGATGGCGCAGATCCGCTTCACCACGTCGATATTCTTGCGCTCGTTACGGCCACCCACATTGTAGGTTTCGCCCAGGCGCCCCTTTGCGCAGATCAGGTGCAGGGCGCGGGCGTGATCCTCGACATAGAGCCAGTCGCGGATATTGGAGCCATCGCCGTATACGGTCAGGGCCTTGCCTTCCATGGCGTTGATGATGTTGAGCGGCATCAGTTTTTCGGGGAAGTGATAGGGGCCATAGTTGTTGGAGCAGTTGGACACGACAACTGGCAGGCCGTAGGTGCGATACCACGCCTTAGCCAGGTGGTCTGAGGCCGCCTTCGACGCCGAATAGGGTGAAGAGGGATCGTAGGGCGTGGTTTCCTCGAACAGTCCGGCTTCGCCCAGCGAGCCGTAAACCTCATCGGTCGAGACGTGCAGGAAGCGGAAATTGGCTTTCGCCTCGCCTTCGAGGGAGTTCCAGTAATGACGTGCGCCTTCCAGCAGCGAGAAGGTGCCCATCACATTGGTTTCCATGAAGGCCTTGGCGCCGGTAATCGAGCGGTCTACATGGCTCTCGGCCGCCAGATGCATGATGTGGTCAGGTTTGAAGCCGGCGAAAATCTCGCTGATCTTCGCGTGATCGCAGATATCA
This sequence comes from Asticcacaulis benevestitus DSM 16100 = ATCC BAA-896, assembly GCF_000376105.1. Classification (GTDB taxonomy): domain Bacteria; phylum Pseudomonadota; class Alphaproteobacteria; order Caulobacterales; family Caulobacteraceae; genus Asticcacaulis; species Asticcacaulis benevestitus. Next base: position 38,553 of record NZ_AQWM01000016.1, read on the forward strand.
GCCTCGACGAAATGATAGTTATTTGCGCCTTCGATCGGCCCCAGAGATTGGAGGTTGCCGGCATAGGTCAGCTTATCGAGATTGAGAACATCCGCACCGACCTCGCCAACGAGGTAGCGGACCAGGGCCGAACCGATGAAGCCCGCACCGCCGGTTATAAGTATCCGCATACGACTTTTGTCCTGTTACGCCTTCAAAAGGGAGGTGAGTGCCGGCAAGGTCTTGTCCTTATCCGACAGCACCGCCTTGTCCCGCCCTACCGGCCAGTCAACACCAATGTCGGGATCATCGAAGGCGATACCTCTGTCAAGGTCTGGACGATAGGTGTTGGTGACCTTGTAGAAAACTTCCGTGTCCTTTTCGAGGGTGCAATAGCCGTGCAAGAAGCCTTCTGGCACCCACAATTGCTCGGCACCCTCGGGGGTAAGCGTGGCCGATATCCATTGCCCAAACGTGGGCGAGCCATCCCTTATATCCACCGCCACATCGAATATAGCGCCGCGCAAGCACCGCACAAGCTTACCTTGCGGGAAAGGATCCGCCTGAAAATGTAGGCCTCTTATGGTCCCCGTCTCGCTCGATAGCGCCTGGTTATCCTGAACGAAACCCACATCAGCCACATGCTGGCGAAACCAGTCGTCTTTGAAGGTTTCCATAAAGTAGCCACGCGTATCACCGATCATTTTAGGTTTGATAAGTACGGGACCGACGATAGGGAAGCGCGTTATATACATGAGAGCTCCGAAAAGTGTCGCAACTCTAGAGCTTTGCTGGTTAGATCGCAATCTGGAATCCGTCCCGAGTTTTCGCCGTACACCCCATCTTACGCCACAGTTTAGACTTTGTGGTTTGTCGCTATGCCACGTGGTAGCTAAACAACGCATCCATATTTCTTTTCTTGCGCGCCGATCGGGCTGCGCCGCATCCAAGGCTAAACTGAGTGTCCGCAGACAAACTTACACACCTACGGCGACTGGAAGCCGAGTCGATCTTCATCATGCGCGAGGTCGCCGCCGAATTCAAAAATCCGGTCATGCTCTATTCGATCGGCAAGGATTCGTCGGTGATGCTGCATCTGGCCCTGAAGGCCTTCGCCCCGTCCAAGCCGCCCTTCCCGTTCATGCACGTCAATACGACGTGGAAATTCGGCGAGATGATCAAATTCCGCGACGAAACGGCTGCGCGTCTGGGCCTCAACCTCATCAGCCACACCAATGCCGAAGGCGTGGTCAACAACGTTAATCCGTTCGATCATGGCTCGAACGTCTTCACCAACATCATGAAGACCGATGCCCTCAAACAGGCCCTGACGGAGCATGGTTTTGATGCGGCCTTTGGCGGCGCCCGCCGCGACGAGGAAAAAAGCCGCGCCAAGGAGCGTATTTTTTCTTTCCGCACCGCCAACCATGGCTGGGACCCGAAGAACCAGCGCCCGGAATTGTGGAACCTCTATAACGCGCGCGTAAAGCCTGGTGAATCGATCCGCGTCTTCCCGCTGTCAAATTGGACCGAACTGGATATCTGGCAATATATCCTGCTGGAGAAAATCCCCATCGTTCCGCTCTATTTCGCCAAGATGCGCCCGGTGGTGCAGCGCGGCGGCCAGTGGATCATGGTCGATGATGAGCGCCTGCCGCTGAACCCCGGCGAAGTGCCTGAAATGAAATCCGTACGTTTCCGCACGCTCGGCGATTATCCGCTGACCGCCGCCGTCGAATCTGAAGCCGACACGCTGGAGACTATCGTCGCCGAAATGCTGGTGGCGAGAACGTCCGAGCGCTCAGGTCGCCTGATCGACCATGACGAAGCCGGATCTATGGAAAAAAAGAAGCGCGAGGGCTATTTCTAAAATGAACGCAATCGCCATGGAAGAAGCGCTCGATACGAAGGCCCTCGTTGAGTATCTTGCCAGCCACGAACAGAAGAGCCTCCTGCGCTTCCTGACCTGTGGGTCGGTGGATGACGGCAAGTCGACCCTGATCGGTCGTCTGCTCTACGACACCAAGTTGATCTTCGAGGATCAACTGGCCAGCATCGAGAAGGACTCGAAAAAGCACGGGACGGTCGGCGATGATATCGACCTGGCCCTCTTAGTTGACGGCCTGCAGGCCGAGCGCGAACAGGGCATCACGATTGATGTCGCCTACCGCTTCTTCACGACCGACAAGCGCAAGTTCATCGTCGCCGACACCCCAGGCCACGAACAATATACCCGCAATATGGCCACTGGTGCCTCCAATTCGGACCTCGCTGTCATATTGATCGACGCCCGCAAGGGGATCCTCACTCAGACACGCCGACACTCGTTCATCGTGTCGTTGCTCGGCATCAAGCATGTGGTTCTGGCGGTCAACAAGATCGACCTGATGGACTATTCACAGGACGTTTTCGAGAAGATCGTCGCTGATTACAAAACCTTCGCCGCCGATTTCGGCTTCGAGACCTTGCAGGCCATTCCGCTTTCAGCGCGTTATGGCGATAACGTCCTCACGCGCAGCGAAAAGCTGGATTGGTATAAAGGCCCCACGCTCGTTGAGCATCTGGAAAGCGTTCAGATCGACCAGGACCAGAGTGAGAAGCCCTTCCGCTTGCAGGTCCAGTGGGTGAACCGGCCCGACCTCAATTTCCGCGGCTTTTCCGGTACCATTTCTTCGGGCACGGTCAAACCGGGCGATGAAGTTCTGGTCGCAGGGTCTGGCAAGTCATCCAAGGTCAAGGCGATCGTCACCTATGACGGCGACTTGGCCCGTGCCTTTGCCGGCCAGGCCGTCACCCTGACACTTGAGGACGAGATTGATATCTCACGCGGCGACGTCCTATGCGCCATCGACGCCCGTCCCGAAGTCTCTGACCAGTTCCAGGCGCGCCTGATCTGGATGAGCGAGCAGGACCTGATCCCCGGCCGCACGGTTCTGGTCAAGATCGGCGCCCGCACCGTCTCGGCTTCGGTGACGGAGATCAAATACCAGACCGACGTCAACACCTTTGCGCACATTGCCGCCAAGACCCTGAAACTCAACGAAGTGGCCGTGGTCAATTTCGCGCTTCAGGAGACAGTGGCTTTTGATCCCTATGCCGAAAATCACGACATGGGCGCTTTTATCGTCATCGACCGCGTCTCCAATCTGACGCTCGGCGCCGGCATGGTCGATCACGGCCTCAGACGCGCTACCAATGTCCACTGGCAGGCACTCGACGTCAACAAGGCGACCCGTGCGGGCGCCAAGGGCCAGAAGCCGGTTGTCCTGTGGTTCACGGGCCTGTCCGGCGCCGGCAAATCGACCATCGCCAACCTGGTTGAGAAGAAGCTACTCTCGCTCAACCACCACACCTATCTGCTCGATGGCGATAATGTCCGTCATGGTCTGAACAAGGATTTGGGCTTCACCGATGCCGACCGTGTGGAAAACATCCGCCGCGTCGCCGAGGTCTCGAAACTGATGGTCGATGCAGGATTAATCACGCTGGTATCTTTCATCTCACCTTTCCGCGCCGAGCGTCAAATGGCGCGCGAGCTCCTTGGACCGAGCGAGTTTGTCGAAATATATGTATCCACTCCGCTTTCGGTTGCAGAACAGCGCGACGTCAAAGGCCTCTATGCTCGTGCCCGGACCGGGGAAATCAAAAATTTTACGGGCATAAGCAGCCCGTATGAATTTCCCGAAAACCCTGAAGTCATCGTAGAAACTACCGAGACTTCGCCTGAGGTCGCGGCAACCCAGATCGTCAATTTCATGATCTCAAATGGATACCTAGATAGTGATATCGAATATATCATTTAATGCCTGGCGCTTGTTTTCAGACGTAAGCTCAGAGTAGTTGCCCGGACGAAAGCCAATTTTATTTGAAGAAGCCGGCACTGCAGGTCGTCGTCAAAGCGACCCTATTCTTGAAGAAGTGGATACTTTCAAGGCCACTGACCACTTGAACCCGCTTAAAACCGGGGGAGGTACACGCGCGTACCGGTCAAGAGAAAGGTGCACTTAAATCTACGATGACCAAGCGGGACGACATCCCCGGAAGATCCCAGCCTGAGATTCCCAAGCGCACGAAAAGTGGATATATGGGCGCGCTGCCCACAACGGTCACAAAGAAAAAAGAGCCTTTGAGCGCAGGGTCGTTCTATTTATTGGAATGCCTGTATTTCATTCAGCAGCAAAACGCACTCATGGCCCCGGCTCCGGGTTTCACATCCCATGATCGTCCGAGGATGTTTTTGCGCACCGCGGGCTAAGCGATCAGGGCCGACAGAATTCACCGTAGCATTTTCAACTTCGAGCATAAGGAAAATGTGTTTTCGAACAAGCACGTCAAACTAATATCTAAAGTCCGTTGACGTTTTTAACGGCCAAAGATAAGGCATGATTGCGGAGCAACGTTTGCGCGAAAGCCCGTAAAAAATGTCCGAAGACGCGCCTCAAGGTTGAAAAAGTTGCATAGTACTCAGTCGGAATCTATTTCACCGCCTTATGGAACCAACTCGGTCGGCTCGCACCCACATCGCATTTTGCAGGATTTGTCGTTTGCGTCTCTGGGGTATTCCGGCATCCCACAAGATACCCGCCTTATGTTCAAAACATTCGCGCTCATGGACTCCGTTGAGGTTACGGGATTGCTGAGCGAGATGAACGGGGGATATTCACGTTACATTCGAACAAGCACCTCGAACAAAGAATTTGAAACAGCTTTTTACAACGCAAGCATGTTTCTAGCGACCGTCTCCGGTTTGAAAGTAGTACCGTCTAGTCGAATGTTGGCGAGATTTAATCGTCTTTGGGATATTGTTAAGAAGTTCGAGACGTGTGAACTTCCTGCTAATTTTTTTGATGGCGCGATTTGGCGTAATTATTTTCAAAGAACTTTGTCGCCTTCCGATCGCGACCTCATTGTGCGACAACAGTTTCGCTTTACTAACCTGAATTCTCAAGTTATCAACAGCCGTCTCGCCTTGCCTTTTTTTAATCCCCCGCAGTTGAATACTCGTGGTTTCGATTTTTTTATAACTTCAGATCCGCGTCCGGTAAAGCTATCAACGGGAACCAAACTGCTTGTTAGGTATCATGATCCAATTCCCTTGAGTCAGCCTGATACAATGGATAACTCAGATTCGGTGAATATGCATTTTCAAGCCGTTGAACGAACACGGCGAATCGGTTGGTTTGTGTGTAATTCGAAGGCTACCGAACGAGAAATTTTGGACATCTTTCCAACGCTAAGTGGTCGAACCTATACAATTCCGTACGCGCTGCCTGAAGCTTCTACCGCCAAAATCTCCGGCATCAAAATAGCCGACATTATACGGGCGCGTCTGTCCTCAGCTTGCGTAGACAATGAAGGGCATAAGGCTGGAATAATGAAGGATGTGTTGGAGCGCGCCAACCCTGACAAGCCCTTCAAATACATTATGTGGCTTACTTCGATTGAGCCTAAGAAAAACACGATTGGCGTCATTCGCGCTTGGGAGGAAGTTCGATACCGGCATGGTGACGGCTTAAAACTGATATTGGTAGGTAAACCTGCCTGGCGTTATAAGGAAATTTTGAAAGCCATAAAGCCGCGGTATTTAGACGGGGAATTGCTCCATCTCGAGGACTTGCCTTTCGTCGAAATCCAAACCCTTTATCAAAACGCCGAGTGCTTTGTGTTTCCTTCGTTTGCCGAAGGCTTCGGTTTTCCGCCGATGGAGGCACTTAGTCTTGGCACGCCCTCAGTGGTGTCAGATATACCAGCGCATCGTTGGGTCATGGGCGACTCGGTCTTGTACGCAGACCCATACAGTGATGTGAGCATAGCCAACCAGATAGAACGTCTCGTCTATGGCGAAGAGAGACAACAGCTAAAGGCCACACTCGTCAAAAATGGGCGGGATATCTTAGAGCGTTACAGCGTCCGCACCGTGTCCAACCAATGGTCAGACTTACTTAACGAGCTTCGCCAACGTGGCGAAGGAAGTACGATATGACACTTATGAACACCAACTCAAAACGGATCCGTGTGCTCCAAGACTTGTCGATGGGTATGTTGGGTTTCTCTGGCATTCCGCAGGACACGCGGCTCATGTTTAAGACACTGTCTCATATGCCCGATATTGAGGTTACTGGACTACTTAGTGAAATGGGTCCGGGTTATACCGACAATATATCAACCCGAATAAGCACTAATAAACAGTTCAACATTCTTCAGGGGAGTCTATTTTTACTAGCTGCCTCAGGGGTTGAGCTTAACAACCGACGCCGACTGCCTTCATCACTTGGCCGGTTCATCAAACTCTATCGTCTTCTGACGCGAAAATACGCGATCGCGCCTTTGGACTTCGACGCCCTCGACGACTCGATCTGGCGACTGTTCTTTCAAAAGACGCTTGAAGCAGAAGATCGCGATTTAATTCTGAAACAACAGTTTGCTCTGACAAATTTGAACTTCACGTCATTCACTAACAGGCTGAGGTTGCCATTTTTTCGTGCCCCGAGGTTGAGTACCGAAGGGTACGATTTTCTGATTACGTCTGAGCCTCGCCCAATAGCAGTTAGTGCCGGCACACGCCACATAGCGCGCTGTCACGATATAATTCCGTTGACCGACCCAGATATGTTCGACGAGTTCAGCGTGACGAAAACGGCCTTCAGAATGATTCAAAAATCAGGCCCGAAATCCATCTACTGCTGCGTTTCTAAACCCAGTGAAGAGCAGCTACTGCGCGTTTTTCCGGATTTAAAAGGCAGAACGATTACGATTCCAAACGCGCTGCCGACATTAATACCCGAGCGCAGTATCCCCATTCGAGAGATAATCAAAATACGCAAGTCCGACGCGCTGGCGGGACCACATGTATCGATTGGAGATGACTTTAGCTATATTCTTGCGGTTTGCACGCTAGAACCCCGGAAAAATATCTCAAACTTAGTTCGAGCCTGGGAACGTGTCCGGAACGAAGCGTTTCCAAATATTAAACTGATCATTGTTGGTCGTCCCGGCTGGAAATACGAAAGTACCCTAAGTGCCATGCGCCCTGGTATCGCGGCGGGTAATATCATACACTTGCAGGATGTACCATCTCCTGAGCTCAGGTCTCTCTACAAGAATGCTAGATGCTTTGTGTTCCCAAGCTTTTCCGAAGGATTTGGTTTCCCTCCGATGGAGGCAATCCAATGCGGTACACCAGCAATTGTTTCTGATATCGCGGCGCATCGTTGGGTCATGGGAGAGGCGGCGACCTATGTCGACCCGTATGACGTCGATGACATCGCGGGCAAAATAATGAAGCTACTTTTGACACAACAAAGTGACTTACCAGGAGAGGTATTTAATGCACATACGAGGTTCACACTCGATCGTTATAGCGTCGATCAAATCTCTGGCCAGTGGGCCGAACTCTTCGGGCGTTTAAAACATGACGAATTTCTCCGATCTGATTGACCGTATGTTCAGACGCGTCCCATCATTGTCCGATAAACTGGCCGTAAGCAAAAGCGCGCCTATCGTTCTTGGTGCGCACAGCGGAAACAGACTTATTCAAGAAGGCATGCTTGACGACGCGAGTCTTTTCGATGTCGAACCAATAGCGTCGCCTTATAGCTTTGTCAGCGAAACGTGCCGGCTGGATCACTTTCTTGCACCAAGATATCGCTATTGGAGCGAGCAACTTAAGGAAGCCCCTCGCCTCCATCGCAAACAATGGGAATGGGTTTATATCTGCGCGGCGCTTCACGAACGAGGCCTGCTAACCGAGACAAAACGGGGGTTGGGATTTGGGGTCGGGCGTGAACCACTCGCCGACCTGTTCGCCTCTCTTGGCGTCAGCATAACAGCGACGGATCAATCGGCAAGTGATGCCGAAAAAGCTGGTTGGGGTGAGACGCATCAGCACAGCGTTGCATTAGAGGACTTATACACTAAGAAAATTTCGCATCGAAGCACTTTTGATAAAAAAGTGAAATTTCAGGTTAGCGATATGAATAATATATCGCCCGATTTGACGGAATTTGATTTTTGCTGGAGTGCTTGTGCATTCGAACATCTCGGTTCAATCGAACATGGGCTAAATTTCATTACAAACTCGCTAAAAACGCTTCGAAGCGGCGGGGTGTCCATTCATACTACCGAGTTAAATCTCTCATCTGATGAGAAAACCTTCGAACACGAGCACCTTAGTCTTTTTCGGAAACGTGATTTTAAAGCTCTAGCTGCGCGACTACGTGCCCAAGGCCATGACGTGGCACCTCTCAGCTTCTATCCAGGCTCACACCAACTGGATCAGTACGTAGACCTTCCACCATTTTCTAACGACCCTCATCTTCGGCTGGAACTGGCAGGATATGCTTCTACCAGTATAGGCATCATCGTAACTAAGCACTAGCCGTTCCCGCACATTTCAAAAGCCATTAAACCCGGGGGCAAAGTCAAAAGAGCCCTCGAGCTCATTTAATGGCGGAGCGTTTACGCGGAAATCTAAGTTTTAAAAAACTTGTATAACTCTGAGGACAGTATGTCAGGAATAGTATCTTTCGCCCAGAATTTTGAAGATGTGCTCTTATATCGCGCCCTCGGACATATTGAAAAAGGAACCTATATCGACGTTGGAGCACAGCACCCCGTCTTAGATTCGGTCAGCAAAGCGTTTTACGATCTCGGGTGGCGAGGCATTCATGTTGAGCCCACTGACGTGTACGCGAACCTGTTGCGCAATGCGAGGCCTGATGAAATTGTGGTTCAGTCGGCCATTTCCAGTCAACATGGACTCCTCAAATTTTACGAGATACAAGACACAGGACTATCCACAGCTTCAAGCGAAATAGCCGAGACTCATCGCTCGCAGGGCTTTCAAATATTAGAGACCGTTGTTTCAACGGTTACTTTGGCAGACATTTTCAGTTTATTGCATGAGCCCGTTGTACACTGGCTAAAGATAGACGTTGAAGGACTGGAAGATGAAGTTATAGACAGTTGGGGCACGTCTCCAGTCAGGCCCTGGATAGTCGTCGTAGAAAGTACCTACCCTAATTCCAGCCGCGAAATCCATCAGGTCTGGGAACCAAAGTTACTTGCTAGAAAATATACATACGCTCAATTCGATGGCCTAAATAGATACTATGTCGCTGACGAACATTCGGATCTTATCGCAAAGCTCGCTGTCGGCCCTAATTACTTTGACCGGTTTCAATTGACCGAAGATATGTGGGCGTTTGCCTCTGCGCGTCATCGTCTGCACGCAGAGACGTCGGTGGCCCGAGATGATGCAGTCGCAGCGAGAAATGAGCTCCACCAGGTCCACCAGCAACTATTGCATGAAAAAAATCGAAATTCTGCAAGCGAAAGACAGCAATTAGAAGCTATCGCCAGGCTACAAATCACCCACGAAAGAAATTTGGAAGAAAAACGCCAAGAATTATCCAGCGAACTTCTCTCGCTTAAACGCATTCACTCAAAAGAAATAGGTGAGGCGCGGCGTGCTGCAGAAGAGAAAATAAGCAATATCAGGACTGAGTGTGATAGACGGCAAGACGAAATGCGAAACCTGCATCAGGTCGAGCAGACAGAACTCGCCGAGCACCATACAGCCACTCAAAACGACCTAGAATATCGCATACACTGCCTCACAGCGTCTCTGGACAAGGTCAAGCGTGTGGAAATACCGAATTTCAAGCGCGAGATTGATAGCAGAATTAATACAATCTCTACCCTTACCCGTGAACTTGAGTCCCGGCAATCACAGTACGCAAAACTTGAAGATCAAGCCGCACAGCTTCAATATCAAGTCCTTAACTTGCGCGAGCTTTCCTCCCGTCACACCAAAATCGCGCTGTTCTTCTTGCAACAGTATGAAACCTTGACGAGCCGCATCTCATGGCGCGTCACAAGCCCGTTGCGATGGATATCAAGATCGGTCTTTCCAAATGCGATGAGTGAGATAAACGACGTGACAAGGCAGACATTGGGATACAAAGGTGAACTTTTTACGCCACTCGATCAGACATTCGCTAAGAATGTACGCTTCTCGGAGGCGTCGGTGTTGCACCCGAGCGAAACACCGAGTACGACCGTTCCCCTTCGCCAAGAATCCGGATACGCAGCAATGACTTCCCCACAGATCGAATATTCGACCGAGTTAGATCACCTTTTGAGCCTAAACGATTCGGAATTCCTGAAGCAGGCGTATCAACTTGTTCTGGGCAGAGACCCAGACGAGAATGGCAAGGAGACATACGGATCACTGTTACGCAATGGCATTTCTCGTAGCAGCATCATTATAAGCCTATGCAATTCTGAAGAAGGACGAAAGCACCGTAAACCCGAATGGGCTCGCGTGTTGATACAGGCCGAGCAAGCAAATGGCAACTGGTTGAAGCGACTGTTCAGAGGAAGGCGTATCGCCGAACAAAACCTCAGAGTTGATCTTCGCGCACTCTCACTAAAAATAGATTCTGTCCAAACCAGCCTGTCTATACTTCATAGACAAGCGGCCGCGACCGTCCAGATTCAACGCGACATAGCGGAATTGTCGCGTACTGTGCGTCGCCTTGTCAAACAGTCCACGCCGGTATCGGATTCTCCGTTGAATAAAATTGCGCAATATGAAGACGCGATGGAGAAATTTGGTTCGTTTCTCCCCCTTGATCGGGACGCAGTTCCGAACTTGCGAGAGAGACTAGATGATTTCCTTTACGGCACATTTCCTGTGGAGGATCACGGCAACGGGCCTGTTCGCTGGACCGGCGACCGCGCCACTCTAAAAGCGCGAATAACCGGTCGTAGGCTTACCGTTTTAGCCGCATCTCCTTTTAGGGAGAACAGTATCCAATTGATATGTGCTGGCCGTGTGGTCAAAGACCAGGCCATAGGGTTCGATATGACGGACCTGGTTGCAGATGTGTCGCCCTACCTCGGGCGCGAAATTGACATCGATATTGTGCCGCAGTTTGTCACCTGCCCGATAAAAGAGGGTCTTGGTGCTGATATGAGAAAATTAGGTGTAATCGTCGGTGAAGTATATTGCGATTGAGAAGGGCGTGTGCCTCAGAATTGTAGAAATCGTAGTTTAATTGGGTAAGGGCTAAAAATGGATTCGATGTGGCGCGGACATGCCGTAATATTGACGCCGGCTTGGCTACGCGGCGATGGTGTCGGCCATGACGTTGAGGGTATGGCGCGCGCCCTTATTGCCGACGGCTTCAAGACATACGTCTATAGTCCTTACCATACTGAAAAAGACTATGAGATTTGGACAACATCCGTCGAGACAATACGAGCCCTACTGCAGCTCGAAGATACCATATTGATCTACCATCACTCAGTTGGTGCAGATTTGACTGAGAGTTTGCTTCTGTCGGCGCGTTGCAAAACGCGAATTATGCGGTACCACAACGTAACCCCTCCGGCCTTTTTTGAAGGGTATAATGAAGATTGGGTTCGCAATTGCGCGACGGGGCGCCGCGTAACTTACGAATTGGTGAAGGCATGCACGGATTTTCTAGTTCCGAGTTACTATGACGCTCGTGATCTCATAAATGCTGGTGTAAACCCTTCGAAGATCACATATCTTCCCTATTTCCACAAGCTTGACGACTTCGATCGAACGACAGAAAATTCTGAAACCGTGTCTCGTCTGAAAAATGACTCCAGACTTCACGTATTATTTGTCGGAAGGCGGGTCAATAACAAAGGTCACAAGCATCTACTCGAAATAATAGCTAAATATTGCGAGATGTATGATCGCGATATTGTCTTGCATATAGTTGGAACTAAAGATGCCGGGCTGGCGAAATACAACGAAGAACTTTTATCATTAACAAATGAATTAAATATAACTGAAAACGTAATATTTTACGATAAAAGTTCGTTTGATTCTATAGTTGCCTTCTATAAAAATTGCGATGTATTCTTATGCACGAGCGAACACGAAGGCTTTTGCATCCCGATTATTGAAGCGGAATATTGCGGATTACCCGTAATCGCTTATTATTACACAGGCGTTCCCGAGGCTCTGGGCCCTACTCAGATTAGCATAGATACTCTCAACTATGCGAAATATGCGGTTGAATTACGCAGAATACGCACTGAGTCGGGTCTGAAGGAAAGTTTGGGTGAAGCTGGCTCTCAGTCAGTGAGGGAACGATTTTCTATTGAAGACACAATTCAAAATTTCAACCAATATATTGGAAAACTGTTCACGCAGAAGCATCACAGCACTGTCTTGAATTCTGGCGTTGTGACGACCTCTAAATCTTCACTTGCGTCGAAGCGGCTTCGAGTTGCTTTCGTCGTTCAAAGGTTTGGAAAGCAGGTTTCTGGCGGCGCGGAGACATTTGTGCGGCTATTTGCTGAACGCTTGTCTTCCATATTTGATATCACCGTTGTCTCCACTTCATCGTTAACGATGGACTGGGAAAATTCCGTTCCCCTTTACGAGGATGAAGCCTCTGACCCAAGATATAAGGTGATAAGGTTCCCGGCCCGGCACAAAAGGGACTGGGAGGCTTTTTCTGCAGGCACGGTCAAAGCTGCTAAATCTGAGATTGACATCAGTGAATGGATGGCTAGCCACGGCCCCCAGGTGCCGGAGATGGCAACTTATTTGATGAAGCATCACGACCAGTTTGACGTCGTCGTGAACTGGACCTACTTATTCAGCAATATGGAGTATGTGGCGAGATTAAGCGGAAAAGTCCCGCTGATCTGCGTTCCCTTCTTCCATGACGAGAACTTTGCATATCTACCAGGCATGCAGGATCTATGCGCCGCATACGAAGGATTTGTGTTCCAGACAGATGCAGAACGCAACCTTGCAGACCAGCTCTATCCGATTGAAAACGCACAAAAAATTACCCTCGGCTGTGGGATAAACGAAGATTCTGTCGGCACTCGGTCTTTGGAACGCCAAGACCGCTTTCCATGGCCTTACATCGTATATGTCGGGCGCATTGAGCCAGCCAAGGCTGTGGATGAACTGTTCCGCCTCTTCGAAAAGTACAAGGCGGATTTTCCCGGTGATCTTAAGCTCGTTCTAATCGGCAAACCGTTCCAGATCGAGATTCCAAAGCATCCTGACATCGTACACGCTGGATTTGTGTCTGACGAAGACAAGCAGATTATCATTGATCAAGCTTTAGTTTTGGTCAATCCAAGTCATTTCGAATCCTTTTCCCTTGTATTACTGGAGGCGTGGGCAATGTCCTGCCCCGTTCTTGTGACCACCTCGTGCAATGCAACTTCGGAACAGGTCCGAAAAAGTGGCGGCGGTTTGGTTTTCAGCAACTACCGTGATTTTGCCTGGTGCCTAAACATGTTGCAGTCAAACCCCGAGTTGGCTAAGACTTTGGGCGAAGAGGGACATGAATACTACGTGCAGAACTATCTGTGGAGTGAACTAACACCTCGCTTAAGCGCCTTCATATCTGACACACACAGATACTGGCTAGGCAAAAACGGCCAGGAAAGTACCTCACTGCTTGAGTACAACGAAAGTCCGGACGATGAAGTGATGCCACCTTCTCGGAAAGGTCTGCCGATTTAACTTGACTTATCTGTCGAGTTCCACTCGAAAACGGGGGATAGAATGCCCGTCTTCGGGTAAAGTTTGACAGACTTTCCCAAAGATAAGCTCACGTAAAACCGGAATTTCCCAATTGAAATCCGGTTTGGGCGATGTGGAGAATTTCACTAGTAAGGCGTCAAAGTAGGTCACCACCTAATTTGGCCCGACTGCGTTCTGCCGATCAGCGGGTCGCATTAGGTGTGATGATCCGGTCGCTAATCCATCGCACATAGCGTAATTACATTTAGTTTACCGGATTGTGTTCCAAGCACCTTGCGCCTGAAAATATGAGCGTTTAAGATTCAGTATATCCGCGTCATTCTGCATTTTTTGGAGTAATAATGAGTGTAAAACGGAAGCAGAGTTTTTTTTCCGGTCGTATAGTGTACGATCATGTACCAAAAACTGCTGGTCAAGCCATTCGCTTATGGTTGCAGAGGGAATTGGGCACGGGCACTGTCACAGGCAACCTAGTCGGCAAACACGACGACATATTACGTCTGCATGGCGGACTACACCCAATTATTTGCGGACACCTCATATTCGAAGGCTCGGGGTTAGATCCTCGTTACTCATACTTCACGAACATACGCGAACCTGTGGAGAGAGCCGTCTCTTGGCTTCATTTTATCGTAAATAATCACCGGCCCGACGAGTTGACGCCAGGCCTATGGGAACAGGCCGAGGTCTTTTTACGAACCGGCGATGAGTTGGGTGAAATGATTCCCTATCACCTAAACAATCACTATGTGAATCATTTTTCATCGATTAGTTCCACGGCCCAGATGACAGACGAATCGAAGCTGGAACTGGCGCTGCAAAATATTCAACAATACGACGTTATTGGTGATTTTGGTGACCTGCCTCAATTTACTCGCAACATCTCAAATTTTTTGAAAATTCCCGTCGCGACCAAGCTCGAGCACACAAATATAACTAGTTTTCGTCCTGAAATAACGCAGATCTCTACGAACCTCCGCGAACGCCTTTTTGAACTGAACAATTTGGACCTCCAGTTTTATCAGAAACTGAAGAGCGTAAATTTTCACGCCAATTCGAAACGAAAGGTTGAAAACATAGTAGAGCGCAAATGGGAAGTTTACAATGAGCCTCACCTTCCCACCGAAAAGCCTAAAACAATTCAAGTTGTTGCAGTTAAGTTAAAGCCTGAATCTTATGTGCTTGATAGCCGGGAGATATTAGATTTTTCTTTGTCCTTTTCTACTGAATTGTCCATCGAGAAAATCGACTTAATAATATCTATTTACGACGAGGAGGGACGTCTGGCCTTCGAGAGTTCCTCTGATCTCTCTTCGTCCTCACCGACAAATTTGTGCCCAGGCGTCTACGAAACGCATTTTTATCTGGTTCCTGACCTGCCGGAGGGAGAATACTCTGTCAGATTCTCTTTCCAGGAGTTCGACAATGGCTCTTCACATCACCTCGGTGGTGTAGACTACGACTTGCGCTTCCGCGTCCAAGTTGATCGTAAAGTCGAAACCAAAGGATATTCCGCACTCTCGGCAAAATTCCTATGCCATCAGATCAGCTCTGACCCGATTGTGGATTTTGACGACGCAACAGGTTTTACCGCGGTTAGCGGAACGTTTGAGAAAATGCACCCCAATGAAACACTTTGGGTGCCAGTAGAGATCGTGAACCGCTCGCTACATGATTGGGTTGGCACGATTGACAAGCCACTGCAACTGAAACACGAATGGATGATGGCGGGCGACAATAGCTGGGTTGACGCTCCAAAACCCCACTTCATCATCGACAGGATTGACGCGCAATCTTCTTTTGTTGCCAATATCAACATCAAGGCGCCCTACCAGCCGGGCCCTTACGATCTACGATTTATTTTGGCGCAAGGCGATAGTGACCTGGCGAGTTTCGGGTTTGCATCCGATGGATTCACCGTCAATGTAATAAAATGGTCTGAGGCTAAACGCTATGGAGCCGCCGATGTACGCCTCTTTTCTACCACCGGCCAGCCGCTTGGGAGTGTGAAGGCCTCAAGTGGCGCAGACGGGTTTTTGACCTACGGACCCTTTTGCGATCTGCCACGGGGAGACTATTTGGTAGTTTTCGAAGGATCAGTCGTCGATCCAGGTACGAGCTCGTACGCAGATGTGGCGGTAAACGAGCATGTTCTCATTCAAAAGCCACTGGATAAAGAGGAGAACACCAACGTCATCGCTCAACTCGCATTTAGCTTAGAAAGAAATAGTTCTAGGGTAGAATTTAGGATTTGGGTAGATAGACATGCCGATATCCAGTTGAGTGGCATCCAAGTTGTGCCGACCCGCCTTGATTAACAACCAACCACCCTTGCCCGTACCGGTCGACGCAGACATGTATCGGCATCGAGATAGCCCTGTTATGCTCCAGTTTCGAGTGCAAGGAACATCGGCGCCTGGCGCGTAATAATGGCGTAATCTGCGGTATTTTCCAGACAATTTTGGGTGGAATCGATTTACCGCCATAATCCGCCTTGCGCCGTTTGCCCGCTCTCGCTATACGCAATAATCTACGTAATTATGAGGCTAAAATGAGAGTTGCCAACACTTATCCTGACCGTCATGTATGTGTAATTGGCCTTGGTTATGTGGGCTTGACGCTTGCAGTTGCGCTGGCAGAGGTTGGTTTCCAAGTTCATGGTGTGGAGCTGAACCCGAAGACTGTCGAGGTCATTCAAAGTGGGAGGGCCCCTTTTAAAGAGACAGGCCTGGACTTGAGACTTGCCGCTCAAGTATCAGCAGGAAATTTGACGGCCTCGCTGGATTGGCCAGCACCTGGCACTTCAAACGTCTATATTGTGACCGTCGGCACACCGCTGGGAGCTGGCGAGAAAATAACGAATTTGACGTCCATTCGTCACGTTGCTGAGCGTTTGTCAGAGAATTTACGCCCAAACAACCTCATACTTCTCCGTTCGACGGTGCGCGTAGGTGTCAGCCGGGATATCGTTAAGGCCGCCTTGGATACGTCGGGCTTGCCCTACGATCTCGCTTTCTGTCCCGAACGCACTCTTGAGGGAAAAGCCCTTCACGAGTTACGCACTCTCCCGCAAATCATAGGTGGTCTGACGCCAGCCTCGACCATGCGGGCCAGCCAGTTTTTCAATTTTCTGACACCGACCACCATTCGAGTGCGTGATCTCGAGACGGCGGAAATGATCAAACTGATCAACAATACGCAACGAGATCTTATGTTTGCGTTCGCAAACGAGGTTGCGGAAATGTGTGACGCCATCGGCGTATCCGCTCTTGAGGTGATAGAAGCGGGCAACATGGGTTACCCGCGTGCATCTATGCCAATCCCTGGACCAGTCGGCGGTCCTTGTCTTGAAAAGGATCCCTATATCTTGGCAGAAGGCGTTACGGCTCGTGGAGGCGAAGTCCGCATGCCGCTTCTGGGACGTGAAGTCAACGAGGCACTCCCATCCCGCACTGCCAAGATCGTTTTCGATGAGTTGTTGGAACGGGGCCCTTCTGAAAAGATTCAGAAAGGTGTTATCATGGGAGTGGCATTCAAAGGCCGGCCCGAGACCTCCGACTTACGTGGCACCTTAGCGATACCGCTAATCAAAGAATTAAAAACTGTTTTCCCTGATGTGAAGCTGGTCGCATACGATCCCTCCGTACCAGACTCTGACGTTGAGTCCCTGGGCGTTGAGGTAAGCTCATCGGCGTCGGAAGCTTTTGAAGGGGCCAGCTTTGTTATTTATCAGAATAACAACGTGATTTTTCAGTCCCTGGATTTATCCGCACTCAGTCAGTCGTTAGCGCCGGGTGCGATAATTTACGACATGTGGAATCAATATGATTCTGAAATGCTCCATCTTCGGGATGACACAGTTTATTTTGGCTTGGGAACTCGTATTTTGGCGTCAATTTCGGGAACCGCTGGTCTCGCTGACACCAAAAGCTAAGTTACGGCCTGCTCCGCCGCTGATTTGGCAAAAAGCCAAATTTTGTGGTCTTTATTAAAAAAAAAACGGAAGTCTCATGTCTAAAATACTTGTCACCGGAGCAGCTGGTTTTCTCGGCTTCTTTATCGCGAGACAGCTTGCCTCAGACCCCAACAATTTGGTTGTCTGTGTCGATAATTTTATTCGCGGCGAAAACGACAGTTTGTATCAGGAACTGACGAGTCGGGAGAATGTTCAGGCCATAACGGCAGATTTGAACGACTCCGCGGCCGTGGCGTTGCTGCCGGACGATATTGAAATTATTTTCCACATGGCTGCGCTGAACGGAACTCAGAATTTTTACGAGCGTCCTTTTGAGGTCGTACGGTGCTGCACCTTACCGACGATGCACCTCATTGAAAAATATGGTCCGCTTAATACACTGAAGCGATGGATTTACGCTGGAACGTCTGAGGCATATGCGTCAACCGTGACGCGTTTTGGCTGGGAGGTCCCTACGGCCGAGAACGTGCCTCTTGGCATAGACGACATCTTTAACTCACGTTGGTCATATGGTGCATCGAAGATGCACGGCGAGATAGCGACGGTCAATGGATGTCGACACTTCGACATTCCCTTTACTGTTGTCAGATTTCACAATGCCTATGGCCCGCGGATGGGAGATAAGCACGTTATACCAGATTTCCTGGTGCGTGCGCGTAGCGGTGTTTTCGAGCTTTTTGGCCATGAAGATACCCGCTCATTCATATATGCCGAGGATGCTGCCAAGGCTACCATTGCGCTGGGATACGCAGACGGTGCGAAAGACCAGGTTGTAAATGTTGGCTCTGAGGACGAGATGACAATTCGTGATCTTGGTTACGCCATCATGAAGGCAGCGAACCTCGAGGGCGAGATCGTACTTCACCCGTCCCCCAAAGGTAGCGTTAAGCGTCGCGCTCCAAACATATCGCTGTTGCGACAAATCGCAGGCTATGAGCCTGAGTGGACACTTGAAGAGGGCCTGAAGAAGACGGCCGCCTATTACTTACAAGACTCGGAAGAAGCATAGTTGTTCCGCTTGGGCGCAGGAAAGGTTCCAACTTTTCTGCGTTCAGGCGGGAGCCAGGCTTCGTGCCAGTTGGTTTCCGCATCACAGGTTCAAATCGAAAACTCATCCCTTTGTCACAATCGATGGGAACTCTCGGCAAAATTGTGCGAGGCCGCGGACTTGGCGTTTCACCGATGACTTCGCAGATTTGACGAACGCTGTTTCAGTTGCTTTGCTCTTTGGAATGAGATGCGTTGGCGATTGAAAGAGGGTTTCGATTAGAAGTCGATGCGTCGGGTTT
The DNA here is from genome assembly GCF_000376105.1 of Asticcacaulis benevestitus DSM 16100 = ATCC BAA-896. Taxonomy (GTDB): domain Bacteria; phylum Pseudomonadota; class Alphaproteobacteria; order Caulobacterales; family Caulobacteraceae; genus Asticcacaulis; species Asticcacaulis benevestitus. Next base: position 57,349 of record NZ_AQWM01000016.1, read on the forward strand.
AAGGTCCTTTGAAAGAACATACCGCCAAACGACAGTTGCGCGGCAACGTTCGTAATTGAGCTTTGAGTACGCCGGCAGACATCGGAAGGATGCAGCCATCGCCGTTGGTGTCGAACAGTGAATACTAGACGCCTGGACCTAGCGGTTAGTTATCGTTGGTCCGGATGGCACGAGGCACCGCCGCCATAAAGGTGCCTCGCCGAAGTTAACGCATGCCCCTGATTCAGATGATCGACGTCGTTCCCATGTCTTCATTTCGTCGACACATATGATCTTTTGTTGCCGGGCTTGGAACAGAAGCATCAATCTGCCCTGACACGTCACGTGCATTTGTCTTCGACAATTGGGCTTTCGGTTCTACCAACGCCGGTGGTATGAGGTCGTTACGAAGTCCTGTTTGGGGCGTCAAAGGTAGCCCCTTGATCTTGGCGGAAATTTATTCCGGTCTTGACAGTTTAGGCAGATCAAACATCTCTGTCGCTTGGCACCTCTCCCCCACTCAAGTCGATGGCCATTAGACCGCAGAGTCTTGGGTAAATTATTTCAGTTTCTGTAGACGTCCCCCCGATATAATCTATCGCTTTTTCCACAAAGAGCTGCAACCTCGCCTTTAGATCGATCAGCGATATTCACGACCTTAGGATCGTAGGGTGTAGATTAAAAACCTCAAAATAAGGGAAAAAGGAACGCTCGGTCGATCCAACGCAACTCGAAACAGATTAAGACATCTGGCCTTCAACATCTCGCGCGACAGGCTTTTGTGAATTAAAATCCCAGCCATCGACCTCGCCAAAATACACCTGCTCGCCCGCATCCAAGACAAGCAATTTGTTACACATCAGTTGAATCATTGGGAAGGAGTGTGATGCCAATATCATACCGCGGGATTTGTCTAAGAGACTATCCATCCTTTGTTTGGCTTTAACAATGAAATCGGCATCTCCCGTGCTCAACCACTCGTCGAATAGTAAAATGTCGGGATCCAAAGTTGTTGACACGGCAAAGACTAGCCTGGATGCCATCCCTGCGGAGAAAGTCTTCACGGGTAAGTCAATGAAGCTACCGAGATCAGAGAATTCGATCAGTTCGTCCATCTGAAGCTGAATTTGACGTGTGGTGAACCCACGCATTCGGCCCATGTTAATAATATTGTCCCGACCCGTGAGATTCGGATCCAGCCCCAGGCCCACATCAATCATGGATGATATGCGGCCGTTCACCTCAATATGACCTCGCGTAGGCTCATAAATTCCGGCAACGAGCTTTAGAAGCGTGGTCTTCCCAGCGCCATTGTGCCCAATTACTCCGAGTCTGTCGCCCACGTTGAGGGTAAAGTTTAGGCGCGAGAGTGCTTGAACATGTATGATATCGCTTCCGTCCTTGAGCAGTTTACCGCCCACAGACAAATTAACCATCATATTGCGCAATGACTGTGCTCTAACGGAGTACACAGGATAAACAAGATCAACGTAATTTAAGCGTATAAGCACCGACATTTTTTATCCTAAATCCAAAAAGGAATCTTGGAGCGAAATCTTGAGAAAAAGAACAGCCACAAGAGAGAACCTATTATTAAACTGGCTGCGCTCAGTTCCCACGCCAGCGACGGTGCCGTCGTTCCCAACAAAGGGGATCGGACGATTTCCATGAGACCATAAAATGGATTTACGCGAACCAACCATACCCGCCAACCGTCCATATTGTTCGGATGCCAGAATACAGGGGTCATGAAGAAGATAATCTGAGACATAAACGGAAGCAAAAACCGCAAATCTCGGAACCTAGCGGCCACCATGGACGCCAGGGTCCCCCACACCAAGCAGTTGCAATAAACCAACACAAGCGCTGGCAGTATGGTCCAGTCTGGAATTGCTAACCGCGTCAAAATGGCCATCGCTAAATAATAAGCGACCAGATTATGCAAAAAGACCAGAAATACCCTCGTGACACTCTCGAATGCGTAATAGGTGAATGGATACGCGTGGTTCTTAATAATGTTCGACGACGACATATAGACTTCAGGCGCCTCGGTAAGAACATACCCAGGCAGATAAAAACATAATATGCCCGCCATAATATATGGGAGAATGTCTGGCAGGCTTTGCTTTTGTATGCCCCCCATAACTATAGCAAGCGCGATTGAGGTTGCAACCATCGCACCGGAGATCCATATCGACCCCAATACAGTGCGCTTATATTTTGCAGATATTTCATGATATGCTTGGTAAACCCAAACATGGTATAGTAATAGCCCGCGGCGTAAGTCGTTTATAGCCTTTTTCAACTTTTAGACCTTCAATAGGATCGCCCTTAGCGGCACGAAAAATCCGCCGCCCTATTACCGGCAATTCAACGATTAAACTAGTATTTTTTTTTCTTCGCGACCGAAAAATAGGCGCTGCAAGTTATTTCGAGCCTAAATTGAATCAGGCTGTCACAACTAAGCAGAATTGGTCATGCATAACGGTCGAAAATGTGGCGTTGTCTGCAAAAAGCGCATAGTGGACACGTGAGACCAGCGCATTGTGTCGATTTTTTCCTGCATCAGGTCCGCCGGACTTCCCTTGCTGATACGTTAGTAAACCAGATATGTATGAGGTCTTCCGTGTTAAAACCTGTTACCCCAGCCCTCGCCGCCCTGTTTATGGGAGCGATCGCCCTTTCTGGCTGCTCCAAAAAGGATGATGCCCCGAAGGGCGCGCGCGGCCCAGCGACGGTGGGCTACGTCGTGGTTTCGACTCAGCCCTTCAGCGTGACGCAGGATCTGTCCGGTCGCACCTCGGCTTACCTGGTCTCCGATGTGCGCCCGCAAGTCGGCGGAATCATCAAGGCACGGCAGTTCACTGAAGGCGGTCTCGTCACCGCCGGCCAGTCGCTTTATCAGATCGATCCGGCCACCTACCAGGCCGCGCTTTCGAGCGCCCAGGCCCAGCAGGCGCAGGCCCAGGCCAATTTTGATGCCGCCAAGCAGAAGGCCGACCGTTACAGCCAGCTTATCGCCATCAAGGCCATCAGCCAGCAGGACTATGACGACGCCCAGACGGCGCTGAAGACCGCCGCAGCGACACTTGCCCTGCAAAAGGCCGCCGTCCAGACCGCCAGCATCAATTTGAACTACACCAAAGTGACCTCGCCGATATCCGGCCGCGTCGGCAAATCAACGGTGACGCCCGGCGCACTCGTTACCGCCAACCAGACACAAGCCCTGGCCACCGTGCAGGACCTGTCGAAGGTCTATGTCGATATTACCCAGTCGGCCACCGACCTTCTAAAGCTCAAGCGTGCCTTAAAAAGCGGCGAACTGGGCGCGGCTGATCATGCCGATGTCAGCCTGACGCTCGATGACGGCTCGGCCTACCCCCTCACCGGCCGTCTCGAATTCTCCGATGTCAGCGTCGATGCCTCGACTGGCGCGGTCTCCCTGCGCGCTATTTTCGCCAACCCTGAAGGTTTGCTGTTGCCGGGCATGTATGTCCGCGCCCGCATCGTCAAGGGGACGGTCGCGCAAGGCATCCTGATACCGCAGGGCGCAGTGGTGCTCGACGCCAAGGGCGGCGCCAGCGTGCTGCTGGCCGGCGATGACAATAAGGCCCACAAGCAGGTCATCAAGCTGGGCCAGATGCAGGGCAGCCAGTGGCAGGTCATGGAGGGTCTGAAGGCCGGCGACAAGGTGATCGCCGAGGGCGCCATGAAGCTGAAGGACAAGGGTGATATCAAGGCCAAGCCCGTCAAGCCCGCCGCGCCGGCAACGGAGCAATAGATCATGCTGTCCCGCTTTTTTATCGTCCGGCCGATCTTTGCCTGGGTCATTGCCATCGTCATCATGCTTGCCGGCGCGTTGGCCATCTTCACCCTGCCGGTCGAGCAATACCCAAAGATCGCCCTGCCGCAGGTGACGGTTTCCGCCACCTACACAGGTGCCTCCGCCAAGGTGGTTGAGGACTCGGTGACACAGGTGATCGAACAGGGCATGACCGGGCTCGACGGCCTGAAATACATGACCTCGACCTCTTCAACGGGCTCAGGCTCGGTCACGCTAGTGTTCGAGGCCGGCACCGACCCCGACGTCGCTCAGGTTCAGGTCCAGAACCAGGCCAATTCGGTGCTGCGCCGCTTACCCACCGATGTGCAGACGCTGGGTTTGCGCGTCAACAAGGCCTCCGGCTCGACCCTGATGGCGATTTCGCTTTATACAGAAGACGAAAGCCTTACCAATGCCGACCTGGGCGACTGGATCGCCTCCAACCTGAATGACCCGATTTCGCGTATTGAAGGCGTGGGCGACACGCGTGTGTTCGGCTCGCAATATGCCATGCGCATCTGGCTCAATGCCGACAAGCTGGCCAGTTTCAGCCTGACGCCCGCAGATGTCCTGGCTTCCATCCGGGCCCAGAACACGCAGGTCTCAGCTGGTAATCTGGGCGCCGAGCCCGCCAAGCCGGATACGGCGCTGACCGCCACCATCACGGCGCAATCGCAGCTCCAGACAGCGGCGCAGTTTGAGAACATCATCGTCAAGAACAACACGGCTGGCACGCCGGTCTATCTGCGTGATGTCGCGCGCGTCGAGCTTGGGCCACAATCCTACGGCAATATCGCCCGCCTGAACGGCCATACGGCGTCGGGCATGCAGATCACCTTGGCCACTGGCGCCAATGCGCTGAAAACGGCAGACCTGGTCAAGAAGAAGATCGCTGAACTGGAACCTTCCTTCCCTGCCGGCGTCAAATACGCCATCCCCAACGACTCGACCGATTTCGTCAAGCTGGCGATCGAGGACGTGGTCAAGACCCTGATCGAAGCGATCGTTCTGGTCTTCCTGATCATGTTCCTGTTCCTGCAAAACTGGCGTGCCACGCTCATACCCGCCATTGCCGTGCCGGTGGTTCTCTTAGGCACCTTCGGCATCCTTGCCGTCTTTGGCTATTCGATCAACACCCTGACCATGTTCGGTCTGGTGCTGGCGATCGGTCTTCTGGTCGATGACGCCATCGTCGTGGTCGAAAACGTCGAGCGCGTCATGCACGAGGAGGGCTTAGGCCCGCTTGAAGCCACGCAGAAATCGATGGATGAGATCACAGGTGCGCTGATCGGCGTCGCCTCGGTCCTGGCCGCGATGTTCGTGCCGATGGCCTTTTTTGGCGGCACGCAGGGCATCATCTATCGCCAGTTCTCGGTCACCCTCGTCTCGGCCATGGCTTTGTCGGTTATCGTCGCCCTGGTCCTGACCCCGCCTCTTTGCGCCACCTTGCTGAAGGCGCCCAAAAAGGTTGAAGGCGCGGCGCCGCATGATGCGCACGCTCCCGAACAGGACGTCAAGGTCAAGGGCTTCCTGTCTGGTTTTAACCGCGGCTTCCAGGTCTTTTCCAACCGCTATCAGAAATCGGTCAAGGGTATTATCCGCAAGCCCGGCCTGTTCATGGTGGTCTATGCCGGCATCATCGCGGCCGTGGTGGGTCTGGCCATGACCCTGCCAACCTCGTTCCTGCCCGATGAAGATCAAGGCGCCCTGATGACGCAGGTCCAGTTGCCGGTCGGCTCCAAGACCGACAAGACCATAGCTGTGCTAAAGCAGGTTCAGGACGTCTATCAGAAAGACAAGGCCGTCAAATATGTCTTTACCATCGCCGGTTTCGGCGGCTCCGGCTCGGGTGAAAACCAGGGCATGTCATTCGTGCGCCTGAAAGATTTCAAGGAGCGTCACGACGACGGTATGAAGGTATTTGCGCTCGTCGAACGCGTCAACAAGCAGTTTTCGCAGATCCACAGCGCGCGCGTCTTCCCGATGATCCCGCCGGCGGTGCGTGAACTCGGCAATTCGTCGGGCTTCGACCTCCAGCTTAAGGATGTGGGCGGCGTCGGTCACGACACCCTTGCGGCGGCCAGTGACCAGCTTATCGGTATGGCGGCGAAAGATCCGCTTCTGAGCAATGTCCGCGCCAACATTCAGGACGATACGCCGCAACTGAAGCTCGATATCGACAATGCCCGCGCCGGCGCCATGGGCGTTTCGGTGGCGGACGTCAATTCCCTGCTCGGCACCGCGCTTGGCGGCACCTATGTCAACGACTTCATCGATCGCGGCCGCATCAAGCGCGTCTATGTGCAGGGCGATAGCGAATTCCGCAGCCAGCCAGAGGACATCAACCGCTGGTATCTGCGTAATTCTGCCGGTGAGATGGTGCCCTTCTCGACCTTTGGCGCCTCAAGATGGACCTTCGGTGCCCCTCAGCTTCAGCGTTATAATGGTGCGGGCTCGATGGAGATCCAGGGTACTGCCGCCGCGGGCCAGTCAAACGGCAAAGCCATGGACAAGATGGAAGAACTGGCCAAACAACTGCCGGCGGGCGTTGGCTTTGAATGGACCGGCATTTCGCTGCAGGAAAAGGAATCCGGCGCCCAGGCCCCTGCCCTCTATGCCCTGTCGATCCTCGTGGTATTCCTTTTGCTGGCCGCGCTTTATGAAAGCTGGTCAATCCCGTTCGCTGTCATCCTCGTGGTGCCGCTGGGCGTCTTCGGCGCCCTCTTGGCCACCTGGTTCCGCGGTCTTGATAACGACATCTATTTCCAGGTCGGCCTGCTCGCCACCATGGGCTTGTCGGCCAAGAATGCCATCCTGATTGTCGAGTTTGCCAAGCTGCTGCACGAAGAGGGCCGTACACTGCTCGACGCCACGCTGGAAGCGGTGCGTATCCGGCTGCGTCCAATCATCATGACGTCGCTAGCCTTCACCTTCGGTATCCTGCCGCTGGCTCTGGCCAATTCCGCCGGTTCAGCCTCGCAGCACGCCATCGGGACAGGGCTGATCGGCGGTGTTCTGTCGGCCACCTTCCTGGCCATCTTCTTCGTGCCACTGTTCTTCGTACTGGTACAGAAGCTGTTTCGTATGGATAATCTGCCACAGGATATTGCCGCCAGACAGGCCGCTAAAGAGGCAAAACAATGAAGCGCCTTGCTTTGATCGCCCTGGCCTCATCGGCCCTGTCCGCCTGCACCCTGGCGCCGAAATACGTCCAGCCGGCCTCGCCGGTGGTCGCCAACTGGCCTGTCGAGGCGACTACGACGTCAGATGCGCAGCTTAAGTGGCGTGACCTCCTGACCGATACGCGCCTGCAATCGACGATATCGCTGGCGCTGGAGCAAAACCGCGACCTGCGTATAGCGGCACTCAACATCGACAAGGCGCGCGCTACCTATGGCATCACCCGTTCGTCCTTGTTGCCGGACATCAGTGCGACCTTAAGCCAAAGCCGCAACGAGACCAATGAACGCTACAGCGCCAATCTGGGGCTGGCCAGCTATGAGGTCGATCTGTTTGGTCGCGTCCGTTCGCTGAAGGACGCAGCGTTGGAAAGCTTCTTCGCCGAGCGTGAGAACCGCAACGCCGTCCAGATCAGCCTGATTGCCTCGGTTGCGACAAGCTGGCTTAACCTGGCCTCTGATCAGGACGCCCTTGACCTCGCCCGCCAGACCTACGCGGCGCGACAGGACACGCTGACGATCGCGCAAGGCCGCGCCCGTATCGGCGTGCTCAGTGATCTGGATCTCGCCCAGGCCGAGGTGTTGGCGCAAACAGCCCGCGCGGACGTCGCCCGACTGCAAACCGTGGTCGATCAGGATAAGTCCGCCCTCACCCTTTTGGTTGGCGCGCCCCTCTCCCCTGATCTGCTTCCGGATGGCCTGAAGGATAATCTGGTCGCGGCTTCCCTGCCCGTTGGCCTGCCGTCAGATGTCCTGCTTAATCGTCCCGACGTACTGACCGCCGAACACGATCTCAAATCGGCCAACGCCAATATCGGTGCCGCCCGTGCCGCCTTCTTCCCGCGCATCAGCCTGACCGGCTCGACCGGCTCGTCCAGTTCCGATCTCGACGGCCTGTTCAAATCGGGCAACGGCACCTGGAGCTTCGTGCCATCGATTTCGGTGCCGATCTTCGCAGGCGGCGCCAACCGCGCCGGATTGCAAAGCGCCACAGCGAGCCGCGACATCGCCACAGCCGCCTACGAGAAAGCCATCCAGTCGGCCTTCTCAGAGGTGAGCAACGCTTTGGCTGTGCGCGCGCGCATTGATGAGCGCCTGAGCGCCCAGGCCGCTGCCACCACCGCCGCCCAGCGCAGCCTGACCCTGTCGCAGGCACGCTATGACAGTGGTGTCGACAGCTACCTGACCCTGCTTGATGCCCAGCGCACACTTTACACGGCGCAACAGAGCCTGATCAGTCTGCAGGCCCTGCGCGCTACCAATCTGGTCGCGCTCTATAAGGCTGTGGGAGACGATCAGAGTTTGCAATAGCCGGCCGGTCGCGCTTAGACTGGCGCTATGAACCGCAAGCTCGTCCTCATCGCTACATTCTGCCTTGCCGCCTGTTCAGACGAAAGAGAGCCTGAGCGGGTACTGGTCCAGACGCAATCGGGACCGTTGGCGGGCGTGGTGGATCAGGACGTCTTCGCCTTCAGGGGCATTCCCTATACGGTCGCGCCCTGGACGAAAAACCGGGATGGCAAGGCGTTTGGTCCAGTTTGCGGCACGACGACCGACTGCCTGACGCTGAATGTCTGGGCACCACCGGGCAAGACCAAGGCTCAGGTCGTGGTCTCGGATCGCGGCAATGCGTCAGATATTGAAAAGGTAGCGGCCGGCCATGTAAAACGCGGTCATGTCTTCGTCTCGATCAATGCGCGTGCCCTGTCGCGCGACGCGGACAAACAATCGGCCCGAAACTGGATTTCCGCCAATATCGCCGAATTCGGCGGCGACCCTCGCCACATGACGGATGAATAGACCCTATGTTCAAAGCCCTCCCCCTCGTCGCTCTTTTGTTCGCGGTCTCGCCTGCGCACGCCGCCACGCTCACTGCACTTGAGCAGACGCATTGCCGGGCCGTGGGGCAAACGCTCATGCGTCTCGGCAAGGCGGAAGCGGAGGTCGCCGCGCTTCTGAAAGACAAGCTGGGTGCGAACGCCTCGGACAAGGATAAAAAGACGGTGGCAGACTATCAGGTGCTGGCGGAGTCAACCCTGGCCCTGGGCAAGTCGCTGGAGGACACGTTCACGCAAGCCACGCCCCCGTCCGTGGACGACCTGAGAGCCCTGGAAGGCGCTGGTATGGACAGCCTGACCGACGCGGCGCAAGCCTGTACGCGATAACCGTACTTACAGGCGTACGTACACTGAATTTTGACGTTTAACCCCTAGGCTCTTCGAAAATCCGATATCGAGGCGGGGCCATGGAACTGAAAATCACCAAGATCGGCAATTCACTGGGTGTTATCCTTCCCAAGGAGTTGCTCACACGCCTTCGGCTCGACAAGGGCGATCCCCTGTTCATCACCGAGACGCCGAACGGCTATCGCATCGCCCCCTACGATCCTGTCTTCGCCGAACAGATGGAGCAGGCCCGCGAGCTGATGAAGACGCGCCGCAATGTCCTCCACGAACTGAGCAAATAGATGCCGTTTATCCTGATCCGCGACGGGGTGATTGAAGCCTTGCAGGCCGAGATGGCTACCCAGCATGCCTGTAGCCCTAGCGGTGACATGGGTACTGAACGGGGGTTGCGTGAGCGAAGCTTGATGAAGTTGATGCACGCCCGGGTGAAGGCGCTCAATGAAAGCAAGGCCACCGATCTGGCCAGCCTCGCGGCCTGTTATGGCTACGCCTTGGCGCATGATCAGTTGTTCTTCGACGCCAACCTGCCGACGGCGCTGACGACGATCGAGCTTCTACTGTCGCTCAATGGCTACGCGTTAAGCGCCGACGACACGACCTGTTTTCTTGGCCTTTTGGTTGTGGCCAATGGCGAGTTGAGCGCGGAAAACTTCGCCAGTTGGATCAGAAAGCATATTGTGCCACGGCCCCTCTCTTTGCCAGAGCGACGTGAGGGACGGATCAACGAAAGGCAGGCCTTGTAGCTTTCGGTGGTGCGAACCGCCTTCATTGTGAGCGTCGCGTGAGCTGATGTTTGTCGATTTAGTTGAGCCCGCAGCACTTTTTATACTTTTTTCCTGATCCGCATGGACAGGGTTCATTGCGCTCCGTTTTCAGTCCAGGCTTCGCCTTTGGTTCCGCAAAAGGGCTTTGCTGGGACCGCAGTCTTTCCTGATATAGGACGAGAACGCATGAAGGGATAAGGTCAAGCGCCTCGTTTTTGAGAAGCTCATAGTTAGGATGGTCGATGTCTTCGCCGCTTTCGGATATGTTTCCGAGGGTCACGAGCATGGAGAAGGCGTTGACGACCACCTCATCCTCATGACGCATGTAGACGTCCCATGCTGCCGGTCTTAGGGCCACGGCATCCAAGAAGCCGCTCGCCCAGTTTTGCCAAAAAGTAGCCTCATCGTCGCCTTCGATACCATCGAATATGGGTATGTGGTACTCGGCATTCAGATCGGTAATGATCTGGTTGTAATGTTCCATGACCAGGCGAAGCGTTTCCTGAAGCGCTTTTGGATTTTCGAAGACGGGATCGTCCTCGTCATCTTCCCTGTCCCATACGCACGGCCACCATTCGCTCGGCATGATGAATTCGGGACAGACAATCAATCCGGCCAGGAGACCATCCAGTTCCGAGAGTAATAGCCCTTCATATTGACGCAATTTTGCGTCCAGGCGGCGTAGCTTAAGCGGCAGTTTCGACATGGTGGCCCCAGTTCCACGGTAGGCGTTCTTCAAGCCTCTCCTTAAGATAATCCCGGATGACGGTCAGGAGGTGCGTGAAATAGGTTTCCGGATTATGGTCGCGCATCTTGGCCGTCTCGACAATCGTGAGCACATTAGCAATACGCTGTCCATCCAAATGAGCCTGACAAAAGTCTCGCTCCTACTCCGCAAACCCTAAGCCTTGTTAGATCACGCGCGCAAGCTGTCCATCAGACGCCGCAAGTTTTGGGGAGACCGGGGCAGTGATCTTGCGTTCCCTGCCCGCACCACCGCGACCACGATGAGCCGTAAGGAGCTGGTCCAGATGGCTCTTCAGACGAGATACGAATTTAGAGCGTTCGAACTCCATGGCAAAACGACGAAGCGCCTCAGGATCGAAGGTTCCGTGTTCGAGCTCCATGCGTTCAACCGCTGCGATCAGATGCTCAACCGTCTGCTCTTCGAACAAGATGCCGGTCCGTCCTTCCAACACCGTCTCAAGGGCACCGCCCTTGGCAAAGGCGATGACCGGACGACCACTGGCGAGGCTTTCCAACGGGATGATGCCGAAATCCTCTAGGCCCGGGTAGACCAGGGCTCTTGCCCGGGCGAAGTAGCGCGCTAAGCTCGCATCGTCGACGACACCTGTGAACTGGACCGTGGGTCCGGCAATCTTTTTCAAGGCAGATGAAGCCCCTCCGCCCACAACAATAAGACGTTTGCCGAGACGTGTGAACGCCTCCACAGCCAGTTCGATCTTCTTGTAAGGCGTTATCTGCCCTGCACAGAGATAGAAATCCTCTACCTCGTCGGAAATGGCGTATCGATTCACAGCCACGGGGGGATTGATGACGGTCGATTGGCGGCGGTAGTAGCGCTCTATCCGCTTCGCCACGTAGCTGGAGTTGGCAATAAAATGGTCAACCCGCATGGAGGTGGTGACGTCCCAGGCCCGAAGCCAAGGCGCTGTCAGCGACATGAGGAAGCGGCCAATGAACCCAGCGCTTGCACGGTATTGAGGATAAAGGTCCCAAATATAGCGCATGGGAGAATGGCAATAACACACATGCAGGGCATCGGGCGGCGGGATAATGCCTTTGGCAGGACCGGATTCTGATGAAATTACCAGGTCGTATCCGGAGAGATCGAACGATTCCAGCGCTAGCGGCATCAGCGGCAGCATTTTCTGGTAGTTCTTGAGTCCGCCAATGTGTTGCAAGAATGAAGTGGTGATTTTGTGGCTTAGAATGGTCTTGGACAGGCTGGACTTGTCCGCCACCAAGGTGAAGATGTCCGCTTCCGGGTAAAGCTCACAGAGCGCCTCAAGCACTTTCTCGCCGCCGCGCATTCCCACAAGCCAGTAATGAACTAGCGCAACTCTCATAATGGCTTTCCCAAATACATCAAAAACGGCCTCGGAGCGCTGCCTTGCAATTACCCCGCCACAGATCTATTCGCACACAAATATAAATAATTGCCTATATTTTATAAGAGATACTTTGCACTGCACTATTTGTCCAGGCCTTGCCGTATAAGGCAAGCGTTTCGAAACGCGACACTTTCTTTGGCACCGCACCTAAAACACCTAATGAATCGTACAAAATTATGGCAAGATAAAGAAAAAACGTCCCTCACGGACGATATCATTCAGTATCGCATCCATGTTACGCACACCTATCCGGATCGCGCAGATGAAGCCATAGATTTGTGATAAATTTCTCACGAGACGGTAGTTTTTCCCATAAACTATAGAAATCTTATAACAATTCTGGTTAAAGTTCGTGGTCCAACACGGACACGCAGGTGCGGAGGTTAGGGCTTTACCTTTCTACACCGCCCCCCCCTTTGTAAGGCTATTTCAGCACTGTTTGATGCTAATCAAAGATTAAAAAGACCAAACGATGTGGCATCAGCGATCGCAAAAAATTCGCCTGTTACGTTAATTCGACGCCTAAACTATCGAAATCTTAAAACAATTAGGTTTAAATGTCTGTGTCAGGCATTTTTAGCCAAGCGTCTGGCTTGAGAATTCTGGCCCAGTATTTGCAACCTTCCCTAGTCTAAATCCATTTCAGGACTCGTTGATGCTACCCAATAACTACAAAGACAAAAAAAATTGCATTATTGGTATGGGCCATGTCGGCCTCACATTGACCGTTGCTATGGCGGATGCTGGCCTTCAAATCCACGGCGTTGAGACGAACCAGTACATTCTGGACTGTCTGGACAAGAAGAGGGCTCATTTTTCAGAAGTGGGTCTGAATGAGCGCCTGGAGCGTCAAATCCACCATCAGCATGACATGCTGATGGCCTCCGAACTTCCGTCAGGCGTGCGCTATGCAGCACTTGGCGCCTATAATGTTACACGCGAGATGATTTAATGCCCCGTATTCTGATCACCGGCGCAGCCGGCTTCCTTGGTTTTCACCTGGCACGGCTGTTGGCTGGCGACGTGAAGAACCACATTATCGCCGTCGACAATTTTGTGCGGGGCGAACATGACGAGGCGTTGCGTAACCTGGTCAGTCAGCCGAACGTAGATCTGATCGAGGCGGACCTGTCCGATCCGGTCCAGGTGGCGAAACTGCCGACGGATGTGGATTACGTCTATCACCTCGCCGCCATGAACGGCACGCAGAACTTCTACGAACGTCCCATGGACGTTATCAAGTATTGCACCTTGCCCACGCTTTACCTGGCCGAGCACTACGGGCGTGGTTCGAAGTTACAGCGTTTCGTCTATGCCGGGACCAGCGAAAGCTACGCGTCCACGGTGACACGCTTTAACTGGCCCGTGCCGACGGCTGAGGACGTGCCTTTGTGTGTCGACGATGTGACCAATCCACGCTGGTCTTACGCCATGGGCAAAATGCATGGTGAGGTCGTCGTCGCCCAGGCCGGTCGCAGCTTTGAAATGCCGTACAGCATCATTCGCTACCACAACGCCTATGGTCCGCGCATGGGTGATCGACATGTTGTCCCCGACTTCTACATCCGCGCCAAGGAAGGTGTGTTTGAACTCTTCGGCCACGAAGACACACGCGCCTTCCTCTATGTGGATGACGCCGTACGTGGCACAAGATTAATCGCCGAAACGCCTGCGTGCGAAGGTCAGATCGTCAATTTGGGCGGTGGTCGCGAAATCACCATGCTTGATCTCGCCAAGGAGATGATGGCGGCGCGCGGCATGGAAGGGGAGATCAAGCTGCATCCGTCTCCCGTAGGCAGCGTCAAGCGCCGTCTGCCTGACCTCACGCGTCTTAAAGCTCTGACAGGCTTCGAAGAAACGATTTCGCTGTCCGAAGGTTTGAAGTTGACCGCGGCCTTTTACCTCGACGGCACCTTGGTTGATTTCCAGACCTCACGCGATGCGTCCTGACTCATTGAGGCTTAAACAGAATATGCACCGTATTGTCTTCAACGGAAAATTTCAGGGGCAGAAGGCCACTGGGGTTCAGCGCGTCGCCCACGCCCTAATAAGTGGCGTGATCGCGCGCAAGCGATCTGGAGACCCTCTTCTGGCTGGTCTGGACTTGGCGATGGCGAGCCCTAAGGGTGTGACAAGCCATCTCGACCTGGAAAATCTGGTGGGCAAGCATCTTAAGGGGATTCCTTGGGAGCAGTTTGAATTACCCGCGATGGCCGGTAAGGGTTTGTTGGTTAACCTAGGGAATGTCGGTCCGGTCAGTCGCACGGGCGACGTCTTGATGATTCATGACGCTCAGATTTTCATAACGCCTGAGTCCTATTCCAAAGCGTTCCGCGTTTGGTACAAAACCATTCTTCCCATCCTCGCGCACAAGGCATCCCGGATTCTCACCGTCTCGGAATACGCACGCTCCTGTCTTGCGGAAGCAGGCATTGCGCCACTTGAGCGGATCGAAGTGTTGCATAATGGTGTCGATCACATAAAAAACGTGACATCGGACCCCCTTATACTGTCGACGCTCGGCCTGATTAATCGACCTTATTTGGTCGGCATGTCCAGCGTCCAGCACCATAAGGACGTCCGAACCATCATTCGCGCGGCAGATATCATGAAGAACCGTGATGTACCTCTGGTGCTGATCGGGAGCGCGACTGAGGCGGACTTCAAAGCCGCCGGGATAGATCTGGGATCCAATATAATTCTGGCGGGACGTTTACGTGACGAGGAAATGCGTGCCGTCATTGAAGGGGCCAGAGCTTTTGCGTTTCCTTCGTTGACGGAAGGCTTTGGTCTGCCGCCTCTCGAAGCGATGCTTTTGGGGACGCCGGCGATCGTCGCGCCCAAGGGCGCGCTGCCTGAACTCTGCGGTGACGATGCGATGAGTGCGGAGGCCAGTAATCCTGAAGCTTGGGCCGCGGCTATTGATAAACTTGTTGAAGATAACGACCTACGCGCGCACTATTCAATCGCAGGTCAACATAGGGCTGCGAATTACAGTTGGAGTGCAGCAAGTGAGCATCTGGCAAGGATCTTGCACGATGCAGCGTAAGTACCTATCCCGTCGCGTAAAGTCTTCAGGTCTGTTGGTCTGAAAATCTACCCCACAGCCCCCTAAAATGGGGATTTCCATACGACGTTACATCGTCAGCACGAATAGACGTCAAAATGCGTCAACGAAGAGGTCTTTATGAAAGTCGCTTTTGTACATGAATGGTTCACGCACTTCGCCGGATCGGAAAAAGTGCTCGAGGCGATGCATAAGGAATATCCCGATGCGGATATTTTTGCTCTGGTTGACGTCATTCCTGAGAATGAGCGTCCCGAATTCTTGAAGCGACCAATCAAGACGACCTTCCTGCAGAAAATTCCGGGTATCCGGAAGTTTTACCGCAGCCTTCTGCCGATTTTTCCGTTTGCGATCGAGCAACTGAACATGTCGGGCTATGATGTCATCATCAGCAACAGTCACGCGGTTGCAAAGGGCGTTATTACGGGCCCCAACCAGTTGCATATCTGCATGTGCTACACGCCTATGCGTTACGCCTGGGATCTTCAGGATCAGTATCTTGAGAATTCTAAATTCGGTGTGTTCCGTAACTGGATGGCGCGCTGGTTCCTGCACAAGATCCGCATCTGGGACACCCGAACCGCCAATGGCGTCGACCATTTCGTAGCTGTATCGAAGTATATCTCCCGGCGCATACGCAAGGTTTACCGTCGCGACTCGACGGTCATCCACTGCAACGTCGAGACCGACAATTTCCCCATCGGCGCGCCTGCGCAGGATTTCTTCCTCGCTGCGTCACGCATCGTGCCTTACAAGAAGATGTCGCTTATTGTTGAGGCCTTCAACAAGATGCCAGACAAGAAGCTGGTGGTGATCGGTGCAGGCCCCGGCCTTGCCCACCTTCAGTCCATCGCGGGTCCGAACGTTCAGATTATGGGCTATCAGCCAGACGCCGTGCTTGTAGAAAAAATGCAAACCGCGCGTGCTTTCGTGTTTGCTGCCGAGGAAGATTTTGGCATCGTGCCCGTTGAAGCTCAGGCCTGTGGCACACCCGTCATTGCCTACTCGATCGGTGGTGCTGCCGAGACCGTCGTGGACGGCGTTACAGGCGTGCACTTTCACCAGCAGACGGTGCCTGCCATCATTGCGGCAACCGAACGTTTCGAAACGATACGCCACAACTTTGATCGCAACATAATCCGTGAACACGCGTTGCGTTTCTCGACCGAACGCTTCCGCCGCGAATTCAGGACGCTCGTCGAGGCCAAGTGGCGTATTCACCAGGATGAGATTTCCGTCCCGACCCCTGAGAAAAAGCTCGTGAATGACGATGTCGTTTATATGAGAACGGGCATCTCCGCGTGACCGTGTCTTCTAAAAACATGCCCAATTGCGTCTGCTATGTGATTGACGACAATTACCTGTTCCCGACGCTACTGAGTGCCTATCAAGCCAGACTGTTCACGCCCCTCGATACGGGGGACGTGGTCATTGTTTGCATCGCCGAGGCCTCTGCGGCGATTGATCTGGCCACGTCGGTCGCCAGTCGCATGGGTATTAAACTTCTGCGTTTTGGCACCGATGCAATTGAGCATATGCATCCGATGTTCGGACGGCTCTTCATCAACAGTCTGTTGCCAGAGCATTATCAACGGATTGCCTATGTCGATGGCGACACGCAAATCGCTGGTTCCTTGCGTCCTTTGTTGGACGTGTTCATCCCTGAGGGCCATTTCCTCGCGGTTCGCGATCCCGCCTCCCTGTTTGCGCGCATCTCCCCGGACTGGGAAGCGCGCACGAAAGCGGATCGTGTGCAGGCGGGCCTGAGCGGTGACTACAACAATTATTTGAACACGGGCGTTTTGGTCTTTGACCGGACGAGCTGGACAAACCTGTCGGCAGCGACCTTACAGGCGATCCGCGCCAAGGGCGACGCCTTCAAGTTTGGTGACCAGGACCCCATGAACCTGGCCGTGGGCGACAAGTGCCTTTACATCCCCAATAGATGGAACTTTCCCGGCTTTCTGATCGGTACAGAGGCCGAGAGAGCTGTACGTCCTATCATATACCACTTCATGTCTAACCCGCGGCCCTGGCTGCATTCAGGTTTGCCGTGGGGCCGGAAATGGCAGGAGCCTTATAAGGTCATGCTAAAGACCTATCCTGAGCTCGCTCCGCTAGCGCCAAAGGCCTCATGGGGGGACAAACTGAAGTATCACGTTCAGCAACTCATCAAGTGCGCAACGGAATATCACAAGGTTTCAACCTTAAGGGAATCTGATGCGATCCTGCAGCCTTAGATTAACACGCCGACCGTAACGCCTTATTGGGTATATTCCCAAAAGGACAGAGTAACATTTGCAACCTCCTAGTTTGCTAGATTGCCACGCTATTGTGGCACTGGCATAGCGATTACCTAGAGTCTTGTAAGTCTTAAGCGTAAGTATTTGATCGACCTGTGAATGGGCGCTTCGTTTCCTGGGGAAGACGAGAGGGCTCTACATCTAAACTAACACCGGCAAAGCGAGAAGCGCTCTGCCTTTGTCTCAATAGGATTTTGCATGCTATCGCCTGAGCCGACCCCCAAAGCTCCCGCGCGCCACACGATCGTAGATTTCTACCGCGGCTTTGCCGTGTTTGGAATCTTGATGGTCCATGTTACAGACCGTTTTGGTCTCACGGCAGGCCCGGGACTGCTCGACACGCTTCATCGCCTCATCCATATCCTGTTCGCCGGCAAGTCCTTCGCTATCCTGGCGTTGTGTTTTGGCCTGAGCTATCATTTCCTCTCAGAAAAATCTCGCCGGACCGGCGAGTCCCTGGTGTGGACGGGTGTATGGCGTTACGGCCTTCTGTTTATCATCGGCATGCTAAACTCGCTCATTTTTGGTGGCGATGTCCTTCAGGTCCTGGCTGTTCTCGGCATGGCCTTGGTGTTTGCCGCGAATGTAAAAGACAATCGCTGGATCCTCGGCGTTTCGGCTGTTTTCTGTCTGCAGTTGCCTCTGTTGGCCTCGGCGCCGGTTGCGGCGATCTGGCCCGACTTTGCGGCGAAATATCTGCAAACCAATGGCTCAGCCATCATCGGAATCCAGAACCATCTGCAACAGGTTTACGAAAGTGGCACTTGGCCACAGGTGCTTTGGACGAACCTCACCGAAGGCAATGCCAACAAATGGTGGTACATGATTTCGAGTGGACGCCTGTACCGCTCGTTCGGCTTGTTTCTGCTGGGTATCTATCTGGGGCGTGTCAACTTCTGTGCGGATCCCATGTCCCATATCCGCAAACATGTCCGTCTGTTTATAGTCCTTGCTGTCTGCCTTCCGGTCATCGCCCTCTCAAAATATCTCTTACGCGACTCCGCCATCAATCCGCATGAGATCACGCCGGTAGTTGGCATCATCAAGGCGCTGTCGGCCGGCTATTTCAACATGATTGCTGTGACCTTTACGGTCATAGCGTTGACATGGGTCTATACGCGCATACAGCGATCCTACATCATAGGTCTGGAAGAAGTCGGGCGTATGACCCTGACTGTCTACATCATGCAATCGGCCGTCTTCGTCCCGATCCTCTATGGCTGCGGTCTGGGGCTCTATAAAACCCTGAACACCGAAGTCCTGGCCGTCGCAGGTCTTGGCCTCTTCGCTTTCCAACTATGGTTCGCTCACTTGTGGCATAAGCGGTTCAGCTATGGCCCCATGGAATGGGTCTGGCGCTGGGGAATCAATCAAAATCCGTTTCTTAAAAAAAAAGCGCCCCACGAACAACTGGGTATAAATAGCGGCCATCCTCCTGATAAGATGGTCAGTTCAAGAACTACCGCGCGTCGCCATTAAGCTGGCTCGGCGACAATTCCAACCCGCTCACATCATTGCGTCGTCGATCTGGAGAAGCGGCCACAAAGCCGCAGTGCGGCAAAGCACACATCAATGCAAAAAATACAACTGTAATGCATCATCCGTGATATCCGCTGTAAGACTGCCCAGGACGCAGATTTGACACCGCCCGTTACAGAAGCCGTCTAATCTGCTCGCTGCACGCCCGGAAGCAGAATGCAGCGTCAAATGCAAAGCTCACAAGCATAGTATTCTTTGATGATGATTTCTTATCTGACTGCAATTTTCTAAACGAAACCGAAGCGCTTTATGATGCACATTCTGAAGTTGAAATTTCAACCTCTTATGTTATGGCCGACAACATAAATAGCCGTGGCATCACGTTCGAGTTGGCACCCACGATAATCGGGAACTGCCTAAGGCGCCCATGGAGATACTTGCAGCAGCCCTCAATGCGTGCAGATGTAACATGATCATGCTAATTGCGGCTACACGCCAAAACAAGGTACCTTTTGATGAGGCGCCCCCACTCTATGGCCGGTGGGAAGATGTCAACTTTTCAAGACATCTAATTCCAATTGGCAAAACCATAAGATCCAATCGTGTGACGGTATCAATATTGAATCGAAGTCAAGACACGCCCCTAACCAAAAGCTTGACTTTAGCCAAGTCGCCGACTTTGTTTACATGATTCAAAAGGGTGGTGTTTCGCTTGGCATCGGCACTGTGCGCTTTGCGCAAAATGTGTTTTCAGGTATGCTGAAACAATTTAGTCAGGAACCGTGGGCCGACCGTCGGGGTCGGCTTCAGGGCAATCTGAAAGCACTTGGAGATTGCCTGAATCTCCCCGCCGCCCCCGACTTGAGCTATGATCCTGAGCGAACATCTGCGATTTTTCTGCGCCTACCATGCCCAGAATTTATTTCCCCTATTTTTAACCCTGTCGCGCAAGAATCTGGCAAAATATACATCAACGTAACTTCAACAAATTTGAAAAGAAAACGGCTTACGTTGAGACCTGCGCTTCGCAATAAAAAATATAAACGCCCAACTAATAAAACACTGAATGGGATCCGACTTAAGTATGGACCGCACTAAGTAGGGCATCCATTTAATATATGAATATATACAAGTGTAGCAAGAATACAATGTATATTATTCTCTGTACTAAGAAAGAATGTAAGATGTATAGAAAATATAAAATATTGATGTTGGCCGTCAGTCGAATTTCCCCTCGTATGGCAATCTATATGCTGCGTCGCACGTTGCGCAACCGCTTGGCTGTAATATTACCTAATATTTACCGTAATCGCATTCAAAACATTGAAAATAACCTACCGAAGTTAAAGAGTCCGATTAACTTGCGTAGTAGTTTAATTAATATTGGTGAATTTTATCATAGCGAATACGTCAATATTCTCCCCAAGGTCAAAGACGGTATCCTTACTTTTTTGGGCAGGGAAATTGATTTTGGCTCACCCAGTACCATCGAATGGGACATTAACCTTCCAGACGAAGGAGACCACCAACTTTGGAATACGAAACTCGCACATATGGGCTTTGTGGCCGCCATGATACTTGAGGGGAAGCCAGATTATCAGGATACCATAAAAACAATAGTAAGTAGCGCCCATAGCCAAACAAGCATGACTAGTCCGGGTGCATTTCGTTCGTTTTGGTTTCCTTACGCGGCCTCTCATCGAATTCTGTCAATTTGCTCTGCTTATTTAATAGCGACAAACAGGGGCTTAATCAGGCCTGATGTTTCTAAGGTTGTTGAAGAATTCATACGGCTTAATGTAGCATTTTTAATTGACAACATAGAACACGAACTCTGCAATAACCATGTCGAACGAAATCTAGCAGCAATAAGCCTATACTTTACTTACGTTGATAAAGTACCAGCTAAATTTGCCTGTAAAATAGAACGCTACATTTCCCACATCGTTATGAAAACAATATTATCTGATGGTGTACAGATTGAGCGCTCACCAATGTATCAGGGACTAAGTATGGCATCACTTGATGTCATCAAGGATGCTACGTTTCTAACTGCAAAAACTCGTCACCATTTAAGAGATACACACAGCTCTGTAAGTAAGGCTTTTTCTTATCTTTGCCATCCTGATGGAGGCGTAGCGATGTTTAATGACGCGTGGGATGGGGAAGTGCCTCACTACAAGGGCGGCGCTCCTTCAGGTAGACGCATTGTCCTTGAGCAGGGAGGCTATGCACGCCTTTATGCCGGTGGCGATTTCTGCCTACTTGATGCCGGCCCCCTCGGGCCAAGTTGGAATCCCGGTCACGGGCATTCTGACTTTCTGTCAATTGAAATCTCAATTGACAATGAACGCCTTGTTGTAGATCCAGGCACGTCTCGCTATAATTCAGGTCCAGAGCGTGCTCGAGAGCGTAGCGCGGCGGCACACAACGGCCCCACTTGGAAGGGGTACGAACCTGTTGATTTTTTAGGATGCTTCAAGGTAGGTAGAACCGCCCAAGCTGAACTCATTTCCACAAATAACCTTGATGACAGCGTAATCGCGGGCAAGTTTCGAGATCGACCTGGCATTGTAGCCCGAGGGGTTCAAATCTTCGATGGACAAGGCTTTTTAGTCGGAGACTATTGGAAAGGAGAAGGAAATTGCGAAGTCAATTGGCTGCTGCCCGAATCATGGCTACTTGAACCCTGTCCTGGCGGTTTTCAACTAAAGCATCTACAAAAATCAATACACGCGAACATTTCTTTTATTTCCGGCGTCACATCATACAATGTGACTAAAGATGAGCACGCTCTATATTACGGAAGGCGATCTCCCGCAAACAGAATAACTGTATCCGCTGAAAAATACGCTGGATACTGCCATACTTTGACTTGGTTTGGTCGCGGAGAGCCTTCGAAAGTTGTTCTTGATGCCGGAAAAGAATTATTATTTAACCTTCGAAGCGCCCTTAACTAAGGAGAAATAGATGAACTGCAAGAGAGCGTTTGGCGCATCCGAATTATTGGTTTCCCCAATTGGGTTAGGGTGCAGCCGCCTTGGATCTGTTCTAGGTGCGCGCCATGAGAAATCAGAAGAGCTCATAAAAGTAGCTTTAGATAATGGGATAAATTTTTTCGATACTTCTAATATTTATGCTCAAGGTGAGAGTGAGCGAATTTTAGGTAAGGTGACAAAGGGTGTGCCGGATGTTGTGATTTGCACTAAGGTGGGAAAATACCTTCCGTTAGCTAAGCAGCTTATTGTCCCTTTCAAGCCCATCATTTCATTTCTTGCGAGTAAAAATAAAGCCGTAAGAGGCGGCGTGCGACAAGCACGTTCGAATGGGTTACCTTCAGATTGGAATCCAGCGAAGATTAGAAAATCAGTTGAAAGCAGCCTTAGGCGCTTGCAGAGAGATCACGTGCATGTATTAATGCTTCATAGCCCGCCTCATGAGTTTCTTCAGAGGGGGGACGCTATTGGTGCTTTAGCTTCCCTGAAAGCTGAGGGTAAGATTGGAGTTATTGGCGTTTCAGTTGATGACCCGGTCGCGGCTCAGGTAGCACTGGATGACAACCGAGTTGAAGCGCTACAAATCCCCCTGCATCCTAGTTCAAATGAATATGATGAGATTATTGAGACCGCGTACAGTCGCGGCGTCGCCATAGTCGCCCGCGAGGTTCTGGGGGGGCCAAATGTTATTGGCAAAAAGATACTTCTTGGTGACGCGGTGGCGGCGCGAATGGATGAGGCGTCAACGCGTCGTGGGGTAACCCTAGCACTACTCGGCACCACGAATGTCGATCACCTTAAAGAAATAATAATTTAAATTTTTGAGAGAAATGTTGCCTTTTTACTGTTTCTATACAGGCGCTTTTTTCAAGTTTCCACGCTAAAAAATTGAAAGCTCAGTGAATGAACATCGCAATTGTAGGCTGCGGCTTTGTATTCGACATATATATGCGTACCATTCAAGCTCATCCGGAAATTAATATTAAGGGTGTGTTTGATATAAATGAAAATCGATCAAAGCGCGTCGGCGAATATTACGGATTCAATGTATATAGCAGCTACGAGGCAATACTTGTTGATCCGGGCGTAGACACCGTAATCAACCTAACCTGGATTAGCGCGCATTTCGAAGTCAGCAAAAAGGCCCTGGAAGCTGGTAAAAACGTCTACTCCGAAAAGCCGATAACCAAAAGCGTCGAGCAATCAGCAATTTTATTTGATATTGCCAAACAGAATGGTGTGCGGCTCTATGCGGCGCCATGCAACATTTTCAGTGACATGGTGCGCACTATATTCAAATCTGTCCAAGATGGAGCGATTGGAAAGCCACTACTTGTATATGCTGAGCTTGATGACAGCCCCATTCACCTTATGAATTTTGACAAAGTGACAAGCCCAACAGGAGCGCCTTGGCCATTAGAGGAAGAACTCAAGGAGGGGTGTACTTACGAACATTTGGGCTATCATCTAGTGTGGATTTGCGGTTTACTTGGCCCGGCAACATCGGTTACAGCCTTTTCCAGCGAACTTATTGCCGACAAAACAAAAGGGATGCCTGGAATGGTGGGTACGCCAGACTATTCAGTTGCGTGCCTTAACTTCGCAAGTGGAGCTGTCGCAAGAATAACTTGTAGCTTTGTTGCACCTCGAGATCACCGCCTGCGTGTGATAGGGCGTGACGGTGAGGTCGTCGGCGATAGTTACCGTCAGTACCAGTCACCAGTTTACCTAGAACGTTACACAAGCACCAGCCTTAATGCTAGAAAATTCAAAACTTTGCGCAGTCATCCTTTATTAGGACGCCTATTTGGTATTGGGGGGCGCAGGATCAAACTGGTAAAAAACTGGAAGTCGATTGCGGTTGAGAAAGACCAGCAGATCAAGTCTTCCCTTGTTAGGAAATTGATTGAATGGGTGCGCAGGCGAGAAGTATATTCACAAGACAAATTTGTAGGAATCGCTGAAATGGCGGAGGAACTAAGATTAGGAAGAGAACAATATTTGTCGCCGCATTTCTTAATGCATATCAATGAATTGACAATGCTTGTACAGGCGGCCGGCCCAAATGGAGTGGCTACAAAACCCGTTACAACTTTTGTACCGCTTGGCCCAATTCCCGGGACAATCACTAATTGATGTTTACGTATTATGTCGTCGGTTCGGCGCCTTGCCGCACTCATCACCCTTTGATCCAGCGCAAGCGCTGCGCAACCGTGCCCTGCTCACTGAATTGATGCGCAACGTGTCGAATCTATCTCCGCTAGACAAAGACGGTTGGCGACACTGCAGAGCCGCCCCCCCCCAATAAAACCAATGGGGGGTTCGAAAATAACTCGACAAAAGGTTAAGAAAGGCTGAGAAAGACAAATATGGCGATATTAGCGAGGGTCAAGATCATATGTCCATAAGTGGAGACGCACCCATAAAATATTCCAATAATTCCATAGATCTAATCAGAATTATTGCAGCAACTCAGGTTGTCCTATTTCACTTTCTTAGCCATATGCCCGGGCTGTCAAATATAGAACTAATAAAAAATATTTTGTCTTTTTTTCCTGGGGTGCCGGTATTCTTTTTTATCAGCGGCTTTTTGATAACTGGTTCTTGGCAAAGAGATCCAAATATTTGCAGATATATGATATCACGTGTAACACGAATATTTCCCGCCTTATACCTTGCAATTATATTTTCGTTATCGATTATATTATTTACGTATAATGAACCAGCTAGAAATCACATTTTGACACTTTTTATTTGGTTGGCAGCACAGCTGTGCTTGCTTACAAGCTGGAATCCAGATTTCCTACGAAGCTACGGAATAGGGGTGGTCAACGCCTCGCTATGGACAATTCCAGTTGAGTTTATATTCTATGGCGCAGCCATACTGATTAGCCTACTTGGTGCACGACTTAGAGCCATTAATACCGTGTTGGTTAGTGTACTAATACTGTCTCTTTCCATAAGTATTCTAATTCACTGCGTGCCAACCGACAAAATTCCTCACGGACAGTCAATATATAAGCTCCTTACTGTTTCCCCGGCGTCTTTTGTAACATGGATTTGGATGTTTATTGTAGGTGCATTGTCTTGCGTATGGTTCGATAAAATAATAAAACTCCTTCGCGATAATATAATTGGATCAGTATTTGCATTTTTATCGATCACTGCGATATCTTACTTCATCAGAATACCCGGCCTCCTAAATCCCTACGGTAATGACGTTGGCTTTCTCAATATGATATCTATGGCCGCTCTAGTTTTGTCGGTCGCATATCGATTTCCAAATGTTGGACGTAAATTATTTAAAGGAAACGATTTCTCATACGGTCTTTACCTTTTTCACATGCCATTGTTAAATCTTGTCATAATGCTGGGCTTGGCAGGTTGGATGGGATTTATAGTTGCTTTGGCTGGCAGTGTCGCTATGGCCGTGATATCTTGGTTTTTAGTAGAACAACCAATGTTGCGCTTGGGAAAATCGTGGAAGTCCCGAATCGTCTGATCAGCTGGACGGCTCTTCTGTAACGTACGGTGTCAATGATGGTAGGCCCTGATCCGTTCGGCGGCTACATGCTTCTGTCCGCAGTCGCCTCAAAGGGGGAGCTTGATAGGGTTAGAAAGTGGTTCGATCGGCCAATCACCCGAAAGATAGGCTTGAAGAGCTGTTGTCGTGGAACATGCTGGCTGCAGAGTAACCCTACGCCGAGGACCGCCTTGTTTTGATTGGGCTTGATCTGACAGAGTGCAGCTAAGCGCGCTCTTAGGAGCGGTCTGAAGAGCACTCCGAGCGGTTAAATGACACGAACAATGATACTGACGGGGCCTGAGCGGCGCCGATCCTGGCCCGACGGGTTGCGGGCAGAGATCCTAGCCGAGGCGTTTCGGCCCGGGGCTGTCGTGTCAGAGGTTGCCCGCCGATATGATGTTTCAACGAGCCGCATCTACACTTGGCGCAAGGAGCTGATGGAGGCGCCAGGCTCTGTCGGCTTCGTTGAAGCCATCGTGACGTCATCGTCACCTGTCAGCGAGGAGGTTCCCGCAAGTACGGATGCTGACATCTCGGTGGATATGCCCTGCGGAGCGCGCGTGCGCATTTCTTCCGGTGCGTCCGCCGAACTAGTGGCGGCGGCGTTGAGGGCCCTTCGATGATACCGATCCGTTCCGACGTCCGCGTATGGCTGGCTACCGGGCACACCGATATGCGCTGTGGCTTCAATCGCCTGGCGCTCATGGTCCAGGAAGTCCTCAAGCAGGATCCGTTTCGCGGACACCTGTTTGTCTTCCGCGGCCGGGCCAGTGACCGGATCAAGATCATCTGGCACGACGGCGTCGGCGCGTGTCTGTTTTATAAGCGTTTGGAACGCGGCAAGTTCATCTGGCCCGCCGTTCGGGACGGGTCGGTGAGCATCTCGGCCGGTCAGCTCGGCTATCTGCTGGAAGGCATTGATTGGCGCAATCCGCAGATTACCTGGCGGCCTGAGACGGCGGGCTAAAGGTCTCGAGAAACGGCTCTCCATCTGCAAAAAAGCCTATACAGAATAAGGGTTTTATGATTCCATGCGGTATGGAAACCGCGTCGGATCATGCCCCAGAATCCATTGCCGCACTTCAGGCGCAGCTGGCGGACGCGCGGGCGGCATTGGACGTCAAGAACGCCGAACTGGCCGTGGCCAAGGCTCAAAACGCTGACGATCTGGCGACCATTACGCACCAGAATCTGGTCATCTTCAAACTGCAGAACGAACTGCGCGGCTGGCGTTCCGAGCGCCAGTCCCGGCTCCTCGACCAGAAAGAGTTCGAGTTCGAAGAGATCGAAGCCACCGCTACCGAGGACGAATTGATCTCCCAGGCCCTGGCCGCCAAGACGACAAACGTTGCCGGCTTCGAGCGCAAGAAGCCGGTCAAGAAGCCATTCCCCGACCATCTGCCGCGCGAGCGTGTTCTGGTACCGTCGCCTGTGGTTTGCGGCTGCTGCGGTGGGGATCGCCTGCGTAAGCTTGGCGAGGATATCACCGAGAGCCTCGATGTCATTCCCCGTCAGTTCCGCGTCCTGCAATACGTGCGCGAGAAGTTCAGCTGTCGGGACTGCGAGAAGATCAGCCAGGCGCCGGCGCCGTTCCACGCCATTCCGCGCGCCTGGGCCAGCCCCAGCCTGCTGGCCATGATCCTCGTCGAGAAGTTTGGTCAGCATAAGCCACTCAATCGGCAGCTCGACCAGTACCGGAACGAAGGCGTTGATATCTCGATCTCAACGGCCGCCGACGCTGTTGGTGCATGCTGCGCGACCCTAAAGCCATTGATCAGTGCGCTTGAGCGCCATGTCTTTGCAGCTGAGCGACTTCACGGCGACGATACGACTATCCCTGTTCAAGCCAGAGGACACACGATCACAGGCCGGATATGGGGCTATGTGCGGGACGATAAACCGTTCGGAGGGACGTCTCCACCCGCAGCGATGTTTTATTACTCAAGGGACCGAACAGAAGAGCATCCCCTTCTGCACTTGAAGACCTGGACCGGATTATTCCAGGCCGACGCTTATGCCGGTTACAATAAGCTCTATCTGCCGGCGAGGCAGCCCGGCCCGATCTATGAAGCTGCCTGTTGGGTCCACGCCCGCCGACCATTCTTTGCTGTTGCCGATTACGAAGCCGCCGCGCGCCGCAAAGCCGAGGGCAAGAAGCCTGTCGTCATCTCTCCCATCGGCTTGGAGATGGTCAAGCGCATCGATGCTCTGTTCGAGATCGAGCGCGGCATCAATGGGAAGCCACCAGAGGAGCGCAAAGCGGTCCGCCAAGAGCTGAGCAAACCGCTGATAGACGATCTCAAACCTTATATGGAAGCCCAACTCGCCAAGCTATCGAAGGGGAGTGACCTGGCCAAGGCGCTGAACTACATGCTCAAGCGCTGGGCATCGTTCACGCGCTTCCTCGATGACGGCCGTGTGTGCCTGTCGAACAAT
>NZ_AQWM01000017.1 GCF_000376105.1 Asticcacaulis benevestitus DSM 16100 = ATCC BAA-896
CGATTGACAACTTCGGTGACATTTCGGGTGCGGGCGGTACGGCGATCAGGTTTGCCGGCGGCACCAACCAGTTGATACTGGAAAACGGCAGCTCGCTGAACGGCATCGCCGANGGCACGCTCGGGGTCAACACCTTGCTGGTGAATGGCAGCGCTACGCTTGCCNGCGTGACAGCCATCGGCTTCCGGTATGTCGGCTTTATCAACGCGACTCAGGCCGTCGACAGCACCTCGACCATCACCAACGCTTCGGTAATGTCAGGGACACTGACCAACCAGGGCACGCTGGACGGCGCTTTACAGATCACCAGTGGCGCCACGCTTGTCAGCAGCGGCGTCGTATCGGTGGATGATGACTCGGTCAACAATGGCCAGATCCATTCAAACGGCCTTCTGATTAACACCACCACCCTGACCAGCAACGGCGCCATCGCGAATGCCGGCACGCTCAGCAATTCAGGATCCGTGATTAATAATGGTTCGCTGAGCAATACCGGCAGCCTTGCCAATACCGGCATGATGACCAACAGCGGCGGTATGACCAATACCGGCACCATCAGTAATTCCGGCATTTTCAGTAACGCGGGGACCTTCAACAACACTGGTGACGTGTTGGCATCGAGCATTGGCGTGACGGGCGGGGGAAGCGTCAATAACACCGGCACGATTATCGGCACCGATGATACCGGCGTAAGGCTGGAGGCGGGGGGTGTGCTCACCAACTCTAGCAGCGGCTTTATTCAGGGTGGCATTTTCGGTGTGCAGGTCGCCAGCGGCGGCACGGTCGTCAATGCAGGCACCATTCTTGACGATGCGATCGCCGGTCTTGCACTCGGCAGCCAGGCTTCTCTTACCAACAGCGGCGTGATTGGCGGGGTTATCGGCCTTCAGTTTACCGGTCAAGACGCCAGCGCTATCAACAGTGGTACGATCTATGGCACTGGCGGTATCGCTGTGCAGTTCGGCAGCGGCGCGAATGCCCTGACTCTGACCACCGGATCTGTCGTCAACGGAGATATAGACGGCGGTTATGGCGCGGGTCAGATCACACTTGCGGGTTCGGGAATTTTGGCCAGCCAACTGGCCAATTTCGGTGCCGGAAGTCGGCTATCGATTGTTGAGAAGGCCGTGTGGAGAGCCAGTGGCACTTGGACGATAGGGTCTGTGATGAACGCCGGAACGCTGCAGCCCGGTGCTGCGGGCAGTGCGTTGCAGGTCAAGGGTGACTTCATACAGACGGCTGGCGGTACGCTGCAGGTCGCTGTCAATGCGGCCGGCGAGAGTTCACAATTGCAGGTCTCTGGCAGCGCGACGCTCGACGGCACCTTGTCTGTGCTGGCGGCCAACGGCACCTATAACACCTCTACCGCCTACTCGGTCATTTCCAGCACAAGCCTGACCGGTGAGTTCAGCAGCGTGAAGACCGATCTTGCCTTCCTGACGCCCCAGGTGACCTATAACCCGAACGGAGTCACCCTGACGCTCACGACCGGTCGTAAACCCGTGGACTTCTCCAGTGCGGCCAGCACCACCAACGAACATAACGTCGCGGTCGCTGTGCAGGCGGGCGGTGAGGACACGACGCTTTATCAGGCAGTCCTGGGACAGAGCATAGAGGGCGCTCGCAGCGCCTTTAACATGCTTTCGGGTGAAGCCTACGCCTCTGTCACCACGGCCTTGCTGGACGACAGTCGTGCCGTGCCAAAAACCATGCTGAACAGGCTACGACAGCAGACCTACGGCGCTGCCGCCGGTGAGTCTGCAGCTCTGGGCACCGGCGAAGCGAGTACGGTCACGTCTGGAAGTGAGTCCACAACCTCCACTGTGATAACATGGGCCGAAGCCTTTGGTGGCCGAGGCAAGATCAGAAACGACGGTAACGCCGCATCGCTCAGTCACGATCGTTCTGGTTTCATGACCGGCATGGATGCGCGCTTTGGTCAGGATTGGCGGGCGGGGGCTGCAGCCGGCTACACAAGTTCCAGCCTGACCCTATCTGAGCGGACGAGTTTCGCTGATGTCGATACCTATAACCTTGGTCTTTATGCAGGTCGCGCCTTCGGCCGTGTCACGCTTCGCTTGGGCGGCGCCGTTAGCTGGAGCCATGTTGACATGGGACGCCTGGTCAGTTTCCCGAGCTTCGAGGATGCACTGATCAGCCAATATGATGCCCGTACAGCGCAGATGTTTGGTGAGATGGGTTATGGCTTTGTCTGGAAAGGCGTTGCCATGGAGCCGTTTGCAGGCCTGTCGCGTGTCCACCAGACGCGTGGTGCCGCTCAGGAACAAGGTGGCGACGCGGCCCTGAACGTGCAAAGCGCCACCACGGATACGACCTACTCTACGCTGGGACTGCGCTCAGCCAGCCGCTGGATATTCAGTAATGGCGTCAGGCTCGTACCCCGCATGACATTGGGTTGGCAGCACGCCTTCGGGGACCTGAACCAGGCCAGCTATATGACCTTGACCAGCACGGGCAATAGTTTCAAGGTAAATGGTGTTCTGCTGGCAAGGGATGCGGGTGTGGTCGAATTGGGCCTGGACTGGAAGGTAAGAGACGAAATCAAGGTGGGCCTCTCCTATCAAGGGACGCTCTCCAAAAACGCTCAGGACCATGCCGTCACCGGTGTCTTCTCCTGGGTATTTTAAGGTCGTCGTGCATCTTTACAGGCGTGGTTTGCAACGCTGATCAATAGTTTCTATCAGGTTCTGCCGCCTCACCAATAAAGGGACGGGGCGTCAGACCACAGGGCGGCTTAACAAAAAAGCCGGCCCAGTCCGGGATACAATATATGAATCGTTTACAGCCAAACTTCTGTGCCTGTGGCAGCGGGCTCAGTGCATTGCGCTGTTGCCAGGCGGATCTTCAAAATTTTGCCTCTACGCCCTCCAGCCGTCACCTGTTGCCTCTTGTTGACGAAGCCATTAGCCGACATGCCAATGGCGCTTTGAAGGAAGCGGAGGCCCTGTGTCTTGAGGTGCTTGAACTTGCACCCGGTCAGGGCGGGGCGTTGGCCGTTCTCTATCAGATACGTAAGGCTGAAGCCGCAATGGTGGCCGCAGAGGTGCTGGTTAAGCGTCTGGTGTCGCTAGATCCCAACAATATCTGGGCCACTCAGGAACTCGCTTTGCTGTTGTTTGGCAGGGGCCATCTGGCGGAAGCGGAAGGTCACGCGCGCAATGCCGTGCGTATTGCGCCCACCGACCCGGTTTCACATAATCTGATGGGCATGATTTTGACGGAAATGAACCGACCGCAGGTTGGCGAATTTCACTATCGCAGGGCGCTTGAACTTCTGGGGCACCGGCAGCCCATTCTTCTCGCCAACCTCGCCTGGAACCTGAAGAATCAGGGGAAGATGGCGGAATCGCGGGCGCTTTATGAAGAGTCCGTTGGCCTCGACCCATCTATTCTGCAGACCTTGCTCGGTTGGGCGCGCATGGAGGAAACCGACCGGGATTTCGCGCGCGCGGACGCGCTTCTGGATCAGGCTGAGGCCATGGCGCCTGGCCATCCCAGCATATGGTTGCATCGCGCGGTCGTGCGCGGGCGTACCAAACATTATGACGAGGCCTTGGCCATACTAGATCGCATCGCTCTATCGAGTTCTGGAACCGGGCTTGGCACCAATGAGATGCTGGAAAAGGGGCGCTTGCTGGACAAGATGGGGCGCTTCGATGAGGCTTTCGAGGCCTTTAGCGGCGGAAAACGTCTTAACGTGGAGCAGGGTGGCCCGGTGTACATGGCGGCGCATGCCACGCAATTGGTTGAGCGACTGAAGGCCTACTTCACCAGCAGCCGCTTACGCATTGTGCCCCGCGCCACGACGCTTGAAAATAACCCGAAGCCCATTTTCATCCTTGGATTTCCGCGCTCTGGCACGACGATGGTCGAACAGACTCTGTCGGCCCATCCCAAGGTGTCCGCCGGAGACGAACTGACCTTCGTTAGTGATGTGGCTGATTTGATGCCCCGCATGCTGAATAGCCCTCTGACCTATCCCGAGGCCCTTGCGGACCTATGGATGGGGGACCAATGCGAGGGGCTGAACAATCTGCGGGATTATTACCTGCAGCGTGTGAAGCAACTGGGTATTGTCGAGCCGGGCGCCACGCGCTTTACCGACAAGATGCCTCTGAATGAAACGCACCTCGGGCTGATTGCGCTGATGTTCCCGGATGCGCCGCTTATACATGTCCTGCGCCATCCTCTGGATATTGTTCTGTCGGTCTATTCCAATCACCTGACCCACGGTTTTTACTGTGCCAACCAGCTGGAGACCATTGCTCAGCATTATGTTCTGGTGATGGATCTGGTGGCGCACTATCGGCGTGAAATGACGCTAAAATATCTGGCCGTAAGATACGAAGACATCGTCGAAGATCAGGAGCCCAATGTCCGTCAGATTTTGGCGTTCGCGGATTTGCCTTTCGACAAGGGATGCTTAAAGTTCCATGAAAATAAGCGTTATGCACGCACAGCGAGTTATGCTCAGGTAACAGAACAGCTCTATGACAAGTCGCGCTATCGTTACAGGCATTATCTGAAGCACCTGGCGCCGGTGATTCCGATTCTGGAGCCAACGATCGCGCGCCTGGGATATTCGATAGATGGCTAGTGTGGCGCAAGGTCAGCAGGCCTCCCTTCAGGGGGGGGTATCTCGGACGGTCGATGCGTGGTTGGCGGAAGCTGAGGCGCATGTACAATCGGAGCGTTTCGACGCTGCGGAAGAGATTGTGTCACGCGTCCTGGAGGCGCATCCCGCCTATGCGCCCGCTTTGCACCAGGCCGCCATCCTTGCGCACAGGCGAAAGCAGCCGCAAATGGCTTTGCATTGGCTCGAAAAGGCGATTGTCAGCGCGCCCGATCAGCCGATTTTTCATCGCAATATCTGCGAGCTCTATCGCAGTCAGGGGCGTTTGGAAGAAGCGGTTATTCATGGCAGGAAGGCTGTAGCGCTGGCGCCTGAAGACGCAGGCGCTCACTATAACCTCGGTGTCATTCATTACGACCGCATGGAGATCGACGAGGCTATTGCCTGCGCACGTCATGCCTTGTCACTCCAGCCGGACATGGCAGCCGCACATTTTGAACTGGCGGAAGCCTTGCTGTTGAATGGCGTGTTTGAAGAAGGATGGCGGGAATATGAATGGCGGTTTGATCTGCCGAATTCCCCGTCCTTGCTGCCCCACAAGGGTAAAACTTTGTGGGACGGTAAAGCCATGCCTGATGGCACCTTGCTTCTGATCGGCGACCAAGGTTTTGGCGATACCATCCAGTTTTGTCGCTATGTGTCAGAGGTGGCGAAACTTTGCCCCAACCTCATTATGGCGTGTAGTTCCGAGATGCGGCCCATCGTGGCCCAGCAGAATGGGATCGTCCATTATGCCGATCGTTGGGAGGAGGTGCCGGCATTTGACGCCTATTGCCCGCTTTCGGGTCTCCCGCGCCTCTTTGGCACGGATTTGCAATCGATCCCGGCGCCTGTGCCCTATGTACATGCTGAGGCCTCTTTGGTGGCCAAGTGGCGGAAAAGGCTAGAGGCTTTGATCCCTAGAGGGTTTCGGACTGTGGGGATTGTATGGGCGGGAAGACCAACCCATGGCAATGATCTGAACCGCTCGATGTCGCTTAGGAAGCTTGCGCCTTTGAGCGCTCTGGAACAGACCGTCCTTGTGTCGTTGCAAATGGGGCCAGCGGCCGCGCAGGCGGCTGACTACTACGGCAGGGCACCGCTGATCAATCTGGGTGCTGAAATTGTCGATTTCACCGACACCATGGCCATTCTGGAAATTCTGGATCATGTGGTCGCAGTCGATACGTCCATTGTTCATTTGGCAGGCGCTATGGGCAGGCCGGTTTCGGTCTTATTGCCGTTCGCACCCGACTGGCGGTGGCTGCGTGA
This sequence comes from Asticcacaulis benevestitus DSM 16100 = ATCC BAA-896, assembly GCF_000376105.1. Classification (GTDB taxonomy): domain Bacteria; phylum Pseudomonadota; class Alphaproteobacteria; order Caulobacterales; family Caulobacteraceae; genus Asticcacaulis; species Asticcacaulis benevestitus. The sequence goes on from NZ_AQWM01000017.1 coordinate 5,906, forward strand.
TCGCTCTGACAGTCCTTGGTATCCGACTGTTGAGCTGTTCCGTCAGGCGTTTCCAGCCGACTGGTCTGGTCCCGTGGCGTCTGTAGCCGCTCGCCTTAGGCTCGCCACCCGTTAAGATCTCCATCCGCGCCATAGTCGCCAAGCTCCAGTGATATCCCCGGAGATAGTTCCGGACCTATCTCCGGCACTTCGCTCAATTCGACCGCGGCACAAAATCCGCCGACCGGCCGCTTACTTTCAGCATACACTGAAGGCCGTGAAGGATACGGCGGCGGTCATTAAGCGGTTCGTGTGGCCTTGGGTGTCCGAGTCTTTTTAGCAGACGGGTTCTTTTCAGCGTCGTTGTCGCCGGAAGCGGCTGGCGCTGGTGCCTTAGTCTCGGGTGCTATTGCAGGTTTTGGGACATTCCACTTGCTATAGGCGTCGAAGTTGAACTCGGTTGCTGAAATTATTGAGCTCTGACGCAGAGATAAAAGGATCGTTTGATCCACTTCGCCGTAGTGCGTGGTGAACTTTACGGCGAGATCGTCTTTATCCCGATATCCGCTCATAAGGGGGATAATAGTGATGTCCTGATCCATACCGTTCGTCTCTGATGGTTCACCCAAGCTGATGACCTTCCCCACATACACCTTACGATCATCCATCGAGATCATTACATACTTGTTTCTTTGAAGTGACAGGTTGAATAAGAGATTATCCAGTGGGCTATCGGCCAGAATGCCGCCCATTATGAACACCCGCGCATTCCATGTTCCAAATCGGAAGCGTAGCTTTAGGGATGAATAAAACTGGTAGATGTAGGCGGAGAGGAAAGTGGTTGCTGATAGTATGAGAAACCAACTTACGCGCATCGCCTCGGGCTTATCCTTAGCTCCCAGGTTCATCACCATATCTTGCAGCCACAAATAGACTGGCAGACGAACCGTGAGCCGTCCAATTTGAAATGACGGAATATGGTATAGAATGAAGGTGAGACTGACAGCTATGACCAAGCATTTCAGTCCCAGTTCCGCACTTTTCAGATAGAGATACTGGCCTTCATATCTATGAAGCTTGTAAACGTGATTGGGACTGATATGGCATGCAATAAAGCCAACCACGAGTACAATAAGGCCCAGGAAGGTCAGCATCGACCGAACCTAATCAGGCGTTGACGATAGCTTTTGCACGTTCGGACGCTTCTTTAAACTCGTCCGTTTCGCGCACTTCTTCGGGATCAATTTTTATGGTTCCGCGGCCCACGACTTCTACCGACCGATAAGATGATCCTACCAAGTTTTTCAAAGTTGTGTCGGCCTTTGTTGGAGCCCAACCCATTATCCTAAAAAGAGCCACACTCATCTCCGAAAGTCGCTGCTGGCGCAACAATGAACCAAATAGCGTTTAAACGCAATATCGTTGGGTATTGTACAAATTTCAAGCCGCTAGATCTTACGTCAGGGATCGAGTCCGCACGGTGGTGCAGGGGCTTGACGCCAAGCTGAGCACCATCACCTTCAACCGCGAAACCCTGCCGATGTCAGCCGCGAAATAGACGACCCTTGTTCGAGCCAAACTTGCGCCGCACCGATAGCCACGGTGCGGCGCAAGTTTGGCGACAACAAAAATTCAATGTTGGAAAACGGTCGTGAAGGCGGCGTGAAGCTGGAAGAAACCGCCTTCTAGGTTGATTATTGTGGTGTGCGCATGATCTCGGTCGATGCGCCCCTGTTACAAGGCTATCACCATGGCTATGCACGTGGCGCGGCGCCGATGTCGACCAGAGAAGCGCGTTCCGACAACAACGCCAGGGTCTCTGTTGTGTCAGTCGCCGGACCTAAAATGTACGCCGTCTTCGATCTTGGCGTGGCCGCGCTCAAGCCGGCACCAGCATGAAAGACGGGGCCGCGCCTCACCCTTGCCGTCCCGCACAACTCAGAAAGCCCCCGCTATGAACAGATGTCTTGACCTCTTCAGACGCAAACCAAATGTGCCCCAGCCTGGGTTCCTGCCCGATCCCCTCAACTGGCAAGAAGACGCCAAGCGCACCGAAGCCTGTGTCAAGGCGTCAAACCTGTTCGATGCCGACTGGTATCTGACACGCTATCACGACGTCCGCGCGGCTGGCGTTGATCCCTTGCAACACTTTCTGCGCCACGGCGGATCTGAAAGGCGCAATCCGTCCACCCGGTTCGATACAGAGGCCTATCTGCGCCTCTATCCCGATGCCGTCAAAGGACACCCCCTCCTACATTATCTGCGCTATCGCAAGGAACGCAACCTCCACGCCCCCCGCGGTCGGGGAAAGCCCGGAGCCGCACCTACCGGCCCTATCCCCTCCGGCCGTGTCTGTCGCAGCGTACCCGAACGATCTGTACAGTACGTCGTATGATCCTTATCCGTACACCGCCGCCAAGTCTCTCGACAATGACAGGGCCTGTTATGAGAGGGACTTTCGCGACAGGGGCTATTCGGACGCCCACGTGACAGCCCCGACAGAGCGCGGCTCCCGGCAGGCCGCCTATATCAGGGACGCCGCCAAACGATCGCCGGCGATCCCGGCGCCTGGCTCAATGTCCCTTGATCACCGAGATCTGAGTGCTCTGCGCCACGCATTGCGACAGGCCGGCTTCGACATGGACCCCGCCGTTGCTCTGGTCACACCGCTCGCCGGTTCGCCCCCGACACAGGCGTCGGGCTTCGCCGTTATCCTCAGGCGGTCCCCCCCGAGCAACTTGTCCACCTACCACGCCCCCTATCCGTCAGCAGAGGCTCTACATCCTCTCCGTCCCGAACTGAACTTTAGAGACAACCTCTATGAGTGGTGACCGCAAACCCCCGTGGCGAGTTTCCAATACCTATCGCCACCTCAGCAAGTCCGTTCCTCGGGAACTTGCCCCCGCGGAGCTTGACAGGGTGTTCGCCCATGAAGCGGCCAATGCCGACCGGCGCGGGCTTCTGGTTGGCCGATTTATAGGGGAAAAGCCCCCCGCCGGCATGCTCCTGCCGCTACGCCTGGCGGTCCGACTGAAACCAGCGCCAGCGCAAGACATGAACCAGGGCCAGGTGAGTTAATCCGTCCGCGATGTCCAAGTACGACCCATTACGGCGCTTCCTGCGGCGTCGCGGCACGAAAGATGTGCTGCTGACTTTTAACGAGATCGAGCGCATCATCGGCGGCTTCCTGCCCAAGGCAGCGGAGGCCCCCGGCTGGTGGAGCAACACCCAAAGCCCGGAACGCAACCGTATCCAATCTGCCGCATGGCTTGATGCCGGATACCATGCCGAACCCTGCAAGGAACGCGAACGCATCCGCTTCCGCCAAAACATTGACCCTAAATAGATAGTTGAAAGCTCATCATGCCCGCTGAAATCGGCAGCCCTGCCAATGAGCCCGTCCAAGAATCGCGAGCCGGCCAGGCGATGCGCAGCATGACGGTCGATTCCTCGGTCACGGTCAGGGACACGACAGGGACTTTCTTCAATATCCTGGCGTAGATGAAGTGCTCGCTGGCGCTTAGGATAGACTCGTCCAAGCTCATATTGCTCGGCGCCAAGGATGGGAAGGCGTCCCTGACTGCCATTGTTTTGCCTCACCTCAGGGGGCTATTCGGAGCAACCTGCGAGAACTGCAATTCAGACTATTTAATTTGCAGTGCAGAGCGGATGGTTTGGAATGGCAGAATAAGTGAGAGGGGTGGATCATTTAGCGGTATCGCACCGTAGGACTGATACCACTTCGCAACCCGCTCGTTCTTGGCATCTATGAACATGGCGACCCCGCCAACTTCGTCAGCGACGCGAAGGCAGCGACGACCCGCCGCCAGGAGAAGTTGGCCTCCGATAAGCCCTTTGCCTTGCAAATGTATAGACACCGCAAGTCGGCCGAGGCGAAACATAGGAACGTCGTGTCGAGGCAGGCCTTTTATTATGGCGGCGGGCGCTCGTGCGAATTCAATCGAGACCGGACTTAGCGAATAGTAGCCCAAGATTGTATTCTGATCGTCGCTGCTCATGGCGAGGAAGGTTTTGGAAGCTCCTTGCTCGTGGTTCTTGCGCGCGTGTTCCCACAGGAAACGATTTAGGTCCGCATTGCCGCAATCAAAGCTTTTGCGATCGTGATGGCGCGCGATCGCTTCTTCATGCCAAGTCGGAATGATCATTCCTTTGGCAATGCCTTGGCGGCTGCCAATAACTTTTCGTTGGGAGAAGGCGGGTTCCCCAGGAGAGCCAGCACTTTTAAGGTGTCTGTTTCCGAAAGGCTGATCCGTTCAGCACGATCGATGGCGGACTGGGCAGCTTCAATTGCCGTGTTTAGGATGAAGGTCGTGAGGTTCGTATGCTCAATTGCCGCAGCACGCATCAAAACCGCCTTCTCTGATGGCTTTAGGCGAATAGCCAAACGGCTGTTATCATCGATGGCAGGTCTTGGCATGAGTGAACTCCAACTCAAAAAGATACCTACTCCTACCAAAAATTCGAAATCTCGTCAATTGTACGCTTTCAAAGCGTACATAGGTAAATTTGAGCTCTTCTGTGGTTGCCGCCCGTAGTGCAAGAAGAATCTGAACTAAATTTGCGAGTGATCGAGTGCGGTCTTCTGTAAGGCTTTTAAGTGCGGTATTTCAGAAACCGCTGGCCGGTATGGTGATCTGCGGACCAGGTCCAAATCTAACTTTCGCGCTGGATGGTGGCGATTTCATGCATGGTCATATGCTGTAATTCTTTCAGCCGATTTGGCATGTCCATGCTTTCATGGAAAATTCCGATGATGATTATGGTATCTTTGTCATAAGGCTGAAAGGCAATATAGCGGTGCTCCACCAGATGGATTAAAAAGCCTGTGCCTGTGGCCAGATCATCGCGGTGTGGCGAGTTGAAGCCCTCGTGGTTTTCAGCAATGTGCTGAAATCCGGCCAATAAGGCCGCACTGTATTGTCTGGCCTGTGCAATGCCCCACCGTTCCTTGGTATCGCGCACCGCCTTTTTTAAATGCATTTCGGCAGTCAAGGTCAGACGATAGGTTTTGGTGTTCATCGTCGGCGTTAGCGATCCAGGCCGTCGAGGAACTCGTCCATATTCTGTCCCACCTCTGCGGCGGAATAGGTACGACCGTTTTTAATATCGTCGGCAGATTTCAGGAGTTCTTTGAAGACGTAAAGCCGTTCCGCCTCTTTTTCCATATCGCTGCGGATCAGGGCGCGGACATATTCACTGGGGGTGGCAAACGCCTCTTCGCCGCTGGTGCGAAGATCGACGTAGGCGCGCATTTCATCAGGCAAACTTACGTGCAAACTACTCGTCATGACAGCCCACTTCGTCGGTTTCAACAGCTTTAAAATGCCCCTGTCGGGCGAAAATGTCAATAGATGACATTTGCGCTAGGCGTCAGGTGAGGGGCAGCGCAGCCCGCGTTGGGTCGAGGGCCACACGCATCGTCTTCGTTTGCACTTGAAGCCGTTCTTCGGGAACCTTGGCATCTCGGAGGAGACCGCCGGCCGAGTACAAGCCTATCGCGTTCATCGCGCCGGCCGGACCGGGCGCAAGCCCTAGCCGCCGAAAGAGGGGGAAGAGGCAGTGGCGGCCAAGCCGCCCTCGCGCTCGACTATCCACGATGAGATCGTGACCTTGCGCCAGGTGCTGAAGACGGCGCAACGCCACGCCTGGCTGACCCACCTGCCGGACCTGTCGCCGCCCTATGGTACACGCGGCAAGATCAGTCATCGGCCGTGCTTCAGTCCGGTCGAATACAAGGCGCTGTACACCGCCACGCGGGATTACGCCAAGACCGTACATGAGCGCCATCGCTGGAATGCCGAGCAGGTGCATGACTTTGTTCTGTTCATGGGCAATACAGGCTTGCGGCCGGACGAGGCGAAGAACCTCCAGCATCGTGACATCGCCATCGTCAGGGACGAGGACACCGGCCAGCGGATTCTGGAGATCGAGGTGCGCGGCAAGATCGGCGTTGGTTAGCCGGAAGTGAACTGCGCAAATTTGCGTAAGTGCATGGAAAGCAGGTCATCCGAACAAGGCGACCAGGCTTAGGGGCTGCTGCGGTGCTGGTTTTGGCCTTGGCACCAGCTTGCCGGCGCATCAACGATATCAATGCCATTTTTTTGTCGAGTAAGGTCATAGTGATGGTCCGATTTAATGGAAACGGAACATGATATGATGGAAAGTCTTTCAGCCAGGGATGCTCGCCGGATTGCCCTGACCGCGCAAGGGTTCGGAAAGGCAAGTGCCGTTACGCCTTCGCGCCGCAAGCTGTTGGATTTGGTTGAGCGCCTTGGCGTTATACAGATCGATTCCGTCAATGTCGTTTCTCGCGCACATTATATGCCGCTGTATTCCCGATTGGGCGCGTACCCGCGCGAACTTTTGGAAGACCTGGCCTGGGGCAGGAAGCCTCAGGTTTTCGAATATTGGGCGCATGAGGCCAGTCTGTTACCACATGAGCGACAACCTTTGTTCCGGTGGCGCATGGCCGATGCTCGCAGCGGCGTAGGTGTCTGGGGCAATGTCGCCCGTTTCCTGCAAGATCACAAACATCTGGTTGAGAGCGCCCTTGCGCAAATTCGCCAACGAGGCCCTCTTGCTGCGTCTGAACTGGACATTGGCAGCAAAGGCGAGGGGGGCTGGTGGGGCTGGAGTGACGCCAAACGGGCCGTCGAATGCCTGTTCTGGGCGGGTGAGGTTATGGCGACGACGCGTCGCCGGTCATTTGAGCGAGTCTACGCGCTGCCCGAGGCCGTACTGCCGTCCGCCATCCTGTCGCGGCCGACACCCAGCCGAAGGGATGCGCATCGCGAACTGGTACGCTTGTCGGCCGAGGCGATGGGCGTTGCGACGGCACGTGACCTGCGCGACTATTACAGACTGGGCCTGTCAGACTCGAAGAGCGCCATAGAGGAACTGGTTGAAGCGGGGGATCTAACGCCTGTTCGTGTTGAAGGCTGGAAAGATATGGCTTATCTGACCAAAGAGTTGGCAAAGCCCGCTGTTGCCAAAGCCTGCACGCTGTTGTCGCCCTTCGATAATGCCATTTGGTTTCGCGAGCGCACAGAGCGCTTGTTCGGTGTCCGTATCGTACTGGAAATCTATACGCCGGCACCCAAGCGGGTTTACGGCTATTATGTTCTGCCGTTCCTCGAAGGCGATGCCATCACCGCACGGGTCGACCTGAAAGCGGATCGCAAGGCATCGGTCCTGGTTGTACAGGCGAGCCATTTGGAGGCCTTGGCCACGCGACACACGGTTGAACGTCTGGCTGTCGAGTTGCGCGGCTTTGCAGCATGGCTCGGGTTGGCTGCGGTCCGTGTTGAAAATCGTGGCGCTATGGCGGCAGCCCTGTCGGTCAGGCTGGCCGGCAGTTTTTGAGATGTGAATTGAAATCCACCTGTTGCAATCCTTTGCTTGGCTAATATGTGACTATTGACACGTCGCCTTCTCAGGCAGAAACGACATTTTTTCTCTAACACACAGGCTCTTATGTCCGTGATGTCAACGACAAGACGCGTTGATTTATCCTGATTTCCGTCAGGGGTTTTGGCATGTATCGACACCCATTGGAGGCGGCAGGAAGCATGGACGACGGTTGATCCGGCTCTTATCCGCGGGTTGGTTACCGCATGACCAAGGTTCGTCGCGGGGCTTCCTCTGTCTAGTAAACGTGCATCGGCATTGAGCTTGCTCATACCCGGCTTCGAGGGTTCCCCAACCTCCCCAGCCTGCCGCCACTAATGAGTGTCGAAGTCTATCTAAATTACGCCGTTCACCTCCTTCTTTTCGGAATAATGTATTTGGCGAAGATCAGGCGAACTTTGGTTCGACCATACGAGCGATGGCCCATATGAAGCCCACCAACTCCCGGGCGATGGCGACAATGACCTTGGGTGCGGCCTTGCCGGACGCGATCAACCTTTTGTATCGCGCCGACAGCCGAACCTGGGCCGTCCACGCAATATTTCGGATCGGTTCGGGGAGGCCTTTCATTCGGTCTCGAATGATTTGAGTGACCCGTGCCGGGAACCGATAGGTCCACGCCGCCTCCACCAGACATGTCCTGGCAAGACTATCGCCGGTCTTCGTAACTCCTCCGCGACGTATTGTGGCACCGCTTGAGTGCTCTGATGGATTGAGCCCCAGGAATGCCATGAGCTGACGGGGTGATTCAAAGCGGTCGAAGCTTCCGACTTCAGCAACAAGAACGGCGGCCACGACTAAGGACACGCCGCGTAGCGCCTGGATGGCATTTACAACCGAGGCGAGAAGCCGCTTCGGTACGAGCTCGATAATAGCCGCCTTCAATCTAGCGCAAAGCGCCTCGGCACGTTCGATCCTATGAAGCATCTCTTCATGCGCCAGGTGTTGAGCGGGATGGGCAAAGGTCAACTCGCCAAGCCAGCGCCTATGGGATTTGGTCCAATGGCCATACGGTGAAGTGATGCCATGGCGCAGTAGAAAACTCAGGAGGTGCTGACGCGCCTTTCTTAGGTCAACCATCGCTTGAGACCTAAGCCGAACAAGGTCTCGCATAGCCTCGTGTGCTTCATCTGGAATCCAGACTGACGTCAGTTGTCCGGCCCGCAGTGTCTGCGCGAGCATCATGGCGTCACGTCTATCTGTCTTTACTCTATCGCCAACCTTCCTGGGGATGAGAGATGGCGCGACAACATCGCAGGTGTGACCAAGGCCGCTTAGTCTTCGTTGCACCCCGTACCCACATGGGCCGGCCTCATAGCAAAAATGCAAATGTTGCCCGCCTTTGGAAAGCTTTCGGCTTAACGTCCGAATGGCCTCCGGCGTATTCTCGATCGTTCCGTAAAATCGAACGTCTGCACCCGCAGCTCCATCAACCTGGGCCACTGCGATCGTTTTTTTTGTGTACGTCCAACCCGACAAAGAGTGTAGTCTTTTCCATGGTCCGCCTCCAGTGTCTGGGGATAGGCTCACTATGAGCAACCCCCGTTGCGCTTGACGCCTGAGTTGACACCTCGAGGCGGGCCACTTCAATTGGCTAATGCCTCACGGACATGATGGTCTAGCACAAGTATTTTTCAATGGCCTAAATTATGTATAGATTCATGAGGATGTGCGATTTTTGCTCAGGCTCATAACCTGAAGGTCGTCAGTTCAAATCTGGCCCCCGCAACCAACTTAACTACGCCTTCGGGTGTGGTGACAGGAAGTCTATCAGAAACTACAACACAGACCCCCGAGGCGAAAGCCAAGGGGGTTTTTGTTTGCCGGCATTGGTCGGCCAGCCAATTTAGAACGTTGCCGTATTCGCCGTGAATGGTTGCGTACATCTCATCTGCCTCCCCAGGGGTAAGGACGATTCTATCTATCAGTCCCCGGAGTACTTCGGCCGCTCCCTCCCGTTCCTCCTCGTTATTCAACGCGACCGTGAGCCGTTGCACTTTTTCCCGATAAACATTCGCCAGACTTGGTAGTTTATCGAGCTCAGCGACGGTCTCGTGATCCAAACGCATCTGCAGGTCAGACTTGCGGTTTTGCAAATCGGCCATTCTGGCTTTCATGTCTTCATTATAAAGTCCCTCTTCGATGGCCGTTATGATTGCACCAATAGCCTTTTGGGTTTTGGCCAACTCCGCCTGCCAGGCACGCTCATTCGCGCGGCGAGCATGGTTCTGCTTATTCACCTCCTCGATGAAACCTTTCATCGCCATTTCCGCGACATCGGGTGCGAGCATGCGATCTTTTAGGCCGCTCAACACGCCTTCTTCCAGATGAGATTGACGTACAGTTCGACCATTGGCACAGGTCCCGGCGCTGCGGTTCGCACATCCATATCTGTCGATGCCACGCATCGCATAACTGCCCCCACAAACGCCGCAGGTTAGTAAACCCGACAGGAGCCACTTGGGCTTCTTCATATGGACCAGCCCGTGCGCCATCCTGTTTTGTCGTCCCGTTCACTGAGGCGCTGTTTTTTCACGGATTTCGTCAAGCCTCTGCCGCGCTTGGTCCCAAATCTCCTGAGTGACAATGCGAAGGTGCGGCACATCTGAAATGACCCATTCAGATCGAGGATTCATACGTGACACGCGCCGGCCGCTGGTCGGGTCCTTCAGATAACGCATTCGGTTCCATATCTGCCGGCCGATATAAATCTCGTTGTTAAGAATGCCTGTGCCGCGATCGGGAAGCTTGCGCGGTTGATTTTAGTCTTGTCATGAGGGTTGGCAATAAAAAGGACGCGGCGATAAATTATGCCGCGTCCTTTTATGTATTTTCGGCCCATCTTCCGAAAGCGACACCAGATCTGCGGGCTTCGCGATTACACCTCCCCCCACAACGAAGTTGCCGCTTCGCAAGGGAGGATGATCAGAGCCTTACGCCGCCCGGACGTGCGCCAGGAAGCCGTTGATCTGGTTGCGCAGGTTGGCGGCCTGATGGGCCAGTTCGCCGGAGGCCGACAGCACCTGAGCGGCACCGGCGCCGGTTTCCTCGGCCATGCGGGCCACGCCGGTGATGTTCGTGGTCACCTCCTGCGTACCCATCGACGCCTGATTGACGGCCTGGACGATCTCATTGGTGGCCGAGCCCTGCTGCTCCACAGCGGCGGCGATGGTCGATGACGAGTCGTTGATGTCGCGGATGGTGCCGGTGATGTTCTCGATGGCCTCTACGGCGCGGCGGGTGGTCGATTGAATACTGCCGATGTGCTGGCTGATCTCGGCTGTGGCGCGGCTGGTCTGGCCAGCCAGGGCCTTCACCTCCGAGGCGACGACGGCGAAGCCCTTACCGGCTTCCCCGGCGCGGGCCGATTCGATAGTGGCGTTGAGCGCCAAAAGGTTGGTCTGCGAGGCGATGCCGGTGATCATATCGACAATGCCGTTGATGCGGTCGGCGGCTTCGGACAGTTCCTGCACGATGGCGGCGGTGGCGTCGGCCTCACGGACGGCTTCACGTGCCTTGATCGACGAGTGCTCGACCTGACGGCCGATTTCCTGCACCGAGGCGCCCAGTTCTTCGGCCGAACCGGCGACTGAGGTGACATTGGTGCCGGCTTCTTCGGCGGCGGCGGAAACCGAGGTGGCCTGGGCGGCCGATTCATGCGCCGACGAGGTCAGTTGCTGGGCCGTGGCCTGCATTTCTGTAGCGGCGGAAGAGACCAGTTCGACAATGCCACCAACGGCATTCTCAAACTGATCGGCCAGATCATACATGGTCTTCTTGCGCTGAACCTCGGCATCTGCGCGGACCTGACGGGCTTCTTCTTCGAGAGCTAGAGTACGGATCAGATTGTACTTGAAGACCTCGACCGTCTTGGCCATATCGCCGATTTCGCTGCGTTCGCCGACATTGGGGATGACCACGGCGGTGTCGCCATCAGCCAGTTTCTGCATGACGCCGGACATCCGGCTGATCGGCAGGGAGATGCCGCGGATCATGGCAAAGCCAATGACGAAACAAGCGGCGGCGGTCGCGCCGAGAGCGATCATGATGAGAGTGATGGCTGTCTTGCCGAGGGCAACACCGGCTTCAGCCGCGTCGTTGCCCGCTTTCAACTGGAAGGCGCGATCGCTGCCGATGGCTTTGCGCAGAGTATCGGCGTTCTTCTTCATAGAACCCTGGAACAGAGATATGGCACCGGCCTGATCTCCAGATTCAACCATGGCAAACAGCGTTGCGTTGTCGGCCAGACAGGCCCCCTTAGCCTTGTTGATCGCTTCAGCCATCCGGCGTTCGTCACCCTCAGAGATCAGTGGTTCATAGGCTTTCAAATCCTTTTCGATACGCTTCATGGAATCGGCGATCTTGTCTTTCATATCAAGACGCGCTTCGGGCGAAACGAGGATAAGCTGGGCTTGACGACTGCGCATCTGTTCAAAATCTTGCGATAAATCGCCAAGCACATTAGCGGCAGGTAGCCAGTTAAGGGCCACATCCTGTGCGGCGGCATTGACCGCACTCAGACGTTGAATAGAGAAAAGGCCGAGGCCTATGGTGGCGCAAAGCACCAAGGCGAACGCGCCGATAACGCGTGCGCGGATCGTCATATTCTTAAACATTGTCGTTCCCCAGCAATACAAAAAGTTGCATTTGAAAACCAACGCTGCGCCCCTGTGGATAAATTAATGGTTAATAACCACAATCGCCGTGGGGCAAAATGCAAATTTTTGCAATCTTGGGTCTATCTCTTCCGGCAGTGGAAACAGGAGCCATCAACAAATCAGCCTCTCTTTTGATCCGGCCCGGCTTCAGATCGAGGTTGGCAGGCATAGCGTCAGTAGTAGTTCAGTGTCGCTAACAAAACTCGCGCGGAACGATCCCTCGCGGAACATGTCGCGGTTCGACAATATCGACGAATGCTCGCAAAGGTGCAGTCATGAGCCTGCTAATGGGCTTCATGATTAAGAACCATCCGCTCGCAGCCCTCACGGACATCACGGGAGAATTTATTCGGCGTATCCCAATCCTGGAATGAGATGGAGCCCGCGCCAGACCCGGGCGGTCCACAATCGGGAAAATGCCGAAAGCGCAATCTCGTAGAACCCCTGTTCAACAAATCTAAAAACTGAAGTAGGGGTTTTACATGGCACGACACAACCTGGGAATCTCACCTCGGTTGCGTCAGCCTTGGTTGAAAATAGCAACGAATACCCTTTGACCTCGGACGCCTAACGCTAAATAAACAGAGGAAATGCTTAATGAAACTCCAAACTTTGGCTCTACACCACGCCTATAAGCCTGAGGTGCCACAGCGTCCGGCGGCGGTGCCAATCTACCAGACAACGTCCTACACATTCGACGATACCCAGCATGGAGCGGACCTGTTCGATCTGAAAGTTGCCGGCAATATCTATTCCCGCATTATGAACCCGACCACGGCCGTTCTGGAGCAGCGCGTCGCTGAAATGGAGGGCGGTATAGGAGGCTTGTGTGTCGCGTCCGGCATGGCCGCCATCACGGCAGCCATTGAGGCCATTACAGATGCCGGCGACAATATCGTTTCGGTTAGCCAGCTTTATGGTGGCACCTATAATCTGTTCATGCACACGTTTCCGCGGCAGGGGATCGAGGTCCGCCTTTTTGCAGCCGATGATTTTGACGCGCTGGAACGCCTCATCGACGCCAGGACCAAGGCGGTCTTTTGCGAATCCATCGGCAATCCGGCCGGAAACATCGTCGATCTCAAGCGCATCAGTGAAATCGCCCATCGTCACGGCGTTCCGGTGATCGTAGACAACACGGTCGCTACCCCTTTTCTGTGCAGACCCTTTGATTTCGGCGCGGACATTGTCGTCCACTCCCTGACCAAATATATCGGCGGTCATGGCAATTCCATCGGCGGTATTATAGTCGATTCCGGCAAGTTCGATTGGACCGCTCAAAAGGCACGTTTCAGGGCTTTGAATGAGCCTGATCCCTCGTATCACGGCGTTGTTTACACCGAAGCGTTTGGGCCGGCGGCCTATATTGGTCGGTGTCGCGTCGTGCCTCTGCGCAACAAAGGCGCGGCCTTATCCCCGCACAGTGCGTTCCTGATTTTAATGGGGCTGGAAACCCTGTGTCTTCGAATGGAACGCCACTGCAGCAACGCACAAGCCGTGGCGGAGTATCTCAATAGCCACCCCAAGATTGCCTGGGTTAATTATGCGGGATTGCCGGACAACCGGTATAATGCTTTGGCGCAGGCCTATACTCAAGGCAAGGCCTCGGGCATTGTGTCATTCGGCATTAAAGGCGGGCGTGATGCTGGCGCTACCTTTATCGACGCCTTGCAGATGATCTATCGTCTGGTGAACATCGGCGACGCCAAATCGCTGGCATGCCACCCCGCATCTACGACGCATCGTCAGCTCGGCCCGGATGAACTGGTTAAGGCCGGTGTCTCAGAGGACCTGGTGCGGTTGTCGATCGGTATCGAGCACATCGACGACATCATCGCAGATGTGTCTCAAGCTCTGGATAAGGTGTAAACGAATTGTCACGGTTTGGGCGCGGTCGCTTTAGCGCCCAAACTCCTTCCTCTAAAGGACGGTTTTTGGCGTCGAAGAGCCCGTGGGTGACTTGACCCGTATATGCTAGACATCTTCCTGAAGAGCGACCGAGCCTTCGTGAAGACGGGGGGGGGGGACGCTGAAACGCCTGGCCGACAGCCGCCCATTGGCTTGACGTTGCAAAAGAGATTGAGCGGTCAAAGTGGGGGTATCGATTAGTGGCAGATCAAGGGTAGCTCAAGTGTTTGTGTCTGTGTCGACATCCAACACGATGGCTACGCCAATCATCGCGTCGAATTTGCAGTAACATCAGTTCTAGTTTTCGATCCGGTGGAGTGAATAATATTCCGAGCTTAGATGATACAGCTAGACGGCCTATCCTTTTAAATTGACAACATGCCAGCGACTGCCGCCGGCGGCTATCCAGGATTGCGCTGTGTCAAAGGCCATCCGGGAAGAGGGCTTCTATAAAGCCAAACTTGGTCAAGTCCTGGATACGCTGAGGGTAAAGAACACCATTCAGATGATCAAACTCATGCTGGAACACACGCGCATGAAAACCATGCGCTTCGCGCTCCAGCGGGCTGCCGTCCTCAAGTGTGCCGCCATAACGAATATGGGTCGCGCGTGGCACCCACCCGCGCATGCCCGGTACAGACAGGCATCCCTCCCAACCATCCTCGGTCGCGTCTGTCAGAGTTTCAAGCCACGGGTTGAGGATGGTCGTAACCGGAACCGGCTTTTCGTCCGGATATCGCGGATTGGCATCGAAACCAAAAATCATCAATCTCAAATCGACGCCAATTTGCGGTGCGGCCAGACCGACACCGTCCGCAGAGTGCATGGTCTCATACATGTCAGCGATGATCACCTGCAAGGCGGGATCGTGGATGTCTTCGATCGGTTGGGCGACACGCAGGAGGCGGGCATCACCCATTTTCAGTATGTCACGGATCATGATCGTACTCTCAAGACTTAAGGAGCCGGCGGCGTTGCATCAAGCTTGCCCAGCGCCAACGCCATCAGCATGACGAATTTCTGAAACACCTCTTCCGTCAGTTGCTGGTCATTGACGATTTCTTCCAGGCACAGTCCGCGAATAAAACACCCGATCATATACTCCGTCAGTCGGGGCGTAGGGTCATGCGCGAGGTAGGACATCGGCTCTTGTGCGTCGCTTTGCGGCGTCGACTCGGGCAGATAATCTTCAAGCCGTTCGTCGAAGCGTTGACGCAAGGCCTTGTCGGTGCGCGCCGCGATCATGAATTCAATATTGGCCGGAAAGTCCTGCCGGTAATTCTCCCAGACCAGCCGAAGGTGCTGCTCCAGTTCGTCGTCCCGGCCTTTCAACTTGTCCGCCATGGCGTTCGTACGCAGAATACGGCGACTGATCAGGAAGGCGGCGGCTTCGGCGAACAGGTCGACCTTAGTTGGAAAGTGATGGACGAGGGCGCCACGCGAGACGCCGGCGCGTTTGACCACATCCTGGGTGGATGTCCCCGCATAGCCGTCTTCTGCCAGTCCCTCCAGAGCCGCCCTGAGCAGCCGGTCCTTCATATCAGCTGTGCGTTCTTCCTGCGTTCGTCTCGGCGTTCCGGCTGAGGAGAGGGGCATGTATCACCTGTAGAATTGAGCCGTCACGAAGCGGTCTGGATCATGTCATCGGGCTTTCCGGGGGGGAAAACAAGTCTTCATGTCACGAGTCGTTTCGATAAAACCATGGCAGGACCGATATCCTTCACTCAACACCTTTACAAACATACAGGCCTGACTGTATCATTATGATCACAGCAAGGGGAATTTCGTATACCGTACGCCGCAAGGCGTTTGCCGGAAAATCTATAAATAACACTAACTTAGTGCAGTATTGTTATTTAGCTAATGAAACGAGATATAAAATCTAACTTGAACGTTTTTCTTGTTCTGTGATGACGGCCTCAGTCAGCGATTTTCGCTCAAACACATTCTGCATCTGAGAGGTTTTAAATGAAGCGTAGTCTCTTCACCACGACGGCGAGCCTGCTGGTTCTGGCGGCTGTATCTGTCGCTCCGGTTCATGCCTATGCGGCCACCAGCGATGCGGCCGTGTCCAATAGCGACGAACAGATCGAGACGGTAACGGTCAAGGGCCTGCGTCGGACGGCCATTCCGACCACCGGCGCGCTCGGGACGCGCTCCGCGCTTGACACGCCGTTTGGCCTGTCGGTCATCGACGCTGATGCACTTCTGGATCGTCAGGTCAACTCTCTGGGTCAGGTGTTTGCCGATGACCCGTCCGTCAACGCGGCAGGCAACTCGTACACCTTCCACAGCAACCATATCAATGTCCGTGGCCTGCAGCTCGATGAGTCCAACGGCTTCAAGATCAACAATCTGCCCATCTACTCGTTTAGCATCGAACTGCCACTGGAAGTCTTCCAGCAGGTTGAACTTCTGAAGGGCGCGACCGGCTTCCAGTACGGCTTTGGCTCGCCAGGCGGCATCGTCAACTACGTCACCAAGAAGCCGACCGACAAGACAACCGCTACGTTTGACGTCGGTTACCATGGCGGCAGCCTTATCGAAGCACATGCCGATGTCGGCGGGCGTCTGGGCGCCAATGATGTGTTTGGCTATCGCATCAACGCCGTGGCCGAAAGCGGCGACGCCTATAATGGCGCCGAGATTCACAGGAACGCCCTGACGGGGTCGTTTGACGCGCGTCTGACGCCTGACCTGCTCTGGACGGCCGACCTGATCTACCAGGAGCGTGACACCAGCGGACAGGTCCAGGGCTTTGGCACGGCCTTCTATACCGGCACCGAAATCATCCCGACAGTCGACGGCGGTCGTGAACTCCCGGCCTCCGATGGCACCTTCTTCAACACGAAGTTCGCGCTCGCCAGCACGGGCCTCAAATGGCAGATCAACGAGACCTGGAAGGCCAAGTTTGACGTGTCGGTCACTGACCGGTTAGCGCGCTTCGCCGCCGACTGGTTCTATCCGGTCGATGCCTCGGGCGACACGGTCGATTACCTCAATGCCAGCCGCTCCGAAAACAAGGTGGATCTGTTCCAGGCCCTGGCCGAAGGTGATGTCACGACGGGTTCGCTTAAGCACCACCTGGTGTTTGGCGCCAGCTATCAGAAGCAGGAAAACTACGCCAACGCCAATCAGGTCTGGGGCTATCTCGGCAATCTCAACCTCTATGGCAATACCCGCCTGACCTGGGACAAGTCCAACACCTACGCGCCTTATCATTCAGCGGACTTCATCCAGACGGCGATCTTCGCCAGCGACAGCATCGATTTGACCACGAAGCTCCAAGTGCTGGCCGGGTTGCGCTACACGGATTACGAACAGACGAGCTTCACGCGCACCGGGGCTCAGGCCTCAAAATATAACCAGTCGCCGATCACCCCGACCCTGGCGCTGCTCTATAAGCCGGTCCCGGATGCCACCCTCTATGCGTCTTATGTTGAAGCGCTGGAACAGGGCAGCGTCGTCGGCGCATCCTACGCCAACGCCGATCAGGTTCTGGAGCCGCTGCGCAGCAAGCAGTACGAAATCGGCGCGAAATACAAGTCCAAGGCCTGGGGTGGAAACGCGGCCCTGTTCCGTGTCGAGCGCGGCGCCGAGTATGGAAATGCCAGTAACGTTTTCGTCCAGAACGGCGAAATCCGTTACGAAGGCCTTGAGGTCAACGGTTATGTATCGCTTACCGAATCCTTGCGTCTGTCCGGTGGCGTGACGGCCCTCGACACCGCCTATCAAAAGGGCGATCCCGCACTTGATGGTAACCGTGCCGCCGGCGCACCACGCACCCAGGCCGTGGCCAACCTGGATTACCGCGTTAATGCGGTGCCTGGCCTCAGCCTGAACATCGGCGCACGCGCCAACAGCAACGAGGCCATCGATGAAACCAATAGCCTCTTCCTGCCCGGCTACACGGTATTCAATGCCGGCGGACGCTACACGACTGAAATCTCAGGCCGTCCGGTGACCTTCCGTCTGCAGGTGGAAAACCTGGGCGACAAGCAGTTCTGGTACTACGTCCAGCCCGGTTATTTCTATGCTGGCGCGCCGCTCAACGCGTCGTTCAACATTCAAGTCGGCTTCTAAGCCAAATGGCGATTTCCTCTAGGAAACCTCTGTCGACGGTCGCAAAGAAATCCATCTACGCGGCCGTCAACATCCCCTTCATGATCATGCAGGCCCCCGCCTTCATGATCTTGCCGGCACTCTACATCAAGCACGCGGGCCTGGAACTGGTGCTTGTCGGCGCCATCCTCACGACCTTACGTGTGCTCGATGCGGTGCTCGATCCGGTCATTGGTTTTCTATCTGACCGGACGCGCTCGCGTCTGGGCCGGCGCAAACCCTGGATACTGGTGGGCGCCGTCCTCGGAGGCGCCGGAACCCTAGCGGCCTTCCAGCCGCAATATTCCACCGGCTACGTCTATTTCACCCTGGCTTTCTTTCTGATGAGCCTGGGATGGACCTTGCAGGAAATCGCGCATTCTGCCTGGCTCAGCGAACTCTCCGAAGATCCCGGCGAACGCCATAGCCTCTCCACCTGGCGTTACAATGCGGGCATGCTGGCGACAGCCATGGTGCCCCTGATCCCGCTCACGGGCGTGTTCAAGACGACCGAGATGACGCCTCAGGTCATGTCCGTCGCCGCCTGGCTGGTCGTGATCTTTCTTGTCCTGACTATCCCGCCCATGTTGCTCTTGCCAAACGGCAATACCCATAGCGCGGACGTGCGCAAGGTGCCGGCCAAGACGGTCCTTCGGGACATGTTCCGCAATAAGCCGTTTCTCCTGTTCGTCGCCATTTTTACGGCGCAGGGCCTCTCGTCGGGCATGGTCTCGGGGCTCTATTACTTCTATCTCGACACCTATCTCGGCATAAGCGGCCAGTATTCCTACGTCATGCTGTCGGTCTACGTTCTGTTCGTGGTTGGCGCCGTTCTCTGGCTCTATCTGGCGCGGTGGATCGACAAGCACCTGATCATCGGCATTTGCATCCTGCTGACGGCCGTGACGAATCTGGGCATGTATGTCATCGTGCCGGGGCCCTACGCCTTCTGGCAATTGTTCGGTTTCTTTTCTCTGGCGGCAATAGCGACCGCCGGCGCCATGGCTGCCCAAAACGCCATGCTGTCGGATATCGTCGATTTTGGCACCTTACAGAGCGGTGAGAGCCACTCCGGCAATTACTTTGCCGCCTTGACCTTCATCAATAAGTTCAACCTCGCCGCCGGCAGCGGGATCGCCTTCGTTATCGCCGGATTGTTCGGCTTCTCGGTCAAGGGCGCCAATGGTCCTGTCGCCATGGCAGGCTTCTTCCTGGCCATCATCTGGATACCGCTCGCGCTGAATGTGCTCGCCGGCCTTCTGTGCTGGAAATATCCGCTCAATCGGAAGCGCCTGGAGGACATTCGCCGGCAACTCCAATCGCAAACCCTACCCCCTGAAGAATTGAGATAAACTGTGCCTGTCATCGAGATTTTCACCAAGCCTGGCTGCGGCTGGGCCGAGCGCAACTTCGCCGCGCTGGAGCTTAAGAAGCAAGCCTATAGCATTGTTCCCTCCTGTGATCGGTCGGGGCAAAAAACGGAAGAGTTCCTGTCGCTGTCACCCTATGCACGGACGCCGACGGTGCGCATCGATGGCTTCGTCGTCTACGAGTCGGCGGTCATCAATGACTATTTCGACGACATAGTGCCTGAGACGCCGCTGCGCCCCGTCGATCCCCAGGCGCGCATCGCCAATCGTTTGTGGGTGCGCCATTGCGACCGTGAACTCATCCCGCTTCTCAGTGCCTTTGCGCCAGGCCGCGATGTTGAAAAAAAAGCTACCGCGCATGAAAGCCTGAAGGCCGGACTTGAGCAGGTGGTGTATTGGGGGCTCATTCACCGGCCCGGCCCGTACTGGGACGGTGAGGCCATCGGCCTTGTCGACCTCGCCTATCACACTTTTTTTGGCGCGCTCGAGCGGATCAATGCCGACTGGCAGGCTCAGATTGAGCTTCCGGAACCTATCGGTCAGTGGGCCGGCCGTATTGCTGCGCATCCGGCTGTCCAACATGCCCGCGGCGTAGGCCAGCAGGTGACCTATGCCGATGACATCGCCGCTAAAGGAGCCGCCTGATGATCCCTGTCCGTATTGAAACCCCCTATGGCAACATCGACCTCGACCTCGACGATGTGCACGCACCGATCACCACGGCCAATTTCCTGAACCTGATCGATAACAACACGCTGGAAGGGGCCGATTTCTACAGGATCGTGATCTCCAGCCAGACCTATGGCGAACTTCCGACCATCGACGTGATCCAGGGCGGTATCGGCTGGACGCGCTGCAAGGATGTGCCACCGATCGCGCATGAACCGACCACCCTCACGGGGCTGCGCCACATCGATGGGACCATCTCCATGGGGCGCACGGCCGAGTTTGGCGCCAGCAGCGAGTTCTTTATCTGCATAGGCGAACAGCGAAAGCTTGACGCTGGTGTGATTGAAGGCCCCGGCGCGGCCGGTTTCTCCGCCTTCGGTCAGGTAACCTCAGGCATGGATGTCGTGAAAACCATCCAGCAACTGCCAACCCTTCACGAGTCACCCACGGGTGAGGAACGGTTCAACGACCAGTTCCTTATCGAAGCGGTACCACTGAAGGTACGGCGCCTGTGAGCGAAGACCTGGGCTCATGACATTCCGGCCACACCGCGCCAGAAGGCCCATGTCCAGGACAGTAAACGACCAGCTTGGCTAGCCGTACCGAAAGATACGAATACGAAGTCCAGAATGCCTGAAGCCCATGGCATTATCTCCTCAGGTCGTCTGCCTAGACGGGCTCGCCGGTATTGGCTGCGAAGCGATCCTGAAGCCACTGAGCGAACTGTTGTGCCGGTTGAGTTAGGCGATTGAAATTGCGCACAACCATATAATAGGCGCCGTTCGGTACCGACAATTCGAAGGCAGGAACCAGGCCGCCCGTGCGGATTTCGTCAGAGACCAGTATCTTGTCCAGAAGGGCGATCCCCTGACCGCGTATTGCGGCTTGCATGACAAGCCCCCCGTCAGGCAGGACAGGGCCGCGCGTGGTTTGCGGAAGCGCCAGTCCAGCCAGCATGAACCATTCCGTCCAGGCGTTCCTGTTTTCCTCATGCAGCAAGACATGATTGAACAGGTCACCCGGGGTTACGAGTTCAGGGCCGCTATCCCTTAAACCGGGAGCGATCACCGGAAGCATGTCGACCTGGGCGAGTAATCGGCTGTCCGTTCGGGGCCACGCGTGATGCGTCCGGCTGTATCGAATGGCGATCTCGACATCTTGGCTGCGAAACTCGACCAGCCGCGGATCGGAATCAACGGCAATATCGACAAGGGGATAATCGTTCTGAAAATCCGGAAGGTGAGGGATGAGCCAGCATGCCGCAAATGAGGGCTCTACTGATATTCGCAAAACTTGCAGCGGCTGTTCGTTCCGCAGGATTTTGAGGCTGGCATCGATATCGTCGAATGACTGTGTCAGGACGGTTAAAAGCCGGGCGCCTTCAGGCGTAAGAACAACGCGCCTGTGGCGGCGTTCGAAGAGCGCCTGCCCCAACTCAATCTCGAGGTCACGTATCTGACGGCTGATCGCGGCCTGCGAAACGCAAAGCTCGTCAGCCGCAGACGTGAAGCTGCTAAGCCGGCCTGCGGCTTCAAAACTTCGCAACGCAGTCAATGGCAGGCGCCCTCGTTTCATTCATAACCTCAAGTCATGTGAACGCGACCATAAGCTCGTTTGAGTGGCGGCGGCAAGTCAGGAATATTGGCGTATCAATGAGATGGAAGGAGAGCCGCCATGTGGGCCAAGATCGTCGAGACATTGGTTGATGTCGTCCTCATTATAACGTCGCAAAGGCGTTGAACGCGGTGGGATGCCAGTCCGATTAAGGGGTGTCTCTCTGATCGACCGTGTCGGCCGAAGTCGGGACCACCGGTTTGTCCGTCAACAAGCCGAAGGACAGACGCACGAGCAGGGCGTAAAATCCACTTGTAAAAGCACTGTGGTGCTGAGCCCACTCCGCGGATAGGAAGTCGTCTTTCATCTTGATCTCCTTCAAGTATAACGGACATAATGCGTTTGGTATCCCTCTACGTCCAATCAGGACCAGCGCACGATTCATAAGTGAGACTGTTGTATGGCAACGCGTCGCCTCCCCCCGCTCCTGGCCGTTAGAGCGTTCGAAGCGGCCGCACGTCTGGGCAGTTTGACGCGTGCGGCAGATGAACTCGGCATAACCCAATCGGGCATCAGCTATCAGGTCCGGCTCCTCGAAGGCCTGGTTCAAGGGCCGCTGTTTTCAAAAAGTGGTCGCGGCATTGTTCTGACGCCTTTGGGTGAGCGTCTCGCGCCTTCAATGACGCTTGCCCTCGATTCTATCGCGAAGGCTTTTGCGGAGATCCGACCAGCCGAGGGGGATGTGTTGACGGTCGCGTGTACGCAGACCTTTGGTGCGAACTGGCTGGCTTTGCGTATCGGCCGTTTCCAGCTCTTGCATCCCTGGCTGGCGGTCAGGGTGGTGGCCAATGACCAGATGGCCGATCTTGAGGCCGGTGAGGCCGATGTAGCCCTGCGGAATACCTCGTCACCATGGCCCGGACTGGCGTCGGATTTTTTGATGCGGTATCCTATCCTTCCGATAGCTTCCCCCGAATTTCTGCGAAGATACGCAACGGTGGACACACCTGACGATGTTTTAAAGCTGCCCCGGACGACCTCAGACGATCCGTGGTGGGCTGTGTGGCACGAGGCGGTGACAGGCCAGGTGACCAGTCAGACCGCGAAGGGGCAACTTAGATTCGACAGTCAGCTTCTTGACGGCAATGCGGCAGTCGCCGGTCACGGGGTCGCGATGGTGAACCCGCTCTTATGGCAAAGGGACATAGAAGAGGGGCGCCTGATACCGGTTATCAAAGGATGGGCCAAGGCGAAGAGCGATTTTTGGTTCTGCTGCCTGGAGCGACGCAAGGGCGAACGAAAAATCCGAATATTCCGGGAGTGGATGAAGGTGGAAATCTCGTCCTCGATCGCAGAGCTATCTGCCCGCTTCGAAGGGTTGGCGCAAGACATCGCCACTTACCATAAATAGGGTCCGCGAGCCTATAGGTGCCTGATCTAGACGCTGCGTTCCCCCCTTCAGTCGCTACGGCGGTCAGGAACCAGCAGCGCGGCGTGGGAACTCGCCAATTTAGATTTTACCGCGTTTGGCATTACCAAATGTCGTTTGTGAAATGAATTCTAAAGTGTAGGAAATTCATTCTTTCTAACGGGCAAGGGGTTGCATATGTCAAAGTTCAAAGCGTCCATGGTGGCGACGGTTACGATGGTCGCGGCTGCGGGGCTGGCGTCGGGCGCACACGCGACCGATGGCTACTTCGCTCATGGCATTGGTGCCAAGGCGAAGGGCGCGGGCGGTACCGAAATCGCCCATGCGCAGGATTCACTGGCTATTGCCGCCAATCCGGCCTCAGCCGTCGACCTGGGGAATCGCCTTGACGCCGGTCTGGAGGTCTTTTCACCCGACCGTTCAGCGGTCATCCATGGCAATGGCATGGCGGCAGATGCAAGGTACGACGGCAATGACAGCAAGCTGTTTGCCGTTCCGGAATTTGGTCTCGTGCGGCAGATCAACGGTCGCAGCGCCTGGGGCGTGGCGGTCTATGGTAATGGTGGCATGAATACTGATTATGCCGTCAACCCCTTTGGCCGCTTCGGCGCCACCCGTTCAGCCGGGGTCAATCTGGAGCAACTGTTCATTTCCCCAACCTATGCCTACCGGTTGACCGAGCGTCAGAGTGTCGGCGTCTCGCTTGATATCCTCGTGCAGGCGTTTTACGCCAAGGGCCTTTCGCCCTTTGCCAGCGCTTCGCAGGACCCGGCCAATTTTAGCAATCGCTCCAAGGATACGGTACTCGGAAGTGGCGTGCGCATCGGTTATCTCGCGCATATCACCGATAAGCTGGCTTTTGGCGCGTCATGGAAGTCGCGCACCAAGGCGGGCGACTTTAAAAAATACTCCGGTCTGTTCGCCGAAGGCGGCAGTTTTGATTCCCCCTCCACATACGGCGTGGGTCTCAGTTATCAGGCAACGGCCCCGCTCAACCTGGCCTTCGATGTCCGCAAGATTAACTACTCTGAGGTCAAATCTGTTGGTAATCCGCTCTCCCAGCTCTTCCTGGGCGCCCCGTTTGGCTCTGATAACGGTCCAGGCTTCGGGTGGCGCGACGTGACGACCTACAAGGTGGGGGCAAACTATGCTATTTCACCTCGCCTGACGGTACGCGGCGGTTATAGTCATTCGGATCAGCCGATCGCCGCCAGCGAAACCTTTCTGAATATACTGGCGCCGGCGACGGTTCAGGATCAATATACGACCGGCGCTACCTGGGCGCTGACCTCGGATCTCGAACTGACGGGCTACGTGCTGGTCGCCCCGAAAAAGACGGTCAAGGGCGCCGGTTCTATTCCCGCGTCGTTTGGCGGTGGCGAGGCGGATATCAGCCTGGCAGAGACCGCCGTCGGCGTCTCCGTAGGTTGGCGCCATTAAGGGAGAGGCCTCGTGGCTTTTGACACATCGGCAGCCCTTTATGCGCTGGAGGGCGGCGCACTGATCGGTCTCGCTGCGGGCGGGTTATACCTGACCACCGGTCGTATCGCCGGTATCAGCGGCATCTTCGGCGATAGCTTTCTGCGCACACCGCAAGCGTGGCGGTGGCTGTTCGTCGCGGGGCTTGTGCTGGCGGGACTGGGGGCGCGTCTGTTGCGTTATCCGCTCCCTGAGGCCATCGGCAGTCCGACGGGGCTGCTTGTCATCTCCGGCCTGTTGGTTGGATTTGGCACGCGCCTTGGCAATGGTTGTACGAGCGGACACGGTGTGTGTGGCCTGGCGCGATTGTCCGTACGGTCACTTGTGGCTGTGGTGATCTTTATGGCGACGGCAGGTCTGACGGTATGGATCGTACGCCATGGAGGTGGCGCATGAAAGCTTTAGCGCCTCTCCTGGCCTTGGTGTTTGGCGGGCTGTTCGGTATCGGCCTGATTGGGTCAGGCATGATCGACACGAACAATGTCAAGGGCTTCCTTGATATCGCGGGCGAGTGGCGGCCCGCCCTGGCCTTTGTCATGGGTGGCGCCGTGATTGTGGCTCTGCCGCTTTTCTGGTGGACGCGGCGCCGGACTCGTCCCCTGGTTGGCGACACGCTTGAAGCGCCGCCGGCAAAGCCAGATCTCCGCCTGGGCGCCGGGGCCGCGATCTTTGGTGTTGGCTGGGGGTTGAGCGGTATATGTCCGGGGCCAGCGATCGTCTGGTTAGGCTTTGATCCTCTCGCCATCCTGCCGTTCATCGGCGCTGTTCTTGTCGGGGCCTTCATCGCCGACACCCTTTTTAGGCCAAAGGCCTAGATCGCTTTTTAGTCAAGGCGCGTACGAGGGTGAGGGGGCGCACGGCCTGCCTCTAAATAAAATCTAATTGGTGTTAATTTAGATTAGTTTTTCTTGCCGGAGCCGCGATCTTTTCTCGTTATGCGTCTTTCGGCTCGCTTTATATAAAGCGGGAGAGTTGAAGAGAAAGCGCGCGTGGCCTTTCTCTCATCGCTATGTTTCAAATCTCAGCCTGTGGGGGCATCATGTCCAATTTAAGTAAGAAAGCCGCCTGGTCGGCAGGGGTCAGCCTGTCCCTTATGGCACTTGTCAGCATGACGTCAGCGAGCGCTCAGACTGAGGCGAGCGTTCCGGCGCCGGCGGACGTACCCGAGAGCGGTGTCACGGTCATCGTAACGGGCACGCGCGAAACCGGCCGGAAGGCGCGCGACAGCGCGACGCCCATCGATGTCATCACCGCTGCGGATCTACGCGCCACCGGTCAGACAAATCTGTTAGACGCGTTGAAAAACGTACTGCCATCCCTTAACGGACCGGCGGTGGGTTATGATGTCGGCGCCCTGGCCCGCACCTTTCAACTCCGTGGGCTCAGTCCGGCCCATACGCTTGTTCTGGTCAACGGAAAGCGCCGCCACCTGTCGGCCGGTCTTTATGCCGATTCCGATCCGGCACAGGGGGCCAACGCGGTCGATCTCGATCTTATCCCGCTGGCGGCCATAGACCATATTGAAGTTCTGAGAGATGGCGCCGCCGCCCAGTATGGTTCTGACGCCATTGCCGGTGTGATCAACATCATATTGAAGTCTTCCGGCAAAGGTGGAAGTCTCTCCGTTCTTGGGGGAAGCTACTACAAGGGGGACGGAGCCAGCGGGCAGATCGATGTTGAGGCGGGTGTGAAGCTTGGCCAGGACGGCACGCTAAATGTGAGCGCAGGCTATCGTCATCATGATTTTTCCAACCGGAGTGGCGAGACGGGCGATGTGCAGACCGCCAAGGTGCAAGGTGATCCTCAATCTGACGTCGCGACGCTTGGCTTCAATCTGGTGAAGCCACTGAATGACGCCGCCACCGTCTATAGTTTTGGAACGGCCGCCCACCGCAAGGCGACCGCCTGGGAAAATCCGCGTCAGCCGGGCTGGGTCTCTGACGCAACGGACCTGCTTTATCCGAATGGCTTCACCCCGCAGGAAAAGGTTGATGAAGCGGATTACAGCCTCACCGCGGGCGTGCGTGGCCAGACCGGCAATGCCTGGAACTGGGACCTGAGCGCGACCTACGGTCGCGACGAGGAAAATCTCCGCAATGTCAAAACGGTCAATCCGGACTTACTCGCTGACACGGGCAATGCCCAAAGCGATTTTTATGTCGGTGCGTTCATTTCGTCAGAGCTGACCACCAACCTTGATATCAAGCGGGCGTTCAATGTCGGGCTGGCGGCCCCCCTCAACGTTGCGGTCGGTGTGGAGGCAAGGCACGAAACCTATGAGATCAAGGCCGGCGAGCCAAATTCTTACTATGGAGGCGGCCCTTCGGCCTTTCCGGGCTTCCGCCCATCGGATGCGGTTAAGGCCGAACGTGACGGTCTGGCCAGCTATGTTGATCTCTCAACCCTGGTGACCCCGAAATGGGAGCTTGGCCTGGCCGTCCGTGCCGAGCACTATGATGGGGTTGGCGATACGCAAACGGGCAAGCTTTCGACGCGTTACAATCTGTCGCCAACCTTCGCCCTGCGTGGCACGCTTAGCAGCGGGTTCCATGCGCCAACGCTCGCCCAGCAATATTATTCGGCGACAACCGTCACGACCGGCTATGCCTCGATCCAGTTACCGCTCGGCTCGCCAGGAGCAGCCATCCTTGGCGCGCCCGATCTCAAGCCCGAAAACTCCCGATCCATCAGCGCCGGTTTCGTCGCTGAACCGGTTCGTGGATTACATGTGAGTCTCGATGCCTACACGATTGCGGTGGATGACCGGATTATCGAGTCCGCCTATCTTTATGATCCACTTGCGCTGGCGGCGATCGAAGCCAACGGGTCTGTCGTACCCTCGGAGCTCGATCCGGCCAATGTCGCGGCGGTTTTCTTCACGAATGGTGTGGATACACGGACCGACGGTGTCGACATAACAGCCGACTGGCGCCAGCAACTGGGGGAGTTGGGTGCCATCAAATGGACATTCGCCGGCAGCTACAACAAAACGACCATACGGGCGATCCATGACGCGCCGGCGGTGCTTGAAGCGGCAGGCCTTGGTCTTGTTGACGCCGTGCAGCGCTCCAATCTGACGACGGCCACGCCCCAGATCAAGGCCTCACTGGCGGGCGTCTGGACCTCCAGGGCCTGGGCGGTGACCTTGCGCAATACCTACTACAGCAAAACAACCCAGGCGCAGGGCTATGCCGAACCCTACTATAAGATAGCCACAAAGGCGGCGGTCATTACGGATCTTGATCTGGGTTACCGCTTCAACGACGGCTTACGCCTCAATATCGGTGCCAGTAATCTCTTTAATGTTTACCCGACTAAGATTGCGCCAGAGATTTATCAGAACCTGAACTACGACAAGTATTCTCACGTCTCACCCTATGGCATAAACGGCGGCACCTATTATGCCCGCCTTACGGCCAGCTTTTAGGTCATCTGATGGCAATCACTCTCCTTGATGGCGGGACAGGGCGTGAACTCGCGCGGATGGGGGCGCCGTTCCGGCAGCCGGAATGGTCAGCGCTCGCCCTGATCGAGGCGCCGGATGCGGTCACC
Source organism: Asticcacaulis benevestitus DSM 16100 = ATCC BAA-896 (assembly GCF_000376105.1). GTDB lineage: Bacteria > Pseudomonadota > Alphaproteobacteria > Caulobacterales > Caulobacteraceae > Asticcacaulis > Asticcacaulis benevestitus. The sequence continues at coordinate 34,033 of NZ_AQWM01000017.1, forward strand.
CGTGTTCACGAAGCCTTTGTGCAGGCTGGCGCCGAGGTCATTTCCACGAACAGTTACGCGGTCGTGCCCTTTCATCTCGGTGAGGCCGTCTTTGCCGAGCGCGGCCATGCTTTGGCTTCCCTGGCCGGACGCCTGGCACGTGAGGTCGCCAATAGAGCGCCGCATCCTGTTCAGGTGGCCGGCGCCCTGCCACCGATCGGTGGGTCCTATCGCGCTGACCAGTTCAACGCCGAAACGGCGCGGCCAGTGCTACAGACCCTGGTTGATGCCCTGGCTCCGTATGTCGATCATTGGCAGGCAGAGACCCTGAGCGCCATTGAAGAAGCTGAACTGGTGCGTGACGTGCTGGGCGAGGACGTCCGGCCCCTCTGGCTATCCTTTACGCTTTATGATGAAGATAGCTTAGGCCCTCCGCGCCTGCGCTCGGGTCAACAGGTCGACGATGCGGTCCGGGCGGCGATAAGGCTGAAGGCAACCGCTGTTCTGTTCAATTGCAGTCAGCCCGAAGTTATGGCCGAGGCGGTGACGGTGGCCCGAACCGTCATTGACAAGGCGGGGTCGGATCTGCACGTGGGCGTCTATGCCAACGCCTTTCCTCCCCAGAGATCCGATGCTGAAGCCAATGCCGGGCTTGATGACATTCGCTCTGACCTCACAGAAGAAGGCTATACCCGTTTCGCTCGAGCCTGGCAGCGCGCCGGTGCGACCCTGATCGGCGGATGTTGTGGTATTGGTCCAGAACATATCGGGGCCCTCCACCGGGCCTTCAAACAATAATCCTATTCCGGAGAAGAACATGACCATTTGGAAAACCTGGCTGGTGACCGCCACCTTGGCCGCTGGCCTGATCGGTCTTTGTCCCGAAGCCTATGCCAAACCCGTCCCTGCGGTCCGTCCCACAGCGCCTTTGGTACTCTATACGGATTTCGGCAATCAGGACGGCGCAGTCTCAGAGGTCAAGGGCGTGGCCTATGGCGTATCGCAAAAGCTGCTGATTTCCGACTTAAGCCATCTCAATCCGAGCGACATCTTCGAAGGCGCCTATCGCCTCTATCAGGTCGCGCCCTACTGGCCGAAGGGGACCGTGTTTGTGACGGTCATTGACCCCGGCGTGGGAACGGCCCGGTTATCGATCGTTCTGAAAACCAAGGTCGGCCACTATTTCGTCGCGCCCGACAATGGTTTGGTGACCTTGATTGCCGAGCAGGAAGGGATTGCCGAAGTGCGTGTCATCGACGAGGCCACCAACCGCCTGCCGGGTTCGGGCAAATCGCACACATTCTACGGACGCGACGTCTTTGGTTATACCGGCGCACGCCTGGCGGCCGGTGTCATCAGCTTCGAGCAGGTCGGGCCGGTTGTGTCGCCGGACAAGTTGGTACGCTTGCCTTACAAAAAAGCCGAATTCGTATCCGATGCGATAGCGGGCGACAAGATCACGGGTTTGATACCTGTCCTTGATGTTCAGTACGGCAATGTCTGGAGCGATATTTCGAGGGACCTGTTCGATAAGCTGAACATCAAGATCGGTGACAAGGTGCGTGTTCGGTTCTTCCATGGCGACCAACTGGTCGATGATCTGACGGCACCTTATCAAAACACCTTTGGCGAAGTGCCAGTCGGTGAGCCGCTCGTCTATATCAACAGTCTGCTCAACGTCGCGGTTGCGCTTAACCAAGGTAATTACGCCGCCGCACATCACATCGGATCTGGGCGCGACTGGTTTATCGAGGTCACCAAGGCGAAGTAGCCTCACCTGAAAGGGGGCTCAATACGGGCCCTCTAGCTTCTACCCCTGGAGGGACGTGTGGCTGAGACCATTTTTCATATTGTTGGCGCCAATCTCACGCCGCCGGCCTTATCTGATTCCGTGATCGTCTTGATTGACGCTCAAAATGAGTATGTATCGGGCCGCCTGGCGCTTGAGGGTATGACAGAGGCGGTAGGGGCGGCGGCAGAGCTTTTGCGCCGGGCCCGTGCCGCCGGGGCACCTGTTATTCATATTCAACAACTGTCCGCGCCTGAGCGGCCCCTGTTTACGCCAGGATCCCCCCTGGCCGACTTTATACCAGACCTGGCGCCTCAACCCGGTGAGATCGTCATTGGAAAACGCAATTCCAGCGCTTTTGGGGGCACCAATCTGGCCGAGGTGCTGCGCGCCACCGGCCGCAAGGAGCTTATCCTCGCTGGCTTTATGACGCACAATTGCGTCACCGCAACAGCGCGGAGCGCAGAAGACCACGGACTACGTACAACCATTGTGGCGGCTGCGACAGCCAGCCGCGATCTCCCAGATTCTTTAACAGGGGTGATCGTGCCGGCGAAGGTTAACCAGGCGGCCGCGCTGGCGGCCCTGGCGGACCGAACCTCTGTCGTGATTGCCGATGCGTCCTGTCTGACCTGAGACGACGTCGCTCAGCCTAGGCGACGGATTTGGAAAACAGCTTAATCACCAAGGTGCCCGCCAGTATGAGCGTTATGCCCAGCAAGGCCGACAGGTCGAGGGACTGCCGATAAAGGAAATAGCCGATCGGCGAAATAACCACGATGCCGACGCCGGACCACACGCGCCTGGTCACTGTCATCTCCGATGGCATAGTGCTGCCTAGCGCGTTTGCCCCAGATGGTGACATGCCCAACGCGCCAGTTCCAACGCAAGGTATTTTCCAGCTGCGTCATGTGGCCGTGCCGTGCCTTCAAATAGCCTTTGGGAATCGATTATCTTACGGCCAATGAACGACCTGAAAAGCTGGCCCAGCGTCAGCACCGGCTTACCCCCCGCCGGACCAAAAAAGCTTACGCCACCTGACCTTCAAGCGCCTTTGATACCAACCTTGCCCCCTGGCCGACGGCAGCATCCTCCTCGCGCCGTTGAACAGTATAGCGATTTTCAGGAACTGGCAGGCCAAGATGACCCCGCAAGGTCTTCTCGGTGTAATCCTGCCGGAAAAGGCCGCGTGCCTGCAGAATCGGAACAACTTTCTCGCGGAAGGCCGCAAATGACTCTGGCGTCGTCACTCTGAGGATAAAGCCATCGGCGGCGCGTTCAGTGAACCAGTGCTCGAGCTGATCCGCAACGGTTTCGGGTGATCCGATAAATCCGGTCTGCCAGACGCCAAAGCGCTGGGCCACCTGCCTTAGGCTGAGGTTCTCGTCCTTGGCGATCCGGATGATCCGCTCGGCGTGGCCCTTGTAGCTGTTCAGGGTCAGACCGCTGGTATCAGGGAAGGGGCCATCGAGCGGGTATTGGCGAAAATCGTGGTAATTGAAGGCGCGGCCCACCTGCACCAGGGCCTTTTCGATATCCAACCCCTGGCGGCGTGACTGGGCGATCGCGTGGGCGGCTTCATCTGTATCGGCGATGATCGGGTCGATGCCGGGGGTGACGATGATTTCGTCGGGATTGCGACCAAGCGCTGTAGCTCTGGTCTTAAGATCGGCGTAGTAGGCCTTTGCGTCCTCGATCGTCTCGCCTGTGGTAAAGGTGGCGTCGGCGATCAGCGCGCCAAGGTCGCGGCCGGCATGGCTGTCGCCGGCCTGAAAGATCACGGGCTGCCCCTGCGGTGAACGCGTCAGCGCCAGCGGCCCGGCGACGGAAAAGAACTCGCCCTTGTGATTGAGTGTATGTTGCTTCGTCTTGTCGAGAAAAACGCCAGTGTCCTTATCACGCGGAAAGGCATCGTCCTCGTAACTATCCCACAGCCCCTGCACCACGCTGACAAATTCGCCGGCGCGGGCATACCGCACCGAATGATCAAAATGCTCTTCACGGCCATAGTTGCGCGAGGCGCCTTCAAGGCCCGTCGTGACGACATTCCAGCCGGCTCGTCCCCCGCTGATGAGGTCCAGTGAACCGAACTGGCGGGCCACATTATAGGGCTCCCAGTAGGAAGTCGTCAGGGTGGCGACAAGGCCAATCTTTTGTGTGGAGACCGCGACAGCTGACAAAAGCGTCAGCGGTTCCAGGCGATTGAGGAAGTGGGGCGCTGAGTCGGGCGTGATGTAGGGGCTGTCGACAATAAACACGAAGTCGAACTTCGCCGCCTCCGCCAGTCGGGCGTTATCGATATACCAGTTGATATTGACGCTGGCGTCGCCGGGAACGTCAGGATGGCGCCAGACGGCTGGTGTCATGCCAACGCCTTCCAGGATGGCGCCCAGCTTGATTTGTCTCGTGTTGGATTGTGTCATGTCGGTCTCGGATGTGGAGGTGGGATGATCAGGCGTGTGTTAAAAGGGCTTCCAGAACGGCGCCCGCTTCGGTCCGTTTCAGCCAGTCGGGGCTAACCTCGACAAAGCGAACACGTCCGTCGCCATCGGCGATAATCACCGTCGGCTGCGGCAGGGTCCATGTCTGGGTGCCGATAACTTCGCCGATCCAGCCCGCGGGCGGCGCGGCGGGTACATCGACGGGCTCGAAGGTAATACCGAGCGCCTTGCCGAAGCGATTGTCGGTATCAGACGCGACCGTAAATCCGAGATCATGTCGCCTTTTGATCTCGATCAGGCCTTCCGGCACTTGCGGGCTTATGGCGATCAGGGCAATGCCTTGCGCTTTAAGCTCTGGCCACAGCGTGCGCTGATAATAGGGCAGGGCGATATTGCAGGCGGGACAACCGGCAAAGCGGAAGAAGATGAAAACCGCACCCGCCGCCGGCAGGTTGCGTGAGGTGATCTCGCCGCCTTCGACATCCTTAAGGGTAAAGTGCGGCAGGTCGTCACCTGGCTGAATGTGGGTCGAAGCCTTGTAAGCCTCGATCAAGGCGGCGCGCTGGCCGATGTTCTTCTGCAGTTGCTCAGGCGCCCAGGTGCGCTCGCGCTCGGCGTGAAGGGCTTCAAACTGTTGGGTGAGGCTTTCGGTGGCCATGGTGAGCGCTCCTATCGGTGAGGGCTCACGGTATCAGGAGGGTCCATACGAATATAATGAGAAAGGTCATCGCCCGATTGAGAAATCTTTATAGGTCGCGGATCAGGCGGCGTGTCAGTTCGGCCAGGCGCTCGGCGGCGGCTGTGAGCGCATCGTGGGTTTCAACCACGCAAGCGACCTGGGGCAGGGCGGGCAGAGTGTTGCTCTCGATGGCGTCGAGGTCGCGGAGGAACAGATGGGTGCGCGCCGTGACCGCCAGGCCGGCCTGAACGGCGGCTTTGAGGGTAGACAGGTTGGGCGTCTCAACCGCGATGCGGTATGGAATGTCAGCATGTTCGAGGGTACGGATGGCCGCTTCGCGGAACCGGCAAGGCTGCTCGATCACAGCTAGTGGCAGTACGGCTTTACGCGTCAGGTCGTGAGCGCCGTACCACTGCATAGGTGCCGTGACGATGGCGCCCGGATCATTGCTCCCTGAAAAACCCAGAATGACATCGAGATGCCGGCGTTCCAGCAGGGTTTGCAGTTCGGCCGTGCCCGCCACCCGCGCGAAGATCTGTGCCTCAGGATGCAGGGCGGAGAAGGTCGAGAGCAGGCCCGTCAGCAAGGTGTCGGCGAAATCCTGCACCATGCCGATACGCACCGGGCCCGCAAACTGATGGGTGCTGACCGCCGCCACCGCCTCATCGTGCAGGTTCAAGACGCGACGGGAATAATCGAGCAGGACATTGCCCGGTCCAGTCAGGGTCAGCTTGCGGCCATCGCGCACGAAAAGCGCCTGTTGCACCAACTCTTCCAGCCGTTTGATCTGGAGGCTGAGCGCTGACTGCGTAACATAGACCTGCTCGGAAGCGTTCAGCATCGAGCCGGTATCGACGATAGCGACGAAACTGCGCAGCAGGTTGGTGGGCAGATTGACGGGCATGGAGACTCCAGAGGTTGAAGCCCTATATTTTATATTTTGTATTAAGGCGCAAACCTATTTGCTTCGCTCATGGCATTATCAAAACTAAACTCATCTGCGTAAGGATTTCATGTCAGGCCGCATGAGTTTTTCTTATAGGTGGGGCTATTAAATCTCAATTGTATATGTAGGAAATTGACGTCTTAATTGCAGGACCCCACCCATCATGGATGATCCCGCAATGAGTCAAAGCCTGCATCGTACCTTAAAGCACCTGAGCCAGGCACACTGGCTGTCCCCGGTCGTGCTGTTGTTGCTGTGGGAGGCCGGCTCGCGCACGGGTCTTATTCCTGAACGCACATTGGCCGCGCCGTCGACCGTGCTGGAGACGCTGGTGGGCATGACGACGTCCGGCGAACTCCCCATTAATCTTCTGGTGTCGCTCGGACGCGCCGCGCTTGGGCTGGCCATCGGTGTCGCCATCGGCGTCGTGCTCGGCCTGACCGCTGGCCTGTCCCGACCGGGCGAGGCGGCTATTGATCCGCTGATGCAGATTAAGCGCACCATTCCAGTCGTCGCCCTGACGCCGTTGTTTATCGTCTGGTTCGGCATCGGTGAGACGCCCAAGATCGCCCTGATCGCCTTCGCTACGCTGTTTCCGGTCTATCTCAATCTCTATAGCGGCATTCGTGGCATCGACGTCAGACTGATCGATGCCGCCCGCAGCTTTGGCCTTAACCGGTGGCAGATTATCGTCGACGTCGTGTTGCCAGGCGCTTTGCCGGCGCTTTTTACTGGCCTGCGCTACGCTTTGTCCATCTCCATCCTGATGCTGGTGATTGCTGAGCAGATCAACGCCACCGCCGGCCTTGGCTACCTGATCAACAATGCCCGAGACTATATGCGCACCGACATCATCGTCGTCTGCCTTCTGGTCTATGCGGCGCTTGGTCTGGCGGCCGATGCGCTTGTGCGTCTCGTTGAAAATCGCGCCCTGTCCTGGCGTCCCAATTTCATTACCGCCTAGTGCCGGAGCCTGTCATGAACGCCATCCTCTCGCACAACCGCTTCGGCCTTACAGAGCCGGTCTATCGTTCTGACACTGAAGCCTACGGCACGAAACCGTCCGTCCGTCTGCGCGGCTTCACGCGCCGGTTTGGTGACAATGCCATTATCGATGGGCTCGATCTTGACCTCGCGCCAGGTGAATTGGTTTCACTGCTCGGTCGTTCGGGTAGCGGCAAGACGACGCTCCTTCGCACGCTGGCCGGGCTTGACGGTACCTCGGGTCAGGACGTCTCCATTCCGGCGGCGCGCGCCGTCGTCTTTCAGGACGCCCGCCTGCTGCCGTGGAAGCGCGTCTGGGAGAATGTCGCGCTGGGTTTGAAGGGCAAGGATATCCGCAAGCGCGCCGAGCAGGCCCTGCGCGAGGTTGGGCTCGGACACCGTCTGGACGCCTGGCCCCTGACGCTTTCCGGGGGTGAAGCCCAGCGCACAGCTCTCGCGCGGGCTTTGGTGCGCGATCCGCAATTGTTGCTGATGGACGAGCCTTTTGCAGCCCTCGACGCCCTGACCCGGCTGCGCGTGCATGAGTTGGTGTTGAAGCTGTGGCGCATCCACAAGCCGACTGTGATGCTGGTTACGCACGATGTCGACGAGGCCATCGCGCTCAGCGACCGTATTCTGGTACTCGATAAGGGCCGCATCGTCGCTGAGGAGCGTATCGATACGCCGCGCGGTGAGCGCCTCGCCCTGACGGTTGCCTTGCGGGAAAAGCTGCTCGGCTGTCTCGGCACCGGCCACATCTCTGAAGATGATGATCTCACCGTCGTCTTTGATGACAAACCCAATATTCCCTTTTCTCCGTCTGATCCTTTTTAAAAGGTACGCTTCATGACCCTTCCCACCACAGATCAGCTCGAAATTCTCGGCCTGATATCAACCCAGTATGCCTCCGAAACCCACGCCGCATCCGGTCCGGTCATCGATAAGACCTATGTCGAGACTCACGCTCTGGCCCATGAAAATGGTGGCTTCGACCGCGTGCTGATCGGCTATCATTCCGCCGCCCCCGACGGTGCACAGGTTGCCGCCTATGCCGCGGCGAAAACCACAAGGCTGAAATTCCTGCTGGCGCACCGCCCTGGTTTCATCGCCCCGACCCTGGCGGCACGTTCGTTGGCGACTCTGGAGAATTTCGCTGATGGCCGTCTGGCGGTCCACATCATCACGGGTGGTTCTGACGCTGAGCAGGCGCGCGATGGCGACTTCCTGACCAAGGACGCGCGTTATGCCCGCTCAGCCGAATATATCGACATCCTGAAGAAGACATGGACGAGCGCAGGCCCCTTCAGCCATGACGGTGCGCACTATAAAATTGTCGATAATTTTTCGGCGGTGAAGCCCCTGCAACAACCGCATATTCCTGTCTTCTTCGGCGGGGCTTCGCAGGCCGCCATAGACGTCGCCGGGCAGTATGCCGACGTCTATGCCCTGTTCGGCGAGACGCTGGAGGGCGTGCGCGAAACGCTCGACAAGGTGCGCGCCAGCGCCCGCCGTCACGGCCGCGAAGGCCAGATCAGCTTCTCCTTGTCGCTGCGACCTATCCTGGGACGCACCGAAGACGAAGCGTGGGCGCGCGCCGCCCGCATACTGGAAGACGCCCGCGCCCTGAAGGAAAAGGATACGCCGACCTTCTTCCGCCGCGCCAAGAACGAATCGGAAGGCACCAGACGCCTGCTGGAAACGGCAGGCGGCGGCAAGGTGCGCGACAAACGGTTATGGACCGAAATCGCCGAGCTGACGGGCGCGCAAGGTAACTCGACCTCTCTGGTGGGCACACCGGAACAGGTGGTTGAAGCCTTGCTCGATTATTACGACCTCGGCATTACCAAGTTCCTGTTCCGTGGTTTCGATCCGCTCGAAGATGCCATCGACTACGGACGAAACCTGCTGCCCCTGTTCCGTCAGGCAGTCGCAGATCGGCTGGGGCTAACCGCCGTGGCGGCGGAATAGCCATGACGGTGCACACGGCCATAGAGACACCTGCCAATATCGCCCGGCTACGCGCTTTCGTCAGCGATCTGGCCGATCTGATCGATCAGGGTCATGACGAGGCCGCCATCCTCGCGGGTGGTCGGGTCCTGCTGAAAAACTTGATCGCCACGGATGACTGGCTACCTGAGGCCTTTGCGCGACCGAGTCCTGAGCGCTACCAGCAATATCTCCTGCACTGTGACTCCGCAGAGCGCTTTTCGGTCGTCAGCTTCGTGTGGGGCCCCGGGCAATCGACGCCGGTTCACGACCACACGGTATGGGGATTGGTTGGCGTGCTGCGCGGCGCCGAGTTGGTTGAATCCTATGTCCGCGAGGAGGGCGCCCTGTTTTGCACCGGCGAGGGCGCGCTCCACGCCGGCGAGGTTGAAGCGGTTAGCCCGTCGATCGGCGACATTCACCGCGTCAGCAATGGCGCCCAGGGCGTTTCGGTCAGCATCCATGTCTATGGTGCCAATATCGGTGCGGTTAAGCGCGCGACCTATGCTCACGATGGCACACCCAAACCCTTTATTTCCGGCTACGCAAATAGCCATTTGCCCAATCTATGGGACCGTTCGAGATCATGATCGTCATCACCCCGCAAGCCGTCCGTTCCGCCCTCATCCGGGGCGAGGAAATCGCCCTGATCGATGTGCGTGAAGAAGCCGAGTTCGCCCTTGGCCATCCTCTGTTCGCCGCGCAGATCCCGCTGCGCCGCATCGCCGCCGAAGCGCATTGGCGTCTGCCGCGCCTTGATGTCTTGCTCGTGGTTTATGACAATGGCGAAGGTCTCGCCGAGGAGGCCGCCCGTGCCTTTGAGGACCTTGGCTACGGGCAGGTGAGGGGGCTTAAAGGCGGTCTGCAGGGGTGGCGCGAGGCGGGTTACGAACTGTTCGAGGACGTCAATTCCTATGCCAAGGCGTTTGGCGAACTGGTCGAGCATCGTCGTCATACGCCGTCCCTGACATCGCCGGAGGTTAAGGCTTTGCTCGATGCCCGCGCCGATGTGGTCATCCTCGATGCCCGCCGGTTCGATGAATACACCACCATGTCGATCCCCACCGGTATCAGCGTGCCTGGCGCTGAACTGGTGCTGCGCGCGGGGGGGCTGGCGCCTGATCCGCAGACCACCATCATCGTTAATTGCGCCGGTCGCACACGCTCGATCATCGGTACGCAGTCCCTGATCAATGCCGGTTTGCCCAATAAGGTCGTGGCGTTGCGTAATGGCACCATCGGCTGGACCCTGGCCGGCCAGACGCTCGATCACGGTCAGACACGACAAGCGGAAGGTTCAGTTGATACCGACGCCCTGACCCGCGCGCGCAATGTCGCCTATCGCGCCGGCGTCAAGCGCCTGACGATCGACGATCTGCACCTGCTCGAACAGGATAGGTCGCGCACGCTCTATCGTTTCGATGTCCGACAGAAGGCGGAGTTCGACGCCGGCCATATCGCCGGCTTTAGCCACGTCGCCGGCGGGCAGCTTGTGCAGGAAACCGACCACTACGCCCCGGTGCGCGGCGCCCGCATCGTCTTGGCCGATAACATTGGCCCGCGCGCCGATATGAGCGCCTCCTGGCTCGCCCAGATGGGCTGGGAGGTTTACGTGCTGGACGGCGGCTTTGATAGCCACCTGGAAACTGGCCCAGATGGCGCACCGCTCCCCCGTGGTCCGGAAGGCCGTTACCGCCGCCCCTATGAGGGCACGCAAAACAAGGCGGCCGCCATGCAGGCCTATCTCGACTGGGAATACGGGCTGGTCGATCAACTGGTGCGCGACGCCACACACGGTTTTTACGTCATTTAATCAAGGAGATGTCATCATGAGTGTCAAATTTATCGGCTATATCGGTTTCAACAATGCCTCGGAAACCAGCGGTCTTTTGACCGGCGCCAATCTTGTACTGGACCGCAACTATGTCGATGCGGCGGCACGGGCGCAGGAAGCTGGCGGCTTCGATCGTGTCCTGATCCCGTTCGGCTCCAACTCACCGGAAAGCCAGATTGTGGCGGCCCATGCGGCGGCCATCACCACCAAGCTCGGCTTCCTGGTCGCGCACCGTCCGGGTTTTACCCAGCCGACCCTGGCCGCCCGCCAACTGGCGACGCTTGACGGCTTGAGCAATGGACGAGTTGCCGTCCACATCATCACCGGCGGCGCCGATGAGGAAATGGCGCGCGATGGTGACCATACGGTCAAACCGCAGCGCTATGCCCGCACCGATGAATATCTCGATGTTTTGAAGCAGGAATGGACGGCGCTGAAACCGTTCGACCACGACGGCAGGTTCTACAACGTAAAGGGCGGCTTTGCTGCCATCAAGCCGAAGAACGTGCCGGTCTTCTTCGGCGGCTCTTCTGAAGAAGCGATCGAGGTGGCCGGCAAGCACGCTGACGTCTACGCCACCTGGGGTGAAACCCTGGAGCAAACGCGCGAAATCATCGGCCGCGTTCGTAATTCGGCGGCCAAGCACGGCCGCAGCGGCCTCGGCTTCTCGCTGTCCTTGCGTCCCGTCATCGCCGATACGGAGGAAGCCGCCTGGCGCAAGGCCGATGATATCGTCGAACAGGTCAAGGAGGCGCGTCTGGCCGCCGGCCTGCCGATCAGCGGGCACAATCCGGCCAATGTCGGCGCTAAGCGCCTTCTGGAGACCGCGGCGGCCAATCGCCGTGACGGACGCCTGTGGACGGGCGTTGCCGCGCTCACCGGTGCGCAAGGCAATTCGACCGGCCTGGTCGGCACGCCGGAGCAGGTATCTGACGCCTTGCTCGACTATTATGAACTGGGCGTTGATCACTTCCTCATCCGCGGGTTCGACCCCTTGGCCGACGCCATCGACTATGGCCGCGAACTCCTCCCTCTGACGCGTGAAAAGGTGGCTCGCCGCCTTGAACGGGGCACGGCGCTCGCCGGCTGATCACGCCTTTAATCGCCGGATACCGAACCTCCGTTCTGCGCTCGCAGGACGGAGGTTTTTCTTTATGCGGCAGGGTATTGCGGCCCGGCTGATCTCTACCGTTAGTTTTGCTGAACCTATTAGCAATTGTCATAGACACAATGTGTCAATTCATTTGCGACCCACAATTAAATCCTCTTAATTGAGTGTTATATAAGGCCGGCGGGATCTAGAAAAACACATCCCCACCATAACAGGGCCGCATTCTTTCACCTTTGGAGCCCTCATGTTCTCGCTGACATCTCGCCTTTCGTTGTTCAAGTCCGCCCTTATGGTGACCGCCTCGCTCGTTGCGGTGCAGGCCCATGCCACTGAGCCTGTCGCAGACGCTGTGGCAGTCCCCGATCCGGCGACGGTCAGCGCCGATGCAGAGATCGTCACCGAGGTGGTGGTAACCGGCGCCAGAAGTGCGCGTGCCCGCACCGTGGCGGATAGCCCCGTGCCGATCGACGTGCTGGGCTCTGCCCAGTTAAGGGCAACCGGCGCTACCGGTTTGAAGGACGTGCTGGGCTCGCTCATTCCCTCGTTCAGCCAGCCAGCCCAAGGCGGTGGCGGCACCTCGGCCAGCGTGCGCCCCATCGCTATCCGCGGCTTAAGCGGCGATTATCTGCTGGTACTGGTCAATGGCAAGCGTCGCCATACCACGAGCCTGATCAACAATCTGTCGCGGGTCTCGGGCGGGTCGACCCCGGTCGATATCGACCTGATTCCGACCAATGCCATCGGCCACATCGAAGTGCTGCGTGATGGCGCGGCCGCCCAGTATGGTTCGGACGCCATTTCCGGGGTGCTCAACATCATTCTCGACAAGGTGCCCGAAGGTGGCAGTTACGACACAACTCTTGGCCAGACCTTCGACGGTGGCGGTATCCTCTTCCAGCAAGCCCTGAGCTATGCCACACCGGTCGGCGACAAGGGCGGTTTTGTGCGCCTGTCGGGCGAGGCAAAATACCATACGCCGGCCTATCGCGCCATTCCGGTCACGGGCAATATCTATCCCGTATTGGCCAATGGCTCGGCCGATCCGCGCGAAGCGACGCACAACCATATTCTCCAGCACGGTTACGGCCGTTCCAACCGTGACGTTATCTTCAATGCGGCGCTCAATTCTGAACTGCCGATCCATGAAGATCTGACCTTCTATACCTACGGCACCTATAGTTTCCGCTCGATCAAGGACGCGCGCGGCGGCTATGCGCCGAACAATGTCGCGTCCCTGCCGGACATCTATCCGGACGGTTTCCAGGCCTTCCGCCGCATTGAGGAAAACGACTTCCAGGTGTCGGCCGGTTTCCGGGGAGAAACCTGGGGCTGGAACTGGGATGCCTCTTCCAGCCTGGGCCAGGACCATGTCCGGCTTGACGCCGAGGGCACGCTCAATCCATCGCTTGGCCCGGTCAGCCCCACCGAATTTTATCTGGGCACGCAGATTTCCAGCCTGTGGGTCAACAATCTCGACATCGACCGCGGCTTCAATGTCGGTCTGAGTGGGCCGCTGCAAGTGGCGCTTGGTCTCGAACACCGCTGGGAGCAGTTTGAGAACAAGGCCGGTGAGCCGGATTCCTATCGCAATGGTGGATATATAATCCCCAAAGACGGCACGCCGTTTGGCATTCTCAACGGCGGCAAGATTCCGCCGGCCGGCCTGGTCTCCTTTACAGGTACCACGCCCGATGACGCCGCAAAGTTGTCGCGCAACAATGTGGCCGCCTATGCCGATATCGGCGCCGACATCCTCAAGAACTGGTACGCAGGCCTTGCCGTGCGGGCCGAACACTATGACGACAGCGCTGGTGATACGGTCAGCGGCAAGTTTTCGACGCGCTATGAAATCTTGCCGGGCATTGCCCTGCGCGGCGGCATTAATTCCGGTTTCCGCGCCCCGTCCCTTGCCCAGACAGGGTTTTCAACGACGCAGAACACAAGCTCCCTTAACGCTCAGGGCCAGATCGAAACCTTCCAGTCGAAGTTCCTGCCGGTCAATTCACCGCAAGCCGTCCTGCTGGGGGCCGAACCGCTCAAGCCCGAAAAATCGCTCAGCTATACCTTCGGCGCCACCTTCGAGCGCGGCAATGCGCGCCTGACCATCGACAGCTACCAGATCGAGATCGACGATCGCATCGTCAAGACCGAGCAGCTCAAGGGCGCTGCGGTTCAGGCCATTCTCGCCAGCCAGGGCTTCAACGACCTCGCATCGGCGCAGTATTTCACCAACGCGATCGACACCTATACGCGCGGCATCGATGTGGTCGGTGAGTACACCTGGAAGACGGAAAACCTCGGCACGTTCCGTGGCACGGCGGCGTACAGCAGCAATCAGTCGAAGATCCTGCACGTCATCGATAATCCTCCGGAACTGGTGACGCTGGGCGCCAATTACGTTCTCTTCGGTCGTCAGGCGCAGCAGGACCTGCTGGTCTCCTCGCCCAAGGACAAGGTGATCCTGGGCGTCGACTGGTCGCTCGGCGACTTCAAGACCAATCTGAAAGCGGTGCGTTATGGCGAATATACCGAATCCGGCCCGGTCGCCACGGCCGATCAGCACTACCCGTCTGCCTGGATCACCGATCTGGACATCAGCTACGCTGTCAACAGCCGCCTGACCCTGTCGGTCGGCGCCAACAACCTCTTCAATGTCTACCCGAAAGAACGCCCCGCCTCCGTGCTCTACCAAGGCTCTGGCCTTTACGGCTCGTTCTCGCCCTACGGGCTGATCGGCGGCTTCTACTATACCCGTGCGTCCCTGCGTTATTGATCTCAACCCCTGCATAAAAAGGAAACGACTATGACCCAATCTGCCTTGCGTAAGACCGACGTTCCTGCCGGCCAGTTAGATATCCGGCCCTTGCAACCGACCATCGGCGCCGAAATCCATGGCATCGATCTGAGCCAGCCCATCAGCGACGCTATCCGCGATGACATCCGCGCTGCCGTGCTGCAATATAAGGTCGTGTTCTTCCGGGATCAGACGCTTGATCACGATCAGCACGCCGCCTTCGCAGGCCGCTTTGGTCCGCTCTATACCCATCCGAGCACAAAACATGATGCCAAGATCACCTCGATCCACCAGATCAGCGCTGAGGACTCGAAAACCTATCTTGCCGATGTGACGGCCAAGGCCTTGCGCGACGCCTACCATACCGATACGAGCTGGCGTCTGGTGCCGACCTGGGGCGCGGTGCTGCGCGCGGTCGATCTGCCGGAACGTGGTGGTGACACGATCTGGGTTGATGCCGGCCTGGCCTATCGCAGCCTGCCGGACGACATCAAGGCGCGCCTGGAAGGCAAGCTAGTCACTCATGATTTCCGCAGCGCTCTGGCCCGAGCGGGCCATGACTATCCGGTGGTCGCCCATCCGATCGTTCGCACCCATCGTGAGACGGGCGAGAAGATCCTGTGGGTAAACTTCAGCCAGCACCCGCAGATTCTACGTCTGGAGCTGTCGGAAAGTCAGGAACTGCTCGATATCGTCCTCGATCACTACAAAAATCCCGAATATCAGGTCCGCTTTTCGTGGGACAAGGGATCGGTGGCCTTCTGGGACAATCGCGCCGCTGTCCACTATGCGGTACGTAATTATGGCGATTATCCGCGGGTGTTGGAGCGCATTTTGATTGCGGACGAACCGCTCTACGCCGACCTGTAATCTTAAGTCTTGCCGCGCAACCCATCCGAAAAGTGGCATCCACCTTATCGGATCGCGCCCCTGAAAGAGCCACCGTCATGCCGATATCCCGTCGCCTGTTCACCGTCTTAACCCTTGCCGCCGCCACGTCTCTCGCGTCGTGCGGTCCGCAAGCTGACAAGGGTACCTCCGCCAGCGCGGTCGTGCTCAAGGTCGGCAATCAGAAGGGCACGACACGCGCTCTGATGACGGCGTCTCATGCTCTGGATGGCGCACCCTATTCGGTTGAATGGTCTGAATTTCCCGCCGCCCAGCATCTCCTCGAAGGCCTGAACGCCGGCGCGGTCGATGTCGGGCTGGTGGGGGATGCGCCCTATCTCTTCGCCTTTGCCAATGGCTCACCGCTTAAGGTGGTCTCAGCCATTGCCTATGGCGACGGTTCCAGCACAGCGCTTATCGTGCCAGCCACCTCAAAGGCGCAGAACCTATCCGACCTGAAGGGCAAGCGCATTGCCACCGGCAAGATCTCGGTCGGACACTATCTGTTGCTGTTGGCTCTGGAAAAGGAGGGCCTGACCACCAAGGACGTGCAGATTGTCTTCCTGGCGCCGGCTGACGCCAAGGCGGCCTTCGCATCGGGCAGCATCGATGCCTGGTCGACCTGGGCGCCCTTCCTGACTACGTCCGTGCAACAAGACCATGCGCGTGTGCTCGTGAGCGGCAAGGGCCTGATGACCAGCCATGCCTATCAGGTAGCGACGCCAGCCGCGATCCATGACAAGGCCGCTGCCTTACATGATTTCGACGCACGTCTTGCCAAGGCCTATGTGTGGGGCGCGGCGCATCCCGAAGACTACGCTGCGGCCCTGTCCAAGGACACAGGCCTTCCGATCGATATCGCCGCGGCGATGGTCCGGCAGACCAGCCCGCGTATCGTACCGCTCGACGACTCTATCCTTGCTGAGGCTGATGGCGTGGTCGACCATCTGTCGAAAGCCAGCGATACGCCGCCGCAAAAGCGCCCCATCGCGGACGCCTTCGCCGAAGACTTTAGGTCGAAGTAGGTATCGTCTGCCCGAGTCGATCGGGAGGCCTGCACGCGCAGCTTGTTTCTCTTTTTAAAACAAACCGGTTTATTTAAAATAACAATAGTAGGAAATTGAGGTTCGGGTTATTAAAGAGCGTGATAGTCAAGTTTAAGGAGAGCCAATGGCGGCGAGTACAAGAACGTGTCCGGTGCATCGCCTTGCCATCGTCGGCGGTGGTTTCGGGGGCAGCGTGCTGGCTCTGAAGCTTGCTGAACGAGACGGCCAGCGTCCTGTTCTGATAGAGGCGGCGCGCTGTGCCGGCGCCGGGCTGGCCTATGGTGCGGGCGGGCCGGATCATCTGTTGAATGTGCCGGTTCATCGCATGGAGGTCGGCCTCGAGCCCGCTTTCGCCGATTGGTTAGCGGATTACCCGTCAGAGATAGCGGCGGGTGTTGCCGAAGCCGGCGATCTGGCGCACGCCTTCGTGCCGCGCCGGCTTTTCGGCCTGTATATTCAATCGCACATCGACGGGGCGGTCGCAAAAGGGCGTATCCTGCGCATTCGGGGCGAGGTAACCCAACTGCAAAAGGACGGCGCCACCTATGTCCTTGGTCTGGTCGATGGTCGCCAGTTGAACGTGGCACGCGTGGTGCTGGCGACAGGCAACATGGCGCCAAAAGCGCCAGACCTTTTGAGTGAAGATCAGAAACACCTGACGGACTCGCCTTTGTTCATACCCGATCCATGGGCATCGGACGCGCTGACGGCTCATGAACCGGACTGGCCCATTCTATTGATAGGCACAGGCCTGACCATGGTCGATATCGCCTTAAGTCTGTCGCGGCAGGGCCACACGGGTCCGATCTTTGCCCTCTCGCGTCGCGGTCTTCTGCCACTTCCCCACGTCTCGGGCGGAACCTGGCCGGCGTTTCTCGATATTCATATCGGCCAATCCCCGCTGAAGCTTCTGCGCCGGATCAGGCAGGAGGCGAAGTCCGCGCTGGCCAAAGGTGTGCCATGGCAGCGTGTTCTCGATGCGGCCAGACCGCATGCCGCGCAAATCTGGGCTGCCTGGACGCGCGCGGAACGGAGCCACTTTCTACGTCACGCCCGGCCCTATTGGGATGTTCATCGGCATAGGGTCGCGCCACGTGTAGGTCGTGCCCTGGAGGATTTAATAGAAGGCCGGCAGGTCATACCGCTGAGCGGGCGTTTAAAAAGCTTTGCCCCACGCGGTGACCATCTCGATGTCGCCTATAGCGTTCGAAATCGCCGGGAGATTCGCCATATCAAGGTCGCGCGTGTGATCAATTGCACTGGACCAAGAAGCGATTACGCGACGCTGGGCACGCCTTTGTTTGCGGCTCTGCGTCAGCAGGGGTTTATCCATGCCGATCCTTTGGGGCTTGGACTGGAAACCCATGATGCTCGCGTCGTCGATGCGCATGGGCATGTTTCGGATAGCTTATTTGCCATTGGCAGTCTGACGCGGCCCGCCTGGTGGGAGGTAACCGCTGTGCCGGAGTTGTCGGCACAGATATCGCGGTTAGTGGAGGTGCTCACGCGCGCTGAAGTCTTGCCCAGCGCCGTGCGTCCGCTCAGTCTTGCGCTTGATTTCTTCGATCTTGGCGCGGGAATCTAGAGAGGTTTCGGGACGTAGATACGAGGTCATATCCCTTGTGAGGCAATCAATAGAATTGGGATATCATTTCTAAATTTTCTCATTATATTAAGGGCATAGGGGCGAGTTTTACGGAGATTTCGCCCGGCACTTGACCTAAGCCATAGGAAATTGCGGAGCTTATATGTTATCTCAGCGGGCCAAATATACTATACGTGCCATGCAGGAACTGACGCGATTGAAGCTCGGAGAAACGCTTCAGGCCACGGAACTGGCGGAGCGCATCAAAGCGCCACTGCATTTCCTTGAAGGCATACTTCTGGAGATGCGACGCGAAGGTTTCCTGCAATCGAAGCGGGGGCGGTCAGGTGGCTACGCGCTGAACAAGCCAGCCGATATGATCTCTATTGCCGATATCATTCGCCAGATCGACGGCCCGCTGGCTCTGACAACCTGCGCTAGCCGTACCGCCTATGCACGGTGCGAAGACTGCCCTACGCCCGATCATTGTGAATTACGCCCCATCCTTTTGGCGGCGCGCGATGCGGTGGCACGCGTCCTCGAGGATTCGACGCTGGCGCATCCCGAAGGTCACAAGCATCCGCTGCGTTCGAGTTGATCTCAACGCTATCTTGGAAACCATGCGTACTTAAGTATTCTTGGGGGAACGCATGATAAATTCTCATTTGAAACACCACTAATTTAGTATGATATTGCTGGCTTGTTAAGAAAGCCCTGTCATGCCCGCAGCGATAATACCCCTTGTACCCTCTGATACCATTTGGCTTAGTAGTGACCCTTTCCCGACCGCTACAGCCATAGCGCTCGGTCAGGGGTGGTTCGAGCAGGCGTTCGACGCCTGTGGCTACAAGGTCAAGGCCTTGCAGGACAGCCGCGAACCGGCTTTGCGTTCACAACATTTCTATCATGATATCAAGACCCTTATCCGTGAGGGTGGCAATGTGCATCCCTTATGGACGCGCGCCGATAACCTGAACCAGGAAGGCCGTGATCATACGGTTGTGGTGGGGTTGACGTGGCACGATGAGGCGCAGGTTCTTTTGGGGCGGCCGGGCGCCACGCACGATCTACGCGGTAAACGGCTCGGCCTTTCAAAGGCGGCCGGCGAGATTGACGCCTGGCGCGCCATGGCTCTGAGGGCTTACGATACCGCTTTGACACTTGAAGGGCTCACCTTCGACGATGTGGTCCTGACCGATGTCCAGGCGCCGCCGCTGCAGTGGCAGAACCAGAACCGCATCGGGGGCACCAGATCGCAGGTGACCGAAAAAGCGCTGCTCGATGGCGAGGTTGATGTCATCTTCGCCAAAGGCGCCAATTCAGTCCTTTTCCAGCAGGCACATGGCCTTGAGGTCATCCTCGATATCAACCGGCTCGATGACCCAACCTTGCGCGTCAATAACGGCACGCCACGTCCGATCACGGTGCACCGTCATTTCCTTAATGACCACCCGCATCTGGTGAAGGTCTACCTTCAGGTGATAAACGCCGCGGCGCTCTGGGTGCAAAGCCATGAGGAGGAAGTGGCAGGCGTCACTGCTAAGGAAACGACGCCGACGTGTGACACTGTGCATCGTGGCTACGCTCAGCGCTTTACCGGCAGTTTCGATGTCAATCTCGATCCGGCCCGTATCGACGCCTTGCAGAGCCAGGCTGATTTTCTCTATCACCATAAACTGATCGATGCGCGGGTTAAGGTCAGTGACTGGATCGACATTGCCCCCCTGCTGGCCGCAAAGGCTGAGCCCATTACACTTCCTGCCTTGAAGGGGCTGCTTGATGTCGCATAAACCCTATATCGTTGGTTTCGGTGGCACCACACGCCCGCGTTCGACGAGTGAGAAACTCGTTGCTGCGGTGCTGGCGGAAGCTCAGGCGCAAGGCGCACGTACGGAGCTTTTCGGCGGTGAAGCTTTGGCTGCCCTGCCACATTATGCGCCGGAACATCCCAACCGGACGGACGGCCAATCTGCCTTTCTGGAGGCCATTCGCAAGGCCGATGGCATCGTCATCGGCACGCCGGCCTATCATGGCGGTGTTTCGGCGCTGGTTAAAAATGCCATCGACCTGATCGCAGATCTGCAATCGGACTCGCGCGTTTTTCTCGATGGACGGCCAGTTGGTATCGTCGTGGCGGCCGGTGGATGGCAGGGCGCAGGCGCTACGCTGTCGGCCATGCGCGATATCGTCCATGCTCTGCGTGGTTGGCCGACGCCGATCGGTGTCGCGGCCGTCAGCAGCGCGGTCTTTGATGCTGATGGTCAGCTAAGGGACGACGCTCTTGCCAGATCCATCACGTCGCAGGCGCATCAACTTACGTCATTCGTGCGGGCGCAGATTGTGAATGAAACTGCCTAGGCAACTGATTTTGAAAAAAGCTTGATGACCTCAGGCTCGCCAAGATCAGCGCTATGCCCAGCAAGACCGGCGGGNNGAGCCACTAGGAGCGACTCGCCCTCTCGCTTTGCGCGGAATGATTTTGGAAAACGAAATAGGGTAGTAGTTACGTTGGTTGCGGGCCCCCGCAACCAACGTAACTACGCCTTCGGGTGTGGTGACAGGAGGTCTATCAGAAGTCATAGCACAGACCCCCGAGGCGAAAGCCAAGGGGGTTTTTGTTTGCCGGCATTGGTCGGCCATTTTCGACGGCCTGTTCGATGTCGCGGAACTGCGTCTCGGTGAGAAGCCGCAGGCGATCGTGCGGATCGCGGCCGATCGGAAGGGCGGTGCGCGCCATGACTGAGGCAGAGAAGATAGACAAGGTCGATCCGGAAACCCTGGTCTTGCGCGCCAAACCGCGCCGTGTGATCCGTATCAAGCGCAATCTTCTGATCGGTCTTGCCGGCGCGGCCTGTCTTGTCCTTGTCGGCCTGACCTGGCTGGGATTGGCCCCCTCCCTGATCCATCCGGGGGCGCCGGCCGGCGAAGAGAAGAACCCGGAAAAGCACAAAGCCGGCCTCCCTGATCAGGTTGCCAGCCTGCCGAAAACCTACGCGGACGTGCCGCAACTGGGCGAGCCGTTACCGGGCGATTTGGGGAAGCCGATTCTTGAACACAGACGACGGCATGGCGATATGGCGATGACAGAGCCGGGGGCGCCAATTAGTTCTAAGGTATCGCCGTCTGCCGCCGACCGCACGAGCGGTCTGTTTTTCCAGGTCGCCGCTCCCGTGGCTCCCGAGCGGCCAGTGACATCGACTCCTGATCTTTCTGGCACAGACAATCAACCATTGCCGGCCCTGGCGGCGATATCTCAGGGATCGTCACTAGCGACAGCAAAGACGGCCTTCCTCGAAACGTCACCCCGGAGCGCTAGTCTCAATCCCTATAGTGTCCAGGAACCGGCGAGCCCAAACATCGTGATGGCCGGCACCGTTATTTCCGCATCGCTGATCACGGGATTGAACTCGGATTTGCCGGGCACCATCCTCGCGCAGGTGACAAGCGACGTGCATGATGTGACGGGACGGGTGACCCTCATTCCGCAAGGCACACGGCTGATCGGGAAATGCGACAACACGGTGTCGTTTGGTCAGTCACGGGCCCTCATCGTCTGGCAGCGCCTGATCTGGCCTGACGGGCGATCTCTGCAGATCGACAATATGCTGGCCTCGGATATGTCCGGTTATGCCGGACTTTACGACCAGGTATCGTTCCACTCAACCTCCTTACTAAAGGGTATCGGTCTGTCGACTTTGCTGGGGCTCACCGGTGAACTGGGAACCGATAGCGATGATGATCTAGTCAGGGCTTTGCGTCAGTCCGTTCAGCAGACCGCCAATGAGGCTGGCCAGAAGATCGTCAGCCGGCAACTGGATGTTCAGCCGACGCTAAAGGTGCGACCGGGCTGGCCGTTGCGGGTGATCGTCCAGAAAGACCTGATCATTACCCAAAGACCTGAGGGAGATCGTCCGTGACCGATATAAAACTGCCAAGGCTGCCCGATCGCACACCGATCAAACTTACGATTACGGTTGGTATGGAATTGCACGGCACGTTGAAGCAATACGCTGACCATTATCAGTCTGCCTACGGCGTGACGGAACAAATCTCGGACCTGATTCCATTTATGTTGAAGGCGTTTATTGAAAGCGACAGGGCCTTTGCAAAAGCAAGGTTCGTTCGAAAATAGATCCCATCGTGGCGCGCCTTGCTGGATGAATATCTATAAGCATCTGAAAAAGCTACATAGACAGGGCAATAAGCTGAAATCAGAACGCTGGCGCATATCCACCGAGATCAGCAAGCTTTGCGCTCATACCTATCGGCTGAGGCCAATATCGATTTAAATATCGATGCTGGAGCAAATGGTCTCCTTGGATCAAAATGCCGCGGGCAAGTCGAGGTTGATGCGGATTTTCGAACCTCAACCTCAGACCGGGACGATCAGCTTGGATCACGTTGACCCCCGCCGATCGCCCGCTGAAATTCGCTCGTGGCTCGGCTACTTGCCCCACGAATTTGACGTTGATCCCAAAACCACGGCTCGCGAAAGGCTCGATCAGATAACCGCAGCTGCAGTCAAGATCATGGCGCCACCTCCGACCGGCTAGGTGCCGGGACCCGTACGGCCCCGGCTTAATCCTGTCACCTGACGTCTGTGTCGCGGGATTTAAACCTTGGCTTTGGCGGCCTTGGTCTTGTCATAGGCACCGAGCCCCGGCTTGTAGGTCTTGTCGTCGATGAACTGCTTAATGCCTTCCTTGCGCCCCTCGTTATCGTAGAAATTGGCGGCTTCCTGAGCGCGGATCAGGTAATCCTCAGCCTCGTCATAGGTCATAACCCCAACGCGTCGCACCGCGTCCTTGGTGGCTTTAAGCGCCACAGGATTTTTGGCCAGCAGAACATTCGCCACATCGGTCACGCGCGCCTTAAGCTGATCGAGTGGCAGGGCCTCATTGACCAGGCCCCAGTCGGCGGCGGTCTTTCCGTCGATGTTTTCGCCCATCAGAGCATGGTACATGGCTTTGCGGAAGGGTAGAAGCTCGGTGGCAACCTTGGTGGCGCCGCCGCCTGGCAGGATACCCCAGTTGATTTCCGACAAACCGAACTTGGCCTCCTCAGCGGCGAAGGCCAGGTCACACGCGAATAGCGGACCGTAGCCGCCACCGAAGCACCAGCCATTGACCATG
This sequence comes from Asticcacaulis benevestitus DSM 16100 = ATCC BAA-896, assembly GCF_000376105.1. GTDB lineage: Bacteria > Pseudomonadota > Alphaproteobacteria > Caulobacterales > Caulobacteraceae > Asticcacaulis > Asticcacaulis benevestitus. Next base: position 57,227 of record NZ_AQWM01000017.1, read on the forward strand.
GCGATGGTCGGCTTCTGATACCAGCGCAGGCGACGCCACCAGCCGTAGCTCTCGCGCTGGGCGGCGCGTGTGCCGGCCATTCCCTTGGACTCTGTTTCGCGGAAATATTCCTTAAGATCCATACCGGCGGACCAGGCCGTGCCTTCACCGCTTAAGACCAGTACGCCGACATCTTCGCGGAACTCCAGTTCATCGAGCACGGCCATCATGCGGCGATTGAGTTTGGGGCTCATGGCGTTGCGTTTGTCCGGGCGATTGAACCTCACCCAAGCGATACCGGCCTCGACATGAAAGGCGACCGTATCTTCTTCGCGTTCAACAGGTTTAACAACTTCGTTCATAATAATCAGTACCTTGGTATAACTTAGATCGGAAAATGTCCGGGCTTGGTCTCAATCGTGATCCACCGCAAGTCTGTGAATTCATTGATGCCGGCCCTGCCGCCGAAACGGCCATAGCCGGACGCCTTGACGCCACCAAACGGCATCTGGGCTTCGTCATGCACAGTGGCGCCATTGATGTGGCACATGCCTGACTGTATGCGTGCCGCCACGCTGAAAGCCTCCGCGATATTGGTGGTGAAGACTGAGGCTGTCAGGCCGTATTCGGTGTCATTGGCGATGCGGATAGCATCTTCAGTATCCCTGGCACGGACAATCGAAACAACCGGCCCAAAGGATTCCTCACCATAGATGCGCATAGCGGGCGTGACCCCATCGAGCACCGAAGCCGGGATCAGAACCCCATCGCCGTCACCGCCGGCGACAAGTGTTGCGCCTTTCGAAACGGCGTCAGCCATCAGTTCGCGGACCTTGTCGGCGGACTTTTGATCGACCACGGTACCGAGGGGTGTTTTACCCTCGCCGCCGGCTGGCATGGTGGCAGCCTTGGCAGCAAACTTCGTTACGAACGCATCGGCCACGGCATCGACCACGATGATCCGCTCGGTCGACATGCAGATCTGGCCCTGGTTCATGAAGGCGCCGAAGGCGGCTGCTTTGACCGCCTCATCGAGATCGGCGGCTTCAAGTACCAGCATGGGCGCCTTGCCGCCTAACTCCAGCAGGCAGGGCTTGAGCTGCTGCGCGGCGCGCACGGCGATAATGCGGCCAACATGGGTTGAGCCGGTGAAGTTGATGCGGCGGACCGCCGGATGATCGATCAGGGCGCCGACGATATCGGCGGCATCTTCCGTCGCATTGGTGACCAGACTGATGATACCCTTGGGCGCACCGGCGCGGTTGAAGGCTTCCGCTATCAGCCAGTGGACACGAGGGCAGGCCTCGGCTGCCTTGAGCACAACCGTATTGCCGCAGGCCAGCGGCGTAGCGATGGCGCGTACGCCGAGGATGACCGGCGCATTCCATGGCGCTATGCCGAGCACGACACCGGCCGGCTGGCGGATGGCCAAAGCGACACAGCCCGGCTTGTCGGAAGGGATTGTTTCCCCCGCGACCAGGGTGGTAAGCGAGGCGGCCTCACGCATCATATTGGCGGCCAGCATACAGTTGAAACCCGCCCAGGCCTGGGTCGCGCCGGTCTCTTCCTGCATGGCCTTGATGAAGTCTGGCGCCATCGCCGTCAGTTCGTCAGCCACCTTCAGGAGCACGGCGCGACGCGCATTTGGCCCCATGCTGGACCAGGCCGGGAAAGCTGCGGCCGCGGCATCGGCTGCAGCCTTCGCATCGCCTACGCTGGCGGCAGCGGCGATCGTGGCCACGTCTCCGGTGACCGGATTGAGCCGTCGGAAGGTGCGACCACCCTCGGCCTTGAGCGAAGCGGAATCGACAATCAAATCGAGGTGGGCGGTATCTGGCATCTGTGAAGCTCCCTGCATTTTATATTATAGATATAAAGCATATCTATTATGCAGTGTCATTGCTTTTTTGATGGGGCAACGCTTTCAGTTGGGACAGGACAAGCCCCCGTGACGACACCCGCTCTGCTCGGTGCGAAAGCCGGCACTTCTCGCCGATCTAACAGATTGGCGTCTAGCTCAGGCTTGAGCAATTCGCAGGTTTCTGCGGTTTCATCGAGGCGGTGGGTGGCGTGAGCCGCGCTTACTTGATGGGTCGGTGCGACTAAGCGCGAGCCTCCTGTGTTAACGTTTGAAGGTCACATCATCGACGTCGAAATCTCGGGCATCGGCTGTAGGCAAACACTGTTGCCGACGAAGCTTAAAGCACCGCGGATTCTCGCAAATTCGCCAGGAACAGGTTATGCAGGCGGGTCGGCAGGAAGCCAGAGCGGGTGGTGATGCCGATTTCACGCGCAGATCCCGTCAGAGGCGGTCCCATGGCTTTCAGGAGGCCGGATGAAATTTCGGTCTCCACCTGCTGGGCTGACAGGATGGCGGCGTAGTCGCTGCGCAGCAATATTTCGCGTGTCGCCACGAGAGACGAACTCTCGATGACGCGATGCGGTGAAGGCAGTCCCTTGGCGGCCATGAAGACTTCGAAATTGCTTCGGCCTGGCGTGCCGGTACGGGGCAATATCCATGACAGCTTGCCCAGTTGCGTCGGCGTTAACTTGTCGACTTGGCTGTCAAATCCGGACGCCAGTGGATGATCCGCGCGCACCAGGATTAGCATTGGATCGCTGAACACACTTTCCTGTGTCAGGGTGTCCGGCGAGATTTTGCGCAGGGCGCCCAGCAGGAAATCTATGCGGCCATGTTGAAGCGCGGTGACTTGCTCGTTATAGGGGCCATCCAGTATTGTCACCCGAATATCAGGGAAAGCCTTAAGAGTGGCGGCCAGGGCTTTCGGCAGCCACTGTGAACGCGCCAGCGGCAGGGCGCCGATGCGCAGGGTGCCTTCCATGATGCCCTGGAGTTCGCGCACGGCTTCCCGGGCCAGGGTGACTTCGCTGAAGCAGAGATCGCCGAACCGCGCCAGAGTGCGCGCCTCAGTTGTCGGTTCTATACGCGAGCCTTCGCGCCGCCACAAAGGGACGCCGCACAAGGTTTCCAGTTCACGCGCGGCGCGATGGATGCTGGGTGGCGATACGCCAAGCTGCCGGGCGGCCTGACTGAAGCCGCCGGTTTCGATCGCGGCGGACAACGCGCGTAATTGGGTTTCGGTCACCAATTTTTGGAGCGGCATCCGCGAATGGCTCTTGCCGTGCTGCAATGTCGCCTCCGCCTCTTTTAGATAGTCCGCCGCGGCGGCGATACGCGGACACCAGACAGCGCCGGCCTGGGTGGGGGTCATGCCGCGCGAGGAGCGCTCGAACAGGGCGGCGCCCAGATCGGCCTCGCAACTGGCGACAGCGCTGGTGATGGCTGGTTGCGACATGTGGCTGAAGCTTGCAGCCTTGAGCGCGCTGCCTGTTTCATAGACGGCGAGCACTGCCCAAAGGCGGCGGAGACGAAAGATATCCATATTGGCTCCTATAACCAAAACTGATAGCATTGGGCGCAGTATCTAGGAACCGTTTTGTTGAAATCTATGGAATAAGCGAAGGTAAAGAAAACGAGGAAACCTTTATGCCTGTCGTCGTTACCAATATCAAACGTCCATCTGCCGCTGTGTGCGAGGCGCTGCAAGGTCATGGCGTTGCTACCGTCCACGAGGCGCAAGGCCGTGTGGGCCTCATGAACGCCTATATGCGGCCGATCTACCGCCCGGCCATGATCGCCGGCCCGGCCGTGACGGTCGAGGTGGCGCCCGGCGACAACTGGATGATCCACGTGGCGGTCGAGCAGTGCCAGCCTGGCGATGTACTGGTGGTGACCCCGACTTCGCCCAATGAAGATGGCTATTTCGGCGACTTGCTGGCGACGTCTCTCAAGGCTCGCGGCGTCAAGGGCCTGATCATCAATGCCGGCGTGCGCGATATCGCTACGCTTACCGAAATGGAATTTCCGGTCTGGTCGAAGGCAGTTTATGCCCGCGGTTGCGTGCGCAACACGCTGGGTAGCGTCAATGTGCCGGTGGTCTGCGCCGATTCACTTGTCCATCCGGGGGATGTCATCGTGGCCGATGACGACGGTATCTGCGTCGTGCCGCGTGACAAGGCGGAAGACATCGCCGCGAAGGCGACAGCTCGCGCGGCATCGGAAGAAGCGCGGCGCCTTCGTTTCCAAAACGGTGAACTGGGCCTCGATATCTATGAGATGCGCGAAACCCTTAAGGCGCGCGGCCTCGTCTATATCGATCAGAAAGACCTGTAAAATGCAACTCCGCGCGATTCCCTGCAGCGTCTATCGCGGTGGTACATCCAAGGGACTTTACTTCCTGAAGGACGACTTGCCAGCTGATATAGCCACGCGAGATGCTGTGCTGCTGGCAGCCCTGGGGTCGCCTGACGCCCGTCAGATTGACGGCATGGGTGGTGCGCATCCCCTGACATCGAAAATCGCCATCGTATCGAAATCGGAACGCGCTGATGCCGATGTCGATTACCTGTTCCTGCAAATTGTTCCAAATAAGGCCGCTGTTACCGACCAGCAGAACTGCGGTAACCTGCTGGCGGCGGTCGGCCCTTTTGCCATCGAGCAGAAACTTGTCGTGGCGACGGGCGACGTCACGAGCGTCCGCATCCACATGCTCAACACCAGGAGTCGGGCGGTCGCGCATATTGAGACACCGGGCGGTAAAGTCGAATATGAAGGCGAGGCGCGCATCGACGGTGTGCCGGGGACGGCCGCGCCTGTGCCTACTGATTTCCTCGATGTCGCGGGATCAAGCTGCGGCGCGCTGCTGCCGTCCGGCAACGCTCAGGATATAATTCAGGGCGTGGCCGTCAGCCTGATTGACAACGGCATGCCGGTGATTGTGGTCAGGGCTGCCGATCTCGGCCAGACTGGCTATGAAACGCCAATGATCATGGAAGCTGATACGGTTCTGAAAGCGAGAGTGGAGGCCATCCGTCTCGAAGCGGGCGCCCTGATGAACCTCGGCGATGTCACCGATAAGTCGGTGCCCAAGATAACGCTGATTGCACCTGCGCAAAACGGTGGCACCGTCTCGACCCGCACCTTCATTCCGCATCGGGTACACGAGGCCATTGGCGTGTTCGGCGCGGTGTCGGTGGCCACGGCCTGTGTGCTAAAAGGCTCCGTCGCCAATGACCTGCTGGGGCTGGACGCGCAGGGCGCGACCGATCTTGAGATCGAGCATCCCACAGGATTTTTCACAGTTTCCATGGATATCGAAGGCGAAGGGAAAGCGCTTTCGATCAAGCGGTCAGCCCTGCTGCGTACGGCGCGTAAACTGATGACGGGCGAGGTCTTCGTGCCGGCGCATGTGTGGCCGGAATGAGTATTTCAACCATCGCCCTGATTGGTTTCGGCGAAGTCGGGCAGGCGCTGGCCGCCGAACTTTCGGTCAATGACAGCCTAAAGGTGAAGGTTTATGACCTGAAGCTGTTCGACAATCGATCCGTCTGCGCGCATGCCGCAGCGAAGGCTGATATTATGCGTTGTCGCAGCGCGTCAGAAGCTGCCAAGGGGGCGGACCTGATCATTTCGGCGGTTACGGCGGCCCAGACTGTGGTGGCGGCCAAATCGGTAGTCCTCGGATTGGAAGCCGGCGCTTGGTTTCTCGATCTCAATTCCGCCTCGCCGGAAGCCAAGATTGCGGCGGCCGGGGTCATAGAGGCCGCAACCGGTCGTTATGTCGAGGCATCGGTCATGTCGCCGATTGAGCCGAAGCGCCTGGCCTCACCCGTCCTTCTTGGCGGTCCTCATGCCGAGATGTTCGCTTCGCTGATCGGGGGGCTGGGATTTACGGATGCGATCTACTATTCCGATAGGCTTGGCAAGACGGCGGCCGCCAAGCTGTGCCGTAGCGTCATGATCAAGGGGCTGGAAGCGCTGATTTCGGAATCGCTGCTCGCGGCGCGCCATTACGGCGTCGAGGATACCGTGCTGGCCTCGCTCAACAACCTGTTTCCGCATCCGGACTGGGAAGGCTATGCCCGCTACATGATTTCGCGCACGCTCGAACATGGCGCGCGCCGGTCGGAAGAGATGCGTGAAGCCGCCAAAACCGTCGCCGAAGCCGGTATCACGCCGTGGATGTCCGATGCCATCGCCGATCTTCAGGCCTGGGCGCCGGACTATGACTCGGCGCTCAAAGCCGAAGGCTTGAAACCCATGCTGGATGCCATGCGGGCCCAATTAAAAAGCGAGGAAACGAAATGAGCCTGGAAATACCGCTGATCATTGATTGCCATGGTCACTACACGACCGCACCGGCGCCGCTGACCCATTTCCGCGACATGCAGGTGGCGCACTTCAGGGACGCGCTCAAGCCGGCACCGGGAGGTGTGGTGGTGTCGGACGACGAGATCATTGAGACCATCGAAAAGAACCAGCTCAAGCTGCTGAAGGAACGCGGCGCCGACATGACCATCTTCTCGCCGCGCGCCTCCGTCATGGGGCCGCATATCGGCGATGAAAGCGTCTCGAAGCGCTGGACGATCGAGAGCAACAATATCATCAAGCGCGTCATCGACCTGTTTCCGGACACCTTCATCGGGGTATGTCAGTTGCCGCAATCGCCGGGTGTGGGCCTGCAAGGCTCGATCGATGAATTACAGCGCTGCGTCGATATGGGCTTTGTGGGCTGCAATCTGAACCCGGATCCTTCCGGCGGCCATTTCTCGTCGCCGCCGCTGACCGACAGATACTGGTATCCCTTCTTCGAGAAAATGATCGAGCTGGACGTGCCGGCCATGGTCCATGTGTCGGGGTCGTGCAACCCGGCCTTCCACGCCACCGGCGCCTATTATATCAACGCCGATACGACCGCCTTTATGCAGTTCATCGAAGGCGACCTGTTCCGCGATTTCCCCGAATTGCGCCTGATCATCCCGCATGGCGGCGGTGCGGTGCCTTATCACTGGGGGCGTTATCGCGGCCTGGCGGACATGCTGAAAAAACCGCTGCTGCGCGATCACGTCATGAAGAACGTCTATTTCGACACCTGCGTCTACCACCAGCCGGGCATCGACCTTTTGTTCAAGGTCATCGACAACAAGAACATCCTGTTCGGTTCGGAAATGGTCGGCGCGGTGCGCGGCATCGATCCTGAAACCGGCTTCTATTTCGATGATACCAAGCGCTATGTCGACAATTTAGCCATCTCGGCCGAGGACAAATATAACGTGTTTGAGGGTAATGCCCGCCGGGTCTATCCGCGTCTCGACGCGGCCCTGAAGGCGAGGGGACTCTGATGGCCGATTTTATCATGGATATGGGGTGGCGGGTCTGGCACCCATCCCCCGCCAAACCGGCCTTTGCGCCGCCGCCAGGAGCGGTTGATGCCCACTGCCACGTCTTCGGACCGGGCGATATCTTCCCCTATGCACCGGGACGCAAATATACGCCGTGCGACGGTTCGAAGGACGACCTGTGGCGGTTGCGCAAGCACCTTGGCTTTTCGCGCTCGGTGATTGTTCAGGCAACCTGTCACGGCGCCGATAATCGTGCCCTGCTGGACGCCATCGCGCACTCGGACGGCACGGCGCGCGGCGTCGCCACCGTGAGCCGCGACATCAGCGATGCAGACCTGCAAAGCCTTCATCAAGCCGGCGTGCGTGGCGTGCGTTTCAACTTCGTCAAGCGTCTGGTCGACAGCCTACCGCATGACGAGTTGCGCGAAATTGCCGCCCGAATCGCGCGGCTGGGCTGGCATATCGTCATCTATTTCGTCGCCGAGGAGTTGGAAGAGCTGCAGGATTTCTTTCTGTCCCTGCCGACGCCTCTGGTAGTCGACCATATGGGCACACCCGATGTGACGAAAACGGTCGATGGCCCTGAGTTCAGCCGCTTCGTCAATTTCATGGCGGCGCGTGGCGATATCTGGTGCAAGGTGACCTGCCCGGAGCGACTGTCGAAGGAAACGCCGCCTTTCTACAGCGACGTCATTCCGTTCGGCCGTCGCATCGTCGAGGCCTTCCCCGATCGCGTCCTGTGGGGCACCGACTGGCCGCACCCGAACCTGAAAACCCATAGTCCGGATGAGGGCCACTTGGTCGATTTCATTCCGAAGATCGCGCCCACGGCCGAGTTGCAGCAAAAACTGCTCGTTGCCAATCCGATGCGCCTTTACTGGCCGGAGGAAACGGCGTGAGCGAGCCTAGACCTTACGACGATGTGCCGGGCACGACCGTCTTCGATGAGCGGATGGCGCGCAAGGGTTATCACCTCAACCAGTTCTGTATGTCGTTGATGAAGCCGGAAAACCGCGAGCGCTTCAAGGCCGACAACCGCGCCTATCTCGATGAATGGAAGATGTCGGAAGATCAGAAGCAGGCCGTGATCGATCGTGATTACAATAAGATGCTGTCGCTTGGCGGCAATATCTATTTTCTCGCCAAAATTTTCTCCTCCGATGGCCTGAGCTTCCAGTACGCCGCCTCGACCATGACGGGTGTCAGTGAGGAAGCGTATCTGAAAATGATGCTGGCCGGTGGGCGATCCCCGGATGGCAACCGCTATAAATCCGAGTGGGAGAAGAATTAAATGGCACGCATAACCGCCGGTGTCGCCACCTCGCACGTTCCCGCTATCGGCCGCGCCATTGACACCGACCAGACCCAGGCGGATTACTGGAAGCCGATGTTCGACGGTTTCGAGTTTTCCAGGAAATGGGAAGAATCAGAGAAACCCGACGTGGTGTTTCTGGTCTACAACGACCATGCCACCGCCTTTTCACTTGACTTCATCCCGACCTTTGCCATCGGTGTAGCAGAAGACTACGCCGTAGCCGATGAAGGCTTCGGCCCGCGTCCGGTGCCAGCAGTCGAGGGCCATGCCGATCTCGCCTGGCATATCGCCAGTTCGGTCATCCAGCAGGATTTCGACCTCACCGTCGTCAACAAGATGGACGTCGATCATGGCCTGACCGTGCCTTTGTCGCTGATGTTCGGCCAGCCGGAAAAGTGGCCGTGCAAGGTCATACCCTTCGCTGTCAATGTGGTGCAGTATCCGGTGCCGTCGGGACGCCGCTGCTATAACCTCGGCAAGGCCATCCGTAAAGCCATCGACAGCTTCTCCGAAGACCTCAACGTACAGATCTGGGGCACGGGTGGCATGTCGCACCAGCTCCAGGGACCGCGCGCCGGCCTGATCAACCAGCCATGGGACAAGGCGTTCCTGTCGGACATGGTCGATAATGTCGCGCGGCTCGTCAGCATCCCGCCGGAGGACTATATCCGCGAAGCAGGCTCCGAAGGCATCGAGCTGGTGATGTGGCTGATCATGCGCGGCGCGCTTGACGATCAGGTCACGGAACTCCACCGGCACTATCATGTGCCGGCCTCCAATACGGCCATCGGCCATCTCATTCTGAAAAACGGGAATAACTCATGAAAATCGCACTCGCGGGCGCCGGCGCCTTCGGCATCAAGCATCTCGACGGTATCAAGAATATCGACGGCATCGAAGTTGTCGCCTTGGTCGGTCGGACGTTCGAACCCACCCAGGAAGTCGCTACTAAATACGGCATTCCGCACGTTTTCACCGATCTTCACGAGGCGCTGAAGCTGGAAGAGGTCGATGCCGTCATCCTCTGTACCCCCACCCAGATGCACGCCCAGCAGGCGATCGCCTGCATGAAGGCCGGCAAGCACGTCCAGGTCGAGATTCCCTTAGCGGATTCGTGGGAAGAGGCCGAGGCCGTCATGAACCTGCAAAAGGAAACGGGCCTGGTTTGCATGGTCGGGCATACACGGCGCTTCAATCCCTCGCACCAGTACGTCCACAACAAGATCACGGCCGGCGAACTGAATATCCAGCAGATGGACGTCCAGACCTATTTCTTCCGCCGTAAGAACATGAATGCCCTCGGCCAGCCGCGCTCCTGGACCGATCACCTGCTATGGCACCACGCTGCCCATACGGTCGATCTGTTCGCTTACCAGGCCGGTTCGCCGATTGTGAAGGCCAATGCCGTCGAAGGCCCGACCCATCCCGAACTGGGTATCGCCATGGATATGTCGATCCAGCTCAAGGCGGCCAGTGGCGCCATCTGCACCCTGTCCCTATCTTTTAACAATGACGGGCCGCTCGGTACCTTCTTTCGCTATATCTGCGACAACGGCACCTTCATCGCCCGCTATGACGATCTGGTGAACGGCAAGGAAGAAGCGATCGACGTAAGTCATGTCAATGTCTCGATGAACGGCATCGAGTTGCAGGATCGTGAGTTCTTCGCCGCCATACGGGAGGGCCGCGAGCCTAACAGCTCCGTGGCGCAGGTGCTGCCGTGCTATAAGGTACTGCACGATCTGGAAAAAGAGTTGCAGGCTTAAGCGATCTGTCGCCGCCCGGCTCTGTAGGCGCGCGGCGACACCCCTGTCTGGCGGGTGAACAACCTTGAAAAATAGGCCGGATCGTCAAACCCGATCTGCCGGCAGCAGGCACTGATCGACAGGTCGCTGTAGAGCAAAAGGCGCTTCGCCTCGATCAAACGACGATCGAGGATCATTTGCTTGGGTGAATTTTGTCCAACCTTTTGACAGGCGTAACGTAGTTGCGTCTCGCTGACCCGCAAGGCTGCCAGATAGGTATTTAGCGCGAGGGGCTCCTTGTAGCGTGCTTCGATATGTTCGCGAAAGCGGGCGACGAGCCGTTGCTGCGGACCGACCGGTGTTTCAACCATTCGGATCTGGCGATGCGACAGACGGTGGATATCGGCCATGAGGCCTAACAGATTGGCCTCTACCGCTGCCATATGAGCGGGCGCTTCCCAGAAAAGCTCCCGCCCCAGCCGCATAATCCATAGACGCAGACCATGCAAAGTCGGTCGGTCTGATATCTCCAGGGCCTGAAGTGCAGGCGGGAAGGCGAGGCTAATGTGTGTCCGTAAAAGCGCGTCCAGGTGAGCGCTGGCGATCGTCAGAACATAACCCAGTATGTCGTGGCTGAAAGCGAAGCCATGGACCGTGCCTGCGGGTACGAACAGGATGTGAGACCCGTCGAAATGAAGATCGGCATCATCGCCTAGGATGCGTCCGGCCCCTTGTGTGATAAGAAAAATATGGTTGAGGTCCGCGTGCATATGCGGGCGGATCTGGCCGTGAAGGGGCGCCGAGCGATCCTTGATTTCTTCCAGATGAAGGAAATTATGATCCACTTCCTTCGGTGCCTCACCAAACAGAAAGAACCTTGGAATCGGTGTGGGGTCTTTAGGCATTTTGCTCAGGCCTTGATTATTAAGTTTGTCCAAGTTTATAGTACATCCCTCCATAGCTTTCCAGCACAACTGACGGCATGTTTTCCGGATAGAAAATTGAGGAAACCATGGACACTCACAAGAAAACCCAGGTGGTCATTGTCGGCGGCGGTGTTGCCGGATTGATGCTGTCGCAGCTTTTGCACGTCGAAGGCATTTCCTGCGTAATTCTGGAGCGCCAGACGCGCGCCTATACAGAAGGACGAATTCGCGCCGGCGTGCTGGAGTTTGGCACGGTTAACCTCATGCGCAAGATCGGCGTGTCCGAACGCATGGATCGCCTCGGCCTGTTGCATGAAGGTTTCGCGCTTATGGACGATGGTGAGAAGGTGCGTATCGCCTTGCACGATCTCGTCGAAACGGATGTTATGGTCTACGGCCAGACCGAGATTACGATCGATCTGATGGATGCGTGTGTGGCACGCGGCACGCCGATCGTCTTCGAGGTGAAAGACGTCGTGCTGCACGATTTTGAAAGCTCGGCCCCTTATGTCACCTACATTAAGGATGGCTCGCAGCACCGCCTTGATTGCGACTTCATCGCCGGCTGCGATGGCGCTCATGGTGTCTGCCGCGCCACCCTGCCGGATGCGGCCAAATATGCGGTCGAGAAGGTCTACCCGTTTGGCTGGCTGGGCATTCTGTCGGATGTGCCGCCTATGGATCATGAACTCATCTATTCGAACCATGAGCGCGGTTTCGCTCTGGCGAGCCAGCGTTCCAGCACACGAAGCCGCTACTACATCCAGTGTGATGTCACGGAAAAGATCGAGAACTGGTCGGATGATCGCATCTGGGACGAACTGGAGGTCCGCCTGGGTGACACGACCGATCATCGTATAACGCGCGGTCCGTCGCTGGAAAAGTCCATCGCACCGCTCAAGTCTTTTGTCTGCGAGAAGATGCAGCATGGCCGCCTGTTCATCGCCGGTGATGCTGCCCATATCGTACCGCCGACAGGTGCGAAGGGACTGAACCTGGCGGCATCCGATGTCAGCTATCTGGCCGATGCCCTGATAGCCCATTACAAGCTTGGCGAAGAGGCGGGCCTCAAGGGTTATACCGATCGTGCGCTCAGCCGAATATGGAAGGCCGAGCGCTTTTCCTGGTCGATGACGCAGCTCACGCATCGCTTCCCGCAGATGACGGCCTTTGATCGCAAGATGCAGAAGGCAGAGTTAAGTTATATCCGCAACAGTGCAGCCGCCCAGACATCCATTGCTGAGAACTATATTGGCCTTCCTTACTGACCATTATTTTAGCTGCGCTTTTGATGTCGGTTCAGGTCTTTCTAAAGCCTTTGCGCAAGCGCCATTCCGTCCATATGGATACGAACTATCGGTCATCAGGTAAAGCCCTTTGGCCTTCTTGGCAGTTCAAGCGCCGGGCATTCCAGAACCGTGCCCCGCCCAGCCGTGATTGTTATTTTTGTCCAAGTTTTTGAAACGCATTTCCCGGGCCGTCGGGCAACCCGATTGCCCCATGTGATCAGTTCGGTTGTGCGGTGAGGATCAATGCATCGAGGGCGACGACACCGGCACCTTTTGGATAGACCACGACGGGATTGAGATCGAGCTCCGCAATATCGGGCGTCGAGATCAGCACATTGCCAACTCGGGCGATGAGTTCGGCCACGGCGTTCAGATCCAACGCCGGTGTCCCCCGGAAGCCGTGCAGCAGAGCGGCTTGCTTTAGGCTGTTCAGTTCGCGGACAATGGCAGGGATGGTCAGGTCGGGTGTGACCACACGTACATCCTGAAGAATTTCGGCGGTTATACCGCCGAAGCCGAAGAGGATAACCGGGCCCCAATCCGGGTCGGTCTTGGCCCCGACAATCAGTTCCGTGCCGCCTAGGCCCATTTTTTCGACAAGGACTCCCTCCAATCGGAGATTCGGATCATAGGCTGCCACGTTGGCATATAGGGTTTCCCAGGCGACGGAGAGGCTGGCTGGATCTCTTAGACCGACGATCACGCCGCCGGCGTCGCTTTTGTGGCTTAAGGCGGCCGATTGCGCCTTGATGACGACAGGATAGCCCATGGTCACCGCTGCGGATTGAGCCTCTTCCAGCGACGTGACGAAGCGACTGGGAGGGAAGGGAATGCCGGCCGGCGCCAGCAGGGCCTTGGCCTGATATTCTGGGATAACCTCAGCGTTGGCCGGCAGGGGAATGGGGCTTTTTTGCACGTCTCTGACGCCGAGATCGCGGTCGGCCAATTGTGTCAGGCGTTTGATGGCCCGGAACGCGCGTTCCGATGATGGAAAGCATGGTACGCCATGCCTGCGTAGCTCCGCGATTTTGCAGTCCGGTACATTGGCGCCTTCGTCTAGTCCGGCGAAAATGACGGGCTTTAGGGGTTTATGGTCATTGAGGGCCTTCAGAATGGGAGGTAATTTTATGCCCACTGTCACAGAGTCCGTCTGAATGATCCCCATGACGACAACGCCAAAACGATCATCTTCGAGCAGGGCTTTCAGCGTGCGGGTATAGAGGTCTGGCTCGACCAGACCCTGAGCGGTAATATCGAGTGGATTGCTTACGCCTACGAAGTCCGGCAGTGCGGCTCGAAGGACCGGAGAGTCGATGTCAGATATGACGGGCAAGACGACTTCGAGGCTTTCACACAGATCGAGAGTCAAGGCTTTGAAGGCACCGGATTCGCCCAAGACCGCGGTCCCTCCAGCCGGCAGCACGGCACAGCGCGCCGCGATCTCGGCGATATCTGCGAGTTCTTCGAGGGTTTCCGCAAAAACGACGCCCGCGCGCTCGACCTTTGCCCGCATGACGACATAGTCGCCCGCCATAGCCCCGGTGTGAGTAACTGCGGATGCGCGAGCGGCCTGGCTCTTTCCCGGATGGAGCAGGACAATCGTCTTGCCGGCCTCACGTGCTCGGGCAGCTGCGTCTAAGAAGCTCTTCGGTTTGCGAAACTGTTCGACAATCATCGCGATAACGCGCGTGTTAGGGTCATCGACCAGGTATTCAACGTAGTCCTCGACGCCGCTGGCGGCCTCGTTCCCCGTCGAGATGGAATAGGACAAACCTAACGCCCGGCTGGATAGGGTGACGCCCAGGACACATGCCATCGCGCCGCTTTGCGAAACGATCCCAATGCCGGGCAGGGCACCCAGCGGCTCCGCCTGTGTTTCAACAAAGGTAAGGGGGATGCCGTCAATATAGTTGACAATGCCCAGACAGTTTGGCCCTTCGATGATCATGCCCGCTTCGGACGCAATGCGGCCGATTTCGAGTTGCGCGGCTATCCCCTCTTCGCCGCCTTCGGCGAACCCTGCCGAGAAGATTATGACGGCACCGCATTTGCGTGCCGCTAGGGCACGAACAGCATCCAGGACGGCCGACTTGGGGATGGCCAGAACCGCGACGTCAACATCTTCCGGTAAAGCAGAGATGTCCGACAAACAGGGCCGGTCGCCGATCGTTTCGCGCTTTGGGTTGATCAGGTAGATGTCACCCCTGAACCCGTTACGGTCGAGGTTGGCAAGGACCGATGTCCCTAAGGCCCTGGGTTTGTCAGAGGCGCCAACAATGGCGACTGACCGCGGGCGCAGGAGGCGGTCAGTCGGCGGGGCAGTCGCGACGACGGAGGGGGAGGGCGAGAGGTCGGCAGGCATCGGGAACCTTTCAGGAGGATGAAATGATTGCGAGCGTATTTTGGATTGTTGTTTTCGCTACGGCCAGGCCGCGACAAGCATGTCGTTGAAACGGTGCCGAGCCGGGATGAGGCCTGTTCTAGTGCGACTTCGAAATGGCGCGGCGGCAATTATCGCCACATCGCCGGAAAAAGGGTTGTCGTGCGTTGTCGTGCCTTCGTCCGAAGCGCCAACAAACTGCGAATTTATAACCAGGGCACGAAAACTTGCACGAACGCGGTCAAGCATCTGATACTCCCCACCCTGCCTAGGTCTGTTAAAGAAAGTTTCCATCTATAATAGGTATGTTGCATACCAATTAAGGGGTGTCATCATTTTTGTATGCTCTCTTCGTATTTCTGGTAAACCTACGTCCTCCTTGATGACCAGAGAGATTACCGTGCCGAAATCCAAATCCCTTCAGACCCCCCAACTCGATGAACAGATCGGATTCAAGCTTCGTTTGGCGCAGTTGGCGGTGTTCGGCGATATCATCGAGGCCTTGAAGGCGTTAGACTTGCGCCCGGTCGATTTGTCCGCGCTGCTTCTAATCGAAGCGCATCCAGGCGTCCGGCAGCATGTCATCGGGGACAAGCTCAAAATTGCACGGCCAAATATTGTCGCTCTGGTCGATTCCCTGTCGAAGCGTGGATTGGTCGAGCGGGTCGTAGATGCCAAGGATCGGCGCGCCAACCAGCTTCAACTGACGCCTGCGGGGGTTGACATACTTATCAGTGCTAAGGCCGGGCAGGAAACCCACAAAAGCCGTCTCCACCTGGCGCTCAAGGGCGTAGACATCGACAATTTCTTGCTGGGTTTGACGCAGCTCTCCCGGCTAGGCGATTAGGTGATCCTGGCTGGCGCTGACCCCCTACTCAGCGAAGATCTTGGCCGTTCCCGTTAGCAACCAGACGGCGAGGCCGGCGATGATGACCAGCGGTATCATAGCCATGGCAACGCCGGCGGGCCCGTGGAAAGGTCCCAGACCCGTTTTCAGGACATAGCCCGCCATCAGCGGACCCGTAATTGAGCCGATTCGCCCAAATGCGATCGCGACTCCGGTGCCGAGCCCGCGGGCGGAAGGCGGGTAATACATCGGCGAAACGCCGCCCAGTGAATATTGGGCGCCCAGGAGGAAGAACCCTGTGAGGCCGGCGCTGATGAGCAGCGGCTCGAACGTCTGTGTGAAGGCCATCCCGCAGATACCTGCCAAGAAGCCGACATAGGCAAGCGGCATGGCCCACTTGTAACCGAACCGGTCAACGATTACGCCCATCAGCAGACTGCCTACAACGCTGACCAGATTGAAGACCAGTGACGAAAGTTGCGCCATCGAGATATCGAAGCCGCGCGAGGTCATTAGGGAGGGGAGCCAGTTCAGCATCATGTATAGGACGCTGGAGGTCAGGAAAAAGACGATCCAGAGGAGCAAGGTGCTTACGCCCCGGCCACCACCAAAGAGGGCGTCGATACCCTTGCCCGTCGATCCGGATGCCTTGATCCCCTTTGTGTTGGGCAAGGTGATGATCAAGACGATGAGGGCGAGCGGAATGATACCGCCCAGGTAAAATAAGGAGTGCCAGCCAAGTTGTTTCATGTAGGCGGCCGCGAATGCGGATACGGCTGCGCCGCCAAGCGGCATGCCTGCCATGATCGCGGTAACCGCCTTGACGCGATGTTGTGCGGGTGCGGAGTCGATCGCCAGGCCAATGACATTCGGCATCGCCATTCCCAGACCCAAACCTGTCAGGGCGCGGGCCGCCAGCAAGGTCTCAAAATTAAACACAAATACGGTTGATAGGCTGAACAGGCCAAAGATGACCACTGCCAAAAGCAGGGTGTTACGACGGCCCCAGGCATCGCTAATCGCGCCACCCATGAGGGCGCCCAGGACGACGCCCACCTGGCCGCCGGAAAAGACTTCACCGGCCTGAACCGGGTCGAGTTTCAACAGCGGCATTAAAAGCGGGGCCGCTATGCCCATGGCCTGGATGTCAAACCCTTCGAGCAGCATGATAAGGCCGCAGGTTACGATGAGCAACAGCAGGCGAAAGCCACCGAGCTTGGTGGCTGTTTGTGTTTGTGAACGCGTTGCGTGCATATCGCTCCTCTTTCCTTTTTGATTATGGTCCGTTCGTAAGTGCTAGGCGCGACATTCGAAGCTGGACGCAGCCTCTGTGTTTCCGCTGATGTAGCGCGCGACCTTGGGATAGGCGCAAATGGGCCGCTGCCGACCGGGCCATGGCGAGCCTGGGCCAGCCGTGCCGAAGAGGCTGGCAGGGGCGGCCCCCTTTTCAACCCAGGCGACGAGGGCGCCGAACGCGTCATAATTGTCGGTGGCCTGGCCGCCGCCACAGTGGCACATGCCGGGAACGGGAAAGACGCGCACGAAGGTCGCGGCACGTCCATGCGTTTCGGCATCGACCTCATCAAACCAGGCGAGCGTGTCCTTGAGCGAGAAGACCGGATCGGATTCGCCGTGCGGAACGATCAGTCGGCCGCCGTGTGCACGGAATGCCGAGAGGTCGGGCGAGCGCGAGCCCACATCGTGCCAGGCCGAAGTCAGGAAAGGCGCGGACACCGAATAGATCCGAGGCGCATCGCGATCGAAATCAAAATGCATTTGGTATTGGGCTATCGCCGCCGTGTCGGCAAGCGCCGTCGGCGGTGTGGTGAAGACCGCGGCGAGAGACGATCCGCCTAGAACCACATTCAGAGGCGGGACCCGGCCGTCGGCCGACCCGATTTTCCACATCCGCCAGGCATCGCCGGCGATTCCCGACGGCCAGAACCAACTGGCGTAGAGTGAACGGCCCGATCCGGACTTGGCGCCGGTCAAAACACGGGTCAGTGCGGTCACCTGAGAGGGTGTGACGCAGGCAGCTGTCTTTTCGCCACTGCAAGTCACCTGGCTCAGCTGATGCAGGACTTTTTCATCCGTGCACTTGTAGATATCGCCGACCATACCGTCGACCAAGCCGTCATCCTTGTCGCAGGCTCCTAAGATGGCTGATCTTACTAGGTCGAAGTCGGCTGCGCTGAAGGTCTTATAGAGGCCGCTCAGATCACCGCTATGTTCTGAAGCCGGAAGGAGGGCGGCAAAGTTCTGCACGTCCCAGGCCTCGGCCACGGCAGCCCGTGGCAGGGCGAAGCCGGGTGCGGCTGCGACGATGCCATCGAATTCATCGGGATAGAACAGTGCAAAAGTTATGCCTTCCTGACCACCCTTCGAGCATCCGACAAAATAGCTGTATTGCGGCTTTCGTCCATAATACCCGGCAATCAAGGTCTTGGCGGTGTCGGCTACGAGCTTCAGCGAGGTATGACCGTAATTTCTGCGTGCACGGGGGTCGAAACCGAAGGCGACCGCGCCGTTAAATGCCGGGTCGGAATTGATGGCATTGTCGTGGCCGGAATCCTGGCTTACGACGGCGTACCCCAATCCCAGGGCGTTAGATCCATCGGAACCGACGCGTCCCATGGCATCGCCCAATTCACCATTACTGCCGCCTCCACCTTGGAAGAAGAATTTGCCGTTCCATTGGGTCGGCAAACGCAAATGGTAGCGAACCGCATAGGTTTGGCCGTTCAGACCTTTGCGTTGCTCCAGACGCCCAATGATCTCGCAGTGTTGGGTAACGGATATTGGGGCAGATAACCCCGGCGCCACCTGTTTCTGGAGGATTTCTGGCTGGCCATGCCAGGTGGCCGTCTCGATTGTGGCAGTCGGATCGCCCAAAACTTTATTGGCTTTGCTCATCGCCGTACAGGCAACTGCCGAGGGCGTGAACGTCCTTGCCGGTGCACTGAACACGCTGGAGCAAACGAAGAGAAAGCTGAGAACGAACACGGGCAGGACGAAGCGTTTCATGGGAGCAGCCTAGTTGACTTTGCAAAAGCGAATCCTGACGGCCGGGCCGCTGGCAGGGGGGCTCGAAGGTTCCACCCGTTATAGGCATGATATTACGTTCGCCGAGAGCTGTCGTCCCAGGGGTGATATCGGCCGCCGAGGTAACTGTTTCTTCGAACACGAAAGCCAGTGTGGGTTCGGCCTTGGCGGCACCCGTCAGGCCGAACAAGGCAAGACCAATCAAGGCCAGGCGCTTCGGAAACTCCATAGCGTTCTCCATGTATCCCAGATGCCGGCGAGCCGATCGTTCCAATCCATTATAGTTATTGATTATAATCAAATAGGCTTGCGCGAAGTTTGTCAACTCTGTTGTCACGCAAACATCGGGGAGCGGACCCTCTGCCGCTCCCCGATGTCACTTACGGTTTTAGTTTGCGTGCCTTGACCGTGGTCTGGCCCGTGACGCCCGGGTCGGAAGCATTGTCTGCAACGGCAACGCTGTAGGTTCCGGAGACGACGACCCAGGCGTTAGCCGCAACGTCGAAGTGAGCCAGCAAACGCTGATCAGCCGTGAGGGTAACGGCTTTCGTCTCGCCGGGGCGAGCGCGACCTTGTCTTTGGGGCAACCGCCTAATCGGTGATGCCTAGCCCGGCGCGCAAAAGAACACCTTTACGGCCGCTGCGACCTATACAGCCGACGCACCGCTCAGGCCTGCAGGCTTGCTGGGGCCGGTGACCGTCGCCAGCCAAATTCCGTAGTGGTGGGCAAAACGTGGGGCGGCGGAAATTTTCCCAATATGTGAAACATAGTGCGTTAAATATGGTACATAGTAGTTATAAGTGATAACAGTCCGCCCTGGCCACGATTTTGAATTTGACGGTTATGTCAAACTATCTCTTTTCTTCCGATGTGAGATAGCGCTGAGCAACTCCGCCTATCGCAAGAATAAGGGAAGGGTGGCTGTGCAGGGTAAGCCGAGAGCGGCACGACCGGCGCACTACCAAGAAAATGGATAGCCTCATGTCAATTCGAGGCGCAGGGTTAAAGGAAAATGACATGCTAAAATCATATACGTCAATGTTGCCTCACAAGGCGATTGCCCTCATGGTCGGGGTGAGTGTTTTTGCCTTGGCGGGAGCGAGTTTCGCTCAGGAAGCCGCGCCGGTAGCGCCTGCCGCCGCGCCTGCGGACGACTCCACGGTCGTTGTCGTCACGGCGAACAAGCGCCGCGAACCGGTTCAAAAAGTGGCGCAGACGGTGAATGTTGTCAGCGGGCAAGCGCTACAGGACATGCAGATCCGTTCCTTCCAGGAAGTCTCGACCGCAGTTGCCGGCCTTTCGCTGACAAGGACCAGTGGTAGCGAACAGTCGATTTCTATGCGCGGTATCAAGATGCCGAACAATGGCGGCACCGGTGGCGCGACCAGCACGGTCGAAGTCTATCTGAACGAAGTGCCGATCAGCACGACCGACGCGTTCAACGCCTTGTTCGATGTCGGGCAAATCGAAGTTCTGCGTGGCCCGCAAGGTACACTTCGCGGCCGTCCGTCTCCGTCGGGCGCCATAACGGTCGCCACTCAGCGCGGCAGCTTTACCAGCAGCAGCGGTTTTATCGAAGGCTCTCTCACCGACCACAACGGCAAGAATGTCCAGGCCGCTTATGGCGGTCCGATTACGGACAAGCTTGCGTTCCGGGTCGCAGGTTTGTACGACTACAATGACGACAACGAGATCAAGAGCATCGGCAACGGCAAGGGGTCCTACCACGAAACCGTTGGTGCTCGTGGCACCCTGACCTGGCGGCCGATCGAACACCTCGAACTCAACTTGATGCATCAATATATTCGTGAAGATCGCGATTTCTACCGCTCGATTCAGGGCACGGCCCCTTGTGCAGGTGATTCCGGCGGAGCTGTCATCGTCGGCTCGGTCGGTTGCGGCAAAACCTATTCGCTGGAAGATCGTGTCTCTTTGAACACCGGTCCAAGCCCGGTCAAGTATCGCGGTAACCTAACAACCTTGAGCGCCAAATACGATTTGGGTGACTATCAGATCAACTATTTGGGTGGCTATAATGATGTCAACAGCTCTGGCGGGCAGGATTTCGATTTCGCCGGAATCGGCCAGGCCAATCAAATACCGACCTGGCTCCTCGCCGCCGACCACACGAAGACCTTTACGAACGAGCTACGGTTTGAATCAACGGCCGGGGAATTCTATAACTTCACCTACGGCGTCTTCTCCAGCTCCGTCAAGTTCACGAGTGATTTTGCCTTCATTCCCTTCTTTACGAGCTTCCCATCAGCAGGGGAAAGCAAGGACTACGGCGTCTTCACCAACCAGCGATTCAATCTTAGCGCCAAGGACAAGCTGTCGCTCGGCCTTCGCTATTCGCACTCCAATATCGACCTTTTCGGGGGCGGCCCCAATACCACCTACCAAGCCATCACCGGAAACGCCAGCTACTCACATGAGTTCAGCCGCGATGTCATGGCTTATGTGTCCTACGGCACATCCTTCCGACCTGGCTCTGGTGGCGCCAATACGGCCACTAATCCGGTACCGCAAAGTACCGCTAACTTCGATTCAGAACACTCTCAGTCGACTGAAATTGGCTTGAAGTCTCAATGGTTCAATCGTCGTCTGACAGCCAACCTGACGCTTTTCGATCAGAAGTATGACGGCTATATCGCTTCGATGTTCAACGTCGCATGTACCGGTGTGCCGAATGAGACCGGGATGGCGTACGCGACGAATGATGGCACGCCGACCGGCCCGATCTGCTTTGGCACCATGTACGCGAACGGCAATGCTGTTAGCCGCGGTGTAGAAGCTGAGCTGCGCTATGCAATCACGCCGTCTTGGAATGCCGGTATCAACTACACCTACACTGACGCCCATTTCGTCAATGCGTTGCTGCCTTGTAACGACTACAATGGCGACGGAACGCCAGACGTGACCGGCACGCCGATGGTTCAGAAAAATAGCTATATCAGCCAGTGCGTGTCCAGCCAGGCGCTGGGCCAGTTGCCTTCGACCAGCATCAGCGCGAATACGGCCTATAACTTCGAGATCGCCGGTCTAGACTCCTATATTCGCGCCAATGCGATCTACCGCAACAAGGCCTATTTCCCGCAAACTGCCAACTATATGCCTGGCTTTATGCAGGTTAACGCCTATCTCGGCATCAAGGGGCCCGATGAATCATGGGAAATCAGTCTCTGGGCCAAGAACCTCTTCGATGAAGTCGTGCAGGACACCGATGGTGGTCCGTGGACCGTCTATGGCGTCCCGTCCGGCCTGAGCATTGGCACCGTAACGAACCGTCGCGAGATCGGCATCACGTTGCGGAAGGACTTCTAGCTCCGGGCCTCCCTACGGAAAACTAGGCTGGATGGACTGTCAGGCGTGCTCCCTAGCGCGTGACCCCCAAGTAAGAAGTGTCCATCCAGCCGGCTTTGTCGGAAAACCCTAGCGACTGTGAAGCGTCTAACCTGCGGCGGGCCGTTTCCTTTCGTCTGGGATGGCATGGCCTAGTAGGGAGCGGGCAAACAAGCGAATAGTGACTGCAAATAAGGACGTCGCCTTCGGGTGCGTCGTAGAAGCACAGGGTGATGAGAATGCCGAATATGTATTTGACGACGACCGCAGTCGTCGTTGCGGCCTTCGGCGCAATGGTTTCGGGCCAGACATACGCACAACGACAGTGGATACCTATCCGGGGCTGGCGCCACTTACGGCTTCGGAGGAAGTGATGGAAGAGGGCGTCGCCATCCTAGAGAAGGCACTAAGCATCAGAGGTCATCTGTGCGCTTCTTAAACGGCCTAAGGGAGTCGTCGCAAATGTCTTTGAACGGGATCGACATCACAGAAACCCTGATGACAATCGCCGGATTCGGCTGCTGGACAAAAGTGGTGCGCCCTGTGAACGCGGCTGCCAACGGTCCGACAATCGTCCTGTTTCATGACGCCCTGGGATCGGTCACAGCGTGGGCGGTGCCATGGCCGCCACGGCGGCGGATCAAAACACCGAGGTGGTCATTACGCTTGGCAGTCTCGCCTTTATGGACGAGAACCGCCTGGCGGGCCTACGTACGGCGAAAACGACCTTCGCGAACCCGCAGCAATTCGACCGACTGGCCCGCTATCACGGGCTAAAGTCAGAATGGTTATTGAAAGCCTCCACGGACACCTGGATGTCGGCTCCGTTTGCTAACTGGAGCCTCGATACTCAACTGGCGGCACTGCCTTGTCCAATTCTTGTCTTGCACGGTGATCAAGACGAATATGGTTCGCTGGCGCATCCGCAGCGGATTCGCGACAGGGCAGGGGCTGGTAGCGAAATGTTTATCATCAGCGGCGGCGGTCATATCTTGCACCGGGATTCACAATCCGAGGTTATCCAGCGTATTAGCGCATTTCTAAAACGCCTATGAGGTAGAGGGGCGACGTCATCCGGCCGATGTGGCACGACTGCGGCTGGTAAGCACATTCCTGATCGAGAAGCTCGAATGAATACGTTGCACGCCTGGCAGCTTAGACAGGACGTCGTTGTGAATGCGCTCGAAATCTGGGCCGCTTTCGGCGTTCACCCGCAACATGTAATCCGACTCACCCGTCATGAGAAAGCACTCCTGGATCTCAGGGTGGCGACGCACCGCGGCCTCGAATTTCTGGAACTGGGTCTCGGTCTGCTTTTCGAGTGAGATGTTGATGATGACGGCCATGCTCTGGTTGCCGGACTCCTGTCCGAGCAAGATCGTATACCCCCGGATAACATCCTGTTGCTCCAGCATTTGGATACGCCGCAGGCAAGCGGATGCGGACAATCCGACTTCTGACGCGATCTTTGCATTGCTCATGCGTGCATCGATCTTGAGTCGTTGAAGGATTTTACGGTCGATAGAATCCAGGTGGCGCACGTTTATTCCAAATCGCTGTCGAAAATTGCAAGCTTTGCCGCCAGATGGATGAATCGGGCGCAACCAGGTCAAACATTCGACGATCCTTGCGCTAAAATCAACACCTACGTTGATATTGGTGTGCGATGTTTGAAATGAATATGCGTACGGAGCCCGTTTCCGGGCGGCTTGTGATCGATCTGGCTGCCATCCAGACGAATTACCGGTTTCTTTGTTCAATTGCCGCTCCCGCGCCGGTCGCCGCAGTGGTGAAAGCCGATGCTTATGGCCTTGGGGCCGTTGCAGTCTCAAAGGCTCTATGCGCGATTGGCTGCCAGGACTTTTTCGTGGCGCATCTTAACGAGGCGGTCGCGATCGTACCGCACCTCCCGTCGGCTGCCAGAGTATACGTCCTCAACGGCCTAATGCCGGGTGAGGAGGGGCAATGCGCGGATTTGGGGGTCATTCCGGTACTGAACGGCGTCGAGCAGGTCGAGAACTGGGCGCGCCTGGCGAGATCGCAGGGTGGGATGCTGCCGGCCGTATTGCAGGTTGATTCCGGCATGTCCCGGCTGGGCCTCTCTTTAGCCGAGGCCTCGGCCATTGCCCATAACAAGCCGTTGCGTGACATGCTGGACCTCAAATGGTTAATAAGCCACTTGGCCTGCGCCGATGAACGCGACAGCGAACAGAACCTTCATCAACTGGCGACATTCCGCGACGCGTGCGCCTTATTTCCAGAGACACCCGGCTGCTTTGCCAATTCGGGCGGCATCTTCCTGGGCGCAGACTTTCGCGGCGCCATGGTCAGGTCCGGGATCGCGCTCTATGGCGGCGCCCCCACTTCCGGCGGCCCTAATCCGATGACGCCGGTTGTTAGCTTGACTGTCCCTGTCGTGCAAACCCGGCGCGTCTCAACAGGCGCAAAGGTCGGATATGGCGGCGCCTTTCAGGCAGACAGACCCATGGTGCTGGCGACCATAGCAGCCGGCTATGCCGACGGTCTGCCGCGATCCCTTGGTGATTTCGGCGCGGCCTGGTTGGGTGCTATCCGGTTGCCGATCGTGGGGCGGGTCTCCATGGACACCATGACCATCGACATCTCTCATCTTGATCCCGGCACGGTCGGGTTGGGAACGCAGGTCGAACTTATTGGGCACAACAGCCCGATTGATGCGGTGGCCGAGGCCGCCGGCACGATCTCGTACGAAATCCTCACGCGGTTGGGGCGCCGATTCCGGCGGGTCCTTATCGAAGCCGTGTCCCCACCGCCGTCCGCCAACAGTCAGTCAGAAGAGGAACTGAGACTTTGAAGATTATTATTCTGGGTGCTGGGGTCATTGGCGTGACGTCAGCCTATTACCTCGCCAAGGCGGGGCACGAGGTGACGGTCCTTGACCGTCAGCCGGCAGCCGCATTGGAGACCAGCTTTGCCAATGCCGGCGAAATATCGCCCGGCTATTCGTCGCCTTGGGCGGCGCCTGGCATACCGCAAAAGGCGCTGAAGTGGTTGTTTATGAAGGACGCGCCCCTGGTCATCCGCCCGACGCTGGACCCGGACACCCTCATCTGGATGGGGCAGATGCTGGGAAACTGCACCGCATCGCGTTACGCCACCAATAAGGGACGTATGGTGCGTCTTGCCGAATATAGTCGAGATTGCCTCATCGATCTACGCAAGGATACCGGCATTGCCTATGATCATCGCATGCTGGGCACACTCGAGGTTTTCCGCTCACAAAAGCAGCTAGACGCGATTGGTAAGGACATAGACGTCTTGCGCCAGGGCGGCGTACCGTTCGAAGTCCTGGACGCCAAAGGCTGTGTCGCGGCGGAGCCGGGTTTGGCCGCAGCCGAATCTCGGCTCGTCGGGGGGCTGCGCCTGCCGAACGATGAAACCGGCGACTGCTACAAGTTTACAACCCTTCTGGCGGAACGGGCAGCCATGCTGGGCGTCAAGTTCCTCTTCAATACGCGGATCCGGCGCCTGATCCATGACAGCGGGCGCGTCCGAGCTGTGGCGACCGACAAGGGCGACTTGGAAGCCGATCTGTTCGTAGGCGCCATGGGCAGCTATACACCGGAGCTCCTGCGCCCGCTCGCGTTAAAGGTCCCTGTCTACCCGGTAAAGGGCTATTCAATCACGGTTCCGATCGTCGACGCTACCAAGGCACCGGTCTCGACGGTGATGGATGAGACCTACAAGGTGGCGATCACCCGACTGGGCGACCGGATACGCGCCGGCGGCATGGCCGAAATCGCGCGCTTCAACACGGATCTGCCGCCGGTTCGTCAGGCGACTTTGACGCGGTCCGTCGAAGACTTGTTCGGGGGCGCCGGCGACCAGACCCAGGCAAAATTCTGGACCGGGCTCAGGCCCATGACACCCGATGGAACGCCGATCATCGGACCCACCCGATATGCTAATCTCTATCTCAATACCGGCCACGGCACGCTGGGCTGGACCATGTCGTGTGGCTCGGCAAAGCTGCTGGCCGACATGATTTCCGGGCAGAAGCCGGAAATCAGATCCGACGACCTGGCGATAGCCCGGTATGCCTGAACGCACGACGTTCCGATCCGACATCAATGCACTTTAGACACGACTTCAAGGAAGATACACATGACCATCACCCGCCTTCATCCTGGCCCGAGAATGAGCCAGGCCGTTATACACGCAGGCCTCGTCTACCTGGCCGGCCAGGTTGGTAAACCGGGCACCTCTGTTGCCGCACAAACGACCGATATTCTGGACCAGATCGACGCCCTGTTGGCCGAAGCCGGAAGCGATAAGTCCCACATCCTGTCCGCCACTCTGTGGCTCGCCGACATCTCGGAGTTCGGTGAAGTCAACGCGATCTGGGAAAAGTGGATTGATCCAAAGAATCCGCCGGCGCGCGCCACCGGCGAGGTCAAGCTCGTGACGCCCGACTACAAGGTCGAGATCATCGTAGTGGCGGCGCTTCGCGTTTAACATCGACCGAGCCGTTTGATTTCCAACGCCCCTTTGGGGCAATAAAAGGTTCCCTATGCGCAACTTCTCGCACTTCATCGACGGCGCCACCGCCGTCAGTCCATCGCAACGCTTCGGCGATGTCTTCGATCCCAATACCGGCGCGGTACAGGCACGCGTGGTGCTGGGCACGCCGGATGATCTCAAGGTCGCGGTTGAAAGTGCGGTGACCGCGCAAAAGGCATGGGCAGCGACCAATCCGCAACGTAGGGCACGCGTCATGTTCGAGTTCAAGCGCCTGCTTGAGGTCCACATGGATGAACTGGCGCACATGCTCTCAAGTGAGCACGGCAAGGTTATTTCCGACTCGAAAGGCGATATCCAGCGCGGGCTTGAAGTGGTCGAGTTCGCCTGCGGTATCCCGCACCTCCTAAAAGGTGAACATACCCAGGGCGCAGGGCCGGGCATCGATGTCTTTTCGATGCGTCAGGCGCTGGGCGTCGTGGCCGGCATCACGCCGTTCAACTTCCCGGCCATGATCCCGATGTGGATGTTCGCACCCGCCCTGGCCTGNGGNAACGCCTTNATCCTCAAGCCGTCTGAGCGCGATCCGTCAGTGCCGCTNCGTCTGGCNGAGCTTTTGATCGAAGCCGGCCTGCCTGCCGGCGTACTTAATGTTGTTCAGGGCGACAAGGAGATGGTTGACGCCATTCTCGACCATCCGGATATCAAGGC
>NZ_AQWM01000018.1 GCF_000376105.1 Asticcacaulis benevestitus DSM 16100 = ATCC BAA-896
TCCAGCGCCATCAAGCGTTCAGCCGTAAAGCTGATCATGTCGCGCAACAAATCGCTGTCGGAGGTCTTTTCAACAAGCCCTTTCAGGGCCATCATATCGTTGGTCATCGGTGGTCTTTCGTCTCTGGAATGAGTGTAGGAACCCAAACCATATCCGAAAATCACTGATGGCCAACCCCGCTTCGCTGAGGCTCGCTTTGCCCTTTGGACGGGCAGCGAGCCTAGCGCTACGCTCTCAACCAATTACACCACGCTGTGGGACACGACCTCCGCCAGCCCTCCCACCGCAACTCGCTTCTGCATAACCTCAGTATAGCACAGACATTCGTAATGTCCGGTTTCAGGCGAGGGTTGGACATCAGGGCCAAACTTCCGCCTTGGGCG
Organism: Asticcacaulis benevestitus DSM 16100 = ATCC BAA-896; assembly: GCF_000376105.1. GTDB lineage: Bacteria > Pseudomonadota > Alphaproteobacteria > Caulobacterales > Caulobacteraceae > Asticcacaulis > Asticcacaulis benevestitus. Next base: position 384 of record NZ_AQWM01000018.1, read on the forward strand.
CGTAGGCGAAGCGATGCTACGCTACGCGCCACCTCGGAGTGACGTTATAATTTGCCAACTGAGCAAAAGGGTTTGCGGCAACTGGGCATACCTATTTTGACTGCCTCGCCGACGGCAATGTGCTATCGTGACGGCATGGACGCGTCACACATTCTCGACACACTGATCATTGCTCCAATCCCGATCATTATATGCATCGGCGCCGTGATTACGCAGCAGGTGGCAAAGTCTGGAGGTAGTTTCGACAATCGCGCGCCGCTGGCGAAATGGTTGGGCTCAGCTGTCATTATAATTTCCACTGGGTTGGTCTGCGGCCTTTACACAGACGGAGCCAACCTCATACGGAACGGTGTGCCACATGACCTTTTATCATGTTTCACAGGCACAATCGTTTTCGTGGGGTTCGCTGTGGCTGGACTGCCTATATTCGCCTTGCTTTGGGGCTTGGATAGAATTGTGAGAAAAGTATTCAACTTGCCCCGTAGCGACAAAAATTGGGACATTTTTAATAGTCTGTAGTGGGCGCGTCCTACTTGGACGAGGAGTAAGCCGGGCTACTAGAGTCCGCTTCGGGCGCCTTCCGGAGGGCAACAGCCGCGAGCGAACTCAGGTTTTTGAAGCCATGCAGTCGAAGCGAGTTGCCTTCAGTCGATTTGTATAGTTGGGTTTTGGGCAAAGGGGGGAGGCGAATATGCAAATTGCGGATGACCTAAAAAAGCTCAGGAATGTGGGACCGGCTGCGCGGAAAGATTTTGCTGTCCTAAGGATCGAAACCGTTTCCCAACTCGCTGAATGCAACCCAGACGAACTTTACAGCAGGCTCCAATCGGAAACAGGGGTAGCTCACGATCCATGTGTTTGGGACGTGTTTGCCGCAGCAATCCACCAAGCCAAGACTGGAGAGGCGCTCAATTGGTGGGCTTTCACCCCCGTTCGCAAAGCGCGACAACAGAACGGTACTTTTTGAAGTTCGATAAGCCACCGAACGAGCGATTTCCCCCGTTGCTGGGTATGTCGGTTTTATTGATACGGACCGGGTTTAGTAGACGAGTGCGGATCGAAACTTCGCTAGATGTCCGCTTACGGGTTCACCACACAATCGACAGCCCTATGTCCGAAATGGGCGCACAGGCGACTTGACCTCCCTCAAAGGGCTTAGCGGCCATGGCAAGGAGGTGGAACATTAGCTCACTTGCTTCTGCTTAGCGGCTCGGTTGCAAAAGAATGTGTTTGACGTACACTCATCAAAACATGGGGGTGGGGATGACAACTGACAAACTTAAATATTTCTCAAGATTTTGGCCGCGCGTAGGTGCGTGGTTCATCGATGCCGTCCTGCTCGGAATCGTCGGCTATGCCATTGGCTGGATGGCAATGGACTACGTGTCACCGCTCGGGGCGAACGGCCGGTTCTTCGGACTGGCAGCTGGTGTTCTGTATAACGGAATTCTCGGAAGTAGCCTTGGCGGCGGCCGGACGGTTGGGAAGCGGCTGCTGGGGCTGAAGGTCGTGGGCCTGAATGGCAAACCGCTTAACCTCTTTGTGTCACTTTGGCGCGCTTTGTTCCTGGTGGTGCCTGGAATTCTCAACGGTTGGTACTTCAATGTCACCGACCCTTTTTCGGTTCAGGTGCTAACTTTAGTCGCGATCACGGCGGTATTTGGTATTGGGTTGGCGCAGGTCTATTTGCTCTTGTTCGGTTGGCCAGCGCGTCGGCTGGTTCATGACCTGGTATCCGGCTCAGTCGTGATCCGTGCCGAGACGGGCCAATTCCCTACGCCGAAGGTGGGTGTCCACGTAGTCGTCGCAACTGGTATAGTACTATTGGCGCTTGGTCTCGCGATGGCTGGGCCTGCTATGCTTAAGGCCTGGATGCCAAAGTTCGAAACCCTGTTGGCGCCACAACAAAAGGTTGTCGATGCTGTAGGCAGACTGCCCGAAGTTGGCGAGGTCTCTGTCCAGGACAGCACCATGACATTCTATTCGAACGGCCAGCAATCGACAACACGGACACTTATCGTCACAGCAAGGACTGGTAAATGGCCCGCAGATACCGATGCCTTGTTGGCAAAGATCGGAGCTCAGGCAGTCAAGGTCTACAGTTTTGCGCCTGGGCAGAGGCTGACGGTCAAGATTGTTCGCGGCTTTGACCTTGGTATCGCCAGCTACACAGAAGCCCGGAGCGCGCCATACGTGACGACATGCACGACGGCCAATGTGAAGTGTCTGGAAAAATAGCGGCAGACATGGACGGACCTGTCGTCTTTTGACTGACATCAACCAGCGTATCAGAGTGACTGCCGTAACAGCCACATCGAATCAAATGTTGCCATTTTGAAATCCTTGTCCAAATATTCCTGTGTTGGCGAGGTGCTGGGATACATCTTGGAGATGGGAAGGAGCTCTGTTGCTAGTTACCGAACCTGATATTTACGGAACTCGATGAGCCTCCCAGGCGAAGTTTGCGTCGAACGCCCCGACCTATCGTCGTAATTTTACCAAGCTATTTAACTGCCAAATCAGGCAGCCATGGCTCAACCTGAACAGCGATACTTTTGGCGGCAATGAGACCGTGAACACCATAGGCGCCCACCATATCGAGCTGGTAGGCGTCGTCCACTTTCTTGATTTCTAGACTTTGCAGCGCGTTTTGGTGATTCCAGTCGTCGAGCTCAACGCGCCCAATTCCAGATAAAGAAAAGGTGACTAGGGCATGCAAGTCGAGGCGATAGTAGCCACGCTCGTCAATGTCCGAATTCATTCTAAATGCAAATAAGCGAACGATCGACGGGATCGGGTCACGACGGAGTTCGATGCTTACGACTTCAGCGTCATGGAACAGCGGTACGTGCCCGAACCACCGGATGACCGGACCCCAATCAAGCTGATTTTCTTCCATCTTGTGCTTGGTAGCTTTAAGTCCGCTTTTCGGCAAGGGTTTTCGAACGCGGACAGGTTGGTCCGACTTCCGCATTGGGCGCCGGGCGGCCCTTTATCACGTTGATGTGGTTACCGATTTCTGATCGATGTAAACAAGCCCTACCGTATTTGATTTGGCGAGCAAACACTGAGGCAATATAAGCTAAGCACATGGTTTTCATCCCACGCCAACATCGATGCCGCCTGTTTGTGCTCATTGCGCGCGACGCCCGCGTCGGAGTAATTTTTCGTCACGGCCCGAAGAAACATACGCGAATGATCCGCTGGGATTTGTCGCAAGATCGCTTCGACGCTGGCCAGTGGTTCAAAGGTTCGATCTTCGATCACTTTTCCGACGTGTCCCCAAACGGCGATTTTGTCATTTACTACGCTTCTAAACATACCGGTGACCCGCCGGCCTGGACCGCAATCAGTCAGCCTCCGTATTTTACGGCGCTGGCGGTTTGGCCCCAAGCCCACACAAGTAGCGGCGGCGGCTTGTTGATGACAGACGGCCAAGTCATGCTAAACCATCTATTGGCCGAGACGGCATTGCTTCAAGGTTTTAAGTTGCGCAAAGGGATGACCGTCGAGCGGCGAAACTGGGAGGCTCACTCGGGCAAAGATCTTTATCATACCCGACTGCTTCGCGACGGTTGGAGGCTGCTGGACGATAGCCGAGGCTTTATCGTCAGCAAGAAAAACTGGCCCCTGTACGAAAAGACATCTCTGTTCGATGTCCGCCTATGGATGCAGTTATCCCGTCGAGCAGGTGTGGATGCCCTAAACTTCGAGGTGATCTTACCTACAGGTGAGGTGTGGCTAAAAGGACCAAATTTTGATTGGGCTGATTTCGACCACAACGGTGATCTGCTAATTTCAATAGAGGGAAAGCTTTGGCGAGTGCTCAACAGCGAAATTGGCCTTACTAACAGTCAGGCTCGCCTGGTTGCCGATTTCTCGGACATGCAATTCGAACCGATCAAGGCTCCGCCCGGGGCTGTTCATTGGCCGAATAATGTATCGGGACGTTAGAAAAGGCGGGTCGACGAAGCCGCCCAGCTTGGGCATTGAATGTCCGCTTCGGAACAAGAAATTTTAGATCGCAACTCTCGTGTTGCCATTTCCGCTTTGGGCGCCGAAGCGACTTCGGGGCCTGCCCATTAGTGGACGAATTTGCGTGGGTCAACGCGCAGCAAAATGCCGAGTCCAACTCAAACGAAATCAACGGAACTGGATTGCTAATTGCCCAGGCGCCAGACAAGGCCGATGAAGATGCGGCGGGAGCGGAAGTCGTCGAAGCCCGTTTGGCGCACGGTAATCGTGTCCCGCGTAAAGGTCTCCCGCGTGCCAGCCAAGACGTCTTGAGCGCGGATTACGAGGTTGATTTTTTTCGTCAGTTTGTGCGTCCAGGTTGCGTTGATCTGTTCGGTGCCCGAGCGCTGGCCTTGGCCGGTCAGGATGGCACCACGGGCCTGGGCATCGAGCGAAAAGGTGTCTCCGTCGTATGGCTGGTAGTCGATATTGAGCTGGCCGGTCCATGATGGACCGGATTGACGAGAGCCGGCATCGGCCTGGAGTTCGGCGTAGAACAGGTTGAGGTCGACAGTGTAGTCGAGTTTGCCCCATTTTCCGTTGGCCGAGATGTCGACCCCGCCGGAGCGTCCGGCACCACTGTTGCGCTTGGTCGTCAGCAGGACGTTACCCGAGGTGAAATAGCTATAGTCGGTGACGGTGCGAGCGCTGGTGCGGTAGTAAAGCGTCGCCTCGTAGCCGCGGCCGCCGTCCGGCGGGGTGTAGGCATAGCCGGCTTCGAGCGAGGTGACGCGCTGTGGCTTCAAGCCGGGGTTGCCAGCGGTTACATTCTGGGCGTCCACGTAGGTGACGAACGGGTTAAGGTCGCGCGGGTCGGGGCGTTGCAGGCTGCTGGTGAAGCTGGCCTTGATGCGGCGCTTCGTGTCGATATCGTAGCTGAGGTGGAGGCTCGGATTGAGGTTGGCGTACTTGTGTGCGCTGGCTGCCATATCGGTACGCACGGTTTCCAGCCGCACGCCGCCGAGGGCCGTCCACTTGCCTGCCGCCGCCTGGAAGGTGAGATAGGCAGCTGTAACCTTCTGGTCTACGGCAAATCGGTTGGAAGTGTCCGCGCGCGGCGTTTCGGTTCCCGTGGCGGGATCTATGCCGGCACTGTAGTTGACAAAACGGTCGGTCTGGTGCTGGGCGTCAAAGCCGGCCGAGATTTGTGTCGTTTCGCTCAGCGGTCGGGAATAGTCGCCGTTGACGCCCGCGGTCTTGCGGACTGAGCGGCTGAGGATGCGGTCCATCGTGTCGGGCTGGACGGGCCAGGCGAAGAGGTTGGTGTACGATTTGTCGCGCGTGGCGTCGCTTTCGGTGAAACGCGCCCCGACCTTGAGTTCGCCGCCGTCCTTCTGCCGCCGGTCGAAATTGGCGTTGAGGGCGCTATCGATCTGAGTGCCCGGACCTTTTGAACGGCGGTCGTAGGCGTCGGTAAGAGCGCCCGAGGCGGCGTAGTCGCGATGGTATTCGTCGAGATTGTTGGCAGAACGGCGCGAGGCGTAGCTGCCTGACAGGCTGATCGTGTCGCGGTCATCGGCATCGTAGTCGACGCCGAACGAAGCGCTGCGGCTGGCGCGGCGTGGGAAGCCCGATGAACTTTGCGTGCTACGGCCGGTGGCGGCGCCGGATGCGTCGAGCCAGGTTACGTCTGAGGCCGTGGAGCGCGGTCCGCCATCGTGGCGCACGCCGACGGTGGCGTTGAGCGACAGCCGGCCGCGCGAATAGTTGCCGGACAGACCCGAATTATAGATGGCATCGCGACTGATATTGGCCCTGAAAGCAGCGTGGCTGCCGAACTTGCGGTTTTTTTTCAGCACGATGTTAATGATGCCGCCACCGTTGGCGTTATAGGCGGCCGATGGGTTGGTGATAACCTCGACGCTAGCGATATCGGCGCCGTTCATAGATTGAAGGGTCACGGCGCGGCTTTCGCCCTGCATCATAGCCGACGGTTTGCCGTTGACGTAGACCGCGACATTAGAACTGCCGCGCAGGGAGACGTTGCCATCGGGCGTGACCGAAACCGATGGCACGGTTTTCAGCACGTCCGCGGCGGAGCCCGAGGTGGCGGCCGGGTTTCCGTCCTGGTTATAGACGGTGCGGTCGATCTTTTTGACGATTTTGGGGGCCTTGCCCTGGACGATGACGACCGTGGAGTCTTGGGCGGTCTGGGGTTGCGTTTGGGCCTGAGCCTGAGCCTGAGCCTGAGCTTGAGCTTGAGCGGGAGAGGCGATGGCGATGATGACGAGAATGGGGGGCGCGGATTGTTTCATGATGGTCGCCCCATGAAGGTGTGCGGCATATGTCGCATATGGCCGCACCCGGTTTAAGAAGGGAATTCATCGGTTTTGAACGGCTAGTGAGAGGCGGCTAAATTAACGTCCAGGAGCGGCGCCGGATCGACGGTATTGTCGCCCTGCCATATCTCGAAATGCAGGTGCGGCGTCTTTGTGCCATTGCCGCTGTTACCAACCGCGCCGATCGTCTGGCCGGCATTGACCGTGTTGCCAGTCCTGACGTCGACGCGGCTCAGATGGGCATAGCGCGTCTTTTTGCCGTCGGCGTGATCGATCTCCACGACTGTACCGTAACCGGGGCGATCGCCGGTGAAGCTAATCGTTCCGCCAGTGACGGCATTGACCGGTGTGCCCGTGGGGGCGATGAAATCGATACCTTGGTGAAAGGCCATTTCGCCATGGACCGGGTGCTTGCGCAAGCCGAAGCCAGCGCCGGGCGTGCCATTGACCGGCGTCGGGAAGGCGGGGGTGGAAATAGGGTTGGCGGGCGGCACGTCAGCGGCGACCGGCGCAAGCGGTTGTTGGGCAAAAGCAAGTTCGGCACCCACCGCCGGCACAGCCAGGCAGAGCAGCGTCGTCAGCGCGATAAGAGCTTTGGGTGGCGTCTTGCGGGTCATGATGGTCTCCAGTCGCATTTTGCAGGTGGCGAGATCGGACAAGGCTGGGATGGTGGCTGGCAGGCCCGGTGCGGCTGTGATAGTGCGTAGCAGGATTTCGGCATAGATGCGGCGCTTTTCCGGCGCGGTCTGGGTGACGGCAGCGTCGCAGGCCAGCTCGGCGGCGAGGCGACAGACGCGGGCCTGCAGGCGCAGGGCCGGATTGAACCACAATATGGCCTCGACGAGGCCTAGCACCAGGAACCACAGCGGATCATGCCGCCGCTGGTGCGCGCGTTCGTGCTCGACAATGAGGTTGAACTGATCCGTTGTCATCGCGTCACTTAAGGATTGCGGCACGACGATTCGGCGGCGGTTCCATGCAAAGGGCGGCACGACAGCCTGGGTCTGGTAGACGCCATTGCCGAGTAGCGTGGCCCTCGCGGCGATGCGGGCGAAGCGCAAGTGGGCGCGACCGAGCCGAAACAGCGCGACCAAGGCGCCCAGGCCCCAGATGGCCTGCGCCACTATCGGCCACGTCCAGCCTATCGAGGAAAAACTGTGCACCTGCGCCGCTTTTGGCGCGGTTATTTCGGGCTCGAAGGTGGGCAGTTGCGGCAGGAGATGCGTCATCACTTGGGGTGCGGGCACGGGCAGTACCAGCAGGAGGACGCCGGCTACGAAGGGCACCAGCATGAGCGCGAACAGCAGCTTTTCGGCCGCGTCGGAAAGGATTGGACGGCGGCGCAGGGCAGCGGCGCGGACAACGAAAACGATGATACTCCACAGCAGGGGCAAAAGCATCAGGGTGACGATCGCGCTCATTGGTCGTCCGCCTTGCTGAGCTTTTCCAGCATGGCCTCCAGCTCAGCAATTTCGTTGGGCGAAATATTGCGGCTATGGGCGAAGGTCGCGGCCGGCACAGGCTCGGTCAGGTCAAGTACGTTTTTGGCAAAATCACTGACCAGGGCGGCAAGGGTTTCCAGCTTGCCTTGCGCAGCAACATAGGTCTTGACGCCATGCACAGTCTCGATTGCCAGCAAGCCCTTGTCGACCATGCGCTCCAGAGTCTTGCGCGTGGCGGAAAAGGACCATTGGGTCTCAGTTTCGCTCAGGGTCTGGATCTCACGCGCACTGAGACGTTTATCCCGCCAAAGGTGTCGCAGCAGCTTCAGTTCATATTCGCTGGGCCGGATCATGTGTGCTCCCCACGTCGCCGTTATGTGACGAATGTCACACGTCGGCGACGCGAAGTCAAGGACATGAAAACGTCGGCACCGCAGGATAGAGGAGGCGCGTGGTTTCAACCTTGCTCGGATCCGCTAGGGCGCACAGGCGTCTCCATAGATTTAGGGAACCGTCACTGGAAAGGTTGAAGTCGACCGCAATCGCGCGGCTAGCACGTCTCCTCCCTCTGCTCTGCCAGCAGCAAACTCTTTGTCGGTTATGCCGACCAACGTAAGGAGGTTGACGTGACCTGACGGCAACTCAAAGCCTTTGGGGAGATTTTCCGGAACGACAACGAACGCATTGCGTAAACGGCCATTTGAAATGCCATCGATAGCGCCGCCCAACGGAATACGCGCTCCGACGCCGATTTGCCGGGGTTCGCCAGTTGCCCTGTGACTAGCAGAAGGTCATAGGCAAGAATATGCAACAAAAACCCAATTGCCCAATTGCCAGGCTCACTCGCCATAAAGACAAATTCAACGCCCCGTCCAGACGCGCCGTCCGTTCCGTAATCCGAAGTATTTAGCTCCCAAGGGTTTGAGTGCCCAGACGTCACGTACAGCCATGAAGGGCGAGCCGGTGTCGGTGCAAATTCAAGTACACCGTAAAACAGCCAGCGCGGATCAATATTCACTGCCCCAAACGCGTTGGTGATGGCCTGTTGGGAAAGGGGAAAGATACCCCTGCTTTGAGTGCCAAAGAGGGACGGGTAGACTTCCTCTTCTCGGATCCTCCAAACCTCTTCGAGGTCGATGGATGGATGCTGAATTGTGCTGCTAGGCAGGGCCCGTAGAAACTTTTTGATCTTTTCAAACGTGTGTTTGCGGCCTCCCTGTGGGCACTTCGCCGGCGAGAGCGCCGAGTGTCAAGCCAGGAACGCCACATGTGAGCTGCAAAATGACGCCCAATGTTTTTGAATTTGGATGCCAGGTGGATTTGGGCTCTTGTTCCGCTTATGGGATCATGCCCCATATCCCGATATGACCGTTTCGGGCGCGATGCGGATTCAAGCCCTGATCCGACCAAGAGAGTCGTTTTCTGCTAGGCGCGGCCTCGCTTCCACGCGGAAGTGTTCCGGCTTGGCGCTCCTATCCCGTCAGCCCCGGTTCACTTGCCGTTCAGACGCAGTCTGATAAAACGGCACAAGAAGCCATGGATGGCAGGGGGCTGTTTTGACATCGACACAGACACGGCGCGCGCATTTGGCGTCTCTTGTTTCGGCCATTGGCCTCGGCGCGGCCACACAGTCGAGAGCGGCCGACCCGCGCTTCGATGGCACCTGGACCGGTATTCTTCAGGCCGGCAATCTGCGCCTCACCCTACAACTGGTCATCGCGGGAGACGTCGTTACGCTGATCAGCGTCGACCAAGGCCGGGCAAGTATCGCAGCCACCGAGGTCGCCATCATTGGTGGCACCATCAGGCTCGGCTTTCCGGCTCTGGACGCCACCTTCGAAGGCCATTTGCGCGACGACAGCCATATCGACGGCGTCTTCACCCAGGGCCAATCGGCCACCATAGGCTTCGTCCGCGGCGAGATAGCCGAAGCCCCTGAGCCCGTGACGAGTGATGCCAATCCCATCATCCCGACGCCGAAACTTAATCAGATCGGTTTTACGCCCAAGGCCACTAAACAGTTTGCCGTTACGATCCAGCGGGATCAGCCGCTTAAAACCTTCGATGTCGTGGATGAGACTGGTAAGGTGGTGTTCAGTGCAAAGCCCTTGGGCCGGGTCTTCGACTTGCGCCAGAGTGCGGGCGAGACCGGCATGTGTGGCGATTTTAGCAGTCTGACGCGTCCCGGGCGCTATCGTGTACGGACCGGAAGCGAGCTGTCGCACGCCTTCGTCATCGGCGATGGCGTCTATCGGGACGTCCTGCGCGACGCGGCGCGCTGTTTCCATCTGATCCGTGCCAATGTTGACATCGACGACGCCAGGACCGGCGTGAAGCACAAGGCTGGCCACGCCAGTGACGCCGCCGTGTTGGTCGACGGCAAGACACGCGATCTTAGCGGCGGCTGGTATAATGCCGGCGATTTCGGCAAATATACGCACATGCACGCGTTGTCAGTCAGCCACATGCTGCGCCTGTACGAGTTACACCCGGAGACGGCTAAGCTTACGCTCGACGTACCCGTCCTTTATGACGGCTTGCCCGATCTGCTGCAAACCGCGCGTTGGGGATTGGACTGGCTTCTTCGCATGCAGAATACCGACGGCAGCGTGTTGCATAAGGTCGACAGCCAGCCGGTCCTAACGTGGGGCAAGCTGCCGGCCGACGACAACGCCCCCCGCGCGGCCATGGCGCCGTCCAGCATCGATGCCGGGGTATTCACCGGCGTCATGGCTCAGGCCGCGCGTGCCTTCGCGACGCAGGAGCCGGTATTTGCCGCGACGTGCAAGACTGCGGCGTTAAAGGCGTGGCAATGGCTGTCGCAGCATCCTCATGCCGACCACAACGATACCTATTATCTCGACCCCGATGCCAGTCAGGAAACGCTGTGGGCGCGATGCGAGATCGCCGTGTTGCAAGATACCGATATCGGCAAGATCATCCTGCCGGACATAAGCGTCCTGCCCTTTTACTGGCCATCCCCTCAAGTCCTGGGAATCATGTCGCTGGCCCTGCGCGGCCATGCCCAGGCAAAGGCCATGATCGTCGCGGGCTCCCGCCAGATCAAAACACGTACGGAGGGCGATGCCTACGGCTTCTCGGCCTCGGCGCAAAACTACAGTTGGGGATCGAACGAGATGGCTCTGAACGAGGCCGTCGTCTGCCTATATGCCGATCATCTGGAGCCGGACGCCGGCCTGAAGCCGGTGGCGCAAAGATTGTTCGATTACGTGTTGGGCCGTAACAGTCTCGACCACTCCTTCGTCACGGGCCACGGTGCACGCCCGACCCAGCGGCCGTTCCACTGGATATGCAACATGGAGAACGTCGCCATTCCCGGTTGGGCCAGCGGCGGCGCCAACGGTCAGGCCGCCGGGGCAGACGCCCTGTTGCAGGCTGCCATCGCGCGCGGCACGCCGCCGGCAAAGTGTTTCGTCGATGCCTGCCAGAACGAGGGCTCCTATGCGTCGAACGAGGGAGAAACCTCGGAAAATGCCGCACTCGTCTTTGTCGCCGGGATGTTGGGCTAGTGTCCGCTTTTGGGTGAAGCTTTTGCAATATTTCGGAGCCAAGCTGACGGCCGGATTGGGCGCGAGGGAGACCTGGGCGGTGCTTGATCCGAAGCGATCATCCTATTCTCTCCGAACTACTGGCGGTCGAGTAGTCTTAATACATACCTGATGTCTTCGCGACCGGCGTCCAGCCGACGGTGCTCGGCGCCAGTTAAGAGGCACAGCGGCCGAGGGGTCGACCAGGCCGACAATCAGGTCAAGAATTGGTTCCGCAAGGTTTCTGCAGGGATGAATAGCCGCAGGGGCTGACTAGGTAAGGCCTGGAACCCAAAACCTACATAGATTGCTCTGCGACGAGCGATTGCTTCGGCATCTCCGTCGTCTAAGACGTCGAGTATGACCACGGCTATACCCAGCTGTTCGGATATGTGCGCGATGCGGCGCAGACAATCGACGAGCAGGTCGGCACCCAGACCGGAACCTTTGAAGCGGATGTCTCGACCGATCATGGAAATGTAGGCAGCAGGAATGTTACCATGACCCGGACGTGTTCGCGCGTATTTGGGCGGGAGATTCTCGTATGACATCGAATGCGCATTTAGCGCATAGAAGCCTGCGACCGTGCCGGCGGCATCCGTCATGACAAAGACGCGCACATTGTCGGCGCGCGACAGCTTGCCAGCCGTTCGCTTGAAGAAATTGTCTACGGCCTCAACACCGCATGAAAAAGCCGCTCGATCGTGCTTCTCTGGATCGAGCGGCTCTATCTTAAAGCTCGGCGCGTCGGTCATATCGTCGACTGGGTCCGGCCTTTGTAGCGAGCGTGGGCGGCTTGCAGGGCAGCAGTTGGTGTTGCCGGCGTATCCAGCGCTGTGAAGAAGGTGTGGAAGTCCGCGGCCTGAATCTGAGTCTGTTCGTGAGCCTTGATGGTCTCCATAGCCGATCTATAGGCGGCGCTGATCATGAACGCGGAATCGTCAACGCCAGACAGGGCTGCGGCGCGCTGAATTGTTTCCTTCACGCGCGCTTTAGTGCGAAACTGCATGCGCGCATCATTCGGTTCGTCGACGGCATCGGCCGGGTTATTGAACGCTAACATCTGGCCCTCCTTGGCACTTCCTATAATGTACGGCAATTTGGCGTACATTTCAAGGTCTCCTGTTACGACAAGCATGTCTGGTTTAGCTGCCCGTCGCACTGCCAATCCGCTTCCGCTTTCGGCATAAGTCTCGTGACTGGCCGAATGTCCGTGGGCGCACAAGCGACGCCGGGTCGTGCTCGAAACGAGATGTGTGGCCGTGTACCGGAGGAAGGAACTAATCGTCTGAATCAATATTTTCGGGGAGTGCAAATAGCAACAAAGTCTTGTGAAGTAATGCGGTAGTAGTGGCTGAAGTCCTTTTCCGGAAATCCGGACCCGCCTCCTTCCGGGCCATACCAGTCCATTACGATATAGAACCGGGTGCCGAGCCTAGTCACGTACATCCAGCCGTCTTCCAGTTCGAGCAGTTTTTCCCCCCCACGGTCGAGATAAAGCGTGCACATGCGGTGCCATCCGGGTGCACCGCATTCGGACCGGAGCGTATCCGTTCGACCATCGCCATCGAAATCAGCCGACTTGAAGGTGTATTGGCCGTCATCTGTGGTCGAATAGGTAAACGGCCATTGATTGGCGGAAAGCACGGCCTGCAATCTGTCGTAACGTCTTTGCCAAGCAGGGGGGCCACGAAGGGACTCCAAAGCCGGTCCGTTAATGGCTCTCAAGGCCTTCCGATTTATGGCGGAAACTTTATGAAGTGTCTGGCATGGCGTCGGGGAGGTTGCGTGCGCAGGTGTGGCCAGAAACAGCGATATGACCAATGTCAAATATCGCGCGCGCCTGAGCTGGTTACATATGCCTGAACAGCTCAAAACGCCTGCCATCGTCGCGCACCTATCCATCTGTCAAGTCCTTCATATGATCCGAGGCAGATACCAGACCGCGACCCTACATGTCCGGAATTTTTAGCGGCCATCGCGGCAAAATTGTCCGGCAAGGGCGCTCAGGTGCCATCATTCAGGTTTCTTAGCCGGCGCGGCATCCCTCATCTGGATCAGCGTTTGAGTTTGCAAGTTGAGTGATGGTACGCCCATTGCAGCTCTTAGTGCGTCCGAGATCGCGGTACGATCATATGGTTCTTGCGTAGTGGCTTTGTCTTTGGGTGTCATGTACTGCGTGCCGAAGACCTGAGGGCGACCGATAGCAAGGAGATAACGGTCAAGTGTCGCCGCAGCAATCCACTTTGCAGCGGCTTTTCCACGCGCAACAGCAGCTGTTGCTAGGACATGGGCCTTCAAATAATCTGCTTCGTTGTCACCGTGCTGGTATACAAAGGCCGCGTGATAGAGGTCGTCGGCACTATGCAGCAGACCTTGATCAAGCAATTCGCCGGTGCGGACCCGGCGCTGGCGATCCGCTTCGCGTTGCATTGCGAAGTCCTTTGGTGGCCAGGTTTGACGGCTCGTTTGGTCAGCGTCGAAGATCGCAGTCATCTCAACATTGGTTGCCCGATAAAGCGGCGTAGGGTAGGCTTGGTTTTGATCCCAGCTACCCATCGCCGCATTCGGGGCTTCACGCACGAGAAGTAGCGGGTCAACCTTTATGCCGAACGCGGCAAGCGTAAGGTTTTCGGCGGCGACATGACTATCATCTATGGATTTCAGTCTGAATACATCTGGAGATGAGCCGGGACGCGGATCATCAAAAGTAAGTTCAAGGGTCTCACCAGCGGCAACAACTTTGTTCGCAACGCGATGTTCAATAGGCCCCGCGACATGGCTAAAGCTTTCGCCGTCGGTGCTCATGTTCGCCGGACGATCCCAAGTGGCGGTCCAGATCCCGTTAGACGCTTTTTCAATATCAAACTGGTAGATCAGCGTGCCCTCAGAGATCGCTGCCCAGATGCCAGACGGGGGCGTGGCCATAGCTGGCATTGAGAAAAATAACGCCCCGATAGTAGCTGCTATTCTGATAAACATATCTTCCCCTCCGTTCCTTTCGGATTTCGAGCCGCCTCGCAGCTTAAGGTAGTCCTAGCGGTAAGGAAAGAGGCTGCCGATCGGAGTGACTTTGGGGGCGCCGGACATCGGGCTCTTAACGGCAGAGTTATGGATAAGAGCGGATTCGCAATTAGTCAGAAGTGCGTAGAACATGTGTAGTCCGCTTTCGGGCAAGAACGTTCTTAGCAACCTGAATGTCCGGAGTGGGCGCGTAGGTGACTGGCGCGCCTCGGTCCAAAGCCGTCATTCGGCGATTTTCTAAAAATCTCAATTGCAGACCTTCTGTTCAATCGTAAGAGCCTGCAACAGCGATCAGGCAGTTGGTTCTATTGGCGGCAAATGTGGGCAGACATCATTTCAGCGGTTTCAGGACGAATTCGAAGACGTCATTCGCCCGAAGCGGTACTTCACGGGTGAACCGGCCTTTCTTGATCGAGACCTCGCCCGTGAACACAGGCGCGCCCGCACTGACGGCGTTAAGGTCGCTGACTTGCGCGCGTGTCAGTTGGTTCGGCGATCCCATTTCGACATAGGCTGTGTATGGGTCGTTCTGCTTGTAGCCGATCCGATAGATATCAAGCCGATACGTACCGTTCGTCATGCCAGTAATCTCAAGGCCCAGAGTGCCCTTGTCGGTCGTCGGCTGTTCCTTCTTGTAGAACACCTGGTCGGTCTGTCCCTTGGGAGGCACGACGGGCGAATAGTTCCAGATTAGGGCTTGCACGGAGCCGTCCTTCGACGTGGTCACCCAGGACGCCGCATCGTTGCTTTCCACGTCGGTGTCGCCCAGTCGCTTCAGGAACTTGAAGGCGTGGAAGGATGGCTTCTTGATACCCTGCAGGTTCAGCATGCCAAAACCGCCATGAAAGGGGGTGAAGCGCGGGCCGTTTTCTTCGAAGATGTCGGTGAAGGTCCAGTAGGACAGGGAATCGACGTATGGCGTGGCGCGCTTAACCACATTCATGATGAAACTGGCCTGGTGATACTGGTCATGCATATAGTCGGTTGGCGTGTAGGACGAACTCCATTCCGTGAAATGTAGTTCCTTATCGCGTAATGGGCTTACATCCATCAGCTCGCGCGAGTGCCGCATCCGGCCGGCGACGCGCTCGGGGTCTGGATCGATGATCGTGCCCGCCGTGCCGTCCTCGTCGAGGAAGCCTTGTTCAACGCCGTAGGCATGCAAGGCAATAAAGTCGATCGGTGCGGGATTTTCGATAATCCACTTTTCGAACGCCTGTTCGGAGGCGTAGGGCACCGCCGTGGCTGGACCACCGATACGGCATTTGGCGCACTCGGCGCGGATCGCTTCGGAAGTCGTCTTGTAGAGCTTGAAATAGTCTTCAAGCGGGTGTGGCCAGAAGCCCCGAATGTCAGGCTCGTTCCAGACTTCATAATACCACTTGGAGATCTCCTCCTCACCGTAACGCTCCTTCCAGTGAACCATCAGGGCGCGAATCAGGCCCGCCCACTTTGCATGGTCCTTGGGCAAAGACGTGTTACCCTTCCACCAGAAGACGGTGGTCGTACCATCGGCCAGTTTGGACGGCATGAAGGTCAACTCGACAAACGGTCGGATTTTCTTCTCAAGCAGCGCGTCGTAGAGCGCGTCGACATACTGAAAATTATACTTCGGATTTCCCTGCTTATCCTCGTCGTAGACGGCCATTTCGTCATTGAGGATGCCGTGCATGCGCAGGTATTTAAAGCCAATCTCCTCCTGGACGGTATCCAACTGCCCTTGCCAGTCGGCCCTTAGGCCCTCAGCCGCGCGCCCGGCGCCGACGACTTCCAGGGGCACATTTGAATGGGGGCCGAGCGTATGCGAGACATCGGCTTTTACTATCCGGGTGGCAACGGGCTCCGCTAAGAGGGGAGATGCTATTAGCAGCATGGCGACAGTCGAAAAAGCCAAGCTCATAAGGGCGCGAGGTTTAAGCATTTCTCTCCTCCTTAGCAGGCGTTTACCTGCAAGTTATTTTTATTGGTGATAACTGACCGGAAAATGCGTCGGCGTCAACAATCATGTCAGACAATTGATCATTGACAGTGACATCAAGTAACCCATAGTCTGGTAGCGCTAACAACCTCAAGGGCATATTGGGCCAGGGAGACGTCGGACTTGCGTCAGGGTGGGGAACTCGGGCGCGCTTTGCATCTATATCGGGTGTCATTGCAGGCTTCGGGAAGGGCTGGTTCGCGCATACGTATGCCCGCCCCTGTCCCACAGTTTACGGTCGCACTTGGCGGTCAACTAGAACAACAGGAGCAGGGATATGAAGGGGATTTCAAAGCTGGCCCTGACGGCGCTAGTCTTGCAGCTTGGGAGCGCAGCCATTGCCTGGGGCGCGGAATCGCGGGATATGCCGCCGCTAGATACGCGCGGTATGGCGCCTTTCTTCGAACCGGCAAGCGCCGGGCCTAAAGCTCCGGACGCCCAGGGATTCTTGCAGCGCTGGCTGCTTCTGGAGCCAATCACAAAGCCCAATACCAGTAATGCGGGCTTTACTGGCGCCTATGTGCGCGATGCGCTGGCCATCAGCACCTTTCCAGGTGGAACGGCGGCCAGGCCAAAGGCCGGCACTACGGTGCAGGTGGGCAGCGAGATCTTGCGCTGGCATGCGCTTGACGCCAAGCTGTTCGACGTCAAGCTGTTCTCTTTCGCACAAGGCCTGAACAAGCCGGTTTATGGCGTGATATTCTGGGCGGAAACGGTGGTCGACAGCCCGCGCGATATCCGCAATGTCCGTCTAGCCGTCGGTTCGAACTCAGCCTCGATGTGGTGGGTCAATGGCGAGGAGGCTGCCGGCTTATTTGGTGACCGCCGCATGGTGATGGACGATGTGGTGTCCGCACCGATCACCCTGCACAAGGGGCGCAACGTTGTTCGCGGGGCCGTCATCAACGGACCGGGGCTAAGCGACTTTTGCGCACGCTTCATCGACGAAAATGGTCAGCCGGTCCGCGATATCACCACCCACCTCGATTAAGCCACGATGACGCCAAAAGGCGCACAGATAACAGGAGACGCTCCATGAAACCAAAACTCCGGGCGGCAGCCCTCCTTTCCGTCCTGTCCTGCCTGACGTCGCTGCCCGCCTCGGCGCAGCTTGCCGGCGAGCCTTTTATTCACGACCCCGCGACGATCACGGCGTCCGACGGGAAATACTATACGTATGGCACCGGCACCGGCAGCTTGGTATCTGATGACGGCTGGACCTGGCATTCCGGTGCCGAAAGGCCCGGCCGTGGCCTGGCGCCCGACATCATTAAGATCGGTGACCGCTACTACGTGGCCTACGCCGCCGGTGGCGGCGGGATGAACGGTGGCCACGCTGGCGCAATCAAGCTCATGTGGAGCAGGTCTCTCGATCCCAAATCACCCGATTACGGCTTTCAAGAGGTTGGCGACGTGGCGACCAGCGACGGCGTGGAAGCCACTGACGCAATCGACCCCGCCTTTCTCTATGCCGATGGCCGGCTGTGGCTGACTTATGGCACTTATTACGGGTTCATTCAGTTGGTCGAACTAGACCCGAAGACCGGGCTCAGGATCGCTGGCAACCAGCCGGTGGCGATAGCCATCGATATGGAAGCGACCGCGATGATCTACCGCGACGGCTGGTACTACCTGCTGGGGACGCACGGCACCTGTTGCGACGGACCTAACTCGTCCTACAATATCCGGGTTGGCCGTTCCCGCAGCGTGCAAGGGGCTTATCTCGACCATATGGACACCCCTTTGCTCAGGGGGGGCGGCAAGCTGGTTTCGAACGGCCGCGGGCGGCATTATGGGCCGGGGCATTTCGGACGCATAGAGCTTGGTGATGGCGTCGAGAAATTCTCGATGCACTACGAAGCCGACCTGGACCGCAGCGGCCGCAGCGTGCTGGCCATCGCGCCCCTGCTGTGGAAGGACGGCTGGCCGGTCGAGGGCGAAAATATCAAGGCCGGGACCTATGAGATCGAATCCGAGCGCAGCGGCTTCGCCCTCCAGCTCGCCACCGACTTCGTGCGGATGGACTTCGATCGCCGGCGTAGCTTCACGGCGGCGCCGAGGGACCCGGTCGCCCCGATCCCCAACCAGACCCTGGACCAGGATTCGGCCGCCTGGCCGGCAGGCAGCATCGATATCGACCTGGGCGCCTATATGATCCGCGCCCATCAGCAGTGGACGGTTACGCCCGTACCTGAGGCGGGCGGCGTCATGGGAACGCCCTATTACAAGATCGTCCTGGCTGGCACCGAACGCACACTCACCGCGGCGGCGAATTCAAAGTTGGAGGTGGCGCCGGCCTTCACCGGCGCGCCGGAACAGCTGTGGCGGATCGACCAGCTTATCGACGGCGCCTTTCGGATCGTGCCCAAGGCGGCGCCGGGCGCCACGGCGGACGTGGCTCTGGTGGCCATCGGTGCCAGCACGCCTGCGCTGGTGCGATTCGACCCGAAAAGTGATGCCGGGCGGTGGCGCTTCCGGACGCCCTGATCTCGTCATCCTAGGCAATGACGGCTGGTTGCAAGCACGCTCCTAATCCGGATGGAGTGATTCATTTGGCCCGGGGACTGAGCCAGCCGTTTGTGGTGATCCAGTCCATGATGGCGCTTTGCCACGTGTCACGCGGTAGCAGTGGGAAGCCGTGCTGCCCTTTATCGAAAAACCTCGCCTCTCCCGGCACACCGGCGTGGCGAAGGGCTTCAAAATAGACAATGCTGTTGTCTATATCGACCAGTTGATCATCGGCGGCGTGAAGAATCAGGGCAGGCGGCGTCTCGGCGGTCACGTGCCTTTCGTTGGAAAGCGCCTCGGTCTGGGCGTCGGAAGGCGACGAGCCTAGAAGCGCGTTCCGCGAGCCCATGTGTGTAATCTTGGCGTCCATGCTTATCACCGGGTATACAAGGACTTGAAAGTCGGGGCGAAGGCTTATGCCCTCAGGGTTGTCCACGTAGGAGGTCTGAAAATGGGTTGCCAGCGTCGACGCAACGTGGCCGCCGGCCGAGTAGCCGACCACCCCGACGCGCACCGGATCGAGACTCCACTCCTCTGCATGTAGCCTTATGAAACGGAGACCCTGCTGTGCGTCCTGGAGCGGTCCGATCGACTTGTCCGGCATCGTCAGGTCATTGGGCAGCCTATATTTCAGAACGAAAGCGGCGATACCATGATCGGCGAAATATTGAGCCTGCTGGACGCCTTCATAGTCGAAGGTTAGGCCTGCGTAGCCGCCGCCTGGGACAATCAGGACGCTGGCGCCCGTCGCCTTTGCCTTGGCGGGCAGGTAGACCTGGATGGCCGGGCGGGATACGTTCTGGATCCAGCCCTTGTCGGCGCCGGTTTCATTATTGGGTCCGGGTTTGGAATTCGGAATGACACCGTCCCCGTAAAGCGCAAAGGCTTGCATTTGGGCCGGAAAGGCGGAGGCGGGATCCAAGGTCGCTGCCCTCGCCGGCATTGCGAAAATCGCCGTGGCCACGATGAAAAACGCAAGTTTCAATGCCATGCTTTCGACTCCCTTTTTGCCTCATATCTCGGCATAACCCTCTGATATGTAAAATCGGCAGGCCTTTCAAGGAAATGGTCCCGCAGCTCCGGATTCGCGCTAACACCACCACCTCGCATCAGTGATGGATTCAAAGGGTTCACCAGGTTCCACTTTCGGGCAAACAATGCCGAACCGCACTCGCTGACTTCATTTTCGCTCTGGGCGCAAGGAAGCCGAACTCCATTCGCCAAAGACGGAACGTCGCGTTCATTTGGCGTAAAGGTAACGCGGCCCAACCACAGCGATCCAACCTTTGAATTTGCAGGTATTGATTGATAACATAGCGAAGCTGTTATGTATTTGGGGGAGTGGGTATGCTTAAAAAATGGCGGCAGGTATCCGTTTGGCAAAACGTAACAGCGGCGCTTTGGTATGTCTTCGGCGTTTTTGCAGGTGGCGCCTTAATTGTTCTTGCAACCGATCTTAGCGGAATTCACCTGTGGGGTGAGCTTCGAATTGTCTGTCGCTTTGTTTATTATTGGTCAGCGGCTTTCCTTCTCGCCGGTTCCTGGATCTTTCGGACGTTTCATCTGGCGACTGGCGTTGATCAAGGCCTGTTTTCATATGGCTTAGGGCCGTGGCTTCATGGGTGCGTGTTTGGCTTGGTCGTCGGCGGCCCGTCGGCATATGCCATATGGACATGTTTTCGATACGACGAGACTCAAAAGCGCGATGCAGGCGAGTCGGAAAAGCAAAAAGTTCTTCGTGCTGTGAACCGCACCGTAGAGCGACTGGGACTGGCATTATATTTTCTGTTTATGTCGTTCGCGCTCGGGTTCTTTGTTCTTGCACATCAAACTTTCGCTAGTGGTCTAGTTTCGCTGATTTTAGAAGAGCGTCTATCGACCTTAATTCCTAAGCTGTGTGGCCTAATAGTTTACATCGGAATTTCTGCGGTTGCATTGTTTGTCGCAACGGTGAGACTGAATGGCTATTTTCTCGGTATGGCGTCGACAGTTTTGGCTTTGCTTATAGTCCAGTCCGCCATCTGGTGGTGCCCAACTTGGCCATAGTCGACATCGACGTGGTCTTGATCCGCCCCGGATTTGGCGGAGGCTCGAACTCACGAGGGAATGATTTCTTTAGTTTGGATCTTTGAACCGTGACGCCGATGTCCGCTATTGAATGTTCCAGCACGGATGAGATGTCCGGAGTGGGCGCGATGCGGCACCACCACGGTTCGGTATGAAGTTGCAGTTCCTTTTTTTGACAGATTCGGTTAGCTTTGCGAGATGACCATTAAATCTCTAACTGCTGAGGAACGAGACATTATTCTTAGGTCCCTGTCTGCCACATTTGAATATTTCGACTTTGACTTCCAGACGCGGCTTAGTGTGGATGAGGACGCAGTGCGCGGAGTGATCTCTGGCTGGCCCAATGTCGATGATAGTGATGACGATGGGGAGCCGGCGTTAGTAATTAACAACTCGCTGAACGACTTGCTCTATGGAGTGGGCGTAAAAGACGAAGATTTCATACGCCTTACGGGTGTGGGAAGGGCGGAAATTTTACGTGTCTACAGGAAGTGGGCCGTTGAACGTGGTTGGAAGTCAACTGGCGGCCACTGATCGCACTTTATTTCTGCATAGCCAACCCGGACTGGCCGCACTTTCAACATGCAGATTGTCCGCTTTTGAGCAATTCTATTCACCTTAACGTTCTCTTCCGCAATGGGCGCACAGGCGACGTCGGCCGGCTTGTAGAGCCAGTAAGGCGTCGCGACCTCGCACGTGTCAGAGGCGCGTGTCAGGCCCCTAGTGACTCGTCTTCTTCCGGACAGGCTTGGAGGCTGTCTTGGACTGAGCCACTGAGGGCGCCGTATCGGCTGGATAAGAGGCCGTGATGTCTTTGATGACGTATGCATATTCAAAGCCAGGGTCCTGTCCAGGAATAATGCCGTTCATACCTGAAAGGTCCTGCCTCCCAAGAATAGGGGATGGGCCTGGCGCCGAATTATTATATGTCCCCCAGGCGGAGCCACCATTTGACACGATGATTTCAACTGTTTTGATCGAGTCTGGCAAAAAGGCCGCGGCCCTTTTCGTTGGGGTTTCGAGACGCGCTGCGTGACTCGTCCCGCTGTATGCAATAACAAAGCCCTTCGCCATGGAGGCCGTGATGCTCTCGCCCATGCATTTATTGCCAAAGGCATCCGGGTCGGCCGGGACGCCGTCAAATCGACATCCAAGCTGATAATCGATCGTCACGCGACCGCTTTTGTCGCGAAGGGTCCGCAACCAATTGATCAGATCAACCATCGCCTGTGAGGTGCGACCATCCGAAGGATGCGCCCATTCCAAGGCCCAGGCAGGACTGGTCTCGGGAGGAAGCTCTAGAGAGACGACGACCGGCCCCTCGATTTGAACAACGGCTTGCTTCACGAAACAGGCCAGAACCTTTGGCATCTCCTGTGTCCCGTGCAATTCGCCGACGTAAATACCGCGTCCTGCTAGCAACTCACGTGGCAAAGGCGAGCAGTCTTGGGCACTGACAGGTGACTTTCCTTCTTTCGCCGCGCTAGCGGAAGAGGCAGCCCCGCTTAGGAGGACAAGGAGCATAAGCGCGCTCAACATAGGTCGGCCGTTTGACATCTGGATCGCCCTATCTCTTCGCGGGGTTGTTGATAGGTAGGAAGTCGACGGTTGCCGGTGAACCCGCCAGCAAAAAAATGACCGTCAGCGCTGTAAGACACTTACACATGAAACATCCCCGTGATTGTTATTTTATGGGTAATATCATCATGGTTGCGGTTTTGTGGCAAGAGTGGAAGTTGGTGTCTTACGCCTGTAGGCGGAGATTTTCATTTTATCAGGCTAACCATGGCCTGTGATAGTTACGCAATTTTTCGTTGGAATAAGATCGGTCTAATGCATTCCCGGATGAGCTTGGGCTGTAGGCCTTAAGAGGTCCGCTTTCGGCCAAAGCGCCGCCTGACGAGATCGACTTCCGCCTTGGTATAGGTTATCGGATGCCTGCCGAGCGCCGGCGTTTGATCCAAGCCTGAAGGCAGGCGTCGGATAAGCCTCCAAGGAGGAAGCCGCGGGAATGTCGAGCTGTGATTATGCCAACCTATGGGGATTTGGTAAGTTTGGCACTTGGGGTGATGCCCATTTGAGTCTTTTTATGCATCCCGTTCGTTGCGAAGACGATCATAGGGTTTGGTTTTTGATAGGTTTTCTGCCGTCCCCTGTCGGTTGACTGGCCCAGGCATTGACCAGAACGCCAATTTGGCAACGACGGTGCCGATCGCTGTCTTTTAAGACAGCGGCACATTGTCCAACACGCGTTGTTCTGTTGCGCGATCTGGAACAACCGGTTGCAAGACTTAGCTGATCATAACAGCGCTTGGACTTGAGCCAACCGTTCGAGGTCGCCGAGGTTTACGCGAAATTCCTTGAGTAAATGAAATAGGGTAGTAGTTACGTTGGTTGCGGCCCCCCGCAACCAAAGTACCCCTCGACTTTGTCGAGGAAGAGGACGAGCCCGGATGGTCCTCAAGCAAAAATGCCTCAGATTTCCCGGCACTTTCGTGCGGAACCACCGCACTTTTTCGGGGTTGCGTAGACCGTAATGGAATGAATCAATTGACGCATAACCTCTCCGATTTCCGGAACGGTTATGCGTCCGCTCAGTTGCCCTTCAAGTTGTCGAATTGGTCCCGGCACTTCCGCAGGACTGTCGATCCGTGTCGTTCTTACAGCAGCGTTGGTCCTGGCGCGGATTGGGTGCACCAACATAGGCGGGATGGAATGAAAAAAGATGGATGAGGATATGGTCGTCAGAACTCGATGGCCTCGGCATAAACGATACGTTCCCCGAAGAATGGGTCTTCTTCGTGATTGCCCGCTGGTTCCACAGGATAGGTTTCCGTCTCGGTAATCAACACCCGACGTTTGCCACCGGCAGGCGTCAGCGGTGGGTAGAATGTCTCGTTGTACAAAAGATTGGGCGCGATCATGGTCGCCGCGGCAATGGCATCAGATCGAGTTGCTGCCGTCTCGTTCTGCGCGCTGCTTACGCGCTGAAATTTTCCTTTGATTGGCTTTGGACCTGTCACCGGCGCTGAGGCCAGCTTGGCGGCGATCTGGCGTGCTTGCGGCGTCATGTCAGGCGCGGGCGAGGCGACAGGCGTGACGTCCGGCACGTTCACGACAATCGGCTTCTTGGGTGGCGTGCCCCATTCATCACGCCAGCCGAGCACCGGATCAAGTGCTGCGTCATCCAGCACCTGCGTCTGTATGCGTATGGCGCCCAGACGCGCATAGGGGCCGTTCTTGCCGTCATTTGGCTGATCACCGAACACAAAAATCTGATACTGAAATCCAAGATTTCCGACCGGAACCAGCACGGCGATTCTGTCCGCGCTGAGCTGGATGAAATCACAGCTTACAGCGCCTGACAGGTGACAGCCTTCGACGGAGGTGGGCTGATACCGTGCCACCGCCAGCCGCAGGAAGGGAAAGTAACTGCCCTTGGGCATGGCCACATTGACATCAGCGTACCAAAGTTGCCGGTCCTTGTCGAAGCCAACTTCGTGGGGCGCTACCGAATAGGTGCCCGACCGTCCTGGTATGGCCAAACCTGTAACCTTGAACGGCTCAGGTAGGTTGCCTTCCTTGTCGGGAAAGGCGTCCATCCCAGGACAGGCGACCGGGCCTTGCGTCTTGGCCAGACGGAAGGCCGAGGCTTTAGGACTTATGGTCGGAATGTCCTTGCTGATGCGGATGGGATCGCGCCCCCATTGCGTGACCAGGGGATCGTTGTCACCGCTATCGGTATTGCCCGCGGCGCCATCCGGCAAAATAACACCCAGCATTTCATTGAAGCCTGTGCTCATCCAGGGACGATCGAGATAGACCCGCAGACCTCCGACACGACGAGAAGCGGTGCTCGCCTCATTGCGGAACCAGCCAAAGGTCGGAATGACATAAAGTACACCGGGCGAGGGCGGTGGCGCACTATTCTTGATCCAACGGACTACGGACGCAGATGGCACGCGCATCGCCGGCTCATTGTCGCGCAGAGATTTTTCGAAAAACTCCTTGAAACGGGATACGGCCTGCATCGAATAATTGACTCGGCGATAGCGTGTATCGGGAAAATGCTGGCTCAGGGACGTATTGACATAGGGTGAGAAGAAACCATCGATCCGTTGGATCGCCACTTGAGCCACATTCTGTTTGAACGTGCGTTTAACCGGCTGGGACTTGGCGTCGACATCGACGGGATTATCGTCGGGTTCATCCCAGCTCGCATCGATATCCAGCCTGCCCGTAGAGGGACCACTCAGGGGCGTTTGCAAAGCCGGAAAGGTCACGTCCAGAGCGCCTTTATCACGTGCCACGTCAAACTTGGCGAAAGCGGGAACGACCAGCGGCTTTTGCGTAGCATGGATCAGCTCGATCTCCCGCCACGGCGTGAACATGTAATGCTTGCCCTCAAGAATGAAGGCTTTGAGGTCCGCAGCAGACCTTTGCTTCGGTCCCCTGGCCGTCGATTTTTGCATCAGGGCCCACAAGGCCATGGTTTCCAGCATCTCGGCATTGAGCATGCAGCTTAAGCGCAGTTTGTGCCGGCATCCTTTGTTCATATGGATTTGCAGGGTGCGGGAAGGGATGTCGAAATTGAAATAATTGACCGGAAAGGTTTCGCTGCCTTCGATCGTTATCGGACGTGACTCCGGCCAATCCGGCATGACCGCGCCTTTCGGATCGCCGTAAAGCGGAATGTACAGGTCTGTCCAACCCTTGTCGCCCAATCGGCGGAGACGGGCACAAATCTGAACCGCATAGGGATCGGGAAGATAAGGCAACTCAAACCTGGCCTCGCTGACGTTATAGGGGGTGGTGGCGCCACTATAGTTGCCCGCATTGTCCGGGTCCGCATTGAGAAAGTCCGATGCCGGCATAACACAACTGGGGAAGCCCTTGTCCTTGTGTACCAACATCTCGTACCTTGAAGAGTCAGGTACGCCATTTTTGTCGATCACGCTGTGCGTTTCCGCGAAGCGTTGCGTTACACGTGGCGGCGCCACATTGCGCCTGACGGATTTGTCACTGCGTTCTGGCTTATCGACATAGGTACGCAAGGCCAGACGCCCCAAAGATTCGCCCTGACGCGGCAGATCCGAACGCGCAATCTGCTTCCAGCTTATGTCCTCGTCTTTTCCGCTTTGCACGTTGCCAAACAATGTCAAAACGGGCGACTCAATCGCCTCGTAACGCAGATAGGGCACTTTGTCAGATACTGTGCCCGGCAGGGGCGTGGCGTCAAAGGCGGCGGAATAACCGCACAGGTCTACGGTACGTAAACGGACGGAATAGACATGGCCAAACCGTAAAACAGGCAGACTGCCTTTCACCGCGTGGAAAATCGTCTTCAGTGGCAGGCCTGCCGGCACACTGGCCTCGGTATCGGCGATCATGCCCTGATGTTGTTCTTCTTCGGAAGGTCCGGCTGCCGGATCGATTTCTGTACGCAGGGACTTGAAGGGTTCAGGCGCCGACAGCGACCAGCCGCGCCAGGCAAATATGCCCTCATGGAGTTTGTACACATTGGGATCGGTGACATTGGGCGCCGAGGTCAGGCCGGTGCTGATATTGCCTTCATCCTCTCGCATGGTGCCCGTAAGACCGATACCGCCGTCCGCCTTCAGACCCAGCCTGTCAATGGTTTCGGGTGTCAGGCCCGACGGCTTGAGCAATGTGTAGGTCACTGTGCGGCGGCACAGAGACTGCCACCTGGGATGCTCACGGCTATGGTCGAAAACATCCACCCGGTATCCTCGAAACAGATCATCAGCCGTCAGGACGTCAGGAATTTGATTGGCCACCACGGCCGTATTGGCCTTGGCGGCGACCGTCGCGCGTGCCTCGACCCGCTTATGGCGTTCCGCCTGAGCCAGCATCATCCCCGCTGTTCGTAAGGTGGGTGCGCCAACGTCGGCCGGCATACCAATCTCATCCTGAAAAGCGTCGTCGTTGAAATCTGACGCTATGGCACGCGGCAGTGAATTGGCGAGACCGATCGTCTTGTGTGCGGCGCCGTCGACATCAAGCTGGACGAGCGATATGGGCGATTTTTGCAGCACAGCGAAGCGATGATCAAACCGCACCGGGTCGCCGACCGGGCGAAAATCGAAATTATCGAGCACGCAGGCTGTAACCGGACTACTGTCCTTCTCCGCATCGGGCCCGGAGGCGCCGGGCCGGATAACCGACAGGGCGACATTGAGTGTTCCATTAACGGCCTGATACAAAGGCACACGAGCTTCAAACTCAAGGATCAGGCCACAATAGCGCGCCAGTTCCGGATAGTTGGCGAGGCCTGCTATAATTTTATGGAAATCGGTTTGTTCTGCCAGTTGAATCGCCGATGGCAATTTGGCCGGCGTGACATAGGCAGGGTAGCTGACGGCTTCATGGCCGTTATCAGGCATAGGCTTGGCCATATTGACCGTTGTTTCATGCAGCATTGGCTTATGGAAAAGCGAAAACACATCGAGAAGCTCTTCGGGCGTTTGTGCAACGCCTTCCACCCCTGCCTGAGCTATGGCAGTCATAAGCTGGGTCTCGTTGCGTTTTGCCTTGGCGCCCTGCCGGCGATAGGCGGCGCTCGTGTAAGGCCAGTTGGCAGCAACCAAATCGGTTGCCTTTGGCAGATCATCTGCCGCCTGAAGCGCCAGATCCGCATAGAGATCCTCGATCTGACCGGCGAGTTTTGCCACCGGATAGCTCAGGATCGTCTTGCCCTCCAGATTTTTGAATACGTAGTCTTGAATGGGTGTCGATGAGGGCAAAAGGGAGGCATAGACGTCCGGCCGCATCAGTGTCGCAAACCCTGCCTGAGTGGATTGGGGCCCACTCGCACCCGTTACGCTAAGCCGAAATTTACATTTGCGCACATAGGCCGCCCAGTTCTGCCAGACGGTTTTGTCCTTGAGGGTTGCCCCATGTGCGTCCGCTGTTAAGCGCGGCGAAACATAAACCCGGAACATAAGAGAGCCTTCGCCGTTACGGGCATAAGGGCAAATCGTCCAAATGACTTTTTCAGTGATATTCGGCATAATCGCGGTCTCCCCGGACCCGAAGTTCTGACGGAAATGGATTAGGCGAAGGCCTCACAATAGCTGTCCCAGATCACCGGCTTGCCAGTGTCCGAATCGATAGGCGCAAACAGGGCAAACGACGGGTCGGCGTCAGAGCCTGCGAACTGGCGCTCGACCGTGATGGCTTGGGAAATGCTGAAGAAAAGGATGTCAATCTCGACGGTTAGCGTTGCCGTGCCATACAGGCGCGTATGCCCGGACGTCTTCTCGAAGGCGAGCCCCAGATGAAAGACCAGGCTGACAGAAATCAAGCCAAGCACACTCAAGTGCCCACCCATTTCGACATAGCCTTCGAACATCACCATTTGCTTGTCGGCCGGTTCTCCGATCCAGTGGAAATAGAAGCCGCCCTTGACATAGACCCCACCCGAGGCGACGCCCAGATCGATCGATATCTGGGCGCCGAACTCAAGGCTGGCCTCCAGTTCTCGCACGCCGCCCGTATCGAGTGTGATGGCAAAAAAGCCACCACCACCAAACAGCGATATTGTCAGATTGAAGGGATTGTGGCGCTCGGCGAAATTGAAACGGGCGCTCGGGCCCAAACCGGTGAACGGCAGATCGAAACCCGCGCCAAGATTGACATTTTGCAGGGTCATGGCGCCAACGCCGATATCCGGCAGGCCGAGACTGTAACTGGCGGTGATGCCGGCAGGTGTAATGTCGAGGCCAGGCGGGTCGGCAAAGCCATCCATGGGAATGAGCTTGCGGAAGCTGTTCATGAATTCTAGCGGGCCACCAAACACGACACCTGTTTCAGGATCAAGGACGGGATCACAATCCGTCTTGCTACCGGGACGGACCTTGAGACTAAGCGACTTAAAATTGAGGATAATGAAGCCGAAAAGGTTTATTCTGAAGGCATTCAGCTTGGCCTCAACCGAGGCCTGAGGATCGCCACCCGCCTTGTGAACCAAAATTGTCGAAGTGATTTTCAATTGCGGATCGGCGTCGCCACCTGACCACGGGAGGGCGACGAAAAAATCACCGGCGCTTTTGACTGTCGGCTGTTTGATTTCATAGGTCGTGACAATCGTGTCTTGTCCGGTGACCGTTTTGAGCTTTGGAATGCCCTGTGCATCGCTAAGATTCAGGGCCTGAGTGATAATATCGCCCAGCGACACGATGCCGAGGAGTTGCATGTTCCCAAACGCCGCGATCGGATTGAATGGCGCGTCGCCGAGATACTGATCAATGCCGGTTATGGCGCCTAGCTTGCGAGATAGGCCATCTGGAGCCAGGTTCGGTGATAAAAGACCGCCGAATTTATCGGTTGGCTTCGTAGTCTGGTTGGGCACGTCTACGGCATCAAAGCCAAAGACGAGTTGAGCCGGATTAGCGCCGCTAAACCCGCTTTTCAGATATTTCGAATGATAGAGAACCTTCGGATTCGTCGAAACGCCAAGAAGGGATTTAACCGAAGGCACCTCGATATTGGCCGACGCGACCGTTGGATAAAAACGCGGCCCCTTGAAATTACCAAGCGCTTTCCACGATCGGAAAACGATCTCACTGGCGTGATAATCGCTTTCCCCGTCTCCAAGTGGATTGCCAGACGTATCGACATTCTGGCTAAAACGGATCAGGTTGTTGGAGACGGCAACTGTTCGCTTTTTTGCCGGGGTGATAGAATTGTAATAGAGAGCGACAGCCTCAATGGCGCTATGGCCAGCCACCATGGCATCGCTTGTCGGGGTGATATTGCTGGCGACATCGCTCTTGTTATTCCGTGTGCCGGCCACGAATATCAACGGCATCTTGAAGGCGGTGCGCCGCCCGGTGCTGTCAATGCCAACCAGATCGAATATGACATCCTGATCAGTGGTCGGTGTGCCAGGAGCCGGGTTCATAAGTTGCGGCCAGAAGGTCTGGAACCAAGTGTCAGAGTTATTAGGGGTGTAATAGCCTTGCGTGGCCAGGTAAGAGATGGCGACAGGCGCCTGCATGTCCGGCGTTTGCTTGGTCGTTATCTCGACACTGGTGAAGGGGAAGTCGCGGCCGCCAAAGCGCTGGCCATCACCGGGATAATCCCGCACTCGCTGGCGCACGATGATGAAATACTTTTGCATCAGGCCGGCGACGCGGCCGCCATCGGTTTGGCGGGTGAATTTACGGTCCGATACCTTGATGAGCGAGGCACCGTGACCAAACGGGAACAGCACACCGTCATAAATCACCCGAACATACTGATCCCGGCCGATCGACGTTATATGCTTCCACTGCACAATGTCGGTATCAACCGCCGTGTGATCCGGCCAAATCCCCTCGGCATCGAGCGAAGCGCCAAGCGCGGTCAGACGCAGATGTTTGGCCATCGCCGGTCGGGAGACATACTTACCCGATTTGGCGACACTGAAATCCGACATCAGCTTGACCATGTCCGTGCGGTCGAGCGCCGATAGCGCCCAGGCCGGTGAGGTCGGCATGTCGAAGCCGTGGGGCAAATCCGGGTATTGCGTGATCAGATCATCTGCATAAAGCGCCCTGACAGGCTCAGCATTCTCGCTGATCACCCATTCGCTCACGCGCGTACCGAGGCGTGTGTGCCAAAGCTCGGCGAATGGGCTGCCATGATCGACGACATCGCGTGCGTGGCTAAAGCCGGCCGTCGCCAACGGCGACATATGCAGCCGGAAGGGGACTTCGAGATCAGTCGCATTTTCCGGAATAGGTCCCGGCTTCAACGCGGCCAGAATGGCCGGATTGATCTCCAGACCTTCCATTTGATACACGGGTTTGATCACATCTAGGGCCAGTTTCTCGGTGGCCAAGGTGCTGACAAATGCTGTCATGCCGGGTGTGAGAGTGCCGGAATAATCCAAGATCTGATATTTGATCTCAGGGTCATCCAGTTTTTCAGGCGTAAGGGTCGCCTTGATCTCATATTTGATCAGGGCATCGATGGCCGCATTACTAAGCACCTTTCCAGCGCCGGCGGCAGAAGAAATGGCCTCGACGACCCTGTCTGCCGCCCGGCTCAAAAGCGCTTCGACGCTGCCGGACCCGTTACCATAGCCCTGCAAGGCGGCCTTTTGCGCGTTGGCGATGAGATTAAGACGTTGGGCGATCTTATCAAATGTATGCGCCGACGGCATCACCGCCGCAGAGGGCGCATCGCTGGCACGCCAATCCAGATTGAGCTTCCACCGTGCGCAGGCATCAAGAATGTCGGTGACGGTGAAGGGGAGGGTGCTCAGGTCATCTGGCATCAGGTAGGCGATGCGACTGGTGCCCGACATGAAAGATTGGGCGATATCTCCCTTGCCAATAACCGGTAACGCGCTCGGCTCCGGTGCAGACGCGACGCCCGTCTTGGAAATGTTCGGCATGGTTGGGGCGGACTTATCTGGAAACGTGCTTTCCGCGATCGCCTGGGGCTGATGTTCGACCACCATGATGGCGGTCTTGCCGGCAGTTGTACGTTGGATATGACGACCGGCGCCCTTACCTGTGACCTTCATATTCACAAGGCGAATATTGAGGATGAGCATATCCTCGGGCCGTATCAGTGCGAATTCGCTCAGATCAGAGATTTTATTGAAGTTGAAAATTGGTCTTCTGGTCGTCTTGAGGCTGTTGAGGGGTTGTGCGGTCTTGCCGATATCAATGCCCGTAACCTTGGCGCTCGCTTTGGGAAGCCCTTGGGCCGCGGCAGCGCCTGCACTTCCGGCCGCTACCAGCCAACCTAACAACAAACGCCGGGTCAAGCGGACTTCATCGATCGCCGCCTGAAGCGCTTTTTTCCTTTGTTTTTTGGCGCTCGACTTCGCGCGCGGCGACAAAGGCCGCGACTGGTCCTTAGAACCGGACATACCCCACCCAACCTCTATTCGAGAAAGGTTCAGCCTGCAGGCCGAAAACCTGTGAAAGCGTCAAAAAATTTTAGGGAACGCGCTGAAAAACAGCATAAAGACTATAACGGGTAAGCAACATGAACGGCGAGGTCGCCGTATTCGTCAAACAAAGCCATTACGCAAATCTGAAACATACGGACAGAAAAGAAGCCACGTAGCCTTTGATCTCCGTTGTCCGTCTGACTTCAAAATAACAAATTAAAAAGCATGTGGCTACGGGATTCTATGCTTAAAAACGGTTTACCAGAAACGGGCAGTTGTACTGACGTCGCTCCCTCGGATAGTGGAAGACGCCGGATTGGCGTCTTGGACATCTTGTTCTGGTAAAAAGACAAGGTGGGTGCACTGTTGTTGCTGTTTGTGCCACGGCTTTTTGCCATTCCATGCCGATAGTCATGTCCCCGCCGCTATCATGGGAAGGTCTCGCTGAGAGGCAGGCGCGGCAATAATTCGCGTCAGTTCAAAACTGGCCCCCGCAACCAAAATAAAAGTAATAAAATCAATAATATAAAAGTTTCGTGTTGAAGAGCAGAGGCCGCGGGTGGAGATTGAAGTTGTACGTCCGCATCGGGCGCCCAACAGTTGAGCGCCGCAGAAGATCAAAGGTCTATTTCAAGCGCGTCGTCGACTTAAACGACTAATAGGCGTCTCGGCGCTGCAATGTCCTGTTATCGTTTAGATTTCTTGATGGGATTCGGGTACTTTAACCCAGCATCATGGTGTTTCCTGGAAAGGCCAAAAGTCTCAATAAAACAGCGCACTATGAAATATCTATTTTTAATTTGATTATTGAAGTGCGTCAGAGCCGGTTTTGCATGCGAATTGACACTTTGCGAAATGCGCCGGTTCTTTCCGCCGATCGGGATATCAGGCGCCCTGCTCCAGAAGGGTTTTGAAATCCTTCTCATCGCGCAAAGCCCACGCATCAAGGAACATGCGAAACTGGTACCACCCATAGGCGGCGGGATCGCTTCCAAGTTTTGTGTAGTTCTCTTGGAAGTAAGCAATACGATCCTGACCTTCTGGCACCGGACTGGGCAGATGAGATTCGACCACTTCGACTGCCGACATCAAGCGCTCCATGCGTGCCTTGCCGCCGGTTTGACTTAACCAGAATGCGACGGCTACACGATTGGCATGAACTTCGCCGTCATAGAAACGACCGCCGTTGCGAAGGTTATCTCGCTTGGCGTCTACAAAATGGGACATTTCATGAGGAACCAGAAACGTGTTGAACACGTCGCCAAAGAACACGTCTGGAGCCATGATGGGGGTGTCGCCAAGTAGTGAGGCAATGAAACTCTGGAAGTCAGGGGGACATTGTACCCACGCGACGGTGTGGACCTCGCTGCCATCTGGCTTGATCCACGACAGTTCCGGCGTAAAGGATACAACGACTTTCGGGGTCGTGAAGCCTTTGACCAGGTCACCAGCACTGGTCATAAATGTAGCGACGATCTGCTCGACCTCGGCCTGGATGACTCCGACCGCCGCAGCGTTGTCAGCAGCGATGGCAGGGCTCGCCAACAAGGCGGCCACGCTAGATATGAAAATACGTCTGTTCATTGTGTTCACTCTCAGTTTTTAGCAATCATTACAGCGATCTCTTGAACCCGTCCTTTCTTAAAAAATCATAGTCTTATCTGTCCTACGGGCTTGCAAGCGGTTTCATTGCACTGTCACAGATGTTTCGAAACGCGCCGCGACCGGGCCGGTATAGATCGCGCCAGGAAGGCCGACGAGCATTTTGCCCGGCGGAACCAGGCCGAATTTCAAGACCGTTGCACCGGCGTGGTCGGCTTCGTAGAAAAAGACGGCCAGGTCGGTGCCCTGCGGCCCGCCGCCCGGCTTGATCTCCAGCCCCTTGAAGACGAACGGATCGGCTTCGGACATGCGCGTCGACGACACCCAGATGAGATTGTCGGACAGGCGCAGCGGCAGGGAAATGATCGCGGTGCGGCCATTGATGGCCACTGTCGGCGGCGGCAGGGCAGCGGTGCTGCCGGTGTCTGCGGCGGCTAACGGGGCTGAGGCCGGTTCGGCGGTCGTGGGTTCCGAAGGGGCCTGGCAGGCGCCAAGCATCAACAGGACGGCAAGCGCGCTCACATGCAGGGAATTGGCGATCATTTGTGGGCCTTTTTTGCTTTTTCCGCCGCCCTGACCGGCAGCGGCGGATAGAGGGCGTAGTCGAAACCCTGGGTCGCTCCGTCATAGGCCGGGTCGCCATCGACGAGGGAAAAGCGGATGACCACGCGGCGTTCACCGTCGATCAGCGTCATGTCGCCGTGCGTTCCCGGGGCAGCGTACCAGGCGGTGATGTCGGCCGTCCACGGATAGGCCTCGTGGCAGGCATCCGAGACGACATCCTTGCCGCCGATGGTTTCCGTGGCCATGAGGCGCAGCAGGCAGACAGGTTCACCTTCGCTGGCGCCCTCCAGCCGCCAGGCACCCGGGCGGGGCGTCAGGTCGGGCTTTGGCGCGGCATAGGCCGCCCCCCCCATCAGGCACAGCCCCGTCAGGACAAGTTCGGTAAATCGTCTCATCGCAGCACCAACTGCACGCGGCGGTTCTTGGCCCGACCGGCTTCGGACTGGTTGCTGGCCGCCGGTGCCAGTGGCCCGACGCCCTTTGCCGTCAGGCGGGCTGCCGGAATGTCGTAGGATTGGCTCAGCACGGCGGCAATCGCCTTGGCGCGCGCTTCGGCCAGGGTGACATTGTGGTCAAAGCCGCCCTGCATGTCGGTATGGCCGACGACGAAGATCTGCACGGTGGGATTGGCCTTCAGGTATTTGGCGATCTCGGCCAGCTGCGGCGTCGAGGACGGGAACAGCGTCGCCTTGTCGGTATCGAAATAGAGACCGTAGATATTGACCGCGCCATCGGCGGCCAGCGACTGGCCGATCGCCGACGAATTGAGGACGACGATATTCAGCTCCATCGCCTTGGGCTCGACGACCTCGACCAAGACGCTGACGCGATCGTTGAGCGCTGCCGACGTATCGCCGAAACCGCCACTGGCATTGAGGGCGCCGAACAGGGCGACATAGGTCGCGCCCTTTTTCAGCAGGGAATAGCGGATGTCCTTGCCTGCATCGAAGACGGCCTCCACCAGGGCCTGGCGGGCGTGGTCGAGATTGGTGCCTTCGACCTGGGTCGCCTCGTTGTCCCAGGCGTATTTCTGCTTGCGGAACGACGGCCCGCAGGTCGCCGCCGCGCATTCGAAGACCGGCGCAAAGCCCTTGGCGATCAGTGTGTCGCGGTAGTTCTTGACGACCTCGAGCGTGGAGCGCCCGGGCGGGGTGACATAGACCGACCGCGTCACATCGCCCTGCGCCGTCACGGTCTTGCCGAAGTGCCGCTTGGCGTCATAGTCCTCGCCAATGGCCGCCGCACTGGGCAGGGTCAGCTCATCGAACGCCTTGTGCGTCTGCAAGATCAAGGCTGACCCCTTATACCGGCCCGTCAGGGGACTGTCGATCGCCCCGGACTGGTCCTTCGACAGGGTGGCGACGGTCTCCGGATTGGAGGCGACCGCGGGCGTCGTGGCCAGGACAGCGAGTGAAATGAAGACGGCAGGGCCAAAGCGGTGCATTGGGAGACTTTCGCTTGTCTTGAGGGGATAGCTGTCAGCCGATCTGCGTGACGTCGCAGCCATAATTGATAAACATGCCGTAGATCCCCGTCCCTTGCTGAGACTCGATATGCAGGACGGCCGTCTTTCCAGCCAAGGTCTGGACGAGGAAGCTCAGGTGCTTGTCGATGGCGTTGGTCGTTCCCTTGGCGGTGACGCCTGCGCCATCGACATACCAAGTCACTTCGAGATCGTCCGATACCCGGCAATCGACGAGGAAGCTTTTACCGGCACCTCCCCCTTCGATATTGACTTGGGTTTCACTGCCTCCGTTCAGTATCAGTGCGGCGACACCCGTGTCTGAATGGGAGATCCCGATCGGATACAGGTAGGTCAGGTAACGCCCGTTTGCGCTCAGGCGGTCTATTGAGAGCGAAGTAGGAACCCCAACAACAGGCGTCGTCTGGGTTTTCATCAAACTCCCGGCAATGCGGCTGCGCTGCTGGCCCGTCAGAGGAGGGATTACCGGGCGAGCGACCAGCTTCCCCAAGGTCTGGGTGTCGAGACTGGCAGGCGAAGGCGTTGGGATAGCCGTGGCCGCCGTGGCTGTCAGGGCTGCGGCGACGGCCAGTCCGGCAATCGAAATTTTCGGGAAAATCATTTAATTGTACCTTGAGAGGTGAACGATGGAAGATGGCAGGTCTACAAGCCGCCGGCCAGAGCAGGCAGGCCGGTCAGCGGCCAGACAGCGGGAGCCAGACATACGCAAGCGAGGACAGCGAGCGACGGCAGGAATATGGGGGCCTCTTATTTCAGAACGTCGTCGCAGGTGTCGGAGACGTGGGTCCAGGCCGAGTTGGCAAAGACGTTGTCGATGGCGGTATTGGTCGTGTCGGTCGTGTCCTTGACCCACTGCATCAGCGGACCGGACATGGACGAGGCGCTGTCGACGTGCAGCACCGCCGCGTCATCGAGATTCTGGCCCATATTGCCGCGCCACAACAGGCTGGCCCCGCTCGTCAGCCACTTGCCTGAGCCGGGCTGGGACCCAGACCGCTGCACGGTATTGTACCAGGTATGATCCGCAGTCAGGCACACGCGGATCGTGTTGAAAGGCGCCCCTGTGGTGACCGTGGTAACAACGACGCTCCATTGACCCTTGGCGGGCTGGATCGCCAGAAGACCGGATGATAGACGCAGGGGGTCGGCGTGGACCGTTGTCCCGGCAATAAGCGAGGCGGTAAGCAAGGCTGGGGCGAGCAAGGCTTGAATGACACTTTTCATGCGTTTGGTTCCTTTTGACATTGGCGGAGAGAGGGCGATGTTTTGACGGGACGAGAGACATTCAGCCGATCGGCATCACGTCGCAGCCATAGAGGGCGAACAGGCCGAACAGTTTTTCGCGGTGCAGTGAGCGGATATGCAGGACCGCCGGCTGTGCGCTCGTGGTCTGGACGAGAAAGCTCAAGTGCTTGCCGGCCGAAGTCGTGGTGCCGCTGATCGCTACACCGCCGGGCCCGTCGACGCTCCAGCTGACGTCGAGGTCGTCGGAAACCTGGCAATCGGCGAGATAGCTTTTCTTCGGCGCCCCGCCCTCGATCGTCACCTGCGTTTCGGAATCATTGTTGAGCGCCGCCAGGCTGGGGCCGGCGCCGACATGGCCGATTAGGTACGGCCATTGAAAGGTAAGATAGCGCCCGTCGGCGGCAAATCGGTCGATGGTCAGCGAGGTCGCCGCCCCGACGGCGGGTGTGCTCTCGGTTTTCATCAGGGTACCGGCGATGTGGCCGCGTTGCTGCGGCGTCAGGGGGGCGATCGATGAGCGGACCGACAGCTTCGCCTGTACCTGGGGATTGAGGGCGCCCGCGGAAACTGTTGGCAATGCCCGCACCGCCGTTGCGGCCAGGACGCCAAAAACGGTTACGGTGGCAATAGATTTTATCGGCGAAGTCATAGGTGTGTCCTTTATTGTGGTGCTTGTGAAGCGAACTTGTGAAGACGGCCGCGGCCAGAGCAATGACACTGGCGCGAGGTCGTTGCGCCTATTGCCAAGCCCCGGATCACAGCGCGCCTGCCGAAACCAGTTTCTTGGCATAGAGGCGTCCATCGGCGCCCTGGATCATGCAGAGCGGTTGTTCATTGAGCGCGATGCACGACGGCGATGTCTTGGCCAGGACGTTGCCGCCTTCCAGCTTCCAACCCGACACGAAGGTCTTGCTGTCTGGGCTATAGATGATCTGGTAGAGCTGATAGTCGAGGCCGCGCGCCACGATGATCAGGCGACCCGCCTTGGTCCTGATGATCGTTGTCTCGCCGCTCGGGCCCTTGGGTGAGGCCGGCGAACTGCCGTCGAGCTTGGCGACTTCGAGATGGAGGAATTCGTCCACAAAGGCATTGCCGGTCTGCTGCGTCTGGTACAGACTGACGGCCTCGTCGTAATGGCCAGACAGCAGCGTGGTGGCAGCGCAGGTGGCAGCGCAGGTGGCTTCGCTACTGGCGGGAGGGTACGACGGCGGCGCGCCGAACACGCCTTTTTGCACGCTCCAGCCGGTGTCGGCCGTGGCCGGCGCCACCATAGGTCCGAAACCGAACGCACTGTCATAGGCCTGACGCCCGCCCGTCCGGCTGCTGATTGTCCAGAGCTGTGATCCCGCGGTCGCGACGCCGATATCCGCACTGTAGGCTGTCGGCCACCGTGTGTGATTACCCCACGGCGCATCCCCGCGGCTGTAGCCGGGCGAGCCGATGAATTGTGGTGCCCCGACGCCGCCCAGATCGAGCTTGGCACGGGTAGCTATGTTACCGGACTTGGCGTCATGGCTGATATAGCACAGCAGGCTGTTGCCCGACGCGCCCATGGCGACGCAAGCAAAAAGGAAGTCGTCTCCCGGCGGCGTACAGGAAGCCGTCTGGCAATGGGCTTCGCCGGCCAGGGTATCGGGCAGGTTCATCCACTGGCTGGAATCGATCACGCCCGGCGCGGACGGATTAAGGGGCGCGATATAGCGGCCGCCGTCGCTACCGGTGGTGACGAGATAGGTTTGTCCCGCGCCGACGATCAGGCTGCCGCCGCCTAGCGTCGCCGTGTCTGTGAGCGCCGTCCAGCCGTCCATGCTGATATTGCCGAGACTAAACTTGCCTTCGTTCGCACGGGGATTGAAGGGGGCTTTCACGCTACGGGGCAGCCCCTTTTTGACCAACGCCGTGACCGTCATATTTGGTGAGATTTTTCCTGCCGGGTGCATTTGAAGACCAGCCGCTACGGCCGTGGGACTTTCGGCCCGAACCGTCCCGCCAACCATCAATGTTGTTGTCGCCAGTAATATAGCTGAAGTGGCCAAAAGGCTCTCGAAGGTCATCGGGCGTCCATTTCGACAGGTGGTTTCCAAGCGGATCACACTGCTAGGCCTGCGGTCTTGGCAGCAGGCGCAAATCGGTTGCGTCATATGCCAAGCCGTGCGAGCTCCATGATCTTCTAGGTCAGGGTACGAATGACGCGTAGGTTAGGCTGCCTCATTAACGGGCGCCTCATCATTAATAATGAGGCCGGCGGAAAAAGTGCGCGAGGCAGATCTTCGCTCTTGCCGTGTTTGTGTCGGCCATGACATGTTTGCGCCGCACCAACACGGATCGGCATCTTCCATGACATTCGATAACGCAATGATCTCGCAAGCCGAGTTCGATGAGGTCCTGGAGCTGATCGAGGCGATCTACGACACAGTGGCCGACCCGGGCCTGTGGCCGCAGCTGCTGGAGCGTATATCCATGCATATCGGTACGGGCTGCGTCGGCCTGTCTCTGGTCGATACGCGCACCTATGAGATTCGGGTCGCCGCCCACTGGGGGGCGCAGCCGGAATTTCTCCAGGCGATGATGCAGTCGGTCAGCATCAATCCGGCGACGACGGCGCACTGGTACATCGATGTCGATGAGCCGTTCACCGTCGAATCCCTACTGGGAAGAGATAGATACCACAACTCACGTTTCTATCGCACCATCAACGCCCCGAATAATTGTGTTGACGGCCTGATCAGTATCCTCAACCGCAGCGGCGACCGTTACGGCAATATCGCGCTGCCGCGCTTCACCGAGCACGGCCCGATCACCAAGATCGATCTACTGCGTTTGAAGCGATTATCCCCCCACATCCGGCGCGCCGTAACCCTGACCGATATGCTGGACAGCCAGTCCTTGTCGAAGAGCCTGCTCAACCAAACCTTCGATCTGCTAAGCACGGCGATCATCCTGGTCGACAAGGGTGGCTATATCCTGCACGCCAACCAGGCCGCCGAAACCATGATGAACAAGGCGTCCGTCATCTGGCGAAAGGGAGGGAACCTGCATGCCTGCGACGACCAGGGTGAGAAGCACCTGAAGACAGCGCTCGGCCAACTGGACGCGGTACCCCGGATGATGCCCAGGCCACCAGCCGCCAGCGTAGCGCTGAGCTCTCATTCGGCTGACGACGTTACCGCTTGGGTCCTGCCGCTCGACAGTGAGCTCGGCCGGCTGAGGCGGGGGGCGAGGGCGGCGACCGCCGCCATCCTCATCCGTGAAGCCGTCGAAAGCCAGTTGCCCGGCAGCCTTCTGATGAAGCGCTTTGATCTGACGCCCGCTCAGGTGCGCGTGCTGAGCCTATTGAGTCAGGGCCAGCCGGCCAGCGATGTCGCCGACATTTTGGGCATTTCCATCCACACGGTTCGCAGCCACATGCAGCAGATCTTCGCCAAGACCTGCAGCAAAGGTTTGCCGGAATTACTGCACTTATGCCGGAGGCATCTCGCGCCGATTCTGGCGTAAGTGCCCGATGCGCCTTGCCTTTTCAGCGAGACCTCGACTTTCAGATCGGACTGACAATTCATGCGGATAAGATCGCTGGCATGCCGTAGCAGCTGTAAAAAAGACTAGTCCGGGGACGCCCGTGCTGAGGCCTATACACTCCGTCTGGCAGGCTGTTGAAGTGGCGACAGGTTTCTCACAGGCTCTCTCGCGCCAGAACAATCCGTTCCGTGGCAAATCGGTCCACCGTGTCCGCTTAAATACACGAAAAGTTGACAATATTGATCAAAAATTGACACACTTTTTGGCACACCAGTTAATTTGTTTTGTAAAATGAGTAAAAATAACCTATATAAATCAACATAATATGCTGTCAATGCCCGGTAGCTCGTCAGGCTCATAACCTGAAGGTCGTCAGTTCAAATCTGGCCCCCGCAACCAAAATATAAATATAATAAAATCAATTACATAAGAGCAAATTGCATTTAGATGTAGGGCTAAAGTGTCCATGTGTGTTGTGAAATTTGGTTGACTGAAAATTTAATTTTTTGAATTTATTTGGCTAAATTTCTAGCACAATATAGATAGAAAACCTGACGGTTCTCAGTGCTGTTTTTATCTGAAAGTCACATCCCTCAGGACAAG
Source organism: Asticcacaulis benevestitus DSM 16100 = ATCC BAA-896 (assembly GCF_000376105.1). Classification (GTDB taxonomy): domain Bacteria; phylum Pseudomonadota; class Alphaproteobacteria; order Caulobacterales; family Caulobacteraceae; genus Asticcacaulis; species Asticcacaulis benevestitus. The sequence continues at coordinate 41,166 of NZ_AQWM01000018.1, forward strand.
TTCTTGAGCCGGCGGCACCTAACGACACAAGATAGTCCTCGCAGTTGTACTTCATGTGCAGTACAGTGGTGGTGAAAGGTAGGTGGATGATGGCTTCCAGTGAAATGGTTCAGGCACGCATCGATGGTGCGATTAAAGACCGCGCGGGCGAGGTGCTGGGAAAGATGGGGCTCACGGTTTCAGACGCTGTGCGCATTCTGCTGACGCGCATTGCGAATGAGGGAGCGTTACCGGCTGGCCTTACAGTCGATCACGAAGCCTATGACACGTGGTTTCGCGCCAAGGTGCAGGAGGCTTTAGACGACCCGCGTCCAGCCATCCCGTACGAAGAAGTCGAAGCGCATTTTACGGCGCGACGCGCGAAGGCCCTGCAGAAGGCTGAGGGAAAAGCGTGAAGCTAGAGTGGACTGGTTTTGCCCTTGCCGACCGGGACGCGATCTTTGACTTCATTGAGGTTGATAGCCCTCGCTCAGCGGTTTTTGTCGATGATGCAGTCAAAGAGCAGGTCCAACAGGTGCTTCTCTTTCCTGAAAGCGGTCGGCCGGGTCGGGTAATTGGGACAAGGGAACTGGTCGTTCGCAATCTTCCTTATGTGATTGCATACCGTGTCTCTGACGGGGTAGTGCGTATCCTGCGCGTGCTGCACACGGCGCAACAATGGCCGGATGACCTTCCCCATTAGCAATAAGTCGATCTAACAAAATAGTAATTTCGATTCGCTCAATAATCGGCTCATCGACCGCAAGCATTGGCCACATGCCGGGACGGTACCCATGAGGGTATTTGGAAGACCACCCGACCTATCCTGAGATAGGGTGACGGATAATATCTGGTATCTGATGATGTCTTGGGGCACACTCGCAAAAAATGGGAGATGTGTCGCATGAAAAGTTGGTTTTTGGCCATGGTGATGGCTTTAACTTTGGCTGCGACGGTACCTGCCCATGCCGGTGACATTGCTTTCTGGGATAAGCCGCAATATGGCGGAAACAGCTTCAACGAAACGCCGCCTGATGAAGCCTATTTCGAGGCGCTGAAAGCGACCGGCGCCACATGGGTGCGTCTGACCCCCACAAAATGGAAAGGTGCCAGTCGCGATTTCCTGATTGGCAGCGCCGACGATTATCAGGCGATTCCGTCCGGTGACCTGGCCATTCTCATCAAATGCCTCGATGCCGCACAAGCGGCAGGAATAAAGGTCGTGATCGTGCCGCTTAATCTGCCCGGCAACCGGTGGAGCCCGCAGAAAGGCATTAAGGCGGATGATCGCCTGTGGGCAGATCGCAAATACTGGCAACAGTCGGCGGCATTCTGGCGCGATCTGGCGACAGCATTAAAAGATCATCCTGCCGTAGTGGGCTACAACCTGATCAATGAACCGACACCCGAAAAGGGCTTGGGGCTGGACGAGCAAGCCGATGCCGAAACGCGACAGGCTTGGTACGCCAAATATCAAGGCACGACGCATGACCTGCCGGCCTTCTATGAGCAGGTGATCGCCGCTGTTCGCACTGTCGATCCCAATACACCGATCATGGTCGATGGCGGCTGGTACGCCAATGGCTGGTCATTCAGCTACTGGCCCAAAGCGCTCAGCGACACCAAGGTTCTGTATAGCTTCCATATGTACGAGCCCTACGAAGCGACAAGCGGCCCGAACATAAAACGCAAACCGCAACTGCGTTACCCGGGCGTCGAGACCTCGTTGGGCGGGGAAAAGGTCAAGTGGGACAAAACTGTTGTGGAGCGGTTTCTCACTGGTCCATTCGATTGGGCCAATACACACGGCGTGCCAGTAAACCGTATGGTGGCCGGAGAGCTCGGCTGCGTGCGGGTCTGGGCGGATTGCGGCGCATATCTGAACGACGTCTTGGATACATTGAATGCACATGGCTCCCATTGGGCCTTTTACAGCTTCCGCGAAGATGGATGGGAGGCAATGGATTATGAACTGGCGCCTGATTTTCCGGCCGGACAATTCTATCACCTGAGCGAACAGGGCAAGACAGCGCAGATTAAACGCGACGGTCCCCTGATGCACATCATCGAAGCGCATATGAAACCCTAAGATATTGCCGCCCCTACAGAAGCTGATGCAGACCTATTGAAAGCGCGTTGATACAAAATGTCTATCGCGTCGGTGACCGGAGGAAGAGGGCAGATATGCCTCTCGCCGAAAAGTGGAAAACCAGAGTGCAGTACGAGCCACTCGGATCGCTACCAAAGCCCGTCGCCGTGTTAACAATCGGAGGCGCACCTCTTTTGGAGTTGAATGAATCTTAGGCGAGTATTTGCTGAAATAATCCTCGCGGCACTGAACGACGAGACGCTCCTGGTGCCCGATAGGGCGGCACTGGAGATCACATGCACATTCAGCTAACAGGGATGGCCCCAGAAGCAGCCATCGTGCTTATCCAGCTAGCGATTTCTGCGCTTGAATATGCACGGAGTAAGGCGCAAACCACCCCTCATTTTCTAGCACACCATTTAGCACAAGTATTTTTCAGCGGCCTAAATTATGTTTAAATTCATAAGGAAGTGTGATTTTCGTTCAGGCTCATAACCTGAAGGTCGTCAGTTCAAATCTGGCCCCCGCAACCAGTCTTTTAATAAAACAAATCACATAGATAGCCGCCTCACAAGGCGGCTATCTATGTTCGAAATCCACCACCAGCTACCGCATAGCTACCATTTGAAGCAAAAAGACACACACGGAAAAATGTGTACGCGGGCGGATGGTGGAGTCGGCCGGTATTGGCCCATTAGCGGCCGACGGATTGATTTGGCAATTGGCGTTAGCGAACATTCGGGAGCAGCCAATTACATAGCTTTCTGCTCGGAACTTGCAGCCTGTGGCAATGCAGGTGTGCGGTTCAGATGGTAGTTAGGCCATTACAACGTTGGACCATCCCGGCACCACCTGTTTTACAGCATCGGATTGCACTTTTGCCACATCGCCTTGACATGCGAAGCTTCCCTAAATAGCGTATAAATTATTCAAAAATTTGGTTCGGAGATGGCGATGGCTTATTCAGTGCGAACCTGGCGTTTCCAGCTATTTCTGTCCGGCCTGCTGATGGCTAGCGCGGCGCCGGCGGCCTATGCCATGGCGGATTACCAGCAACTGACAGAGCTATCTGCGAAGTGGCGTACATTTGAGCCGCCGGCGGTCAAGGCGTGTGTGCCCGATTATAGTGAAGCCGCCATGACGGCGAAAGCCAAGGGCCTGGCTGATTTCCAGCAAAAGCTGGCTGCCATGGATTCAAGCGGCTGGACGATCGCACAGATCGGTGATGCCAGGCTTGTCGCCGCCGAAATGAACGGTATGGATTTCGACCTGCGGGTCCTCAAACCGTGGGCCCGTGATCCCAGTTTTTATGCCGCTGTCTGGGGTGAGGACAGCGATGTGCCCGAACATGAAGGGCCGTCGATCTTCCCGATCATCGATTTGCAAACCTACAGGTATCCACTCTCCAAAGCCGATCAGAAAACTCTGACCTGCCAGATCGGCGCCATTCCCGCTATCCTTGAGCAGGCGAAGCTCAACCTTAAAGACTCCAACGCCCGCGACCTGTGGGTTTACGGCACGCGCGCGTTCCGCGAGCAAAGCGCTACTCTAGCCGCTTTGCAGGACGGCACGCTTGACATGCGCACGCTCGAAGGTCGCGTACATGGGTCGCTCAAGGGGGCTGACAAGACTCTGATCAAAGCTGTGGCGAAGGCGAAGGCCGCCACGGACACGTTCCAGCAATGGCTGGATGCCGAGGCGCCGTCCAAAACCGGCCCGTCCGGCGTCGGCAAGGACAATTACGACTGGTACATGAAGAATGTGCACCTCGTGCCCTATACCTGGGCCGAGCAAGAAACCCTGTTGAAGCGCGAACTGGAGCGGTCGCGGGCTTCGCTGGCGCTGGAAGAGTATCGTAATCGCAACCTGCCGCAGCTAGATCCGGTCAATAATCCGGACGCTTATATGGCTATGGCCAAGACAAAGATGCGGGCCTTGACCGACTTCCTGATCAAGGGCGGTCTGGTCGATGAGCAGACCTATTACCGTGACGCCATGGCGAACCAGGTCGGCGGTTACACGCCGCCGGAAAAGCGCAACTTTTTTACGCACGGCATGGCGCTAGATCCGTCAGGCCTGTTTTCGCACGACTATCACTGGATCGAGTTGGCGCGCCGCAAGCATGAACCCAATGCCAGTCCGATCCGTGCCAATGTGCCACTGTACGATATGTATGACAGCCGTTCCGAAGGTATGGCGACAGCGGTGGAAGAGCTTTTGCTGCACGCCGGACTTTACGATGACACGCCCCGCAGCCAAGAAATTGTCTGGATCATGCTGGCCAATCGTGCTGCCCGAGGCCTGGCCTCACTCTATGTCCAGTCGAACGACATGACCTTAAAGGAAGCCGGCGAGTTTCATGCCCGCTGGACACCGCGCAAGTGGTCAGATCCCGACAGTGACCTGGTCGGCTTTGAGCAGTTGCTGTACCTGCGTCAGCCCGGCTATGGCACCAGCTATGTCACCGGCAAGCTCGAACTCGATCGCCTGATCAGCGAATACAGCTTCGAGATGGAAAAACAGGGCAAGCCGTTCAGTCTGCCGGAGTTTTTCACGAAGATGAATGCGTCGGGCGTTATTCCCTTCCCCCTGATCGAGGCGGATATGATCACTGCGCCTTTGCATGTCGAGACCAAGGCGCCCGCACAATGAGGCGGCGAATGTGGCTTAGCCTTGCCGCCGTTTTCACTCTGGTGTCGCCGGCATTTGCTGAAGACATGCCGGCTTTTGTCAAGCAAGGTGATCGCTTCACCCTGATGGTCGATGGCAAGCCCTTCTTTATGATGGCGACCCAACTGCACAATTCCAGCGCCTGGCCGACGCAGCTCGACAAGGCATGGCCGGCGGCGCTAGCCCTTTCGCCCAATGTCATTCAGGCTCCAGTCTACTGGGAGCAGTTCGAGCCAAGGCCGGGCGTTTACGACACGACCAATGTCGATGCGCTGATCGCTAAGGCGCGCGCCACCCATGTCCGTTTGACGCTTCTGTGGTTCGGCACCTGGAAAAACGGCGAGATGCATTATGTGCCGGAATGGATGCAGGCCGACCGTAAGACCTATCCGCGTATGTTGAATGAGCGCGACGAACCGGTCAGCGTTTTGTCGCCGAACGTACGCAGCAATGTCGAGGCTGACAAGCGCGCTTTCGCCGCCCTGATGCGTCACCTCAAAAAGGTCGATGGCGAGCAGCATACCGTCATCGTCGTGCAGGTCGAGAATGAACCGGGCGCTATAGGTTCGGTACGCGATTTCGGGGCAGAGGCGCAAAGCCAGTTCAATGGGGCGGTGCCGCAGGCGGTTCTCGATAAACTTTCACTGAAACCCGGCACCTGGCGTGAGGTTTTTGGACCCGACGCCGACGAGGCCTTTGGCGCCTGGTCGACGGCGCGCTATATCAACGAGGTGGCGGCGGCCGGCAAGGCCGTCTATCCCTTGCCACTCTATGTCAACACATGGCTGCGCTACAAGGACAAGAAGTATCCTGGTATCGATTATCCGAGCGGCGGCGCGACCTTCAATGTCTTCGATATCTGGCGCTCGGTCAGTCCGGCGATCGATTTCATCGGCACCGATATCTATACCAGTGATGCCGGCGAATATCGCAAGGTGCTTGATCAATATGCACGCGCCGACAATCCGTCCTGGGTATCGGAGACCGGTTTCGACGCCAACACTGCGCCGTTTCTCTATTATGTGCTTGATCGCGGCGGTGTCGGGTTCTCGACCTTCGGCATCGACAATGTCGCGACATCCGAGGCCCATCTGGCGGCCGCGAAAGCGCATGGCGACAACTATACCCTGCTGGCGCCGATCCAGGATCTGTTGGGACAGGCCCTCCTTGATAAGCGCGTGAAAGCCTCGGTCGAAGAACCTGGACGCGGTCGTCAGAGCCTCGATTTCGGTGCGTGGCAGGTTGATCTCTCCTACGGTCCGCCGCCCTGGGGGGAACTGCCGGCCATCGTGCCCAATTCCAAAGACGGGCTCGGTCGCGCCCTCGTAATTCAGCTCGACGAAGCCACCTATTTAATCAGCGGTGTCGATGTGCGTTTCGAATTCAAGCGCGTCACGAAGGATGGTCTTTACGGCCGGTTGGCGCGTGTTGAGGAGGGGGCTTACGATAAGGGTGTGTGGAAACCGACGCGCTGGCTCAACGGCGATGAAACCGATTACGGCATCAACTTTCGCAAAGACCAGAAGCTGCTGCGTGTAACGCTCGGAACCTATTAGATAATATCGGCTGCACTAAGATCTAATTTCTGGACGGGCGGCATGCAAATGCCTCCCTTTTTCTTTTTGCGCTGCAAAAATAGCCGCGCCAGCTACGCAAAAAAATCGGTCAAAGCCCATAGGAAGATTCGAAATTATCTTGTGTGCGGTGCACCATTTATTTCTTTGCATATTCATAAAAACTGACGAAATGCGGTAAAATTGTGACACAATTGTCGCACTGCAGCATATGTGTCTGATTTGTGAAAGTCCAAGTTGTCCACAACCGTATTTTGTATACGCTTTCCTCCTGAGTTCAATTTTGGAGGTGCGGAATGAAGTATCCATACGGAAATTCGAGTCTGAAACTGGCAGCGAGCTTACTCGTCATTGCCAGTGTTATGCCGGTTACTGCCTATGCTCAAACTGCCGATTCGGCGCCTGCTGCCGATGATCCAGCGGTCGAGATCGTCGTTACCGGCTCGCGTATCCGTCGTGACCCGGTCCGCCAGGCGGCGCCGGTGACTCACCTGGACCAGGCTGATATCAAACGCACGGGTCTGACCTCTCTGACCGACATTCTGCAACGCTTGCCCGGTACAACCGGCGGCATCAATTCGCGCTCCAACTCATCGGGTAACAATGGCAATCCGCCCGATGGCGGCGGTGTCGGCGCCGGTTCGGCCGAAGTTGATATTCGCTATCTGGGTTCGCGCCGTGCGCTTGTTCTGGTCGATGGCCAGCGCTTTATCAACGGCACGGCTGCGAGTGGTGTTCCCGCCGCGGTCGATCTCAACGCCATCCCGGAAAGCCTGATCGAGCGCGTCGAAATCCTGCGCGATGGTGCCTCTGCGGTCTATGGTTCCGACGCCATTTCCGGTGTCGTCAACATTATCACCAAGACCAGGCAGGAGGGCTGGGCCTTTAGCGGGCAGACCGGCGCTTACGACAAGGGCGATGGCGTCACAGAGCTCTATAATTACAGCTATGGCCATACGTTCGATTCGACCGGCGGGAGCCTGATTATCGGCGGCAACTATGCCCGTCAGGGATCGATCTTCAAGGGCGATCGCGCGCTCTACAGATTCCCGACGCCCGGTGCTACCGCGTGCGATTCGAGCTGTTCCTCCGGCACCCCCAATGCCCGCGTCATCGTCACCAATCCGTTGACCAGCGAGAGCATGAACATCACCCTGAAGGCGCCCGTCCTGACCGGAAGGCCCTTCATCGACCTGACCGATCCGACCGGCCCGGACAGCGATTATAAGGCGTTCACCGTCGCTGACCGCTTCAACTTCAGCCCGTACAACTACATCCTGACGCCCAACAAGCGTATCGGCACCTTTGTCAGCTACGTCCAGCCTCTGGGCGAGCGCGTCAATTTCAAGTTCAAGGCAACCTATAATGAGCGGTCCTCGGCCAATCAGGCGGCGCCTTTGCCCCTGTTCGTCGGTCCTGATGCCGGCAACGGCAACCTGCTCGACACCATCTCGATCGACGCGACCAACCCCTACAATCCCTTTGGCTTCACGCTGAGTGCCGGCGGTACGGGCGGCACCGGCGCCAACTATGCCTTTATCGGCAAGCGTCTTGTCGAAGCCGGTCCCCGCCACTTTGAGCAAAGCGTCAAGACGGCTTACTTTAACGCCGGCTTCGATGGCAATTTCGACGGCTTCGGCAAGACCTGGTACTGGGACGTCAGCGGTATCTATTCGACCAACAAGGCCAATCAAACCATGTCGGGCAATATCAATGCCGCCAAGCTTGCCAAGGCCCTTGGTCCCGTGGCGGATTGTACGGGCGACTGCGTGCCTTTTAATATCTTCGGTGGCGAAGGCGCCGTGACGCAGGACATGCTGAGCTACGTCCTGTTCCAGCAAAAGGACGCGTCCGAGCAAAGCATGGTTGATTTCTCGGCCAACATCACCGGTTCGCCGTTTGAATTGCCCGCCGGTCCGCTCGGTGTTGCCGCCGGTGTCGAGTTCCGACGCCTTGCCGGCTCGTTCGATCCTGACCCGGTTGTAGCCGCTGGCCTTGGCTCGGATATTCCCGCCTTGCCGACGCGCGGAAGCTATAATGTCAAGGAAATCTACGCCGAAGCCGACGTGCCGCTCCTCAAGGATCTGCCGGGCGTGCGCTTGCTGGAGGCAACCTTCGCCATTCGCTATTTTGACTACAGCACCAGCGGTTCGGATTCGACCACCAAGGCGGGTCTGAGCTGGAAGCCGGTCGATGATCTGCGCTTACGCGCCACCTGGTCTGAAGGTTTCCGTGCTCCCAGTATTGGCGAACTTTATGGTGCGCCATCGCGCTTTGATGGCGGCGTTGCTGATCCGTGCTCGGGCTTCAACACTTCGGGCGTTTCGGCCACCATCAAGGCCAATTGTATCACGCTCGGCGTCCCTGCTGACGGCGGCTATGTGCAGCTTAACGGTCAACTGCCGATCGTCACCGGCGGCAACGAAGCTCTGAAGCCGGAAACCTCGGAAAGCACGGTTGTGGGCTTCGCCTATAGCCCGACCTGGGCCAAGAGCCTGCCGTTTGTGGATGCGCTGTCGCTGGAAGCCGATTACTACAACATCAAGGTCGACAACTCGATCACCTCCATCAGCGCCGATGTCCTCCTCAACAACTGCGTCACCTCGCTTGATGCCACAAGCTGTGCCGCCATCACGCGCAGCGCGACCGGTTCAATCACTCAGATCCGCGGTATCCTGCAGAATGTCGGAACTCTGGAAAGCGCCGGCGTTGACATGACGCTCAACTACCGGGCGCCACAAACGGCGCTTGGCCGCTTCGGCCTGATCTGGCAGGCGACCTTCCTCGATAAGTATCAAACCTCACTGCCTTCGGCGACCGGCGTGACCGTGCTGGACTACAAAGGCGTTGAAAACAACGGCCAGGCCTATCCGGAAAACCGCTCGAACGTGACCCTGACTTGGCAGAAGGGCAACATGTTTGGCTCATTGACCGGCCGCCATATCAGCGAATTGGACGAGCCCAATTACGACAACACCATGAAGGCCACGACCTACACCGATATTCAGTTCGGCTGGTCACCGGAAAAGCTGGGCGGGAAGTACGAGTTCGCCATTGGCGTCAACAACCTGTTTGGCAAGACGGCGCCTATCTGTCTGGCCTGCGGAGGCTACGATGCCGCTTATGATCTGCAAGGCCAGTTCGGGTACGTTCGTCTGAGCTACAAGAACTAGACGTCTATTAACGGAAGCCAGACACCCGCCAGATACCAATCTGGCGGGTGTTTTTATGGAAGCCTGGCAGGAGGCTTGCCACCCATGTATGGACGGATTCGGGTGGGTAGTGGTCGCTCGTCAGCGGCTGGTGACGGAAATCGGAAAGGCACCGGTCGTGTCAAGCCAGCGCGGATTGTAGGCGAAGACAATCGTGCCGTCTGCGCCAATTTGGCGGCGGCCGATTTCGTAAGCTTCGTGAAAGACCGCAAGGGCGTCGATTTTGAATAGCTGCGGCGTCGACTGGGAGATCCGAACTGTCGAGATTCCACTGCGAACGTCTGTCTTCGAGTGGAGGCTTTTGGATTGCTGCCGACAAGGGAGAGGCGGGTGCAGACCTGGACCACCTAGAGGTCGTTCACGTATTCCGGGGCCGTGAGACGCCGAGCGGTCGAGTTTTACATCAAGCTTGGCAAGCGGATTAAGGCGACCCTTCGCCTTGTCCCGAACTTTAGCGGTTCTGCGCGCACGCTCGGATATGGAGCGACGCGTAACCCAGGAAAATGATACCCACCAGACCCGTGATCTGCATGAACGAGATCGCCGGAGCGAGGCCCTCGACGAAACCGTGGCCTGTCAGGACATCGCTCATCCATCCGGTCACGAAAGGACCGGCGCCCATGCCGATGACATTGAGCAGGAACAGCACAGTGGCCATCCCAAGCGCTCGCAAGCGTGGCGGCAAAAGGGACTGGCCGGCGGTGAAGAGAGGCGCGTAAAACGCCGAAGCTGACAACTCGATGAGGAAGTAGCAAACATACATCGCGTGGCCGGTAACGCGGAAAAACATGACGATGCCGGTGCCCATGACCAGAAACCCCAGAATGGGTAGCCAAAGATACCAGCGCGGATCGCGGCTCCCGAGCTTGTCGGCAAGGAAGCCGCACATCAGGGTGCCGAAAAATCCAGTCACGCCCTGAAACAATCCGCTAATGGACCCAACCTGTGATGAACTCATATGGTTGACCCTGATCATATAGGTCGGGATCCAGTTCTCAAAGGCGCTGTTTGAGGCTGCGAGCAGTGAAAGCCCAAGGGCGATTGCGATAAAGCAGGGATGCTTGCCGATGTGAAAGGCGGCTTCTTCGAGCGAATATTGACGGTCGCCGCCTTCAATATGCGTGTCGTGCTGGCCGCGTTTGGGTTCCTTCACGACCAGGAAGAATAAAAGGGCGATGAGGACGCCCGGGAAACCCAGCATCATAAACGCGCTGCGCCAGCCAAACCTGTCTTCCAGGATGCCGCCGAACGTCAGGCCGGCCCACATGCCGATAGAGATACCCAGACTATAGATCGCGATCGCAGTACCGCGCCGCTTTTGCGGGAAGTAGTCTGAAATAAGGGAATAGGCAGCGGGCGAACAGCCGGCCGACGAAATCGCAATGCCGAACCGCGTGAGAGCCAGCACGATAAAATTCCCGGCAAAACCGCTGAGCGCCGTCAGCAGACTCCAGGCACTGACCGCTGCGGTGATGATCATACGGCGGGAGCCCTTATCCGCCAGCCGGGCGATGGGGAAACCGGCCAGGGAATAAAGTAAAGAGGAACCGAAACCGGTCAGAAGCCCGATTTCCGTGTTGGAAACATGCAGGTCCTTACTCAGGGGATCGATGAGGATAATCAAAAGGGAGCGATCAACCCAACTAAAGCTATACACACAGACCAAGAGCAGGAGCACGATCCAAGCGCGCCATGACACTTGGTCTTTGACAGGCTGAGGCGGGGAGGTGCGTGTCGTCTCGGCGTCGGCCATGGTCTATCCTGAAACTAAAGGGACTATAGCCTCATGAAGCACGGCGTTCGCAAACATGAAGATGCTGTTCTGTGCAACCAAGCTTACCGAAATGATGAACTTTTGTTCGTACAGTCTCAAACAACCGCTCGGAGGTGGCCTTTGCGTGCTGACGGCGCACCGATAATCGCATCGACGTGGTCAACGAAGGCGGTCACTAAGGGAGAAAGTCTGCCTTGACGGGTAATGACCGAGATGTTGCTCGCATAGCCGAAGGTATCGGGGGAAATTTTGTGGAAGCGTTTGGCATCCGGATGGCTGGCGACATAATGGTCTGTCAGGAAGCCGAGATACCGCCCGGAGCTGATCATCATCGAGAGGGCTTCCATGTGGGTGACGGTGGCTGTCCGCCTTAAGATGCCGCTGACGCCAAGCTTCTCCATTTCGTGCTCAAACGGGTAGCCGACGAACTCGTAGCTGGCGATATCCTCTGCCGTGACATTGCCTTTTCTCTTTTGCCAGACGGGATGATCTTCTGTGCAATAAAGGTAACTGATTTCTTCATAGAGGAAGTGATAGCTCAACTGCTCCATGCGACGGCGCTCAAACACGATGCCCACATCGAGCTCCCCGTCCATCACTTCCTGTTCGATAAAATTGGAAGTCTTTCCGGCAATGTTGAAATGGACGTTGGGGTAGCTCTGCTTGTAACTGTCGAAGACTTCGCCCAAGCGGAAATTCGGATCGGTAACCAGCGCGTCGACCATGCCCACGCGGATCGCGCCGGCAGGGCTTGCGTGAATGTCGCGCACACGGCTCTCAAACATGCCAAGATCGTCGAACAGTTGCTGGCATGCGTCATGAACCAGCTTGCCTTCAGCCGTCAGGGTGAAGCCGCGGCGGCCGCGATCGCACAGGCGCACACCGAGGCGGATTTCCAGGTCCTTGATATAGCGGCTTATCGACGGCAGGCCGATCTGGAGCTCAGACTCAGCCGCGACGAACCCTCCATGTTTGACGACGGTGGCAAAGGTGCGCATCAGACGCAGATCGTTGTCGCTGATCCGGCCCGTGAAGCGTTTTAATCCCAGTTCCATTGTTGCAGGCTCCGGCAAGTACAATTGCAAACAGCAACATTCTCCCGCTGTCACAAAAACGTATCAATGAAGCGGGCAATCTGTACAGGCAGGGAATCGTGGAGTTACAAACAGTTGCATTGCAGCAACAGGGGTAATTCGAAAATCCAGTCCTAATAAGGATTTCTCGCAATTTGGGTTTCCTGTCGCGTTGGAAAATATGGTGCGGTGCACCATTTTTTCCTCGCAGAAGTGAACTTAGAAGTTGCCAATAGACCGGTGCGCAAGTGATGCGAGACTTTCATGTTTGATCAAGTAATGAGGAGATGGGCTGGTGACCTTACGTAAATCGCGTGTTTTGATGATAACGGTCTCTCTGTTGTGTGCCCCTTTGGCAGGCTATACGCAAGGCAGGCTTGATCCATGGTCCGGCGACGGTGGGGTCACGCCATTTTATAGCTGGCACGGGCCCATCCCGTCCGTGCCAGGTTCGATGCTGCGCACGGAAGCGGCGCCGGCTGAGGTGTCACTGGCACAAGCGGCCAGGGCAGATCGCATCCTTTACAGTTCCCAGAGCTGGCAAGACGCGACTGTGGCCACGACCGTGTCCGGTATCGTATTCTTTCCGAAGGGAGAGATACCAAAAGCCGGTTGGCCGATCATCGCATGGGCGCACGGGACGACGGGCATTGCCGATGTCTGCGCGCCCTCCTTCATGGCGCGGTCCGATCGTGACAAGGCCTATCTTGGGGCCTGGCTTGAGGCCGGATACGCGATTGTTGCGACAGACTACGAAGGCCTTGGCACCCCCGGTCCGCATCCTTACCTGCAGTACAAATCCGAAGGCATGGCGATCCTGGACAGTTTGCGCGCCGCCTTGAAGGCGTACCCTAAAACCTTGCGCAACCAGATTGTCACCATGGGGCAGTCGCAAGGCTCGGGCGCTGCCATCGCCGCGGCTTACCTGGCGCCGGATTACGCGCCGGAACTGAAGATCAAGGGGACTGTCGCCACAGGCATCGTCGCCCATACGACCCGTCTGAACGGTGCGCACCAAGAGCCGGTTCAGGCACTTTACAGTGACCGGGATACGGGCGGCAACACAGCCTACGAAATCCTCTATTTCCTGGGAACGGTCCGGTCCATTGATCCGGCCGGCATTAAACCTGAGGACTATATCTCGGATGCGGGCTGGCCCATTCTGGAAAAGGCGCAGTCAACCTGTATGGGTGGCTTGCGCACCTTTGCGACAGAGCTCGGACTGCCTGTCGATCAACTCTACAAGCGCTCGATCAAGGATCTGGAAGCCTGGGCGGATGCGACGAGTGACTTTCCGGACGTGAATATCGGTACGCCGATCTTTGTTGGCACTGGCCTAGCGGATTCTGACGCGCAGACCGTCACGCAATATAATTTCGTGTCGGCCATGTGTGCGGCCGGGGATCTCGTTGAATGGCACTACTATCCGGGCGCGACCCATTCGACAGCCGTCCTGCGCTCACGTGCCGACAGCCCGGCCTTCATTGAGAAGGTCTTGACCGACAAGCCGGTCAAAAACCTATGCCCAACCCTGGTGCCACCGGGACCACTTCAGTCACCGGAAAGCCGGGTGGGCGAGTGATAGAAAGTGAAGAGGCCTTTCCGGATACCGGAAAGGCCTGGCCTATCGCGCTATGAAGGCACGCCAGCCGCCCAGAGCGGTAATGTCTTCACCGCCTTCGATGGCGCGCGGCTCGGCCACGAAACCCTTGACGCTCGAGCCATTGTCGAGGACCACGGTACCGATCGCCAGAGGGGCAGGCACGTCAACGACAAAACTGCCAAACGCCGCCAGATCCAGCTCGTAAATCTCCACCGCAATGGAGGCCCCGGTTTCGTCATAAATAAGCGCGGGCTTGGGCGGCACCGCGTTGGCGATCGCGTAGAGCCTGTAGTTTGGTGCCGTTTGAGCGGCGCCGACGAACCGGGCGTTGCGAGACGTCAATTGCCAGTGCAGGGGCATGCCCGCCAGGTGAGCGCCGACAACGGCCAGTTTTACAGTTTCCATCTTGTCTCCAAAGTCAAGCTCAGGGGGCGAGGGCAGGTCAGCCTTTGCCAGGTACGCCTGGCCGGCTGCCAGCAAGGCCTGGTCCGTGTGCGCCGGTCCGATCAGGGTGATGCCGAACCCGGTACCGCTGTCACGGAATCCGGCGGGCAGGGCGACAGCGCTCATATCGAGTAGATTGACGAAATTGGTGTAAAGGCCGAGGGCTGAGTTCAGGCGGACGGGCTCTTCACGCATTTCAGCGATGCGATAGCAGGTCGGTGTGGTTGGCAAAGCCAGCATGTCTACTCCGGCCCACAGGGCCTCCGCCTGGCGCGCCAGCGCTTTGAGGCGATATTCGCCTTCGAAAAGCTCCACCGCAGTAATGCCAAGACCGGCTTGGGTGATGGTTCTCACGGTGGGGTCAATAGCGTCCGGATGGTTGGACAGGAGACTTTTGAGCGCAGCGGTACGCTCAGCGACCCAAGGACCGCTGTAGAGCAGCTGGGCGGTCTCCGACAGGAAGCCGATGTCGATCTCCACCAACTCGGAACCGGTCGCGCGCAGCGCCAACAAGGCGGCCTCATAAAGATAGGCTGAATGGGCATCGCCGAGATAGTTGCGTTGGGACAGCAAGGGCACACCGATACGCTTTCTTTGGCGAGGCGTATTTTCCACGGGGCGCGAGAAGGGGTCAGCGACATCGAAAGAGGCGATGACGTCGTCAACCAGGGCCGCATCCTCCAGAGTGTGGGTAAAGGCCGTAATGCAATCGAGCGACCGGCAGGCCGGCACCAGACCCGAGGTGCTCCACCGGCCCTTGGTCGGCTTGAAGCCGATCAGGTGATTAAACGCGGCCGGCACCCGTCCCGATCCCGCGGTGTCAGTGCCCAGCGAAAACGCAACAAGACCCGCGGCGACGGCGACCGAGGATCCGGAGCTTGATCCACCACTTATGAAATTGCGATTGAACACGCAAGACGGCGCGCCATGTGGGCTACGGGTGCCGTTGAGCCCGGTTGCGAATTGGTCGAGATTGGTTTTACCTATGGGGATGGCTCCAGCCTCTATGAGGCGCTCGACGACAAAGGCTGATCGGTCTGGCAGGAATGCAAATTCGGGACAGGCGGCGGTCGTGGCGGTCCCGGCCAGATCGATATTGTCCTTGATGGCGAAGGGCACGCCGGCGAGGGGCAGGGGCTCACCCGCCTTTACGCGCGCATCGACCGCCTCGGCATAGGCGATAACGGCTTCGCGCGGTAGCCGACTGATCCATACCTGAGGCTGGACAGCGTCGTATCTGGTGATCCGGTCGAAGGTTTGCTCAAGAACCTCGACCACAGACAGGGCGCCGGATTGAACAGCCGCAGCTGTGTCTGTAGCCGTGATCATGCGCGGATAACCATGCGCACCGGCGTTGGATTAAACCCGTTGCAAGGGTTGTTGATCTGTGGGCAGTTCGAGACAACCACGGTAACATCCATCAGCGCTTTCAGGGTCACGGAGAGGCCCGGCGCGGAAATGCCGTCAACAATGCCCAACGCCCCGTCCGCCTCGACCGGCACATTCATGAACCAGTTAATGTTGGAGACCATGTCACGTTTGTTGCGGCCGGCGCGCGCATTCGCATCAAGGAAGTTGTCGACACAGGCATGTTGTGATTTCGTGTGGTGACCATAGCGCAAGGTGTTTGATTCGCACGAGCAGGCGCCACCGATGGTGTCGTGATACTCGACAGTGGTAGTGGCAATGACCATCATTGGACGGCCCTCGTTCGACAGCAGGGTGCTACCGGCCCTCAGGAAGATATTACCCTGAGCCGCAATCGTGTCCTGGGCACTGTAACGTTCTGCATCGTCGGCCGTCACATACATCAGGAAGTCGACCGCTTGGTTGCCCTCGAGGTCAATAATCTCCAGGGTTTGTCCGGCCAGGACATCGTACATCCAGGGAGCCCGCGCGGGCACGATCTCATCATAGATCACGAGCTCCGAGGCGTTCAGATCTTCACGCATCGCCTTACCTTGCATAATAGTCCTCGACATTCAGGAAGGCGCGTAGCGCTTCCGGCGTGCCGGTACGGATGGGATCGTTCTCAGAAGTGACGGGACCGCGCCAGGCAACGGCGCGGAGGGACGTTACCGTGTAGTCCGGCCTTGGATCGAGCACGTGCGGCGCATTGGCCATGACCAGGATGAGGTCCATCTCAGCCCGCAGGGTCACGGAGCGGTTGACGTCAAAGGGGCCGATCATGGGTGTCACGGCGCCATCGGCCTCGATTGTCACGCCCTTGAACAGATTGAGGCAGGGATGGATGTCCTTGCGGCCAAGGCCATACTTGGCGACGGCGATAGCGAACCGGTCACGCGCGGACGGGTAGGGGCCGAAGTTGCTGCCATCGCCGTATTTGCGCGCGTTGGTCCCGGCGTTTGAAGCGCCACAGAAAGCATCGTGGGTGCCGGCCGTGTCCTCGACAATACTCATCATCACCCGGCCCATGTCCGACAGAAGAAAACGGCCGGCGCCCAGATAGCCGTTCCATTGAATCTTCAGGGTATCGGCAATATTGAGACGCTCAACAGGCCGTTCGGCATTGAACAACAGGAGCGATAGGCACCCATCGCCGTAGAGATCGGTCAGGCGCAGGCGTGTACCACGGTTGATTTGCTTGATGGCATAGCCACCGCCGGCGAGGGTCTCGGCCCAAACCATATCGGCAGGCGAGACACCCTCGGGCAGGTACCGCGCCTGAGACGCGGGCACGGTTGGCATTGCCTCGACTTCGGTGCCACCCTGAGCGCGGGCGTGAGCTTGGGCGCCATACGGGTCTGCGGTGTGAAGAGACATTGAACCCTCTACTCGGCGGCGGCTTGGGTGAGGGCGCTGAAACCGGCGATAATCTCGGCCGCGGAGCGTCGCGCACCTGTCTGCAAATATTCCATCGCGTTCAACGAGGCGTCGTGGGCAGGCTGGGAGGAACCTGTGACACAATCCTCGACTACGCGGACATAGTAGTCACCTTGGTGGGCGTCGACATAGGTGTAATGCACGCAGACATCGGTAAAACCGCCTGTCAGGATCAGCGTGTCAGCCTTCAGTCCCTTCAAAAGGATTTCGAGTTCCGTGCCGTAGAAGCAGGAGTAGCGGCGTTTGCTCAGGAGGTAATCGCTCGGCTGTATGCCCATTTCCTCATAGGCGAAATCGGTGCCGGGTGAGTCTTCCAGACAGTGAACACTCTCGGTGCCATCAAGCTCACGGCCGAAATCAATCATGTTAGGACGGTGAACCTCTTTGAAAAAAACGATGGGGATGTTCGCCCCGCGCGCGGCGTCCACGACGGACCTGACACGGTGCATGCGCTCAAGCCGATCGGGCAGGAGAGGCAGGCGTTCGGTCGGTTCCCAGGGCAGAAACGCCCCCTTCTGTACATCGATCACAACAAGGACAGGGGTGCCGACGATCATCGGTTGGGCATTGGTGGCAGCGTAGGTCACAGGTGCGTTCCTCAAGAGTTGAGGCTACACCAGACTATAAGCCACGACGCAGTGACATAGCGGCAAAGGCAAAATTAGTTGCGGCGAACGGCAAGTAAGGCGCAGGCGACCGTCCGGTCGCACACATTTATATGCGCATCCCCTAATTTGGCCGAATTGTTGCGCCTGCAAAGAAGAAGCGCGTCGAAATTCCTGATGCTTTCAGCAATAGTTCAGTTGGAGCGCAACTAAGCTTGTGCTTCGCAGCATGTTCAAATGACCAAAGTCTGTAACTCTTGTTCGCAGAGTGAAACACACAGCTCGAACGCCGGACTCTTTCATCACTGCCCATCCGCCATGAATCCGGGCTTCCGGAGGTGTGCGGACCGTCTCCTGGCCGATGCGCCATGAGGCCTTGTCTCGTGGGGCGGGACATAACAAAGGGGATATCAGAATGCAAATGCTAAACATGCCTGCCAGCGCCTTTCTCCGAAATCGTCGCACCTCGCTCGCCACGAGCGGCGTCATAGCCGGTCTCTTGGTGTCGGCCTCCTTCGGGGCGCAGGCGCAAACGGCTGAACTGGCCGCGCCCGTCGCCGAAGACTCGACCATCGTCGTCGTCACCGCTCAGAAGCGTAAGGAAAACGTTCGCGAAGTGCCGTTGAGCATTACGGTCCTGAGCGCCGACAAACTGGCGAAGCAACACGTCGAGGACTATGCCGATTTGGCGCGTACCGTCCCGGGCCTGTCTTTCACCAATACCGGAAACTCTGGCACCAGCCGCATCACCCTGCGGGGTATCGGCTCTTCTTCAGGCGCGGCGACCGTGGGCATTTATCTGAACGATGTCTCCCTGACCATTCCAAACCAGTTCTTTACCGGCGTCACCCTTCCGCGTCTATTCGATCTGGACCACGTCGAAGTTCTGCGCGGACCGCAAGGCACGCTTTACGGGGACAGCTCCTTGGGCGGGACCATGCGCTTCATTACCGTTCAACCCAATCTGAACCGTTACGGCGGTTATCTGACCGGCGATATTTCCAACACGTCGGGCGGCGGCGATAACGGCCGCATCGAAGGCGCAATCAACCTGCCGCTCGGCGACAGAGTTGCCCTTCGCGTGGCGGCTCAAAGCGAATATGCGAGTGGCTTCGTCGATCACGTCGACGCCGAGGGTGCCGTCGACAACAAAGACGTCAACTCCGAACGCACCAACGCTGTGCGCGCCACCTTGCTAATCCAGCCCAACGACACCCTTAAGATTACGCCGGCGATCCAGTGGCAGGAAACCCATTCCGCTGACACCGGAATCTTCGACACCAGCCTGCCGAAATTCCAGGAGGCAAAGGGTATCCGGGAGTCGGGCATCGACACTATGTATGTGCCGAGCCTGACCATCGAAAAAACCTTCGGTGATTACGCCCTGACCTCCGTGACCTCGTTCATGTACCGCCAGCTCAAGCGACAGTTCGATGCCACGATCTACGACTCGGAATATGTCGCCAGCGCGCTTGATCCGGATTTCGGCGACAACTTTGCGACGATCGCCAGCCTACCCGGTATCATGTACAACACAGACACCGTCCAAAACTGGTCGCAGGAGGTGCGCTTCTCGTCGCCTTCGATCAAAGCGTCCGGCAAGCGTTACGAATGGCAGGTTGGTGCCTATTACAACTACCTGCGCACACGCACGCTCGACGATGAGTTTGTCCTTGGCATCAACGATACGGTGCAAGCCCTCTATGGGGCCACCGTAGAAGATATGCTGGGTTACGCGGCACCAAACGATCAGATGGGCTATTTCCATCCCCGCCGCTGGCTGGAACAGGGCGCGGTATTTGCCGAAGGCTCCTACATGGTGGCCTCGAAGCTCAAGGCAACGGTCGGCGTGCGTCAGGCGTATGCCTGGAACCGCTTCGTCTCCCAGGAGGGGGGCTGGCTGGCAGATGGCACGCCGCCCGAGGACGCCGCCAAGTCCAATGCGCACCCGCTCACGCCGAAGGTCGCTGTGACCTATATCGCCAATGACAATGTCAATCTCTACGGAAGCGCGACCAAGGGCTACCGCCTGGGAGGACAAAATGACGCTTTGCCGAACTTCTGCGCCGCCGCGATCGGCGACCTGGGCCTGACGGTGGCAGGTTCGCGCTCCTATAAACCAGACAGTCTGTGGGCCTACGAGCTTGGCGCCAAGACACAATGGCTGAACAGGCGCCTGACGATCAATGGTTCGCTCTATTCTATTGACTGGAACAATATTCAGCAACAGTTGCGCCTGGCGTCCTGCGGCTACGTGATTACGGCCAACGCTGGCAACGCCAAGAGCCAGGGCGCGGAACTGGAAATCAATGCACGCGTGACTGATGCTTTCACCCTCAGCGTCAGCGGAAGCCTTTCCGATGCGCACATCACCAAGGAAGCGGCCGGCTCGAGCGCGAAAGTCGGGCAAAAAGTCCTGGGTGTACCCGACAAAAGCCTGATGGTCGGTCTGGACTACAGCGCCCCCGTCAACGATGATACGAGCGTTTTTGCCAGCCTGAACTGGAACTATACCGGCAAGAGCTACGGCAGCTTCTCGGTCACAAATACCGACTATGAGCGTCCGTCCTACAGCGTCGTTAACACCAATTTCGGCTTGTCCTATAAGGACCTGACCCTGTCTGTATACGTCAAGAATTTGCTCGATGACCAGACGATAATCCAAAAACCATCGGTGCTCTTCATCACGCAAGGGCTGACGGTCTGGCCGCGCACGGTCGGCATGTCTCTGAGTAAACAGTTCTGATCTGCCTTATCCGGCGGGTTGAGTAACAACCGGCGATCAGGATCGCGGGCGCTCCCCTCCGGAGCGTCCGCATTTTCCGTCCGAGGCCTTAAGTTTTTCTTTTCACTTCTTCGGGGGCACCTATAATGGATCACATGGAACAGAGCCGCTTCGAAAAAGCGACCGATAAAAGCCTCCCTGCGGATTGTGTTGGCTCGGTTGTACATGCCTTCACCGTCTTGCACGCCTTCGATCTGGATCATCGCGAGATGACCTTGTCGGAAGTTGCAGAGCGCATCGACATGACAAGGGCCGGCGCCCGTCGCTACCTTCTGACACTGATTTTTCTCGGCTACGTCGCGCAGGATGGCCGTCTGTTCCGGCTGACACCCAAGGTGCTCGATCTTGGCTTTTCCTATCTGTCGACCCTGAGTGTTGTCGATATTGCCCAGCCCTACCTCAATCGTATCGCGCGCGACACCCACGAGACGACGGCCATTGCCGTCCTCGACAATCGGGAGGTGGTCCATCTCGCCCGCGCCCGCGTGCAGCGGGAACTGGCCCCGGTGGTGACGATTGGGCGCCGGTTCAGCGCGCTATACAATTCCACCGGGCGCGTTCTGATTGCCAGCATGAGCGATACGGCTATGGTCAGCTTCGTCGAGGACGCCGACCTGGCGGGTCCGACCCCGCACAGCATCACCTCAAAGGCTGCGCTGCTGGCGGCATTGCAGGCGATCCGCAAGCAGGGTTTTGCCATCGTCGATCAGGAAAGCGAACTGGGCTTGCGCTCGATCGCGGTGCCGATCTTTGATCGTCGCGGCAACGCCGTTGCCGCGCTGAACGTCATTACCAGTGTCGCCTCCGTGCCGGTCGAGGACCTCCAAGGCCGCATCCTGCCGATACTCAGAACGGCGGCCGACGAAATCTCATCGGCGCTCATCGTCGACGGATAGTTCGCACCGCACACAAGTATCGTTGCCCGATCAGGCATTGTGAGCCGGGCGTAAACGCGTTGCAATCCCCCCGAAGATCCTATGCATCGCTGTCGCCACGGAGGCGGCGGCGCTTAATGCCGACTGTTCGAGTCGAAGATTATTTATTCATATAATTCAATTGGTTATTTGACTAAAAAGATGACTCTTTCGCCTATTTTGCTCTTGCGACCGTCAGAACGCCATGTTACGCCTTACGAACATTAGTTCACATATCGCACGCTTTCACGATATGTCGGTCATGCGGGAGCGGGTAATTGGCAGACACAATGACAATAAATTCATCCACAAAGGACACGGCCCTGGACCACGTCTGGTTCCACGTGACGCCGCCAAAGTCCCTGCGCGCACATAACGGCCTGACCGTATTTGAACGCGGGGAGGGGTGTTACCTTTACGATGAAGCGGGCCGGGCCTATCTCGACGCCTTGTCCGGCGGCGCCTTCGTTACGAACATTGGCCATGGTCGCTCCGAAGTGGCGGTCGCCTACGCCGAGCAGGCGCAAAAGCTGGCCTATGTCACGCCCTACAGTTTTGTAGCTAAGCCCACCGCCGACCTGGCCCAAAAGCTGGCCTCCCTGGCGCCGGGCGATCTCAACCGGGTATTCTTCGGCTCAGGCGGGACGGACGCGGTCGAGACGGCCGTCAAGATCGCCAAGCAGTACCACTGGCTGGGCGGGGATCAGAAGCGCACCAAGATCATCAGCCGGCGCGGCTCCTACCACGGCTCATCCTTTTATGCGATGAGCATCACAGGCGCGAGCCACGAGTACAACAACAAGGTCTTCTCGCCTCTGGTGCCGGGGTGCGCCCAGGTGCCGTCGCACAACTGCTACCGTTGTGAATACAAGTTGGCCTACCCGACCTGCGGCGTCCTTTGCGCCGACATGATCGAACGCCAGATCCTGCATGAAGGTCCTGAGACGGTGGCCGCCATCATCGCTGAACCGATCCCGTCGGCCGCCTCGATCTACGAGCCGCCGGCTGAATACCTGCCACGTCTGCGCGAGATCGCCGACAAGTACGGGGTCCTGCTGATTATCGATGAGGTTATCAATGGCTTTGGCCGGACCGGCAAGATGTTCGCATGTCAGCACTACGGGGTCGTGGGCGATATCATGACAATGGCCAAGGGGCTGACCAGTGGCTACGCCCCCATGGGGGCGACCATAGTCAGCGACAAGATTACCGCCCGCTTTGATGCCACCGAGGGCCGTGAATCGGGCCTCAACCATGTGATCAGTTTTGGTGGCCACGCGGCGTCCGCCGCCGCCGCCCTCAAGAATATCGAAATCATGGAAACTGAGGGTCTGGTCGAAAACGCCGCGACCATGGGCGCATATCTTTTCGAGGGTCTGGAGACCCTACGTAAATATCCTATCGTCGGTGATATTCGCGGCAAGGGGCTTCTGGCAGGCATTGAATTGGTGCGTGACGCGAGGACTCGCCAGCCGTTCGCACCATCCGACCTGATGATGTCCAAAGTTACCAGCCACCTCCAGGACCAGGGCGTTCTGGCCCGAACGTTCCAGGTGGTGGAGTTCGGACCGCCGCTCTGTGCTGGCCGTGCGGAAGTCGAGCGGCTGGTCGAGTCGCTTGAGCGCACCATCCAATGGTTCATGAAAGAGACGAATATCCAATGAGTGATTTTCCCAAGACGGCCCTTATCATTGGCGGCGGCGTTATCGGCTGCGGTATTGCGCTGGCCTTGCTCAAGGCGGGCTACAAGACGATCAACATCGATAAGAACGCCGAAGTCGGGTACGGCTCTACGGTCAATTCCTGCGCCATTGTCCGGTTTTCTTATTCGACGATCGACGGCGTCAAGCTGGCCGTTGAAGGCCATCATTACTGGAAGAACTGGGCGGACTTGGTCGGTGACCATGACCCGAGCGGCCTGGCGCGCTACGTTCAGTCGGGTCACCTCGTCTTGAAAACAAAAGCTGACGATCGCGCCGACATGCTCGATCTCTACCGCGAAGTCGGGGTGCCCTTTGATGAGTGGTCCGCAGACGACCTGAAGGCGCGTTTGCCGATCTACGACATGACCTCGTTCGCGCCCCCGATGCCGGTCGACGATCCGGCCTTTGGCAGTGGCGCGGGCCACCATATTGCCGGTGCTATCCACTGTGCGGATGGCGGTTACGTCAATGATCCGCAATTGGCAACGCACAATCTGCGCTGTGCCATCGAGGCTATGGGCGGTATCTTCCGCCTGAAGAGCGAGGTGGTCGAGGTTCTGACCAAAGAGGGGCACACGAGCGGTGTGCGCCTGGCCACGGGCGAGATCGTCCCTGGCGACGTCATCGTGAACGCGGCTGGCCCGCACTCCAGTGTTATCAACCGCATGGCGGGTGTCGAGGACGAGATGTCGGTCAAGACGCGTGCGCTGCGCCGCGAAGTCCACCATCTGCCGTCGCCGGAAGGCTTCGATTTCAGTGTGAACGGCATCGCCACATCTGACCCGGATGTCGGTGTCTATTGGCGCCCCGAAGTCGGCAACAAGATCAGCCTCGGCTCCAGCGATCCCGCCTGCGATCCCAAGACATGGGTGGAGGACCCGGACGTGTTCGACACCAACATCAGCGAGTTCCAGTGGAAGACGCAGACCTGGCGCCTGGGCTTGCGTGTCCCCGCACTCCCCATCCCCAACACGGCGCAGGGGGTGGTCGATCTCTATGACGTCTCCGACGACTGGATACCTATCTACGATAAGACGAGCCTCCCGGGCTTCTATGTCGCGATCGGCTCCAGCGGCCATCAGTTCAAGAATGCGGGTGTCGCGGGCGACCTGATGGCCGACCTGATCACCTATCAGGAAAATGGCGGCGATCACGATAGCGCTCCTCTGCAGTTCAAGGGGCGCTTCACCGGCCTGACCGTGGATACCCGCGCTTTCTCACGCCTGCGCAAGCAGACTGCGTCCAGCAGCTTTTCGGTTCGGGGATAGACCATGCCATCCATGACCATCGACGGCCTGTGTGTCGAGGCGACTGACACCTACGATGTTATAAATCCAGCGACCACTGACGTCTTCGCGCAGGCGCCGCAAGCTACAGAGGACCAGCTTGACGCCGCTGTGGCTGCCGCACAGCGTGCCTTCCTCACCTGGCGGGAGACCGATGTGGCGGTCCGCCGCGAGGTTATGGTGGCCTGCGCCGTGCGGATGCGCGCGCACGCCGACGAATTGATCGACTGGCTGGTGCGTGAACAGGGCAAGCCCTTCGTGGTCGCCCAGGGGGAGGTCATGGGATCGGCACGCTGGATGGAGTTTACGGCAGGCCTGCCCCTGCCAGGTGAAGTCGTCGAGGTTGATGGCGTCAAGGTGGGCGAGGTGCGGCGCAAGCCCTACGGCGTTGTGGGCGCTATCGTGCCCTGGAACTATCCTTTGATTTCGGCGGTTTGGAAAATCGCGCCGGCCCTTCTGACCGGCAACACGGTCGTACTCAAGCCGTCACCGTTCACGCCCCTGGCCACCTTGCGTTTGGGCGAGCTGTTGCTCGATCTATTGCCACCCGGCGTGCTCAACATCATCAGCGCGACTGACGATCTGGCGCCGGCTATGACAGCTCATTCAGGCATTCGCAAGCTGACCTTCACTGGCTCAACAGCCACCGGCAAGAAGGTCTTTGCCGCCGCCGCCGAGCACATCAAGGGTGTCACGCTGGAGCTCGGCGGCAATGATCCGGCGATTGTTCTTGCCGATGTCGATGTCGCCGACACGGCGCAGAAGATTTTCGCCGCCGCATTTGCCAATTCCGGGCAGGTTTGTTCCGCCATTAAGCGTGTCTACGTACATGCGGACATCCATGACGCCCTCGTGGTCGAACTGGCTAGCCTTGCGGGCAAAGCGGTAATTGGCAGCGGGCTCGATGAAACCGTGACGGTCGGTCCACTGAGTACCCAGGCCCAGTTCGACAAGGTGTTAGACCTGATGAACGATGCGGCGGAGCAGGGCGGTGTGTTTGCCGCTGGCGCTCCGGAAGCGGTTGACCGTCCTGGCTATTTCATCGCCCCGGCGATTATCACCGGTTTGCCCGATACGGCGCGTCTGGTAACTGAGGAACAGTTCGGTCCGGCCCTGCCAATCCTGTCGTTCACGCATATCGACGAAGTTGTCTCTCGCGCCAACGACACGCCCTACGGGTTGTCGGCCTCCGTGTGGAGTATCGATATTGAAGCGGCCGTCTCAGTCGCCTCGCGAATTGATGCCGGCACCGTCTGGGTCAACCAGCATATGAAGCCTCGTCCGCAATTGCCGACGGCTGGTGTCAAAGCCTCTGGCGTCGGCGCCGAGAACGGCGCCTGGGGACTGGAAAGTTTCCTGCAAATCCAGACCATTGCGGTGGCCTGATCGATGAGACCGACGATTCTTGAAAAGCGGCCCTCAGATCTGACGCTTCCCGACAGGATGGCTCAGTTGCCACGTCTCAGGCTGGCGCACTTGCCAACGCCGTTGGAAGAAGCGAAAGCTCTCAGCCAGGCCTTGGGCGGTCCGCGTATCCTGTTCAAGCGCGACGATCTGACCGGTGTAGGCCTTGGTGGCAACAAGGTCCGCAAACTCGAATTCATCATGGCGCGCGCCCTGGCCGAAGGAGCAGACACCCTCATCGTCTGCGGCGGGTATCAATCCAACCTGGCGCGCATCACCGCGGCCATGGCCAAACGCGCGGGGCTGCGGGTGGAGCTGGTGCTGGGTGGCGTGCCCGGGGAGCCACGCCTGCGACAGGGCAACCTTTTGCTCGACGAACTGATGGGGGCGTCCGTAACCTTCGTCGAGACCGTGCCGCGGTGGGATTTCGGCGACAGTCTGGAGCAGGTGGCTGACAAGGTTCGCGCCCAGGGCCACGTTCCCTTTATCATGCCGCTCGGTGGCTCCGGACCTGAGGGCATGGCAGGCTATATCTTTGCCACGCTTGAGATGCGCGAGCAATTTGCGGCGCAGGCTCTGAAACCCGATCGCCTTGTGGTCGGGATTGGGTCGGGTGGCACCTATTCCGGCCTGTCGCTTGGCGTCCTTAATACGGATATCGGATACCGTCTGACCGGCATCAGTGTCAGCCGCACGCGGGACTATCTGCTTGAGAGCATCCCCCTGGCGGCGCGTCACGGCGCCACCGAATTGGGACTCACGAACGCCCCCGTTGCAGCGGATCTCGATATTCATGACGAGTATGTCGGGGAGGGGTATGGCACCCTTACACCCGCCAGCGCCGAAGCCATTCGTCTGGTGGCGCAGGCCGAAGGCGTCTTCCTAGATCCGGTGTATTCCGGCAAGGCGATGGCGGGGCTCATTGGTCTGATCCGTCGTGGTCATATCGGCCGCGATGAGACCGTGGTGTTCCTGCATACCGGCGGTCAACCGGCCTTGTTCGCCTATGCCGCAGAGTCGCTCCTCACGGGCGCAAGGCCATGAGCCAATCGGCGTCTCAGACTCTTACGAACAGGCCCTTGGGCCTTCGTTTCGCCCCCACTGAATACCGGGGACGCCAGAAGGCTGTACGCGAAGACATGGCCAGAAGAGGTATCCACCGGCTCTTTGTCACCAGTCCGGTGAACCTGCTCTATCTCACAGGGTATGAAGCGATCTGGTATCCCAACCGGTTACCTGTAGGCGTCGTTATAGATCGAGACCGGCCGGAATGCCTGGTCTTCGACTGGCGGCGGCACGAAACCTATGTGCGCAATCGGGTGTTCGCGGACGCGGTTGTGCTGTTCGACTATAACGATGCCATTGAGGTCGTGACCGCCACTCTGTCCGGTGATCCGGATGTTCTGGGTATCGAGTGGAGCAGTTCGAACCCAAGTGCGCCGGTCATGACCGAACTGGCGCGACGCCTTGAAGCGTCGGGCACCCGCCTGGTCTCGGGCGACTGGATCGTCGACGGGGTTAGGCTCTATAAATCGGATGCGGAACTGGCATGTGTGCGTGAAGCGGCCGCGATGGCCGATGCCGCCATGGCATCGTTGTCAAAGCGACTTCGGCCCGGCATGAGCGAACTGGAGGTGTCCGCCCTGATGGGACACCTGCTCGCGACGGTCGGCAGTGAACCTGCTGCCATGCCCGTTCTCGTCAATTCCGGACCGCAGGCCTGGATGGACATTCACGGGTTCCCGTCAAGTCGCCGCCTGGAAGCGGGTGATGTCGTCAATGTGGATTGTTGTGCGTCTGTAGGACGCTACCATGCCAATCTGGGCAGATCGTTCGTTTTGGGACCATCAAAAACTCGTGCCCGGGCCATCATAGAGACCGGCGCCGTGAGCTTAGACATCCTTCGTAAGGAAGCGCGGCTGAACGCCGATCCGGCGCCCGCCGCCGCGGCAGCCGATGCCTATGCCCGCCGGAAGCTGCCACCCGAAAATGTGTGGTGGATCGGTGGGTACGCCCTGGGCCTGTGCCTTCTGCCGAACTGGGTTGGACATACCTATCTTGCCAATGATGGGAACGAAAAATGTCTACTCAAGTCGGGCTATGTCACCAATTTCGAGAACGTTTTCGTCGATCCGACCGAAGGTTTCGAAGCTGGCTGCATCGACACACTCATCATGACGCCCGCCGGGCTCGACCTTCTGTCCACATTGCCGCGTCGCCTGATCGACGTCGCCCTCTGAGGAGATGACCATGGATACCCTGCCAAGCTCACGCGCCCTGAGCTCGTTTCCGGAGGGGCTGACCGACGCCATCGTCTGCGACATGACCTGTCCGCAATCGCCGGCGGGGCCTCTCCAGATTCCTGATTTCGACGACTGCATGGCCTATCGACGTCAAAACGGCATGACCTTCACCTCGGTGACGATCGCCAGCGACGAGCTGACCATCGAGGGGCCGGTGCGCTGGCTGGCCGGCTCCCGCAATCATGTGCTGTCGCAACCCGACCGTTATGTTCTAGCCGACTCAGTGGCCGACATCCGTCGGGCGCACGCTGAGGGCAAGTCGGCGATCAACTTCCATTTTCAAGGCACAAACAGCCTGCTCGGCGATCTCGACATGGTTGAGACCTATCGTCGCCTGGGCATCGGGCACATGCTCCTCGCCTACAACGCGCGCAATCTGGTGGGCGACGGATGTCATGAAGACAGTGATGTCGGCTTGAGCCGTTTTGGCAAAGCCCTGGTGGCTGAAATGAACCGTGTCCGTATGATGGTCGACGTAACGCATACCGGCTTTCGCACCTCGATGGAGGCCATCGAGCATTCCACGGCGCCGGTCGTCTTCACCCATTCCAACGCCCATGCCCTCTGGGACCATCAGCGCAACATCACCGATGAACAGGCGAAGGCCTGCGCTCAGACCGGCGGTGTGATCGGGATCAATGGGGTAGGGCTCTTTCTCAGCGAAGCGCGCTTTGACATGTCCGCCGAAACGATCGGCCGCCACATCGACTATTTCGCCGAACTGGTCGGGCCGCAGCATCTGGGCCTGGGCCTGGATTCGGTATTCAACATTCCGCATTTCCTTGCCAATTTCGCCGGCGTCGGACGTGACAAGAAATATCCCGTCGGCGGGTATCTCACCTCGAACAAGCCGAGCTTCGCCGGCCCAGAGGTTATCCCTGAAGTCGTAAAATGGCTGCTGGCCCGCGGGTGGAGCAGCGCCGATGTCCGCGGTGTACTGGGCGAAAATTGGCTGCGCGTCCTTGAAAACGTCTGGGGCGCGTGAGGCGCTTCGGGCTTTGTCCCTATCATCCTATCAAGGTGGCTGCCATGACCGTAATGTCGCTTCGTAATCTCGTACGCCTGGGGACGCTTGTGTTCGCGGGCACAGGTCTCGTTGTCTGCGCGAACGCCAACCCGCTTTACGGGGACGGCGGCGTCTCGCCTTTTTATAGCTGGTCTCAAGCGGTTCCGGCGGTGCCGGGCACGGTCCTGCGAAAGGAGCCGCTAAGCAAAAAGGCTTATCCGCATGCCAACAGCGCGGAGCGTCTGCTCTACGTCTCGACGGACGGCATCGACAGCAAGACCCCTATTGTGGTCTCCGGCCAGATCTATTTGCCGATTGGCAAGGCGCCCAAAGGCGGGTGGCCAATTATGACGTGGGGACACCCGACGGTGGGCGTTGCGGACGTGTGCGCGCCCTCCTGGACGGGGTACAGCGCACCGGAAGCGTTGATGGTGGACACCTGGCTCGCGGCAGGCTTTGCTGTGGTGGCGACCGATTACCAGGGGCTGGGCACGGAAGGCCCACACCCCTATCTCCTGTTTCGACCGGAAGGCTATGGCGTGCTCGATGCAGCGCGTGCCGCTTTGAAAGCTTATCCGGGTCAAGTGGCCAACAAGATCATTCCGGCCGGCTTTTCGCAAGGCTCCGGGGCAGCCCTTGGCGCGGCATGGCTGGCGCCCACATATGCGCCCGATCTCAAGGTTTTGGGGGCAGTGGCGACCGGCCTTGTCGTTGAGACGTCATATCCAGGACCTGCGCCGCAGGTGGAGGGCCCCGCCTTCACCGGAGACGATGGCGGACCTGAGACGGCCTTTCAAATGCTGTTCCTGATCGGGACCGCACCAGCCCTAGATTCAGCGTTCGACCCGAAGGCCGTCCTGCTGAAAGCCGGTGAGCCCCTCCTTAAAACGGCCCAGACGGGCTGTTTCGACGCCGTCATTGGCCAAGCGATGGCCAACAAGCTTGATTATCGCGAGCAAGCCGGCACGACCAACATCTACGACCCGGCGTATGAGGCCACAATCCACAAAATTGAGGTCACTAGCCCGTTCGACAATGCCCGTTTCACGATGCCGATTCTGACCTTGACCGGATTGGCTGACGAGCCCGCGCCGATCTCGCGGCAATATAATTTTATCTCCGCCATGTGTACCGCAGGCTCAACAGTAGAGTGGCACTACTACCCGCATCAAACGCACTCGAGCACGGTCAATACGTCCCTGCCGGAAGCCCTTCGTTTCGCAAAAGCCCTGTCGGACGGCCAGGCCGTCAGCGGCAATTGCGCCGACCTTGTCCCGCCCGGACCGACGCAAACCCCCGATCCCGCCCTTACACACAATTAAATCCGGCCCGTGATGGCCCAAGGTTTCAGAGTTCGAACATGATAAGCGCTGAACAAAATGCCCGCCTCACCCGCGTGGGGCCTGACACACTGGCAGGACAGGTCCTGCGCCGATACTGGCAACCTGCCGGCCTGGTTGAGGAGCTTGAAGGCCAACGTCCTGTTAAGGGGGTCACCCTTCTTGGGGAAGCGCTTGTCCTGTTCAGGAAGCCAAACGGCGCTTATGGCTTGATCGGCCGCCATTGTCCGCATCGCGGCGCGGATCTTCGGGCCGGGCGTCTGGAAGAGGATGGCTTGCGCTGTGTTTTTCATGGCTGGCTATACAACGAGCACGGAACCTGCCTGGAACGACCGGCCGAGCCCCGTATCGCTCATGAGGGCGAGCCGCGGCAGAAAGCCTACCGGTGCGTCGTCAAATCCGGCATCATATTCGCGTATATGGGGCCGGGAGAGCCACCGGCCTTTCCCGCCTTTGACTGCTTCCAGGCCCCACCGGAATACAGCTTTGCCTTCAAGGGCCTTTGGGAATGCAACTGGCTCCAGGCCCTGGAAGTTGGCATCGATCCGGCCCATGCTTCCTACCTCCATCGCTTTCTTGAGGACGAAGACCCTGAAGCGTCGTACGGGAAACAGTTTCGTGGTGCGGCGGCCGATGCCGCCGTGCCATTGACGAAGATCTTGCGCGACTATCCCGCGCCCGAGATCCGCATGGAAGAAACCGCCTATGGCATTCGCCTGACCGCGCTGAGGGCGCTCGACGAGACCGCCATGCACGTGCGCGTCACCAACGGCATTTTCCCGAACGCCATCTGCATACCGATGAGCAATGAAATGACCATCACGCAATGGCATGTCCCTGTCGATGACGAGACCTGTTACTGGTATTCCATCTTCACGAGCTTTGGCGACCCGGTCGACCACAAGACCATGCGCGATCAGCGCCTGGAAATGATCGATTTGCCGGACTATGTGTCGAAGCGCAACCGCGGCAACAACTACGGTTACGATCCACTGGAGCAGGCCACGGCCACCTATACCGGCATGGGCTTCGATATCAATGTCCACGATCAGTGGGCCGTCGAGTCGCTGGGGCGGATACAGGACCGTACCGAGGAGCACCTCGGTCAGACGGATGTCGGCATTATACGGAACCGGCGCATGTTGGTGCGCGCCATGGACGCGCTCGAAAAAGGTGTGGGCGACCTGCCCATGCGCGGCGAAACCACAGATCTATCGGCGTTACGAGGTCCCGTCGCCATCGACGAGATTGCCACCCAACAGTCGTGGCAGGACGCCTGGCTGGCGCGTGACCTGCGTCGGCGTCAGTCCTGCACCTGGCCCGCCTCGGAAGGTTTCGAAAATGACCAGTAGGACGCTCGCCGACGTCCTGACCCTGATCAAGACGCACAAGCTCGAGGTCGTACGGCTGGCCTTCGCCGATCAGCATGGCATCCTGCGCGGCAAGACCATCGCGGCTGCGGATTTCGCATCGGCGGCCATGTCCGGACACAGCATGACGTCTAGTCTGCTGCTGAAAGACACGGCGCATCGCACGACGTTTCCTCTCTGGCGCACCGCGGTCGCTGACATGGAGGACTATGCCGGCGCTCGCGACATGATCATGATGCCCGATCTGGATACCTTCAAAATCCTGCCCTGGTCGCTACACAGCGGTTGGGTTTTGTGCGATCTGGTTTTTCAGGATGGCCGTCCTGTCCCGGTTTCGACGCGGCAGATCGCGCGCGACGCAGTGACAGGCCTCGAAGACATGGGGTATGACTATGTTTGTGGCCTCGAGGTTGAATTCCACGTCTACAGGCTGGATGACGCTGGGCTCAAGGCAAGTCCAGCGGGCGCCCAGCCAGGGCCGGCGCCCGAAACCAGCCTGCTGGCGCACGGCTTCCAGTATCTGACTGAGATGCGCTACGATCAACTGGAGCCGGTGATGGACTTCATACGGCGGACTTGCGAGGGGCTGGACCTGCCCGTGCGCAGCTTTGAGATCGAGATGGGGCCCAGCCAGTTTGAGGTCACCTTCCATCCGATGACCGGGAGCCAGCATGCGGACAATATGGTTTTGTTCCGCAGCGCTGTTAAACAGGTCTGCCGTCGTCATGGCTATCATGCCACCTTCATGTGCAGGCCACGCATCCCTAACGCCTTGTCGAGCGGGTGGCACCTGCATCAGTCACTCGTCGATCGAAAGACGGGCCTTAATGCGTTTACGCCGGTAGAGGGGGGCGATATCCTGGCGCCGGTGGGCATGCAGTTTGCCGCGGGCATTCTCACCCATGCCCGCGACACAAGTCTGTTCACCGCACCCACCATCAATGCCTACAAGCGCTACGCGCCGCACTCCCTGGCGCCCGACCGTGTGGTTTGGGGGCAAGACAATCGCGGCGCCATGCTGCGGGTTATCGGCGGACCCGGAAATCCGGCGACCCGCATCGAAAACCGGATCGGTGAGCCGGCGGCGAATCCTTACCTTTACATCGCTTCTCAGATCCGTGCCGGTATGGACGGTCTGCGTCGGGAACTGGTCCCGCCCGTGGTTGCCGATAGCCCCTATGAAACCGAGGCGCCCCGTCTGCCGGCGAATCTGATGGAAGCCGTGCAACTGGCGCGCAACAGCACCTTTCTGCGGCAGACGTTCGGCGAGGGGTTCATGACCTACCTGACGACGATCAAAGAAGCCGAGATTGGCCGCTATCTGGCGGACATTTCGGAATGGGAGCAGCGCGAATATTTCGATATCTTTTAGCCGGCAGCGGGCCAACACTTAACTTGCCTATATCCTCAACAAATTTGTCGGCGTCGGGCGGTCTCTTCCACAACATCAAACCACATTTACGGAGGTTGCGGCCTTTGCGTCGTGCTTTGCCAGATGGTCAAAATTACCTATATCCAATTTAACAACACGTCGAAGCAGGTCGACGTAAAATCTGGGCAATCGGTCATGGAGGGGGCGATCCGAAATAATGTGCCCGGTATAGATGCCGATTGTGGCGGGGCATGCATCTGCGCCACGTGCCATGTCTTTGTCGACCCGCACTGGATGGACCGCCTTGAAGCGCCGTCACAGGCGGAAGCGGGTTTGCTCGACTTCGTCGAAGGCGTGGCGAATAATAGCCGACTGGCGTGCCAAATTAAGGTGACTGACAGGCTTGACGGGCTTGTGGTTCGGCTCCCTGAAACTCAAGGCGCTATGTAAAGTAAGTCAGGTAAGGCGCTTTTGCACCAGACATCGGAACCCCCGAGTCCCCGCCGCCGTAACTTAAACCTGAGAGCCTCCAGTAAATCCGACGCGGTTCAGGATGCCTGACACAATATCCTCGAGGCGGGACAAACTTAGCAATTCGTCTCGCGCGGCGGAATCATGAAAGCAGAATCCTAACCTAAAGCGATTGTGCCTAATTCGATCATTGCGTCTCGAACGGTGCCAGCAGAGGCCTTAAAATCTACGTCTGGGTTGATTGGTCCGCCTTTGATCATCAAATCGCTCAGCATGATTTGTGGCTGTGTCGCTAGGGGCTTCATATGTAGACCAGTTGCCATTGTGCAAGTTGCACGGCGCATTCTCGTTCAGGTCTTACCTGATAGTCAACCTCCAGGTCCCGGTCCGTCGAGGGATCGGCTCGCGGAAGTCGTCATTACAGCGGATCTCAGTAATAAGCGCATAGGCGCTTTTTAGGTCGAATTGGGGAGCGGGTCGGTTCCTTCGCTCAGGATGGCGAGGTAACGCTGGTAACTGAACACGCCGCCACGTTTGCGCCCGTCTGGTGGCGCCGCTATCAGTCCTGGAATGGATAGTCGATGAAGTAAGAAAACGACGTAATCTGAAAGTCCCGGGTTATCCGTTCCATCAAGGATGCAGTTGGACGACGCCCAATGTGGTTAGCAGCGTATCGGACTTCACGTCATCGTTCCGGTCAAATTCACGAGCAATGCTCCGGGCGAAACACCTTGAGTGCCTTCGAAAGCGAATCGGCGAGAAGTGTCGGCAGGTGGAATTCCCGCCGGATCGGGTTGGGTAAGCCGCTGCACTATATTCCTGGGGTTGATGCGGTTATGAGCATCGTTGAAGATGTAAAAGACGGTGCCATGACGGTCGGAAACTGGACGTCCCGTTACAATGATTGGCATCTGATCGGCGTCAAAATGCAGACCGTGTCGACCGAAAACTACTTTCAGCGTATCGGCAACCGTTTTCCCAAGGTCAATGAATATCGTAAATAGCAAATATGGAATAGGTAATTGGAAAAAGGGGCCAGCATCTGAATACAATAAAATACAAAAATGGGCCGAAAGGAGCTTTGAATGACCACACGATATGCTTATTGGCTTTTACATACCAATGATAGAAATGATGAAAAGGGTTTGGGATTCTATGTGAGCAAGGAATCGGCGAATAAAGCCGTAGAATACTACAGAGAAGTTTCCGGATTTTCAGATAATCCTGACGGCTTTGAGATATTTCCGGTCGCTGTATCCGGCCCCCCGAACTTTGATGTCGTGCATGTGCTATGGGACATGACAGAAGACGAAAGAGATGAGCGGTCTTCAAGTTGGCGGGAGTACTTTCTTGGCGCTTATTCGCGTCGAGAAGATGCAGAGGCGTATAAGCTCCGCGTTGAAAAAGAAAGGAGCGATAGGGAGATAGTAATCGATTCTTGCGTCCTAGATCATAAAGAGTGGCTTGAAGGATTTTGATCTATTAAAGTATTGCCCTGAAATTTAGAGCATTTCCCGATCATGTTGCCTGATATCCTGAGTTTTTGAGGTAATTTTCGCACTCTGAGCTTTTGAATAGGTCGAGAAGCTGTCCTATTCGCTTGAATAGGTCATCGACCGTTCTTTCTGCGGCCTTTCGCAGGAGTGTTTTGAGTTTAGAGAAGACTTGCTCAATTGGGTTGAAGTCCGGGGAATATGGCGGCAGGTACAATAGCTTTGCTCCCACCTTTTCGGGCAATTATATACGTGACAAAGCAGGCCCTCTTGGATACTTTAAGTATCAAGGAGTTAAGCCATGTCCAGCTACGATTTGACCGCAAAGATTTTCCAAGACGCCGATGCCGCACGCGAGCACTTGGAAGCGCTGCGCTGGCCGTCCGGTGCCGTGTGTCCTCATTGCGGTTGCCTTGGGGCTACGGAACTCAAAGGCTCCAAGCACCGTGCGGGGGTCTATCAGTGCAACGAGTGCCGTGAACAATTCACGGTTACGGTTGGCACTGTGTTTGAACGTTCAAAAATCAGCCTGAACAAATGGCTACTCGCTACGCACCTGCTTTGCGCTTCCAAAAAGGGCATGAGCGCTCACCAGATCGGTCGTATGCTGGGCGTGACATACAAGACCGCATGGTTCATGTGCCACCGTATCCGCGAAGCGATGAATGGCGAAGGCTTCTCAGGCCCTATGGGTGGTCAAAACAAGGTCGTTGAGGTTGATGAAACCTATGTTGGCGGCAAGGCCAAGAACCGTGCGCACCGCGAACCGGCTCCTAAGAAGGCCGTTGTCGCCCTGGTGGAGCGTGACGGCGCTGTAAAGTCCTTTCACGTCGCTAACGTGACCGGCGCAACCCTGCGTCCGATCATCGTGAAGCACGTCTCCCGCAAGTCTATGCTGATGACGGATGAAGCCGCCGTTTATACCAAGATCGGTCAAGAGTTTGCTAACCATGGCACCGTCAATCATTCGGCTGGCGAGTACACCCGCAAGGGCCACTTCTATCACTCGAACACGGTTGAGAACTTCTTCTCCATTTTCAAGCGCGGCGTGATCGGCACCTATCATCACCTGTCAGAAGCGCACATTGGCCGCTACTGCGCAGAGTTTGATTTCCGCTATAACACCCGCAAAGAAAATGATGTGGTTCGTACCGAGATCGCTCTGCGCGGTATCGCTGGCAAGCGCCTGACCTATCGGCGGGCTGGTGAACCCGCGTACGCTTAAGCAGAAAGCGCGTAAGCTTTTGTGGATTCGTAAAAAAACTGTAAATAAGGGCTATCGACTCAACCAAGAATCGTAGTAGCGCGGTTGGTTGATCACGGAATTTCAGTACCACCCGAACCCGTGATCAACCGCTTGAAACCCCGTTGACGCGGGGGATTTCAAAATTCCGTATACGTGCTCTATGCACGTTGTGAACAGAGTCGTCAACCGCGTCAGCACCCATTAGGAAGGTGCCAACATGGCCAGACGCAGACTACCACTTAACGAGCAAACCGCCGCTTACATCAAATGGCTTTTGCTAAATACCAATCTGTATCAAGATCAGATCGGTGCACTGGTTGACCAAAATCAAGGCAGAGTGTCAGAGATTAAAAGCGGCGAACGTTTCAGAGACGTGAAGCCGCTACCCTATCCCGGCTTAACCTGACTCGGCTTGGGGGCGTCCTCTTGGGGCGCTCCCTTTTTCTTGTCTCCAAACTCATGCGGCTTCGGAGGCGTGTTTAGCATCCGCTTTAGAACCTCATTTTCATCAGGCTTTTCGTTCCCAAGGTCGGACATGTCAAACCAAACTCCAGAACCGCCAACCATAGATTTCGATTCAGTCATGATCGCCACGGAAGTCATGATGGGAAACGGCACAGACGGTGCCGTAAGATTTACCTTCTTTACGCCCGATGGGCAACCCAACCTTAGAACCATATCTGGCCCACGGCTTACCACACAATTGGCCTCGAGCATAGCTTTCGCGGCTAGCCACATTCCAAGCCACGCCGAGCTTTTGAACCTGAATGTCTCGACGAAAAAAGCTCAAAAGGGTGAGGTGGTCCCCGAAAACTGGACAGCTGGCTTAGATATAATCTTGCCCCTATAGTGGCCACCGGCCAAGGGGTTTAAATGAAGAATATCCGCAAGAAACACAGTCCTGAGTTTAAGGCGAAGGTGGCGATGGCTGCCCTTCGTGAGGAAGGCACGGTGTCTGAACTGGCCAGTAAGTACGGCGTCCACCCGAGCCAGATCAATACCTGGAAGAAGGCAGCCCAGGACGGCATGGCTGCC
>NZ_AQWM01000019.1 GCF_000376105.1 Asticcacaulis benevestitus DSM 16100 = ATCC BAA-896
ATCTATCTCGGTTTGTCGCCTGATACGATGGTCTATCGCTTTAGACGCGTTCGCTTTGCTGACGAAAAGGCCGTGGCGCTCGAATATACAACACTACTGCGCTGCTGTTTGCCATCGCTGGAATGCGTCACGAANTCGGTGTATGAAGCACTCGGNAAGATAGGNCAGCGC
Source organism: Asticcacaulis benevestitus DSM 16100 = ATCC BAA-896 (assembly GCF_000376105.1). Classification (GTDB taxonomy): domain Bacteria; phylum Pseudomonadota; class Alphaproteobacteria; order Caulobacterales; family Caulobacteraceae; genus Asticcacaulis; species Asticcacaulis benevestitus. The sequence continues at coordinate 172 of NZ_AQWM01000019.1, forward strand.
CCGGTGCGAGCCCTTCAACGTATGCGTGCTGTTAACTTTACCTGTGAGCAGGCCGATCGGTTGGGCGCTCAGCTGGGAGATGCGGGATTTTTTATAGAGCGTCTGGGATTTCTTCAAGATGGTCGCGCTTGCGAATTTACCCGATCCTATTATCGGGGTGATGCCTACGACATCGTCGCCGAATTGAACGATCTCAACTGACTACATCCCAATTTGCTCGACGTACTCTATAGACGATAGCCTGTCTCATAAGTCTTCCGCCGACCGGATGATCCCGAAGTCCGAATGGGAGGAAGAAAGGCGCCGGTATGTCAACGAACTTGGGGCGGTTCTCCTGTGTGACGCCGTCAATATCGCGCAACAGACGAGACGACACATCCGCCGAAGACGTCATCTAATTCACCAAACGCGCCAATTTTTGAGATTTACATCCCTAGTCTGCACCGAGAAGACTCTTAACTAGTTCGGTGACCGTCGTGGTCCAACCGCGGTCGGTACGTGACCTGCAGCCCAAGCTTTGGTTGATCTCGACGCCTGGGGTGATATCAATAGGTATGGGTGCTGGATCAGCGCCCTTTTCGCGACTATGTTTTGAGCTGAAAGCCATATGTATTATCCATTTTCACCGTGAGGCAGACCATGAGACTGCTCCTGTTACTTATTGGGTACTTGCTCAGTTGCGCACCCGCTTACGCGCAAGCCACCTCCCGCCCTTGCGATGTGGCGACCAAGTCAGACCACCCTGGTCCTGCCTGCCTGGCAGGACATATCAATCTGGGACGTCTGCAATCCGGCGATCTTTACTGGCATATCAACGAATTCCACACTGTAGCCGAGGCAAAGGCGAATGGCTATGCCGAAGGCCTGGTTGCGGAAGCGTTCGGCAAGTACTGGGTGTTCTCTGTCGGACCCAAGAAACTGGTAGGGAGTGATACGGCCGAGGTCGGTCCACTGCCCTTGGATAGCCGAGACGGTGACTTTCATGCTGAAATTCTACAATCAGCCTTTTCCCCAGGCATGTCAGCACCGCTTCACGTACATTCGGGTCCCGAAGCCTTTTATGCCGTATCAGGCGACACATGCCTTGAAAGCCCCGACGGGGTGCAAACGGCTAAGGGGGCCGGAAGCAGCCTCATAATTCGACAAGGACCACCGATGTTACTGATGGCCACGGGTCACGACCTACGGCGTGGATTTGCGCTGATACTGCATGACGGAACCGAACCACCAACCACTTTGGACCATAGCTGGACGCCGCGTGGGCTGTGTAGCCCTTAAGGTCGCCTCTGCGCCGATGCTGTTGAAAAACTCCAGTTCTTGGAAATCGTCGTCGGAAAATTGACCATACAGTTTAGTCTTTGATGGTGGCGTAGCGTTTCAGTATCGGTACTGCTGGCCACTTAAACAAATGGATGTCGAAATGTCTGAATTGCCAGAAATTGAATTGCTGCCCGCCAGCATTGAACGGGTGTGGAACGAGCGGAATGATGATCGCCGCTTGGAGGCGATTAAGGCACTCTACGCGCCGGATTGCGTGGTTTACGAGCCTGGCCGTCCTATCTCCGGGCACGAAGCCATGTCCAAGGTGGTTGCCGGTCTACTAGGCGACATGCCATCGGGCTTCCGTTTCGAAACGGTCGGACCGATCGTTGGCCACCACGGCGTCAGCACCACGCGCTGGCAGGGTGGAACGCCTGGCAATGTGACACTGACGGGTGCCGATGTAATCCGCGTCAAGGATGGCCTGATCGTCGAGCACTACTTTTTCTTCGACCCTAAGCCGTAAGAGGTCAGGATAATTAGAAAAGGAGGCGCCACGTGGTCAACGCGGCGCTTTTTTTATGGCTCCTAGAGCGGCTTAAGGCATCAACAATACCAATTTGCGTCGCGTCGGCACTACCACAACACTGTGTCTGTCGGGACAAATCGGACGCTGCCGGCGCCAAGTCTGGACAATGCCTGGACCGCAGGGCGCCGATTGCAGAAATAGAGCAGGCGTGGCTATCCGAACGTGTCTCTGGCAGAGATGCTTTTAGTCAGAACTCGAATAGCGACGTTCACCCAGCTGTGCTAGCCTTGCCAAGTGCCAATGTCGGCCGAGGCAACAAGGGGTGTATTCATGCGTATATTCGTCGCCACTGCCGGATGTCTGATCATGCTACATGCGCCTTTCGGCGCAAGGGCTCAGACGCACGACCATCACAACGATGCTATGTCCATGTCCATGGCCATGCCCGAAGACAGTGATCACGCGCACATGATGATGGAAAGTCTCGGTAAGGTCAGCTTCACCACCTCATGCAGCCCCGCCGTCCAGCCCGATTTCAATCGCGCCGTTGCCCTGATGCACTCGTTTCAGTTCGGCCCAGCGATCGATGGCTTTCACGGCATTCTGGCCCGTGACCCCGGCTGCGGGATAGCCTATTGGGGTATCGCCCTCAGCAACTGGGGCAATCCGTTCGCGGGTTTCAAATCTCCTGGCCAACTTGCGCAAGGGTTGAAGGCTATTCAGGCTGGCAGAGCTGCAACACCGCAGACAGCGCGAGAAAAGGCTTATATCGATGCTGTCGCCCACCTTTACGAAGACAGCGACCATATCGATCAGGCAACGCGCCTCGAAGCCTATGAAGCGGCTATGGCCAGGGTCAGCGCCGACTATTCTGACGATATCGAAGCGCGCATCTTTTATGCGCTCGCGCTGGCTGCGGCCGCCGACCCGGCGGACAAGACCTATGCGAACCAAATCAAGGCTGGCGAAATGCTGGACGCGCTATTTGTCAAATATCCGGACCATCCCGGACTGGCGCATTACATCATTCATGCCTATGACGAACCTGAACTGGCCTCGCGCGCGGCTGAGGCGGCGAAGCGGTACGGCGAGATTGCGCCCTCGACACCGCATGCCCTGCACATGCCGTCACACACCTTCACACGCATTGGCGAATGGCAGGCATCCATAGACACCAATATGGCCTCAGCCGCCGCCGCCCAAAAGGCCGGGCAACCAGCGGACGAACTCCATGCCAGCGACTATATGATCTATGCCTATTTGCAGACCGCGCAGGACGAAGCCGCAAAACAACTCGTCCTGGCGTCCGCGCAGACTTTCAAACAGTTCGACCCAGATCATGTGACGGGGGCAGCACCGGTGACGGCAGGCTATTTCGCCAATGCCGCCATTCCGGCGCGATACGCGCTTGAGCGGCACGACTGGTCAGGCGCTTTGGCGTTGACGCCCGTGGAGACACCCTTCGGCTTTGTCAACGCGATTACGGTTTTCACCCGGGGGATTGGCGCTGCGCATTTAAAGAACGATGCGGTGGCTCAGCAATCGATCGACACCCTTGCCCTCATTCGTGACAAACTGAAAAGTAAGGATGATAGCTATTGGGCTGATCAGGTTGAAATACAGCGTCAGGAAGTTGCCGCGCAATTGTCCGCAGCGCATGGCGATACCGCCAACGCACTGGCCATGCTCACTAAGGCGGCGGATATGGAAGATGTTACAGAATTGGCATCTATCACGCCCGGACCGTTCGTCCCGGCCAGAGAAATGCTGGGAAACCTGTTGCTGGACATGAAGCAACCGGCAAAGGCCCTTGAGCAATTCAAAGCGACCCTTGTAAAAGAACCGGACAGGTTCTGGTCGGTTTATGGGGCGGCGACCGCGGCAAAGCAGTCGGGTGATACCCGCGCAGCCCAGGTCTATTTCCAACAACTTCTGACAATTGCCGCGCATGCGGATAAACCAGGACGGACCGCGCTGACGGAAGCCAAAACTGCGTTGGGCAAAAAATGAGCTGAGGCTTTCCCAACGACCGGGCAATCCGTCCGCTTAGTTTCCGTCAGATGCCATGGTCTGAAAAGCTCGCATGAGCGTACATTCTAGCAAGGTGCCGCACCTATTTTTCCTTGGCTGCGGCGATTTCAGACAGGTATTTCGGGTTCAGCGTGCCATGCTGGGTCGCAAAGGGCAGAAGAGTCGGATAAAATTGTACGAAGGTCGTATCCGCCGCAGCATGATCCTGATGGCAGGCGTAACATGCTGCCGTATGCGCAATCTGTGCGGCGGGCTTGCCGTCGTCAAAACTGTAAAAGCCCCAACCGCCTTCCAGACGTGCATCCTTGACATGCGCTTCCAGTCCCATGACCTCGCCTGTCTGCACCACGCCGCGCTTGTTTATGGATACGTCCTTTGCCCCGCTGCGATTTTCGAGAATGATCATGGTCTTGTCCGGCCATATCCCCGTCGCTTTGAACGCCAGATAGGCCGCGCGCGGCACAAAGACATTATTGAACATGTGCGCGCCTGGCATGGTCGCCGCCTGGCTATAACTCATGTCCAGGCCGGAGCTAAGAAAAACCCAGTCGCGGTAATCGGCTGGAAGCTTCAGGCGCATCCGGGCATCATATTGCGGTTCAACTGACTCCGGAGGCGTGGGTTCCGCCATCGCGCCCAATATGATCGCTGCCAGAACGGCAGCCGCGACAACACTAAGCAGATGTTGTGATTTCATCGAAATTCTCATTTGTTAAGTGGGGAGTAAAACGGTCGCGGTAGGCACTTGGGGGCACACGAAACCGCCGTTCGAAAGCCCTGCGGAAACCATCGTCGCTTTGGAAGCCCGTCATATGCGCAATCCGGGCTATGCTGCGCTGGCCGGTTGACAAGAGAAGCCGCGCTTCGTCCAGGCGGAGCAGTTCGACATAATCGGCCGGCGTCGTGTCAAAGGTCGCCTTGAATCGTCGCGCAAATTGCCGGCTGCTGAGCCCTACCTGCCGGGCCATCGTCTCGACCGACCAATCGCTGGCAAGATCGCTGGCCACTGACGCCACCAGTTCAGCAAACTGATCCCCGGCGCGTGTCTGGAACCTGAGCAGTTCAGAATATTGCAGTTGCCCGCCGGATCGCTTCATATAGACGACGAGTTGCCGGGCAGTGGAAAGGGCAAGTGTCGGCCCATGATCTTCTTCGATTAGCGCCAGCGCCAGGTCGATACTGGCCGTCATACCTGCCGACGAATAGAAGGGACCATCCTTGATGAATATGGCATCCGGTTCAATGGTGACATTTGGAAAGCGGCGCGCCACCGCTACGGCATGACGCCAGTGTGTTGTTGCACGGCGTCCGTCCAGCAATCCGCTCGCCGCCAATCCGTACACGCCCGTGCAGACGGACACGATGCGGCGCGTGTCCGGGGCGCGCGTTCGCAGCCAACCCGCAATCGCCGCATTGGTATCGTCTTCGCGCAAACCTTCGCCACCAGGTATAATAATCGTGTCGAAAGGAGGCGCGGTTTCAAGCGTCACATCGGGCAGCATCCGAACACCGGATTCAGCGGTAAAGGGGGCTTGCGACAGTCCCACGATCAGGGTCGCATAACATGTGCGCACCCCGCGCCAGCCCCCACCATCTGCAATGGCAAAAGCTTCCATAACGCCGGTCAGGTCGATGGCAGCGACGCCATCGTAACCTATCACGCCAATTTGCCGCGGAGTTGTTCGCATTGTCTGAACCTATGCCGGATTTCACATGTCTCTTACGACATTTACCCGACCGTTTCAGACATGACGCCAAAATTCAGCAGCAAATCAGCCTACGAGGCTGTTCCATTTCCGGCGGAGGTTTCAGATTTGCAAAGAGCGTTGACCCGACCTCGCCAGTGCGCCCACACCCGTCATTCTATGAGTCGAGGCAATAGTAGCCTAAGCATGAAAGCGGACTGAGTTGCCCACTTTGGCTAACCTGAAGCTATTCACAGTGGCACCATGGGCACGTCCTGTTTTGAGACGGGTATGATCGCGTCTAAACGAAATCTAAATTGCCTTGATGGAAAGAGCCCGAGGCATTGATACCCTTCAAGCTTGGCTCTAGCCGAGATCGATTCCCATCAGCTTTGCGAACGAGACAGGATTGGCATATTCGCTAAGATGCGAGATGCCGCCGTCACGGAATGTGAACTTGAAGACGTACCTATTCCGGTAGCTTGCGTTTGTACCACGCTGAATCAGGTCACCCGTCGTCTCGACGAACACAGTGCGGCCATCCTCGGCGATGTAGACCGCACGATTCAAGAGCTTAACCTGGCTGAAATTCTCGAAGATAGTTCCAATATATCCCAGCACTCCATCCCGGCCCTCGAAAACGAACCAAGGGCTCAGGGTGCCAGTGTTCGAAAACGGTATTTCAATCGTTGCATCTTCGGTCAGTAGAGCCGAAATTGTCTCGACACTCTGCGCTTCCAGTCCATCGAGATATATTTTGGCGATGTCGGCGATAGTCATGATTTGGTTCCTATAGTTGAAAATGATGAAAGGGCTGCTTTAAGCCCTTTGTTTTTGTTGTGTGTTTTCTCTCATCGTAGACGCGAGACCGGCTACGAGGCCTTTTTCAGTCGGCACATAAATGCCTGCTGCCTCGAGTAATCCAAACGTCGTCATCATTGACGGGACGTGCGACTCTCGCATGTGGAATGCTTGGGATGCGTGCTCGGAGCCTAACTGACGCGCTCGACCTTTTGGCCGTGCTCACCGATATGATCGGACGACCCGGCATTAGGAGCGCCGTTTCACCTGTTAGATTTTACCATGTGATCAATGGCTTCTTTCCCAAATATTGGTTGCTATCGACCTGTGCCGTTACGAAGTCCGCGACATCGCTTCGAGAAATCGTTCCGCCGTGAAATTTGCGAAGGTCGGTTAGCGCTCGGATTTTGCCGCTGCGCGGTTTGTCGTTCAAAACCGCGGGACGAACGACAACCCAATCGAGACTGCTCGCGCCGATGATGGCTTCCTGTCTGTTCTTGTCGGCGTAGACCTTCCGCAATAGCAAAGGCATGATAATGTTGTCGAAGGCGAAGCCGCCATGGCCTCTGCTATCCCCGGCGCCGATGCCGGTGATGCACACGAGCCTTTTTGCGCCGTTGCGCTGCATCGCCGTCACCAGCAGTTGGGTAGCCGAAGACAGCAAGCTCACGGCCTTGAATGGGCTGGGCGGCGTACCCAAAGCAGAAATCACGGCATCGCATCCCGTCAGTGCACGGTCGAGCGCCTTCGGATCGCGGGCGTCGCCTTCGATCAGAATAGCGTCAATGTCCGCCGCTTTCGCGCGAGACCGGACCAGCGCCACAGCCGTATGACCCGTTTTGTTCAGTTGTCTCACAATCTCACGGCCAGTCCCGCCGGTTGCGCCCAACACCAGGACTTTCTTGTGCGAAGCCTGGCGCACTGGAGGCGCAAGACGATCCGCCAAAAAGCGGGCTATATCGTCGACCGCTGCGGCGGCGGCCTGCAACATTGCGAAGTTCGAGGGGAAGACGTGGATCATCCCGTCCCAGACATGGACCTCGCAGGGTACACCAGCATCATCGGCCTTCTTCGCAAACCGCAACGCATCATCCAACAGGACTTCCGCATCTCCGACATGAATCCGGACGGGCGGTAAAGCCGAGAGGTCGGCGTCTAACGTCGCAAGTCGCGCGTCGCTTACATTGGCCTCGCCAACATAGGAAGTCGCGGCGGAAGCAAGCGTGTCTTTGGAAAGCAAGGGGTCAGAGCCTGCCCGCGTCACCATGGAGTCGCTTCCGAGCGACAGGTCGATCCAGGGCGACATCGCGACAATACCGGTAACCTGTCCGGGGTCTATACCTGCGGCCAGGAACGAGAGGGCGAGCCCGCCGCCGGCAGAGTCGCCGCAGATCGCAATCCTACCAAAGCCAAGTTCGGTCAGCCCTGAGTGAAGCGCGCGCAGATCAGCGAGCGCCGCCGGGAAGGGTCGCTCAGGCGCAAGCGCATAGTCAGCGACAAATGCCGCTGCGCCTGATTTCGCGGCAATATGCCCCACGAAATTGCGATATGCGCCTGCCGAACCGATAACGTAGCCACCCCCGTGCAAGTAAAGTATAACGGCCTTTGGGTCGGCCTTGGCGGGTCGAGCCCACCAGCCCGGAACGCCGCCGACCTGGCCCTGTTCGAAGCTCACGCTCTCAGGGGCTGGCGTCTGTCCCATGATAGCATCGAACGTCGGGCGACTCTCCGGACCAAACGTGAGACTGGGCATACCGGCGAGCATGGCGCGCATGCCCTGCATGGTTTCCGCGTCAGCGGCTGTCAGTTCGTGTTTTATTATGGGCATCTGAACAACTCATTTAGGAAGAAAGTGTTTTGCACTATGCGGAGATCTTTGGAGGATGACGAAGCTATAGAACTGAAGTCAGCCTATCAGTTCACACCTGTTTCTTAAGGCGCATTTTTGGGACAGTTTGTTGCGCTCTAGGGACAATGAGCGCGTGCAATACTGGATTTAAGAGTGGCTAGAATTCGGTGCTTCAGCGACTTCCTGCTCTGACTATGCCGAGCCTACCAGGGCGTTGTCCCGCCCGGCTCCACGAACTGTCCGGAAACCGCATCCTCGCCAAGCAAGGCGTACTTGACGGGGAGCCTCGCGCCCTCTTCGGCGGTCATGAAACCGGTGTGCCCCGTCAAATCGGTTTTGACATAGCCGGGGCTCACCGAGTTCACGGCGATAGATGTGCCGCGCAGTTCCGCTGCCAATTGCACCGTCAGCATATTCACCGCGGCTTTCGATGCGTTGTAGCCGATCAGCCTGGCGGAATAATAGGGTGAGTTCGGATCGCCATTGACCGTTAAGGAGCCGAGTGAACTGGACAGGTTGACGATGCGGGCGGTGGGCGCCTGCCGTAGCAGCGGCAGCATCGCTTGCGTGACCGCCAGGGTACCGATGAAATTGGTGTCGATGATCCGTCGCGCAGCCTCAGGTGACCCGGAACTCGGCGGCCCATCCTCCGCATCGACAATACCTGCGTTGTTGACGAGGATGTCGAGTCTGTTGTGTTCCGTACGAATGGTCTCGGCCGCCGCCTCGATGCTCGAATGGTCGTTGAGATCGAGCCGGATGAACTTCGCACGGCCGCCTTCCGAAGAAAGTAGGGCGGCTGCGGCGCTTCCGCGCTCGACATCCCGAGACCCGATGAGGACCAGGACGCCGGCTCGGGCGAGTTGACGCGCGATCTCAAGGCCGATGCCTTTATTGGCGCCGGTGACAAGCGCAATAAGTGTCTCATTTGCCATGATGGATTGCCTTATACATTAGGGGCGGGTGATTGGGTCTGAGCTGAGATTGGAAGCGGGTGTACCGCCCCCAATCGCAGATGCTCAGGCTTCAGGGAGCGTGGGATAGTCGGTATAGCCTTCCGCACCGCCGCCGGCGTAAAACAGCGCTGGGCGCACGGCATTAAAGGGAGCTCCGGTCTTCAAACGCTGGATGAGGTCTGGATTTGCAAGCGACATGCTCCCGAGCGCTTCGATGTCGGCGAGCCCGGCGGTAATGTCGGAGCCGATCTGCTCGCGCTGGCGGCCGGGACGATTGACGACCAGTACGCCGCTGAATGCCTTACGGATTTGGTCAAGAAGCGAGTCGTTGCGGACATAAAGAATGTGGAGATAGGCGAGGCCCATCTTGCTGAACTCTGCGGTAAGGTAGCGGTACAGGTCGTCGTTGTTCTGGCCTTCGGCGATGCCGCCGGTCGGAATGCCTGGTGAGAGGCGGATCGCGGTCTTTTCGGGGCCGATGGCCTCAGCTATGGCGCGCACCACGTCAATTGCGAAGCGCGCACGGTTCTCCATCGAGCCGCCATATTCGTCGTCGCGATGGTTGGCGTTCGGCGCGAGAAACTGGTGGACCAGATATCCGTTCGCCCCATGGACCTCGACGCCATCCGCGCCTGCTTCGATCGCGCGTCTGGCCGCATTGGCGAAATCGGCGACGGTCTGCTTGACTTCGGCCGTCGTCAGAGCACGCGGTTCAGGGACGGGCTGCATGCCGTTCATCGTGAACATGTCCTCGCCGGGGGAGATGGCAGAGGGAGCAACCGGCTGGCGATGATGCGGCGTGTTATCCGGATGCGACCTGCGCCCGACATGCATGAGTTGGATGAACAGGCGCCCACCCGCAGTGTGCGTGGCGTCGATAACCTTGCGCCAACCCTCGACGTGCGCGTCGGTATAGACACCGGGCGTGGCCAGATACCCCTGGCCGTCGTCGGACGGCTGGGTGCCCTCAGTGATCAGAAGGGCCATCGTGGCGCGCTGGGCGTAGTATGTCGGCGCGAGGTCGCCGGGCGTACCGTCGGGCTTCGCACGGCTGCGGGTCATAGGGGCCATGGCCAGGCGATGCGGCAGTTGCATGCCGCCGACTTTGATTGGGGACCAGACATCGGTCATTGCGTGTCTCCTTGGAAATAGATTTGAGGGAAAGACTGCACGTTCAGAGCGTGCCATCGGCCAGCAACTCGCGGGTACGTTTCAACGTAGACAACAGAGCCGCCTTGTAGCCGTTGCCACTATCGAACTGCGTCTGTTCGGCCTGCTCTTCCGGTCCGTTCGGCGCCTTGTCGCGGAGGCCCAGATAGCAGTAGAACTTGAGCTGAAGCTCTCCGGCTGCGTCCTCGAACAGTTCATTGATGATAGCGCCCTCGCGCGGACCGGTTGCCTGAAAAAAGGTGACCTTGCGTTGAGGTTCGAGGGTGATGATTTCGCGCAGATCCGCGCGGGCGATGGTGGCTTCACGCACGAAGTGGGTGGCGCTCTCCTCGACGACGTCGCAACGGGTACAAAGGCCAGCCGGGAGAAAGAGGCGCGCATCGCGCGCCTTCAATTCCAGGCCTTTCCAGACCTGCTCGCGAGTAAGCCTGGTTTCACCAGCAGGGTTTACCGGCACAGTGGCTGTTGAATAGATCATGGTGGAAGTCCTTATGATTGGGGTGAATGAAGCGGTCTCAAGCCACAGCGGTGATTTCAGTCGCGAAGTCGCGGTAGGTGTGCAAGGGGCGGCCCAGGATCCGGGTCAGTCGCTCGACGTCGCCACGCTCGGGGATCATGCCGTCGCTGACATAGCGCTCTGCCATCAGGCGCATCTCGTAGGCCGTCCATTTCGGCATGAAGCTGGCCATGTTCTGCTCGAAGCCACTGGGATCGTCGCCGCCATAGACAATCGGGCGACCGAGAATGTCCGACCAGATCGTGGCGACCTGCAGACCAGTCAGGGTATCGGGGCCAACCACGTTGATGGTCTCGATCGGCAGCTTGCCGGGGGCCTTCTCGCGGCGAATAAGTTCGATGGCGGCGATTTCTGCGATGTCGCGTGCGTCGACCATGGCGACGCCTTTGCTGCCGATTGGCATCGGATAGACGCCGTAATTGACGATCACATCCTTGATCATCAGTTCGTTGTCGATAAAATAGGTCGGACGCAGGATGGTGGCGCTGAAGCCCATCTGTTCCAGCATGCGTTCGGCGCCGAACTTCACCGCGAAATGCGGCACGTTCACCGCGCGATCGGCCTCAAACACCGAGAGATAGACGACGCGCTCGACACCCGCCTCGCGGGCGATGTTCAGTGTGATTATCGCCTGGGCGAATTCATCACCGGTGACCGCGTTGAGCAGGAAGAGCGTCGTGACGCCCTTGAATGCAGCGCGCAGGGCGTCGATATCAAGCATATCGCCTTGCGCAACTTCGACGCCGGCTGGAAATTGTACTTTCAAAGGATCGCGGGTGAGCACGCGGACCTGGGCGCCGCGCTGGACGAGTTGGTTGACGACATGGCGGCCGACGCGGCCTGTGGAACCAGTAACGAGGATAGTCATGAAGATTACTCCAGATAGGGGGTTGGTTGACGTCGTCCAAAATAACGATCCACAAAAATATCGATAGCCGCTATATATGGACGCATCGTCTCACAGGTGGAACACATGGATCTTCTCGCGCTTACCGATTTCAACCTGGTTGCCCGCCACGGCGGGTTCGGAAAGGCTGCGCGCGCAGCTGGACGGCCGAAAGCCACTCTGTCTCGCCGCGTTGCGGAGTTGGAAGCAAGCCTCGATGTGCGCCTGTTCGAGCGGGGCGCGCGAATTTTGAAACTCACCGAAGAAGGGCGAGCGCTGTTTGAGCGGACCAGTCAATTGCTGACAGAGCTTGACGAGACTGCGACCGCGATCGCTTCGGGCGGACACAATCCTCGTGGCCGCTTGAGGATCAGCGCGCCATTGCTTTTTTCTCAGATCGCGATGGGGAAGCTCGCGGCGGGCTTTGCCCTTAAATATCCGGACGTCCGGCTCGAGGTCACCGTTGAAGACCGGGCCGTCGACATGATCGAAGAGGCCTACGATCTGGTGATCCGCGTCAATCCCGAGCCGGATGTGAACCTTGTCGGTCGCGCCTTCCTTCACGACCGGCTGATAGTCGTCGCGAGTCCTGTCATGGTCCGGCCGCCAGATGATACCCTTGTGCCCGTCGTGGTCCGCGGAATGATCGGCCGGAGCGAAACATGGGAGGTGACGACATCGTCGGGCGCATCGAAATTGCCTGTCAATCCCGTGCTGGGCCTGTCGTCGCTTGTCATGGTTCGTGATGCCGTGAGGACGGGCATCGGGGCGGCCCGCCTGCCCCTGTCGCTGGCTATTTCTGATCTGGCCTCTGGAAAGCTTGTGCATTGGGGAGACGTAGAGGGGCCGGACACCGCGATCTGGGCGCTCTATCCGACACGTCGGCTGCTTAGCGCTCGGGTGTCGGCATTCCTTGAGTATCTCAAGGATGCCTTTCCGAAAGGCGCGCCCGAGGAACTCGCCGCCTATATTGGATAGCAACGCAACGGCGGGATTTACATTACGCGGTATGGCCATTGAACGAGCCTACCGGCGAAAAATCACCGTGGACAGGCGTCAACTTTAGAATAGACTGTCGCAAATCGGGGACAATAGCGAACGATGATCGACGTCGATGACATGCGTGCATTTCAGCAAGTTGCGCTCTTGCTGAGTTTTTCCGCGGCTGGACGAGCATTGTCGGTGCGTAAATCGGCCGTCAGCCGTTCAGTCCTGCGCCTTGAAGAGATGTTGAAAGTCAGACTGTTTGAGCGCACGACCCGCGAGGTCGCATTGACCGAAGCTGGCAAGGTTTTACTCGTTCGTTTTGACGAGATCGTCGCACGTATCGATGAGACAGTGGAGGTTGCCGCGGGGCTAGCTTCACGTCCCGCGGGCCGGCTCAAGGTCACTGCCGGCATTGGTTTCGGCATCGAGGTGCTCACAGAATTTCTGCCAGCTTTCTCGCTCGCCTATCCAGACATCGAAATCAATTTGGACCTAACCAGCCGTACGGTTGACTTGGTTGCGGAGCAAGTCGACATCGCCTTCAGGATGGGCCCCTTGGCTGATTCCAGCCTGATCGCCGTACGGCTTGGAGCCATTGGTTGTCAACTCTGCGCAGCGCCGTCTTACCTTGAACGACGCGGCTGGCCAAAAACGCCAGAGGATCTGAGGGGGCACAATCTGCTTGCGATCCCGCGCAGTGACAACCTGCCTCGGCGATTGTGTTTGCGCGATAGCGAAGGGCGATCAAGGGAATTCGAGGCTTCGATCCGGTTGGGGGCGAACGACCCTCACGCGCTTCATCGAATGGCTCTCAATGGAGCTGGAATTGCGACAACAGCAAATTATGTGGCGCTGCCAGAGATTGAGCGGGGCAAGCTTGTACGTCTGCTGCCGGAGTGGTCTGTGCCGTCAGTTGACGTGAGCCTGATTATGCCACCTGGTCGGGCGCGAAGCCCGGTAGTTCGTGCCTTTGTCGACTTTGTACGCCGCGAGGTAGGTGGGAACCGACGCTGGTTTGACAGCTGAGCAAGACCTCGCCATACCCGCCGATCCCGGACATGGGCGCGGTCAACGCGTGAGTTGTCGGCGCACAGCGGGGCAAACGACATTGACCGGTTCTTTGATCCATCGTGAGGGGGGGCGCAGCAATTCATTGGTGTTCGCTTCAGGGCAATCTTGCTGAGGGGCGTGACGCGTTTTGAGGATCATGAAATCACCGGAACAAACATTGGGGATCATTAAATCCATTTGACGATCCACAACGGCTCTTGCGTTATATTGGTGATCCACAAATCAAAATTGCGAACCCATTCCCTAGGGGGGCTTTCACCTGCGGGTGCATCGCATCCTGTGCGATAGTGCCATGACCGCCGAAATCGTCAATGATCGGCCAGGTGAGATTTCGGCATTCAATCCCGCAGGATAGAGGTCGTCAGCATGCATCCAGTTCGGCGGGTGTAAAGCGAAATGTGTAATATATTAGTCATTTTAATGGCTTTTGCACGCATTGCCTAATAAATTTGACATTTCCGAAATGCCTTATGTGTTAGGCGCAGCGTGAATATACCTCTTTCATGCCTAATATATTGGACACTATCATGGACCTCGAAACGATCGGCAAGAAAATAGCCGAGCGGCGGCGGCAGGACGACCTGACGCAGACGCAATTGGCCAATCGTGCCCGTGTCAGCCGCGCTACCATCACTGCACTCGAGACGGGGGTACAGAGAGAACTGGGGTTCAACAAAATTATGTGCATTTTGGCGGTGCTGAAACTCGACCTCCATCTTACCGAAGAGAACGCTGGGCGGCCAACCTTGGAAGACCTGCAGCGGGAGGGCGGGCAATGATCCGTGTCTGGAGCGATGCGCTGAATGCAGGATTGTTGGATCGGCATGGCGCCGACGGCGCCGCCTTTGACCATGCCGGTCCGGCTGGCCAGTTGGGATCAAAGATTCGGCATTCACCCGATTTTCGAGATGAACCTGCCCGAAGGGTATCTAAGGGAAAAGCTACGCCTCGCTTTTGCCAAGGCTACAGGCACATTCGACAGCCTGGATCTCCTGGCCATCGTCGGCCGCTCTCAGATCGGTCGGTTGAGATACACAGCGCCGGATGAGGCCCTCGACAGTCAAGTTCCTTTCCAATCCGTCGATGAGGTGCTGAAGCGTCGGCGCGATGGTGAATTATTCGACTACATGATGGACCGGTTCGCAGCCTATTCAGGAATCGCCGGCGTTCAGCCCAAGGTCATGATCCGCGATGAGAAGGCAGCGGCAGTTCTGGACGGATACAGGTCGCAGAGCGTCCAAGGCGCGACTCATATCGTGAAATTCTGGGATCCAAATGAATACCCGCACCTGGCGGCAAACGAATATTTCTGTCTGCTTGCGGCTGAAAAAGCAGGTTTGACGGTGCCCCGCCGCCGTCTCTCCGAAGATGCGTCGGCCTTAGTCGTGGATCGCTTCGATCTGCGCACGGATGGTACCTATATGGGCATAGAAGACTTTTGCGTCCTGAACGGTAAGGGAACCGAGAAAAAATATGAAGGCGGCTACGAAACGGCGATCTTCAAGCGAATCAAGGAGTTCATTCCCGCGGAAGCACAGCGCGCCGAACTTGAAAAGTTGTTCATCCTGTTCGTTCTCAATGCTGTAGTACGCAATGGTGATGCACATCTGAAGAACTTCGCCTTGATCTATGACGAGGTCGATGGGAAGGCGCGGTTGGCGGACGTCTATGACATCGTGACGACTACGGTCTATATGCCGAAGGACGTCATGGCTTTAACATTGGACGGTACGCCGAAATGGCCGGATTTGAAGCAATTGACTAAACTCGGGACGCTGCGCTGCGGACTATCGCCGAAGGAAGTCATGATGATTATGGGTCGCGTGGGAACCGCAGTGTCTGAAGCGCGCATAGAATTGCAGGCTTACGCCAAATACGATCCGAGTTTTAAGGATGTGGCGTCTGCCATGGCGGCGCAGTGGGAGATCGGCATGCGCCATTCGCTGGAAGCCGATGCACGATAATGCCGGTTTGGAGATGGTGCTAATCGCTATGCGGCAATCCCTCGTGCCCTTGAGATGTATACCTCTGTCTCCGTCACTCCGTGACCTCGGTATACCGCTTAGCCTTTTCGCAATCGCGCCACATCTTTCAGAGGCGGCAGACCAAAATGTCGTGCGTACTCGCGGCTGAACTGCGTATGGCTTTCATAGCCCACATCGAGTGCTACCGAGGTAGCGGTGCCCTCTCCAGCTATCAAAAGTGACCGCGCGTGTAGCAGACGGATGCGTTTTTGATATTGAAGGGGGCTTAGGGCCGTCACGGCCTTAAAGTGCCGATGGAAGGCTGAAACGCTCAGTGAGGCCATATCGGCCAATGCTTCGACCCGAAGCGTCGATGCGAAATTTTTGCGAATCCATTGAATGACAGTGGCAATGCGCGCGACCGCCGTATCTGGTGTTGATATGTCGCGAAGCATCCACCCCAAAGGACCTTGCAGGACGCGGAACAGGATTTCACGCTCATATGCAGGCGCAAGGGCCGCAATTTCGTCTGGTTTGGCCATCAGGCGCAACATCCGGAGCCACGCATCGAGCAAGTCCGGTGTAACAGACGCAACCGAAAAGGCCGAACTGTAGAGACCGCCTCCGACAGGTTTAGGCAGTTCGGCTAACAGGTTCGCAATTATGGACGCGTCGAGTGTCAGGCTGATGGCAAGATAAGGGCTGCCATCTGCCGCCGGGTGAACGGAACCGACGGCCGGCAAATCTACGGACATAACGAAGTAGGTCGCAGGATCGTAACACAAGGTGCGGTCGCCGACGGTCATGGTCTTTGAACCCGTCAGTATCAGGTTGATCATGGGTTCATATACGGCTGCCAGGTTGTGCTCAGGAATTTCGCCTTGCACCATGGCGACGCGGGGTATCCCCGTTTCGGTGCGTCGGTTTTCCGCGTGGCTGACCAGTGCCCTCAGTTCTTCCAGTTTTTGTAACATGATCGATCTGTGGCACGTCCGTTTGCCGCCAACAACAAGAAAGCAGAAATAGGCAAAAATCAAATAGGATCGTATGAGCGGGAGCGTTCGAGATGGCATATTCCTCTGTCATCGACAATCAAAGATGATCACAATGAAAATCGCCATCATAACAGGCGGCAGCCGGGGCCTCGGCGCCAGCATCGCCCTCCAATGCGCCAAGCGAGGAATAGGCGTCATTCTCACTTACAACAGCAATCCGGAAGCTGCCGCAAGGGTCGTTGCATCTATAGAAGACGAAGGTGGAAAGGCGATCGCCTTGGCGCTCGATGTCGGGGCCAGCGCATCTTTCCCAGCCTTCGCACAGGCCATCCATGATACTCTAGACAAGACTTGGGACCGGACTGACTTCGATTATCTCGTCAATAATGCAGGTTACGGGGCCTTTACCCCCATCGCGAATGTCACCGAGGATGAATTCGATGGCTTGTTTAAAGTCCACCTGAAAGGACCGTTTTTCCTGACCCAGGCCTTGTTGCCTCTGATTGCCGATGGCGGGCACATAGTCAACATCACCAGCGCAACGTGCCGGGTCGCTTTTCCTGGCGTTGCCCCTTATGCGTCCTTCAAGGGCGGCCTTGAGGTTCTGACACGCTATATGGCCAAGGAATTTGGTGACCGCCGAATTCGTGCCAATTCTATAGCGCCGGGTGCTATCCGCACCGATCTTGGCGGGGGGCTAAATGATGAGTTCGAAGCTCTTCTCGCGGGGCAGACCGCGCTGGGACGTGTTGGCGAACCTGACGACATCGGCTGCATGGTTGCCAGCCTTCTTTCCGACGACAACCGCTGGATCAACGCCCAGAATATAGAAGTCGCCGGCGGCTACATCATCTGACAAAGGAGAGTGAAATGCTCGACCATATTTTTCTGACGGTAAGCGATACGGATCGCTCGGTCGCCTTTTATGAAAAGGTTCTCCCGGTGCTCGGTATAACCCGCCGGCTCGACTACGACGGAAAGGATGGGCCTCCGGGCCACCCTGACCTCAAAGGCTTCGGCGCAAATGGCCGAGTGTTCTTCTGGCTGCGGCAGGGTACGCCAGCACCAGGGGCGGTTCATGTCGGTTTCGTCGCCGATTCCGAGGATATGGTGACATCCGGTTATTCTGCCGCCCTCGGGGCCGGCGCCACGGCGATCCATGCGCCGGGTCCCCAGCTTCATTACGACCCGCGATATTATGCCGCGCAGGTTCGTGATCCGGACGGCTACAGTCTGGAATTCGTTTACAAGCCTTGGCAACACGGGAGCTGATCAAATGACCGGAAATCAAACCCTGACCGCTGCCGTTGAGGCATTCATCAGCACTACAAACGCATCCGACATAGCGGCGGCACTCGCCCTTTTTACGCCAGATGCCGTAATCGACGACCCTTCAGTGGGCGAAAGGTTCGTCGGGCATCATGGCATTCAAGACTACTTGGACCGGTTTTTTATCGGCTACAAAACTGCGACTCGGCTGTTATCTGTGGAGATGTCAGGCGATAACAAGGCGCGCGTCCGCGTCGATTTCACCGGCGACTTCGGTCATGAAATCGGGGTGCTGGATGTAGAGATCAATCCTGCCGGTTTAGTCGTCAATATCATTGCCGATCTGGAATAGGGACCGCTTCATGCCCAAGCCCGCGTTATGCAATGTCGGCTCATTGGGCCAGTCCCACCGGTCGGGATCGGCTCCTGTGCGCCCAAGGCTGTCATTCTGGACCGCTTGCAAATTTATCGGTTGCGGACATTGGGGCAAAGCCCAGTTACCCGACCTCATTTTGTAGCGTCAATGGACAAATAGACTAATGCAAAAAGACGAGGCTTACGGCGCCGCTTATTCACTCTGCGTGAAGCATAGCGCGTCAGGCCATATAGTCGAATGCTGGTTCGCGGGAATTGCCTTGTCAGGCTTGAACCGGTGCGCAGTTGCAGGCTACCATCTGTTGTGAACCGAGGGGGAGATTTTATGTCCGGTCTATTCGTTGCCTTTGCCGTTTTGTCGGGCTTGAGCCCCCGTCCGGTAAGCCTGACCGGCCCTTTGGGCCAGCCGGCCTATGAGGCTGCGGTCAATTCCGAACTGGCTTTGGATGGTATCGATGTCCGCATTGAACGCTATTTCGGTGTTTGCAAAGTGATGTCGCTTGAAAGTGAAGGCTTTGAGGCAGTGACCGACGACCGCACCGCCTATCTACCCACTCTGGATCAGATTCCGACGCAGTCCAGTGAGGCTAGAATAGCTTCCGCGCCGCGGTTTCCGGAACTTATAACTCTGGCCACAGCAGCGGCACCCGACGGCTCGGCGGCAATCGAGCATATCCGCGTCGCAGGCTGCGGTAAAACCTATCGGCTGAACCTGATGAGCAAGTATGTCGCGCCGGCTCTGATGCCTAAAGTGAATATGATGGAAGCCGGCCACTCTCTGACCACGCCAGGTATACAGGCTCGTACCGAAGCCGACGTCGTCAATCAGGTGCAGGAAGACCGGCGCAACCGCCCAGATATCAAATGCGGCATGGTGCCTCTCGTCTATGATATCCGAGTCGTGTCTCCGCCGGATTCCACTGGTCAATGGCGAGAACAATGGGACACTTATTATTGCCAGGCCAGCCAGACCACCGAAGTAATCTTCACGCCGTCCGCCGACGGCAAAGCATTGGCTATTGACGGCAAGTTAATTTCCTCACGATGACTTTCGCTCCAGATTGTCAGAGGGAAGATATATCGTCTGGACGGCGGCTCCACGAGGAACTTGACGGCTTGGCACCCTTTTGTGGACATTAAACCGCTACGCCAAAATGTCTAATCTGACATACTCTTGTTCGCGCCAGCTCGGCGCAATGCCTCCTTTGTCCCATCAGGTAGTAACGGTTGATCTCCCATCGTCTTTCTCCAGCGGCTTGGCGGCATGCCTTCCCAATCGCGGAAGGCGCGACAAAATGAGCGGGTGTCCTGATAGCCCAACAGGTAGGCGATTTCGTCAATCCCGGAAGTCCCGTCGCGCAGAAGCTGGCAGCCCCATTCGCGGCGGGCGTCATTAAGTAGGATTCGAAAACTCGTACCTTCCTCTGTAATCCGACGTTGCAGTGTCCGCTCACTCAAACCCAAGTCTCTGGCAACCTCCGATAATTCAGGACGCCCGCTGGCAAGCTTGCCCTTGAGAACAGCCTTCACCTGATCTCCGGTGGCGTCACTAGCGTCCAATTCCCCCAGTGCGGCAGAAAGGGCTGGCGTCAACATCTCAAGCAGCTCGGGATTATGACCAGGGAACGGACGCTCAAGGTCACCCGGCTTCAGGATCAAGGCATTTCGAGCGGCACTAAAATGGACCGGGCAGCCAAAAAAGGTCTGGTGCGCGCGGCCTTGTGAATTTGGCCGCATCAACTCAACCCGCAAAGGCGTCAGGTTTTGCCCTGTGCCGTGACGGCCAATGGATAATAGCAAGGCGAACGCCACATCGGTAGAGACCGCTGGTTCCGGCTCCACGGCAAAAAGCCATTTTGTGGTCAGGGTGACCTCATGCTCGGTTTCCGTTATATAAAGTTCCTCAGGCGTGCAGAGGCGCTTAAACCGCGCCGTTCGCATCAAGGCATCACGGTAATCGCGCGCAAAATAGGCAGCCAGAAAGGCTGGGGGATAGCCTTCCGGGTCAGACATTTGCACCAGCCTGATCCCGAAAGCCGCCTCGCTACTTAAGGTCTCCAGCGCACGCCATACGGCGAAATACTGGCTGGTACTGACGATCTGCGCCCCGCCCAACACAGTGGCGGGTAGCCGCGCTTGACGCAACACCGCCACCGGCGGAAGTCCGCACCTTTCCAGAGCCCGCCAGAAGGCGGGGGGCAGCTTGCAACGGTCTGCGGGAATGTGGCTGGTCATAGCGCCTTGCGTCCCTTTCTATCTCTAAAATGCAGAATTACTTCATCTGGCTAAGTATAAGGCTGTCAAAGGCGCGGTCACCAAACCATTTTCTAACGCTGATCATCATCTTGGCATACCGGCCGGCGGCGTAACGCGTTTTAGGCCTGCGGGCCTTCACGGCTCTGGATATGACGCGAGCGATCACCTCTGGCTTCGTGCCGGTGCCCGGCTTGTAGCTTTGGCGTGTCACCTTGGCGACGCGCTGCGTCACCTCGGCATAGGCGCCATCCCCTGATCGCTTGAGGATACCGTCCACAACCACATCTCCGAAACCAGTGTCTATTATCCCAGGTTCAATCACGACCACCCGGATACCCAAAGGTTCAAGTTCCAGCCTCAGGCAATCTGACCAGCCCTCAAGGGCATGCTTGGTGGCATGATACCAACTCCCCAAAAGGGTATATATCTTGCCACCCATTGAGGTGATGTTCACGATCGTGCCCGATCTTTTCTCGCGCATGGCGGGCAGCAGAAGCTGGGTAAGTCGTGCGGGGCCGAAGACATTGACCTCGAACTGATAGCGCGCTTCGTCGATGCCGATATCTTCCATTGCCCCGAACAGGCCGTAACCCGCATTGTTGACCAGCACGTCGACGGTTCCGGCTTGGCTTAAAATGGTTTGTGCGGCCGCGTCGATGTCTGCGGGTTTGGAGATATCCATCTTGATGGCAATGGCGCCTTTGGCAACCAGATCGCTCATCTTATCAATGCTTCGGGCCGCGACGTACACGCGGTAGCCATCTTTGATCAGTTGTTGCGCGATGGCATGGCCCATACCGGAAGAGGCTCCGGTCACGACCGCGGTTTTGGTTAGCTTTGAATTTTTTGACATGTGGTGTTCCTTTTTGAGGCCCACAATATCGCTCTATCGATCTCCAGTTTCATCCACCAAACACGCCATCCAATTCACAAAATACGCCAGTTTTCAAACTTTGACTGCTACCGAAGGAATCCGCATAAGACCCGTACGCAGCTTAACTTGCCTCTGCCACAGGGCAGTCTCTGGCCTTAAAAGAAGAACGGAGAATGAAATGGAGTCGATTTAAAGAAGAGTAGATATCACGATTTCTCAAAATTCAAGTTTGCTTAGGACCCGGCGAGAGTGTCCTCTTCCTGGGTCGCGCCAATTGCCAAAACGACCGGTTTGGGCCAACAAAACCAGTCATTGAACTGCCGCGCATAGGGAAGGGAGGATCAAACCGAATAACGAGCTAGTCTGTCCAGTCGCAAATTGGCGCCATATGAATCCGTCCAATCCTGAGTAGGAAGGCGCTTGACGTCGTGCACTGGCGTACAGGTCGATGCAGGATATAAAACCTGCAACTAATACGTATTTAGGTGGAGGTTTTGTATCGAGGCGTAAATTCGGCACTCAGCCGGAGCGGTAAACGGGATGAGCTTGCATAGCCTTAGTCGTAAGCTTTGGAGAGTAATGTCCTGCCACGAGAATGGTCATCAGGCCTATTTGATAGGCCTTTTCCCAGGGCGGTAACATGTTGCGTCTGGTCTTCGATATCGCATCAAGAAGTTTAGACACCTCCACCCGGCGCCTTGAACCGTAAGAGGTAGGGCCGCTGGCCGGAGGAATTGAAGAGCACAAAAAAAAGTCATTAACTCACCGGTGGGAATATTGCCGAAGCGGCCAGATATTTTTTGTCGTTCCCCATTTTGACGCCGATGGTACTAAATCCATGCGTGTAGGAGGGGCTTAAAGAGTTTTTAATTAAAACGGCGTTCTCTGGTTGTTACAATAACCGGGGAGCTGCGTTATGAAGCTATCTGATATCAAGATTGGCTACAAGATTCTTGGCATAATACTTGTATTCGGAATTTCTAGCATTGCCACGACTATGTGGCAAAATAATAGTATGGACTCGGCGCAAGCAGAATACCAGAGAATTACAGACAAGCTTGATCCTGCTATCGTAAAAATTACGCAGATGAATCAATTTGCGTATATTTTACTCTCTTCCGAGAATGGAATTGCTTATCAAACATGTCCAAGTTCGGTTTGTGAACTTATGAATAGAAACATAAATAAATCAAATGAGCTTTTTAATCAGAGATACTCTGAGGTTGTATCGGTTGCGCCTGAGTATGAAGCGGCATTAGCGCCATTCAAGACCCGCTTCAATTCCCTCTATGAAAATGCCAAGAATAATCTTGTTCCACGCGCTCTGAAAAACGATACGACCCTTGGGCCAATTTTGGCGACCGAGACTGAGAAGGTTGAAGCGTTTTGGACCGAGTTAAAGAGCCTGACGGATCAAAAAGCAAAAGAGAATGCTGACAAAATCATTGGGTTAAATAAAGCTCTGGACGATAAACAGCGTAACGGACTGATTATATCTATACTGATGACGGTCGGTATAACCGCTCTGGCAGGTTTCATCGCCTTTGCCGATATCTCCAAGATGATTGGTCGTCTCACGAACCAGATGAACTCTATCGCAAACGGCAATCTCAAACAGCATATTGACGGTCAGGATCGTGGCGACGAAATCGGACTGATGGCGAAAACCTTGGGTATATTCAAGGAAGGTCTTGCTGAGGCTGAAAAACAGAGGGAAGATAGCGAAGCCGCAAAAAAGCAAGCAGAAGCCGAACAGCGGCAGGCTATGCTTGATCTGGCAGATGGATTTGAAGCCAGTATTTCCAAGATGGTTACTGCTGTCGCGGCGGCATCAACGGAACTGGAAGCCTCAGCCCAAACTCTGACTTACACCGCGCAGCAGACGACTGAACAGTCCCGTGCTGTGACACAAACCGCCGAAGAAAGCGCCTTGAATGTCCATACAGTGGCGTCAGCGACGGAAGAAATGAGTGCCTCTATCTCTGAGATCGCCAATCAGGCGGCACAATCTGCGAGAATAGCTAAGTGTGCTGAAGAGCTTGCGGAAAAGACAGGAGTAGTTGTCAGGGAACTTTCTGATGCTGCATCCAACATAAGTGGCGTTGTGGGCTTGATCCGGACCATAGCATCGCAAACTAACCTGCTGGCGTTGAATGCGACGATTGAAGCAGCGCGGGCTGGTGAGGCGGGCAAGGGCTTTGCTGTGGTTGCTACTGAGGTCAAGGGTTTGGCATCGCAAACAGCCAAAGCCACCAGTGACATCGTGGCGCAGATCGCAGGAGTTCAAAACTCCACGAGCAATACTGTTGAAGCCATCGCTGAGATCACAAGAACCATAGGTGAGATTTCTCATATTTCCACTGCCATCTCGGCTGCAGTTGAAGAGCAGATGGCGACGGTTCAGGAAATCGGGCGTTCCACATCGGATGTCGCTAACGCATCAGGTGAAGTTTCGCAGCGGATGTCGGGTGTTCTGGCGGGTTCAACCGAAGTTGGGGCGGCTGCGGAACAATCTCTCGGTGCTGCCAAGGAGCTCGGCAACTTGGCGGAGAACCTCAATTCAGAGGTCAACAGGTTCCTTGAAACTGTCCGCGCGGCATAAGCTGCTCTTGCTGCCACGCGCTCTTGGACGGCCCCCGGCAGTCTCAGCCTTTCGGCCCTTAACGGACGGCCGAAGACGCGCTCACCAGAAAATACGCCGCCCTCTGCCGTCGTGACATGTCGCCCGAAAGCTTTGTCGCGACACGGAAGCGGAGATCATCGGAACGCCATCGCAGATCGCTTTTGTCGGGTCTTAGTGCCTTCCATGACACGTTTGACCTAAACTGTGACTTGCGTACCAAGTTCCACAACCCGGCCAGGAGGGATGTGGAAGAACTCGGTCGGATTGGCGGCGTTCTTGATCAGGAAGATGAAAAGTTTGTCTTGCCAAAGAGGCATGCCTGAATTCGCCGACGGCACAACATTGCGTTTGCCCAGGAAGAAGCTCGTGGACATGATGTCGAACTTCAAGCCGAGTTTCCGGCACATCCCGAGCGCCCGAGGCAGGTTGGGGCTCTCCATGAATCCATAGGCGATCGTGATCCGCTTGAAGTCTTCATTTAGCGTGTCAATGGTGATGCGATTGGCTTCATTGACCCGCGGCGTATTGGTGGTCTTAACTGTCAGGATGATATTTTTTTCATGCAACACCTTGTTGTGCTTCAGGTTGTGCATGAGCGCGACGGGCGCTGAATCGGCATCCGATGTGAGGAAGATTGCCGTGCCGGCTATGCGGTGGGGCGGGCGGCGGTTCAGCATTTCCGCAAGGTCAAGGATAGAGACGCTGTCTCGTTTGGCTTTTTCGGCCAGTGTTTGCGACCCCTTGGTCCAGGTGAACATGACCAGGATCAGTATTAGGGCGAAGGCGAGGGGCATCCAGGCGCCAGAGAAAAACTTGGTTAGGTTGGAGGCCATAAATATAGCCTCTATGACTCCAAGCGGGATAAGGAGGGAAAGGGTGCGAAGTTTTGACCAGAGCCAGACCTTGCGGATAACGATATAGGCCAGGATGGTACTAATGAACATCGTGCCGGTCACGGCGATGCCATAGGCCGACGTCAACTTGTCAGAGCTTTGGAACATGACGATCAGGAAAAGTACGCCGACCATCAACATCGTGTTGATCTGCGGCACGAAGATCTGACCAGCCTGCGTCTCAGAGGTACGCTTGATCTCGATGCGTGGCATCAGGCCCAGTTGCACCGCTTGTTGGGTCATGGAAAAGGCGCCGGTGATAACCGCCTGTGAGGCGATAATTGTCGCCATCGTGGCCAGCAGCATGACGGGCCAGTAGAACACGTCCGGTACCATGCGCCAGAAGGGATTTTCGTGCGCGGTCGGATCGATCAGGGTCAACGCCCCTTGGCCGAGATAGTTCATGGTGAGGCAGGGGAATACCAGCCAGAGCCACGCCATATTGATGGGCCGCTTACCGAAGTGACCCATGTCGGCATAAAGCGCCTCAGCGCCGGTCACAACGAGGAAGACACTTCCCAGGATTACAAAGCCGGTAAAGCCGTTCGCAATCAGGAACTGGAGACCGTAAACCGGATTCAGCGACTGGAGGATCATGGGCTTTTGAACAATGTAGTATGCCCCCATGGCAGCGATAACGATGAACCAGACCAGCATGATCGGCCCGAAGAACCTGGCCATCTTCGCTGTACCTTTGGATTGTACCATGAACAGGGCAACCAGAATAACGATCGAAATCGGCACGATATAGCGATCGACGCTGTGCCCAACGCCGGGCGCATCTTTCAAGCCTTCGATCGCACTCATGACCGATAGGGCGGGGGTGATCAGACTATCGCCGTAGAAGAGCGCCGCCCCACACATGCCCAGGAAGAACACGGTCGGGGAATATCTGCCCAGCGCCTTTTGTGCCAAAGCCATCAAGGCGAGCGTACCGCCTTCGCCCTTGTTGTCCGCCCGCATCAGGAAGATGACATACTTGACCGTCACCAGCAGAAGGAGCGCCCAGAACACAAGCGAGATAACGCCGAAAGTGGCGAGTTGAGGATTGGTGCCGGCGCGGGTGTGGTGTAGGGCTTCCTTCATGGCGTAGAGGGGGCTCGTGCCTATGTCGCCGAATACCACGCCAATCGCGCCCACCGCCAAGCCCCAGAACCCCGTGTGGCCATGGCCGTGACTTTCAATGGCTTCGGCTTCAATGGCGGTCTTGGCATCTGGCTGGGCGCTTGGGAAGTCAGATGTCCCTTCGACGGCTGGTGACCCAGCATCCGTCTGCGGGTGCCCGGCAGGTCGTTCAGTCTTCGGTGATGGGGGTAAGCCCGTCATAATCGATCTCCGTTCAACACCATTGGTTGTTGACTAGATGAAGAGGTCCCGCAAGGGACAAATGTGAATAAAGAGAAGGGCGCGCAGGCTGCAGATGGGGCCGCTCATTTCAGTTTACCGTCCAAGCGCAGGTTAAGCTCAAGAACGTTAACGTAAAGCCCGCCGCCCAGTTCATAGGTCGGATTATGCAGGGAGGTCTCGACGAGCGATGAGACCGTGGTGTCACTCAGTCCTCGAGCCTGTGCAATGCGATGAACCTGGAAGGCTGCGGCCTCTGGACTAATCCGCGGCATGTCTCCGGGTATGCCGAATTGGGTCAGATCGTCCGGAACCTGCGCATTGGGAAGTGCTTTCAGTGCCTGGAGACGCTCATCCGCCAACCGGCGACACTCCAGAGTGTACGCGCGGTGGCTTTCGTAGCAGTCTGCACCCTTTGCGTTGACAATTTTGCCCCAGAAATATTGAGGCGCATCTACAGGTGCGCCATCTAGGGTAGACGCCAGGATTTGGCCCGTCCGGTCGCGAATGGCCGTATCGCTCACCTGAGCGTTCCACGCATTCTCGACGAGGGCTTTGACAAGGAGGGGGTAGGCGCCGCCCAGCAGAACCGTGAAGGTTAGGAGAAGGACCAAGGCTGGTCTTACTTGAACGGATTTTAAGACCATTTGGTTTGACCGTCAGAAGACCGCGGAGTCGTCGCGAATGAACCGGCGATGGCGAGCGCAGGTATCATGATCCAGAAACGGCTCAACAAGATGGCGCCACCCCATAGAGCATCAAGCGCGGAAAGGGGCGAAGCGAATGCGGGCAGGCTCAAACTGAGAAGGTGAAAGGCGCCGAGGGCGATCGCCGGAACCAGTAAGGCTGTCAATGCCATTGTAAGATCAAAGCGCCCTACTTTGTGATCCTTATAGACAAGCCCCCGGCCCAGGACCCATCTACGTATGCAGGCCGTCAGTGTCATCAGGGCGACCAAGAGGTACAAAACCGTTCCGTTTCGGTCGGCCAGCCCGCCCAAAGTGCCAACCGGATTCTGAGCGAACTCAGTGGACGTCAGCGCAGATACGCCAAACAAAGCGACCACGCCCCCCAAGAGGAGGTAGGCCTGGCGCTTGTCCCTGATCATGTTCCCGAACGTCCAGCACAAAGCCGCCGGTATCAGCCAGCGAGACAGAAAGTCGATCAAGCTCGTCAATGGCGTTGAGACGGCCGCCAAGTGCGCGCTATTGGCGTTCACGAAGCTCCCCGCTTGCGTGACCGTTAATTTGAGTGTCTCGGTCGCTGCAACAGCCTCCAGACCATTGGAAGCGGTTGAAGGGTGTCCCAGGTTTGAGACGGCGTAGGCTTCGATCGCGTCGCCGACGCCTGCGGTGGCGATGAGCAGCGCATAGGCCAAAGACAGAGGCAGCAGGACGTATAAGACGGACCGGACGAGATCGACCCAGAAATTTCCAATGTTACCCGATGCGGTGCGCGTAATGCCCCGTGTCACGGCCACAAAGACGGAGATGCTGACGGCGGCCGACAGGAAGTTCTGAACGGTCAGTCCCAGCATGCGACTTGCTGGGGTCAGCGCACTGCCGGGGGCAGGCATAGACACGCCCGAATTGGTGATAAAGCCGGCTGCGACTTTGAAGGCAAGAGCCGGTGACACCCCTTGCAGGTCCTGCAGCATCAGGACCGAGTAAAGAACGACAAAACTGAAACCTGAGAAGACGAGTACCGACAGGGCATATGATTTCCAGGACATGCCCTTCTCTGCATCCACGCCTGCGGCCCAGTAGAGTTGCGCTTCTAACCAGGAGAGCAGGGGAGAGAGGAAAGTCGGCTTGCCTCGGTAGACACGGCTGAGATAGCCGCCCATGGGCGCGATACACAGCGCAAGCACTGCCAGGTTAATCACGAAATGCAGATATTGAGGGGAATTCGGAACCATGCAGCCAGCCTTACGACAACGGGATTGCGTCGTTGGCGCGTGGCGCCCTCGCCAGACGATCTGATAGGGGTTTTGGCGTATAGAAAGTGTATAATTTTGAGGTATGGCCGTATATATTGTGTATAATTTATGGCGCGCCAAGCCTGATTTTCATGTGTATTCATATGTAAGTCGAAGTGATTGAAATGGGAAGAGCGGCGAAGCTGAACCGCTTGATCAGTCTTCGAGAAAATCACTTTAGCCAATACAGCTTATGCTCGGCTAAGCCTGACATATATGCTGTCTATACACTTTTCCATCGGATTGACAGCTCAGCTCCTATACAAAATCTATATGGCGTAGGCCCCAGTTTATACACTACCTATATACGATCTCGTCTAAAGCACCTGGAGTCAATCAGACCTCCAGGAGGCTTTAGCCATGACTTTTATCTATCTTGCCGGCGGGGTGGCGTTCTTTGTCGTCTCCGCTCTTTTCGTTGGGCTGTGCGAGCGGCTGCGGGAGAACGGCCAATGACCGAACTCTATATAGGTGCAGGCGTGATTGTTATCGCCTTGTTGGGCTACCTGCTGGTTGCCCTTATCAAACCCGAAATTTTTCCGTAAATCACAGAGGGTACTATGTCCCAATTTATCACGGGCAATGGCTGGTTGCAGCTTGCTCTCTATATGGTCGTGCTGCTGGCGTGCGTTGTGCCGCTGGGTGGCTATATGGCCAAGGTTTTCCAAGGCGAAAAGACCTTTATGTCGCCGGCGCTTGGCTGGCTTGAAAAAGGTATCTATGCCATCTGCGGCATTGATCGCGAGAAGGATATGAGCTGGCAGGACTACGCCATCGCTACGCTTGTCTTTTCGGCGCTTAGTTTTGTTGTTCTCTACCTGATCCTCGTCTTCCAGAACCTGCTGCCGCTTAATCCGCAGAAACTGCCCGGCCTGACGCCGGACCTGTCGTTCAACACGGCCGTTAGCTTCGTCACCAACACCAACTGGCAATCCTATGTCGGCGAAGCCGTCATGAGCTATTTCAGCCAGATGGTCGGTCTGACCGTGCAGAACTTCGTCACCCCGGCCGTCGGCCTGGCGGTGATGATCGCGCTGATCCGTGGACTTTCCCGCAAATCGGCCGCAGGTATCGGCAACTTCTGGGTCGATATGGTCCGCGCCAATCTCTATGTGCTCCTGCCTCTGGCGCTGGTTCTCGCTGTCATTCTGGGCTCACAAGGCGTCATCCAGAATTTCGGCACCTATGTCACCGCGCACGGCCTGCAAGGCGCCGACCAGACCCTCGCCATGGGGCCGGTGGCCAGCCAAGAAGCCATCAAGATGCTCGGCACCAATGGCGGCGGTTTCTTCAACACCAACTCGGCTCATCCGTTCGAGAACCCGACGCCGTTCACCAATTTCCTTGAAGTTCTGGCCATCCTGCTGATTCCGGCGGCGTGCTGCCATACCTTCGGTGTGATGGTGAAGGATAAACGTCAGGGCTTCGCCGTTCTGGCCGCCATGACCGTAATTTTCATTCCGCTCCTGCTGCTCTGCGTCTCGGCCGAGCAAGCTGGTAACCCGCACCTTAACCACCTCGGTGTCGATCAGGTTGCCAGTGCTGTTCAATCCGGCGGCAACATGGAAGGCAAGGAAACGCGCTTCGGCATCACCAACTCGGCGCTTTGGGCCTCCGCCACCACGGCAGCCTCTAATGGCTCGGTCAATTCCATGCACGACAGCTTCACCCCGATGGGTGGTTTCGTGCCGTTGATCCTGATGAAGTTCGGCGAAGTCATCTACGGCGGCGCCGGTTCAGGCCTCTACGGCATGCTGATCTTCGTGATCATCGCCGTCTTTATCGCTGGCTTGATGGTCGGCCGCACGCCGGAATATCTCGGCAAAAAGATCCAGGCGTTCGAGATCAAGATGGCTTCGGTCGCCATGCTGGCTCCGTGCGTTTTTGTCCTCATCGGCACCGCCATCGCGGTCATGATGAAGGACGGGCAGGCGGGCATCTATAATCCCGGTGCGCAAGGCTTTACCGAAGTGCTTTACGCCTTCACCTCGGCCACCAACAATAATGGCTCGGCCTTTGCCGGCCTCAGTGCCAACACGCCCTTCTACAATACGGCGCTCGGTCTCTGCATGTTGTTTGGCCGCTTCTTCATCATCATCCCAGTTCTGGCTATCGCCGGCTCGCTGGCCGCCAAGAAGACCGTTCCTGTCTCTGCCGGCACGCTTCCCACCCATACCACGCTCTTCGTCGCGGTTCTGGTGGGCGTCATCCTTATTGTCGGTGTCCTGACCTATGCGCCCACGCTCGCGCTTGGCCCGGTCGTCGAACACTTCAACATGATCAAGGGCTAAGTCCATGTCCGCTACATCAAACCCCAAAAAGAGTGGATTGTTTGAGGGGGCCGACCTCGGCTCCGTCTTCAAGAACTCGATCCTCCGCCTAAATCCCGTCTATCAGGCGCGTAACCCGGTCATGTTCCTGGTGTTCGTGGGCTCGATCATCACGACCGGCATCTTCGCCGTCATGCTCGTTAAGCCCGACAGCGTGATCGGTGGCGGCCAGCCCCTGTGGTTCGTCGGTCTGATCACCTTCTGGCTGTGGTTCACGCTCCTGTTCGCCAACTTTGCCGAGGCCATCGCCGAAGGCAAGGGCAAGGCGCAGGCCGACAGCCTCAAGAAATCGCGCCGCGATGTGTCGGCCAAGAAGCTGAACAAGGTCTCAGATCGCGCCAAGCACCTCACCGTGCCGGCCAACAGCTTGCGCAAAGGCGACATCATCGTTGTCGAGGCCGGTGACTTCGTGCCGTCCGACGGTCAGGTCATCGAAGGCATCGCCTCTGTCGATGAAAGTGCCGTCACCGGTGAATCGGCGCCTGTCATCCGCGAATCCGGCGGTGACCGTGACGCGGTGACTGGCGGCACGCGGGTGCTCAGCGACTGGCTGGTGGTGCGCGTCACCTCCGATCCCGGCGAAAGCTTCCTCGATCGCATGATCAGCCTGGTCGAATCGGCCAAGCGCCAGAAGACGCCGAACGAAATCGCCTTGTCGATCCTGCTGGCGGCACTGACCATCATCTTCCTGCTCGTCTGCGCGACCCTGCTGCCGTACTCGCTGTTCGGTGTCACTCGTGCAGGCTCCGGCACGGTCATCACGATTACCGTCCTGATCGCGCTTTTGGTTTGCCTAATCCCGACCACCATCGGCGGGCTTCTGTCGGCCATCGGTATCTCGGGGATGCAACGCCTGATCAAGGCCAATGTCATCGCGACCTCCGGCCGCGCCGTCGAAGCTGCCGGCGACGTCAATGTCCTGCTGCTCGACAAGACTGGCACCATCACCTTCGGCAACCGTCAGGCGGTCGAATTCTTCCCGGCGCCGGGTATTACGCAGCAACAACTGGCCGAAGCCGCCGAACTGTCATCGCTTGCCGATGAAACGCCTGAAGGCCGCTCGATCGTGGTGCTTGCGCGAAAGCTGTTCGGCCTGCCGGAAAAAGATGTCAGCGCCCTCAAGGCGGAATTCATCCCCTTCAGCGCCGATCAGCGCGTATCCGGCATCGTCATCAATGAGCGCCATATCATGAAGGGCGCCGGCGATGCCATCGCCAAACTGGTGGGCCTGAAAGGCGGCTCCGTGCCGCACGAGGTGACGGTTCAGATCGAAGATATCGCCCGCAAGGGTGGGACTCCGTTGACTGTGGCCGAAAATAGCCAAGTCTTGGGCGTCGTCTATCTGAAGGACATCGTCAAGCCGGGTATCAAGGCGCGACTGGCTGACCTGCGCAAGATGGGCATCAAGTCGGTAATGATCACCGGCGACAATCCCCTGACCGCCGCCGCCATCGCCTCCGAAGCCGGCGTCGACGACTTCCTCGCCCAGGCTACCCCTGAGATGAAGCTCAAATACATCCGTCAGATGCAGGAGGGCGGTGAACTGGTCGCCATGGTGGGAGATGGCACCAACGATGCCCCCGCTCTGGCCCAATCCGACGTGGCGGTGGCCATGAACTCCGGCACCCAGGCCGCGAAGGAAGCCGGCAACATGGTCGATCTTGACTCAGATCCGACCAAGCTGATCGAGATTGTCGAGATCGGCAAGCAACTCCTGATGACGCGCGGTTCGCTGACGACCTTCTCAATCGCCAACGATCTGGCCAAGTATTTCGCCATCATTCCGGCGGCGTTTGCCACCACCTATCCGGTGCTTGGCGCGCTCAATGTGATGCATCTGGCCTCGCCGCAAAGCGCCATCCTGGCGGCGGTCATCTTCAACGCCCTGATCATCATCGCGCTCGTGCCTCTGGCCCTGAAAGGCGTCAAATATCGCGCCGAACCGGCCGCCAAAATGCTCTCGCGCAATATGTTCGTCTATGGCCTCGGCGGTATCATCGCTCCGTTTATCGGCATCAAGCTGATCGATATGGCGCTGGCGGCTGTCGGTCTGGCATAAGGAATACGGAAATGAAATCTCTTCTCTCAACACTCCGCCCGGCCATAGGCACTACGGTCTTGCTGACGGTGCTCCTGGGTGGCGTCTATCCGCTCGTGACCACCGGCATCCTGCAACTGGGCTTCAAGGCTCAGGCGCAGGGCAGCCTGATCAAGGACGCGGACGGCAAGGTCATCGGCTCTAGCCTGATCGGTCAGAACTTCGACCAGCCCAAGTATCTATGGGGGCGCCTGTCTGCCACCGGCACCGCGCCCTATAATGCCGGCGCATCTTCGGGCTCCAACCTCGGGTCCAACAATCCGGCTCTGCTCGATGCGGTCAAAGGCCGTGTCGCCGCCCTGAAAGCCGCCGATCCGCTCAATGCCAAGCCGATCCCGGTCGATCTCGTCACGGCGTCCGGCTCCGGTCTCGACCCCGAGGTTAGCCCCGCCGCCGCCGCCTATCAGGTCAACCGAATCGCTCAGGCCCGTGGTATTGGTGTCGAAAGCGTCAAATCGGCCATTGCCAAATCGACCCGCGGCCGCGACCTTGGGGTGCTTGGTGAAGCCCGAGTGAATGTGCTTGAGGTCAATCTAAGGCTCGATGGAAAGCTGAAGTGACACCAGACAAACGCCCCAATCCGGACCGGCTCCTTGAGCTGGTCCGAAACGAATCGAGTGAGTTCCCGCGCGGCCATCTGAAGATCTTCTTCGGATCGTCGGCGGGGGTTGGCAAGACCTTTGCCATGCTGACAGAAGCGCGCCGGCGCCAGTCAGAAGGTAAAGACGTCCTGATCGGGGTTGTCGAACATCACGGCCGGTCTGAAACGGCAGCCCTTGTGGAAGGGCTGCCGGTTTTGCCGTTACAAGAGATCGACCATCGCGGTGTGAAGGTCCGGGAATTCGACCTCGATGGTGCCCTGGCTCGCAAGCCACCTTTGATCCTGATGGATGAGTTTGCACACACCAACGCGCCAGGCTCGCGCCACCCCAAACGCTGGCAGGATGTCGAGGAACTGCTCGACAACGGCATTGATGTCTACACCACGCTGAACGTGCAGCATCTGGAGAGCGTCAATGATCAGGTCGCAAAACTGACAGGGATCTGGGTCAAGGAAACAGTGCCAGACACCATTTTCGAATCGGCGGATGAAATTGCCCTGGTCGATATCCCGTCCGACGAATTGCTGAAGCGCCTGGCCGACGGTAAGGTCTATGTCGCCGAGGGCGCCAACAAGCGGGCTGCCGAGAACTTCTTCAAGAAAACCAATTTGCTGGCTCTGCGCGAACTGGCCCTGCGCCGCACCGCCGAACGGGTCGACGCGCAGAGCGACGAACTGAACGCCGCCATGGGCCAAAACGAAGCCCAGGTCGGCCAGAAGATCATGCTTTTGATCGGACCGGACCCGCTCTCCACCCGCCTGATTCGTCATGCCAAGCGGATGGCGACGCGGGGCAGGGCACCGTGGTACGCGGTCTATCTGCAAAGTGACCGCCACGAACAACTCGACGAAAAGGGGCGGACGCGTGTCGAGCAGTACCTGCGGCTGGCGGAGAACTTAGGCGCTCAAATTGTGCGTTTGTCCGGGGCGCGTCCGGCGCAGGATATTCTGGCCTACGCACAGCAGAACGGTTTTACGCGCATTGTGGTCGGTTATCGCCGACCCAAATGGTGGCTACGACCCTTTCAAAGCACGCTTGCGCAAGCCCTGATCGAGGCCAGTGATGGCATGGAGATTACTGTGGTGCATGGCGCCACTGGACAGGCGCGTGCCCCCCTCCAACCCGTAGATGCCTTGCGACCCTTTTTAGCCCGTCCTCTGGATTATGGCCTGGCGACCGCAGCGGTCGCCTTGTGTACCTTGATCGCGTTCCCGTTCCGCGATCATACACCGTCGAACAATCTGGCCATGATCTACCTGACGGGCGTGGTGGTTGTCGCCGCCAGGCTGGGCCTGGGACCATCCATTCTTGCCTCGATGCTCAGCATCCCGGCGTTCAATTTCTTCTTCACCGATCCCTATTACACCTTCAATTTCTACGACACCTACTATTACGTTACCTTCGCCTTCATGCTGGTGACGTCCCTGGTGGTCGGTTCCCTGACCGCGCGGCTATCGCGCCACGCCCGGCTGGTCAGCAACCGCGAACGCGAAACCCAGATTCTGTACGGTCTGACCCGAGGACTATCGAATGAGCGGAGCGTCGAGATGATCTGCGCTGTCGCGATTAAGCACTTGAGTGGCCCGTTCAGTCTCGACGTGACGGTTTTTGTACAAACGCTAAATGGGCTTCAAACCTATCCCGTCGGAGCGGCAAGCCAGGACATGCGTGAAATGGGAGCGGTCAACTGGGTCGCGGCTAATGGCCTGATGGCGGGACGTGATACCGACACCATGCCTTCGGCCAGGGGGCTTTACTTGCCTTTGCAGGCCGAGAGTGAAAACCTGGGCGTTCTTGGCCTGACGGCTCGCAATGCGACGCAGCCCTTCTCAGGCGCGGAAATTCTGCAATTCGAGGCCTTTGCCAGCCTGATCGCCGGGGCTCTGCAACGGGCGCGCCGCTCCGAGCAGGCGGCAGAAGCCAAGGTCGAGTCCGAGAACGAAAAGCTACGCAATGTGCTCCTGTCGTCCTTGTCACATGACTTGCGGACTCCGCTGACGGTGATGAATGGTTCGGTCAGCCTGCTTCTGCGTATGCGTAAAGAGTTGCCGCGCAAGGCGGTTGATGAATTGACAGGCTTGTGGAGCCAACTCGGACGCTTGCAAAAATTTGTCGGCAATCTGCTCGATATGGCGGCGATCACCTCAGGCCACATGAAGCTCAATTTCCAGCCCTATATGATCCAGGAAATCATCGGCGCTGCTATTGGTCGTGCGCAAGCAACCAAGGGCGCACGTACCTTGCGGACGCAGATATCTGGCGAATTGCCCATGGTCAGGATCGATGGTGGTTTGATCGAGCAGGTGTTTATCAACCTGATTGAAAATGCCTTCCAGCATACGGATGATAACGGCGAGATCGTTATTTATGTCGAGAAGGATGCCGACCGTCTGCGCGTGCGTGTCTCGGATAATGGCACAGGCCTTAAAGAGGGCGAAGAGGCCCGCATCTTCGAACAGTTCCAAAAGGGCCAGACACTCAGATCCGATCGTTCCGGCGGAACAGGGCTGGGCCTGGCCATTTGTCGAGGGATCGTACAGGCGCACGGCGGTATGATCTATGCTAAAAACAATCGCAGTTTGCCCGGTCAGAGCGATGCGCGCTCCAGTGCCGGGGCAAGCTTTATCTTCACGCTCCCCATCGCGACCGCTACCGCCGCTTCCGAAGAGATATAAATGACCGACTCTCCCCGCATCCTCTCTATCGAAGATGAGGCCGATATCCGAAAGTTCCTTCGCACGACCCTGGCCACTCACAACATGACGGTGGTCGAAGCTGAGACGGGTAAAGAAGGGTTGCAGAAAGCGGTGTTACAAACGCCGGACGTGATCCTGCTCGACCTTGGGCTTCCAGATATGGACGGCATGGACATCATCCGCCAGGTCCGGGAGTGGGGAAGGACCCCGATCATCGTGCTGTCGGCACGCGGTCAGGAAGCGGACAAGGTCGAGGCGCTTGAACTTGGCGCTGACGATTATCTCACCAAGCCTTTCTCTGCCGCTGAGCTGATCGCCCGCATCAAGGTGGCGCTCCGCAACCGCAATCAGCCACAAGGGGACGCGCCGTTCGTCTACAACCATGATAGCCTGATCATCGATACGGCGGCGCGGCGCATCCGTCTGGACGGCGAAGATATTCACCTGACGCCGATCGAATATAAGCTTCTTACGGTCCTGGCGCGAAACTCAGGCAAGGTCCTGACACACGGTGCGCTCCTCAGCGAGGTGTGGGGAAAGCACAACTCGGAAAATCAGACCTATTTGCGCATCCACACCCAGCACCTGCGCGAGAAGCTCAAGGATGACGCGCTCAATCCACGCTTTATTGTCACGGAGCCTGGGATCGGATACCGCCTGAAGCCTTGAACTGAGCTATACAAAAACACTACGCGGACAGGTCAAATCTATACGCCTGTCATACGCGCAAAGGGCTAGAAAACGTTTGTCTCAACAGTATCGAGCCAACACACTATGCCTTCCCCGGACCCCCTCCAGATTCCCCATCAGGCGACGGTTTTGTTCCCCCTGACCGTCGACACTGACCTCAGCCTCACGGCGCAGACCCTACTGCGTCGTGAGTGCGGAGCGCAGATCCAGTCTATTCGACTGGAAGCCATCCCAGACAAACATGAGGCGCGTCTATGGGTGACGCTCGCGGCTGCCGCCTACGGCTTGGCGCTACATGCCCTCATTCTCGGTCTGCCTGCCGCCCAGTTTGGCGCGGTCAAAACGGTGAGAGCCGATGTCGTTTCCCTTGCCAAGGCTGCTTGACGCCATGCTTGATCCCAACACCTACATGGCCAGGTCCGCTTATAGTGGCATCTGGACGCCCATGATCACCCCTTTCAAAAATGGAGCTGTCGATTATGACGCTGCTGATCTCTTCGCTTCTCATCTTGTGGGCTCTGGCATTCACGGTTTGGTTGTCGGCGGGACGACGGGTGAGGGCCCGGCTCTCACGTCTTATGAAAAGGCCCGTCTTGCTCAAACCATCACAGCATCCGTCGCTGGTCATATCCCCGTCTTCATGGGTCTTGAAGGCGCGAACACGCAGAAAATACTGAACGAGCTCGGTGAACTCGGCGACTGTGGTGTGCAGGGATATCTGATGTCCGCACCAAGCTACGTCCGGCCCAGCCAGGACGGTATCTACCGTCACTTCATGGCTATCGCGGAGGTGGCTAAGCTGCCGATCATTCTTTACGACATCCCGATCCGAACGGGCTCGGTTCTTCATACCGATACCGTCGTGAGGCTGACCCAGAATGGCGACTTTCCGGCCATCAAGGCGTGCGGCCTAACCACCGAACGACTGAAAGCCCTGCTCGCCATTCAAGATCTGAAGGTTATGTGCGGCGACGACACCTGGATGTTCCGGGCGTTTGAAATGGGCGCCCATGGCGCGATCAGCGCCTCCGCCCAGGTGGCGCCCCGTCGCTTCGTTGAGGCCTATCACATGTTGGAAAAATATAGTGCCGACGGGGCGTGGAAACGTTTCAACATCCTGCTCCCCTTAATGGAGCTTATGTTCGAGGAGCCAAACCCAGCGCCAGTCAAGGCGGCCCTGGCCATGCAGGACTGGTGTATCGAAGAACTGCGTTTGCCAATGACGCCGGTCACGCGGGCTTACCGGGATGACCTCAAAGTGCTCCTCGATAACATGCATGCGCTGCACCACGAAGATCTGATCTGTGCCGACAAGTCCTCGAAATAGGTAAAACCCTGGACCCCGCACGGTACGGCCTCAACCTTTCGCCAAGGGTTGAGGCCGATCCCTTTTAATCTGATCTGACCATTCCATGGATTATCATTCTATGATTCAAACTCAACAAACCTCAATGACAGAAGGCAATGCAATCAGAATTGCGCAGGCACAAGACTGCCGGCCTTTGCGCGTACTTCTGATCGATGCGCAAACAACCGGTGCGCCCACCCTGAAATGGGCGATTGAAAGCCTCGGTGATACGGTCGAGCGATGTGACGCGGAGGCCGCGCTCGTCATGGCTCGGGATTTCGGACCGGACGTCATTATTGCCGATATCGCCCTTCTGGGCCCCGATGCCGGAAAATTCTGCGCGGATCTTCATGCGATCAAGGATATTTCCAACGCCAAGGTCATTGCACAGGGTGTTACCGGTACGGTCGATTTGAGCGGAGGCGGCGTGGCTTCTCAGTTCGACTTGCACCTTAAGAGGCCTATTGATCTTCTAGTCCTGGCCGACATGCTTTCCCTATTGCGAACCGGCATGAAAGTGGTGTCGTAGACGAAAGCCGGCGACTTTCCGGACGAACACATTTCTTAGAGTAAGTGCCCATGACCGTTGTCGCCGCCTATCTATACCGTAACGGGGTACGTGTTCGTCCGCTGTCGATCGAAGAGAAGGTGGATTGCGCCGGGGAAAAGTCTGAATTCGTCTGGATCGGCTTGTGCGATCCCACCGAGGACGAGATGCGCAGCCTGAAGGAAACCTACAATCTCCATCCACTGGCGGTGGAAGATGCCCTGAAGGCGGATCAGCTACCAAAGGTCGACGTTTATGGCGACCAGCTATTTGTTATCGCCCGAACCGCTCACTTCGACGGACGGCACATCGCCTACGGCGAAACGGCGATATTTGTCGGACACAGCCATATCATCAGCGTTCGGCATGGGTCGGCCAGGGCGCATAGCGCGTTGCGCCACGATCTGGAAGCCGTCCCGACACTCTTGGTCCACGGCGTCGACTACATCTTGCACGCCATTCTCGATTTCATCGTTGACGGTTATATCCCCATCGTTGAGGCCATTGAAAGAGAAGTCGTCGAGATGGAGCAGCACACAATCGATAATTTCCTCGGCCGAAACGAAGTGACGCGCATCTTCTCGCTCCGCCGCGAACTGATCCGCTTCCAGCGTGTGCTAGGGCCTATGAGCGAAGTTGCCAACAAGATGATCCGGATCGAATTGCCGTGCATCGATCGCGATGCCAAGCCGTATTTCAGCGATGTGCTCGACCACGTCCGCCGTGTTCAGACCATGGTCGACGATCTGCGTGAGGTGTTGAATTCAGTGTTTGAATTCAGCAGCCTTCTGGAACAGCAACGCACTGGCGTCATCACGCGGCAACTGGCAGCCTGGGCTGCCATCTTGGCGGTGCCTACCGCCATAGCAGGTATTTACGGGATGAATTTCGAATATATGCCGGAATTGAAGTCACACTATGGCTACTTTATCGTCCTGGGGGCTATCTCGATTATTTGCCTAGGCCTATATTTTCGTTTCAAGAAAGCTCGCTGGCTATGAGTAAGCGAAGCGGATGTTATACAAACGCTAAGAGACGGCTTTGGGGCGGATACGATCCTGATCATGATCACCCATCGGAAGTCGGTCATGGAAAGCGCCGACTACGTCCTGTTCATGAAGAATGGACCTTGTTGCGCGCGGGACGGCACGAGGTACTCACGCAGGACCCGGCCGCCTACGCCAGATTGTGGGAAAGGCATCGCTGAGCTGCTGAAGAGCAGGCGTAAAAACCGGGGGGCGCGACAACAATCCCTGACCACTAGCCGTTGAGCTTATCCTTCAAAGCCTTGGCCGGCTGGAAGGTTACCTTCTTGCCGGCAGCGACCTGAATCGTCGCGCCTGTCGACGGATTGCGGGCTTCACGGGCTGGCGTTTCCTTGGTCTTGAACTTGCCAAAGCCTGGAAAATTGACTTCATCGCCGGCAACGGCGGCGTCTGTAATGGCCTTCAACACGTCGTCAACAATAGCCTTGGCGACGGTTTTGGTCAGGCCGTGTGCTGCGGCGAGCGTCTCGGTCAGGTCGGTCGTATTCATATTGAAATCCTTTGGCGTGTTGGTTCAACCTGTACCCGTTCGCCCAATGGGTCAATTACAGCCTGCCAGAAGATCGACGTGGTTGTGGATAGGGCAAGGAGGGCACCAAGGTCGAAATCAGCACAACATCACCCGATCCGCAAAAAAGAGAGCGAACATCATAGCCGGTGACACGTCACTGCGCGGGCCGAGGCATTTAAGGGAAGCTGCCGTTTCACACATGGTTTCCATGGTTATTTAACGAATAATTTATCCACAGGGCGCAGCCTCGGTATTGAAATGCAACTGTATGCATGACCGGGGAGTACACGATGAAATTTCAAGACCTGCGTATAAGAACAAAACTACTAATGTTGATCGTTGTCATGAGTTTGGTCACGGCGGGGATTGCAGCCTTCGGTGTCAGCAAGATCACTTTTCTCAATCAGAGTCTTAAAACCGTGGACCTAGTGGACAGTGCGGCAACGCTGGGTGCCCGCATGAACCAGAATACTATCATCATGAACCGGTCTGAGTATCGTGTGGCTATGGACCCATCTCCTGAAACGATCAAAGCGGCCCGGGCCGTAGCCGACAAGAACATTGGCCAATTCAAAGAGCGCATGGCAAAGTCTCTTGAGACCGCAGATGCTGATGAAAAAGTCCAGCTTGACGCCATTAACACTGAGTATACCCAATATGTCGCTGGACTAAATAAGACATATGCGTTGGCCGAGCAATTGGGTGGCCAGATATCGTTGTCGGACGCTCAACGCACCCTTGTCGATCAAGTCAAAACGAGCCGGGAACGCGCCGACACATTGCAAGCCGCCGTCAAGACCTACGTGGACCATGTCGACGCCCGTGGCACCAAGACGGCGGACGACGCTAAGGCGCAAGGTAACTTGGCCATCATGATTATGATAGCCGTCGCGGTCGGTGGCGTGATTTTCGGTATCGTTATCGGCATGTTGATGGCCAACTTTGGCATATCTATTCCCTTGAACCGTTCGGTGGACGAGCTTGGTAAGCTGGCCGAGGGTCGCCTTGATACCGTCGTGACAGGGGCAGATCGCGGTGATGAATGTGGTGATATCGCCAAGGGCCTGGCGGTCTTCCGTGAAAATGCCGTGAGAGCGCGTGATCTTGAAGCCGAAGCTGCCAACCAGAAGCAACTGGTTGAGGTCAATCGCAAGAAAATGATGATGCAACTGGCAGATGATTTCGAAAAGTCGGTCGGTAGTATTGTCACCCTTGTGTCTTCGGCCGCGACCGAGATGCAGGCCTCAGCCTCGCAACTCAGCGCCACGGCCCAGGAAACATCCGCTCAGTCGGTTGCCGTCTCGGCCGCTGCCGAAGAGGCCGGCACCAACGTCACATCCGTGGCGGGCGCGGCTGAAGAACTGGGGGCCTCGGTCGCAGAAATCGGAAGGCAGGTCGAGCGCTCGTCACAGATTTCGAATGAGGCCGTTCAGGAAGCCAGTCGCGCGGCCATAGTTGTCAGCGAACTGAATACGGTGGCGTCCAGCATCGGCAGTTTTGTCGACATGATCAACACCATCGCTAGTCAGACCAATCTTCTGGCGCTCAACGCGACGATTGAATCGGCTCGGGCCGGAGAGGCGGGCAAGGGGTTCGCGGTTGTGGCGTCCGAAGTCAAACAACTGGCCGGACAAACCAGCCGCGCAACCACGGATATCTCCGAGAAAATTGCCCTTATCCAGGAGGCGACAACACGGGCCGTCAGCGCGATTCAAGGTATCAGCGACACCATCTCGGACATCAACAACACCAGCACCATCATTGCGTCTGCGGTGGACCAACAGGGTGCGGCGACGCGGGAAATTGTACAGGCTGTCTCTCAGGCGTCGATAGGCACTGCCGAGGTGACATCCAATATCACCGGCGTGGCCCATGCGGCCGAACAAACGGGTGATGCGGCCTCGCAGGTTCTGAACGCATCAAGTGAGTTGGCCGGTCAAGCCGAACGACTGCATCAGGAAATGGACAAATTCCTGACGACTGTCAGAGCCGCATAATGTCTCGCCGTGCAGCTAAAGAGTTAGCGGGTCTTTCGGGATCCGCTGACCTGACCCTGTTTCCCGTCGATCAAAACGCCATACAAAGACTGGCGCATATCGTTACGCCCGATCAGCTTCAACAAAATCGCCTTACGACCATAGCCACCATAATGGCGCTTTTAGAACCTGTCCTTAAGGATATCGACAGAATGGAAGAACTTGCAGGGACCCTCCATCCGACGCCGCCAGATCTGATCAAGGCGATTGCCGAGGCGCGGGAGACCGTAGAACACTTCTACGTTCTACTGGGTGACAGCTTTAGGTGGGCCTGACCAACTTGCGCTCATTCTAAACGTTTTTGAACGACCACGTCAGCGTCACGAGGGTGCTATAATCTGAATTGAAAGACGGGTAACGCGTATCAAAACAACAAGTGGCGCAAATGTAGTGCTGCATTCTGAGCTCGCAAGCCTGCAACAGCCAGATGGGGCGTCGGCCATCCAGCGAGCGATCGACTTCTGGCGAACACGTAGCCCGGACCTGCTGCATATTGCCGCGCTTGGCCTTGGAAACCATACCGACAGGTAGGCGCAATGCCTTACCGCAAAACGCCGACCCGGCGAGCTTGAGATTCTTCTAGTGACATCTCGCGGCACACGCCAATGGATCATACCCAAGGGTTGACCGATGGATGGCCTGGCGGATCCTGACGCCGCCGCGCGTGAAGCCTATGAAGAAGCCGGATTGATGGGGATGATCGGCAAGGTTTCGATCGGATCATTCTCCTACACGAGGCAGCCCAAGGGTTGCGACGCCGTGTTCGAAATAAGGGTTGAGGTGTATCCCATACGCATCGACCGCCAATTGGCTTTTTGGCCAGAAGCGAGTCGGCGACAAACGGTGTTGATGTCACCGACACTTGCAAAGACGATGATCAGCAACCCCTCAGCTCCCGAATTCCAATGCCCTTTCTAAGCGCTTTTAACTTTACACGACCTGCTATTTTCCCGACATTATTTTTATGGTTGCCGGATGGGTTGAGTTGAGTGAGCATGTGTCCTTTCGTTGGGGTCTGGTGACAGGCGAAATGCGAGAGCGAAGGGATGCCCGGACGGCTGACATTTGAAGAATTTGTAGAGGCGACAAAAATCATTCGGACGAAGGCGCATCTCTTCGCCTTCTTTGTCGAGGTGGTTGCCGCCTACGGCTACGATCGCGTCAACTTCTCGGTCAGACGCGACAGTGCGCTCTCCGAAGACGATCTGGGCTTTGGCTTGATCAATACCTACCCGGTGATCTGGCGGGCCTATTATGTGGAGCGAGGGTTTGTTAAGATTGATCCCGTGTACCGACGGGCGGTCGGCATGGCACCACCCTTCCGCTGGCGGGACATCGAGCGCGAAGAGGATCTAACCCAGTTCCAGATTCACTTCATGCGCGAGGGTGAGGCAGCCGGTCTTTATAACGGCGTGGGCATCCCGTTACGTGGTCCGCGCATGCAAATCGCTGGCATAGCGCTGGCCTCCTCAGTCCGGCACATCGGACCAACCGTCAGTCTCGAAGTCTTGTCGGCCTTGTGCGACCATTTTTACACCGTCTACTATCGAATCTGCGGCAGCCTGGAGAATGTTTACTATGGGGCCAAGCTGTCGGAACGCGAGTGCGAGGTCCTAATCCGTGCCGCGATTGGCCGCACAGACGCAGAAACGGCGATTGTACTGGGCATCGCCCGGGACACGATCAAATCGCATTTCAGGCGAATCTTCATCAAGCTCGGCGTGACGAACCGCGGCGCCGCCATCGCGCAAGCCCTAAAATATGGCTTAATCGATCTCTAGTTCACCCTTTTGGGTGATATACAACCTTAATTCGTTCTGGTGTCCTGAATGCTCCGTACAAGGAGTTTATGCGATGCTTAAGGTGATATCTTACAGAGACATTTCCAGAAACGCCGACCTCTTTTTTAGCCAGTTC
Organism: Asticcacaulis benevestitus DSM 16100 = ATCC BAA-896; assembly: GCF_000376105.1. Lineage (GTDB taxonomy): Bacteria > Pseudomonadota > Alphaproteobacteria > Caulobacterales > Caulobacteraceae > Asticcacaulis > Asticcacaulis benevestitus. Next base: position 44,306 of record NZ_AQWM01000019.1, read on the forward strand.
CAGTTGCGGCATCGGGAATTTGTCGAACGACAACAGTATGGGGTGAAGACCCTGGATCGGATGGAATTCGATCAGTATGACACTCTTGGCAAGCCTATGCTGGAAGCCCAGCAAAGTCGGGGCGTCAAGCCGACCTATGGTGACGGCCAGACGACCGACAAGGGTGTGTTCTTCCAGGTGAGCCAAAAGACGACGGGTGCCGCGCCGGCGGCCTTTGCATCTGTGGGGGATACCGGCCTTGCCGTCGCGGCGGCATTGCGTGACGCGCAACACCGCGATCAGAGTGACCTTCACGCGGAAGGGGGCAAGGTCGGCTTTCTGAAGACAGCATCGACGGGAAGCATCTACAATCCGCATACATTGCAGACACCGGCATCGCCATATCAGATCATGGCCGGCACGGTCTTATCCGCCAGTCTCGTCACCGGCCTGAATTCTGATGTGCCGGGAATGGTGATTGCCCAGTTGTCCGAGCCGGCGTTCGATACCGTTTCGGGAAGAATCTTGTTGGCGCCCCAGGGCACACGTCTGATTGGTGAATACGACAGCGAAGTAGCGTTCGGACAATCCCGCGCGCTCGTCGTCTGGAAGCGCATGATCCTGCCTAACGGCACGTCCCTGGAAATCGACAATCTGCCGGCAACTGACTTGGAAGGCTATGCCGGTTTGGCCGATAGTGTCGACTTCCACACCTGGTCTCTGGTGAAAGGAATCGGCCTATCCACTCTGTTAGGTGTGATGGGCCAGGTCGGCGACAGCGACGATAGCGATCTGGTCAAAGCCCTGCGGGAGGCTACCCGACAGAACGGAAATCAGGCGGGGCAACAGATTGTACAAAAGCAATTGTCTGTGCAGCCGACGATCAAGGTGCGACCCGGCTGGCCATTTCGCATCATCGTCCATAAAGACATCATCCTCAAACCCTATGAACCCATGATGTCGTCATGGCCGAACTGAAGTTGCCTCGATTACCAGATCGCACGCCGGTCAAACTGACGATCACCGTCGGCTCCGAGTTACAGCAGGCACTAAAGGACTATGCTGAGCTCTATCAGGTGACCTATGGAACAACAGAGCAGATCGTAGACCTGATCCCCTATATGCTCGACGCGTTCTTACAGAGTGACAAGCGCTTCGCCGGCCGTCCCAGGAAATAAGCTTAGGCGGCGGACGATTCCGATTGAGCTTGGCGCGAACCTATCTAGGTTCTCCATACGGAGAGTGACGTATGAGAGTGCCAGAGCTCGATTTGGATCAATGGATCAGTGCCGCCCTATGGTGCTGGATGCATGAGGAAATCGACATGGAGGGGGTAAGGGCAGAGCTCTTTGATCTCATGCGTCTGCCTGACCTGGAAGAAAAGCTTGAGGCCCTCAACGTCTATTTCGACGTGCTGCTTTTAAGGTTCGAATCCGGAGCGGCAATGACCGAGGAGACAGTCGCCGCTTTAATCGATTTCATCGATTCAACCCAGTCGCCAGCCTAACTAAAATTAGTGGGTGCGGCTCTGGGATATTTGGAGCTTTGACGCCAAGTCGATCAGCTGCGCCGTGCTCATCGGTCCTCGGCCGTCGACTTGCCAAAGCGCCGAAGCGCGCACGGGGTTGATATTAAATCCGGCGTCGCGCAGACCCTCGACAATCCTAGAAACAGACTCTGTCATTTCCCAGCCTCCAACTCATCACTGAGCTCCGGATAGCATGAGTCGCGCGACGGGGGAAAAGGGATAACCTAGCCTCCGGGCTCGCCGCACGGGGTATGGTCAGACCTGGTTAAGCAGGACCTCACTGCGTCTTTTTACAATCGCAGCATAGCCGCGTGAAGCGCCGGCGTCGAAACCGTCGGCGGCCAGTGCTTCCGCCACGGCGTCTGAATGCCGCAGCACCAGTTGCCCAAGCTGAAGAAGACGCCGACGCAGGTGAGGCGCACCAACCTGAACCCAGATGGCAAAACGTTCCCACCGCTTGGACGTGAAACGATCGAGATTAGAGGCGTCGACAAATTGCATAGCGAGTCGGCTCTGAACGTCAGGATAGGCGACCGTGCAGAGCAGATCATATAGCGGCGCTAAGCGCGTCCGCCCGCCTTCGTACAGGAGACTGAAGTTCTTGCCGTGCGCATCCGCGTTGCCGATGATGAGGTTAAACAGGGCCGCGTCCAGGAATTTTAGTGTTTCGATCGCGGGGCGGGTAGTTGCTTGGCGGAGGAGGTCAAAGCTCATTTTAAAAGTCGGCCCGCCTTCGGCTGCGTATTTGCGTTCCGGGTTTTTTCCTAAGGCCTGGCAAAAATCTTCCTGGTGCAGCCGTGTATAGCTTCCGTCGGCTTCGCGGCGCCGGTCATAGCGTGTGACAAGGAGATAGGGTCGGCCGTTTACGAGGCCGGGAACGGCTGGTGCGACGTCCAGGCCTACAGCTCCAGCCAAGGTCATTGCGAACGCCTCGTTTTCCGTCGATGCAGGGTAGTTCGCCATCGGCGGTTTCAAGATATGTGTCGTCGGCTGACCTTGGGCCGGTAAGGCAATGCGACCGTCAACCAGTACAACTGGCACCTTTGTTTGAGCGCCAGCCAGTGAGAGCCTGACTTTCGTCTTGCCTGCCATAAGAGGTCTCTTCGGCAGATCGTCAAGAAGGTTTGCCAGTTCGTCGTCGGTAAGCGGTGTCGTGGCAATGTCGCCGTCATAAATAGGCGGCGTCTGCCCTTTTGCCCAGAGCGTCAGTGCCCCAGCGACGTCGCCGCCAAGTTCTTGTAAAAGTTTGAAATCATTGGTCTTGCTGATTCCCAGGTTTTTTGCCACCCGATCAAGCATGTCAGCTTCAGGCAGAAGCCCGGCAAAAAATGGGCGCGTCTTGGCCCTGCCGAACGGCTCGACCTGTTTTGGCAACCAGGCGGATATCGGTAAACAGGTCTGATCATTTACCCAGTCTGCACTGTAAGCAAAACCGATGTCACCATTGTCGTCGAGGAGAAAATCGCCGGCAATCCTATCCCCCCACCAAACGGTAAGCGCCGCTTTCATTGTACGATATCCGTCGTGTCGGTCGGATCATCGAGACGCAGGACCAAGCCAAGCGTTTTGAGCACGGTCAATGCCTTGCCAATTTGTGCAGTAGGCTTTCCGTTTTCGAGTTCGACAACGAACCGCAAACCTACGTTCGCCGCGCCCGCGAGTTCGTCTTGACGAAGGCCTTGGCGTTTACGGGCGTCGCGAATGAGCCGACCCAAGTCAGCAATTGTCAGAACTTCGGCCATAAAACTTTCCCGCTCAGGAATTTTCGATCCAAATTAGACATATATGAGCATATATTTACCGATCGGTAAATATATGTAGCCTTCGTTCAGTTGCAAGCAATATTTTACCGATCGGGAAATATTTAATCTGACGAGATTTACAAAGGCTCATGGCAAGGGAGCCAAGGGGATAACAATCAGTGGGACCGAGAGATACTGAAATGAGGAAGTAGCGCACGGTGAACGTAAAACTTGCTCGTCAGGCTCAAGAAACATCGCCACTGTGTTGGAAGCGCAACCTCGTCAAACCTACGCCCTTCGATAGGCTTCGGGACATCCTGAGCGAAATTGCCGAAGGCGGCTAATCCGAGACCGCCTCGATATTTAATAGAGGGTTCGGTACTTGTAATACCCTGACGTTCCTCAGTGCAGCTTCTGACTGAAATTCACCTCTATCAATTCAGGTTCCTTCGAATTATTCGCCAATAGAAAATCGTTGCGCATTTAATGGGAAACCACTGGAAACTTTTGTCTTCGGCAAACGAATTGAAAAGGTCGTGCCGTCAGCCTGGGTGGAGGTGGCATTGATGCTGCCGCCATGCGCATTGACGATTTCACGCGATATGAAAAGCCCTAAACCCAGATTTTGAGACTCGCCTGTAAGGGGATCGCCCCGACCAGGCGCACGGGTGAAGGATTCAAAGATGCTTTCGAGATGCGTGGGAGGGATGGCATCGCCATTATTGTGCACTGACACCAGGACAGTCTTGGCCGACTGCGCGAGCGTGAACTTGACGGTGGAGCCGGCAAGTCCATACTGCATGGCATTGCTTAGAAGATTGGAAAGGACCTGTCCAAGCCGCGTGGCGTCCCAGTCACCTCTGACATCGTCCTCAACCTGGAGAACGATGGGCCGGTCCGGATGCTGAACACGCATTTCCTCGACAATGCTGACGCACAGGTCGGACAAGGACATAGGCGCGCGAATAAGGGGAATACCTGTGCCCAGGCGCGCCTTGGCGAGATCGAGCAGATCCGTCACGATGCTGCGAACACGCGCCGTGCTGCTCTCTATCTGGGTAAGGAGCGTCATGTGGCGTTCGTCTGGATTGCTGGTCCGTTTCAAAATTTCCGCCGACATATGGATGGTCGCCAATGGACTGCGGATATCGTGGCCGAGCACGCCTAGAATCAAGTCCTTGGACTGATCGACTTTTTGAGCGAATTTAACAACCGACTCGGCTAGCGCCTGGTCGATCGACTCGTTAAATCGGGTCAGATCGATCACATCCTCATCCGAAAGATTTTTGTTTTTCTCAGTCCATAGCTTGATGATGCTGGCGCGCAGGGCGCGGTACTCCGACACCATTTCCATGATATCGTAACCGTCGTCATGGCGTAAAATCCCGTGCGTTTCTGCTGCCGTATCAGCCGCTGGCAAAGAATCAGCCAGTCCACGCGATTTATCAAATTGTTCTGATGCAGACTGCGGCGCTTCGAGATCCCTGGCAATAAATGACAATATCTGCTCGATATGATCCTTGAGCTGCAGGGTCGTCATACTTGATCCGGGGTTCAGGCTGCGGGCAAAATTTTCCCATTCAGCAATGATGCCGTCAAGGTTGGACCGAATGAAGTCTGAAAGTCTCACGCCCACGTCAAATACCTTTCGCGTCATAGTCTTGTGACGAGTTGCCCTTATCATGGAACTCTGCCTCACAGGTTCGTCATATGGCTGACGGCCTGTGTTCAAAACTTGTCCTTAAGCCGAGTGTATCCAATATTTGAGCTAACACCTCATCCAGATCATAAGGCTTGGCGATAATTTGCCTGAAGGGATCGATCTGAGAGGGCACATTTCCGGACGTCAGAATGACCCTTACATCCGTAAAATTCGTCTCTATGACCTCGGCGAGCCCTATTCCATCCATGCTCCCAGGCATACGAACATCGGAGAACACGACGCCGATTGTACGATCTGCCCATAAATACGCCAAGGCTTCATCCGCGTTACCCGCCTCGACAACAATGACGCCGGCGTCTCTAAGAAGTTCTGAAATGGGGAAGCGTAGGGCCGTTTCGTCATCAACAACCAGAACGCTGCTTCCGGGATTCGCAGCTACAGACGGTGTTTTCATGAAAAGTACTCTGGCGTGGGGCGCGGCTTTTGCGCGGTTTCACGTCTTGTATGACTGAAAAATATGTAAAGGTACAATGGGGCATCATAATCGAGCTACATAAATTTCGCGCCGTATGTATTCAATCGTCGTAATGGTATAAATAAGAACCTATATCGAATCCTTATACAGTACATAATTAATTTCATTTGACTAAAAAAATAAAACATACCGCCATATCTACACATCAAATGATTTTTTCTAAATATTCGCTTTGGATATGAATTTTATAGACTTAGTGCGTATATTTATAGAGGCTGTCATATTATAAGCCGGCTGTTCTACTTGCACGCTTGCTTTTCGGGCGGTGCACAAGCGGCTCCGCACAGAAATGCCATCACACTATCATCGACCGACGGATCAAAAAACAGCAGATCCGGGCGCGCCAGTATCATGGAAAAGCGCGATGTCGCGGCCATTAACCTGGTCAAGAAGGTCTATAGTCGTTTCCAGGTGGAGGTCACCTTGCCTGGATTTACGAAGTGCAGACTGGCGCTGATTTGCGCGTTCAAAAAAACTGTACTCCGGACGATTCTGCTATCAAGCCCCGCCACACAGGGCTGAGGCCAACGCCAAGAGATGTACAGTTGTGTGCTACAGTTAATCGGAGTCTGGCCTACGTCTGACCAACAAAATCTCATGAATTCAAATTTCCATAACGCAACTCTTTACAGTTTGGCCGGTTTACGTTTACGTAAACCGGTTAATTTCCCAGGCCACTTCGTATTTGTCTTTGCAAAGGCGTCAGCCTAGTTTTGGGACGACATCATGGTGAAGAACGAAACTCTCCATTATCCAACCTCGGCTTCTCGCAGCTGTGATTTCATCGTGCATATGATTGGGCTCGTCTTTGCTGCAGTGGGGGCAGCCGTAGGGTTGACGACTGCGATAATGCAGAGAGCCGATGGAGGCAAATTGATAGCGATTGCTGTTTACAGCCTTGGCCTCATCGCGATGTTCTCATTTTCAACAGCTTACAATTTTGCGCCGTCGAAACATCAGCCATTTTTGAGACGGCTGGACCACGCTGGTGTCTTCGTGATGATAGCCGCAAGCTATACGCCTTTCACGACCCAAGCCCTCACGGGCAATTGGGCAACCGGAATGACCGTCGCCGTCTGGGCGCTTGCCACGTTTGGCGTGCTCGGAAAGCTCTTTATGCCCGATCTCGGCAAAATGTATTGGATCGGCTTTTACCTGTTGCTGGGGTGGCTTGTTGTCATCGCCGTGCAGCCGTTAATGCGGAGCGTACCAATGAAAGCGCTAGTCCTGCTGGTTTGCGGCGGGGTCGCCTATTCGGTGGGGACAATCTTCTATGCCAATAAACGTCTCATATATCGACGCGCTATCTGGCATGCGCATGTTCTGATCGGTGCCGCCTTGCATTATTTTGCCATACTTTTCGGCATCGCTTTGGCGACGTCCCCTATTTAACGTAGGCCTCTAAGCTGCACTAATTGCGTGACCTTAGCTATTTCGAGTGGTGCAGGCGCTGGCATGACCGGAGCGATACTCTGAAGTCGCCTGATGCATAATTCTTATCGAATGAGTTGATTGATAAGGATATGGTATCGCCTCTTGGTTATGTTGGCGTTAAGTGATATATGATTAGATATCTTATCACTAAGCGATATGCGATCATATATCATGACCTATAAGACCGAAGACCTGGCGTCAAAAATTAAGCAAGCACGAGATCGTGCGGGCCTAAGTCAGCGTGACCTAAGTGCGCAGTCTGGCATAACCCAGGCGCACATCTCCCAAATAGAAAGCGGCAAGCTGAACCCCGGTCTGGCGACTGTGGTAGACATCGGTAGGGCCCTCGACATGGAGCTGGTATTGATCCCCAAGCGCCTTATGCCAGCGGTCAACAGCCTGATTGACACTGGGCCAACGCGTCGTGGACTATCGCCCGAGACAGGCGGCGCAGCACTGCAGAAAATATCACGCGGAGAGCGCCTCGTGATCAAGCAGAAGCACCTATATGGGCCATCGGTCGAACTTGATCGAATGGCCGAATATCTCCAGTTCCTGAAACGTGTCTCGCTGCGTCCCGACGAAATCGATACGATCGTTGACGTCATAGATACTCTGAATACCCATCAAGCGAGTCCCCAATCAAACGAGATCGTCAAGGACGCCGTTCGGAGGCTGCAGCAGCTTAGAAATCGGGTGGCGCGCGGCGAAGCCGCAGAACCCCGCTCGGCTTACAGCTTAGATGAGGACGACGATGCCTGACGTCTCGATCTTAGACGTCCGCCTTCATGACCGGTCAATTGGTACTCTCACCAATGTTCCTGGCGATCGAACGCTTTTTGCGTTCAGCCAAGACTACATCGATGAGGTAGACCGCCCGACGTTAAGCCTCTCGTTCAAAGATGATCACGGCCAATTGCTCACGCGTTTTCGACCTGTTCAAACGAAGCTCCCTGCATTCTTTTCTAACCTACTGCCCGAGGGGCCTCTTAGGCGACATTTAGCAACACGTGCCGGCGTCAACGAAAAGCAAGAGTTCTTTCTCTTGTGGATGCTGGGCCGCGACCTGCCGGGGGCACTCTCCGTTCATCCCGGTGAGGGCGAAGCACTGCCGCCGGGGCATGACGACTTACCCGATCATGCTCGACGGAATGCATTGCGCTTCTCACTCGCCGGCGTGCAGCTAAAATTTTCCGCTTTTCAAAACGGAGGTAAGGCCGGGGGGCTGACTATTCCTCTCGAGGGCACGGGTGGGTCGTGGATAGTTAAGCTGCCATCCCAGCAGTTTGCGGGCGTTCCAGAAAACGAGTTCTCCATGATGACGGTCGCACGTTTGATGGGAATGGATGTGCCGGAACTCGACCTTATCAGCCTGGACAGCATTGTAGGCCTTCCAGAAGGTATTGGACAACTCAACGGCCCTGCCATGGCAGTTAAGCGTTTTGATCGTACACCTGATGGCCCTATTCACACGGAAGACTTTGCACAGATCTTCGGGAAGTTTCCGGACGAAAAATACGAGGGCGCGAGCTATAAGAATATTGGCAGTGTTATAAGCATCGAAACCGGCAGAGCCGACATCGCAGAGTTCATCCGTCGTTTGGTTTTCAACACCTTGATCGGCAACGCCGACATGCACCTCAAAAATTGGTCGATTATCTATCCAGACGGCCGAACGCCCATTCTTGCGCCGGCCTACGACTTCCTTTCAACGATCCCTTATATCCAGGACGATAGTGCGGCGTTGAAATACTCCCGCACTAAAAAGATGGCCGACGTCACAATGGATGAGCTAGCCCACCTGGCCGCTAAGGCAAGGTTGCCGGAAAAGCTTGTACTGGATGTAACACGCGAGACTGTCGACAGGTTCAAGCAGGTCTGGACCGCGGAGAAAAATAACCTGCCACTTGGCAAAGATGTTCGTGATGCAGTGGATGCGCACGCACTCAATATGCCGATCTACAATGGCCAATAACCAAGCACGCGTTTTGTAATATAAGCAGACAAAGACAGAGCGTTCGATCTGCAAAGCCCAGTAGTGCAATTGTCCCGATTTCTCTGACGACACACAGCGCAATGGTGTTGCGTGTTGTAGCAAGGGCGGGCCGTGTAGCTTCAGAAAGCTCCTTTTCTTTAGCCTCTTGATACGAGGTGTAAATCTGCCTATTCCAGAACTGTAGCCAATTGTGTCACGAGCCTGCATCCAAGCCTTAGAAAGGGTAGCCAGATCGATACCGACAATTCCAATGCCGGAAAGCGTGTCGTCAAAGTGCGCCGGTTGAAAATGGCAGACATCGCCGAGCTTGCCGGTGTCTCGGTCTCAACCGTTTCGCGATCGTTGGCAGGAAGCTCTCTCATTCCTCAAATAATGCGTGAAAAGATCGAAGCGATTGCCAAGGCTAACGGTTACGTGGTCAATCAGGCCGCCCGTATGCTAAGGCTGCAAACCACACGTACGATAAGTATTGTCTTGCCGGCAGGCGCACAAACCGGTCAGAAGATTGCCGATCCTTTCCTATTGGAAATGACTGACGTTGTTTCCCAAGCTGTTTTTGATCAAGGCTACGATATCCTCCTGACCAAAGTCGATGCATCGCATCCAGGTTGGCTCAATGATCTCGTGCGCTCTAACCGTGTCGACGGCGTATTATTGCTCGCGCAAAATGACATGCACGACCTTATGGATGAGATGGCTGCGCGCTCCTTGCCTGTTGTCGTATGGGGACAAAAGCGTCCCCGCCAAAGCTACTGTTCCGTTGGCGTCGACAATGTCTTGGGGGGAGAATTAGCCACATCTCACCTGATAGAGACCGGCCGAAGACATATCGTTTTTATGGGGTCGCTCGGGGTGCCGGAGATTGACAATCGGTATGAAGGATATTGTCGGGCCATGAAAAGGGCTAAGCTGAAACCTCGACATGTTGATTGCGGTTTTTCACATGATAGTGCCGTTGTCAGCATGCAGACGCTTTTAGAATCTTCAGCAAAGTTTGATGCCATATTCGCCGCATCCGATGTTGTCGCTCACGGCGCCAAGATCGCTTTCACCAAGCACGGAGGCTCCGTGCCCGACGACTGCGCTTTTGTGGGTTTTGACGATGTGGCTATGGCAAGACACTTGACGCCACCACTGACGACGGTCCGTCAGCCCTTGAAGGATGCTGCACAGATCATGGTGGATTTACTTCTAAGGCGTATTGAAGGTGAGCAGACAGCTTCGATTGTTTTGGATCCAGAATTGGTCGTTCGCGAAACAGCCTGAGCGCTTTGCTCCATGGGCAAACCATTGGCTTATCGCTTTCGTTTTATCCTTTGCGAAAAACGGTGATCAGTGTCAGATCATCGTGGAGAGCGTTCTGATTTAAGTTGAGGCGTCCGATCAAGTTTGAATTAACGTCATAAGCGGACATACCCGACAAGCTTTCGTTCGCTAAATTGCAAAGGGTATTTGGCGTAAATATCGCGTGTGGCGGCAAGGGCGTTTCGACTAAGGCGTCCGAATAAATGACTAGCCCGGCTCCGGCAGCAAAACGACAGCTTCGCAATTCATATTTGGCCTCTGGCAGAAAGCCAAGCGGAAAACCTTCCCCGTTAAGGCAACTGAAATCGGCTGTGAGGTCACTTCGGTAAAGTGGTGGCATGAAAGTTGAGCAAGCATAGTCAAGCTGGTCGTGAGCAAAATCAATGACACCATAAAACATGGCTGCAAATCTCCCCCTGGGAAATAGAGCGTAAAGATGCCTGTTGAGCTGGCCTAAAACTTGATCAGGGCGTGAGAGATTTTGCGGCTGCAAATGCAGTAAAGTGTGAACAAGACGCGTGTGAGGTGCAACAGCATTGCCATGCCCGCAAACATCAGCGCAGAAAATTCCTAGACGGGCGTCGTCTATCGGCAATAATCCCCAAAGATCGCCACTCATCGGAGGCTGTGATATAAATCTGGTGTTGAGGTCAAGCTTATAACGCGCTTGACTTGCCGCTATGAGCGCATCGTCAGGAAGGATACCCGAATAGGGATCAATGTCCTGAAGACAACAGACAAGGCCATCTTTAGAAATGACACAAACTGACCGGCCGTTTCGATGGTCGCAGTCGCGAGAGGCGTTGTCACACCACATTCATCAAACAATCAAGTTTTGAGATTTGCAGCAGTTGACGCACCGGCCCTTTGGCATTGATTAATGTCAGCGAGTAGGCGTTTTTCTTTGATTCATCGTGGGCGATCATAAGCATACCTAAGCCCGAGGAATCGATCACATCCAGCTCCAAAAGGTCAAGTACGCAACTTTTGGCCTTGGACGCCTGGATATCTCCCAGCAATTTTCGAAACAGGCCATTGTCCGAAAAAGTTAGCTTGTCGGAAATTTTGGCGCTAAAGACGCCGTGGTCATGCCTATATTCAAGGCGCATTTCGGTCTGCTTTCTACTTAAAAAGTTTCATTTTAAGTCAACCGGATGTGCATTCGAATTGCACATGACAGATTAACCTAAATAACTTTTAGAATTATTGGTAAAATCAACTTAAATCACGTCTGAGCCTAGCGATTTCAGAACATTTCTATGTCGTCATCGCTTTCTGTAAGCTTGGCTTTTATATCCACAAAATCCAGAACTTGATCGGATCCACCGCGATCCAAGGACACTCTGAGCTTATGCTGGACGCTGCCAAGTGTGCACTGGGTTAGAACTGAATCGCGTAGTTTGGTGGCGAAGGTCTGGCCATGGCATAGGTCGAGGGCGTCGTGTGTCGTCCTATCCACCTCTCGCAATGCCTCCACGATTGTCCCAAGGCCTTTGATCGAGCTATCCAGTCTTTGTGTTGCCCGGTCCTGAAACTGCATCCGAACGACGGCATCGGATATATCCCGACTAATGGTTTGCGTGGCCTCTGCATTGGCCTCAAGCATAGTTCTGATACTTACGCTTTGATCAACAAGCGCGCGCATCATCTGGTTTATGGAGTTGTGTACGCTTAGGTTCTGACCGGACGTATCAACTTCTGCGATTTCTCTCACCAGTGCATAGCCCTTGTGCAGGCCTTGGGAAATCGAACCAATGCGCGTTTTGAGATCATGGGAAAGGGTATTGACGTTCTTTGCCAGTTCGCGCACCTCGTCGGCCACAACTCCGAAACCCGCACCAGCCTCGCCAGCATGGGCCGCTTCAATTTTAGCGTTGATGGCCAAGTAATTTGTTTGCGCATTAATGTTGTCAATCGACTTAATGCTTTGCTCAACTTTGGAAATTTCGACCAAGACGTCATTCAGGGTGTAAACCATGCTGACACTGCGCGACGACATGAAGACAATTTTTTCAACGAACTCCGATAAGGCTCCGCCCATAGAGGCAACGACGTCCTCGATCGCTACAGACTTGTCGCCCAAAGAAATCGCCTCTACACTACCGGCCATCTGACGCACCATGCTCGTTTGATCATGCGAGACCTGGGCTAGCCGGGTAAAGCGTGAGGAAAGTTCACTGAAATTGGAGTCGATGTCGTTACGTACATCCTCGATTTCATGGATAACCACGTCAAGAATCTTGGCCTGTACGTCGTTGAGGCCCAGGACATCACAGAGGTATTGATGTGCTGAGGTCAGGTGATCAGCCGAAGGTAGTGCAGCGGACTCACCATCCTCACCATCCTCACAAACCTCGCTATCGGTGACCAGACTTGGCACCACAGAGGGTTGTTCCACCTCGTATGCGGAGCGTCGAAAAGACGCCGTCGCCTTAAGTAAGGACATGACAAATATCTCCAGCGTTCGAAGGTTTGGTGCACAATGTAAGTAACATCGACGGAATACGTGATAGGGGCAGTTGATGGGTGACTGCGCCCATTTCATAGGCCGCGCGTGGCATGCCATAAACGACGCAGCTTTCCGCATCCTGCCCGATGGTTACCGCTCCGGCCTGACACATGCGCATCAGACCTCTTGCACCGTCCTGGCCCATACCGGTAAGCAGAGCACCTACAGCCCTTGGTCCAAATGTCTCGGCCACTGAGTCAAACATGACATCCACCGAAGGACAGAAGCCGTTAACCTTTGGCTCTTGAGTAATGTTTATTACGACGCCTTGCCGGGCCTTAGCCAGACGCATCATTTGGCCGCCGGGGGCAATATAGGCGTGGCCCATCAGCAAAGGTTCGCCATCTTGAGCTTCAGTAACTGAAATTGCGCATTGAGTGTTCAGCCGCTCAGCAAACCGTGCGGTGAAGATCTCAGGCAAATGTTGGGTGATGACAATAGGGGGCGCATTGCTCGGCATGTCCTGAAGGATTGAGGCAATCGCCGGTATTCCGCCCGTTGAAGCCCCGATGGCGATGACGCGGCCGCTGAAAGAGGCCGCAGGAAGGGGAATGGATTTCGGAGGATTAGGCGCCTGTCTGACCCTGACGCGGCTTAAGGCGGCAGCCTTGACCTTGGCGATAATGTCGTCGCGCATCGCCTCCATGCCGTCGGTAATAAAGCCCAAGGGTTTTCCGATAAAATCGACAGCGCCCATTTCTAGCGCCTTTAAGGTGACGTCGGTACCAGCCTGGGTCAGGGAGGAGATCATAATTACCGGCATTGGATGCAGTGTCATGATCCTGCGCAGGAACTCTAAGCCGTTCATGCGGGGCATTTCGATATCAAGTGTAATAACATCCGGAGCGCACCGCTTGATCTTATCGCGTGCGATTAATGGGTCCGAAGCCGTATCAACGACGACAATGCCAGGGTCACTTGAAAGCACAGTGGTTAGCATCTGTCGCATCAGGGCGGAATCGTCGACGACGAGCACTTTAATGGGACGGGTATATTCAGGTCTGATCATGGCGCGTCACCTTTTCACTCAAACATCTCGATATCGCCTTCAACCGCTTGAGCAACCAGTTGCGAGCGATAGCTGAATTCTGACCGTGTAACGGACGTCTCCTGGCTCTGGTTAAGCAACAGTCGCTTAACCTTGCCGGTGGACGGCCAATAATGAATGCGCCGACCATGGCCCCCGCCCAGGTCCGACACCTCGAGTTTGAGGCCTTCATTTTTAAGGTAGGTCTCGGCGAAACGGGCATTTTGAGTGCCTACAGCACTGCCGCCCGTGTACATGTTGGCGCCACCAAACAACTTGATCTCGAGGTCATCGCGCCGACAGCCCGTTTTGAGAATCTCATTAATGAGGTTTTCCATGGCGTGGTTGCCGTAGCGCATCTGAGATGAGACGCCGCCCCATTCCCCGTCCACGCTTTCGGGCAGCATGAAATGATTCATCCCGCCAAAACCCGTAAGCGGGTTTCGAATGCAGGCCGCGACACAACTTCCCAGCACCGTGATGATCACGGTCGCCTGATCACCACTGACGAAATATTCGCCTGGCTGGACGCGAACATTATGCTCTCCCAGACGGGTATCCGTTATACGCGTGCGGGCGAGGTGGCGCTGGTGATCAACATCGACAGGGCGTCCCATGGTATCAAGCCCCCACCTTTTGATAGATGGTGCGCCCGCACGATTTGAACAGGCTCTGTTGGTCAAGTAGGGTTTCAGAGTGCCCGACTACCAGCCAGCCACCCACCCGGAGCAGTTTGGCGTAACGCCTGACCAAATCGTTTTTGGTGGGGTTGTCGAAATATATCATCACGTTGCGACAGAATATGACGTCGAATGGACCCTTGATGGGCCACTTTTCCAGCAAGTTGAGGGACTTAAAGGCGATGAGCTTGCGCATGCCCTCCTTGGCTACGAGGCCGGCGGATGTCGCGGTGAAATAGCGCTCATGATAGGGTTTTGGCACATCGCCAAGTGCGTCATGGGCGTAAAGCCCTTTAGATCCGTGCGAGAGCATATTCGTGTCCAGATCGGTAGCAAGGATACGAGCGTCCCAACGTGAAAGTTCGGGAAAGTGCTCCAATAGGGTCATGGCGATGGAGTAGGGCTCTTCGCCTGAGGAACATCCCGCCGACCAGATTCTTAGGCGCCGTTCGTCTGCGGATTGCTTTATTTTCGGGATAATCGTGCCCTGCAAAAAATCGAAATGGTGCTTCTCCCGGAAGAAGCGTGTCAGGTTGGTTGTCATTGCATTGCTGAAGGCCAGGAATTCATTGGCCCCTTCCGGGGCTTGTAACAATCGACAATAGTCGTCAAATCGCTTCAAATTCAGCTCACGAAGCCGGCGGGAGAGTCGGGAATAGACCATCGACCGTTTGCTCGGTCCCAGTACAATGCCCGCGTGCCGATGCACGAGTTCAGCGATGGTCTGGAAATCCGCATTGGTGAAGACAAACTCACCCAGGTCGCTATCGGACAGGTCTGGTTTACGCGCGACCGTCATTTACACTTCTCATTTTACTAGGTTGGTCAAAAATTATACGGCGGCCGCCCAGGGTTCCCGAACGACCGCTATGTTCAGCTTCGGTCTAAAATTCCGCCCAGTCCGCGTCGCTTTCAATGGCTGAGCGCAAGTCGTCCTGAAGACGATGAGCACTTCCATTAGCGACTTTGCGCATTTGTGCCACTTGTGGCCGAGGTTGCGGTTTGGCTGGGATGGGCGTTGTAGGTTTCAGGCTGCGCGGAGCGATCGCGGCCTGGGGTGGCGCACCTAAGACGCGAAATGAAGCCATGCGCTGGTGCATGCTTTCGGCCTGATCCTGTAGCATCCTCGATGAGGCAGCATTTTCTTCGACAAGGGCCGAATTTTGCTGCGTCATCTCATCCATCTGCGATACGGCCGTATTAATCTCCTCAACACCAACGGACTGTTCCTTGGAGGCTGCGGCGATTTCCGAGATGATTGTGGCGACCTGCTGGATCGAGCCCACAATTTCGCTCAAGGCACCGCCGGCGTCATTGACGAGCTTCACGCCCTCCTTCACTTCCGAACCCGAGGCTGCAATAAGGGTCTTGATGTCCTTTGCGGCACCCGAGGAGCGTTGAGCGAGTGAACGTACCTCGGCGGCAACGACCGCGAAGCCCTTACCCGCATCGCCGGCACGTGCGGCTTCGACAGCGGCATTGAGTGCGAGAAGATTAGTCTGGAATGCAATCTCATCAATCACACCGATAATGTCTGAGATCTTCTGCGAGGAGGTTTCGATCCGCGACATGGCCTCGACAGCCTGGGCAACGACCTTCCCGCCAGACGTGGCAACCTTAGACGCATTGCCCGCCAGTTTGCTGGCCTCCTGCGCATTATCGGCGTTTTGACGGATGGTTGAAGCGATCTGCTCCATAGACGCTGCGGTCTCTTGAAGATTTGAGGCCTGTTGTTCAGTTCGCTGAGACAGATCATTTGTCCCTGCGCTAATCTCTGCCGTGGCCAATTTGATGTTCGAACTGGCTTCGGTCACATCGCTGATAATGGAAGACGTCGAATCTAGCAGTTCATTGATACCTTCACACATGATCGCAATTTCACCGGACTTTCCGGATATATCGACGCGATGCGTAAGATCATTGGTCTTAGCGTGATCAATAACGCTCTTTGATTGTGCGACCGCGTCTTCAAGGGCTCTGGCTGCCGCAACCTGAATGCTGACATCTGTGGCATACTTTACGACCTTAAACGGCTTGCCATTCATATCCATGATTGGATTATAACTGGCCTGTAGCCAAAGTTCGCGCCCGCCCCGGGCGATACGTTTATACTGGCCGGCGTCATATTCGCCACGACCAAGGCGCTCCCAGAACAGACGATAGTCGGTGCTGTTGCGATATTCTGGATCGACAAACATCGAATGATGCTGGCCCTTGACTTCATCAAGGCTGTATCCGATGGCGGCCAAGAAGTTGTCGTTGGCGGTGAGAATTTTACCAGTCAGATCGAATTCGATAACGGCTTGCGCCTTTGAAATCGCCTGGAGCTGACCTGAGAAATCGGCGGCCTGAATCTTGGCTTCGGTGATATTGGTAGCGTATTTCACGACCTTGAAGGGCTTGCCATTCATGTCCATGATGGGATTATAGCTGGCTTGGAGCCAAATTTCCCGCCCACCGCGGGCGATGCGCTTATACTGCCCCGCATCATATTCGCCGCGACCGAGACGTTCCCAGAAGAGCCGGTAATCGGTGCTGTTGCGATAATCTGGGTCGACAAACATTGAATGATGCTGGCCCTTGATGTCATCAAGACTGTATCCAATAGCGGTCAGGAAGTTTTCATTGGCGGTTAGAATTTTACCTGTCATGTCGAACTCAATAATGGCCTGTGCTTTCGAGATGGCAGCTATCTGTCCTTTGAGATCTGTGGTTACAACACCTATTTGCTCCTCAGCATTGGCTTTGAAAACCTCAACGCAACTGACCATTTCGCCAATTTCGTCGCGCCGTTGCGAACTGGGAAGAACCACAGTGAAGTCATTTTCGGTAAGACGTTTCATCACGCGGACGATATTGCCAAGCGTGCCCGAGATTTCCATTACGAGATAGGCTGCCAGCGCCAGTGCCATGAGCGTAATGAGGCCAGCCACGCCGAGCATGACCCAAAGGTTCGCTGTTAGGTTTGAAATACGGGCCTGTAAAAGCAGGTGAAGCTCATCCAGGACGCCATAGGCCATTCCACGATTTGCCTTAAGGGCCTTAACTGCCTGGGCGGAGAGATCGGTCACGTCTACACTTTGGTTTGCCCGCAAAGCATCAGTGGCCTTGCTCGCGGCGGTAATGAAACTGCCGATATCCTGATTAAATGTCTGTTGTGTGGACGCCATATGGGTTTTGACGGCGCCTGTGTGGTCATTGGAATAGGCCGAGTTCAACGAGTCCTGCGCGGCGTAAAGCTGGCTTTTGATTTCGTTTATTTTACCGTAAAGCTCTACCTGCTCTTCAAACGACAGAGGGGTTGCGCGTCTCGAATAGTCGCCAATACGGTCTGTGACATTGAACATATGATCGCCCAGTGCGGGCAGCTTAACGGTAATGGCGTCGATCAAATAGTAGGTCTTAAAATCGGGATCGAGCAGCAGGTTTGAGCCTTCGGCCACTTTCGCCATTAGTGTGCTTAGCTTGGCAACGGCGTCAGTGGCGGCCCCGCTATCGTTTAATGCCTGATTAGGAAAGCCGACGCTCGACAGCGCGGCCTTAGCCGCACCATAGTCTGCCTGCGTTGCCATTGACTTGTCATATTTTGTTGCAAAGCCTTCAAGGTCAACCGGTTCAGAGATAAATCGGCTTGGTTCGGCCTTGACCAAACTTGCGGTGACCATTGCCCCCTTTGCCGTCCAAACCGCCTTGAAATAGTTGGCACCGTCGCGTTCCTTGCTCGAGAACTGTATGTCCTTAAGGTTCGCCTCTATGAACAGGCCCGCTAATATGGCAATTGGGACGAATAGAGCGACAACGATTAGTGCCAGCTTGCCGCGAAGTTTGATGTTATTAAGCGAAAGCATCGGTTTTTCCTTCCTGCCTTAGGCAGCGTTTTGTTCTGCGGGCTCTGTGCCCGCCAGGATGACAGAGTCGAAAAGGCTGTTGAGTGAGAGCAGGACGATCATAGAGTCGTTGACGGTTATGATGCCTTCGAGAAAGGCTTGGGCACGCCCGGGCTCCATTTCGGGAACGGGCCCTACCGAGTCGGGTTGAACACTCAAAATATCGGACACCTGATCCACCAGAAGGCCGATCAGGCGTTCCGCGATCGAGACGATGATGACGACGTGTTTTTCGGTGGCCTCGGTCTCGCCTTGGCCAAACCGGCACTTCAGATCGAATACCGGCACAATGGCGCCGCGCAGGTTGAGGACCCCGCGTACATAGTCAGGCTGGTTCGGCAATACGGTCGTGCGCGTCCAGCCCTTGATTTCGCGGACCGCCAGTATGTCGACAGCATAGTCCTCGGTTCCCACTCGAAAGCTTATGAACTGCATCAGGTGGCTATCGCTTCCGCCTCGCTTGATGGTGTTGAGTGTTTCTTCGTAGTTCTGCGTGACGTCGTTCATGCATTTTGCTCCTTGATTTCGCCAAGCTGTTCTATGTCGAGAATTAGGGCGACGTTCCCGTCACCAAGGATTGTCGCCCCAGAAATGCCGAGGACCGGCGTGTAGTTTTGCTGAAGGGACTTGATGACCACCTGTTGCTGACCGATCAATTCGTCGACGACGATGCCAATCCGGGTGCCATCGGCCGTTTCTGTCAGTACGATGAGGCCTTTGGTCGGGTCATCGATAGCTGAGTCCACGTCGAACAAGCGATTCAGCGCGATCAGTCGAACGTAATCTCCGCGTATATGGGCCACACGCCCACCACCAGCCAGCACCCGAATCTGACTGGGCAAAGGCCTGAAGCTTTCGATAATCGAGGTGAGGGGGAGGATGTATTTTTCAGCCCCCACCGAGATCAGCATGCCATCCAGCACGGCAAGCGTCAGCGGGATGATCAGGGTGAAACGTGTGCCTTTGCCCTCAACCGACGAGACCTGAATACGTCCGCCGATTTTCATTATATTGCGACGCACGACGTCCATACCCACGCCACGCCCGGAAACGTCTGATACGAAAGCAGCCGTTGAAAACCCCGGCGCAAAAATCAGATCGACGATCTCCTCGTCGCTTAGCTTTGTGCCCTCGGCAATAACGCCCTTCTCGACTGCCTTATTATAGAGGCGCTCGCGATTAAGTCCGGCGCCGTCGTCTTCAAGGTGGATGAGAATATTGCTGCCGACATGGGCCGCTGACAAGGTGATGGAGCCTTCGGCAGACTTACCCTTTGCCAGGCGAGTGTCAGGCATTTCGATGCCATGATCAACACTGTTGCGGATCATGTGCGTCAAGGGGTCGGCTAGCTCTTCAATGACAGTCTTGTCGAGCTCGGTCTGTTCGCCGATCATTGTGAGCCGCACGTGTTTGCCGAGCTTTGAGGCCACTTCGCGGACCAGGCGCGGCATACGCGCAAAGACAGATCGTACCGGCTGCATGCGTATGGCCATGACGCAGTCCTGCAGGTCGCGTGTCAGTGTGTCGAGCGCTTCAAGGCCGTCAATGGTTTTGTGTGTCAGTTGCGACAACTCTTGACGCAACATGGCTTGCGAAATCACCAACTCGCCGACCATATTAACCAGTCGGTCGACGCGGAAAAGATCAACGCGAATGCTGGACAGGCTGGCGCTTTTGGTGGGCATTGGAGCGAGTGGGTGCAGGGGTTGTGAGCCTGCGTCCAGTTGGGTTGCGGAGACTTCGACCGTTGCCGAAGGAACCTCCGACGGCTCTAACCAAAGACCGAACGCTTCATCCTCTGCCATGTCATCGGGTTCAGATGAAAATGTTTCGAGCGTCGTTAAGCTGATCTCCGCGTCATCAGCGACAAATTCGAACACCTCGCCTATGGTCGAATCGCTGGCTTCCGTCGTCAGTTCAAAGGTCCAAGCAAAATAGGTCTCTTCGACATCGATCGTTTCAAGGCCCGGCAAACGCGATGTGTCGCAAACCGTCGTCATCTCGCCCAAGCCACCCAGTTCACGGATCACAAGCAGGGGCTCATTGGCATGGCGCAGAAGGCCCGGACGCGGCGAAAACCGAATCTCGACACGCCTTAACGGTGGAGTCTCTGGGCCATCAGAACCGGATTCCAGACCTGACGTGCTCAGGCCAAGGCTTAATAGATGGCTCAGTTCCTCGCTGACGGCAACGCCCACATCGGTTGGGACTGCACGTTCCGACTGGGCTGCGCTAACCAGTTCAGAAAGGACATCGGCCGCCCTGATGATCAGGTTTGCGACAGTTGTGTCAATTTGCATGCGCCCATCGCGCATGCGATCTAGTAAGGCCTCGAACCCATGCGCAAAGTCAACCAGACGCGCATAGTTGAACATGCCTGCGCCTGCCTTGATCGAATGCACGCAGCGAAACACCGCGTCCAGTTCCTCGCGGTCAAGGCCGTGGGCTGTCAAACGCTCAAGCTTCGACTCCATATCGGCAAGCATTTCCGCACTTTCTGCGAAAAAGGTTTGGCGGAACTGGGAATAGTCCGATGAGGTTGAGGCCGCGTTCGACATATTTGGGCTTTTTTACTGGAGAGGCTTAAGGACAGACTTTGTTAATAACGGCGATCAGCTTGTCCGGTGAAAAAGGCTTGACAATCCAACCCGTAGCTCCGGCCGCACGACCGGCGGCTTTTTTGTCGTCGCCACCTTCGGTTGTCAGAATGAGTATGGGGGTCGAACGATATTGGGGCTGCGCCCTCAGCTCTTTGACAAGAGAAATGCCGTCCATATTAGGCATGTTGATATCAGTGAGGATGACATCGACACTTTGTGCTTTGGCCAGCGCCAGGGCCTTGAGACCGTCTTCAGCCTCGATGACTTCATAGCCTGCATTTTTGAGGGTAAAATTGACCATGTCACGCATGGTCTTTGAGTCATCTACGGCAAGTACGCGTTTGGCCATTAGAGAGTTCCTGCATCTGTACGAACGGTGTTTGCGCCGTCAAGCGCGGCATCTTTAAGAGCGCTAAGAAAAGCGTGAGAGGGGGCGGTTATGGTAAAGGCGAAGCCCGCCCCTTCGAAGCTGTTGGCAGCCGAGCGCAGAAGTTGCAAACCAGGCGTGCCAATCCGTTCGACAGCGGAGGCGTCAAGGCTCAGAGCCGTGCCGGCCCGGTAAGGGATTAACAGCTCCGATTTCAAATCGTGCGTCGCAACCGTGTCGATGATGGCGGCGAGCGATATTTTCTGCGTTTTCAATATATGTGTTTCCATTGGCAGGGGAGGTGCGCAGCGAGACGGTCGCGTTATGCAATGGATTGCATCATTGCGCGCCAATGATTGCGTCAAGGTTAATGGGGTTGAATTTGAATTGGGTGCGACTAAAAATTGATTTCAACAATAAAATTTCTAAATGTATTTTATAAATAGAAGTCAAGTAAGTGAAGGTGATATTTAGCAAATATTCATATCTGCGTCGCCTTGAAATCAGTGACGCGCTTGGTAAAGTGCAAATATTATTTCGCAATATATAGAGGGGCGTTTAAAATAAACTGTTTAAAATTCAAATATTATTCACAAAACATGTAACCGTGCGACCACTATCGCTATAACTCAATGTATCGAATGATATTAGCCGAGCCGTGGCGATACCCCTTCCGTGCGGGTCAGTGGCGCGCTCCGGGCTTATGTCGAGGAATTTTTCGAAGTCGAATCCCTCTCCAAGGTCAGTGATTTTAACACTCATCTTATCAGAAGCGGCTTCCAGACTTATCTCGCAGTATCGCTCGAGCTGTTCTGGAAGCGATAGTCTGCGTTCCACTTCTTCTTGCCAGCAATTGTTAAGCACCAAGTTTGTCTTTTCAGCGTAACTGATAGACAGATTTCCATGTTCAATGGCATTGATCATTAATTCGCTGAGACCGTAGACAACGCGTTCCGGTGTAGGAAAACAGTTAGCAATAAAAATGGCCAAGGCCCGCGCCTCGCTAAGCGTCCGAAATCGAAACTGGAGTCCGCGCATCAAGCCCATAATATGCTTGTTTTGGTGAACCTCGGCTTTCAGTGCTGCTTTTTGTCGGCCTTCAGCTAAAGCGGCTCGGACAAGACTGACCAGAACCGCCTCGTCATAGGGTTTGGTCAGATAATAGAAAACGCCACCGTCTATTCCCTGGCGTACCTGTTCATGTGACGCAGCAGCCGTCTGCATTATAACCGGAATATGCGCAAAGCGTGGGTCATCTTTTAAGCGGGAAAGGCAAGTCATGCCATCCATGCGCGGCATCATCCGGTCAAGAACAATGACGTCAATATCCAGATGGTCTTCAAGCATGCAAAGTGCGGCTTCGCCGTCGGTTGATTGAAACACCTCATAGCCGGCATCTTCCAAAAGCTCACCTATGATGTCCAGGTTGAAAGCCTCGTCATCGACAGCAAGGACTTTGGGCCTTGGAAAGATGTCAGACATGGATAGGGTCCGTTAAAAGAGGAATTTGATCTATTTCTTGGGTGAACACAGCCTCGTAGCGGCCGCAAATTGCATCTCGCGGCAGGTCAAAACTCAAGCGTGCCCCCTTACCTGGCGCGTTCTCTGCCCAGATACGACCACTATGAGCCGATATAATTTTCTTACAAATTGACAGACCGAGGCCGGTGCCCCCTGCGCCTGATTTCGTATGGCTTGACTGGATGAAGGGCTCGAAGATTTGCTCCAGTTCACCGTCGGGGATCCCGAGACCTTCATCTGTCAGTGTGAACCTGAGGACAGGCGTATCATCACGTTGCGTGGCAGTAATAGCAACGTGAAGTGTTGAGCCCTCGGGGCTGAATTTGATGGCGTTGGAGAACAGATTGATCGCGACCTGGACGAGCTTCGGCCGATCAAACGGTGCAATTGTGGAGGGCGCCTCATTGTTGATTTCGAGTCGTAGGGATTTAGCCTTGAGCAGAGGATCGAGTTCCATGACCGTTTGGTCGACCACATGCAGCAAATCATGGGCTTCAATTGCAAACGTCATTTTGCCGGATTCAAGTTTGGCAAGGTCGAGAAGATTGTTAAGCAGGTCCAACAGGCGCTTTCCTGCCGTCTGTATATTGCCGAAATATTTGTCGAGCTTGGCAACCCCATCGTTTTCGGGAGAAAGGCCTGACAGCCGTTTCTGTCCCATTCCGGCGTAGTTTAGAATTGCGTGCATGGGGGTGCGCAACTCATGTGACATGTTCGATAGGAAGTCCGATTTCGCTCGCACAGACTGCTCGGCCACCTCCTTTGCGCTTCGAAGACGCTGTTCGTTCTGGAAGCGTTCAAACACCCTGCCCATCTGCAGGCCGATATCGATGAGCAGGGTGGCAAGGCCATTATCGCGAACGATCGCCTGAGTATCGAAGAATTCGAAGACGCCCTTAACTTCACCTGCAATACAGATTGGAAAAGCCACGACACCGGTAAGGCCCGCCGCATGTAGTTTGAAAGTACGGGACGACGGATTGTTAAAATCATGGCTTTTGAGCCATACCTTAGCGCCGGTATTAGCGACCTTTACCGGTACCGCGTTAAGCTCGGTCAATGGAAGCGCGAATTGGTTCACCCATTGCACCACATCGGCATAGTCACTGTGTGCCTTTGCTGACCATGCGCGAGTAGAAACCAGATTTTCGTGTATGTCGTCGAAGCGATAGCAGTGCCCCATCTTCCATCCAGTATACTGGCAGATTTCCTCAAGGCAGCCCTCTAGGGCGGTTTGCAGATCGCGGGCTTCGTTGGCAGAGGTTATCAGCGTCCTCAAAAGAATATTCTTGTCTGTTTCCAAACGCATCTGATGAGTTTGCGCCGCCACCAGGGTTTCAAGGTGGTCGCGATGCTGCTTGAGTTCGTCATCGAGCAGCTTTCGTTCGGTCACGACCTCTGTAAACATAATCATGCCCTTGGTCTGGCCATCATCCATCCAGGGATGCAGAGCAAAGGCCATCCAATTTGTTTCGCCGTTGGCGCGGACAAAACAGTCTTCAGGATTGCTGATGATTTCGCCAGACAGGCACCTTTGATGAAGCTCGCGCCAACGGTCTGGGACTTCAGGGAAAACGTCATAATGTGAGCGCCCAATCACTTCTATGTCGCCGAGATCATAGTCCGTTTTCCAGCGCTCCGAGACCATAAGGTAACGCATTTGATTGTCAAAAACAGCTATCGCTGCCGGGGTGTGCCTGAAATACAATTCAAGTTGCTGATTGGTGCGTCTAAGTTC
This sequence comes from Asticcacaulis benevestitus DSM 16100 = ATCC BAA-896, assembly GCF_000376105.1. GTDB lineage: Bacteria > Pseudomonadota > Alphaproteobacteria > Caulobacterales > Caulobacteraceae > Asticcacaulis > Asticcacaulis benevestitus. The sequence goes on from NZ_AQWM01000019.1 coordinate 68,817, forward strand.
AGCTTCAAAGGATTTTCGCTCGGTGATGTCAGTGGCCGCTGAAATAAAGCCATCACACTTGCCTGAAGAACTGAAACGCGGTGTGCAGACACTTAGCAGCCAGCGGTATCCTCCGTCCTTCCCCAAGAGTCGGAACCAGCATTGAAATGTTCGTTCTTCAGCCAAGGCGTCGATGAATTTCTTTAGGCATGCGTCCTTGTCTTCAGGATGAATATGGCACAGCCACCCGGCATCGATTTCGTCATCAAGCGTAGCGCCGACATAGGTGAGCCAAGTGTTATTGTAGAAAATTGTGTCGCCATACACGTTTGTGATCCATAAAAAGTTGGGCATGCTGTCTGCCAGAGTGCGATATTGTCTTTCGCTTTCGGCTACCTTGGCTTCTGTTGCCTTCCGTAAGGTGACGTTTTGCATATAGCCTTCTATGACGGGAATATTGTCGTCTGCAGTCGTTAGGCGAACGCCGCTAATGCGCACCCATATTGGGCGCAGTATGACTGTGCTGCCGGATTCTTGGGCGCGCGGTATGAGGCGGCATTCAATCTCAAACCGATCACTGCTCTCAAGTGATTTGAAGATTCCGGCCTTCACCGCCGCGCGATCCTCTGAGGGGACGAGGCTCAGGAAATCCCGTACTTTGTTTCCGATCAGATCGCTTGCAGGATAACCAGTCAGCGTCATGATGTAATCATTGATGAACGTCATGGTTAGATGTTGATCAAGTTGGCACTGAAATACCACAGCGGGTATGTTTGTTATAATGGCGCGGTATTTGGACTGAAGCTGAATGTTTTTATGTCGAAGCACGGTGATGACGAAAGCAACCAAAATGGAAAGCAGGCCAGCGACGACTATGCCAGCCACGAGGGCTTCACGTATGCGAAGCACCTCGGCTGAGTAGCGGCGATAGCTCATGTCGACGCCAACGAGACCAAGGTATTTATGATCGCTCGTATAGATCGGAGCATAGGCACTTAGAAACGTTCCGTATTCATCGGTATAAGGTTTGACCTCTACCTCGGCGTGGGCGCGGTCTAGAGCCTTAAGGATGGTAGTTGAGGGGCGACGATAGACCTCCATTATATCTGAAGGCACGATATGCTCCCCCGCTCTGGGCAATTCGGAATCCATTATGATGCATATTTTTCGGCCGCATTTGACTACTGTGTAGACATAGAGCAGGTCGTCATTGGCCCGTAGGATTTGCATATACGGTGCACGCAAACGCGCATATTCGGCGCTCGATTTCTGGTCTTGCCTAATGATGGTCTGGTGGACGTCTCCATCCGTGAGCGAGGCGGCCAGTACGGCCGTATTTAGCAAGCGCGCCCTTATAAGGGCATTAAATTGTCCAATCATCTGATTGTACAGCAAAAGCGCCGCCACCAGCGAAGCTATGAAAATTGCACTACCTACAACGATCGCTATTGGGTCGAACCAGTCTGTTATCTTTTTTAGGCCGCGCACATTAGTCCCCATTCGCTGCATCGTTATGCAAAGGATTGCATATGCGCATTAATGAGCGATGAGGAGGTTTGCAATTAGTTGAAACTTTACAACCGCAGGCTACTAAAAGCCATGAAGTGAACTCAGTCGGCAAAAATGGGCCGGTGGCCTAGCTGTCCGGACAGACCTCAATAACGACAAGGAGACCGCGTCATCCCGGACACTCGGAGTCTATCGCCGGGATGAGGATCGTGATGGCTATTGCACTTGTTACGCCTGTGCGTCTGCAGTTACTGGGCCATGTGTTTCGCCAGATGTTTTGCTTTTAAGGCTCACGATTTTACTCGCCCTTGGGAAACAAGCCCTGAACAGGGTGCCGTCTCTCTCAGACGATGACACGCTGATTGTACCGCCGTGTGCGGTGACGATTTCTTTCGTGATGAAAAGGCCAAGGCCTAAGTTCGTTGAAAGCGGCTGACTTTTGGTTTCGTCATTTGATTGTGATCGCGTAAGCGAGTTGAAGATTGTGAGCAAGGCGTCAGGTGCGATCGGAACGCCTTCGTTGTGCACTGACAAAACGACCTCGCGAGGTGCGCCTTCCACGCGTATCGTTATGGGCGCACTTCTGAAGCCATATTGGACAGCGTTGCCAATCAGGTTGGAAAACACCTGGCCTATTCTGGCCTTATCCCAGAGTCCGCTCACCTCACCCAAAATGGTTAGAAGAAATTCCCGGCCCGGGTGCAGGGCGCGCATCTCATCAACCAGTTGGCGGCTGACAAAGCCCATATCCATGGAATGCTTGATTATCGGCAAGCCAGATCCCAGACGGGCGCGCGTAAGGTCTAACAGGTTGGCGACGATGTCATTGGCTCGGCCGGCGCTCTCGACAATCTGGGTCTGCAGCATAAGCTGACGCTCCCTAAGCTCTCCGATTTTCATCGTCAATCCAGCCGACATTGAGATGGCACCAAGGGGGTTACGCAAATCGTGGCTGAGGATGCCGAGAAACAAGTTTCTGGAGAGTTCGAGTTTCTTCGAATAATCGGCAATCGATTCTTTGAGCGCCTGATCAATCGACTCGTTAAAGCGTGTGAGATCGTCAAAGTCCTGCACGGTGATCGCAAGACCTGAGTCCTTCCAAAGCCGGACCACGCTGGTCCGCAGCGCGCGATATTCAGAGACCATCTGATCCATGTTGAAGCCACCGTCATAGCGTAAGGAGGCGTGGACCTCGGCGGCAGTTGGATAATGATCTTCGGGCTTTTCGCCGCGGGACTTCTCGACCTGTTCACCGTCGGTCTGGGCGGATTCGATGTCCGCGGCGATAAAATCAAGAAGTTCATGGATATGGTCACGTATGACCAAAGGCCCCCTATGCTCACCAGACGGCGTCAATGTTTTTGCAAAACCCTCCCAATCGGTAACTATCGGGGTGACGTTTTCGCGAATAAAATTGGCGAGACGCATAGAAGGGCTCCAGTACTCTTTGGATTGGGCCGCAACTCAGCCTCAAATAACGATCGCATGTGTTGCTATACTTTCTCGAAACGCGAGAAGTCAGGGATCAATAATATCTCCAATTGCGAAAACTGTGATAGGGTCGGAATATACGCAGACTCACCTCTGTCAGCCGGATAATTCGGCAGCAAGTGCGGTTCGTTGAAATGCCAGAAGCGGTAACCCGTTGGTACAGACAGCTTCTTATTCAGGTCCGAAACATAGTTCACCCCCCGTCGGGATGTCGGTGCGAACCGGCGGTCTAGACGCTGCAATCACTCGCCCGCAAAACACTACGGAAGCGCGTCCAGTCATTTACATCATCGATGACGACTGTCTGGTCCGCGACGGCATACGTTATCTGCTGGAGGCCGAAGGGCTGGTTGTCGAGGACTACGATAACAGCGAAGCGTTTCTCAAGTTGTACAAACCGGGCGAGGGCGAGTGCCTGCTATTAGATGCCCGTTTGCCTGGCATGAGCGGACTGGAACTTCTACAAAAGCTCCGAAAAACCGGCAGTAAAATACCAATCGTCATGATTACAGGACACAGCGATGTCGCCATGGCAGTAGAAGCCATGAAGGCGGGCGCGTCGGATTTCCTTGAAAAGCCGGTCACCCGCCGCCGCCTGGTCGACTGCGTCGAACTTGCCGTCACGGCATCGCGACATATAAACAAGCTGGATCACGTACACAGATCCGCAGCTGAGCATATTGCCAGGCTTACGCCCCGGCAAAGAGAAATCATGGCCTTGGTACTGGCAGGATACGCCAGTAAAAACATAGCGGCCGAAATTGGCATAAGCCAACGGACGGTGGAGAGCCACCGCGCGTCGATCATGCGAAAACTGGGAGCTAAGTCATTGCCGGAACTGGGGCGGCTGGTGGGTAGCACTGAACCCGACAACAAGGCCTGACGGGCTTATGCGCTAAGCTGCCTGCGGCAAGTCTGTGGAGGGTGTCGCTATGGGGAAGGTGATGGTCCAGAGCGTGCCCTGATCCGACACCAGATTGATGTCGCCACCGATCTGCTCGACAAGGCGGCGAACGAGACCCACACCGTGGCGTTTACTGCCGATTTTCTCGACAAAGCCCGTACCATCATCGCCTACTGTTAGGCGCGCCCTGCCAGGCATACCTGCTATTCCGCCGATCAAAGACACCGCGATAGCGCCGTTTCCAGCAGGGAAAGCGTGGTCATAGCTATTGGTGACAAGCTCCGCGACGATTATGCCCAGGGCCGTCACCATATCCAGATCGAGCGTCATGGACTCGCAGTCGCAGGTTAGATCGATATTGTCTGTATTGCCGTCCTGAATCTCGGCCAGATTGACGCATAAAGACTTCACGTAGACGCAGAAATCAGTTGTGTGAGTCATCTCGGCGCCCAGCAGATTTTCGTAGACCTTGGCCAGAGTGAACACGCGCCTGGCAATTGCTCTGAGGCCGCGTTGGCCGGATTCGTCACTGGTGTCATCCAACTGCTTGGTCAACATGCCATAGATGAGCTGAAGATTGTTGCGAACCCTGTGCTGGAGTTCCTCTGCCAATACCTTTTTTTGATCGAGCAGCCGGTCCTTTTCCTCAACGAGCGCTTTCATCTGCAGGATGGTCGTCTGGAGCAGCTCTATGCGGGCCGAGGTTGCGACTGCTTCGGCGAGGACATTGGCAAAACCTGTCAGGAAGTCGATGTCATGCTGGTCGTAGTCTTGCTGCACATTGTTGTCGATTTCAAGCACGCCGTAAGGCTGGTTGTCCTTGATGTGGATCACGACGTCCACGGTCGAAATTATGCCGTGCTCTGCGTAAAACGCCGGCAGCTTGAAGGTGGTGTCTTTGCGTAAGTCATTGGAGATGGACGGCTCTCCGGTAATAAAAGCGCGGCCTTGCGGTGAACTTTCATCAGCCCTTGAGACGACATTGCCGATGACGCCGGGCTTCCAACCATGCCCTGCCTCAACCAGAAGGTCATTTTCGTCGGAGCGATAGCGGCATACCTTGCTGAAGGGCACATCCAGCCCGGAGGCGCAGACCCTTGCCGCTTCCGTCAGGATCTTATGCAGATCACCCTCACGGAGCGCAAAGCTGCCGAAGCTGGCAATCGCAGCCTGCTGCCGGAGCAGTTTATGGACTCGTGCGATGGTGTTATCTGGCATGCAGTGCCTTGCGATCTGCGGCGGCGGGTTTCAACAGCTTGAAACCGCGCGGATGGGGCAGGGCACTCGACCCGGTGGCGACGATTTCACGAATGATACTCAGGGAGCACAAAAGGTCTTTTGTCAGATAAGGCTTCACCAACGAGCCATCGCCGTCATCTGATGTCAGGTCGAATTGCGAGACGTTGCCGCTGGCGAACAGAATGCCCGTTCTTTTGAGTTTTTGCAACTCGAGCGCGACATCCGTACCAAACCCACCGGCTGCGAGACGCAGATCGATGATCGCCAGATCCGGTGGATCAAGTTTTGCCAGAACCACGGCCTGATTGACGGTTCTGGCGATTCCGGAAACCTCGTAACCGGACGCGACCAGGAATTCTTCGGTCATGTCCGCAATCATCAGGTCGTCTTCAACGATCAATACCTTCAACATCTGCGGTCCCTTGAAAGCGGTCGAACCGCGAACAACAATCACAGTTTACCTAGGCGTATCCGTAAGCCTTGAACAGGCTCGGATTCTACCTACAGCTTGCTCTGGTTTAGTGTACCCATTCGCCCAAGGCCACAGGGGTGTATTCATTTTTTGGCGTAGAACAATTCAGTTTTCGTACGTTGCTCGACGTAGTGATCCCGATTGTCTTTCAGAGCCTCGATCAGGTAGTCGATCCCATCTGTGGTAAAAACTGTGATCGACTCCTTTGTCTCATCGGCTGGGTAATCGTCGTAAACGGTAAAGCAACCGTCCTCAGAGAACATTTCTATGGTTATTTCGCGTAGGAGATCTTCGTCTTCCTCAAGCTGCTGGGCGACATATTTTAAAGTGAAGAATGTGCTGTCT
>NZ_AQWM01000020.1 GCF_000376105.1 Asticcacaulis benevestitus DSM 16100 = ATCC BAA-896
CCTATCGAACGGCTCAACGGTGAAATTAAACGCCGATGCGACGTCGTGGGCATCTTCCCCAACGATGACGCCATCATCAGACTGGTCGGCGCAATCCTGCTCGAACAAAACGATGAATGGGCGGTTCAACGCGGACGCTATATCACCCTTGAAACCATCGCCCAAGTGAGCGATGATCCACTACTCAGCATGCCAGCAGTGGCCAACTGACGACAAACCCGGACCTGTTCGGAAAACACTGAAGCCAGGCGCTCAGTTACACCACGTACCGGGACACGATCAAGGATTCTCCTTCTCCGATTTTGTCTGCCCCCTTGTTTAGGGCGGGCCGATTCATGCAATCATCCGTGTTCAGAGCTTCCACGCTCTCCTACCATCATTTCGTCTCCGGCCCCCTATACTCTCACCCGCTAGTGTTTGAACTTTCATAAACAGATGTGTCATGCCACCTCACCGGGTCCGCGATCCACTGATTGATGCTCGACTCATGCCAACCAGCGCCGTGGACACTGATTTTCAGTTGGGGCGGAAATGTTCCCTCTGTGATCTTGCGATAGAGGGTTGAGCGGCTGAGACCAGTACGGTCCAAAACGGTCTTCAATCGTATTATGCGGTCGGGTGAGGACATTATGGCTTCTCCAATTTTCCACGGGATGCGCCGGCATCACCTAAGAAAATTGATGGAATTTTCCGAGAAATTCAAGATACCAGGGAGCCAATTAGTGCAAGAACGGGTCTGCAGGGTGTCTAAGTCCGCCCCAGTCGTACTTTAGCGTAGAATAAGAAGGAATCGGAAAGGTAACAATTTCGAGAGCGACCGTCCCATTACGTCCCAAATACAAACAGTTCGCCGTAATTGTGAACATTTACTATGAGCGACCAGCATTCAGGGCCGACAATTTTCTTTCACAGGCAGATTGGACAACAGCCTGAAGCGCCGAAACACGTTCCACCAGCCAGATCAGCTCTTCATCCGTGACCTGATAATCTGCTGAATATCGCGCCTCCACATACGCGCGCCGGAGACGGTCGAACGCCTGGCGATGAAGCTTGCTGTCGGATGGCCAAATACCCTTTAGACTGTCGTCGAGGTTTTCCGCTTGGGATCTAAGGACCGAAAGCCGATGACTCTTCGGGCTGTACAGAGTGAAAGTGAGCAAAAGGCAATGGTAAAATGCTTCGGTTGCTTGATGAAGATTGAACGCGGCCTTGTTTCTATGGTCACGAGAAATATGAAACTCCGCCGCTTCGATGAACTCTTGGCCGCTAACTGACCATTGCTCGAAATTCGCTCTGGCCTCGATGGCGACCTCGCTTCGCTCCAGTGCTTTCGGTTTAGCAAGCGGATGCCCCGGCGCGTCGTACAGCAGGATGCCATCACGAGCGATGTCCGAGAAGAACGGTCGGCCTCTGGCCAACTGGTCATTCACGTCGTCCAGACTGTGCACGATGAAGTTCACCGGGGTCTTGATGTGCTGGGTGACGGTTAGTTCCTGGATAAAGTGCTGATCCGCCTTGTCCCAATAGGTATGCAGGTCGGTAAAGTCCTGGCCATTGACGACGACGAGCAGGTCATAGTCGGATCGATAGCCGCTCAGACGGTCTTCCACCCAATCGCCACGCGCGTAAGAACCGAAGAGAATGACCTTGAGGATGCGCCCTGCCTTGCGCTTGGGGGAAAGCGCCGTCTTGGTCGCATCCTCGAACTCGTCGAACAGGATCTTTACCACGCGTTCCAGTTCGCGTCGTTTGGTGTCCGGCAGGTGGTCGAGTTTGTCGGTGTTCATGGCGGTCTCTATGTTGGATTCTTTGTGCACCACTTCGCTTAATGGATCAATGCAGTGGTATTCCATTCCTGTCGTGCGGACGCATGATGCTAGCCGTCGTCGCCCAGCAAATACCCATCCGTCAGGGCGCAGGCGCGCGCTGGCACGCAGGTTTCTTGGTCCACCGCGTTGCAGAACATGACCGTTGCTGTGACAAGACGCTGCATGGCTTTGGCTGGCGACAGTTTCAGGTGTTTGGCGATCTCGTTTGTCGTCAGGCCTTTGACCCGTCGCATAAGAAAGACCCGACGATACAGTGACGGGACGCGGTCGAGGGCATTTAAGACGATGCCTTTATCTGCCCGCCTTTCCGACCGTACCGGTGCATCGACCGGTGTCGGTGCGATGTAGGCATTGATCGACGGCTGAAGTTGTCTGAACTTGTGTACCGCGATATCGAAGATCAGGCGCAGCATGTAGCGCCGAGGGTCGATGATGTACTGCCAGTGATCACAGGATATCAGCTCGACCTCTGCTTCCGAGACAATGCGCCGCGCCGTTCGCGTGCTGTCGCTCAAGCGCCGCGCAAGTGACAGGTATTCCGCCTGGTGCGGTGACACATAGTCATGAAACCAGCAGAGCTGCCGTCCCATAAGCGCTTCCGTGAACCAATGTGGTCTTGTGCCTTCCATACCCATTGCCTTGACCTCCACGGGGCCTGCGCTCAGGTGTCAGGCCCGCATCTGCGTTGGTGACGGGGGAGTTGGAAAACCGAGTAAGCCCGATCCCTTTGGCCTTTAGCACTTGCGCGCCTGGACATTCGCCAAAAGCTCCCCCGTCATGATTCAACGCGCGATCTACCGGACAGCAGACGGGCATTATCCGCGCACTGTAGTGGCAAAATCTTACGGCTCATAGCGGAAGTGTAATCGTTTTGGACGATCACCAAACCAGCTTACTTACGGGGTTTCCACGCCCCAGAGCTGCATGTGGCAACTCCGGAATCAACCATAACGCAAGTGTACCAATACCGCAATCGGAACCGCCCGCATTCTTTCTGACACCGCGTCACCGTGGCACAATGACATCACCCTCTTTCTCGTCAATGTCATGTCCGTATGCGGGCACGCTCCCGCTTACGGACATGGTGGCCGCTTGTCGGGCTGGCGGGCGCGGGTCAAGCCCTACACCGTCAGGCGGATTTACCGACCCTTTCGGTAAATCCGGGGCTTGAGGCGCGACAGACAGCCCGGCACCTCACAGGCTGTTTCCAAGAGACTGACCTGCGGTTCTTTTACCGTCGACCGCGCTCATAGGCCCGATGCACGTCACCTGCCCTCGCCGCAATCTCTTCCGCCTCGGTGTCGAAAGCTCGCTTTCCGGTTCTACGCCAGACCTCGACATTGGCTGCCCCCTCCCCGCCCTTGAGCTTCGCGGCCAGGGCGAGAAACGCGCCGTACAGAACCGTGCGATCATCGCTCGTCAGATCGTCCAACTTTGCCTTGATAACCAGGCCGCCCAGTTCAATCAGATGACGGGTCCGTTCGCGCCGTTTCATCACCCACTCCCGCGTGTCAGTTCTCGCTTGGCTTAAGTTCAAACGGTTGCGTAAGGCCGTCAGCTTCTGCTGTCGCCGCAGGGTTCGTTTCAGGTCCCCTCCCAGCTTCGTCCTGTCCCCCTCCCCGAAAGAACGCCGCCCCGCTTTTACGCAATCCCTCCTTCCGTTCAGCCTTGGTGTCTTTCACCATGGCCAGCAATCCGCCCGCCAGTGTGTCGATGTCGAGGGCGTCAGCACCGGTCGCGATGACCAGTTCGCCAAGCTGTCGGATCTTGCGGTCTTTCAACATCCTGGCACGATCGTTCAGTGCCTTCAGTTCCGCATCGAAGTCCCTCGGTTTACGCATAGCCATCTCCTGCATTTGAGCTTGAGACCATTATAGGATAGGATGTTGCGGTTGGCTCTACAATGACCGGAACGCAGTGAGACGGCCCGGTCCATCCCGAGATTTAATCTTGGGAGGGCGCGCTTATACGTCGTGCCGACGTGCTCTTTTCAGCGTAATTGGTATGTCGCCATGGCGATATATCATCTCTCCGTCAAAGTGATTTCCCGAGCGGCCGGCTCCAGCGCCGTGGCCTCGGCTGCCTATCGTTCGGCCTCGCGGCTGCACGATGAACGCCTGGATCGCCCCCAGGACTTCACTAACAAGACCGGCGTCGTTCATTCCGAGGTCATGCTCCCCGACAACGCCCCCCCGGAATGGTCGGACCGCGAGCGGCTGTGGAACGATGTCGAGGCCTTCGAGAAGCGCAAGGATGCCCAGCTCTCCCGTGAGGTCGAGTTCGCTATTCCGCGTGAGATGACTCAAAGCCAAGGCATCGACCTGGCCCGCGATTTCGTCGAGCGCGAGTTTGTCGATCAGGGCATGATCGCTGACCTCAATGTGCACTGGGACATCGGCGCAGACGGCCAGCCCAAACCCCACGCCCACGTCATGCTCACCATGCGCGAGGTCAGCGAAGACGGCTTCGGCCCCAAGGTGCGTGATTGGAACCGCGTTGAGCTGGTCGAGCACTGGCGCGAGGCCTGGGCCGAGCATGTCAATCAGCGTCTTATCGAACTCGATATCGACGCCCGCATCGATCACCGTACACTCGAAGAGCAAGGCATCGATCTGGAGCCACAAGGCAAGATCGGCGCGGCGGCCCGCCGCATGGAGGCGCAAGGTCTTGAGGCCGAGCGCATCGAGGATCATGCCGATATAGCTTACCGCAATGGCGAGCGGATACTCGCCAACCCAAACATCGCCTTAGACGCCATCACCCACACTCAGGCGACCTTCACAAAGCGCGACCTGGCCATGTTCGTGCATCGCCATTCCGACGGCGCCGATCAGTTCAACGCCGTCATGACCGCCGTGCGGCAATCACCCGATCTGGTCGAACTGGGCAAGGATGGGCGTGGCGATGAGCGCTTCACCAGCCGCGACATGATCGAGACTGAACAGCGCTTGCAACGGGCGGCGGACCTGATGAAGGCGCGTGAGCATCATCGCGTGATGGAGGATCAGCGGAAGGCAGCCCTTGAGCGCGCCAAGGCGCGCGGCTTCACCCTGTCAGATGAGCAGAACGCCGCGTTCGCGCATGTCACAAAGGCCGATGGTCTCAGTGTCGTTGTCGGCTATGCCGGCACCGGCAAGAGCGCCATGCTGGGGATCGCACGTGAGGCGTGGGAGGATGCCGGCTACACCGTCAGAGGCGCCGCCTTGTCCGGCATTTCTGCCGAGAACCTTGAGAGCGGTTCGGGCATTCAATCACGCACCATCGCCAGCCTGGAGCATCAATGGGCCAAGGGCCGTGAGCTACTGACGGCGCGTGATGTCCTCGTGGTCGATGAAGCCGGCATGGTCGGTAGCCGCCAGATGGAGCGCGTGCTGTCCGCCGCGGCCGAGGCCGGGGCCAAGGTCGTGCTGGTGGGTGATCCGGAGCAGCTCCAGGCGATTGAGGCTGGTGCGGCCTTCCGCGCGATCCATGAGCGCCACGGCGGTGTCGAGATCACGCAGGTGCGCCGTCAGCACGAAGACTGGCAGCGCGATGCCACCCGCCACCTCGCTACCGGTCGTACGACGCAAGCTGTGTATGCCTATTTTGACCACGGCCATGTCCATGAGGCGGAAACGCGCGAGGACGCTCGTAAAGAGCTGGTCAAGCGCTGGGACAAGGATCGGATTGATACCCCCGAGGCCTCACGGCTGATACTCACGCACACCAATGACGAAGTGCAGGCCCTGAACGCTCTGGCGCGTGATCGTCTCAAAGCACGCGGTGAGTTGGGCGACGATGTCGACATCAAGGTCGAGCGTGGCGACCGTACCTTTGCCGCCGGAGACCGGGTGCTGTTCCTCAGGAATGAGCGCGGGCTTGATGACAAAGGTGGCGTCAGGAACGGCACGCTTGGCACGGCGGTAGTTGTTGAGCCAAACCAAATTTCCGTTCGCCTCGACGATGGTCGATCGGTGGCGTTTGATCTGAAGGACTACAACAGTCTCGACCACGGTTACGCTGTCACCATCCATAAATCCCAGGGCGTCACCATCGACCGGGCGCATGTTCTGGCAACGCCGGGCCTCGATAGCCATTCGAGTTACGTCGCCCTCTCCCGCCATCGTGACAGTGTGGATCTGAACTATGGCCGCGACGACTTCGACGATCTGAACCGGCTCGGCCGCACCCTGTCGCGTGAGCGGTCGAAAGACGTGGCACTGGACCACGACGGGGCAAAGGCCTTCGCTGAGCGACGCGGCATAACTTTGCGGGAACGCATTGTCGAGATCATCCGCCAGGTGCCGGACAAAGTGCGCAGTATGTTTGATGGCCTCGACCTTGGGCAACGTTCGAACACACCACAGCCAAAGCCGACGGATTATCGCGAAGACCGCGAGACTTTGCGCCGCAGCGCGATCCAGCGCCATGCCGGGGCCGCCAACGATATCTTCCGCATGCACGACAAGGACCTGCCAGTGCTCCCACACCAAAGATCCGCCCTTGAAAAGGCGCGTGAGGGCTTGAAGGCCTTCGACAAGCACGCCGTCCACGACTTGGAGCGGGCCTATAGCGCCGATCCCTCCATGGCCAGCGAGGCCGCCGCCGGACGCACAAATCGATCCATCCGCGTGCTCCAGATGGAGGCCGAGATCAGGGCCGATCCCATGAAACGGGCCGATCGCTTCATCGATGACTGGAGACAGATGGACGCGCGCCGGGTTGGGGCGGAGCGCTCAGGCGACACAGCCACGGCGAGCCATGTCCGCGATCAGATGGGCGCCATGGCCAAGTCGCTGGAGCGCGATCCGCAGATGGAGTCACTCCTGCGCAATCAACGCCTGGCCCTGGGCCTCAGTAGTAGCGGCTCCGGATGGGACATGGAGCGGAAACTGTCGAGTGAGCTTGGCGCCAGCATCGGCCTTGAGCCTTCACGCGGCATCAGCATTGGCATGTAGCAGAGAGGAAAACTGATATGACTGAGAATACAGAGCTTGAGCCGGAGCCAAAGTCGCCAGCGGAGGCCTTCGAGGACTTGCGCCGCGAGGTGGCGTTTATGCGCAAAGGCATCGAGCGTATGGCCGCCGACCAGCGCGCCGCACCTGACTACAGTGAGACGCTTGGGACGATGGCGGATAGTCTGATCGCGACGGCGAAGTCATTGAACTGGCTGACACAGCGCCCCATTGTGAAAACGACGGCCGAGCAAATAGCGCAACAGATGAGCAAGGCCGGGAACGACGCGCGGGCGGCCGACCAACGGACCATCGCGGAGGCGGCTAAAGCCCTCAAGGACACCAACCGTGACCTGTCTGCTTGGATTGCGAGCGCTCGAAAGGCTGACGATCAGGACCGTGAAGTCTTGCGGTTCAGCGCCTTTGCGGCCGGTGCGGGCGCTTTTGTTGCCATTATACTGACGATTGGATGTTTACGGGCTTTCCCCGAGCATGGCGCGGCTTGGCTTTTAGGCAAAGATCGCTGGGAGGCTGGCCAGCAATTAATGGCTTCGGCCGATCCTGATCAATGGGCTGAAGTCAGGGATACCTTGCCTGCCCAAGCCCGAACCAAGACCTCGACCGACTGCGGCTCTTAATTTACAGCGGTCACATCGCCAACCTTATTACAAATCCACCCTAGACTCTGGTCACCGGGTCAGAACTTGTCTTGCGCCAGTACATTGGATTGAACTATTGAAAGTATTGACGAGCCTTCGCATATCGCTTCAGGATAAACAAAGGCAATAAACTTGGAGACCTGCAGTCGCTCTTCTCCTAGACCATGGAAGTCAATTCAGGTCCGCCATATTGATGTCTCTTGATCGATTCGATGACAATGCTTGGAATCTGCCAAAGGGGGAACAGCGACGCCAAGCTGTTGCCCCTCTACGTGGCTATATCTACCAACTTCACCAGAGTCTTGCCGCTTGGATGAAGCTAAAACCTGGCGACTTGCTTCGGTTAGAGGTTGCTGAGGATTACGCGGTTATCGCACGCGAATCCCAAGCCTCCCAGAGTGCATTACATACGGTTCAGGTCAAGGACACGATGAATTCGGGTCGCGTGACGCTAAATTCTTCCGGAGTGCAAAAGGCCATAGAGAGCCTTTGGAAATTGCGCGAGTCAAACCCCGATGGCGAAGTCTATCTCACTTACCTGACGACATCCAAAATTGGTAAGGAACGAGATCAACCGCTCGCGAGTGGAATACCTGGCATCCAAGCCTGGACGGACGTTTCAGCCGGGCAAGGAAACTTGCGGGCTTTGCGCGGTGCGCTTGCGTGCCGGTTTTCATCCGGCAATCTCGGAGCGTTCCTGAAAGAGTCTTCGGATGATGAACTATTCACCCAATTGATTTCGAAGTTGGTGTTCGCCTGCGGGATGCCCGACACGGACGCTGTGGAAAAAAGCGGGAGAAAGGCGCTTATCCTTCGCAGAGACGAAGTCAAATCGACCGCTGAAGCGGCGGATCGCGCATATGATGTTCTGCTCGGCGATATTTTTAGGACGGTGATCCATCCGACAGACCGCACATTGGATGCCGAAGCATTTCTACATGGTTTTCGCAAGGCTACGCAATATAGCCTGGGCTCCCAGACCTTTCAAAACCTTCTCGATATGATTTCTTCCTCGCCTTCTGGCGTGGACATGGATCAAGCCCATGCCGACGCTCTGACATCTTCCCAGGGCATGGCAAACTGGCCCAATAGTATCAAGGATCAACATATCCCGAGGCCTGAGCTCGAAGCCCTCCTGTCAAGAATAAAGGAAAAGCCGAGCGGCCGCACACTTGTCATCGGCGACGCCGGGGTCGGCAAATCAGCTCTTTTCGCGGACCTGACGCAGAGATTGCAAGACGACAGCATCGCGGTTTTCGCAATCAAGGCGGATTTTTTGTCGGCATCCGTTGCAAGCATCGACGATCTGACCAGGGAGCTGGGTTGCAAGGCTCCAATCGAGGACGAGATCGAGCTTCTCGCCCACGCCGGCCCGGTCGTTATTCTCATTGACCAGCTCGACGCGGTCAGTGAGGTCATGGATTTCAAATCGGACCGAATGACCGCTCTACTCCAATTGGCCAGTCGGTTTTCGTCTCGCGATCGGCACACCCTACCCATTCACATCCTGGTCTCGTCGCGACCCTTCGAGGCCGCCCATGATGCGCGCTTCGGGATGCTTAGGGCGCAAGCAGTCACCCTGGCACATCCATCGGTCGAGGCCGTAAAGGCGTTGCTCTCGGCATTGTCGTTGTCCAACGACCTGCCGCCTGGTATTCTGGAAACCCTACGTCGGCCGTTCGCGCTGAAGCTCTATGTCGACATTGCCTCGCCGGCGGACACGCCGATCGATTTTGCCGAGAGCACACTGCTCGACAAGTGGCTGGCCTCGGCGAAGCTGGGTTCCGTGTCAGAAAGGGAAACGGTCATGCGCTTTCTCAAGCGTCTCTCGGCCGACATGACCGAAGCGGAAGAGTTGTGGCTGCCTATCGACCGTTACGTGGAGGACGAGCGCGCGATAAACCTGACCGTGGCGGCAGGTCTCCTAGTCCGTCGCGATGATAAAGTGGGTTTCAGTCATCAATCATGGTTGGACGACTTCCAGGCAAAGGCGTTTGGAACAGCGGAGACGCTTTGCACCTATGCCTGGGCCAGACAGGATGGTCTGTTCTCGCGCGCCAGCGTCTTGCGAGGCCTGCAACGGTTCCGTCGCCATAACGTCAACGCCTATGAAAGTGCAATCGCCAAGCTCCTGTTTGATGAAAAGACGCGGCGTCATCTCAAACATCTCATTGTCGATGTCCTATCCGATCAGATCAGTCCCTTGCCGTATGAAATCACCGCCATCTACCATCTCGTCGAAGACGATTTTGCGTTGGCCAGGCGCGCGCTTTATAATCTAAGGCGCCACTGGAGCGCCTGGCGCCAACATATGCTTCCATTTTTGCCCATCATCATGAATACGCCGGAGCTGAGGTGGCAAGCAATGCTACTACTGGTCAGCGAAGCGGGAGTAGATGCCGACGCGGTTCTGCGCTTGATCTCGCACCACTGGCCAAATGACGATCGCGATAGCGACGTATTCCAGGTTTTTTGGCGTTCGGCACTCTGGTCACCGCAGGTCACTGCGCGGGTTCGACAGATTTTCGCCAGATCCAGCTCCCTCGACTTTGAGCTCGAGGGTTATATCGCCAATCTGATCGAAGCCGGACAGTCGACCAACGCCATCGATATGGTTGGGATATTTCTTCAATCCGCAAGCAGTAATGCCCGTTTGGAAGGTGGCATTCACAGCCTCGATACATTGGCGGAAAACGATCCCCTGCGCTTCTCACAAGTCGTTCTGACCTGGTTTATTCACCAAGCCGGTGCCGGCATGAAAGAAGCCAACCGATACCGCCTCAGTTATCCGAGTTCTGCCACCGTGAGCTGGGACTGGGATTATGATGGCCGGCTCAATGGAATCTATCCCGTATTGCGCCGGGCACTGGATCGAATCGCTCGGGACGTGCCCGAGGCATTCTACGCATTGATATCGCCGCATCTAGCCATCGATGTAGACCAGGTTCAGTCAATTTTGATGGAAGCCTTGGCGGCGGGCGCGCCTGTTCTGGCGTCTCGCGC
Organism: Asticcacaulis benevestitus DSM 16100 = ATCC BAA-896; assembly: GCF_000376105.1. Lineage (GTDB taxonomy): Bacteria > Pseudomonadota > Alphaproteobacteria > Caulobacterales > Caulobacteraceae > Asticcacaulis > Asticcacaulis benevestitus. Next base: position 10,426 of record NZ_AQWM01000020.1, read on the forward strand.
GCTGGACCTTTTATTGAGCGATCCGCGGCGCCTTTATTGTGGGAACGCTCACCGCACGGATACGCGCAACGTCGGACATCTCACTTTTGGCTGGTCAAGCCAGATCCTGATCGAAGCCATCGCGCCTCACCTCGAAACAGCCGAGCTGACAAGGCTGGTCGATTACATCGAAGGCTGGAATTTATACGAAACCGAAGCCGCCCAACGGAAAGAAGAGCCGTCTATACGGCTCAAGCGGATTCAGTGGGCGGATGAACATCGCTTGGAACTGCTCGACAAGCTACCTGACGGCACGTTGGATGGTCGGCGGCAACGCCAACTGAATGAATGGCGGCAAAAGCAACCGCGCTTCAACTCGAGAACACGTCACCTTGGCATGGCGCAGGTGGTTGGCTCGCCAATGGGCGCAGATTTAATGGGTAAGGCGTCCAATGCGGACATCTTCAAGCTTCTGGACGAAGTCAACGATCAAACCGATGAACGGACTTCGAACAGGCGCGGACTGAGTGGCGGGGTTTCCCAACTATCGGACGCCTTTGGACGGTTCGCCCAATCGCATACCGAGCGCGCCGCTGAAATGGCGCGTACCTGGTTCGTTGCTGGCCGTCATGAAAATGCAGCGGGGGAGCTAGTCCGGCAGGCGAGCGAAAATGACAACGTCGACACCGACCTTGTCCTGGCACTCATTCGAGACCTCGATGCGAAAGACTTTTCGTCAAAGGTTTGGCGGACAGATGCGGCTTGGGCCTTACGTGCGCTGGCGCGAAAGGCAAAAGGACTGTCGAATTCCGATATTTCTATGCTGGAGTCCTGGTTTCTGGTGGACCCGACCGAAGTCCTCGAGCGCAGGATCAGAAGAGAAAACCTGGATGATGCCAATGCTCGGAGAAATGAGCCCCAGAAGAAAAAGGTCCAATCGTTGATCTTCAACAACTGGGGTAGCGGGATACTTCCTCAGGGCAATTTTACTTTGATGGACGCGCTTCAGGCCGGCTTCCTGTTCCGGGAGCCCGCCGACGTTTCCGGCTGGCTGGACGCCCTCACCCGCCGCGTAGATCACCCGGAGGATCCCGCCAATTGGGCTGTCTTCCTGAAATTCCGCGCCGTTGATCTCTACAACCATCTTGATCGAGAAAAGGTCCAGGCGTTCTTTGGCAGCCTGTTCGAAAAGCATCCCGATATTCTCAAGTTGAAGCGGTCCATATCAACGCTTTGGGAGTTGCGATTGCTTTTCCCACCTCGGACACTGACCAATACCGTTCAGTTGTGGCTCGGTAGCGGAGACAGAATGTTCCAGCAGGCGGCCGGCGAACATGCCGCCGGCATGGAGATCGTTGGTGAAGGCACTGACGACAGCACCACCATACTGCAACAGATTCTGGCTGGCGGCGCGTCACCTGCCCTTACCGGCGCTCTGCTGGTCTACGCAAAAGCCTGGCAGGAGCCAGATCTTCATGTAAAGGCGACGGATGTACTGGTCCGCTTTATTCCTAACGCCACTGAGGACCAGGCGCACGCCATCTCGACAGCATTTGCCAATCTACGGGATGGGAGGATCCTGCCGAGAGCAGGCGCGCTCATTGGCGCGATCGCGCAAAACCCAACCGTTCTGCAGATATGCTGCGTTCCGCATTTCTTCGAACAGGTACAGTTGCTCTCTTCGAATCCTCGCCACGCGGAGGTTGTCATGGATGTCTGCGAGAGGATATTCGACCTAGACGTGGCGCGGCGCAATGAAACCGGTCATGGAGCCTCGTCCAGGCATCTCGTCTCCACGGCGATCGCATTGCAAAGGACGGACGGTGCAATACGGACGCGCGCAATGGATGTTTATGAAGCCTTGCTGGATGCCGGCAGCAGCGATGCCGACCGAGCAGCCACCGCTTCATTACGGCGGGCATAATCCGGTCCAATGCCGGTAGAATTTCAGGTCGGCGCCTCGCGAGTCGACCTCAGCAGGCTACTCTCCCAGACCCAATATTAGCTCACGCCATTTAACGAACGGGGCTATGGCCTCCAGCAGACTGTCGTCGATGACCCGCTCCCTGGTCAACTCTTTCTTGCAGTCCGAGATATAGGCCTGCACGGCCGCGTAAATATCGGCATCGGACATGGCATCCAACGGATAGATTGTAATTTCCGGCGCCAGCTTGAGTGTTCGGTAGGTGAACACTTTCCCAGAACGACTGAGCCGATTCTGCTGCTTCTCCGCGCTGAAATATTCTCCGCGTATCTGACTGCCTAGAAAAAAGAGGCGGATGTAACCTAGGATTTCATTAAAACGCCACGGGCCATATTTGTCGTATCGATGCTGTTCGATCCTAGAACGGTAAGAATCCGGCACAGGATGGGGCGCTAGGATCGCCTGCTGTTTCTGGTCACGCGCATCGAGTTCCTGATTTGCCAGTTCATAATATTTTTCTTCCGACAAACGATATACGGGCAAATCATAGAAGTGTTTTTCCATTGTAGGACCTTATCATCTCAAGAAACAATCGCGCTCAATGTTGCGCCTTAACCGTTGGGTTTGCGGTCTTCTGTTTTCGTGACAACTCAGACGGCGAGACGACGTCAGGATTTTGGAAAGCGAATTGAAGCGAGGCGAGCAGACACAGACGGGCAAGCGATTCAGCCTGCCTTTTCATTGTCGACCAGTCATGGTCGAATCTCGAATTGGCGCCGTGAACCGTCTGACTACGCCCCTCACCATAGATCTGGGCAACCAGCTTTTTCATTGTGATGCCGCTTGCCGTGATCTTGTCGTCGGGTTTTATACCCAAACGGGCTTCCAACAAGTCGCGGATCCCGGCCTCCTGCCGCGCAGTGCCAAGGGCATCCATGCAGGCACAGAATTTGACAATAGACATAAGGGTCGTTCCGTCTCGACAGGCTTCATGAAACCACAGCAGAGCCTGGCAAAGCGTCGCCATCATGTGAGGACGCGCAGTGGTTCGGTCTGCAGACACCAAATAGTCCAAGACCTGTCCAACCATTGAGAATTGCTGGGTTCTGATGTCCTCTTTCGATTGCCAATCCTCAGAATCTATATACGGCGCGGACGACATGTGAATCCTACTCCCACCCATTGCATAACGTCCCGTTTGAGTGAAGGATAGATGGAAGCGTTGCGCGTGATCGCCGTCGTAACTCAGATTGAGGCCGCTCAGGGCTGTAGATGGTGTGCCCCAATTCAAGGCGATAGCGGTTAGGGCGAGACGGGCAGCAAGCGCAGCTCTTTCTTCCGCAATGTTCGAAGCCAATCCACGGACAGCGACACTACAGATATAGGGACTTTCGCCCACCGCCTCAATAATGCCCCACTCGATCGACGCATCGTAACCTGGCCTCCTTTTCTTGATCTTTTTTCGGGCAAACAGGCGCTTGAGACGGGCATGGGTGGTTTTCGACACTGCGGGGTTAGCCGAAATTCGATCGAGCCAAGCGTTTTTCGTCTCGAAAACAACCGGGCCAATTCTCAGAGGGGTGAAACCGTCGGCACCAAACAAGGTCGTTCCAAAATAGTGCTCGGCGTCGGAAGGTGTCGAGGCGGAAACTGCCTCTTTAATCCGAGCGAGAACAGCTTTCCCGCTCGCCTCTCTGTCCGCCGCCAGGTCGGTTCCAGCTAGTGCGGGACCTATGGCATCCCGCACAATGCCGATGATATCCTTGTCGGAGAAGCTATGCCTCATCTTATCTGAGTTGGATTTGATACCTAACGCCAGACCGGCAATCAGCGAGTCGATCTTGGCGTTGATAATGATCCCCTTGTTCTCGGTCACATAGAGCATTCTTGGTAGAATAAAGCTGTCAGCCTCCGAGATTTCGCGTCTCGACTTCCCTTTTATACGCGCGAGTTCCGCAAGTATCCCGCTCACAATATCCAGATGCGATTGTCCCTGCACGTTACGATGTCCCATAACTTCACTCATTCTTCGAACCAGCGCGCACGCCGAGCGGAGGGTTTTTGGCTAAAGGCAGTCTACCCGATTCTAGAGATGACATGTTCGTTGAATGAGTTTTGAAGGAGGCAAATCTTCGAATGTTGAGTTGTGTCGACAACTGGAGCACATGCTGCGCACCAGTGCGAACACCGGTGGACACCAAAGGCCACATTGGTGTACTTTGAGTCTGTCTTAAGAACCAGCACGCAAACTCGGGGGGACTTTTGGGGGGACTTTAGTTACCGCACCTTCTAATAGAAAATTGAATCAATTGACTATTTTAAAGGCTGCAGTCCTTTCCTGCTTAGGCGGGCCTTCGATAAGGTGCTGATAAAATTGATTATTATTGAAATCTTGTGAGTTCACACAAGAGTTTTTTCTTAAACAGTGCGTCACAAGGACTCGTTATGAGTGTGTAAAGTCGTCGGGGAGGATATCCGCCGACGACCATTTCACCAAGCCTACTTGTTGTTTTCAATGTCGTTGTCGCTGACACCATCAGGTAGTCGAACGCCGCCATCGGCTATGGCAAAGGTACGACGGAAGGTCAGAGAGTCACGTTCCAACGGCGGCAATGTGGTCGATTGCGTAGATTTAACCCCCTCATCCGAAGTGGCCACGGCATTGTCGCCGTCGCCCGTGCTGACTGCGGGACCCGACGTGCCGATTTGTGTTGTGAAGGTTGTGCCTGGCGAAGACACGACGGGGTTGACCGCTGTTGTTATGGCACTGGTATAACCCGGAGATGTCGAATTGATAATTTCGCCCATATTGCCCGAAAGGCTGAAAGCCGCCAGTCTATAGTTCGCCAAGTCCGTATTGGCGCCAGCTTCGTAATTAGCCGCCGTAATTTGGGCCGTTACGATCTTATCCTTGCCCGCCGTGGCATCGACAAACTGGCCGAGCGTCTGATTGACCGTAATCGATTCGCCAGCCACCAAACCACCGAGCTTATAGTTGCCCGCGGTCAAAATGGCGGTCGTCGAACCGTCGCCCGTCTTCGAGACCGGCCCTTGCAAGGTAACATCAAACGCGCGCTTATCGATGTCTACCGTCGTAGTCGCCGTGGTGCTATAGACATAGTTGCCAGCATCCAAACCCGTTGCCGCAATCCCGCTGATTGAGACAGTTTTACCCGTACCGGCATTCTTATCCGAAGCCGAGCCACTGCCGGTGAAAGCCACTTGGTCACCTTCCAAAATATCATTGGACGCAACCGAGACATTAAGTAGAGCCGAACCGTCATAGGTCTTGCCCTGGGCGCTGGCCGTCACCGCCACCGATTTCGCGGCGAAATCGACGGTCGTGGCTGTGGTCGCACTGTAGATATAGTTGCCCGCATCAGAGCCTGAGGCAAGGATGCCAGCGACCGCAACAGCCTTGCCATTGCCCGCATTTTTGTCAGAGGCCCTGCCTGCACCGGAGAAGATGACCGCATCTCCCGTGACAATACCACTAGAAGACAGGACTACGGAAACGGACGTTGAGCCGTCATAAATCTTATCTACGCCTTCCGCGTCAACTGCGACACTCTTCCTGGCTACATTGGTCTTGGTCAAGGCCTGAGTGTTATAGGCGTAATTGCCTTCATCCGTACCGGACCCGGTAATATCGCTCACGATAACCACCTTGTCCTGGCCGGCGTTCTTATCGGAGGTGGCACCCCGACCGGAGAAGGTCACGGTGTCGCCGTCGACAATGCCATTAGATGACAGTGTAATAAGGACGGAGGTTGCGCCATCATAGATCTTGTCACCGCTTTGAGCGTTGACCACGATCGACTTTTTAGCGATGTCAACTATAGCTGTGCCGGTCGAGGCATAGGTGTAATTACCCGCGTCACTGCCCAAAGCTGCGATATTCGATACCGCAACTGACTTACCCGCGCCGGCATTTTTATCGACGGCATTGCCGTTACCGAAGAAGGCTACAGTGTCTCCGGTGATAATACCGTCTGATGCCAGATCGACACCGACCACGGCCGAACCGTCATACGTTTTGTTCTGGCCGATTCCTGTCACCGTAATCGATTTTTTAGCAATATTGACCGAAGCAGTTGTTGGCGCTGCGACATCATAGTTGCTAGCGTCGGTTCCCGTGGCGGCGAAGTTGCTCATCGTGACCGTTTTGCCCTGACCGGCGTTCTTGTCGGAAGCCGTCCCCGTAGCCGAGAAGGCTACCGTGTCACCATCGATAATTCCGGCAGAAGCCAGATCGACACCTACCGAGGTAGAGCCGTCATACGTCTTGTTCTGGCCGCTGGCTGCCACCGTGATCGCTTTTTTGGCGACATCGACCGTGGTGGCAACAGGCGCTGTGACATCATAGTTGCTAGCATCGGATCCCATGGTCGCGAAGCTCCCGATCGTGACCGTCTTGCCCTGACCGGCATTCTTGTCAGACGCCGCGCCAGTGCCGGTGAACGTCACCGTATCTCCATTGACAATGCCGTTCGATGACAATCCAACGGAGACGGTCGCCGAACCATCATAGGTCTTGTTCTGGCCTGTGGCCGCAACAGAAATGGCTTTTTTCGCCACATCCGCCATCGTTGATGCCGTGGTGCTGAAGTCATAATTGGCAGCATCTGCGTCGGTGCTGGCGATGCCTGAGACATTGACCAGTTTACCTGTGCCTGCGTTCTTATTCGCCATGGCGCCAGTGCCGGTGAAGGTGACCGTATCGCCGTTTAGAATGTCGCTGCTGGCTACAGTAACCGCAATCGCGTTCGAACCGTCATAGGTCTTGTTCGTGCCCGTCGCGGCTACAGAGATGGCCTTTTTCGCCACATCCGCCGTCGTTGATGCCGTGGTGCTGTAATCATAATTGGCGGCATCGGCATCCGTGCTGGCAATATTGGAAACGCTCACGGTCTTGGCCTGACCGGCATTCTTGTTCGCCATGGTGCCAGTACCGGTAAAGGTGACCGTGTCACCCTGAATGATATCGCTACTGGCAATGGTGACATTCGCCGAAGTCGAACCGTCGTAGGTCTTGTTCGTGCCCGTCGCGGCAACCGAAATGGCTTTTTTCGCCACATCCGCCGTCGTTGATGCCGTGGTGCTGAAGTCATAATTGGCGGCGTCGGCATCCGTGCTGGCGATTCCGGAAACGCTCACGGTCTTGGCCTGACCGGCGTTCTTGTTCGCCATCGCGCCGGCGCCGGTGAACGTGACCATATCGCTGTTCAGAATGTCGCTGCTGGCTACCGTAACCGCAATCGCGTTCGAACCGTCATAGGTCTTGTTCGTGCCCGTAGCGGCAACCGAAATGGTCTTTTTAGCCACATCCGCCGTCGTTGATGCCGTGGTGCTGAAGTCATAATTGGCGGCATCGGCATCCGTGCTGGCAATGTTGGAAACACTCACGGTCTTGGCCTGACCGGCGTTCTTGTTCGCCATCGCGCCGGCGCCGGTGAACGTGACCGTATCGCCGTTCAGAATGTCGCTGCTGGCTACCGTAACTGCAATCGCGTTCGAACCATCATAGGTCTTGTTCGTACCTGTGGCCGCAACAGAAATGGCCTTCCTGGCGATGTCGCCCAACAAGGTTTCGCCGGCCAGTTGGTAGTTGCTGACCAGGCCGCCATGATTGCCATCGGAGAGCGTATAGGTCGTGAGGACTGATTTGCCATTAGCGGCAGTCTTGTTCCCAAAAGCGCCCGACGCCGATACGCCCAGTTCTTCATTGAGAACCAGTCCGTCAAGAGTGCCGGCAGTGATGCTAGCCGAGGTTAGGCCGTCATAGGTTTTGCCGGTAACGGCTGAGCCTGTGATGGACAATGCCTTCTTCGTCACTTCCACCGTCAGGCTGATGGGCGGCGTCAGATCATAATTGTGCGCGTCTGCACCGCTCAGGACGCCGTTACCGGCGACGGTGACGGCTTTGCCGGCACCAACATTCTTATCGCTAATTGAGCCCGTAATACCGCTGGCGTCGATAGTCAGGACATCGCCGTGCTGAGCCGAGCCCGCTCCGGCAGTGCCGGTCAAAGATACATCGGTCGTGCCGTCATATTCACGATTGACGGCGCTGAGGCCGGTGACGGCGATAGAGGCCTTGGTGACGTCAATATTTTCGCTTGAGGCGGCATATTGATAACCCAGGCTATCGGTCACCGTGCCGTTGAGTACATAGGCATAAGTGCCCACCTGACGTTTTCCAGCACCCGAAAGCGTACCCGGTGCTCCCAGTGTCAGAGTTTGGTTCGTGGTGAGTTTGGCAAACGTGTCGCCGTCGATGAATCCGGAATAGTTGCCCGCCCCAAGCGTAACGGTCGGATCAGCCGCCCCATATACGATTGAGCTTAGGTTGCTCACAACCGAAATCACCGGCGCTCTGCTGTAGAAGAACCAATTGCCGCTGGCGGCATACGATGGGCTCGCACCGGCGGTATAGGTCTCGTTATAGTGCTTGTTATAGTTGGTCAGGCCCTCGGTCGTGAATGTAGGATTGGCCGAATAGACCAGATAGCGACTACCGGTGCCAAGCCCGATGCCGGCCGCTCCACGATTGTTCACGAAGTTGCGACCGGCGGCAAGCGTGATAGTGTTGCTGGTACCCGTCGTCTGGACATTGCCAGCACCGCTGCCGAGGTTGATATCAGCCGTATTTCCACGCGCTTCGATGGTTATGTTGCCGCTCGACCGGACCGTGTTGTCGACCGTGACCCCTCCGGCTTTGATATCGATGCTGGAGAAGGCCGTTGTAGCCCCGACATTGCCTATGGTGAGGTCGGCATTCGCACCGCCGTCATAGCCCGTCGTGTCGATAGTGAGCGCACCCGTGCCATTCAACGCCTTTCCATTCAGGGTCAGTTGGCCGGCGTCGTTCGGACCGTTCTCATCATTGGGCCGATCCGTAAAGAAGCTGATATTGCTATTGGTGGCGGCAAATGTACTATCGCCTTCAAAAGTGATATTGCCGCCATTGGTGCTGAGCGCACCGGTAAGCGTAATGACACCGCCGCTATAGGTTTGGGCACCTTCGGTGGCGATGTCACCCAAGGTTATCGCACGGTCGGTTGACGAATAGATCCTCAGTGTATCGAGATATCCCGCTGCGCCATATATATTTCCGATGGAAAGGTTGCCGGAACTGGTGTTGTCACTCTTGCCGATGGTGAGGGCGACGTTTCCCATGTAACTAAAGCCCGCAATGCTGCCAATCGTCATGGCGCCGCTGCCCGAATCCAGGGTGAGCGACCTGTTGGCACGCAAGCTGCCATCAAACGTCATGGCGCCATTGGTTGCGGTCAGATCACCCCAGAGGTTGATATCACGTGCCGAATAGCTCTGAGCACCACTGGTCTTCACCACACCCAGGTTTATCTGGCGGCTATAATTATAGTAGTTGTTGTAGTTGTTGGGGTCGGGGTAGGGGCCCGTTAGGCCCAGCGTACTTATGGTCAGGGTTGATGCCGTGAATTCCGAGGTAGAATTCTGACCTCCCAGGGTAACGGACCCGGCTAGAGCATATAACTGCGAAGCCGAGGCGTCGAACGTGGCCGCACGATCTGCCTGATGGGTGACTTCGCCATCAAACCTGATATCGCCAACGAACATGGCATTATTGCTGGCATCTGTATCCATAACGAAATCGACATTGTTATAGCCGACATTGGTCGTGCCTTTCGCCCAGAAACTCCCCCCAAGGAGCACTTGCCGGGCATAGAGGTTAATCATGCCATATTGGGGCGCATGCCCACCCGGCGCATACTGTGAGCTAAAGGCATCCAACCTAAGGTCAGAAAGATAGGAACCGGCCCGATTGTCAATCATATCGCCGAGACTGATACTGCCCACAAAGCCCTGACCTGAACTCGCATTGAGGTTCAGCCCGTAGGACCCGCCGCGTGAAGAAATGGAGCCGCCGTAACTGGCATAGTTGGTATTGAGGCTGATCGCTCCGGACTGCCCCTGAAAACTGCCGCTACCTATATAAACGTAGGTCAAAAGGTCTATGCCATGCGTACCGGTGAGTGAAATGTCCCTGCCACTTCTGCTGAGACCGCCATTCAGTTCAAGAATTTTCGCATAAAGGCTGAAATCGCCGCCACCATATGCAGTGCTTTCGTCGAGGCGGATGGTGCGCTGGCTGGCGTTGAGGCTGAAGTTGCGGGAATTATAGCCTAGCACCGTATTGTTGTCGCCGACGATGAGTTCTGTGCCGTCGTCCGAGAAGTTGATATCATCATCGCCGATCAGGCCGATGGCGATCGTCTGGTTGGTTTGCTCCAGACCCAGCGAGATGTTCACCGACTTCAGGTAATCTTGCGTCACTTCCTGAATGTTGACATTGCCTTGCTGGGTATTGACGGTGAGCTTGGCATTTTCGACACCCGCCGCCTCCGCGATCTGGATATCATAGCCATTGGCGCCAAGGGTGGAGGCGGTCGGCGTCGGATCGTTGGAGACGTTGAAGGTGACATCACCGCCGGTGATCTGGGCGATGGGATTGCCACTGTCATAAAGATTTTGCGCCGCAATGACACCTGTGGCGTTGAAGCGAGTAATGCCAAGCGTCAGATTGGTATTGTAGAACTCGCCCCACAACGTGGCGCCGGCCCCCATGCGAATGGAATCATCACCCAACAGAATATCGCCATCACGGGCATTGAGCGTAAGACTCCTGAAGTTGCGCGACAGGTCAATGCCAGTGGTAGAACCGAATGTCGCGCCATCTGACGCCCCGCCTGAAACCGTCGGCGTTACGATGGCCGAACCGTCCGTGGTAAAATCGATATGATCGCCACCGCTAAACAGAATCGAATGCGTGCCCGCCGCCTTGGCGTAGTCAAGCGTGATGTAGCCAAACCCGTCGTTGACTGATTTCACATAGGTGCCGCCCCCGGAATTATAGACGTTAAGCGACCCTTGGTAGAGACCTTCTTCGGTATAATTATCAGCCAGTTCCAGCGGGTTGGACGAAGTGCCAATGTTGCCGCCATTGAGGGTTATATTACCCCCGACAATATCCGCGACGCCATCATCTGTGCCGGTGATGTTCGTGGCACTGACGGTCAGGCTGGCCGAGCCCATATCAACAGCGCTGGAGGCAAAATTGATATCGGCTGCCGACAGAGTAAGATTGATCGGATAGGTGCCGTCGTAGGTGTCAGGAGCGAAACCGCTTAAGCCGATGCTATTCGTCGCCACCTGGAGGACGCCCGCACCGTCCGTTGTCAGATCTACATGTCCGCCACCGGTGTTATTGGCATCAGCTAGAATATTGATATGGTGTTCGCTGCTGACCTGACTGCCGATCGATACGTTAAGCTGCGTCGAGTGCTGCGCACCGATCTCCTTCACCCACGAACTGCCGCCGCTATTGGATACGCTCAGTGAACCGTAGGCATTGCCAGCGTTAAGCGGATCACCGCCCGAAAGGGTAATGGCCTGAACGGATGAACCGATATCGCCCGCGGTTGCATTCAGACTTACGCCAACACGCGCCACGATGTTGGCATCAGTACCAGAGCTCGTACTGAGGATTGATCCGGCATTAATGGCCAGACCGGAACCGCGCTGCGAATTTACGCCATCGTTATAATAGACCGGATAAGTGGATTGCCGGAAAAGAAGGCTGTTCGCATCCAGCGACACTATGCCGTTCACAGAGATATCGAAGAAACCGCCTGCGCCGACATCGATCTGGCTGCCGGCAGCCATCGTGAAGTCCTGACCGCTTTTGGTGTTGTTGTAACCTGATAAGGCACCGGCGTAGAAGTTGCCGCCATTGGTCAGGATCTTGCCGTTTGAACCGAATGCAATATTGCCGGTCGCGTTATTGTCACTGTCGGCAGTCAGGACGACGTTCAGGCGATTACTCGTGCTGGATATCGAGTTATTGATGTTGATGTCGCCTGCCGCCAGCAGGCTTAAGGTTGCGGCCTCACCGCTCGATTTCAGAATATCCGCATTAACATTGATATCACCGTTGGAGTTACCGGTTGAGCCGGTCGTGATGGTGACCGCAGTCCCCGCGTTCAACGAAGCGTCGATGGCGCTGGCCAATATAGCCGAGTTAACATTAGGATCGTAGTCGGCGTTGTATGCCGTACCGCTGGCGCCTGCCTCCACGATGCTGACATCGACCGGATCGAGCAGCCACTTACCCGCTTCGCCACTCACGGCGCTGGCATCGACCGCGCCCATGGCCTGAAGCTGAAGACGACCGGAGGTTTCGACCTTGCCGCCATTGCCGCCTAGCGCGCCGCCGGTGGCTTTAATATCGCCGTAAAAGCCAGTGCGATCTTCCGACCACAGAACGACCGTACCGCCGTCACCTGACTGGCGAGCACTGACATCGATCACCGCGTCAGGGGCAACCAGAACCGTCGACGCATTCCTGATGCTCGCGTCCTTGCCCTGCCAGCCACCGCCGACCAGAACCGTGCCACCACCCGTGGCGCCCGACGCGTCAATCCGGCTACCTTCGGCCAGGGTGATGGTATCGCCGGTTAACACGACCTTGCCGCCGACCGTCGCGAGGCTTGAGGCTTCGATGATACCGGTATTGTTGACCGAGGATTTGGCCAGAGCGTCAAAGGCGTCCGATGTCAAATAGATACGTCCGCTGTCGGCCTTGATCACGCCGCCATTGCTGACCAGAGCGTCATAGGCGCCCTGCTCAATCGTCAAGTCGAGTCCGCCGGTATCGAGACGAATCGTCACATCATTAGCGGCAACCAGACGCACTTCACCCTTAGCCGCCGTGATGGCGCCGTCATTGATGACCTGCGCGCCAACCAGAGCGACATAACCGCCCTTACCGGCGGTTAGCGTGCCTTCATTGATGACCGCGCCATTGCCGGTGCCGGAAAAGCGGTATTTGCCCGCCATGAAATCTTCGACAGAGATATCGCGCGTTGATGCCATAATGGCCGCCGCACTGACCTGCGATCCCTTGGCAAACAGAACACCATTGGGATTGACCAAAAAGACCTGTCCATTGGCCTGAAGGACGCCGTAAATCTTCGAAGCATCGCCGCCAAGCACGCGGTTCAGCGCGATAGCCGAGGCGTTAGGTTGGTTGAAAACAACCTTGCCATCCTTGCCGATATCAAAGGCTTGCCAATCGATAGCGGCGTTCTGCGTCGTCTGGTTTATGGTTTGGGTGTTGCCGGATTGCGTGATTGTGGCATGACCGCCCACGACCTGGCCGCCGGTCGGCAGGACTGCGGACTGCGGCTCTGAAGTGCGTATCACAGGTGTTGGCTGAACGGCTGGCGACACCCCTCCAGGGTCTGCGAGTGCACCCGTCGCGGCCGAAAGCAGGGCCAAGGCGGCGGCAGCCAGGCTGGCGAAGAGGCCGCCCTTCCTCTTGCCGCGCTTCTGCGAGACTTCCGGAATGGGGATATAGCAACCCTTAGACTCGCTCCACACCAGACGGTAAAACCGGTTCATGCCACCGTGATCGTACATTGGGTAATCCTCGAAGAATGCTTGCGCCTTCGGCGCGTCATCGTCTGAAAGTATGGAATTTAGAAGCTGTAACCGAGCGAAGCCCACAGGCGCGGATTGTAATCGGGTGCTGTGGTAGCCTTGTCGCCATTATGGAACGCCATAGTGACGCGCGCATTGACATGACCACGCTGAGCCGCTGCCGACACGCCGTAGCTATCGAGTGATTGGGCGTTGCGACCCGGCGCATAGAGGTTACGGCTGATCTGCACACGGCCAGCGTCATAGAAGCCCGATACCTGCAAACCGTCGCGGACGTTATGGCGCAATTCGGTATTTATCAGCCAGCCGGTATCGCCTGAGCCTTCACCTTGCGGATAGGCACGCACGCCATAGATACCCCCAATTGTGAATTTTTCCGATGAATCGAGGTTCTTGCTGGTGGCCTGCGTATTCAGTGACAGCGAAAGGCTTGTCTTTTTAGTGATTGCCTGAAGGCGCGAGGCGGTAAAGGCGACCTTGGTGTAAGCACCTGCCGTTTTCGCGCCCAGCCGGTCGGTGGCGCGTGCGCTCGCGGAATGGATGTTCAGTTCACCGGAAGCATAGGATAGGCTCCAGCTATTGTAACCACCGCCCCAAAATGCGTCTGTCAGATCGCCGTAGGCCGAAACCGTGGCAACAGCCGAAGACTTGCCAGTGATGACTTTCACCGAAGCGATCTCATCCTCCAGATCACGGCTTTCAAGATTGGCGCTCAGCCAGATATTGTGATTCAGACCGCGCACAACCGGATAGAGGGCATAAAGACCCGTGGTTCTGGCCGTGCCAGTCGCGTCCAGCGTGGCAAATTCACGGCCTAGCTCATAGCTACTGTTCGATAGGGCAGCGCCGATGCGGAGACCGTTCGCGCCCATAGGCAGGTCATAGGCCAGTCGTCCGTAGATCATGTCTTCATTGGTCAGCGTGGCCTGAGCCGATAGACGATCCCCGATATTCAGGGGACTGTTGACCGCCACCTGTCCGCTGAGACGGGTATCTCCCGTATAGCGATTGCCGTAATTGTCGAGGCTGACGTTGCCCTCAAACAGCTTGCCAGCGCCTGTGGTAACGACGAGGTCGGAAGTACCAACCCCGGCGCCCGGCTTGAGCTTGCCTGCCACCTTGCCCACGCCCGGCAAATCCGCCAATAGCAATAGGGGCCGGTCGGTCGTGCTAGACAAAATAACTTCGCCGTTCAGTTTTTGCGCATCAAGCACGGCCTGAAGATAGCTGTCGCGAACCTTACTATGATTGTCCACAGTGAGGCTTGATAGCCTGCCTTCCAGCACACGAATGATCACTAGGCCGTCATCGATCGTCTGGGCGGGTATGTAAGCGCGAGCGACGACATAGCCCTGAGCCCGGTAATAGTCGGTAATACGGCGGACTGCGACGCGCAACTCACCCAGCGACTGTTCCTTGCCCTGAACATCGCCAACGAGTGCCATCAATGCCTGAGTTGTGAAGCGTGTATTGCCTTCAATGCGCAAGGTCGAAACCATGAGACGCTGCGACGGGTCGGACCCGGGATCGGTTTCGTCTGGCACCGTCAGACTGGGAGCGGTGCCCCGTCTCAGCGGCTCGACGGGGAAGCGATTTTCACGCAGGGTCTGACCAGCATCGGGTGGCGAGACGGTCTGAGCGAAGGCTGAGGCCGGTATCAGCCCAAAAGCTGTTGCCAGCAGGCTGAGGCAGGAGACGCGGCGAAGGATGTGACGGGACATAGGCGTTTCTCTGAATCGGCGGTTGTGCGGCGACAGGCCATGAAGAAGCGTTTGCCCGTGGCAATTGCCCAGACACCCGATGGATATGAAAGAAAAGTGGAGTGTAGCCGCGTATTAACGCAGGCTGTCAGGACCCAATAACAAAGATGCCGGTAACTCAAGCGAAAATGGATACATATAATTACTCAACTAAATAGCTTAATTTAACCAGGCACCCCTTTTGGGCGCGATGTGTAAATGGAGTAAGAAATAATAAGACTAACAATAGATTACCGCAGCCTGAGGATCCATCTTCTGACGGAACGCGCAATATTCAATTTGCCAGGCGCGCTCAAAAATTACGGAAAAAGGTGATTTGCGGCGGTATGTCTGCCAAAAACAGGCGGTAGTGCCCCTGCAAGCCTCGCTTAGACAGGCAAATTAGCTGGTATGCGGGGCAAAGGTCTCGTTACCAGTATGGCCAGTTTCACGCGAAGTAAGCCTGAATTTTTCACTGTAATTCGTCGGAAAGAATACGGTCAATTGTACGGCGGACACCGAAAAGGTAATATATTAGTCAGAATTTATTTCACTTCCCAGCATCTTTTTTGTAAACTAACCCACTTAGGCGAGAACGGCGACAGACTTTGTGGCGATTTGCGTTGCCTTACGATGTGGTAGATGCAGCGCTTCAGTAGCGCTCCCAATATCAAATGACACGGTATTACGGCGCACGAAACACAGAGGCACAGATGCGTGCTGTTAAATCTTGACGCGAGCTCCCCAATTGGCACCTGTGGCCTTGTGCGAACAACAGTGGACACGTGCGACCAACTTTGTGCATTTTGATTTTAGTCTTGAACTCCTGCATGCAGGTTGGGGGGCATCTGGGGGGACTGCAGTTCTCGCACCTTTCTAATAGAAAATTGATTCAATGGACTATTTCAAAGGCCGGCGTCCTTTCCTGATGAGACGACGAGTTTCAACTTATTGATAGTTATAAGTTATTCGCCCGACTTGTATTGAAGCAAGGTTAGATTTTCTAAAAAAAGTGCTTGGGCCTGAAACGTCCAAGAAACCGATCGTTTTTACAATTTCGACAGGCGGGGCCCATACCCCAAGTGGCATAAATAGAGCTTATACCCCATACGGCATAACAAGACAATATACCCCAACTGACCTATTGTAAATTTATCCCAGTTGGGGTATAGCCAAGCAATGGAGATGCAAATGATTCAGATGGCTCGATCCCCCAAGCAATTCGGCGCAGCACTGCAACAGCGCCGGTCCCAAAAAGGCCTATCTCAATCAGCACTCGCTGATCTCATCGGAACGGGCCAGAAAACCATATCTAAAATTGAAAATGGAAATCCAGCGACAAAACTAGAGACCTTGTTCTCACTTCTGGCAGCCCTTGATTTGGAACTTGAGATCAAGCCCCGAAGTAAGAGCAACCCGAATGAACAATGGGAAGACTACCTCTAATGGCCCGTCGCAAAACACACATCCCATTGAACGTGGTTTTGAACAATCGACTTGTTGGCAAGCTGGAGAAGGAAACGAGTGGTGCAATCCGATTCCAATACGATCCAACTTGGTTAGACCGTCGAGGCAGTTTCGCAATATCACTGTCTCTCCCGCTAAAATCGTCGGCATATCGCGGCGAACCCGTCGTTGCCGTCTTTGACAATCTCTTGCCCGACAATGAGCGCGTTAGAAGGCGCGTCGCTGAAAGAATGGGAGCGCAGGGCACGGACTCCTACAGCCTTTTGGAACAGATTGGGCGCGATTGTGTCGGAGCTCTGCAATTTCTACCCGACGATATAAACGTCGATCCCGTGTCGGACATTACAGGCGAGCCCATAAGTGACGAAGAAATCGAGCACCTACTCGCCAATCTTGAAAATGCCCCGCTTGGCATGGACGATGAGCACGAGTTTCGAATATCCGTAGCTGGCGCTCAAGAAAAGACAGCTCTTCTGCGCTACGAGGAAAGGTGGCTGAGACCGACAGGTACGACACCCACGACCCATATTCTAAAGCCACAAATAGGTCAGATACCGACCGCCTTCGGAACCATTGACCTGTCCAACAGCGTCGATAACGAACATTACTGTTTAAAACTGATGGAAGCCTTCGGTCTGACAGTCGCCAAAACTGAAATTGCCACCTTTGGAAAAAGGCGTGTCCTAGTTGTCGAACGCTTTGACCGCCAGTGGCTGAACGAAGGCAAGAGATTGCTAAGATTGCCGCAAGAGGATTGTTGCCAAGCTCTCGGTATACCTCCGAACCAGAAATATCAAAGCTCAGTACAAGGCGGCAAAAACGGCCCAAGCGCGGTCGATATTTTACAGCTTTTGAAAGCCGGCGATAAGGCGCTCCAAAATCAAATGGAGTTCTTTAAATCTCAAATAATTTTCTGGCTCATAGGCGCAACCGACGGCCACGGAAAGAACTTTAGCGTATTCTTGCGTCCTGGCGGCGGTTTTGAACTCACGCCTTTCTACGACGTATTATCCGCACAACCCGTTTTCGATCAAAAACAAATACCACATAACAAATACAAACTGGCGATGTCAGTCGGAGACAGCAGAAAATACGCCATCCTAAATATTAGGGGGCGACATTTTACAGAGACAGCAAAAGAGGCCGGGCTGGGACCAACACTAATCAACCAGGTATTTGGCGAAATTCTCTCCGCTGCACCAGACGCAGCGGACCGAGCGCTCGCACAAATGCCGAAGGACTTTGCAATGGATATTCACGAAAGTGTAAAAGCTGCGATCATGGGTCGAATAAGATATCTACAAGATATAGAAAACCAAACCGACGAACCAAGTTAACAACGAAGATACATGCAGCGCATCCGTGCGAACACGGGTGGACACCAACGGTCATATGGGTGTAATTTGAGTCTGTCTTAAAACCCAGCACGCAAGCTTGGGGGGACTTTTGGGGGGACTTTGCCCTCACACCTTTCCAATAGAAAATTGATTCAATTGACTATTTTAAAGGTCCGAGTCCTTTCCTGACACCCACACTGAAAACCGTTCAGCAACACGAAAAACCCAACGATATCAGCGAGCCTCAAATCGGACTCGAACCAGACGATCCATCATGCACGGGAAAGGAGGGCTCCCCTCCTTTCCTGGGACCATTAGGTTGTTCACATCTGTCCTTAGATGTTTGAAAACCTCTTAAAAATATAGTATTCAGCGACCTTAAGTGTCCGCAACCGTATCTCCGCGCCCACAACCATCCGGGCAAATTGGGGGTATTGCTGGGGGTACATGGCAAATATACGATGGGTGATGTCCTAAGCGCTGAGCACCCCCTATGCCCCCCGCGGCATGGACAAAACCATGCCTGCGCCGCCCAAAAGAATTGCGGTTGAGTTTGCCACTACCGCTTTTTACAGGCGAATCAACTTACTCTATAGTAACAACTTAAGTGATTCGTTCGGATAAACCATGGCCATAGCCTCCATTGCCTATACCGCCGCAGCGGGCGGATTGGCCTTGGCCCTGTCCACCACGTGGCTGGCCTTGCGCAACCGTATGCGCTTCTCCAAGGCCAGCGATACGCTGAAAGCCGACCTCACCGTCAAAGAAAGCATGTTGCGCGAGCTCGACGCCGCCACCACGGCCTTTGACGAGGCCTTTCTGGCGGTTGAAGGCGACACGGTGCGTCTGGTCTGGGGCGAAGACACCCTTCGCCTTTGCGCCGAAGCGCTCGGCCTCAAACTCAACAGCAGCGCCGATATCGCGCCGCAGGTGGTGCAGGCCCTGGGTGAAACCTCCGCAGAAGCCGGATTGGGCCTCAAGGAACTGATTTCCGAAGGCAAGTGGTGCCGTTTCGAAGTTTTCGCCGAAACCCCGCCCAACAAGATCGCCGGTATCAGCGCCACCACACCCGCCGGCATGACCCTGATCATCGAGGGCAAATCGTCGGGCGCCACCGCCTGGATCCGGCTGGCGATTGCCGGCGCCAAGGCCTCCCTGTCGTCCGGTCCGTTCGCGCAGATGGCCGAGCATTTGCCGGCGCCTTGCTGGATCTGCGCGCGGGATGGCCGCATCGTCTGGGTCAATGCCGCCTGGCTGAAGGCCGCCGAGGCCTCAAGCCTTGACGAGGCGATCAAGAACAATCTCTCGCTTGACCGCAATGCCGATGCTCTGGTCATGGAAGCGCTGGAGCAGAAGACCCGCCGCGAAGGCTTCCGCTGGCTGACGGTCGGCGGTCAGCGCCGCGCCTTTCAGGTCATTGCCGAGCCGCTCAACGACGCCTATGCCTGCGCCTACGCGGTCGATGTCACCGAGGCCGAGGAAAGCCGTGAAGCGCTCAAGCGCCACGCCAAGGCGCACGACGAAACGCTCGATACGCTGGAAGACGCCGTGGCCATCTTCGGGCCGGAAAAGCAGTTGATGTTCCGCAACCGGGCGTTCGAGAAGCTGTGGGATCTGGAAGCCGCCTGGCTCGATGAGCGCCCGACGCATGGCGAATGGCTCGATCGCCTGCGCCAGAAGCGCCGTTCGCCGGAAACCGGTGATTACAGCGCCTTCAAGACACGCGAACTGGAATTTTACGGCCTGACCCATACGGCCGACGATGAAATGTGGAGCCTGCCCGATGGCCGCTCCTTGCGTGTTGTGCGCCAGCCGCATCCGCTGGGCGGCCTCCTGATCCTGTTCTCAGACAAGACCGGCGAACTGAAGCTCAAGGCGCAGTTCAATGCGCTTATTCAGGTACAGAAATCGACGCTCGACCAGCTTAACGACGCCGTGTCGGTCTATGGCAGCGATGGTCGCATGCGCCTGCGCAATCTGGCGTTTGACAAGTTCTGGGCCTTGCAGCCGGAAGATATCACCACGGTGATGGACTTTGCCGATCTGGCCGAACTGTGCCTGCCGCTGGTTCATGATCGCGGCTTCTGGGCCGAACTGAAAGCGCGCGTCACCGATACCGATCCGCTGGCGCGCGCGCCGCAAATCGGCGAGATCAAGATCTCCGACGGCCGGCTGGCGCAATGGCGCACCCAGCCCCTGCCCGATGGCGCGACGCTGGTCGCATTCTCCGATATCACCGCCACGCGCCAGCTTGAAAAAGCCATCGAGGCGCGCGATGAGGCGCTGAACGAGTCGGTGCGGTTGAAGCGTGATTTCGTTGCCAATGTCTCCTACGAACTGCGCACGCCGCTGACCACCATCGTTGGCTATGCCGAACTGTTGCAGGCGCAAGTGCCTTCGGCCGACGCCAATCCGAAGCAGAAGGCCTTCCTCGATTCGATCCAGAGCGCGGCGCAGGAACTGGCGCGTTCGATCGATGACGTGCTTGATATGGCCCAGATCGATGCCGGCGAGATGTCGATCTCGCGCGCCGATGTCCGCCTGCTCGATATCGTGGCCGAGGTTGGCTTGCGGCTCACCGATGTGTTCAAGGCCCGCGGCGTCAAGTTCGATTACACCGGCGTTGTCGAAACCGGCATGGTGCGGGTCGATGCCAAGCGCCTGGGCCAGTGTCTCGAACACCTGTTGGGCAACGCGATTCGTAACGCCACCAGTGGCGGCGCGGTCATGCTGAACGCGAAAAAGGACGGCGACAATCTGGTGCTGGAAGTGGCCTATACCGGTCGCGGCATTCCTTACCATGTGCAGGCGCATATTTTTGACCGCTATATAGGCCGTGAGCGCGGCGGCCCCGGCCTTGGTCTGGCGCTGGTCAAGGCTCTGGTCGAACTGCATGAGGGCTGGATCACGCTGGAATCCGAACCGAACGAGGGCGCTAGCTTCAAGATTCACCTGCCGGGTCAGGCCGATGCAGGAAAATCCGAGCCTATCGCGGCTGAGACTCAAACAGACGCGAAAGCGCTGAACGTGATCGATCGCAGCGACGATACGGTCTCCAGCGTCGCTTAACCCGTCTATCCGGCGTGGAACAGGGCGCGCATCAGGTCAGACTTGCTGACCATGCCTTCGAGCCGCCCCTCGTCATCGACCACCATAACATGGCGACGATCACCCTTGGCCAGTATCGGCAACAGTTCGGTGGCGGAATCCCTGGCCTTCACACGCGCATAGGTCTGGCGCATGACCTGACCCGCCGGCAGTGAGGGTTCGGACTTGAGCGTATCGTCGAGTCGCAGCAATCCCATCAGCTTGCGGCGGCTATCAACTACCGGCAGGGCCTTGATATCATGGCGCGCCATGGTGGCCTCGGCGAAACTGAGCGGTGTATTCGGCGCGATCGTGCGCAACTTAGCCACCATGATCTGGCCGCAGGTCATCTTGCGGGCGAGGCGCATATAGGCCTGCATCTCGGTTTGTTCGATCAGCTTTTCAACATCTTCGCGGCTGATATCGAGCGCCTGATTATAGCCCAGCAGGGCAGCCTCCAGATCGGACGGATCGAAGCGATGCAGGGCCAGCAGGTGTGGCGCGCCGCTGACAATCTGACGCTGCGGATATTTGACGCCGGTCAGATGATGGTAGGCGATGGCGACGATAACCAGAACAGCGGCGTTGACCGCCACCGGGAACAGAATGAACGACCAGTCGGTTGTCTGGGCGATGACCACGAACAGGGCGGTGCCGCCGCCAGAGGGATGCAGGGCACGCAAGCTGACCATCAGCAGGACCGCCAGGGCGACAGCCGTACCGGCGCCAAGCGCCGTATGGCCAAACAAATGAAAAGCGATCAGACCGGCCAGGGCCGACAGGGCATGCCCGCCGATAATCGGCCAGGGCTGCGACATCGGCGAACCCGGCACAGCGAAGACCTGCGCGGCCGAGGCGCCGAGCGGGGCCATCAGCCACCATTTGAGATGCAGATCGTGCTCGAACAGGCCGCAAATCAGGGCGGTAAGAGCTATGCCAAGGAAAACACCGCCCACGATAAGGATGCGCTGACGGGCATCTATACGCGTGGGCGGCGGAATAAAGTCCTCAAAAAAGGCTTCTAGCTCCTTACGCAGTCTCGGTTTCCTTGCCGTACCAGTTTATATTTCGCGTCAGGATCATCACGGTGGCGATGACCACGAAGGCCGCCACGGCGCCAATCAGCAGCGCGTAATCTTCCATCCGCATCAGCGTATAGATCATTCCGTACAACAAGGAAAAGATAATCAGGGCGGCAAAACCACGTAACCGGCTTTTGAACACCATGCCGGCATAGCTCGATATCAGCCCCACCGTGGCGATGGCCGCGGCAAGGAAGGCGAGATCGAAACCGATGCGCTCGGCCAGCGACAGCAGCAACAGATAGAAGGTGATCTGCGTCAGGCCAATCAGGATATATTGCGCCGGGTGCAGTTCGCGCTTCGAGGTGCTCTCAAAAACGAAATAGGTCAGGAAGACGAGGCCAACGAACAACAGGGCGTATTTCAGCGAGCGGCCGACATTCTGATAGGGATTGGTGTTCTCGACAAACGCGACCGAAAGTTCAGACTTGCCAAGTGACGACAGGCTATCGAGATTGATGACCGCCGGCAGGCCGCGCGCCACAAAGGGCACAGACCAGGTGGCCCGGAAGCCCGATTTCAGGTCTTCCTCGCCCTTGACTAGCGGCGTCTGCTGATCGTGGTGAAAGGCGCGCGTGGCCGGCAGGAAACCGCCGCCGAACGACGGCGTGTTCCAGTCACCGGAAAGCGTGACCTCGGACGACTTGGCATAGGCCAGCACGCCGATCTTTTGCGCACCGGTAAAGCTCATATCGAGGCTGACGTCATAGGGTTTGGCGGTATCGAGCGCTGCCAGGGGCGTCGAGAACAGGTCGAGCTTGCCGCTGCCGCTATCAGTGTTGAGGCTTTGCGCGCCTTCGACCGCCGGCGCCAGCGTCATGGCCTGACCGTCGACCGTGGCGGTGATGTCCTTGCGCGCGCCGCGCGAATCGGACGCGCCGGAAAGCAACTGGGCACGGCTCCAGTCGAGCATGGCGCCGGTGGGCGCCTTGACCTGGGTCAGATCGAAATGGGCGGTGAAATGCAGGTCGGTGGTATAGACCGGCACGCGAAACAGCGAGCGCGAGCGCACCTCGCTCTTGCTGGTGGCCACAGCCTTGCCGGTGACCGGAAAGACAACCAGATTGCCGGTCTGGGCGGGCACCACGGACTTGACGCCGTTGGCGTCCGTCTCGACCTTGGGCGGGGCAACATAGGGCACGGTGATGACCGGACCGAGGAAGGTTTGCGGGCCACCCATCAGGCCGCCGATTTCGCGGGTAACCTCGTCGGCGCGGTGGGTGCGGTCAAGCAACAACAGGAAGACAAAGCCCGCCGGCACCGACATGAGCACGGCGAGGATACAGACGATCAGAAGCTTGGTGCCCTTGCTGCGGCTGATGATCTGACGCGGGGATGGGTTTTGCGGGGGATAGCCGGGGGTGGATGTAGTGGACATCGTGGTTTCCTTGAAAGGCGTCCAGGCGACAGCGGAGGCACTGCCGGACGTCACGATATCAGATTGTGAACATTGTTCAATAAATAAAATGAACGCCGTTCACTTAGCTGGCTAGCAGAGGTGCTTGCGGACGGTTAGCCATTCGCCACAGCGCAAGGGCGGCACAGGTCAGCAGCAATAGTGGGAAAAAGGGCCAGGCCACGGATAAGGCAGGCAATCCGCGAGTCAGACCGAACGTCAGAAGCATGATCCCCGGCAGGGTCGCGCCAAGGCAGGCCAGGGTGAAGCGCCGGACATTCCAGCGAATGAGGAACAGGGCAGCAACGAGGTGACTGATGCCCATGCAGAACAGGAACAGTGCCGTGAAAGGCTGCCACGCCAGATAATCGGCTGCCACTTCAGCGTGATGATGAGCGATGAGCATGTTGTAATAGGGATCTGGACTGCCCAGTGCGATGGCCACAAAGTTACCGAAGCACTTCAAGAAAAAGGCACCGTAAAGCGCGGTTACAATGCCGATACTCCAACGCCCGATGTTGACGAGATTTGTCATATGTTTGATCCTTTCCTGAGTAGCTGTCCACAGACAGCCGAGCGTGAACTCGATGGCTTCGAACTCCGTCTCGATGAGGCGGGCCTCTTGCGCCATGGCCTCACCCCAGATGCGGCGATGCTCAGGCAGAAGGCGAAGGGTGAGATGGGTCAGGGCGGCAGACAGCTTCATGCCTTGGCCTCCCGCAAAGCAGGCGTGAAGCTGGCTTCAGTTTGTCGCGTCGCCGCCAAGGCAAGCCCATCAACGGTCAGACGATAGGCATGGCGCGGCGGACGGCCAGGCTGCTGGGGCGGACGCCACTCGGTTTCCAGCGCTCCCTGATCAGCCAGCCGGATCAGTAAGGGATAGAGCGTGCCGGACTTAAGGCCGGTTTCTTTCGACAGGTCATAGCCATAGCGCCAAGCTTGCGGATGTGCGGCAAGCGCTGAAAGCACAGTACGGGTCTGGGGCGAGATGTTGGAACGACGGGCCATAAAACAATATCAACATATATAGAGTTTTTAGTCAACAAAAACTCTACATATGTTGGTATTTAAAATTCGGGTGGGATTGGCAGTGCCTAGTGCTGGTTTTCCGGCATACGGATGATCAGGCCATCAAGGGCATCCGACACGATGATCTGGCAGGATAGGCGCGAGGTCGGTTGCAGGTCGTTGGCGAAATCGAGCATCGACTCTTCCATCACCGAAGCCTTGCCGGTCTTGTCGGCCCAGGCGTCATCGACATAGACATGGCAGGTGGCGCAGGCGCAGGCCCCGCCGCAATCGGCGTCGATACCGGGTATATTGTTCTTGACCGCGCCTTCCATGACGCTCTGGCCCGGCTTGACCTCGATAACGTGTTCTTTGCCGTCGTGTTCGATATAGGTGATCTTGGCCATGTGGATTGCGGACCTGCTGACTTCATCCTTCCCCGTTTACGGGGAAGGTGGCCAGCTTGTCTGGCCGGAAGGGGCGCTTGCGGACGGCGGGATTGCCCCCTCCGTCACGGACAAGCCGTGACACCTCCCCCGTTTCGCTTAAAGCTCACAGGGGAGGATGAAGGGTTTTACCCCTTCGCGGGCATCATCTTCTTGATCTCGGCGATCGCCTTGGCGGGGTTAAGACCCTTCGGGCAGACCTGAGCGCAGTTCATGATGGTGTGGCAGCGATAGAGCTTGAACGGATCCTCCAGCGCTTCCAGGCGCGCCGTGGTGTTCTCGTCGCGCGAATCCGCCAGCCAGCGATAGGCTTGCAGCAGGGCTGCGGGCCCAAGGTACTTGTCCTGGTTCCACCAGTAGCTGGGGCACGAGGTCGAGCAGCAGGCGCACAGAATGCACTCATAAAGGCCGTCGAGCTTGTCACGGTTCGCCGGCGTTTGCAGGCGTTCCTGTTCCGGATCGGGTGTCTTCGATTCCAGCCACGGCTCGATCGAGGCGTACTGGTTATAGAAGCCCGACAGATCGGGGATCAGGTCTTTCACCACCGGCATGTGCGGCAGGGGCGCGATGGTGATATCGCCCTTGAACTCATCGTGGCCTTTGGTGCAGGCCAGGGTGTTGCGACCGCCGATATTCATGGCGCAGGAGCCGCAGATGCCTTCGCGGCACGAGCGGCGGAACGCCAGGGTCGAATCGACGTTGTTCTTGATGTGGATCAGCGAGTCGAGCAGCATCGGGCCGTGATCGGCCGAGTCGACCTCGTAGGTGTCCCAGCGCGGATTTTCGCCCGAATCCGGATCGAAGCGATAGATCTTGTAGGTGCGCGTCGTCTTAGTCTTCTTGGCGGCCTTGTAGCGTTTGCCGGCCTTGACTTTCGAGTCGCGGGGAAGGGTCAGTTCAACCATCTGTCATACGCTCCTAGTACACACGCGCTTTAGGCTGGATATAGGCGATATCGTTCGTCATGGTGTAGGTGTGGACCGGGCGGAAATCGGCCTTCACCTGACCGGACTGGGTGTCGATCCACATCAGGCTGTGCTTCATCCAGACCTCGTCATTACGGTTCGGGAAGTCCTCGCGGGCGTGGGCGCCACGGCTTTCCTCGCGGTTGGCGGCCGAATTGACCGTCACCACCGCCTGATTGATCAGGTTGTCATATTCCAGCGCTTCGATCAGGTCGGTGTTCCAGATCATGCCGCGATCCTTGATACCGAGATCGCTGGACGCCTTATGGATGGCGTCGAGGCGCGACACGCCCTGTTGCAGGGTTTCACCGGTGCGGAAGACGGCGGCGTCCTGCTGCATGGCGATCTGCATGTCGAGGCGCAGCTTGGCAACCGGCGTCTTGCCGTCAGCGTAGCGGAACGTATCGAGGCGATCGAGGTGCTTCTGCACGACGCTTGGGGCCAGTTCCTTGTGCGGCGTGTTCGGCTTGACCAGCTCTTTCGAGCGCAGGCCCGCGGCGCGGCCGAAGACCACGAGGTCGATCAGCGAGTTGGAGCCGAGGCGGTTGGCGCCATGCACCGAGACGCAGGCCGCTTCGCCGACGGCCATCAGGCCAGGCACGACCGTATCGGCATTGTCGCCGACCTTGGTCAGGACTTCGCCGTGATAATTGGTCGGGATACCGCCCATATTGTAGTGGACGGTCGGGATAACCGGGATCGGCTCCTTGGTCACATCGACACCGGCGAAAATCTTGGCGCTTTCCGAGATGCCCGGCAGGCGCTTGTGCAGGATTTCCGGCGGCAGGTGATCAAGGTGGAGGAAGATGTGGTCCTTCTTCGGACCGACGCCGCGGCCTTCGCGGATTTCCATCGTCATCGAGCGCGACACGACGTCACGCGAAGCCAGGTCTTTGGCGGAGGGCGCATAGCGCTCCATGAAGCGCTCACCGGCCGAGTTGGTCAGGTAACCGCCCTCGCCGCGCGCGCCTTCGGTAATCAGGCAGCCCGAACCGTAGATGCCGGTCGGGTGGAACTGGACGAATTCCATGTCCTGCAAAGGCAGGCCGGCGCGCAGCACCATGGCGTTGCCGTCACCGGTGCAGGTGTGCGCCGAGGTGGCCGAGAAATAGGCGCGGCCATAACCACCGGTCGCCAGAATGACGAGGTGGGCGCGGAAGACGTGGATGTCGCCGTTGTCGAGCTGCCAGGTGGTAACGCCGCGGCAAACGCCGTCGTCCATGATCAGGTCGAGGGCAAAGTGCTCGATGAAGAACTCGACGTCATTGCGCAGGGACTGGCCATAGAGGGTGTGCAGCATGGCGTGACCGGTGCGGTCGGCAGCGGCGCAGGTGCGCTGCACCGGGCCTTCGCCGAAGTTCTTGGTCATGCCGCCGAAGGGGCGCTGGTAGATCTTGCCGTCCTCGGTGCGCGAGAAGGGCACGCCCCAGTGTTCCAGTTCGTAAACGGCCTTGGGGGCGTTACGCACGAGATATTCGATGGCGTCCTGATCGCCCAGCCAATCCGACCCCTTGACGGTGTCGTACATGTGCCATTCCCACTTGTCCTCACCCATATTGCCGAGCGACGCGGCGACGCCACCCTGGGCAGCCACGGTGTGCGAGCGGGTCGGGAAGACCTTGGTGATACAGGCGGTTTTCAGACCGGCCTGACCGGCGCCGAGCGCGGCACGCAGACCGGAACCACCGGCGCCGACCACGACCACGTCATAGTCGTGATAGATGATGTTGTAAGGCTTCTTGGCAGACATGAGCTTTACGCCCCCTGATGCAGAACAAAGAGCGCGTAGCCGGTGGCAAGAACGAGAGCCGCACTCAGGAGAAAGGTAAGGAAGATGGAAAAGCCGCGCAGGCCGCCCTGCAGATAGTCATCGATGATGACCTTGACGCCCATATACATGTGCCAGACCGAGATCAGCATGGTCAGGCCGATCAGGCCGGCATTCAGCGGCGCGCGGGCGAAGGCGATAGCGGCATCGAAACCGCCGCCGGCAATCGAATAGGCCGCATAGGCCGCCCACAGGGTCAGCGGGATCAGGACCAGCGAGGTGCCGCGCTCTGCCAGCCATTCGCCGGCGCCGTGGTGCTCGGATTTTTTCCAGGATTTGACGCTCTTGGCGCCGACGTCACGATTGTCGCTCATGATAGGGTCACCTTGCCGGTAGCGAAAAGAACCGCCCAGAAGGCGAGGGTGAGAACGACGCCGAGGATCATGGTCCACAAGGCGATCTGGTCGGCCTTCTTCGGCTCGAAGCCGGTGCCGGTGTCCCAGATCAGGTGGCGCAGGCCGCCGGTCAGGTGGACGAAGCCGGCCAGTGACAGGCCGAACCAGACCAGAAGGCCCAGAGGCGATGAGGCCAGCGTCAGGAAGCAGGTATAGGCTTCGCGTCCCATGGCGAGCGCCACCAGCCAGGCGGCGATCAGGATGGCCCCGGCCACCGAGGCAGAGCCGGTGACACGGTGCATGATCGAGCTGAACATGGTGATGTGCCAGCGCCAGATCTGCAAATGCGGCGAAAGCGGACGGCGGGGAAGCTGTGAGGGCGTCTGAGACATATGATGCGGCCTTAAACCCATGTCTTGTACGGCGCGCGGAAACGCAGCCGGGTACGGTTACACTTGCGGGTCTTTTAGACCCTGAAACGGTGCTGTCAATCAAGCTTTCTATGGAGAAACCGCTTTTTTGCCGCCGGGTTGCGCGAACGCTTCGCATCCGCACATCCGGCAGCACCTTCAGGATTTCACAGAGATGTGACTTAATCTTTAAGGCGTGACGCCGCAGCTTCGACAAAATCCTGTGTTTCGGTGATGAAGTGAATGAATTCTTAAGATGCAGGCGCATAGCCTTAAGCTGATCCATCCCCTTCTTTACAGTAGCGAGTGTACCTCTGGTGATTACCGCCCTGATCCTTTCCGCAGCCCTGCTGGCGCAAGACCTGCCCGATAGCCCGCAACCCTATCGGCCAACAACCACGGCTAAAGGCAACGGCCCTGTTGCGCCGGCGACCGGCGGCGGTGTGGGCGTCGACGCCTATCGCCGCGACTACGAAGGCCCGAAAAATTCGCAGGAACTGACCTACGATTCCGGCATCTTCCAGGCCTATACCTCCAAGGAAAATCAGATCGGCAATATGGAAGGCTCGTGGGTCGTCACCGCTGCCGATGGCCGCAAGCTGGTCGGGCTGGAACTGCGCAGCGAGAACATGGTCAGCGGCCGTCTCGAAGGCGCGTGGCGCTCCATGCTGGCCGGCTTCGGCATGAACAACTCGGGCTTTGTGTCAGACATCACCCTGACCGGCCGCGATCTCGAAGTGAACTATTTCGTCGGCGGCGCGCGTTCCCCCACCATCCTGAACCTGCACAAGGACGCCGATCAGGTGTGGCGCGGCTATATGCTCGACACCAAGGGCGAAAAGACCTCCGTGGTCCTGACGCAGGTGCGTCCCGGCGCGTAAATCTCAAAAAGCGACGAGGCCCTAACGAAAAATTTGCCACAAAGGGATATTACGGTCTAACCTGCCGCTCGGATCAAAACGTGAACAACCTATGTCGCTTATCGCCTACCCCATAGCTTCGGATGCCTATGATATGCTAGCCTTCCTCAAGGCGGGCCCTAAAGAGCCGTGGCCGCAGCGCGCTGTGCGCGAGAAAGAAGCCGAGGCGCGGGCGGAGGCACGCGTCACCTTTGTGACCCAGGCTGTGGGCCCGCTGTATGAGAGTCGCGATGAAGCGCTGAACGCTTACAAGGGCCTTGTTGTGGACGACCGCAAGGATCACGCTTTTACACCTGCGGCTGAGGACCGTTTCTGCACCCTGGTCTGCCGGCCACGCGATGCGCTGCGGGGCAAACCCAAGGCGATAAAACCCGTGTTCAGCGAAGGTGAGCGCTGGCCGAAAGCCAAAGCCCCGATAGCCACCGTGTGGCAATTGTCGCTCAGCTACTGGAAGATCATGACGGTGGCGCAGGTCAAGGCGGCAGGCCTGACGCCGGTCGGCCAGGCGCGGCATTTGCGCAAGAAGGCCAATGGCAAAGACCTGACGCCGGAAGAGATCGCGGCCCTGTCGCAGAGCCCGCTGCTGGCGGCGCGTCCGCAAAAAGCGCTCGACTTCGGACTGTTCGATTTTCCGCTACCGGAGAACCCGGCCATCATCATCGCCGATGAATAGCCCTAGCCTCGCCGGTAAAAAGGCTTTGTAAACCCTGTAAAGGCCTCTGCTGAGTTCTGCAGTCGCTGCGGTAAGCTGAAGCGTGGCAGGAAAAGCGCCACGGTGCGGCGGGGATTAAAGCCCTGCATCGGGATGCGCACCACATCGGGCGCCGTGTAGCTCTCCGGCATAACGGTGATGCCGACGCCCGCCCCCACCATGCTGAGCGCACGTTCGTCCTGCGCCGTGCGATAAACCAGCGGCGGCCGGACATTGCGATCGGTGAAATGGCGGCTGGTTTCCGACAGCACCTCGCAACGCGAGCGCACGATCATCGACTCATTGGCCAGATCCTCGCCGCGAATGATGCGTTCTGCGGCCAGACGATGCTGGCGCGACAGGGCCAGTTGATAGCCCTCCTCGAACAGGGCGATACTGGTGTCATCCTCGACACGGCGCAGGGATAGCGCGAAGTCGATGCCTCGCTCATCAAGACGATTGAGCAGTTCCTGTTCGGTGCCGTCGAACAGGTCGAAACGGATACCGGGGTGAGCGGCGGAAAAGCCGGCCAGCAGACGGGCCACAAAGGCCGATGGCAAGGTTTGCAACACACCCAGACGCAGCACATCGGCCTGATCTGTCTGGGCAATCTCGGCCGACGCCATATTGACCTCGTGGAGGATCGCCTTGGCGCGGGGCAGGAAACGCGCGCCGGCCGTCGTCAGCGATACCCGCTTGTTGTTGCGGATAAAAAGCGCGACGCCGATCTGATCTTCCAGCCGCTTGATACCCGCCGACAGCGTTGGCTGGGTGATCAGGCAGGCGCCCGCCGCCTTGGTGAAACTGCCGGTCTCGACCACGGCCAGAAAATAGCGCAGCAAGTACAGTTCCATTGATAGATACTTTCTATGAATAGAATAGTTATTATCAATTTTTCCAATTCATGAAAAGGGCGTATTTTCGCATGGAGTTTACACAAGCAGGCCTTATGAGTGTTTTCAAAAGCGAGATCGATACGGCGTCAGACGCTTTCATCGCCAACGCCGCCGCCATAACGGCTATGGTCGATGATCTGCGCCAGATATCCGCGCAGATCGCGCTTGGCGGTTCGCCAGCAGCGCGTGACAAACACACGCAGCGCGGCAAGCTGCTGCCACGCGACCGGATTAACGGACTGCTCGATCCCGGCTCACCCTTCCTCGAACTGTCAGCGCTGGCGGCCCACAAGGTTTATGACGACGTGGTGCCAGCGGCGGGCCTGATCACCGGCATCGGCCGCATCAATGGCCAGGAATGTGTCATTGTCTGCAACGACGCCACCGTAAAAGGCGGCACCTATTACCCCCTCACCGTCAAGAAGCACCTGCGCGCGCAGGAAATCGCCCAGACCAACAACCTGCCGTGCGTCTATATGGTCGATTCCGGCGGCGCCAACCTGCCCAATCAGGACGAGGTATTTCCGGACAAGGACGATTTCGGCCGCATCTTCTTCAATCAGGCGCAGATGTCCGCCAGGGGCATCCCGCAGATCGCCGTGGTGATGGGCTCCTGCACCGCCGGCGGCGCCTATGTGCCGGCCATGTCGGATGAGTCGGTCATCGTGCAAAAGCAGGGTACGATCTTTCTCGCTGGCCCGCCGCTGGTGAAAGCCGCCACGGGTGAGATCGTGACTTCGGAAGATCTAGGCGGTGGCGACGTCCATGCGCGAATTTCTGGTGTAGTCGATCACCTGGCCGCCAATGATGCCGATGCGCTGGCCATTACCCGCCGTATCGTCGACCACCTCAACCGGACAAAAAAGGTCGATCTGGCGACAAGGCCGGTAGTCGAACCTATGTACGACGCTGAGACGCTTTATGGCGTCATACCCGCCGATAGCCGCCAGCCCTATGATGTGCGTGAGGTGATCGCGCGGCTGGTCGATGGCTCTGAATTTGATGAGTTCAAGAAACTTTACGGCGAAACCCTGGTCTGCGGTTTTGCGCATCTTTACGGTTATCCGGTTGGAATCGTCGCCAACAATGGCGTGCTGTTTTCCGAAAGCGCGCTGAAAGGTTCTCATTTTATAGAACTGTGCTGTCAGCGCGGCATTCCGTTGATTTTCCTGCAAAACATCACCGGCTTCATGGTGGGCCGGCACTATGAGAACGAAGGCATCGCCCGTCATGGCGCCAAGATGGTGACCGCCGTCGCCTGCGCCAATGTGCCGAAATTCACCGTCATTATCGGCGGGAGCTACGGCGCCGGTAATTACGGCATGTGCGGCCGCGCCTACGATCCGCGCTTCCTGTGGATGTGGCCCAATGCGCGCATCTCGGTCATGGGCGGTGAACAGGCGGCCAATGTGCTGGCCACCGTCAAACGCGATGGCATCGAAGCCAAAGGGGGCCAGTGGAGCGCCGAGGATGAAGCCGCCTTCAAGGCCCCTATCCGCGACACCTACGAAGCACAGGGCCACCCCTATTACGCCTCCGCGCGCCTGTGGGACGATGGAGTCATTGATCCGGCCGATACACGGCGCGTTTTGGGGCTGGGACTATCCGCCGCATTGAATGCGCCCATCGCACCCACCACTTTTGGTGTCTTCAGGATGTAACCAACAAGGAAACCGCCATGCAGGATATCACCGTAGACGCCGACGAACGTGGCGTGGTCCGCGTCACCCTCAACCGCCCCGCCGTTCATAATGCTTTCAATGAAGGCATGATCGGCGAACTGACCGACGCCTTCACCGATCTGGGCAAGCAGGACGGCGTGCGCGTCATCGTTCTGGCCGGTAATGGCGCCAGTTTCTCCGCCGGCGCCGACCTTAACTGGATGCAGCGCGCCGCTGAACAGGATGAATATGCCAACCGCGAGGATGCGTTAGGCCTGGCGCGCATGTTCGAGACTCTCAATACCTGCCCCAAGCCGGTGATAGGTCTTGTGCAGGGCGCAGCCTTTGGCGGTGGCATCGGGCTGATTGCCTGTTGCGATGCGGTCGTGGCGCAACCGGAGGCGAAGTTCGGCCTGACCGAGGTGCGGCTGGGGCTGATTCCAGCGGTGATTTCCCCCTTTGTCATCGCCAAGATCGGGCGATCGGCGGCACGACGCTATATGCTGACCGGCGAGACCTTCACAGCCGCCGAAGCCCAGCACATCGGCCTGGTGCATGAGGTCGCCAGTGGTCTGGAAGCGGCGGGCGCCAAGCTGGTCGAGGCGTTTCTGGCCAGCGGTCCGGAAGCCATCGCCGACGCCAAGGATCTGTTGGCCGAGCGTCACCTGACGGCCGATCTGACGGCGCACCGCATCGCCACACGCCGCGCTTCCGACGAAGGCCGCGAAGGCATCAGCGCCTTTTTGGCCAAGCGCAAACCCAACTGGACCTCTTGATGTTCAAAAAGATCCTGATCGCCAATCGCGGAGAAATCGCCCGCCGCATCATCCGCACCTGCAAGCGGATGAATATCCAGACGGTCGCGGTCTATTCGGAGGCCGATGCCCGCGCCGCCTTCGTGCGCGAGGCCGACCGCGCCGTGCTGATTGGCCCGCCTGCGGCCAGCGACAGCTATCTGCGCGGCGATCGGATCATAGCTGTGGCGCTGGAAACCGGCACTGAGGCCATCCATCCCGGCTATGGTTTTCTGTCGGAAAACGCTGACTTCGCCGAAGCATGCGAAGCCGCCGGACTGGCCTTTATCGGCCCGCGCCCCGACGCCATCCGCGCCATGGCGCTGAAAGGCGCGGCCAAGGCTCTAATGACGGCGGCGGGCGTGCCCGTGACGCCCGGTTATCACGGCGATGATCAGAACACGGATCACCTTGCCGCAGAGGCTGCGCGGATCGGCTATCCCGTGTTGATCAAGGCGGTGGCTGGCGGCGGCGGCAAGGGGCTGCGGCGCGTCGATGATCCCGCGGAATTCGCCGACGCGCTGCTTTCGGCCCAACGCGAAGGTCAGGCGGCGTTTGGTGATCCCAAGGTGCTGATCGAGAAATATCTGGAGGTGCCACGCCATATCGAGATCCAGTTGTTCGCTGATGACCACGGCAACGTGGTGCATCTGTTCGAGCGCGACTGCTCGCTACAACGCCGCCACCAGAAGGTGATCGAGGAAGCGCCGGCGCCCAACCTGCCGGACGCGATGCGGCAGGCCATGGGACAGGCGGCGGTTCGGGCAGCGCAGGCGATCCGGTATCGCGGCGCCGGCACGGTCGAATTCATTGTTGATGTCTCCAATGGCATCGAAGGCGCGCCGTTCTATTTCATGGAAATGAACACGCGCCTTCAGGTCGAGCATCCGGTGACCGAGGCGATCACCGGGCTCGATCTGGTCGAATGGCAATTGCGCGTGGCGGCGGGCGAACCCCTGCCGAAGACACAAGGAGACCTGACGATCACCGGCCATGCCATCGAGGCGCGGCTCTATGCCGAAGATCCGCAGAACGACTTTTTACCGGCGACCGGCACGCTGGAACGGCTGGAGTATCCGCCATCGGCCCGCATCGAATCCGCAGTTGAACAGGGCGACGAGGTCAGCGTGTTTTATGACCCGATGATTGCCAAGATCATCGTCCATGGCAAGAACCGCAAGCAGGCCCTGAGCCGTATGCGTGAGGCGCTGATCGAGACGAAATTGCGCGGACTGGCGACCAATCTCGGTTTTCTGCGCCGTGTGGTATCCGATGAGGCCTTCGCGGCGGCCGAGATCGACACCGGCTTTATCGCCCGTCATCAGGAACGCCTGCTAGCGCCCTGGGCCGACCGCGAGATGGCGCCATCACCGGCCGATCCGACCTCGCCATGGAACGATATCACCGGGTGGATGCTTAATCTGCCACCGCGCGCACCATTGAATTTGAAAGCCGAGGCCGGCGAAAAAATGATCGCTTCCGGTGACATCAAGGCACCGATGCCCGGCAAGCTGCTCGATGTGTTCGTGACGGCTGGAGAGACGGTCGAGAAGGGCCAAAAGCTTCTGATCCTCGGCGCCATGAAGATCGAACACACTATGAAGGCGCCTAAGGCGGGCCTGGTTACAGCGGTTCATGCAGCGACCGGTGATCAGGTGGCCGATAAGGCGCTACTGGTCGAGATTGAGTGAAGGAAAGGGAATCCACAGATTGCACAGATTGACACAGATTAAGAGAGCGCTCTCGCGCTCAATCAAACGGCCATTCGGTATGCCGCATAAAATTAAAGCACTGAAAAATCTGTGTTAATCTGTGCAATCTGTGGATTCCTCTCTTAAAACTAAGGCCCGGCAAGCGGGCAGAAGGAAAACAGGCGATGATCGATTTCCCTCATCTGCAATTCGGCCATGGCGAGGACATTGAATCCTTGCGCGAAGGGGTGCGCAGGTTCGCCGAGATCGAGATTGCGCCGCTGGCCGCCGAAGCCGACCGCGATGATCAGTTCCCCATGCACCTGTGGCGCAAGATGGGCGATATGGGCGTGCTGGGCCTGACCGCGCCGGAGGCGTTCGGCGGTGCCAATATGGGTTATCTGGCGCACACCATCGCCATGGAAGAAATCTCCCGCGCTTCGGCCTCGATCGGACTGTCCTATGGCGCGCATTCCAATCTCTGCGTCAACCAGATCTTCCGTAACGGTAATGACGCTCAGAAGGCAAAGTACCTGCCCAAGCTGATTTCCGGCGAACACATCGGCGCCCTGGCCATGTCGGAAACCGGCGCCGGTTCGGACGTCGTGTCCATGAAACTGCGTGCCGACAAAAAGGGCGACCGCTATATTCTCAACGGCTCGAAAATGTGGATCACCAATGGCCCGGACGCCGACACGCTGGTCGTCTATGCCAAGACTGATCCCGCCGCCGGTTCGAAAGGCATGACGGCCTTCCTGATCGAAAAGGGCTTTGCCGGCTTCTCGGTGGCGCAGAAGCTCGACAAGCTGGGCATGCGCGGATCTCATACCGGCGAGCTTGTTTTCACCGATTGCGAGGTGCCAGAGGAGAATGTTCTGGGCACCGTCGGTCGCGGCGCAGGCGTGCTGATGTCGGGGCTCGACTATGAGCGTGTCGTGTTGTCCGGCGGGCCGCTTGGTATCATGCGCGCCTGTCTCGATGTGGTGATCCCCTATATCCACGAACGCGAACAATTCGGCAGCCCCATCGGCACCTTCCAGCTCATGCAGGGCAAGATCGCCGACATGTATTCGACCTGGGCCGCCTGCCGCGCCTATGTCTATGCCGTGGCGCAGGCCTGCGATCGCGGTGAAACCACGCGCAAGGACGCCGCCGGCTGCATTCTTTACGCCGCCGAAAAAGCGACCTGGATGGCGGGGGAGGCCATTCAATGTCTCGGTGGTAATGGCTATACCCATGATTATCCGGCCGGCCGGCTATGGCGCGACGCCAAGCTCTATGAGATCGGCGCCGGTACATCGGAAATCCGCCGGATGCTGATCGGTCGGGAGCTGTTTGAGGAAACAAGATGAGGCCGTCAAAAGTCACGCTTTATGAAGTCGGGCCGCGCGACGGACTGCAAGCCGAGGCGCATATGGTCACGGTCGAGGACAAGATAGCGCTGATCGACCTGCTGACCCGTAGCGGCCTGACCTATATCGAGGCGGCCAGCTTCGTGTCCGCGAAATGGGTGCCGCAAATGGCCGATGCGGCGGCGGTCATGGCCGGTATCTGGCGCGCTCCCCGCACCACCTACCCCGTCCTGACGCCTAATCTCCAAGGCTATGAAGCGGCGCGTGACGCCAGGGCCGAAGTGGTGGCCATTTTCGGCGCGGCCTCTGAGACCTTTAGTCAGCGCAATATCAACTGCTCCATCGATGAGAGCCTGGAGCGCTTCGGCATGGTGACGCAATCGGCGCGGGCGCAGGGCATCCGCGTGCGCGGCTATGTTTCGACCGTCATCGCCTGTCCTTATGAAGGCCCGATCGATCCGGAAAAGGTCGCCGAGGTGGCGGTGAAAATGCTCGATCTTGGCTGCTATGAAATCAGTCTGGGCGACACCATCGGCGTCGGCACGCCGTCTGATGTTGAGCGCCTGCTCGATGTCGTTACCGCGCGTGTGCCGCGCGAGAAACTGGCCGTCCATTTCCATGACACCTACGGTCAGGCCCTGGCCAATATCCTGACCTCGCTCGATTACAGCATCGCCACGATCGACGCCTCGGTCGGGGGCTTAGGCGGCTGTCCCTATGCGCCCGGCGCCAGCGGTAATGTGGCGACCGAAGACGTGCTCTATATGCTGAACGGGCTGGGCATAGATACCGGTGTCAATATCGACGAGGTGGTGCGCGCGGCGTGGTTCATTTCGGATGTGCTTGGCCGGCCGCCGCGTTCCAAGGTGGCTAACGCTATGGGCAAACCTAACGTACCCACCCGATAGCTTTGAGCAGGAAGGCCGAACCGCAAGCGGTAACCAGCGTGACCAGCGTGCCCCATGCCATATCGATCAGGCTGAGGTTCAGAGGCCAGCCATTGATGGCGGCAAGCCCGGTCAGATTATAGGTGCCATAGGCCACCAGCCCGAACAGGCCGGCCTTGATCGCCAGACTGACCAGAGAGACGTGGCCGGAACCGCCGAAAAGTGCTGGCCCAAAAAGTGCTGGCCCAAAAAACGCTGGCCATGTCACCAGGTAAGTCAGGCCAAAAACATAAAGCACATAGAAGATTGCGGCCGGCGTGAGGTCCGGTTTGGCGCGCATCATGCCGCCCATGGCAGGGCGGTAAAGGCTGTCCCCCATGGTTGTCAGCCAGATGAAATCGAGCACGCCGAGGATAACGAAACTGATGCCGTAAAGGGCCGCGAAGTTTTTCATGCCTGACGCTTTCCAAAAAGTGTGACGCACTTTTCAGATGAAAAAGCGCGTAAAAGCAAAAACTTAGATCCGCGCAACGGGTTTGAGAAGCCAGCCCAGCCAGGTTTGCGGGATGATGGCCGCTTCCTGCGCCACCAGACACAGGCAATCGACATCGCCTTCCATGACCGGATTGTGCCGGTCGTCGCTGTCGTCGCACATGGCGAAATCACCACGCTCGTAACGGCCTTTATGGTCGACATAGGTGCCTTGCAGCATGACGGTGATTTCACGGCCGCGATGGGTATGGTGCGGCATGGCCATGCCCGCCTTGACGTACATCAGATAGGTCTTGGCGCCCTTGGCGGCTTCCGGCAGATCGACCGGCGCCAGCCAGACACCGGGCGCGACCCAGTAACGGTTTTTCACGCGCACCTGTTTCAGCAAGTCCGGCAACTCGAAACCGTCCAGGAAGGCGGGCTGCTTCACCGGCTTTGCCACCGGCACCGGTCGCGTATTCGCCGGACGCTCGATACGGGCGAGCGCCAGATCCAGCGCACTCTCGGACAGGGCAACGCCGTCTATCTCATCGAGCATGGCGCTGCCGACGGCGCTGAAAAGCTGCAGATCGGCGCGGCAATGCGGGCATAGCTCAAGATGGGTCGCCACGCTCAGGCGCAGGCCGGGCGCCAGCGCGCCACGAAAATAATCCCACAAAAGGTCTTCACCGGGATGGTGAACGGTACTCATACTGTATCTCCGGAACGGGACGTATCGCCAAAAGCCGTGCGCAAGCGGGTCATCGCCAGGCGCAGGCGGGATTTGACGGTTCCCAGGGGTATGGACAAGGCCTTGGCGATATCGCCATGTGACAGGTCCTCGTAAAAAGACAGGCGCAGAATGGTTTTCTGCTCGGGCGGCAAGGTTTCCAGCAGGTGCGCGATATTGCTGGCCGCCTGCGCATCGACCAGCAGGTCATCGGCGCCCTTTTCCTTTTCGGATTGCCACAGATCTTCCGGCAATTCCTTGACGCGCTTGGCCTTACGCGCCGCATCGATACGCAGGTTACGCGCTATCGAATAGATCCAGGTCACCGCCGTCGCCTTGGAGGCATCGAACAGGTGCGCCTTGCGCCACACATTGAGCAGGGCCTCCTGCGCCAGATCCTCGGCTTCCTGCGCCGTCATGCCCTGCCCCATCACGAACGCCTTGAGCTTGGGGGCAAAGCGTGTGAATAGGGCGGCATAGGCGGCGCGATCCTTTTCCGAGGCGATGCGCGCGATGAGCATTTCCGCAGATTGGGTGTCTTCCGAAGGCATGACTGTCATGCGAGCAGAAGACCCGATTGTGAGGGCGCGGTCAAAGAGCATTTTATCCCGTATCAGAAATTCGCATCAGATTTTTGCTGGTTTAGGGAGTTTACGCCGCCACCAGCGGAATGGATCATGACGCATACGGAATAGTTTCCTAAAGATAGGACATAAGGCGGTGATCCGTGTCAGGGTGTGGCGCGTAGACCTTTCATGACAAGCCAAGACAGCAACGCCACCATGTTCGATTCCATCCCGCAAAAGAAGCAAAGTGTCGCCATCATTGGCACCGGCATTGCCGGCCTGTCGGCGGCCTGGATGCTGAACGACACCTGCGATATCACGGTCTTCGAGAGCGAAGCCGAGATCGGCGGTCACAGTCACACTATCAATATCGGCAGCGAGCAAAAGCCGCTGTGGCTCGATATGGGTTTCATCGTTTTCAATGAGCCGTGCTACCCGAACCTTGTCCAGCTTTTCAATCATCTTGATGTCGAGCATCAGCTTTCCGACATGTCGTTCGGCGTGTCGATCGACAAGGGTAAGCTGGAATATTCGAGCCTTGGTTTGAAGGGCCTGTTCGCCCAGACGCGCAACCTGTTCCGCCCGCGCTTCATCAGCCTGCTCCTCGACATCATGCGCTTTTATCGTGAGGCGCCGAAGGATCTGGCCGCCCGCGCCCGCGAGGATTACCGCCTGGGCGACTATCTCAAGGACCGCAATTACGGCCGTGCCTTTATCGACGATCACCTGTTGCCACAGGCAGCCGCCATCTGGTCGACCTCGGCCAACGAGATCATGGACTATCCGTTCCGCGCCTTCATCGCCTTCTTCGAGAACCACGGCCTGTTGCAGATCATGGACCGCATCCTGTGGCGCAGCGTCATAGGCGGGGCGCAGGCCTACCTGAAAAAACTGACCCCCAGTTTTGCCGATCGCATCGTCACCAGCACCGCCATCCGCACCGTGCTGCGCAACCGTAACGGCGTGGTGCTGGTCGATCAGCATGGTCAGCAACACGCCTTCGATCAGGTGGTTTTCGCCACCCATGCCAACACGACCCTGAGCCTGCTGGCCCACGCTTCCGAAGCCGAGATCGAGACGCTGAAAGCCTTCACCTATACGGCGAACGAGGTGGTGCTGCACACCGACACCGCCTTCATGCCGAAGCGTCGCGCCGCCTGGTCGAGCTGGAACTATATGGGCGAGCGCTCGGCCTCCAACGAGCAACAGCTTTGCGTCACCTACTGGATGAACCTGCTGCAGGTGCTGAAAACCGACAAGAACTACTTCGTCACGCTCAACCCGACGCACGCCGTCGATCCGGCCAAGGTCATCAAGCGCATCGTGTTCGAGCACCCGCTTTTCAACAGTGAGGCCATTGCGGCGCAAGAGCGGCTTGGCGATTTGCAGGGCCAGAACCGAAGCTGGTTCTGCGGCGCCTATTTTGGTTCGGGCTTCCATGAAGACGGCTTGCAATCGGGTCTGGCGGTCGCCGAAGCGATCACCGGCAAGCGGAGGCCTTGGGATTTCAACTGGAGCCAGAGCCGCATCCGCTACAATCCGTGGGCGCCGGACTCGGTTCTGGCGGCCGCCGAATAATGGCGGCGCCCCATATCGAAACGGGCCTTTATGTCGGCGACGTGATGCACCAGCGTTTCGCCCCGAAACAGCATCGCCTGAACTATCGCATCTTTCAGGTGCTGTTGGATCTTGACCGTCTGGACGATGACCTGAAACAGATCAAATGCCTGTCGCGCAATCGCTTCAACCTGTTCGGTTTCTATGACCGCGATCATGGCCCTGACAAGGCCGCCGCGCATACCGGCACGCTCAAGGACCGCATGATCCGTCTGCTGGCCGGGCATGGACTCTACGTCAATAGCGATCGCCTGTTCCTGCTGGCCATGCCGCGCATCCTCGGCTTCGTGTTCAATCCGATCAGCCTCTATTTCGTGCAAGCATCGGATGGCGCGATGAAGGCCGTGGTCTATGAGGTCAACAACACCTTCGGCGACCGCCATTCCTATGTGCTGCCGGTGCGCCAAAGCGTCTCAAATCAGACACATCGCCCTATCCATCAGGCCGCTGACAAGCGCCTGCATGTCTCGCCCTTCATGGATATGGACATGGCCTATGACTTCGAGCTGATCCCACCGGAAGATACCTTCATGCTCAATATCCGCCTCAAACAGCAGACGGATGGCGGCAGTTTCCGCGACATGCTGTTCGCCGGCTTCACCGCCAAACGCGAAGCCTTGCGCGACAGCGCTTTGTTACGGCTCTTTTTCGCCATGCCGCTGATGACGCTGAAGGTGGTGTGGGGTATCCATTGGGAGGCCGCGATCCTGTTGTTCAAGGGCATGCGCCTGCGCCCCAAGCCGCCAACCGAAAAATCGAGCGCCAGCTTTAAGTCGATAACGAGATGATCTTGACGAAACGCACCCTTCTGTCCGCTCTCGGTCTTGGCGGTATCGGCACGCTGCTGGCGGGCTGCAACACGCTGAGCCTGTTCAACACCCTGACGCCAAAGGACGAGGCGGTGCGGGTGGCGCGCGATGTCAGTTATGGCGATCTGCCGCGGCAGACCTACGATCTCTATGCACCGAAGGGTATGGCCAGGAACCTGCCGGTGCTGGTGTTTTTCTATGGCGGCGGCTGGAATACCGGCGCAAAATCC
Organism: Asticcacaulis benevestitus DSM 16100 = ATCC BAA-896; assembly: GCF_000376105.1. Lineage (GTDB taxonomy): Bacteria > Pseudomonadota > Alphaproteobacteria > Caulobacterales > Caulobacteraceae > Asticcacaulis > Asticcacaulis benevestitus. Next base: position 52,228 of record NZ_AQWM01000020.1, read on the forward strand.
GACTACGCCTGGATGGGTCATGCCCTGGCGGCGCTCGGCTATCTCGTCGCCATTCCCGATTACCGGCTGGTGCCGGATGTCGTCTATCCGGTCTTTCTGGAAGACAACGCACTTGCGGTGAAGCACGTCATGGCCCATGCCTCCGAACACGGCGGCGATATCTCACGGCTCGGTGTCATCGGTCATTCGGCCGGCGGCTATGCCGCGGCGATGATGGCGCTCGATCCACGTTATCTTGGTGAGCCATCGCCGCTCAAGGTTTGCGTCGGCATTGCCGGACCCTACGACTTCTACCCGTTCGATGTTCAGGCCTCGAAAGACGCCTTTGGAAAGTGGCCAAAGGCGGAAGAGACGCAACCCATCCACTATGCGCGCAAAGTCGATACCAAATTCCTGCTCCAGCAAAGCCGCTCAGATACGGTGGTTGGCGTGCACAATGCCGTCAATCTCGACAAGCGCCTGAAGGCCGCCGGCACCGACGTGACCTTGCAGCTTTATGACGGCCTGACCCATCAGGATACGGCGGCGGTCTATTCCGTGCCCTTCCGCAAAAAGGCAACCTTGCGCCCCGACGCTGCGGCGTGGCTGAAGGCTAACCTTTAGGCGCTTGGCAATACTGGGCGATGTAATCGGCATGGCTCGGAATCTTCGGCAAAAGCGTATCGTAGATCTGCCGGACATGAGCCATGTAGTCCGCAAGGCTGTCATCCGGCACCGTGAGGGCCAGGGGTGAAAAGCTTTCCGGCATGACGCCCTGGCCGATCAGCACCTGCACCCAGTTCGCCTCCTTGAAGAGGTCATCACCCTCGACCATGACACGGCCATGTTGGCGGAAATAGTCTATCTTGGTCGCCAGACTATCGGGCACCGCCATGGTGCGACAATGGTTCCAGAAGGGGCTGTCATCGCGCTTCGTCGCCTTGTAATGCAGGACGAGGAAGTCGCGGATCAGTTCGTATTCGCGTTTGGTCTTGCGGTTATATTCATCGATTTCCGGCTGGTTGAATCCGGTATCGGGGAACATATGGGCCAGCCGCTGCAGGGCCGATTGCACCAGATGGATGCTGGTTGATTCCAAAGGTTCCAGAAAACCGGAAGCAAGCCCCAGGCTGACACAGTTCTTGACCCATGACGCTTTGCGGCGGCCGGTGACAAAGCTGATCAGGCGCGGTTCGGCCAGCGCTTCGCCATCGAGATTATTCATCAGGATATCGCGCGCCGCGTCGGCCTCCATAAAGGCGCTGGAAAAAACGTGACCGTTGCCGGTGCGGTGCTGCAAGGGGATGCGCCACTGCCAGCCGGCCGTATGGGCGCGCGTCCGGGTGATCGGCCGCAGCGGTCCGGCAGCTTTGCACGGCACCGCCCAGGCGCGATCGCAGGGCAGAAATTCCGTCCACGCTTCATAGCCGGATTTCAAGGCGCCTTCGATCAATAACCCCTGAAAGCCGGAGCAATCGAGGAAGAAATCGCCGCTGATGACCTCGCCTGATTGCAGGGTCAGGCTTTCGATAAAGCCATCCGTGCCGCGCAGATTGACGCCGCTGACCTTGCCTTCACGCCGGATGACACCCTGCTTTTCGCAATGGCCGCGCACATATCGGGCCAGCAGGCTGGCATCGAAATGCAGGGCGTAGTTCATGCCTTCCATATTGGGCGTATTGGGGATGGTGCGCAGGCGACCGAAGCGATTTTGCTGCGCCGCCAGAGCGTTCAGGCTGTAGTCCCACAGGCTGCCGGCCTTCCCGGCCTGATGTTGCCGTAGCCAGTATTGATGGAAGGGCAGGACACCGAGCGGATTACCGGGCGCACCAAACATATGGCCGTAGCTATGGCCTTTTTCGTACCAGTCGTGAAATTCGATACCGAGCTTGAAGGTGCCCTGCACGTGCTTCAGCAGGTCGTCTTCATTGATGCCGAGAAACACCAGCAGATTGACCAGTGGCGGAATCGTCGCCTCACCCACCCCGACAATGCCGATCTCATCGGATTCGACCAGTGTGATATCGACCGTGCGGCCCAGCACGCGCGCCATCATGGCCGCGCTCAGCCAGCCGGCGGTGCCACCACCGAGAATGACGATCTTTTTGATAGGGGCAGCGGGCATGAGCATCTCCATCGCCTTCCAGATGACAGTGTTCGCCGTCATTTGGAAGCCACCAACCTTCCTTATAGGATGGGCCGCCGCGTAGGTTATGCGACACCTGATCCCTAAGAAAGGCAAAAGCGCCCGCCGGTTACAAGCCGACGGGCGTCATTCGTTGCAGGATCAAGGCTTACCAGCGATAGCTCAGGCCTAGAAGGTAGGTCGAGCCGTACTTCTCTTCTTTGACTACGTTGTTGCCCTTATAGAGATAGAAGGGTTCGTCGGTCAGGTTCGAACCGGACAGCGAGATGCCAAAGTTCTTCAGAGGGCCGCTCTGGAAGGTGTAGCCGACCTGGGCATCAACCACGTTTTCCGCGCGCACCTGACGGGTTTGCAGGGAGTTGGTGTAATCAGGCACTTCACCTGTGAACTCGCCACGGTAACGGCTGGATATACGCGCCGAGAGACCATACTTTTCGTAGTAGACCGTCGTATTGATGACTTTCTTCGACAGGCCAGGCAGGTTGACGGCCGTGCCGGTGTGGTTCGGATCAATCTGGCTGTCGTTGAAGCTAGCGGTCAGGATAGTACCGAAGCCATCCAGCCACGGAGCCAGCAGTTCGCCCGGAAGCGACACGGTGAATTCCGCGCCTTTGATCCAGCCACCGTCACCATTGGCCTGGCCAGAAATGGTGCCTATGCGGTTGGCATCAGCTTTTGAACAAATCCAGGTGCCGCCGACCATATGCTTGACGGTACGCGCCGCATCGTCATAGCAGTTGCCAGGCAAGGCCGCGCCACTATAGTCCTTCAGAAGGGTTTGCGTGTAGATGTAGGAGGTCAGGTCCTTGTAGAACAGCGCCGCCGAAATATAGCCCTTGCGGCCGAAATAACGCTCGACCGACAAGTCGAAAGCATTGGCCTTCCAGGGTTTGATCTTGGCATTGCCGCCATTGCCGGTCCAGAATATCTGCTGACCATTGAGGGTCGAGACCACGCCGGTGTCCAGAACGGTGCTATAACTGGTGCCTGCTGACATGTCATCCATGCGCGGACGGGCAAGTGTCGTTCCGGCGCCAACGCGCACGGTCCAGTTTTCGGCAACAGCGAAGTTCAGGTTAAGGCTGGGCAGGATGTCGGTGTACTTGTCACCATCCGTAATCTGGCGCAGGCCCTGAGGCTGCCCAGAACCGTCAGTGAAGAACGATTTGGCCGTCTGATCAGCGGTTTGTGACATGATACCGAGATTGCCCGTGACCGGAATGCCGAACCATTGCGTATCGATATCGGCTTTGAGGAAGGCGACGTCGATGGTTTCTTCGACCGACCAGTTACGCTTTGTGGCATCGGAATCGAGGGCTTCAAGTAGACCGAAGAACCCGTCCTGATACATGGCCAGCGAATCGTAGGAAATCATACCCGAGGTATTGCCCAGGAAGCTGGCATTGGTGACGCCGAGGCGATACTTGTCGGGCACCTTCACTGTTGGCGCGCTCAGGCTCATATAGGCTGCATAGTCATCCTTGACCTTGCTGCGGTCCGTGTGGCTGTAACCGAACGCGAGCTTGCTAAAAGGCCCGCCGTGGAAGCGGCGTTCGGCTGTCAGCTTGATGATGTTCAACTCATCCTCGACGTGCGGCGCGCGGAAGAAGCCGCCACGGTTCGTCAGGCCCGACGGGCCACCCCAACCGCCCGGATCGGTCAGGAAGACGGTGTCGAAATTGCTGTAGTCCACCGTGCCGGAGAGGACATAGCCGTGGTTTTCGCCTTGCTGATCGAAGGTGATGGCGTCTGTGGCGCCCACGCCGCCCTGCCCTGTGCCAGCGGTCGATTCGATGATGAAGTCATCGCGCGTCAGCTTTTGAGCACTGAGGTCGGCACCCAGTGACCAGTTTTCATTCAGGTCATAGTTAATATTAAGGCCAAATTGATCGGTTTTGGCCTTGCGCTTGTTCGTGTAATTTTCAACCACGGTCTTCACACCGGTGAAGACACCGTTATTGATGTAATCGCCATCTACCGTGAAGCCCGGCTGAAGCTGGTTTGCGCCCCACGCCAGAGGGTATTCCAGGCGGGCAATCTTTTGCAACTCTTCGAATTCCGAATGGAAGGCATCGAGTGTGACGTGAAGTTGGTCGTTCGGCTTCCATTCGACCACAGCCATGACGCCATTACGGTCAAGGTTCGACGATTGTACGCCGTTCTTCTGGCCACCGAGAATAAACTTGCTTTTATTGGCGCCGACACAGGCCGTCGCACTACAGGTCGGAAAATCGCCGTCGCCCCAAGGCTCGAGACGAGTGAGTTGATAGGGTGACTTGGTATGGGCGTAGCCAATGGCGACCCCCAGGGTCTTACCGAAAAACTGATCGATATAGTTGAACGACCAGCGGCTGCCGGTATTTTCCAGGCCCGCGATGGCGGCGTCCTCGGAGTTCATTTCGCGGCGTATGTTGATGGCGGCAGCGCGCTTGCCATAGGCCAGCGGACGAACGGTTTGCAGGTCGGCAGTGCCGGCGATGCCCTGGCTTGTCATGCCGGCGTTCGGCGTCTTGTAAACCAGAACCTGCGAGATCAGTTCCGACGGATACTGGTCAAACTCAACCGAGCGGTTGTCGTTGGTGGAAACCTGTTCGCGACCGTTCAGGGTTGTTACGGTGTAATCGGGGCCAAGACCGCGGATCGACAGGGTCTGGGCGCGGCCATTGGTGCGCTGGGCGGCGATGCCGGGCAGGCGGGCAATGGATTCGGCGATCGAGGCATCGGGCAGCTTGCCGATATCTTCGGCCGACACGGCTTCGACGATCTGCGCGGATTTCTTCTTGGCGGAAATGGCGTCCTGAATACCACGACGGATGCCGGTCACGACGATGGTCGTCGTATCTTCTGCGGGGGCAGCAGCGGCATCCTGGGCCATAACGGGCGCTGCGAAAGCGCAAGCCGTCAGAATGGCCGCGGTGGCGCCGCAGGTCAGCAGGCGTGCTCTGAACGCTGCTGTGTGGCCCTTGGAATTAAGCATAGTGAGTTTCCTCCTGGTGTTGCGTTTTGATATGACAACGCTTGTCCCGTTCTTTGCGGGACATTCGCCTTTTGACATCTCAACCCTCAATGACACTCTGACGGCGTCTGTTGCGGCGAATATCTATCGAACACCATATTTTTTGCAAGGCTTTGCAAAATTTTGCATTCCGAGACCTGTACTATTTGTAATAATGTGGCTTTGAGGATACGAAAAACGCATTATTCACGTCAGTTTGCATGTATATATAATACAATCTGCCAAATAATGCTTCGCAATGACGCGTTATGGGCGTTTTTCATTTTTGACAAAAAGTTTAAAAAATTGCAATTTTATGCAAATGTAGCGCTAACATAGGCAAAACTCCTGCGGCACCCATGCTCAGCCACCGCACGATTCGCGCACGACCAACTCCGTAGACAAGATTTCGGTGTGAATGTCGTCGTTGGAAATCGAACCGATCAGCTTGGACACCATCAGCTTGCCGGCGCGCGCCAGCTCCTGTGAAATTGTCGTCAGGGCCGGACGGGTGAGACTCGCAAGCTGGATATTATCATAGCCGACCACCGACACATCATCGGGCACGCTGCGGCCGGCGCGCATCAGGCCGCGAATAGCGCCAAAGGCGATGATATCGGAACAGGCAAACAGACCGTCAAAGGCCAGTCCCTTGTTGATCAGCGTAAGCACGGCAGCTTCGGCCGATGCCAGTTCGAAATGCGTGGGTACGACAAGCTTCGGATCGTAGGTGAGGCCCGCTTCGGCCAGGGCGCTGAGGTAGCCCTGAAAGCGCTGCTTCATCTCGGTGCCTTCGGTTTCACCAAAATAGGCGATGCGCTTGCGTCCCAGGCGGGCGAGGTGCGACGTGGCGCGCGTGCCGCCTTGCAAATTGTTCGAGCCAACCGTGCAATATTTCTGACCGGGCAGTTCCTGGCCCCAGACGATGAACTTATTGGTCGAATCGGCGAGGTGATTGAAGCGATCGTGCAGATAGCTCTGACCAAGGAAGATGACACCATCGGCCTTGATATTGGCCATCAGGGTGGCGAGGTCGTTCTGGCTTTTGGGCGTCAGGTGCGACAACAGGAGATCGCAGCCCATATCGCGCGCCGCCTCCCCCACAGCCGAAATCATTTCCTGATAAAAGGGGTCGGAAAAGCGGCCTTCGCGGCCATGGGGCGGCGGGATAACGATGGCGATGGTGGCCTGAGAACCGCTCATCGACATCGGCATGTCCTGATTGAGCACGTAATTGTGGTCGCGGGCAATCTTCCATACGCGCCGCTTGGTGACGCGATTGACGGCGGGCGAATCATTGAGCGCGCGCGAAACCGTCGCCACCGAGACGCCCGCAATCTTGGCCAGATCCTCCAGCCTTATCTTGCCCGATATATTGTCCATCATCCCTCAACCTCGTCCGCTTTACACGGACCAGGACTGAGACAACACAAATTTATGAGTGAAAGCAAGTGCTTTCGTAGTTATGAAAAAAGCTTAATCGACACGCCAGGGCTACTTTCTGGCTTTTGATTTACCGAGCGCCTTGAAGCGGATCGCCTCGCCCCCCCCCGGCGCCATGCGCACCTTCAGCGTATCCGCCGCCGTCACCGTCTTGTCTTCGATGACGATATCAAAGCGCGCATCCCCGGTCATTCCGGCGTTCGGACCATCGCGGTAGATCTGCGCCGTGTAGCTGCGACCGGGCTCCAGGAAGGTCAGGGGCACATCGACGCTGCGCTCGGTTTCATCGGTCACCGCGCCAAGATACCAGTCCTCCGACGCCTTGTCCTTGCGCACGATGGTGGCGAAATCGCCCGGCTCGCCATTCAGCGCAATCGATTGCTCCCAGTCGGTCGGCACGTCCTTGATGAACTGGAAGGGCTTCGGATATTTGGCGTAGTTTTCCGGCAGGTCGGCCGCCATCTGGATCGGCGAATAGAGCACGACATAAAGCGCCAGTTGCTTGGCCTGGGTCGAGGCGATCGGCCTGCCCTGCCCTTGCAGGCTCAGGATTCCCGGCGTGAAGTCCATCGGGCCCGACAACATGCGGGTGAAGACGAGATTGGCCTCGTGCTCCGCCGGGTTCTGCGGGTCACCCCAGGCGTTATATTCCATGCCACGCTGGCCTTCACGCGACACCCAGTTCGGATAGGTGCGGCGCAGACCGGTGTCCTTGATGGGCTCGTGCGTATCAATGGCGATGTGATACTTGGCGGCGGTGGTCACGTTCAGCAGGTAGTGACGCACCATTTCCTGACTGTCGTTCCAGGCGTAGCGGATGCTGCCATCCGGCGCCTTGACGCGGGCGCCGCCAGCATCCGCGACATAGCCGGTCTTCACCGAATCGACGCCGTATTTTTCGTATTGTTTGAAGCCCGCCTCCATCTGCGGTTCGTAATTTGCTATATTTCCGGAAGTCTCGTTATGTCCAACCAGATGGACACCCTTTTTCAGGCCATACGCCGAGATAGCGGGCAGGTCGAAGTCCGGATAGCTTTCGGTGAAGGAGAAATTATAGCCCTTGCCGAACCAGTCTTCCCAGCCCTTGTTCCAGCCCTCGACCAGCACGCCGCGGAAACCATTTTTGGCGGCGAAATCAATATAGGCCTTGGTGTTGGTGGTGGTGGCGCCGTGGCGTGGACCGGCTTCCCATGTCCATGTGTTGAGGTGCATGCCCCACCAGATGCCGACATATTTATACGGCTTGACCCATGACACATCGCCCAGCTTGTTAGGCTCATTGAGGTTCAGGATCAGGTCCGAACCATTATAGAGCGCCGCGGCGGAATCGGTGATTTGCAACGTGCGCCACGGCGTTGGGAACGGCGCGTCACGCACCACCGGCGCGCCCATAGCCGAAGGGGCAAGGCGCGTTTTCAGGCGCTGGCCATCAACGCGGCGCAGCCACATGGCGGCATAGTCCACCAGAGCCGCTTCATGGAACGAAATATAGAGCCCCTTGTCGGTCTTGAGGGTCATCGGCGTCTGGGCTTCGCTGACCTCATCGAGCGGTGTCTTTTGATAAAGGTATTCTTCGCGGTTCCATTCGCCGGCGACATCCCACCAGGCGGTCGCCTTGTCGGCCACGGCGAACTCGGTCAGTTCGTCCATGATCTGCAGCTTGTGGAGTTGCGGCTGGTCAGGGAACTCGTAACGGAAGCCCAAGCCATCGTCATACATGCGGAAAACCACGGTCATCTTGCGGTCGTCCCACGTCTTCTGGACGACATTGACGCGCAGTTCGTTATAGTGATTGCGCGTGAAACGGCGCTCGCCCCACGGCTGTTCCCAGGTGTCATCGTGCGCGCTGACATCGGCGGTTTCCAGTGCGAAATAACGATCAAGCTTCGGCACATTGGCAAGGATGAGGCCCAGCCGCGACGGCGCGATCACCGTGTGGCCGTTGCGGGTGATCTGATAGGACAGGTTGCCATCACCGCTCAGCATCACATCGACATGCAAAACCTTGCCGGGTGAATCGGCGCTGGCGATCGTTTGGAATTTCGGCGCCGCCTGCGACGCCTGCGAAACATCGGCGGCCGGTGCTGTCTCCTGCGCCAGGGCCGGCGCCACGTTCAAAGCGGCACCTGCGAGCAGGGGGAAAACGAAGGTCATAAGGCGCGACCTGAAAAGCATGGCGATGTTCCTGTCCTGTAATTTTTATACTGTGGGCTTAAGCCAATTGTCCGCCCGGCAAAAGCCCTCCGGGACCCATGAAGCGCCTGCATACGTATTCAAAGGCGCAAACAGGGGCTGAATACGTATTCAAATTGTCTGTCACCCAGGCAAACGATAGGTTGAGACAACTTAGTAAACTTAAGCGTCTCTTTCCCGTGCACAGTGTGTATAGGATAGCAAATGTAAGCGTTTACACATTCTCTTCAGGCCGTCAATCGGGTCGTCTCCGGACGTCTTTGCATTGCCCGCCATCCTGCCATTTCGGTCGTTGTGACGCGATCGGGATACACCAATTACAGGCGTCTGTTTGTAAGCGGTATCTTCTCAACATAAACTGCTCTTTGGCCCTGACGGACCAAAGAGCTTTTTTTTGCGCTCAAGCCGCGGGGTTTCGCCGCAATGTCCTCTGCAGTTAGGTGTGGATTCGTATTCATAACGAAATTCATGCGGTGAATACGTATGCAGCGCGACGACACTCCCGCTCTTTGACATAATCACCCCAAGCACCGCACCGAAGCGGTCATAATCAATAAAATCCGAGCCGCACCGGCGCTTCGGATGCAGGAGAAGCGTATGGAATTCCGCGTTCGCAAACATGTTCTGGCCGCCTGTGTCAGTCTGCTGGCCATGAGCGCCGGTCTGCCCACCCTGGCGCAGGAGGCTATGCACGATCATAACCCGACCGTGATTGCCGATGCGAAGGCGACGAATGGTCCCGGCAAGCCCTCCCCCTGGGCCTATTCGGGTAAGCAGGGCATCGGCAGCGCTTACGAGGCCTATAAGGATTTCCAGTTCTCGGACAAGGCCACTACCGGCACCGTGTCAAAGGTATGGTTCTCGCTGGCCGAGGGCGTGGTGACCGAGACCATGTACGGCCTGATCCATCAGGCGCAGATCCGCGAATTGCAGATCGCCGTCACCGGCAAGGGCTGGACCGCCTTCGAGCGCACCGACACAATCAGCCATGTCAGCTATATCCACACCGACAAGGCCGGCCGGCCGCTCTCGCCCGCCTATCGCCTGACCAATACCGATAAGCAGGGCCGCTTCGTCATCATCAAGGACGTCTTCACCGACCCGGATCGCCAGACCCTGATGGTGCGCGTTACGGTCAAGGCGCTGAAAGGCCCGGTCACGCCCTATGTCATCCTTGATCCGTCGATGGCCAATACATCCGGCGATGATCTGGGCCACGCCAACGTCACCAACCTGCAAGCCTGGCAGGGGAATGTGGCGCTCAATCTTTCGGCCAGCGTGCCGTTCAAAAAAGCGACCGTCGGCTATACCGGCGTCAGCGATGGCATCGCCAGCCTGACCGCTTCGCAGACCCTGGGCGAATTGCCCAGTGCTGCTAACAACAAGGGCAATATCGTGCTGGTCGGGCAATTGCCGGTCGTGACGAAGCAGACCACAGTCGATCTGGCCGTAGGTTTCGGCGCCACACCGAAAGCCGCCACCGCCGAATCCGCCGCCAGTCTGAAGACCGGTTACGCCAAGGTGCTGGCCAACTTCAACGGCGAGGGCAAGGCAGTCGGCTGGGAGGACTACCTCGCCTCGCTCTCCGAACTAAAAAGCCTCATTCCCATCTCGGAAGACAACGGCAAGCTGCTCTATGCCTCGGCCCTGATGCTGAAGGTGCAGGAAGACCACACCTCCGCCGGCGCTATGATCGCCTCTCTCAGCAACCCGTGGGGCGATACGGTGACCGCCGATATCTCCGCCACGGGCTACAAGGCGGTGTGGCCACGTGACTTCTACCAGGTGTCGATGGCGCTGGCAGCTCTGGGCGACAAGGCAACGCCGGTCGCTGCTTTCCGTTACCTGCCGACCGTTCAGGTCAAGGCCAGCACACCCGGCAATACTGGCGCCACCGGTTGGTTCCTGCAAAAGGCCCATGTCGACGGCACGCCGGAATGGGTCGGCGTCCAGCTCGACCAAACCGCCATGCCGATCCTGCTCGGCGCCCGTCTGGAGCAACTGGGCCTGATCCCCAAGGCCGAACTGATGGCCTCGTGGCAAACCATGCTGAAGCCTGCCGCCGACTTCCTGAGCCATGGCGGCACGGTCGGGCTCGATTGGAACCACGCCACCATCACCCCGCCCTATAGCCAGCAGGAACGCTGGGAAGAGCAGGAAGGCCATTCGCCCTCCACCACCGCCGCGGTGATCGCCGGCCTGGTGGCCGCCGCTGATATGGCCACGCAGGCAGGCGACGCCGAGAGCGCAAAGCTTTACGCCGCCAAGGCCGATGATTATTCCGGAAAACTGGAACAACGCCTTTTCACCACCACCGGCAAGCTGCGCGGCGACAATAAACCCGCCAGCTATTTCCTGCGCATCTCGCGTTCGGACGACGCCAATAATCCCGGCACACTCGATGATCGCAATGGCCTCAAGGGTCTGCGTGCCGACCTGATGGTCGATGCTGGCTTCCTGGAGCTGGTGCGCTATGGCGTGCGGCCAGCCAATGACAAGGACATCGCCGCTTCGCTGGCCGTGATCGACGACCAAACCCTGCCGGACAGCCTGCGCGTGCGTTACGATTTCCATTTCCCCGGCGCGGGCGTGACTGTGCCCGGGTTCAGACGTTACGGTAATGACGGCTATGGTGAAGGCACGAACGGTGGAAATTACGGCTCGATGTCGCCGGATCAGCGCGGCCGCGTCTGGCCGATCTTCACCGGCGAACGCGGCCATTACGAACTGGCTGCGGACAGCCTGAAAGCCGGCGGCGTCAGCGATGCCGACGTCGCCGTCGTTCGCGGCACCTATGTTAAGGGCATGGAGCTTTTCGCCAACGAAGGCCTGATGATCCCCGAACAGGTCTATGATGGCGTCGGCTCGAAGACCACGCATGATTATACTGTCGGTGAAGGCACCGACAGCGCCACACCACTGGCCTGGTCACACGCCGAATATGTCAAGCTGTTGCGCAGTGTGCGTGATCGTCAGGTTTGGGATCGCAATGCCACGACATACCAGCATTTCACTAAGGTCAAGGATTAAGTCTCAACCCTCTTTGGCCCAACTCAAGCCCTCGTCCTCCAAGGATGGCGGGGGCTTTTTTCTTACCCTGCGGGCAGACGTCACAGCACGAACAGGCTCCGTCCCGGCTGCGAGATGTGTGCGTTACCAAACCAAGGGAAGGCCCGATGATTACTTCGCGCCCGGTTTTCCCCCCGGCTTCCATTCGGGTTTGAAATCGCTGTTGATCAGATATTCCACCGGCACGATCAGCGACTGAATAGCGGCGGTCATGAACGGTAGATCGAGATGAGCGATATCATCGGTCTTGTCGTGATAGGTCGGGGTGACCGCCCAGCCGGAAATCGTGTGCGCGACGATGCCCTTGAGCGCCAGAGAGTAGTTGTCCGAACGCTCGAAAAAGTTCTGTTCCGGATAGGGATCGGACGCGATCAAAGCGCCCTTGGCTTTCAGCGTTTCGCCCAGATTGGAACGCTCGAAGCCGGTTATCATCAGCTCGCCCTTAGCCATCTTCGGATCTTGCGCGCCGATCATCTCAAATTCGAGATTGGCGACGATCTGTTCCAGCGGGATCGGCGGATGATCGGCAAAATAATGCGAACCCAGACCGCCGATTTCTTCCGAACCGTAGGCGACGAACAGCACGCCGCGTTTCGGCTGAGGCGCCGCCGCCAGAGCATGCGCCACCTCCATAACCGCCACCGTGCCAGAAGCATCGTCATTGGCGCCGTGCATGATGGTGCCATCGGCCTGCACGCCGAGGTGATCGAGATGCGCGGTGACCAAAATCACGCCGGCCGAAGGATCGCTCCCCGGCAGATAGGCGATGGCGTTGCTCGTCAGCGCCTTTTCCAGCGTCACCTCACCCAGATCCAACGCGCCGGTCGTGGCCTTGTTGGCGACGAGACGATCAAACGCCTCCGCCGGCAGGATGGCGATATCGGCCAGACCGGATTTCGGCGGCGACTCTTCGAGATAGCTGGCGACAGACGGCGCGCGGGCTTCGGTGCCGTAACGCGCCTGCAAGGCGGCGTTATCGCGGAACACGACCAGCTTGGCGCCCTTGGCCAGGGCAGCCCGGCTCCAGCCACCGGCGCTCGCCTTGCCCATGGCGTTGATGAACACGATATCGGCGACCGGCAGCTTGGCCGGATCATCGCTGGTGGCCACCGCCACCGTGCCGCTGACGGGTTTGGCCGAGGTATAGATCAGGCGAAGACCGTCGTTCGCCGTGGCGTCGCCGATTTTCAGACTGGCCGGACCACTGATCTTCGGCTTGATGACACCGGCGGTCTGGATATAGCCGTCCATGCCAGGTGCGGGCTTGAGGCCATAGCTCTGAAACTGCGCGGCCACATAAGCGGCGGCCACGGCCTCATCATGCGTGGCGCTGCCGCGACCGCGCAGGGCGTCAGAGGCGAGAAAGGCTTCATGGGCGCTGACCCAGTCCTGTTTCACCGTCCACGGGGTTTCTGCCAATGCGCCAGTGGCAACAAACGCCAACAGGCTGGCGGCGAGGACAAAACGGTGTTTCAGCATGGAGAACCCTTTGAGTTAGGCCGCCAGTGTTAGTTACAGCGTCAACAAACGTCAAGCGAGGCGGGAATGAAGCAAGATGCCCCGCCACCAACGCGCAAGGGCGCGTCGGTCCCCCTCCCCGAACAAGTCGGGGAGGGGGACCGCACGAACCGCGAAGCGGTGAGATGTGGTGGTGGGGCCTCTTGCTTAAGTCACACACTTCGTATGGTTAAGTCGCTGTCAAGCCACAACATATAGCCGTGAACAAAGTGAAAACCGGCCGATGTCAGTGATTCGTCGCTGATTCGTTTCCGTGTCGTTCGGGGATTCTCAACAAAGTCGTTTACCTTTGAGTCGCGCACAAAAAAGCCCCCGCAGCAGAACTGCGGGGGCTTCATCTGAAAGGAAGGAATCCTACTCGGCTTGCGTGTCGACGCGGTCACCGGCGTCGGCGCCATCACTGTCATAGCCGTTCTTGACCGGCGCGGGTTGCGCGGCCGACTTGGCGGCCACCGCCACCATGGCCGGACGGATCACGCGGCCGAACAGCTCGTAACCAGCCTGCATGACCATGATGACGCAACCGCCTTCGACGTCGGTCGAGGGCTGTTCCATCACCGCCTGATGCATATGCGGGTCGAACTTGTCGCCCTTCATCGGCGCGATCTTCTTGACACCGTTCTTCTCGAATGCGCCGGCCAGTTCCTTCTCGGTCATGTCGATGCCGGCGATGAAATTCTTGAAGGCCGGATCGCTGACATCGGCAGGCACCGACGACAGGGCGCGTTGCAGCACGTCGGCCACGCCGAGCAGGCCCTGGGCGAACTTCTGGATGGCGAAGGCGCGGGCGTCATTGCCTTCGCGTTCGGCGCGGCGCTTGGTGTTTTCGGCGTCAGCGGCGTAGCGCAGCGCCTGTTCCTTGAGCGCGGCGTTTTCGGCCGTCAGCTTTTCCAGCTCGGCATTGAGCAGTTCGGTCGCGTCCTGCTCAAGTTCGTTACCATCGTTTTCGATCTCGTCACTCATCTCGTCGTCCTCTTAAACATATCGGGCCACCCCTTACTCAAGCAGGCGACCCAGAATTCGGGCGGTGTAGTCCACAAGTGGGATGATGCGGGCGTAATTCAACCGGGCGGGCCCGATCACACCGATCGCACCCATGACTTTCGCCGCGCCCTTTTGCGGGGACACCATATAGGGGGCTGCAATAACAGCCGAGCCCGACAAAGAAAACAGTTTCGACTCCGATCCGATGAAAATTCGCACCCCTTGGGCATCCTTCACATCATCGAGCAGGTCGATCAGCTCTTCCTTCTGCTCCAGATCCTCGAACAGCGAACGCACACGCTCCAGATCTTCGAGGCTCTGGGTCTGCTCCACCAGATTGGCGCGGCCCCTTACGATCAGGGCGCGCTTCTCCTTGTCGCCGCCCGACCACATGGCCAGGCCGTTCTCGATCAGGGTGGCCGCCGCCTCATCCAGCTTGCGCCGTTCGCTGTCCAGTTCGGACTTCAACTCCAGACGCGCCTCGGAAAGCGTGCGACCCTTGAGGTGGGTGTTAAGATAGTTCGACGCTTCGCTCAGCACCGACGGCGTCATGCCCGGCGCCAGAGGCATCAGGCGGTTTTCCACCCGGCCGTCGTCGAACACCAGCACGGTCAGGGCCTGCTCGGCGCTCAAAGAGATAAACTCGACGTGCTTGACCCCCGCCTCAAACGACGGCGTCATCACCACGCCGGCGCCACCGGCCAGACCGGAGAGCAGGTTCGAGGCAGCGTGCAGCGCCTGATCGAAGGTTTGCCCCTTGCCGGTCAGGCGGGCCTCGATATCGCGTTTGGCATCTTCGCCGATATCGCCGATCTCCAGCAGGCCATCGACGAACAGGCGCAGCCCCTGATGGGTCGGCATCCGGCCGGACGAGGTATGCGGCGCCGACAGCAGACCCAGGTGCGCCAGGTCCTGCATGGTGTTGCGGATCGAGGCTGGCGACAGATGCACGCCATTGCGCGATACCGTGCGCGAACCGACCGGCTCACCAGTCTCCAGATAGGTCTCGACCACATGGCGGAAAATATCACGCGCGCGCTGATCCATTTCGCTCAAAGAAGCGCCGGAATTGAGCAGGCCAGTCATGTGGGGAGGCAGTTTCATCATCCGTCAGTGTAGCAAAGCTTTAGCCCGAGCGCCAAGGGTAAAAGCCCGCCACAATTGCGCCACAAAGTCGGCGAAATCTGTCGAATACACCTATCGGGAGGCTGTCATGCGCGCTCTATCCATCGTGTCCGTTCTGCTTCTGGCCGGACTCGGTTTGTCTGGACTGGCCACCGCCGCCGGCGCCAAGGACTATACCTATAAGGCGCCCGCCGCACCGGCTGTCGCCGAAGCGCTGCAAACACCAGACAAGCCGCGCGATCCTGAGACTTACGCCCCGCTTCAGGATGTCCGGCAAACGGCCGCCATCGATCCGACGCCCGGCCTGATCCGTCCCGCCACGCGCCCATGGCTTTCACATAATGATGACAATCGCGGTTTTGTGTGTGTCGATAAAAAGTGCAAGACGTCTATGCCGGTTTACAACACCCACACACCCTTAGAGAGGGAACTGGCCAGTTAGGTGAAAGCTGATGAAACGATTACTTCATATTGCAGGTCTTCTGACCTTAACCGGCCTCACGGCCTGCGTTGACCTTAGCGCTGCGTCTTCACCAGTGCCTCCTGGAGAAAGCCGCCAGAGCGACTTCCCATCGAACGGCCGCAATAAGGATCCAATGGCCGGCAGCATGCCGGCCAAGAAGGTGATTCCGCCGGGCCAGACGTCCGGCGTTTACAAGGGGCAGCCTTATGTCTGCGCCACGCCTTCCTGCAAGACGGCCATACCCGTGCCTTATCCACCGCCGCCCACAGAAAAGAAAAAATAACCCGAATCCAAATTTTATGAATTATTGTCGTTAGGGCGTTTCCCTGAAGACCGCTTTCCTGTACGGCAAAGCCCTTCTGTATCATGAGGCTTGCCATGTCCCACTTCGATGCCTTGTCGGCACTGAAAACCATCCGTCCATCCAACCGCCAGACCGACCAGATGCGTGTCGTGACACTGGAAACCGGCGTGACACGCTATGCCGAGGGCTCGTGCCTCGTCACCTTCGGTCACACCAAGGTGCTGGTCACCGCCTCGCTCGAACAAGGCGTGCCGGGCTTCCTCAAGGGCAAGGGCCAGGGCTGGGTGACGGCCGAATACGGCATGTTGCCGCGCTCCACCCACACCCGTTCGCGCCGCGAAGCCGCCGCCGGCAAGCAATCGGGCCGCACGCAGGAAATCCAGCGCCTGATCGGCCGCTCGATGCGCGCCATTATCGACCTCAAGGCGCTGGGCGAACGCCAGATCACCCTTGATTGCGACGTGCTGCAAGCCGATGGCGGCACCCGCACCGCCTCGATCACCGGCGCCTGGGTGGCGCTTTCCATGGCCTGCAACAAGCTGGTGGCCGACAAGATCATTGAAAAGTCGCCGATCATCGATCAGGTCGCTGCCATTTCCTGCGGCATTTTCGAAGGCACGCCGGTGCTCGATCTCGATTATGACGAAGACTCAAACGCCGAGACGGACGCCAACTTCGTCATCACCGGCAATCTGGACGCGGTCGAGATCCAGGCCACCGGCGAAAAGCGCGGCTTCTCGCGGACTGAATTCAACAACCTCTACGATCTCGGCATCAAGGGCGCGAAGGAACTGTTCGAGCTCCAGAACGCGGCTTTGGCAGCGAAGTAACTTTGGCCATGTAGGGCAGACTATTCTTAAGGGTCTATCCACAGATTGCACAGATTAACACAGATGATGAGTGTCAGCGGCCTGTCTTAAAACCGGTACGTCTTGCCTGTATTAAGGCGCAAATGGAGCCACGAAGCTTCTTTACTTAATCTGTGATAATCTGTGCAATCTGTGGATAAACCTTCTGACTGCCTAACTCTCGTCCATCACATATTCGATCAGTTCACCCGGCTGACAACCGAGCGAACGGCACAGGCAATCAAGCGTCTTCAAGCGCAAGGCCAGCGCCTTCTGGTCGCGGAGCACTTCGAGATCGCGCACGGTAATCCCCGTCCGATCCGACAACTCTACAATCGACAAACGTTTGCGCGCCAGCACTTCGGCCAGCTTCAGTTTTATCATATCGTGTGGTCCACTTCCTGCCGCAACCGCGCGCCTTCCTTAAAAACCTCGGCCAGCACGAACACCACCAGCACGGCGAACCATGTCGTCACGGCGCGCAAGCCATAGATCGGCTCGAAATGGACATGCAGGATGCCCGAAGCGCCGGCCCGCACCGCATAGCTGAAAATCTCCATCGCCCCCAGCCCGAAGCCGATCCAGCGCAGGCGGATGGTGTTGTCCGGATGGAAGACATCGCCTTCCGCCAGGGTCTGGAAGATTTTGCGTGTCCAGTGCATGATGACGAGGTAGCCCGCCAGCGACAAACCAAACGCCACAAACATGACGGTCAGAGACCCGGCCGACAGATCCCCGGCGATATGAAAGCGCCGCACCGATTCCGACGCCAGGTTGGGCACCGACAACAGGCACACCGCCGCCACGACCACCACGAAAATCAGGCTATAGAGGCCATAATAGACGACATCGATCGCCGTTTTGAGCAGGCTGGATATGGAGCGCGGACCAAGCAGGCGCATCTGAGGTTTCCTAAACTCCAAAATGCGTAACGCGCATTTTGGCAAGCATGACCATGCGCCCGAGCTTATGCGAGGAGCCTCGCGGCGATTGAGCGAAAAGAAGTAATATCCTGTCACAACAATCACCTGAAACACAAGTGACCTATTTGTAAGGTGATCAGGATCGGCTACAAGGCGCTCACAACGAGAGAGATATCCATGAGCCTGCAACTGATCCCCGGCGCCCGACTGATCGCCGCCACGCACAATCCCGGCAAGGCGGTCGAGATTTCCGCCATGCTGGAAGGCCGCTACGAAGTGATCACCGCCGGCTCACTTGGTCTGGCCGAGCCGCCCGAAACCGAGGTCAGCTTTATCGGCAACGCCATCCTGAAAGCGCGTCATGCCGCCATGAGCGCCGGCATCGTGGCACTGGCCGACGATTCCGGCCTGAGCATTGAGGCGCTCGATGGCGATCCTGGCATCTACAGCGCGCGCTGGGCCGGTCCGAACAAGGATTTCGACCGCGCCATAGAGGTGATCGAGCACAAGATGCGCATTGCCCGCGAAACAGAGGGCAAGGATAGCCTCAACGCCTGGTTCACCTGCGCCCTGTCAGTGGCCTGGCCGGAAGGTCATGCCGTGGTGTTCGAGGGCCGCGTCGACGGCCGGATCATCTTCCCTCGCCGTGGCGACAAGGGCTTCGGCTACGATCCGATCTTCCAGCCCAACGGCTATGACATCACCTTCGCCGAAATGGACCCGGACGCGAAAGACCGCATCAGCCACCGCCATCTCGCCTTCGAACAACTTCGGGCGGCGCTCTTTTGATCTCCTCCCCATGCAATGGGGAGGTGGCGCGCGCAGTCGCGCCGGAGGGGGCAAAGCCTTTAAGCCTCTATATCCACTGGCCCTATTGTTCGCGTATCTGCCCCTATTGCGATTTCAACGTCACGCGCGACCGTGGACAAGCTTCGCAACGCGGCCTGTTCGACGCCATCCTGCGTGACATGCAAACACAGGCCGAAGGCCTTGGCCCGCGCCAACTGGCCAGCGTGTTTTTCGGCGGCGGCACCCCGTCACTACTGCCGCCGGACTGGGTATCCGAGCTCATTGTACAGGCGAAATACCTTTTTCCGCACACGGATGATATTGAAATCACCCTCGAAGCCAACCCGACCGACGCCGAGATTTCGCGCTACGAAGGCTTCCGCGCCGCCGGTATCAACCGCTTGTCGCTGGGCGTGCAATCGCTCGATGACCAGGCGCTGAAATTCCTTGGCCGCAACCATTCCGCCACTGAGGCCATTCGCGGCATCGAAACGGCACAAAAGGTCTTCGGGCGCGTCTCGCTCGACCTTATCTACGCCCTGCCCGATCAGACCTTAGACGGCTGGGAAAGCGAACTTCGCGCCGCCGCGGCGCTCGGCATCGAGCATATCTCGCCCTATCAGCTCACCATCGAGCAGACCACGCCGTTTGGCCGCGCCGTCAAACGTAAGCTGTGGTCGCCGCCGGAAGAAGAGCTGGCCGAGAGCTTCTATTTCCGCACACTCAATGTACTGGAATCGCTGGCTTTCGAGGCTTACGAGGTCTCCAATCACGCACGCGGAAAAGCCGCCCGCTCGGCGCACAATATTCTGATCTGGGAAGGCGTCGACTATATGGGCATCGGCCCCGGCGCTCACGGAAGGCTAACCCGCGATGGCTCCCGCCATGCCACCATCGCCAACCGCGACCTTAAAGCCTATACCGCCACTGATAATCCGATCGAATCCGAAGCCTTAAGCCCTCTGGAAGCCGAAGAGGAAGCCCTGATGCTGGGTCTGCGACTGGCCGAAGGTGTGGCGCTCAACCGCCTGCCAACCTTGCCGATCCGCGAAAAAGCCGCCCCCCTGATCGAACAGGGCTTTATGGACCTGACACCGGATCGCCTGCGCGCCACGCCCAAGGGCCGGGTTGTGCTGGACCGGCTGTTGTTTGAACTGCTAAGCTGATCCTATGTCCGACACTTCGACACCACTTTGGTTATTGAACCAATTCCTCACACGGGTCACCACCGATATTGTTGATATCGATGGTCGATTGTTTTTGAGAGGACCGGAGGAAAGCTTATCCGATCTCAAAACTAAAATCACCGGATACAGCTCTCCGTCCGAAGCTCAGAAATGGATCAATATTTTTCTGATAGAGTCCTATATAGACGAGGTTGTAGGCTCAGAATGGTCTTTCCATGAAGATTCAGCGATTGAAATTCTGAACACCACAAGGTCGATCTGGACCTATCAAATTGCAGCGAAGTATCCTGCCGCTGTCTTCACTATCACGCCTATTCAGGAAGAGGATGACAATGATTTCGGACTCATCCTGCGGCAGGAATAGGTAAATACATATGCCCGAATCTCTCTTCGCCCCGCCACCGCGCGCCGTGTCTCCCGGCCTCTATATCGTCGCCACGCCGATCGGCAATCTGCGCGATATCACCCTGCGCGCGCTCGATGTGCTGCGCGCCGCCGATGTGGTGCTGGCCGAGGATACGCGTGTCGCCGGCAAGCTGCTGGCCGCCTACGACCTCAAGAAAAAGCTGCTGCGCTATGACGATCATGCCGGCGACAAGATCCTGCCGGAAATCCTGCAACGCCTCGCCGATGGCCAGATCATCGCCCAGGTCTCCGACGCCGGCACGCCCCTGATCAACGATCCCGGCTTCCGGCTGGTTAGCGAAGCGCAGAAGGCCGGCGCCAAGGTCCACCCGATCCCCGGCGCCTCGGCGGTGCTGGCGGCACTTTGTCTCTCTGGTCTGCCGACCGACCGTTTTCTCTTCGCGGGTTTCCTGCCCAACAAGTCGGCGGCGCGAAAAACCTTCTTAAGCGCATTCACCACCAATCCGGCCACGCTCGTCATGTTCGAGACCGGTCCGCGCCTGCATGAGTCCCTGACCGATATCCTGAGCGTGCTGGGTGACCGCGAGGCATGTGTCTGCCGCGAACTGACCAAGCTTTACGAGACCGCCCATCGCGGCACGCTTTCAGAACTGGTCGCGGATCCGGCGCTGGCCGAGCCGAAAGGCGAGATCGTGCTGGTCATCGCCCCGCCGACGGAGGCTGTCCCTTCCGCCGACAATCTGGAGGAAGCGCTGAAACTGGCTTTGGAGCAATATGCGCCGGCCGATGCCGCGCGCCAGCTTTCGGCCATGTTCGGCCTGCCGCGCAAAATGATCTACCAGATGGCGCTGGAGATGAAGAGCAAAGATCGTGGATAGGGCGCTTCGGGGGGCACAGGCGCATAAACGCGGTCACCTGGCCGAATATATCGCGCTCGTGCACCTGATGATGAAAGGCTACCGCATCCTCGGTTTTCGTCTGAAAATGCCGCAGGGCGAGATCGATATTCTGGCACAGAAGGGCACACAACTGGCCATGGTCGAGGTCAAACAGCGCCGCAGTCACGAAGAGGCGATCGAGACCGTGTCCGCCATCCAGCAGGAACGCCTTTGGCAGGCCGGACTGGCGCTGCAGGAAAAGAAGCCGCGCCTGCGCAAGCTCGATCTCGTCATCGATCTCTACACCCTAGTACTACAGTTGCGCATAATGTCGGATTTTTCGATGGGCTGTAGCGGCAATGACTTGATGGCGCCGTCGCCATCGTGACCATGCAAGGATAAATGTCGACGTTAAGGCCTTGGAGGGCATAAGCCTGGCGAACAGGTGGAGGATTTCGGGGGTGGTGTAGATCGGCGTGGCCTTGGCGATCACGCGGCGGCTGTCATCACCGGACTCCTTTCGTTCTCTTTCCCAAAGGCGTTGCGCCGCTGCGTGGCGCTAAGCT
>NZ_AQWM01000021.1 GCF_000376105.1 Asticcacaulis benevestitus DSM 16100 = ATCC BAA-896
TATCAAACGCGAACTGAAACGCAGAAGTGCCATCGAGCCTGTCATCGGGCACATGAAAGCCGATGGAAAACTCGAGCGGAACTGGCTTGCCGGAGCACATGGCGATGCGGTCAATGTCCTCCTGGTGGCCGCCGGCCATAACATCCGTCTCCTCTTGAACTGGCTGAAGAGTTTTTGTGCCTTCGTCATGGCCCTGTCCATGGCGGTCACGAAGACAAAAAACTATGCGGACTACAGCCAACTTGCCGCTTGAGTTCAAAAACTGAATTGTTCACGGGCGACTCGCTAGACGGTTCGAAGATGAGCTGTGATGAGGCCTTTTCAGCAGCCAATGTGATGCGATGACGCCCCTCCATGCGGCCAAGCATCCAGTGCGGCCTCGCGCTCCGCGGTTCCGCTTGCATGGGTCAGCGTGGCATCGACGACCAGACACCCAAGTCGCCACGCATCATATGCTCCATAAACGGAAATTTATCTCAATTGCACGCTTGCAAGTTGTGCACCGCCCTACCCTTCAAAATTTTAAACGAAAGCTGCTCAATTTTTACAACAGTCTTTTGAGTAAACCATTGGCCGCGCTTATCGCATCAAACTTGCCCAGACAATCGTCGAACGCCTTTTTTTGCATCCCGTTTAAGTAATCAGAATTATCAATATGTTCGATTATCAAGTCGGTCAGTGAGACAAGATTTGAGGCTTCCAAATAACCCAACCCTGCAGGCGTTGGCAATCCACTGACGGCACCGGTCACCCCCATTATGGGGAGCCGGTGAAAAACATATGACAGTAGCCTTAATTTGAAGCCACCACCGACAGTGTCGGCGATAATACCAATTCGGCATTCCGCCATCAGCGCCTCGATATCACTTACGTACCCCCTCACAATAACCTCAGGGTGAGCTCGCTCAATATGCTCTCTTAAGGCAGAGTCCATCGCTCCTGCAACAACAATTGAAATGCCCATTTGACGAAGGGGGGCGCACGCAATTTCAAGCCAATCCCTTAAAATCTGCCGCTTCTGTTCAGATTCTCTTCCTCCAAAAAGCAACACCTGCCTCGGAGTAGTCGAATCGATGCACCGCGCCTCGACTACTCGCTCACTATACCCTGGAGGAAATAAGTAATAAGGGACGTGTGGTGATAGCGACTCAAAGGTCGCTTTGTCCCCTTCGTTTATTACCGTAACGAGATCGACAGATTTTAACAGCTGTAACTCTGCCCTTTTTACTTTCAGTTCGTCTATTTTGGCGGCGAAAGTAACAAGCGGGCTTAGTTTATAACTTTTATATTTTTGTCGCCGAGTAAGATATTCATATTCATGAGAAATATAGACAAGTCGTACATCTGGATGGATTAGTTTATATTTCAAGCACTTGGGAAGACAATGTACAGAGCCCAAATTATCCAGAACTATAATATCCCAGTCTTGGCGCAGCAGAGCGTCCAAATTTTTGTGATAACCATTGGTTCTACCCTTCCAAGCAACATTTGGCAAACTTGAAAACACAGATCCCGCCCGGCCCTTACGTACAGAACCGCCAATATGCCATTTCGCTTTCCCAAAAGCATTCAGGCCTTCGGTACTAGAGGCGCATAGCACTTCGACACGCGCAAGGGTGGAGAGCGCCTCAATGATGCCTCTAGAATATACGGCGTCGCCGGCCATCGCCCGCCCATATGGCATGAGCTTTGTGAGATACAATACTTTCGCATCTGCCAGATCTGCTTCTTGAAAGTTATGATGAATTGATTGCATGACCTATCTCGATTTGACCAGATTCCAGACGAAGAACCTTTGCACACACATCGCCCTAACCACCCCCGCCAAGGCAGCAACTAGTCCGACAATTACTTCAATAAGAGCGCCAGCAAGCGCCGTACCGATCAATTTGCCCCGCATTAAACATGCCGCCAGCAAAAATGTAGCCGCCAGGCCAATGGGCACAGAAAGCTGAAATACAACCAACAGGCCGTTAATCGCTCCAATAATGAGAAACAGTCCGGCAAACCAGCGAATAATTTTTCTAAAAGTATTTTTGGTGCTTTTCATTTTCGCCCTCCGTGAATAGGCGTGACCAAATTTTAACACTCAGCCAACCCATCATCGAAGGCTAGAACCTGAAGGTGCAGATGCCTTGCCTTCAGCAACTCTATATTTGCCAATTTTGCAGGCATAGACGTTTTTTGACGATAGGCTGCAAATACGAGCGTGGCTTTAACATAACGCCGAGACCTCAATATAACCAAGGATGAATTTAACGACATCAAAAGAAAAAAGAAAATAACATATGTGTACACAAGCACAATTGCACAATAAATCTTTAAAAAGATGTCGGTAACATTAGGAAACATGCGATCAAATTATCAGGACGTAACTTGACGTTAGTAAGGTTATTATGCGCCCAAGAAGAGCAAGACCATGTAAATATTGAAACGCAACCAGATCATAAGATTGGTAGTTTCCAATCAAACTACCGCAGCTGACCATCCCGCTAGATCACAAGCTCCTAACGCTGACATGAGCATAGCGCACCGAATTCTAATTTGTAAATGAAATTGATGCGCCGCAGCATAGATTGTGAGTATTGGCTCGGCTATGCCAGAGCAAAGATTCAGTCGATGAGCTGGACGCCGCGAAAAGCCCTAACCGGTCCAATTCAGCGTAACCAAGCCGGGGCTAAGCCCCCTAAATCGAGAGGGCGACGTCGGCCAGATCCACTTGCAGCTGTTACTGAGTTACTGAAGGCGTCGTTTGACGCTGATCCCTGGAAGACGTCTCCCGAGCCACTCGACAAATTACAGACCGAGGTGCCCGAAAAATACCCGAACAAGCTCTTACGTAAATTGCAGCGCCGATTGAAGGTCTGGCGTAGCCAGCGGGCTCACCTGATGGTCTTTGGTGACAGTCCAGGTAACGATGTCGCAGATTGATGCGAAATGACTACAGCATTCACCCAGCAGATTTTGGTGGCCGGGGCGCGGCGCAGCTTAATCGCGACGCGCACCTAGCACCAAAATGGCCCCACATGTGAACACCGTGTTGGTTAGGCTTTATATGGTGTCGTAAAGGAACATTATTCTGAGGTAACTTAGACAGAGTTGGGGAGCATAATCTGGTGAGGCAATACGTCCTCTCATCCTGATTGACGCGCTACAAGCATAAGCCATCGGCCCGCTTTGCAGCCATATAGCATCGAGCTCAGTTGAGTGACTGTTTCATCTTAAAACCGACGCGATTACTAAAAAAAGAAATTTCTCTCTCGACAGCGCTTCGGTTGCGGTGCACAATCGCTCGTGAAATGGACTAACGGAAAGACCTATAGAGTTTCAATAGGCCGCATGTCACACTTCTGATCAAATGTAGGGTTATTTTTTATAGCCAGTGGGCTCCACAGATGGCTATAACCCGCGAGTTGGGCGTTCCCATTTCGGGAATATTTGGAAATGATTGACATATGGCATTGAAACAATAGAAACAGAGCGCATCGCTTAAACTACTTGCGCCATAATGAAGTCCTGTAGCAAATTGGGTTTTGCCACTAGCACGGCAACTTAGCAAAGCTTAATTGTGGACTGAATTACCTAAATTACAACTTAACTTACATGGTGTCTTGGTGTTTATAAATATCGCAATTGCTGTAACATTTTGTTGCGCGTTGTTAATTGTGTATCCATACGCAATATACCCGATAGTACTGCATCTCCTGCCCAGTAAGCCGGTTGCCACTGACGCAGCATACAACTGTCAGGTGACGCTAGTTTTTTGTGCTTTTAATGAAGAGCGCTCGATTGCGCAGAAACTGGCCAACATCGAAATGCTGAAAAAAAGGCATCCACAGCTCCAAGTGCTGGCATTCGATGATGGCTCTAAAGATAATACCGCTGAGCTTATCGCAGCGCGTCCGGACCTGGTTACATTGGTACGTGGTGCTGGAAGAAACGGAAAAGCCTACGGCATGAAGATCTTAGCTCGGATGTCGCAAGGAGACATAATTGTCTTTACCGACGCAAACGTGACTTTGAGAGAAGATGCTATTGCTCGGCTAATGCAGTATTATGCAGACCCTACAGTTGGAGGTGTATGCGGATCTCTCCGATACTATGGAGAAGGTCAATCTTCGACCGCAGAAATCGGGTCCCTATACTGGAAGTTAGAAGAGCATCTTAAAAAGGAAGAGTCGCGAACTGGCAATGTGATGGGGGCCGATGGTTCCATTTTTTCCCTTAGACGTGAGCTTTATCCGGAATTTCCAGATACTGTCTTAGACGATTTAACCGTCTCAATGGCTGCCGTTTTCAGTGGGCATCGATTGATTAAAGCCGAAGATGTGATTGCTTTCGAGGCTTTGGTCGCAAAGCGGGGGGAGGAATTCGCTCGTAAAATGCGAATATCAACGCGCGCCTTTCATACACATTTGGTAATGCGTCCACAGCTTAAGAAAATGGCTGCTGCTGATAAATTTAAGTATGCTTCTAGAAAAATGATTAGATGGTTTGGCGGGCTTTTTTTAATTTTGGGTGTCTTTAGCGCCGTCCTAACAGCATTAAAAATCTACACAATGCTGGGTATTGGAATTGCACTTCTACTCGTGTTTACCGTCATGATCGGCATGAAGGCCACGCGTGGCCCACTTGCCGCAGCCATTGAGGTAGCAATGGCGCTCGTAGCTACACTTGTCGGCGTCTTTAAAGCAATGCGTGGGCAAACATTTACCATTTGGAATCCGGCGAAGTCTAGATGAACACGCTAGTTTCCGATGTTAAAGTCATGTCCTCTGGCCGCGCTAATAGCCCCCATACTCGCTATCTAACAAAAATCTTTCCTTTTCTGCCGGCTTATGGTGAGCCCCACATGACGGAACGTGAAATCGGAGCCACAACGTCCCGCCGGATAGCGGCTTTGGGCGGTCGAGCGCCCCTTCAGACGCAGCAAATACTGAAGGATTGGTTTGAGTTGTCTTATGACCAGCTTCTCCGCTACCGTAACAAAATTAAAATTACCGCCTCCATGAGCGCTACTCTACGAGACTTCATTTCTGTCAAGTATCCTAAAGCGAACCTACGTAGGCACGTGGAAGACATACAAGCCCTCCTCGCTAGATGCAGAGCCGGTGTTGTGGATGGTTTGGTGGGAGGTGATCTTAAAGTTCGCCTGCTGACATATATGTTTAAGCGTCCCCGGATGCTGATATTGCAAGGATCGGTGAGTGGGCTTCCCAGACATGCCAGGCGCGGCTTCTTGTCCGCCCATCACCTGCCCGCGTTGGCCGGCCTTGTTGTCAAGAGCAATGATGACTTCGCAGGTTTGAATGCCCTAGCATCGCCAAGCTTTCGAAGACCGCAGAGCCGAGTTAGACCAGGTCGTTCACAACCGCAAACTTCAACAAGCACTCGATTTGGCACATCCAATATAATCGCAATTTACGAAGGGGTTAATTAATGCGTGCAGTAATTCTGGCCGGTGGCCTTGGAACACGTCTAGCCGAGGAAACTTCAGTTCGGCCAAAGCCGATGGTCGAGGTGGGTGGATACCCGATTCTGTGGCACATTCTAAACATCTACTCCCAACACGGGATCAATGAGTTTGTGATTTGCCTTGGGTACAAAGGCTACTACATCAAAGAATACTTCGCGAACTACGCACTCCATCAATCCAGCATCTGCGTAGACATAAAGGAAAAATCGGTTTCATTCCTTGGGGACGATAAATTGCCGCCATGGAAAATATTCCTGGTCGACACAGGTGCGGAAACTATGACCGGCGGGCGCCTGAAGCGTGTTCGCGATTATCTGCCCGCTGACGAGCCGTTTTGCATGACCTACGGAGATGGGGTCGCCGATATCGACATCTCAAAGCTTATCGATTTTCATAACGGTCATGGCCTCGACGCTACATTAACGGCGGTCCGCCCGGCAGGTCGATTTGGCGCGACAGTTATTGAAGGCGACCGTGTTGTCCAATTCACGGAAAAGCCGGCAGGAGACAATGCGCAAATTAATGGCGGCTTCTTTGTACTGCATCCTCGTGTAATTGACAGGATTGCTGAGGACGAGACAGTTTGGGAAAAGGAACCTTTGGAAGGATTGGCCCGCGACGGGCAGCTAGCGTCTTTTGAGCACAATGGCTTCTGGCAACCAATGGATACTCTTAGAGACAAGCAGTATCTTGACAAGCTTTGGCAGGATGACAAAGCGCCATGGAAGGTGTGGTAAGATGGGTAAATTGGATCGGACTTTTTGGGCGCAACAACGAGTCTTCCTGACAGGTCACACCGGCTTCAAGGGAAGCTGGATGACGAAGTGGCTCTCGCAGTTAGGTGCGGAGATTTACGGATTTTCACTAGAGCCGGAAACAACTCCTAGCCTTTTCTCGGTCTTAGGCCCACTACCGAGCGTGACTTCTACAATAGGAGACATTCGCGACGTCGACGCCGTCGAAGCTGCAGTGTTGAACGCTAACCCCACGGTAGCCATCCACATGGCTGCGCAGCCCTTGGTCCGGAGATCGTATCGCGAACCGGCAGCGACCTACGCAACCAACGTAATGGGTACATTGAATGTGTTAGAGGCTCTCAGGAAGGCACCGAACCTAAAAGCCATTCTAGTGGTGACAACTGACAAGGTTTATAAAAACGATGACACTGGACATATTTTCATTGAAAGCGACCCGTTAGGGGGGCACGATCCATATTCAAGCTCAAAAGCAGCGTGTGAAGAGGTCGTCTCTTGCTATGATCAAAGCTTTTTTTCGGATGCCGGAATTGCAACCGCGACAGCTCGCGCAGGGAATGTCGTTGGCGGAGGCGACTGGTCGGAAGATCGCCTAGTTCCTGATATGTGGCGATCACTCCAAAGCGGCGACCAACTCGTCTTGCGAAACCCGCTCAGCACACGTCCTTGGCAACATGCCCTAGACCCACTATCCGGCTACCTTACATTTGTAGAGCAACTCTGCAAAAAAGGTCGAAACGATTTGCCCAAAGCTCTAAACTTTGCTCCAGTTGCCGATCATCCACTCACCGTGCAAGCCGTAACCGAGATTATGGCTGGAAAGCTGGGGATATCAGACTCCTGGCGGCAGGCAGAAGGGTATCAACCTGTAGAGATGAAGCTTCTGGCTCTAGACGCATCGTTGGCTGCCGAAACTATCGGCTGGCGGCCTCAATTAACCGGACGTGAAGCGATCCAGTGGACAGCCGACTGGTACCTCAGGATGCATCAAGGTCAGGACATGGTTTCATTCACGGAAGAGCAAATTTCCGCATACGAAGCACTGTCATAATTGTAGGTGAAGAAATGAAATACAATCCTACTCCACTCGAAGGCGCCTACACAATAGAGCTTGAACCCCGTGCTGATGAGCGCGGCTTCTTTTCTCGTGTTTATTGCGAAAATGAATTTTCAACACATGGCTTAGAAACACATTACGTTCAATTCAACACCTCATTTACACAGAAGAAACACACCCTTCGTGGAATGCACTATCAACTGGGAGACTCTGCAGAAGTTAAAGTAATTAAATGTATTCGCGGATCTCTTTTTGACGTTATACTAGACCTAAGGCAAGACTCAGAAACATTTGGAAAATGGTTTGGGGCTGAACTTTCTGACCAAAACAGAAAAATGATGTATGTCCCACGCGGCTTTGCTCATGGCTTTCAAGCCTTAACCGATGACGTTGAAATGATGTACTTCGTCAGCAACACCTACAGTGCTACGAATGAACGATCAGTCCGGTGGAATGATCCGAAATTTTCCATTGATTGGCCCTTCGAACCCGTCATGATTTCCGAAAAAGACGCTAGCGCCCGTGATTTTGAGACGGGGTTTCATCTAGGTAAGGAAACCCCATGAAGGAGAAAATACTCCTGTCAGGCGCGACCGGCCTGATCGGCTCAGCTGTTTTTAACAAGGTAGAAGCAGAATACGACGTCACAACTATTGGACGGAACAATAGGAATGACATTTTAGCGGACCTATCAAAGCCGGACAGCTTTGCTAATTTGGACATCGAACGAGTCGATACGTTAATTCACTGTGCTGGCGTGGTGGACGAGGACTTCAAAGAGAATCCGGAACAGGCCTTCTCCATGGCTGTCTTGGGGGCAAACAGTCTGGTCGAGGCCGCGGCCCGTGCCGGCGCGAAGAAGTTCGTTTATATTTCTTCAGCTCATGTCTACGGTCCAATGATTGGGCACGTAGATGAGAGCACGCCGGTTAACCCTATTTCCGATTATGCCATCGCTCATTTTGCAACCGAGCAAGTATTTCGCCGCAAAGCGAATACGACAGCCTCCGTACTCGCCGTACGTCCTTGTGCAGTTTTCGGACACCTAGAGTCACCAGGAGCTTTCCGCAGATGGGGCTTAATTCCGTTCTCCTTCCCGAGAGATGCGGCGATGCACCAAAAAATTACGATTCGTTCAACGGGCGAACAGCGACGCAACTTTGTCGGCACCGAAGACATTGCAAGCGTAATTTTAAGCTGGCTCAAAAAACCGAAGCTTGGCTTTGCCGCTGTCAATCCTACGGGCAGCACCTCGTGCTCAGTCTACCAATTTGCGCAACTTTGTGCTGCCTCAGTTAAGGAGCGCTATGGACTGGACTGCGAAATTGAGCGGGTTACACCTGACGGTCGCACCGTTGGTGATGACTTCGACTATGTCAGCCTATTCAGCTCTGCTCGCGGTCAACAGTCTCTATCCAGCTTTGCAAGTGAATTCATGACAAGCTTGAGGGAGGCTTTGTAGATGGCTCCAAGACTTACAATCGGCCTGATAATTTATAATGGTGCAACGTCAGCCAGGACCTGTATCGATAGCCTATTATCTCAGTCTTTCACCGATTTTGAACTCTTGATCTTCGACAATGGCTCGACCGATGGAACAAGTGAGATTTGCGAAGAGTATGCATCGAGGGATTCCCGAGTTCGGCATGTTCGACACCCTGAAACGGTTCCACAGAGCGTGAATTTTCGTGGCGTGCTGATGGCCGCCCAGACCCAGTATTTCATGTGGGCTGCTGACGATGACGTGTGGGGACCGAAATTCGCCGAGCTATGCATTTCGGAACTCGACCGTCATCCAAACGCTGTCGCCTGTTGCACGAAAGTTATTTTTCGCTATCCAGATGGCAGCGAGAGGCCCGCACGAGGCACGTTTCCTATTAGAGGAAATGCCGATCACCGCGTCTCTACGTATCTTACCAATCCTCGAGATAGCGCTCGGCTCTATGGAGTTTACAGGACCGCTGCGCTTCAGGCCAGTTATCCCGAAGGAATCAGTATGTTCGCATATGACTGGCTGGTGGTCGCATTATCTATGCTGCAGGGTGATCATCTCGAGGTTGACGAATTTCAACTGCTCCGGAGCGGGCACGCGCCAGGTAAGTATTTTGAGAAATACGATAGGCATTTCGTTAGAGAGAAAAATTTGACCGGGCTCCTGTCTTGGGCGCTACCCTTGCTTCCTTTCTCAAAGGAGTTGAAGAAGCGCCTTCCTAACAGCAGTTGGGGCGCTTCCTATTGGCGGGTCGTGCGATTGAACTTGCTGCAAACGCTACTACTGCTAAAATGGAAATTTCCGGCGCTCTCATTTTTATTTTCTATTGCTAAGAGGGCCGACAGAACCTTCGCCGGTCAGCCCAAATGACGCCGCCTTCCAACAAACCAGTCGCCAGAGAACACTTTAAATCGCTAGATTCTTGGCGAGGCGTATGCGCTATCCTGGTGGCAGTACACCACTTCTTGCTTTTCTCAAACAACCAGTTTAACGGGAAGATATTTCATTCATTATATCTTTGTGTAGACTTTTTTTTCGTATTAAGTGGATTTGTTATTACGTACAATTACAATAATCGGATAGCTAATATCTCCGATTTAAAGTCCTATGCCATAAAGCGGATAGGAAGGGTTTGGCCCCTTCACGTAGCATTGATGTTTGCGCTTTTAGCATTGATCATGACCGTAAAGCACTTTAATATACCGTCACCCTATACAATAGGAGCCTCTCCGACTACTTATGATTTAAGGAAATTTTCCCTAGTACTACTTTTGACAAATTCATATGGCTTTTTTTCAGGTGGGTGGAATCTCCCTAGCTGGAGCATTAGCGCCGAATTATGTTCCTATATAGTTTTCGCTTTTGCGTTTATGCGCAGGGCAAAATTACAATATATAGTTCTGATTACAATTATCTCCGCCGCATTTACTGTCGGATTGTCAAATGATCACATGAACCTGACCGCCAACTTTGGGGCGTTCCGTTGCCTTTGGGGCTTTGGAATGGGATCTATTTGCTTCTTCATTTATGATCGTTATCAAGTGGCGTTAAGAAAAGCCTCCTCCATTTTGTTCGCCATCGCGGAGCTCAGCATTCTCGGACTAATCGTGTGCATGTTGAATTTTTCGGTCACAATGCAAGGTAATACCACGGCTATATCGTACTTAGCACCGATCATTTTCCCAGTAGCGGTCCTGATATTTGCCTTTGAGAGAGGTTTGGTGAGCAAATTTTTGAAGATGAAATTCCTTATTTATTTTGGGAATTTATCTTATTCTATATATATGGTTCACTGGATTGTATTGCTTGCGCTATCATCCGCCAACTACATTTATAAGTTGAAGCAACACTTGCCGGCGTACGACGCTGTTCCGATGTGGGGGCATCTGTACTGGAAATGGAATCTTATGGAGAACGGAGAATTCTTTCAATTTCTCTGCCTCTTCTTGATATTAGTAGTCTTGATTTCTCATGTTACGTATCACATGATAGAAGTTCCGTTTAGAGATATGGCTAGTCGCTTTGTGAGCAACATAAAAAAAAATAAATCGATTGGATTGATTAGCCAATGAACCGCCTTAAATCGCTAAAGAAAAACACTATTTTCTCTATTGCTGAGGTAGTACTGAACGGCATAGGGCTCTTTTTTATCTACAAAAACGTCGTTTCATCACTCGGCGTTAAAATGCTAGGCGTTTGGTCATTAGTCTTAGCAACGACAGCTTTTGGTAGACTTGCCGATGTAGGAATTTCAGCCGGCTTGGCTCGCTTCGTGGCTAGAGAGCTTGCGAAAGATAATCCTGACGCGGTAACAACGTATGTGCAAACTGCCATGATATCTGTGGCGGGCATAATGGGCATACTAACACTCATCGCATATTGGCCAATTTATTTTGCCTTAAAGATCGCGCTATCGGGGAGCGAACTGGAACTGGCTCGTTCAATAATCCCTTTTGCTTTGCTAACTTTTTGGATGTTAAACTTAAATTCGGTAACGGCGGCTTCCTTGCTTGGGTTGCATCGGGCCGACCTGCGATCAATTTCGAATATTTTTGGCATGCTTGTCCAGGTGGCTACCTCCTTGGTGTTGGTCAAGAGCTTTCAGCTGATGGGACTAGCTTGGGCACAAACCGCTCAATACGTCGTTGCCATCTCTATTTCCTGGTTCTTCATTACACGTGTGCATAGAGCGATGCCGATCGTTCCCCTTGAGTTCTCACGGCCCGTGTTTAAGGAACTTCTCGGCTTTGGCACGAAATTGCAAATTGGCACGATAGCAAATCTTCTGTTCGAACCGACGACGAAAATCATAATTGGGCACATCGGCGGTACCGCTGTGCTTGGTGTGTTTGAGCTGGCTTATAGAATGGTATACCAAGTCAGAGGTATTGCGGTCACAGCACTTCAAAATTTAGTTCCGGCATTTGCAAATCTCAAAGAGACTGATTCAAGCGGGCTGACAGTGCTTTTCAAGAAGACATGCAAAGTCGCTGCAATATTGAGCGCTCCTATAATGTGCGCTGTGACAGTAGGTTCGCCGATAATTGCGATTGTTTGGACTGGCCACTATAACCCCCTCTTCGTGGAATTTTCGGCGCTTCTGGCGTTAACATGGACTGTAAATATCTTAGCTGCACCAGCCTACTTTTTAGGTCTTGGAACCGGCTCTATCAATATGAACGTTATTGGGCAAGTCGTAACCGGTTTCATTTCGCCGATTCTAGGTTTTACCATCGGCCTATTTTTTGGTGGCGTAGGAGCAGTAATCGGTGTTTCACTAGGTAAAGTGATCGGGGATCTTATACCTGCTTTTGCCAACCGCCCCGAGAAGCACTTCACTTCATCGGCACTCCTATACAAGCCGAATCTTGTAGCAATCGCTACTGTTGCAGGCGTTTGTTCCATCGTTTATGCTTTAGCCGCCAAAATCGATGTTTCGCAAATCAAATTCTGAGCAATCGCTCTCGCTGCAACTGAATACGGAATTACATGATGCCGCTCCAAAATAAGCTTCTCACCTCAGAGCTGAGTGCGCCTTCAGGTAAGGCAGTTCGCGACTTCACACCTCTCCTTGCGCAAATTTTGGTAGTCCTTTTCATCATCGGCTTCCAGACCAGAGTGTCCCTCTATTCTGGTAATACGGTAATCCTGCCGATGTACATTAGTGTGCTCTCAGGCTTGTCCATGCTCTTCCTGTGCCGAAAGAAAATTGGCTCTAGAACGCTGAAGGCAATGGGGGCCATTTTCGCCCTCTTGATAGCTGAGCTTTTCATCAATATGGCTATGGGTGGAGACGTTTTGAATTTAACGAAAGGCGTTGTTCAATTAAGCATATCTATAGCTGCATCGATTGGCTTCGCACTCACTCTGCACCTAATTCCTAAAGACAAAGCACAAAGGCTTTTCTTCACTTTCTGGTGCATGTTCATCGTGCTAGGGGCAATTGAGCTAATACCCGCGGTGCGATCAATCTACCAATTTATTACAGACTTAATTTATGCTGGCACTCCTAGAGGAATATACGCAAGCATTAATAGAGATATCGAGATTTATGGTCACTATAGACCTAAGGTTTTTTCGTCTGAGCCCTCTTTTCTTGCAGCCACCTTGTCGGTCTTGTCGATCTTGACCCTGTTCACGGCGTCTAAGGATAAGCGCTCAAGGCCATACTTAGAGTATTGCATAATGGCTGCAGTCTCCTTTGCGCTCGTTCCCAGTGTGTCGGACTTCTTCTACATAGCTGCCGCATCTATTTGTTATTTCTGGCCTCAAAAGGCACTTACCCGGATCACAGTATCGTTGGCGATTTCCACCTTAGCGATTGCAATTCCAATTGCTCAACTTAACATGCCCGCCAATCTTTTTGAGCAACATCAAAAATCTGGAAGCTTCTTCGGCAGGATTACAGCTGGCCCAATCGCAGGCGCCCAGGCTCTTGTGCGTAGACCTATTGCCGGCTACGGGGTGGGCGACTCGGAAGCGACATACCCCCTAATGGCGGACGTATGGGCTAATAATGGAGGCTACACACGTTTTCCTTGGTATATGGGTTTGCGTGCAAGTGATCTTATGTCGAACGGATTTTGGTGGCAATGGATTTTCATGGGTGCAATTGGGGGAGCGCTATTTACTGGTCTTATAGGACTGCTGCTGCGAAGTATAAACGTTAAGAATGTCGTCCCAATTATACTGGGCACCTGGATTATTTGGTATGCCGGCGCAGCCTTCGTCGATATCGTATCTTGGTCAGTCTTTGGTATACTTGCCTTCCCGTCAATAAATTCGTTAACTAAACGCAATCCTACTGGTAGACGCAGGCGTCGTTACGAATTTAGCCCGCAATCGTCTCGGCGAGTTGAGTGATATTCGCTCACAGCGCCAATTTACTAAAGCTGATCGCTTACCCAGCTGATCGCTTACCTTGCTGATGATCATCACTATCGTTCATTACGAGATCCTCCAAAGCGTCAAGCCTTGGTCATTTCACGCAAAATGCTCTCAGGAAAGATGGGGCGCTCGCAACAGATACGATCAACCTTGGCGCATTATGTCCATCGGCATACGACAATGGGCCAATGAGTTCTAAGCCGCGCAGACTGGTATCAGCTGTTCGGTTGGCGCAGGTTTGCCCGCGCTCGCGGGCTTATGCACGATTTGGAAAAGGTACCTCTCGCGGTAGACAACAACACCAGGTAAAACATGACAATGTCGTCAGTGATATAGGCCGTTTAAGTTCTTGAATGACTGAGTCAATGCGGAATAGGGCTTATTCATGTTATCAACGAGCCCCCAGTTGTAATTTTCGCCAGATGCTGTCCAAGCGCCTTGTACCGGGTTGTCACTGTACTTGTACCAAATATATCCGACTAGATTCGGCTCTTGCTTCATTTCCGCTAGATAAGCCTTTAATTGTAAGGAACGCTGATGCTGGGTAATCACCATTATACCTGCCACCGCTTTTGATACATTGAAGCCCAGACCACTGTCCGTTGCGGCGAAGGAAAATTCCGATATGATCAAGGGAAGGTTTGTAATCTCGCGAATTCGTGTGCCGGTGCCTTGTGGGATCGGGTAGCCGTAGCGGTTCCAGCTAACGGCATCAACATTTCCCCGCATTCCGCGAAGCACTGGCGTAAGCACATCATTCGTTCGAAAGCGGCATCCTAGAACAAGATGGTTAGGGTCTCGCAATTTGAGCTGTTTGTACGTATAGCTGAAGTATTCTCGAGCCACTATTTCTCGAAAGCCGTCGGCATCTTCGTCACTTATATGCGCTGCATCCAGATGGTTTTGAACGATGTATTCCATAGCTTTTGAATATCCCGGCGCAGCTTTCGGAAGGTGAAGATACAGTTGAAGCAAATTCACTTTTCCCTTGTATACTCCCCACCAGTTAAACTCGTTGTCTGTGAAATACCCAATCAAGTTTTTGTCGATGATCGTTTGTGGCGTGATCCGCGATATGTTGCGAGAGACTGTATCACGCCACGATTGGCTAAACACATCTGGAATTTCTCCGCCTTGTACATACGTCCCCTCCGACAATTTTAACAAAATTACGTACGGAAGCCCGCGAGAGTTCAAGCCAACGTCAGAGCTCGCGCCAATTGTATTGAATCCCCATTGCTTTATTCGGGTTACAGCTTGCCGAGCCCACGCCCCCTGGTCTGAATGAAATTGCTCTTCCACCGCTTTATGATAGGGCGAGGCCTTACCGCCCGCCAAGTTGTCTCCAATGTAGCGGATGCCATGCACCCCTTTGATGAAAAAGCGCTGGCCCTGTGGGTCGATTAGAGACCAGCCGCCAGCTTGCCAGTGAAAATGGAAGAAATTCTGCTGGCCAATTGGCGCAGGTGCCGAAAGCCCTGGTTGAGCGAACAAGGCTCCGAACATCATGCCCCAAAGGACTATCACTCGAAAATTCATGGCTTATCCAATTCGTGTCTATTCGAGCCCGAACGTCGAGCACAGCGACAAATATAAACTCCACTTCGGGACGGTCTCTGTCCAAAGTATGTCTTTTGACGATGAAATCATCGGCGCGAGTGGACGAAAAACGGATAAGGGGGTAAATCGATTGAGCGGATTGACCACGGGAGGCAAACCTAACTATTCATCTAAAGCCTAAGGGCCCGTTGAGGGTCTGCCGGCCTTAGAAGGCAGTCCTTGAGAGCGATCAAATTTCCCCTAAACCGCCCTTTGCGGTCTGCCCATGGCTCAGGCTTGAACTGGCGCACCATGTTCGCGAAGACATTTCGACCGATACGTATCAAACCCACCGAAACAGGAACGCTGCCTTTTTGAATCATATATACGATGTTGGCCACTTGTGAGTAGCCAAGCTTCTGTCCTGGGGTTCTGCCGGACTTTGAGCCCATGTGTACGCCGCGCAATCGGTTAGATTTTATAATCTTGCCGAATGGCGCCAAACGCCGTGAAAAGTCAACGTCCTCCCACCATCCGTATAGCGGCAGAACCTCATCAAATAATATGTTGTTGGCTGTCGCAGTCTTAATGCGAACGACCATGTTGCAGCCATAGGCATTGAAGACTTCTGATACCTGCTCACCAGGGAGATTAGGCAACCCGGAAATCACCTTCTCCGCCTCATCTAAGCTTAAGCCTGGACCATTTATTCCATCCGCGACAACATCCCCAGTGGCTATGACAACACTAGGCTGCTGCTCGAAGATCCTCTCGACTTCGCTTAAAAAGTTGGCATCTGCCACAAAGTCGTCGTCAAAAAAAGCCAGCACGTCAATGTCGCCTGCAGCTCGGATGATCGTGTTGCGTTGCGCGGGCAAACCCTTGGGACCACGGATGACAAACACCGGCATGCTAAGGGCAATATTGCTTGCCGCATCGTAGTCACCATCAGCTGCGGGACATACGTATATTGCGTCCGGCAAGCGTGTTTGACGCTTAAAGGTATCGATGACTTTTGGGAGCAGATCTGGGCGCCCCGCCGTAGCGATTGCAACAGCTATTTTCATGAAACGGACTTCTTTTCGTACGAGTTAGCGAACCATTTGCGTTCCGGCCGACCGAATGCCTACCCTCACAGGCCATCCGACACAAATTTAATCAAGCGTTGCTGCGTTTATATACTCTGACGTAATCGACCAACAGGTCAGATGGGTTCGGGGTGTTATCCGTCGACCATCCACTCCCCAAGGCTAAATCAACCAAGACCATTAGCGGGTGCTTGTGTTCCGGTGGGGTCTCTGTGCGCCAGGTCTCAACACCATCCAAATACATCACGACCCAGTCGGGCTCAACGCTCACGCCATAGCGATGATAGTCCGCCGTCAAGGTCCCCCCTTCTACGCGGTGGATATTATTTTTTCCACGCTTCTGTGTACCATCCTTAGGCCAAACCGTCACCGTTGAATGGAGCGCATCGGGAAATTGACCGTAGTACTCAAACACGTCGATCTCTACATTCGGGTCCGTCATAGTTGGTGACCAACTATTGAGCCAGAAAGCGGGCCATGTCCCCTCCCCTGGCGGGAGTTTGGCCCGAACTTCAAAATAACCATATTGCTGGGTAAATCCAAAACCCTCATGATTGACGCTGGACATTATCCCTGACCGCCATTTGCCGTCGCTACCTTTTCGAGCTTCTATTTGCAGGGAACCGTTGGCAACAAAGAAAGGAAATCCCGGCACCGGGTCAACGAACATCGCCTCGCCAAAATCACCCCACCAAGGCGTGTGAGGGTACCAGCGTTTCGAAAACTCCTTGAGCGAGAAATTAGGATCATCAAACTCCTCACTGAAGGTCAGCGTATATTTGCTAAGATCAATTTTTTGAGGGTTAGAGTCTTGCGCCTGCAATATCGAATAAGCGGAAGCCGTCACGACACCGATGGCGCCGGCGCCCAGGAGTAATCTTCGAGTCAACGAACCTGATTTTGGATCTGTGGTTTTCTCGGCCCTAACAGGAGTCCGCTTGACCCGTTTCTTTTTCACGACATGAGGCATCGCACGTTCCTTCAGCGAACCAATCCAATGCGATTGGAATGTTTTAAAATTAGAAGACTCATAACCTAAAGCGTCAAGAGTATCACCTACCGCAATGCAAAAAATACTTACAATCAGCAGCCCACTTGGCGGGGCCAAATATTTAGTCAAAATTAAGTATCTTTTTAAAAACAATGCTTACCTTATTGCCCTACTGTGTCTCCATACCACGGAGACAAAGTCATGGCGTTAGAAAAACGTTCACCCTCTCATAGCGATGAGTTCCTGGCGCAGAAGCCAGCCAGCTCCCCCGTCCTTCAAGATGTCACCAAAGCGGCCAATCTCTCAGGCGACGCGACGGTTGCGGTCCACGATCTCCAGTCGAGCATAGACCGGGCGTTTTCCTTTTCCCCACGCAGCACTTCAGAGGTTGAACCTTTGGCTTTCGTGGCAGGGATCGGCGGCGCCGTCCTCTTTAGTGGGATGGCGTGGATAGGTTTGGCGAAAGCTTTTACCCTTTTGCTCGGATAATTCGCCCGCGAGGCGAAAATGCGCTGTAATTGATACGTCTCAAAAAAAAATGCAAAATTTCCGCAATGCACAATGGATATTGCCTAAAGTATCGCATATGCTAACATCTAGTACTCCGGCGGGAGACGGCTATGGCGAATCCAAAATGGGTTTGCTGCGAGTCGCGTGAAGGTTTTGGTTGAGCCAAATGTTCAAGCTGAAAATCTTTCCGAGCGTCCACACGAGCCAATTTTAAAGAATTTCGCTCGGATGGTGTTACGTATTTGGGGCCAAGTCGAACACAACTATAAATGCGACATGGTCTTTTTTAAATCTACTTCAACATCATGTTTGATGAAGGGCTGTATCATGGCTAGCTTGCAGAATGGTGTTCTAACGGAGAATCGCTTCGTGCACCAACGAACAGTCGATGTGTCACCTCGTTTACCAACGCTCAATGAACTCGCTATTCGCATTTTCGATATTGTGATTAGCTTATCTGCTATTTTGTTTCTTGCGCCGGCGCTTATTGTCGTTGCCATATTGGTGAAGTTGCAAGACCAAGGTCCCATCTTCTTTGCGCAACGCCGCATTGGCCGAGACGGTCGGGAGTTTCCCTGCTTCAAGTTCCGCAGCATGCGTGTGGACGCAGCAGAGTTATTGAAGACTCTGCTGGCGACCGATGCTCAGGCGCGCGCAGAATGGGCCGCTGACCACAAACTTCGCAATGATCCGCGTATTACAGCGCTGGGTCGCTTCTTGCGTAAGTCGAGCATCGATGAACTCCCCCAATTATTCAACGTATTACGCGGCGATATGAGCCTTGTAGGCCCTCGTCCCATCATTCAGGCCGAAATTGTCAAGTACGGTCGCTCCTTCGACAACTATGTGTCAGTCCTTCCTGGGATCACCGGCTTGTGGCAGGTCATGGGCCGCAATGACGTCACCTACAACCGCCGCGTCGCCATGGACCGCTTGTTTGCTCGTAAAAGGTCGTTCCTGATCTATATCATGATCCTCGTCATGACCGTGCCGGCTGTTTTTGCCCAGCGTGGATCTTACTAAGTTCAACCTTAGACCGCTCAAGTATAAAACTGATAAAGCCCTGCCGGTTCGGCAGGGCTTTTTTACTAATGGCGATCTCTTAAAGGACTTAGATAGACACGATCATCTTTTCCAAATCGTGCAAAAGTCCACGATCGCAGGCAAACCTGCGCCAACCGAACCGCTGACCTGGCGATATCCCGATCTCCCGCGCCAATGCCGAAGCGTTCACGCCCGGAACCAGCGAACGCGACGTCTTCTCGGCTTTGTAGTCGTCAGCCTACTCTCGACGAATTCGACCAATAAAACCCGAGCCGGAACTGACCACCTCCACAAATTGGAAGTTTCTATCCCTACGCATATCTCCAGACATAGAAGTTCACCATCGCAACGCTTCTCGGGCTGATAACATGGCCGAAAACTACCAGCTATATGGGGCCAACTGCCCGCTTGCAAATGAGGCAACTATCCGCGGCTTAGGAACATTTCAGATGGAGCAATGCGAGCTCTCATCCTGATTGACGCGCTACAGGTCTTCGCGCCCCGAACTTATCAAACCCATCATCGTACATCTGAACTCCTTCGCCAAAAGCTGATAGGAGCATGATCGCGCAAACCTAAATCAAATGGTTTGTGGGGCGCTCATGCCGGATACGAATGATCTCTATTTATTCCGCTTGATAAGCCGGACGAGCCTGCCGAGTGTTGCGACGACACGAATTGGTTGTTTATGGTTCTGAGGCAGGGAAACATGTTCAACCTTGTTAGCTTCAAGGAGCGAAACGAAGTCGCCGCCCTCGCTGCCATAGAAGACCTGGTGACCGGGGGGCGGATTGGGTACAGGCCAAGTCCACGGTCGCGTGGACATTTCCATTGCCGAAGATACAGTGGTTAGAAAGATGGAGAACACGCATGTCTTAGAGCCTGCCTACACGAGAGCTTGGACGTTTACGCTGCGGCACATCCTCTTCCGAGCCATCGTCAGACACCGCAGCTTCGGTCTTAGACTGGTTCCGAACGCGGCCCTTCCGTGTGGCAAGACCAACAATCAAACCAAACATCACCGCGAGGAACACGCCGTAGTCGGGGGTTGTACCCGACAGGTACATAGAGACGAAGGCAACCAGAATGGCAAGCTTTGCGCCGTGCGCCAGTTCAAAAGCCTGACGATCCGATGACGGGATACGGGCCGCGAAAACGCGGACGAGAAAGGCCGCAAATAGTGCTCCCCCCAGGATGCCCGTACTCGCCAGAATATTGACGAAAAAGTTGGAGGTTCTTGCCGCCCCCGCCCCCACGCCGATGCCATGGCTTTCGCGAAAAGCCGTCATGCCCTGCGCGGTCCAGGCCGAGCGCTCTAGATAGGAGCCTGACTGCGTCTTGTTAAATATGATGGCGTCCAGCATATCTTTAACCATCTGACGTAGTTCAGGCGACGAGAGAAAGATGCTAGCCCCTATTAAGAACACCGCCAAACACCCGAGCAATTCGTAGAAGAGAACGACTTTTTGGGCCTTTGGCGCAAACAATGACCGCCACAGGATGTCGATGACATTTAGGAGGCCAAAGACGGCCAGGGCACCGTAGGCCGTCGAGGCCGTCGACAAAAGAGCGAAAACCAGGCAGGCGATTGAGATCGGATAGACGTACAGTTTTCGGACACGCGGGGAATAGGCATTTCTGGTGAAAAACAGGAGTGAACCGAAGCTTGTCGAAAGCGCGCCAAAACTCGAGGCCTCCGACATCATCCCGATGACGCGGCGAACCCCGTTGACGTCAGACCCATCCATGAGGACGTACGAGGCCGTGCGGAATTGCTCAAGCACAACATCGAGGCCTGCCGCGGTCCCTATCATATCCAGGAGACCCGTGAAGACAACAGCGGCACCGCCCCAGAGCAAGGCTGTACCTAGTTTCTGAGAAAAGCCGCTCCAGCGCGCCATGGCATAGATTGACACAGCTACGCCCAGAGCTTCGATTTGGTTGAGCGCCTGGTTGAAATTGGAGGACGTAGGAGCAAGCGGGACCACATAGGACACGAGCCCCGCCGCTTTCATCGGATAGACCATGATTTGGCCCTGGAACATGCGCGGAAGGGTGAACGCGCCAACAACGGCCACAATGCCAAATAGGCCCAGCAGCCCCATACGGCGTACATCTATCAGCGCAACAACCATCCGCTCGGCCTGGCCGGCGATCAAAGCCTGACGACCGACAAGAAGTAAGAACGCCACGGCCGAGGCCAGGACCGTGGTTCCGCCGATCATGTCTGGGGGGATGATGGCCAGGGTTCCGAAGCTACAAAGCGCCATGGCTATAAACAGAAGGGTGTTACCCGGTCTGAAAAAACCGACGGCCAGGGCGAGCAGGACGATAATGGCGGCGATCAATTAACGTGTCCAACAAAGGGTGTGGCGAAGCTAGGGGCAACAAAAAGCATATCACGCGTCCTGATCGATTGGGCAGAAGGTTCTGACGCCCGACATTAGCCGATGCCCACTTCTTGGTCTCGTTTCTTCCAGACCAAACTCAATACGGTCAACAAATCAGGTCCGAACAGTTTGCGGTCAAACAGAAGCTGACCAAAAACAATAATGCCACCATATACGGCCACGGCAATAACACCTCCCAAAATGGTCGGATGGGATAGCCCGATCGCAAATAAGGCGGCAACACCTGCCGTCGAGGCCGCGATGGGTCCGAGGGCGTGTCGAAGCAAGGTGGCCGTATCGAAGCCGATGAGGGTGCGCGATACGGCGTAGGCCGCAATACATTGCCCGATGCTCACAGCGCCCACGGCCACGCATGCCGGCAATAAACCAAATTGTGAAAAGATCAGGATGGCCAGGAACCGGGCTAAAGCGGTACAGACGGCGACGACCATCGGTATCTTGGCATGCCCCCGGGCATAAAGGACCGCCCCCGTCATCGACGAAATGACTGTAAAGGGCGAAGTGATGCAGAAGATGGCCAGCGGCCAACCGGCGAGAGCCCACTTCGGCCCCAGCAACAAGGGAAGGATATCGGGCGCCAGGGCCGCGGCCAGAAATGAGCCTGGAACCAAGATCATGCAAAGCAGACGCGTCATCTTCGTGAAAATGGCGCCGAGGTCCTCTTGCTTGGCGTGGAGGGACTTGTAGTAGAGGTTTGCCCAAATTGAATTCCCGACGGCCTCCGCCAGGAAACGGGCGGCCTGTGTGGCAAATCCATAGGTTCCAAGCGCTACACCGCCCATGGCTCTCGAGACCTGAGAGTTTTCGGCAATCCGCCCGGCAAACTCGACAACCTTTGAAACTGTCATGGAACTGCCAAGACGTAGGTGGCTATGCAGACCGGTCATGGAGAAGGTGATATGTGGCAAGTAGAATTCGCAGGCGTTGAAGAGGATGGCGCGCATGACGAACACGGACACATATTGCCACACCATGGCCCAAACGCCGAACCCCGAATAGGCACAGAAGACGCCCACGCCCGCACCGCAAATATTGCTCGCCAAATCGATCATTGCCGGCGCCACAAGCCTGCCCTTCTGGATCATCCGTGCCATCGGTAGGACGCCAAGGGAGAGAAGTGGGAAGATGAGGGCCAAGGCCATAATGATCAGAGGCAGGCGCGGCTGGTTCGCTGTGAAAGCGATGAAGTAGGAACCACCGATGACACCGGCACCTAAAAGTATGGCGACACACTGAAGCATCCAGAAGGCGCTGGACCAAACTCGGTGATTGGATTGATCTTCGCGGGCAAGACTGTTGGCAAGCCCCGCATCCGCCAGCGGCATAACGAGGGAAACAATCGGAAGAGCTAGGGCATAGAGCCCCATTTCTGCTGGGCCAAGTAGGCGCGCCATGATGGGCAGCATAAGAAGCTGGACGAGCGCCTTGACAAGGTTCGCGCCCCAGCTTGCTACGATGTTCGTGGCAACTTTCTTACTATCACTCATGAGAACATTCCAGACTCT
The DNA here is from genome assembly GCF_000376105.1 of Asticcacaulis benevestitus DSM 16100 = ATCC BAA-896. Lineage (GTDB taxonomy): Bacteria > Pseudomonadota > Alphaproteobacteria > Caulobacterales > Caulobacteraceae > Asticcacaulis > Asticcacaulis benevestitus. The sequence goes on from NZ_AQWM01000021.1 coordinate 22,756, forward strand.
GCAAGAGCAGGCAGGAAGCCAGAATTCTCGCGTTTGCCGATTGAAGGCACTTAAGTCCCAGTACTATAAGCGCAAAAAGCTACCGGCCCCTAAGGGCCGGCAACCTATATTATTTAGTTTTGGACGTAGTAGCTCTTGTAGTCTTTGTAATAATAGCCAGCGTCGCCGTAGCCATATTTGCCTTGAGCTACGACGTCGACCTGTGTCAGAGCCGCGCCGTTGATTTCAACACGCGCCCCTTCAAGGATGTCAACAGCGGCCTGGACAGCACGCTTAGGCGTCTTGCGCCAGCGTATCAGCAAGGCGACATAGTCAGCCTTGCGCGCCAGAATGCGGGTATCGGCAACAGGCAGGATAGGCGCCGTATCCAGGATGACGTAGTCGAACTGTTCCCGAAGCAAGTCCAACAGGGCGTCAAATTTCGGATTACTGAAGATATCCTGGCTGGTCACCGGGTGCACCGACAACGGAACATAGTGAACCTTGGTGGCTTCGTCCTGCTGGATAACCTGTGCAAGACTGACCTCTCCCATAACCGCTTCAACCAGACCCTTTTCGGGCGACTGTTTGAAGATGGCGTTCAAAGATCGCTTACGAAGGTCGCAGTCGACCACCACGACCGAGTTACCCGCCAGCGAAAAGGCTGTCGCCAGACACACGGAGGTCGTCGTCTTGCCTTCGCCAGGCAAGGCGGAGGTTACGGCAATGACCTTTGGGACCTTGTTGGGTGAATAAAGTATCGCCGCCCGCATATTGCGGAAACCTTCCGCGAACACCGAGAGGGGTCTTTCTGCCAGGTACAGATATGGCACCTTAGACGTTTCGCTCTTCTTCAGCGTCGAGCTCACATCGGCAATGCTTGCCAGATAATTGATACCCAAGGCATCTTCGATGTCCTTGCTGGTCATCAAACCCGAATCGAGGGCTCGGCGAACGAGGACGGATGAGCCGGCCGAAAAAGCCCCTGCCACCACGGCCAACATGAGGGACAGAGCCAGCTTCGGAGACGAAGGTGCCTGCGGCGTCTGAGCCCGCGAGGCCACAGTTGCGTTGGACGTCTGCAAGCCGGATTGCGTTGAGGTCTGCTTCATGCGGTCAAGATAGGATTCATAAAGCTGTCTGACCGATTCAGCGTTCAACTCGAGTTCATTAAGCTTGACGCTTGCTTTTGAATTCGAGGCGAGTTGCCCTTGTGCACGACGGACGGCGCCCACCAAGGACCCGGCGCGTTGCTGCTGAATCTTATCCTGAGCATCGAGGTTAGACATGATGCGACGGATTTCTGCCTGAATCTGGCTATTGATATCTGCGAGCTGATTCTTGGCCTTGATGACTTCAGGGTGCATGGGGCCATAGTGGCTCTGCAACTCGGCCAAATGCGAGGAAATGGTTGCAGCCTGAGTGCGCAGATTGGATACAACGGAAGAGCCCAGGGCTTCACCGACGTCGTCACCGCTCGAGCCGGCCGCCATTTGATTTCTGGCGGTGTTCAGACGGGCGGCACTTTCGGCCCTGTCAACTTGCGCAGATGCCAACTGACGATTCAGGTCCGAAATTTCCTGCTCCGTGAGCGTGGAGCCCGTCGCACTCATCAGGTTGTTTTGAATTTTGTACTCTTGAACAGCACGCGCCGACTCATCGACCTGCTGCCGCAACGTCGTGAGTCTTTCGTTCAGCCAACCACTTGCCTGTTGGTTAGCGGCTTCGCGTACGGCGATTTTTTCGTCAAGATAAGACTGTGCCCACGCGTTGGCGACTTCGGCCGAACGTCCCTTGGAAGTGCTGGTGTAATTTATCTTGATAAGACGCGTCAGGCCCACGCGCTTGACGTCAATATTTTCAAGGAGTGCGTCGGCTGCCGTTTGAACGACCGGATCCACATCTGGCTTGGCCGCCACCGCTGACTTCTTTGCTCCACCAATCAGTTTGCGAATGCTAAACTTCTCGGCGGAAGCCGTACCGTTGTAGGCTGGGTCATTTTGCAGCTTCAATTGCTTAACGACGCGAACAGCGACCGCATTCGACCTCAGAAGCTCGACTTCGGAATCGACGGTTGCCGTATCGGCTTGCTGACCGTTATCCTGCTGGCCGGGAAGCGCCACCTGAGCTTCGTTGGAAATCAGGACGCTTGAGGTCGCCGTATATTTCGGTGTCTTGAAATAAGTCACCGCGAAGACCAGTGCGGCGACAGCAACAAACACGATGAGCATAAGCCCCGTATATCTGCGCAGATCAGATATCACCGCTTCAAGCGTGATATTATCGCCGTGTTCCTGTTCGTTGGTAGACGCTGCCATGAAATGTTCCGTCGAGGAATGGAGTTAAAAAAAGTGTTTAGTAGGACAAGACTGCAGAGAGCAGTATCGCGTTATCATCAAACGAACGAATTGCGTTCAAGCCCGATGAATCGTATTTTTGGTGAGATAGTTTCGCAACGAACCCAACACGGCGACTGATCATGTATCGGCCCGAGGCTGAAAGGGTATCGCTGGTATCTGTGCGCGCCCCGTTTCTGAAGTCATAGCTGACGTGGGTATAGTTACCCGTTACAAGCAAGTTACGCAGGAGCTCATGATCGACGGTGACGCCGGCAGTTGTGGTAAGCACGCCCGAGGAGATGGTACCTGACGTCGGGTTTTCATAATAGCCGCGATCGAGCAGGCCCGTCACAGTCGTAATCTGGGTCGGGAACCATTCGACCTTGGCATGGGCGTAGCCACTGGTCAGCTTGCCCGACGTCAGATTCTTATAATCCTGAGATATGGTACCTAGCTGGATGTCGCCACGCGCCAGAGCGCCAATTTCAAAACTCGTTCCCACGGCGAGGAAATAGCCGTCCGAGTCATTACGCGATGACTGATCGTAGCGGCGTTGGTTGGCTTCGCCGGCCACGAAGAGCGCGAAACTTGGGCTGATCGCATAATCGACACGGCCGCTCTCAGCTGTCGTATTCAGGTCGCGGTAATCTTGCGGAATCGTACCGCCCGCCGTGGAGTTGACCGTGTGATAATTCTCGGTCTGACTGCGCAGACCGCCGACAAATTTCACGCGATTGCTTACGAGCGTTGTACCGACGCTCACGACGTCGATGTCGATCGGAACCGGCTTTTGGGCCAGGGGGTTTGAAATATAAGACGCGCGTGATTCGTAGGTTCGATTATGTGACAGGCCGCCATTAAGGCTCGCACTGGAATTGATATCCAGTCGGCCATTAAGGCTTGCGTTCCATGCCGTCGTATTCTCAGTTGATGCCGAGCTATAGCTGTCGGAGACCGCGCCCACCTTGAACGAAAGGGCGTGACGGCTCCAGGTGGTGGCACCGCTTACGGCAGGCGCGACCCTGAACATAGCGGCCGATGTTTTGTCCGATTGGGTGTAACGGACGTTGTCGTTATAGCCCAGACCCGCTTCAACGGTCGGGCTGACTTTGAAGGCACCCAGATTGAGGCCCAGAGGCGTAAATTCAGGGTGCTGACGATCAGCGACCGAGACAGCATGGTCGCGCGAAAAATTGTTATCAATCGTTTGGGCCTGCACCCCGGCCGCAAAAGCCAAACCCGCGATTGCCACCCCCGAAGCGGCAAAAAGGCCAGTTGTTTTTCTCATTATAAATCCTCTATCGCGCGACCAGTCCGTCTGGTTACGCGCTCGCTCAGCCCGCCGGGCAGATATTTTTCGCTATACGCTCAGGTGATCAGGTGATCAGAAATAACGCTCTACAATCCGGATCGTATCACCCGGCTCAATCACCAACTTCGAGTCCAGAGGCAACTGAACCTCATCAGTCGCGTTAGCGCGCTTGATATAAACTTTTTTGTGGTTGGCCCGGTACGTGTAACCTGACGCCGTGGCGACAGCGCGCTCTACGGTCATCCCTGATGAATAAGGATATTCGCCAGGTTTGTTGACCTCGCCCAGAATATAAAACGGACGATAGCTCAAAACCTCGACACTAACCTTGGGGTTTTGCAAGTAACCGTCAGCCAGCGCCTTGGCAATCCGCGACTGCAGTTCCGACGCGGTAGCGCCCACAGCCGGAATTTCCCCGATCAGGGGAAGTGCGACCTTCCCATCACCCGACACAGCGAACTCGCCACTGAGATCGGTTTCGCCAAAAACAATAACGCGAACCTTGTCTGCCGAACCGAGGCGATACTCGTTGCCCTGAGGCGACAGGACCGGAGCAGATGCGCTCATAGCAGGCGCATCAGTACTGGCTTGGGCAAAGACCGCTGGCGCAACCGCCGCAGAGGCCGTTGCCATCATGAGTGCCAAAATAAGAGTGTTCTTCACGCGTCGCGACATATGTTCGTTCTCACAGCTTTCGACCTAATTAAGACCAATACCTTAATATAAGCTTGTTCGATTTCAGCCTACATTGTTTCTTTCCGCAGTGCAACATAAGCATCGCCGGTCGCACGGCCAACACAAGCAAGGGCCATGCCAGCTTGACAGAGCCGCCATGGAATAGGCCCTGGGCCGTGGCGGGAACGCGGAATCACCAGCGACTATAATAAACAAGAGCGAATGGCTTGTTTACAACAATAATCCCATATTGTGTCAATGGGGAATCCGCCCCTAATCCCTGCCTTCCCACGCACACCTAACTGGGAACGGTCTTTAAATAGCAGGTGTCGCAAAATTAATACGGCTTTGTCGATGTGGTCCCAAAATGGCACAGGGCGAAGGTCCTCGGAGCATAAAAAAATGAGTATAGAGTCATATTGGCGCTTGCCTGTGTTTGCGCGAACGGCCAGTATAGTCGCGCATAAAGTGTCCGCCTAAGTGACATTTCCGCTACCCCTCCCCCAGCACTCCGAACCCGGTCTCAGACACATCGAGCATATTGGAATTAATGAGTAAGATGTGGTCTTGGCTAACACGAAAATCGGCAATGAAGACGTCCACTAGGCTCCCGCAGATTGATCGGGTGACCTACGCGATAGGTGACATTCACGGCTGCAATGATCTGTTCATCAAATTGTTGGCCACCATTCAAGCGGACGCGACCGAACTTGGGGAGGTGCCTAGGCTTGTGTTGCTGGGTGACTACGTTGATCGAGGGACCGACTCGTCGGGCGTCTTGGATACCATTCTAGAGCTGGAAGGGCAGACGTGGTGCGAATTGCATGTTCTCCTTGGCAATCACGAAATGATGCTTAAGCGCTTTCTTCTGGAAAGTGATTATGGGGCTGATTGGGCTGCCTATGGAGGCGCTGCGACACTCTCCTCTTACAATGTGCCAACGCCTCACCCACGAGCGCCTGAGGAAGCGTGGGAAGAGGCAAGGCGGGCACTTGCGCAGAATATGCCAGACCAACACGGCAAGCTTCTCGACCGCGCCGAACTGAAGTTTATTGCGGGCGATTATCTCTTTGTCCATGGCGGCGTAAAGCCAGGTGTACCGCTTGATGAACAAAAGGCGGAAACGCTGCTATGGATTCGGGACGAGTTTTTGAGTGCACCCAAGGCGTGTGATTATGTCGTCGTCCACGGTCACTCGGCGCGTGAGGACGTGATGCAGACCGATTGGCGGATCGGCGTCGACACAGGCGCCTATGCAACCGGTGTGCTGACCGCCGTGCGCTTACGCGGCTCAGAACGCGTCTTCATCAACGCCTCCCGTTAAACTGACGAGAGTCAGTCGCGCTGTTGAGCGTCGAGGCTGAAAATCTGGGAAATTGCTGGCCCCTGACGACTTCACGCGGATTGGGAGCCCCCCTAGATTCAGGGTCAGGTTCAGCGCTCCTTTCTTAATGAGCCCTTCGCTTTTAAGGCGGCGTATCCGGCAAAGAGCAGGCGTCTAACTCGCGCATCGATATGGATCAGAACCCATGCCAATCCGACGATAAAGGCCAAGAAGACGGGCAGCAATGCTTGCGAGGGTAGGTCAAGCAACTTTCTTGCTATGAAAGCCCAAGCATAGATCAGGCTAAAGTGAACCGCATATATGGGAAAGCTGATGTCGCCCAAAAATTTAAAAAAGGTCTTCAAAAAAAATGGAGGCTGCCATCGTGCCCCGACGGCGACGAGCATAGGTGAAACCAACAGAGCAATAATGAGATCGTATTGCCAATGCAAAATTGGCGGAACTTTTAACATCAAAACTGCGGCAAGTACCCCGATGGGGACGAGGCACCAATAAGACGGCTTTCCAGACTGTCTTCCGACGCCAAGTTTCTCCAGTATTATGCCGCAGATGAATCCAAATGTAACGCGAAAGACCCCACTTAGAAAGGTATCCCAGCCCCAGCCGATATTGAGCGTTCCGGCTTGAGCCGCCGCCATAGCCAGGCATATGCCCGCACCTCCCCCAATCACGACCAGCACCGCCGGTTTGGCTTTAAAAAGCCACAGGCCAAAAACAATATTGATGGCAATTTCAAAAAACAGCGACCACGCCGGACCGTTTAGGGGAAAGAGTTCAACGCCGTTGACGAACGAAGGGAGCATAAAAATCTCGGTCGAGAAAGCAACTATGGCTTTCTCAGGCCCGAGCCCCGGGTAATTCAGGACCATCTGCGCGAATGGTTTAACCAACGCAAAACACAGGCCGATGGCGAACAGGGGCCACAATCGAATAAACCGCTTAACGATAAACTCTGAGGCGAATAGCGTCGTGGACAACTTTTTTGAATAGGCCATGCTAACCACCAGGCCGCTCAATATAAAGAAGAAATCAACCGCCAGATATCCATGGCCCTCAATCGGACAAACCACGCCGCAAAAATGATAACTTACTACGAGCAGTGCTGCCACACCACGCATTGCGTCCAGCGTATATGACCGCTCTGTGGTAGCCGTCGGTGTCAAGATTTCATACATATCGCTTCATTTTTCGCAGACAATATTACAGCTCATAAACCTAACGATAGTCGCGTTCACGACTTCCCATGCTCGCTACGACGCCTCCAGTCTGTCGGGGAACGGGGCTAGGAATCTGAAAAAATTGTTTTACCCGAATGACATAAACCTAATTCAGAGGATTGCCCGATGCCAGCAGACTGTAGCCCGGAACGGTCCGATTTTGCCAGAGTTGAATCGCTTCATGTTGAGGCTGTCGTTACGTGCGGGCCGTCACGTCAGATCCCGGCGCCGGTCTTCCCGGCGCAACGGACAAAGCCGTCGGTCGTGTTGAGCGCTTTGCCGTCTGCTTTTCAGACGGCTTTCGCGGACCTGATAGAACACGACGTAAGGAGCGCTTAAGGCCGCCAGCGGGGAGTTTGGCCTATCCACGGCCTGCGAAGATCGCAACGACCGTGATGATTGGCGCCACGGTCCGGAGAAGGCCATTCTACGGCGCTTTTACACTCATTCCAATTGCTTGTGTCCTGTTCGACGACCCGGCGTCCTTTGCCACTTCAGGGTCGTCGTTGCGGCGTGCCATGCAACGCGGCATCCGAGTTGATACCTCGCGGCCCCCTTCTTGCTTGGATGTAAGGGCTTCAATTGGATCCTGGAAGGAAACATAACATGTCCACTGACGTGTCAAATGATAACATACTGAAGTTATGGGAAAAACTGGTCGAGATGCGGATGTTCCACGATGGGACTAATCAGCAGCGTTTGCGCAATTTCATGGTGGTTGAGGCCGCCATTATGCTTGCCTTCGTCCTCGTTCTGGTTCAGGTCTTCGACAACAGGCTGATATTACCGCAATTTGTCTTTCTCGTTTTGGGAAGCGCCCTCTGCGTCATGGGCTTTCTGCTGGCGCGACGTACGGCGAGGCTCGATCTATACAGCCAGCGCCACCTGCAGAGCATTAAACGGCAACTGAGCGCACTGGATGCCAAGCTAAAGCCCATCCTCGCGGAACTCGACATCACGCAGTCGGACGGTGTAAGATATAGGCGCAGGCGTTCGCAAAAGGCGTCGGTCAGCGGTTTCCTTATCCGATCTCTCCGCCGTCAACTGCGCCATACGTTCATCGGACGTCACAAGATCAGGGCCGATCGGCTTCTGATCCGGGCGACGTCCTTGGCCTGGCTGGTAGCGTTCCTGTGCATGTTAGGCGTCCTGACGGTGATGATGACCCCTGATCTCAACGTCGCCATGATCAAGCTCTCGGGCCACGCCATCGGCCAGGTTATTTAACCGCCAACCCTCTGGGTGTGAGGTCGATCCTTTAGGCCCACCTAGACTTTTTAAAGCCTTTTAATATTTCGGAAGTGATAGCGAAACCATGAGTAAGCAAGTTTGCAACGGCCAAGGCCTGCTCCGCCTCGTCCCAGGACTGGGTGGGCGACGGGGAAGCCTCACGTGGACATGGCTCACGGCAGTTGCCGTTCTTCTTAGCTTGGTCTCGATCGAAACGGCCTCGGCGGAGGTCGGTGATACGCGTTATATCGAAAATCCCACCCCTGCGCAGCTTCAGATAGATTGCCAAGCCGGCTACAGTTTCGCCTGCGTGAACCTCGGCATGTATTATCAGAACAGGGAGACGGCCTCTGGACGCCAGCGCGCCCGCAGCCTCTATCTCGAAGCCTGCGACATGGGCGATGAGCGCGGCTGTCATTACTGGCGTCGCATGCAGCCGGTTGTTGTAGAAACAGACAGGCAGTACGTCCCTATCACGCCAAGGGCGCATGCGTCGAATGCACCTGCCCACCGCGTTAGCTTTTGCGATGCGAGGCATACAAAGGCTTGTGTGGCTCGCGGCAAGTCGCTAGAGGCGACTGGTAAACGGGCGAACCGTGCGCAGGCTAGGAAGCTATATGACCAAGCCTGCAAATGGCACGACCGAGCGGCTTGTGGTCATGCCAAGCGGCTTTCCTCATTGGCTCACGTGACCTCAAAGCCTGCCAAGAGCCATACAAAAGCCGTGACCTCCAAGCCTGCCATGCCGTCCCGGACGCCCAGCAAGACCCAGCATGTGCAGCCTGTGTCAAAGCCGGCCGCAGCCAAAGCATTCGCCATCGCAAAGCCCCCGGTGGTAAAGCCGTCCGTATCGCCGAAGAGCTCCACCGGCGCCACGACTTTGAAGCCGCCGCTCCCAAAGCCGGTCCCAGCCGTAAAACCCGCCACGCCGGCAAAGCCTACACCTCAGGTTCCTGCACCCGCGCCTAAGCCAAAGCCCGTCCCAGCCGTGGCCAGCAAGGCGCCTGCCATCCCGGCCAAGCCTGTGGCAACACCCGCCAAGACGCCACCTGCCCCGGCCCTGCCCAGCCAGACACCTGCTACAGTCGCCTTAGCGGCTGCTTGTCAAAAAGGTGATGGAAACGCCTGCCTGTCAGTGGGGCAAATGTATTCTGGTGGCGTGGGCGTTGCTCGCAACGTGAACCTCACCCTTCAATTTTATGACCGGTCTTGCAAATTGAAGACAGCCCCGGCCTGCCTCGCCCTGGGTACAATGTACGAAATTGGCACAGGCACGAAGCCCGACCTCAAGAAGGCAGCAGGCTATTATCAAATGGCCTGCAACAACGGCAATGCCATTGCCTGCCAAATGACGTCTGGACATCCGGCGCCAGCATCAGCCGCTCCCCCCCAGAAGGCAACGCGACGGTAGGATTTCGGCGTACACCGCCTCTACCTGACGGAATAATGTTGCGCCGCAGCAACAGAATTAGTAAATTCCTGTGCCGGCAAAGCTTTGCCACAAGTCAGCCCTATCGAGGTAGGGCAGATGGCCTGCTCAGGATTTCAATATGCTTTTCAAAATCGGTAAATGGCAAACCTTTGTAACGGCTTGCCTCGTGATTCTGGTGATCAATTTCATCTTGTCGATGTCGGCTCACATCTCGCACATCATCGGCATGATGTTCTTGTTTTGGCACTATATTTTCATAGGCTTCAGCATCGTTGTTCTTCTAGCCGCCGTCTTTTGGAGGACGGCTCGCCTGGCGGCGCTGGGTCTTTTCTTCACAACAGCTGTCTGTTTCAGTTGGCCGCTCCTTACCGATTTCGCGGCCAATCAGGGCGTCCCCAAAGAGGGCCTTGCCCCCCCGTTGAAGGTCGTCACGTTCAACTGGCTGGGCCGCAACACCCAACTCAACTCGGTTTACGACTGGCTTTCCGTAGAACAGCCGGACATTCTGGCCATTGAAGAGTTTTCCGGCCGTGCGCCCGGCGTTGAAGATCGCCTGTACAAGCTATACCCGTCTCACACGGTGAAAGCCAACGACGTCATAATTTTATCCAAGTTTCCCATCGTCAGTCAGCACGTTGAGAACATCAACGGTCGTACGGTGTCCGTCGCCGCTCTGCAAACGCCTTACGGAGAAGTGGTCGTCTATGGGATTCACGCCCCCACCTTAAGAAGCGTGTCTGATCTGGCACAGCGCAACGGCTATCTTTTGCAAGAGTCGCTTAGGATCCACGACAAAGCCCCTGGCAGGATTATGCTTGGTGATTTCAACGCTACCCGCTGGGATCCCCATTTCCGTGAGCTGGTCGATAAGAACAAGTTGCATGAACAACCACGGCTTTTCCCCTTGGCCACACGCGTCGCGGTTAGGCACGGAAACGCCGCCATAGGCTCTCCGATCGACCATATTCTGGTCAAGGGCGGGCGAATCGCCAATTGCAGGACGGGGCCAGCCCTCGGTTCGGACCACCTCCCCCTGATCTGCGACGTGTCGTTTCCTCAAATCCCTCCTCATACCGGTTGATAAAGGCCAAACCGGTGACAACGCTGTTCCAGGGGTGAGATCAACAGGTCAGCGCGGCCATTGCCGGACGACTATAAATCCGGCTGTTCTTACCAAACCTATGTGTGAAAATGAGAAACTCACGCGGACTTTGAATCAAGGTGGCGCCAAGAAGACGCAAAAAGTTCGGCAAATTGCAATGGCTGACCTTAACGCCACTGTTACTACCGCACCGCAACATTGAGGTTGACGTTGCCGGGCTCACGACCGATAAGTAGCTCGGGCAATCGCAATACAGAGACGCATCGCATGAAAATCGCCATATCTGGTCTGGGCTATGTTGGCCTGTCTAACGCCGTGCTTCTGGCGCAGCACAACGAGGTCGTGGCTCTGGACGTCGTGCCTGAGAAGGCGGCGATGATTAATCGGCGGGAATCCCCCATTGTTGACGCCGAGATCGAAGACTATCTGAAGAATCGCCCGTTAAACCTTGTTGCGACGACCGACAAGGCCCAGGCCTATACAGGCGCACAGTTTGTCATCGTGGCGACGCCTACGAACTATGATCCCGACACCAATTATTTTGACACAAGCTCGGTCGAGTCGGTGATACGCGACTGTATCAGCATGGCGCCTGACGCCTTGATTATAATCAAGTCAACGATCCCCGTCGGCTACACCGAGGGTTTGCGCCAACGCCTGGACAGCCAGAACATCATTTTTTCGCCAGAGTTTCTGCGCGAGGGCAAGGCGCTTTATGACAACCTTCATCCGTCACGGATCGTGGTGGGCGAGCGATCAGAGCGCGGTGAGGCGTTTGCCAACCTGTTGAAGCAAGGCGCGATCAAAGAAGACATCGACGTTATTTTGACCGGGTCCAGTGAAGCCGAGGCGATTAAGCTTTTTGCCAACACCTATCTCGCCATGCGTGTTGCCTATTTCAACGAACTTGATTCGTACGGCGAAGCGCTTGGGCTCAACACCCGTCAGATTATTGAAGGCGTGTCGCTCGATCCGCGCATCGGCAAGGGCTATAACAATCCGTCCTTCGGCTATGGCGGTTACTGCCTGCCCAAGGATACCAAGCAACTGCTGGCCAACTACTCAGCCGTACCGCAAAACATGATCCAGGCTATTGTCGATGCGAACACGACGCGCAAAGACTTCATTGCCTCAAGCATCTTAAAGCGCCACCCGAAGACGGTTGGGGTCTATCGTCTGACGATGAAGGCCAATTCGGATAATTTCCGCGATTCGTCTGTGCAGGGCGTTATGAAGCGTATCAAGGCCAAGGGCATTGATATCGTCATTTATGAGCCCGGCCTCGCAAGTGACACCTTCTTTAATTCGCCGGTTATTCGTGATCTGGAAGCGTTCAAGGCGATGTCGGACGTTATTCTAACCAACCGCACCTCAGACGAACTGGCCGATGTCGCCGACAAGATCTACACACGGGATTTATTCGGGACCGACTAGGCTTATCTTCACGATTTAAGACTATGGATCCCAGCCTGAAGCCCTGCAAAGCGGCTTTTTTGGCACATTTTGGCGGTGTGTCCAAGTGGTTCGCCAAAACCCTGATGGAGCGGTCATGACCGAAGCTATACTTGTTGCCGGCGGCGCCGGCTATATCGGATCACAAACTTGCAAGGCCCTTGCCGAAGCGGGTTATCTTCCGGTTACCCTGGACAACCTGGTCACGGGTTATGAAAAGTCGGTCCGCTGGGGCCCCTTGGTCAAGACCGGTCTGAATGATCGTGAAGCGATCACAGATGCTGTGACCAAATATGGCATCAAGAGCGCGATCCATTTCGCGGCCTTCAGCCTGGTTGGCGAGAGCACGCGTGACCCCGCGAAATACTACGATAACAATGTGGGTGCGGCTGTTGCCTTCACCCAAGCTCTGATCGATGCCGGCGTCGAAAATCTGGTGTTTTCTTCAACCGCCGCGGCTTACGGTATTCCTGCGGTCTCCCCCATACCTGAAACGGCCCCCCTCACCCCGATCAACCCTTACGGTGGCAGCAAGGTTGCGTTTGAGCAGGCCCTGCACTGGCTGAGTACGGCGCACCCCTTGCGCTACACCATCCTGCGCTATTTCAATGCGGCGGGTGCTGATCCTGACGGCGAAATCGGCGAGAGCCACGTGCCCGAAACGCACCTTATTCCGCTCATATGCCAGGCAGCGCTTGGCACCGGCAAGCCCTTGACCGTTTTTGGTACGGACTATGACACCAAAGATGGCAGTGCGATCCGCGACTATATCCACGTCGTTGACCTGGCCAAGGCCCATGTGGCGGCCATCGAACGTCTGCGCGCTGGTGGCGACAGCCAGGTATTCAATGCCGGCACCGGTGAAGGTGCGACGGTACTAGAGACGCTTGCGGCAGCAGAACGGGTCATGGGCATGGCCGTGCCACATAGCTTAGGGCCAAGACGCGATGGCGACCCGCAATCCTTGGTGGCCGACGTCACCAAAATTAAGTCCATGTTGAACTGGAAGGCCGAATTTAGCGATCTTGACACGATCATCAAGACGGCGGCTGACTGGCAGAAGAACAAACTCTACTAAGCAACAGGGATGCGGAAGCGTCTCACGCGAGACAAGTTTTTAGTCATTGACCGGAGATCAAACGGCCTTGTCACTGTGCAAGGCCGTTTTTTTATAGGTGTATACTATCAAATGTCGACTTCGCGTTGCGTGGCGGCCTGGTCTGCGGGTTTGACCTTCAGAGGCGGGCCCATCATATTTTGAAAGAGCATGAGGGTAAACAGGCGCCCCAACGTGCATGACGTGCGGCGCGACAACGGCTCTCATCCTGATTGTCGCGCTACAGGGCTTCCTTCAACCGCCTGCCCCTGCCCTTCCCTGGCGACGAGGTGCCCCAAATACGCCCCCAGCAATACGGCGTTTGGATGGGATTTCTGGTCCAAGCCTTTCCCACGTGGTGCCTGCTTTCGGCAAGCCATCCGCCAGGGGGTACGGATCTTTGGCATAACGTCATGGATCCGGGGCACTGGCGCCCCGCTTAATTTTTGGGGCTGCCTACACCGTCTCACAGTGGCGTCCCGAGTGCCATAGCTAGCCTTCCGTCCCGAAATGACGTCCGGATAACAGGTGTCGGTACGCGCCTTGCCTCCCTGACCGCAGTTTACGTGCCGGCCCTCCCCTGTTCGCAGAATCGGCCTCCGTTTCTCGGGCATGATGTGGGGTATGGCCGCGTTCAGATGGCAGATGGTGGATTGAGACCTGAAGCGGTATAAGGGTTTGCGGGTCTGATGGCTCCGTGCCATGCCGGTTGGGGTATGGCCGATCATGACGCCACAGTCTTGACCCAGCGCGCCACCCGGCCCGGGTATGGCCGTGGTTTTCAGCGCGCCTTCGCGCATCATATGCTGTAGATCGCAGGCTAAGGTTGGGCGCGCCCGGCCCTTTGGCCGGCCCAAGCGCCTGATCCGGATCGTCCAGGAAGAGCGCGTGGCGAAGCGCCAGGTGCAACGGGAGGCCTCCCGGCCCAAGGTGTCGCAAGAGGCGTCACAAAGGCTCGCCCATAGGCCGCATCGGTCCACAGATAAAGTGACTCCGCCAGGACGAGCTACGGGTGCGAAAGGGCTGTCCTGTGTCGCCTTTCGGCGGCGATTTTTCAAGGTCGACATATCAGTATGTGGGCCTCAAGGCGACCGCGCGGGCATCTACAGGCGGACATCTTCGTAGTTTGTGGTTCTCGTGGCAGACATAGCCGTGGATTACGCCTTTTCAGGTGCTCTTCATCATGGATAGCTGTCTGAGGTCGCATCCGATGAGTAGCTGTTCCTTTAAAATGGGGTGAAAGGTGGCGACGACACGACAACACGTGGACACACCCTCACCTTGATGCGCGAAACTACCTCCTTTCTTGTGGCGGTCAAGACGCCAACGTACCGACTCGTTGGGAGGGTAAAAACACTAGAAGTCTGACCGAAGCCGATCATTTTACCCACATGTGTGAACGTGGACACCTCTACACGTCTCACAACCCTCCCCGCCCCTGTCCCTTGATTTTTGGCGAAGATCGACTCGGGTCTAGCGGCTATTCGGGCGTGCTGGCCCTTATGGCACAAGGCTTTGCAAACGCGTCTGGTACATTTCGTGGGCAGGTGGCACTGCCCTCGCCTGGTTCTTACCTGTCCACAACTTGTTCGGCCACCGCACCGCCTACGGCCCGTTGTTTATAGAATATTTACTAATTTAGCCGAATCATGCGCGTGGTACTGTCCACACGTGCCCTCGTCGTCAAGATGAAGTGTTGTAAAAGTAAAATTTCCTCAGGACGACACCTCGTCAAGATGGGTCGTCATCACGCGGACGGTTTGGCTTTTCGTGATGTCGGGAAGCGCACAGGTCGCCACGTTGATACGTGGAAGCGTGTGAGTTTCAAGTCGTCCTTATGGGGGCATGCGGACAGAGCTAGAAGACAAGGAGTTTGGATGTCCTCGACTGGGCTTGTCCAATCCCCCACCTACCCACGTGTCGCCTAATCCACACGCTGGGCTGTTGCAATGAGGACTTTGTATCATGTCGCCACGACCACACGATGAAAGCTCAACAGGCCTACCTGTGGACACGTTTGAATTGACCACACACCAACACCGCGTACGTGCGGACAGATCCTCAAGCGGACGCCTCTTACACGTGGACGCGCACGCAAAGCCCACAGGTGGACACGTCGGTACCTTAGGCACGTCCACGTGGCTACAGCTCTACGCTACAACACGACCACACCTTTCTACGTCCGCGTATGAACTTGCCCACACGCCCTCTTACCAACACGTCCGCACGTCCAAGTCAGGACCTGATGGCGCGTCCATATACCAAACTGTCCGCACGTCTCGTTATCCAAAGGCTTACACATGAAAACCCTGGCCATAGTCTCCCAGAAGGGCGGCGTGGGTAAAACCACGATAGCTGTCCATATCGCCGTCGCGGCTGCCCGCGCTGGCTACAGTGTCGCCATCATCGATCTCGACCCCCAGGCCACAGCCGCACAATGGGCGGACTGGCGCGGGGCAGGGGAGGCCAACCATGATCCAAACCCGGTCGTGGTCGCCGCCCCCCACGCACGCCTGGCACCCACCCTCAACGAAGCGGAAAAGATGGGAGTCGATCTCGTTATCCTCGATTCGCCCCCTGCGGCCGATAGCGCCGCCGTTGCGGCCGCCAGGCAGGCCGACTACGTGCTTATCCCGACCCGCGCCTCGGCCTTCGACCTCCACGCCATCAAGACCACCGCCGAACTCGTGCGCGTGGCCCAGAAGCCGTCGGCCGTGTTGCTCAATGCCGTACCAGCACGCGCCCACAGCCTGATCGATGAAGTCGCCTCGGTCATCCATAGCCTTCAGCTGAATATTGCGCCGGTGTGCCTGGTTGATCGTGCCGCCCTGCGCCACGCCGTCATCAACGGCCAGACCGCCAGCGAATACGAGCCGCTGGGTAAGGCGGCTGAAGAGGTGCGCGAACTCTACAAGTGGGTGTGTGGACGCCTGGACATGCCCGCATATCCAAAAGCCGACAAAAAAGCCCTCCGAATTTTCAAAGAAAAACAACCCTTTAAAGGTGCCGCATGAGTAAACCCGCTTCCCGCCCTTCACTTGCTGACCGTCTGGCCGCCGTTGCCGGTCCACAAATATCTCCTTCCGCCGTTATCGAGAAGGAGGCCGCCCAGGCCGTCAAGGCACAGGCGCCCAAGATCTCCAGCGCCGCTACCCGTGAGCCCGAGCCTGAGCCCGCCTCCGTGTCAAGCGTTACCAAGGCGCGTGTTGGCAAGACGATGATCGCTGGCTATTTCACGCCGCAGATGGCCCGCGCCGTCAAGATGCTGGCGGTGGAACGTGACACCACAGTCCAGGCGCTGATCGGGGAGGGGCTTGACGCCGTTCTCCACAAGCACGGTAAGCATCCCATGGGTGAACGTTAGTCGGTGTGCGGGATTCGACTCCGCCACGGGAATCATGAAACGGTAAAAGACCATGTCCAAACGCCGCGATCCCAATGCCGAGTTAGATCTCTTTATACCTTTGCTCCACGATGTGGCGCTTAAGGATCAGCGCGAGACCATGGAACGGCCGTTTTTTTCGCTGCAAAAGCGAAAGCGGCTAAAGCCGATCGAGTACAAGAGCCCCGATGGCGAGGTCTGGGTCAAGGTGGAAGCCATGCCGGCCTATGGCATGGCCACCATCTGGGACGCCGATATTATCATTTGGGCGGCCTCAGCGCTGAACCGTCTGAAGGCGCAGGGTGTGAACGATCTGCCCCGCACCCTGAAAACCACCACCTACGACCTTTTGCGCGCCATCAAGCGTGACACGGGTGGTAAAAGCTACGCTGAACTGCAGGCGGCGCTTCAAAGGCTGGAAACCACGTCCATTCGCACCTCCTTGCGTGCACCGACGCGCCGTCAGGAAGCGCAATTCGGCTGGCTGGACGGCTGGACGTTGGAAATTGACCCGGAAACCGGCCAGCCGCGTGGCATGACCCTAACCCTGTCCAACTGGGTGTATGAGGGCATCACCGGCGAACGCTCGCTGTTGACCATGCACCAGGACTATTTCCTGCTCACAGGCGGGCTCGAGCGGGCACTTTACCGCATTGCCCGCAAGCATGCCGGTGTGCAGCCTGAGGGCTGGGTGTGCAGGATCGAGGTTTTGCACAACAAGACGGGCTCTGACAGTCCGCCCAAGGAATTTAATCGCATGTTGCGCAAAGTGGTCGAGCGCAACCAGATGCCGGAATACGATATTTCCTTCACAAAGACGCAGGATGGCTCGCCTGCGGTGTTTATTATCTCGCGTTTGGCCCAGCTTGACGACCAGGTGGGTGGAGAATTGGCCCTGCTGAACGCCCAGGATCCGGATATCGCCCTATCTGCGCCTAAAAAGACCGGCAAACGGGCCTGAATCCTTCATCTCCAAGGGTTTGACGAGGATAAGCACGGGGTATCGCACACCCGAAAGCCCTGTAAAGCCTTACACATAAGGGAAGGGCAGGCGGCGACATCTTGGGAATCATCGGGGTATCACACACCAAATGAAGGTTAATGAAGCGTTAACGTGTACTTTAAGCTGGGTCAGACCCGCCAAACGACTCGCCAAAGAGGCACATTCAGGCCTTCGGGGGATTACACACCCTGCAGATAGGGCCAAGGCCGCGATAAGATTCGCGAAAGACAGATTTGACGCCTTCATCGGGGGATCGCACACCGCCATTCCCCCCTCTTATGACCCTAGCTCTGTGGATCAATTTGGGGATAACTCGTCCAGGCGAAGCGCTCGACGGCTTATACCACGGGGGAACGCCCACTAAAGCCTCGGGGGATGACACACGCCTGAAGCGGGGTTTCACCCACCAAAGCACGGGGTATCTCACACCCAAGTCCTCCGTAAAGCCCTGAAACATAACAAAAAAACCGCCTTCCGATTCGGCTTAACTTACTTAAGGATTCTTATAAGACTCTCTTTAACCCTTAAGGGATCGGGTTACCGTGTAAAGGGCGGGTCTCTGGCCTTAGAGAGGGCCAGCCCCGCCTCAATCTGAATGCGGTGTGCGGAATGTCTGATTACATTTGACTCTACGAAGCTTCCCGACCTAGTGTTTGGGCGCATTCTAAGACGGGTGTGTGATAAGAGGCGAACGTGGGGGCGTTGGCCAAAGAAGGGGGATATCGCATCTTGACGCAGACCGGGGCAAAAGACAGCGCCTTACAGGTGTCTGGCCAGGTTGCCAGCCAGGCTGCGGCCTCTGCCACCCCGAATGCGCCGCTTGACCTCGCCCAAGCCAACAAACTGATCGGCCAGGTCAACAGCCAGCACGATCTCCAGACCACCTTCACCGCCATGCCCAAGCCCGATCTGAAGGCATTGGCGTTCTGGAAGAAGGTCATGGATTCGATTGGACATTTTTTCGAGGGCATCGCCAAGGTTTTCGCGCCGCTTGGCCCCTTTATGCCCTATATTCTGGGTGCTCTCGCCATCGCCCTGATCGCCGTTCTGTTATCTCCGGTCGTGCGTTTAATGATCAGCACACGCTTCCAGCGGCTGTTCCAGCGCGACCATCTGCGTGCCGATGCCCCGTGGCGGCCCACACGTGAGGCTGTGGTGGCCTTGCTGGCCGATATTGATGCCCTGGCCGTCAAGGGTGATTATGACGAGGCTGTGCACCTCCTCTTGGCCCGCTCGGTCGCCGATATCAACGCTTTCCGTCCCAACATGGTGCGTAAACACTATTCCGCCCGGGATATCAGCTCACACCCGCTGTTGCCGGAAGCGGCACGGCCGGCCTTTGTCGAGATCGTACGGTGGGTGGAAATGAGTTATTTCGCCGGCATTCCCGCCGGGAAAGCCGGTTTTGACGCCTGCCGCGCAGCTTACGTCGCCTTTGTCGCCGCCGAGGGGATCACCTGATGCCCCGCAAGCCGAAATCCCACACACCCGAAAAGACGCAGGGCAAATCGTGGGGCGAACGCCTTGGCCCTGCCTCTGGCTGGCTGCCGGCTGTGGCCGCGTTTATGATCCTGTGTCTGTTCGCCGCGGCCGGGGCTGCGTTGTTTGATGTCAATTCTACCCCTAAGACCGGCCAGAAAGCCAATGTCACGGGCTTGTCAGCGCAGGGCACAGCGGGCCTTGGCCGTTTGCTGGAGGCGAGGGGGCATGAGGTCGTGGTCAATCGCCTGGAGGACGGCCCGCTGATCGACCACGCGGCTCTGGAGATCATAACCCTAGATGATGATGGCGGTACGCTCACCTATGCCTACCATTTCGACGAGGAGGATACGTCGTCCGCCTCGGACGAGGCCATAAGCGCTGCCGGTGAAAGTGCTGTCAGTTCCAGCGAGGCCAGTGCTAGTGAAGCCAGCGAGAGCGACGACGACAGCTACGGGGCGGTCCAGATACCTGATCCGAAGCGCTCGAAACATGTGCTAAGCGCGCCGCTCGGCAAGGTCGTGCTGATTGTGGCACCCAAGTGGAACGCTGGTCGCGATCCGCGCAACCCGTACTGGGATCGCGGCCCCTCGCTGGTGGCTAAGTCCAATGTGACCGAAAGCCTTGGCTTTCTGTCGCCGATGCACGAGGCCAAGGCGCCGGAGGACGACAAGGACGCCGCCGCAAAGATGGCTGCGTCGCCACCGGGTACCAAGACCGTGCGCAATGGCGACATGTTGGTGACTTTCGATGACATGGCCTACGTGGTCAACCGCGACAGCCGCTCTGTGGTCACGCCGGCCGAGCCAAGCGGTGATTCGAACTCAGACGCTATTGCCGACGAACTCAATAAGCTGACGCCGACCCGTGAGCCCATGAAGCATCTTTGGGCCTTCACCCCGGCCCCTGGAGACAGCACCTTCAAAACGCCGCTTACCGTCGGCGCCATCACAGCCCTGCAGTCGATCACCGGGCCAAATCTGCGGCCGGTTCTGGTGGGCCCTAACGGCGAGGCCGTGTTGTCGCGGGTGATCGTGACGGGGGGACGGGCCCAGCCTGAGGTTCCGGTCTACCTGCTCAGCGATCCTGACCTGCTCAACAATCAGATCCTGTCTGATCCGCAGAAGGTTTTGAGCGCGCTTACCCTGGTCGATACCCTCAGCCCTAAAGCCGCCAAGCCGGGCCGCGTGATCTTCAACCTGACCTTCAACGGCCTGTCGCTCGATCATGATCTTCTGCATGTCCTGAGCCGCCCGCCGTTTATCGGTGTGCCCTTGTGCCTTCTGATCGCGGGTCTTGGTTTGATGTGGGCGGCTTTCGCACGCTTCGGACCGGCGCGCGAAGCCCCGGCGGGGGCACCGCTTGGCCGAGGGGTTAGGATTCTCGCCGATAATGCCGCGCGGCTGATGGCGATCACGCTGAAAGAGGTGAAGCTTGGCCCGGCCTATGCCGATCTGGTGCGCGATCAGGTCATCAAGGACAAGGGCTACCGTGCCGGCATCAGCACCGAAAGCCCCGATGCGCTGGCCGACCGCATTGGCCGGACCCACTCAACCACCGACACCTTCACCGACCTGAAAGCCCGCGCAGGCAAGGTCATGACGGTGCACCAGCTTATCGATATTACGCTCAAACTCCATGCCTGGAAGACGGAGATACAACGTGCTCATACCTGATATTCAAGCCCTGGCCGAGCGCTTGCGCGCCGAGATCGCCAAGGTCATCATCGGCCAGAAGGATACGGTCGACCTGTTGCTGACGGCGCTGTTTTCCGGCGGTCATATCCTGCTCGAAGGTCCGCCGGGCACGGCCAAGACCTTGCTAGCCAAGGTGTTTTGCCAGTCCTTGAGCCTCAAATTTGGCCGCATCCAGTTCACACCGGACATGCTGCCGGGCGATGTCCTGGGCTCTAACCTTTTCAACTTCCAGACATCGAGCTTCACCCTGACCAAGGGACCTATTTTCTGCGATCTGCTGCTGGCCGATGAAATCAACCGCACGCCGCCGAAGACACAGGCCGCCTTGCTGGAGGCGATGCAGGAGCATTCGGTGACGCTCGACGGTGTGCGCCATGACCTCGGTTCGCACTTCACCGTCATCGCCACGCAGAACCCCATCGAACAACAAGGCACCTATCCGTTGCCGGAAGCCCAGCTTGACCGGTTCTTGTTCAAGCATGTGCTGGGTTACCCTTCGCTTGAGGAAGAAAAGCGCATTGTCGATACATCCGGCAATGCGGCCGCCAGCGATCCGGCGACCGCCGGCGTCGGGGCGGTGTTGAGCGCAGCGTCACTGGCCGAGGCCATCCGCGTGGTCTCGACTGTCAAGCTCAACGACGCCAATCTGAACTACATTGTGGCCCTGATCCGCGCCACCCGTGAGACGCCGCAGCTTTCAGTCGGGGCTAGCCCACGCGCCGGCGCCTTGCTGGCGCGCGCCGCCCGTGCCCGCGCTGTGCTGGATGGCCGCGACTATGTGCTGCCTGATGACATCAAGGCGCTCTATCCGGCCTCTATGCGTCACCGCGTCCTGTTGTCGCCATCGGCTGAGATCGAGGGCGAGAGCGTCGATCGCGTATTGCAGGATCTGCTTGAGCGTATCGAGATCCCGCGCTGATGAACATCTATCCCACCCCCCGTCTTCTGGTGTTGTTGGCCTTAAGCGTGCCGGTCGCGCTCGGTGTCGGCATCTTTGCGCCGGGTGTGTGGGCGTGGGTGCCGCTGGTGGCGGGGCTGTGCTTTGTCGCTGCCCTGCTCGATGGGCTGTTTGCGCCGGTCGGGGAGGGCCTGACCTTCCAGATGTCTGCGCCCGAGACGCTCGGCGTCGGGCGCACTGTGGAGGTACCCTTTACGGCGCGTTTCACGCGCTGGCGGCAGCCGGGCCTGATCGAGCTGCGGTTGGGTCTGGGGCGCGTGCTGGCGGCGTCTGAGTACCCGCGCAGACTGGTACGCCAGGACGGCGCCTTTGGCGGCACCTTGAGCCTGAAAGCCACGGCACGGGGCCGTGGTGAGATTGAGGCGGGCTTTGTGCGCTGGCAGGGCTTCGCCGGCCTGGTCTATGTCCAGAAAAAGCTCACGCTCGATCACGAGATCGTCGTTACCCCG
The DNA here is from genome assembly GCF_000376105.1 of Asticcacaulis benevestitus DSM 16100 = ATCC BAA-896. Lineage (GTDB taxonomy): Bacteria > Pseudomonadota > Alphaproteobacteria > Caulobacterales > Caulobacteraceae > Asticcacaulis > Asticcacaulis benevestitus. The sequence continues at coordinate 44,903 of NZ_AQWM01000021.1, forward strand.
GATATTCACGGCGTCGAGCAGGATGCTGCCGATTTGTTTTCGCTCGATAACATCTACGGTGTGCGGGTTCAGAACCAGCTTTACAACGGCTCGGAATACCATGCGCTGCGTGAATACGATGCCAGCCAGGATCACCGCCGTATCGACTGGCGGTCCTCGGCGCGTCACATGAAGCTGTTCAGCCGCGAATATCAGGCCGAGCGTAACCACCATATCGTGCTGGCCTACGATACTGGCCGTCTGATGGGCGAACCTCTGGCGGGCCTGAAACGCCTCGATCGCGCCATCTATGCCGGCCTGTTGCTCGGCTATACGGCGCTTAAAATCGGCGACAATGTCCGCACCTTCGCCTTTGCCTCCAAGCCCTATCATGTGGCGCCGGCGGTGACCGGCATCCATGGCTTCAATGCGCTGAAATATCAGTTGTCCGCGCTGGAAGACACGCCTGAGGAATCCAACCACACCCTGGCCCTGGCCGATCTCAACGCCAAGGTGGCGCGGCGTTCGCTGATCATCCTGTTCAGCGATTTTATCGATGAGATCAGCGCCGACCTGATGGTGGAAAGCCTCAATCGCCTGTCGAAGAAGCATTTGGTGCTGTTCGTCGCTTTCAAGGACGAGGTGGTTGAGGACCTGATGACACGTCCACCTGTAGAACCTGAGGACGTGACAAAGGCGGTGTTCGCCAAGCGCCTGTCAGACCAGCGCGAGCGGGTGTTTGCGCAGCTACGCCGCCAGGGCGTCGAGGTGTTAGAAACCCCGACGGAACTGTTGGCGACGTCGATTGTCAGCAAATATCTGGCGCTCAAACGCGCCGATCGCCTGTAGGGAGCCTCAAAGAATGACCGATCAGCCGATCCCGCACACCGCCGCACCAAAGCCCGTTCTGCGTCTTAAGAGCCAGAAATTTCGCGAGGCCCGTCAGGGAGACTGGCGCGCTTTGTCGAGCCAGCTCGACAAGGTCGAGAAACGTGGCCTTGGCAGTTTCTCCATCGAGGAACTGCTCAACCTGCCGGTCCTCTACCGTTCGGCCATGTCGTCTTTGTCGATGGCGCAGTCGATCTCGCTTGACCGCAACATGATCACCTATCTGCAGGCCCTGTGCGTGCGCGCCTATGTTTACGTATACGGTCCTCAGACCCGCTTGAAGGACGTCCTCAAAGGCTTCTTCATCCACGCCTGGCCGTCGGCTGTGCGTCAGTTGGCGCGTGAGATCGCTCTGACCTTTACGATCTTTGTCACCGGTATTCTTGCCGGCTGGCTGTTATGCAGCCACGATTCAAGCTGGTATGGCCTTCTTTTGCCGGGGGAGCAGGGGAGCCGCGATGTCGGCTCTTCGGCGGCGGAGTTGCGCAAGACCATCGGCGACGGCGGGGATCATGCCCTTTCGCCGTTTGCCGTTTTTCTGATGACCCACAATGTCGGGGTCGCTATCTCGACCTTTGCGCTTGGCGCCTTTTTCGGCCTGCCGACCTTCGCGCTCATCCTCTATACGGGCATCACCATGGGCGCCATGGTCTGGCTGTTCGCACAGAAGGGCATGGGCGTTGAATTTGCCGGCTGGCTGACGATCCATGGCACGACTGAACTTTTTGCCATCATCATCGCCGGCGCCTGTGGTTTCCATATCGCGCGGCGCCTGATGTTTCCGGGTGATGCCAGCCGCCGCACAGCCCTTGCCGAAGCTGGCCTTCTTACTGGTACGGCCATGATCGGCGTTGCCATCATGCTGACCATCGCGGGGTGTCTGGAAGGCATCGGTCGCCAGACGATCACCGACACGATGGTGCGCTTTGCCATAGGCCTCGTCATGCTGACCATCTGGTGCCTCTATTTCACGGGGGTCGGCCGCGGCAAGGCCGCGACCGACCGCTTTGGCAAGAGCGGGGACGCCTGATGGCCAAGCGCGAAAAACGCGACCTGATCGGCGATGCGCCCTACGGCGAATATGGCCGTACTGCCAGCGAAATCCTGACGCCCGAAGGCGTGATCCTGCCCTTTATCAACGCCACGTTTGGCGAGCGGGTAGGGGCCTTGGTCATCGACATCCTGATCATGATCGTGGTGCCGATACTTGTCCTTATCGTCTGGTTGATCCTGCCGCTGGAGCATGTCTTCGAAGATAACAAGAACAAGGCGTTGGCGTCCTTCCTGCAGATCATCGCCTTGTTCTTCCTGTTCTTTTTGCGGTCTGGTTACTTCATCTTTTTCGAGATGGGCGCGCGCGCTGCCACACCTGGCAAGCGCGCCATGAAGTTGCGTGTCATCTCGCAGGACGGTGGTCGCCTGACGCCTGCGGCGGTCTTTACGCGTAACGCCATGCGCGAGGTTGAGCTCTACCTGCCGGTACCTCTGGTCTTCGTCATGGTCGCAGGCAGTCATAGTCTTGGCGCCTGGCTGGCCGGCCTGTGGGCGCTGGGCATGCTTCTTTTGCCCCTGTTCAACACGCAGCACGCGCGGCTGGGTGATTTCCTGGCCGGTACCCGCGTGGTGCATATGCCCAAGGCGTCGCTCAGCTATGACCTGGCCGATCTCGAAAGTGATCGTGGGCTTGGCATCAGCTTTACGCCGGAGCAACTGGCCTATGGCGAGATGGAGCTGAGTGTGCTGGAGCAGGTCTTACGTGAGCGTAAAACTACGGTCATGCGGGCGGTGGCCGTGAAGATCAAGGCGCGCATCGGCTGGGTCGATCCCCAAAACGATGCGCCGAACGACGAGAGCTTTCTTCGGGCCTATTACGGCGCGCTGCGCGCGCATCTGGAGAGCCGGATGTTGCTCGGCAAACGCCGCAAGGATAAGAACGCAGCGCCGGTCTAGCCCGATGAAGGCTTATATCCGGCCTCTGGATCCCTTACCCAAAAGGGTGATGACAAGGACAGGTTCCAAGCGCGGTGGGAAGCTATAGATGACGGGCGTGGGCTGGTCGTCGTTGAAGGGCAGACTTAGGCGTGCCTGATCCCATCACATCGGTGGCGAATGGCGCTATGTCGCTCGAGGCGGGCGCTTTGTCTGCAAATAGGGCGAGGGTGGGCTTGGACGGGGCAGTGTTTGCTTATTCAAATACGGACGCGGTTTGTTCGGGATCGCGTTTGTCCTTGCTTTCGCGCAAGGTGACGTAGATGGCGGCGTAAAGCACATTGCCGAACACGCCCAGGATGTCGGTGGCGGCGGTGGTCAGCGGCGTCAGGATGGTGTGTGGCAGCAAGGACATCTGCATTGAGCCCGCCACCATGCCGGTGAGTATGGCGACGACAATGCCGCTCAGCAGGCCTATCAGGAAGATCGAGCCGCGGTGGTTGCGCGTCAGGAACAAGGAGCGCTTGAGGGCGCCGATGACGCCCAGATGGCGTTCTCCGACGTAGCATGGGATAACCACACTTAGTCCCAGGCTGAGGATGATGCCGGGTATGATGAGGGCGATGAAGCCAAGCCCGATCCACAAGGCGCTCAAGATCGAAATCGCCAGGATGGGCAAGGCGTTGTGCAGAGCGCTGGCGATAATCTGGTTGATACGGGGCGTTTTGCCGACAGCGCGCAGAATGGCGACCTCGGTGACCATCGATATATTGAGCAGGTACAAAAAGATGCCCAGCAGGACGACCACGAGACCAACCCAGGACGAGGTTATCGAGGTGAAGACATTGTTGTAGGCATCGTCGATATCGGCATAGATATTACCGATGAAGCTCAAGGCGAGGTCGGGCAGGACATAGCTCAGCAGGCCGAGCAGAAAGATCAGCGGAAAATTTTCGCTAAGCAGTTTGAAAAAACGACTGAAAGCGATTGAAGACGAGAAGGTCATGTCATGCCCCGATGAAATGTCCCTAGATGCTGTGTCGCAGGGTAGGACGCTCTTGACCCCGTGCCAAGCTATTTCGTCTTGCCGCGGCGCAACGGCGCGGTTGACGAGCGCAGGACGATATCATGCGGCAGGATTTGATGCGGGGCCGGATCGGGCCAGGAGTTGCCGTTGAGGGATGGACCGCCCAGTGGCGACAGGCGTGTGAACAGAAGATCTCCGGCGGCGGCGCCCAGTTTTTCGACCGGTTGACGGACCGTGGTCAGGGATGGCCACAGCATTTCTGAGGTTGAAATGTCATCGAAACCAACGATCGAGCAGTCGTCGGGCAGTTTCAGGCCCATTTCGTGCGCCACAGTGATGACAGCGGCCGCCATTTCATCATTGCTGGCGAAGATGGCGGTGGGGCGATCCGAACGGTCGAGCAGGCGGTGTGCGCCCGGCATGGCGGCATGATAGCGGAATTCGCCGTCTTCAATCAGGGCTGGATCGATCGTTAGGCCGGCCTCGTGCATGGCCTGTTCAAAGCCGGCAAAGCGCAAGATTGTGGCGGAGTGGTTGGGCAGGCCGCGGACAAAGCCGATGCGGCGATGGCCAAAAGCCAGCAGGTGCTGCGTCAGCTGGTAGGCGGCGCGTTTTTCATCTATTTTGACCGAGGGCAGGTGGCGCAGTTCGGTCACAGGAGCCACGCGGACATAGGGTACGCCGGCGTCATCGAGCACGCCCAGGACCGTTTCGTTGTCGGTGAGGGGGGCGGTCAGCACGGCACCATCGAGCTTGAGCCGACGGACCAGATCACGGGTGCGACGCTCGATTTCGGGGCTTTGATAGTCCAGTTCCTCGACCACCAGGTGGTAGCCGAAATAGTGGCATCGGCTAAGCAGGCCGATCTGGACGTCGCTGGTATAGGCGCCGCCGGGATCGCCGTAAAGCTGAGCCACGACGTAGGATTTTTCCGGCGTCAGGCTGCGCATGCCGCGCGCTGATTCATTGGCCTCGAAGCCTAGCTCGTTGACGGCTTGCCTGACGCGGTCGCGCATGGCGGCCGACACATGTGGCTCGTCGTTGATGACGCGTGATACGGTTTTGATGGACACGCCGGCGCGGGAGGCGACATCAATGATAGTGGGCTTGCGGTCGGAGATGTCGGCCATGATGTCTTTGTCTGGAGTTTTTTGTAGAGATACCACGCGGCGCAATAGGCCGCAATAGGCAGTGTGGCGATGTAACGCACTGATATTGATGAGAAAATCTCGTACAGCGAGGCGTGCGTGACGTCTTTTGTGGACAAAATTGGCTCGTTTGTCTGGCGTTATTGTCAGTTTAACAGGACAATAATTTCACATTTTAATAAAAATTATTTCATAAATATAAATAAAAATATCATATAATGCAGTATATTAGGAAAAATTCGTCCCCGTAATTTACATTGACAACGTTGTCACAACTTGTTGACCTTTGTTTGAATTTTTGCTTAGTCTGGAAACGTCGCAGAACGCCCCTTGCAAGACGGGACGCAGTCTGCCGATCTGCCTCGACATGAATTTGGGGGTGGGGTGTCGCCACGGAACAACAGTCGTGTCGACAACACAAAGCGCCTCCTGAGTTCCCGAGACTCAGGAGGCATCTTTTTTTTCAGGGCTTCTGATAGACGCGCACATAATCGATCTTGAACTGCCACGGCATCGTCGTGTCATCAACGCCGGTCTTGCCGCCGAAATCACCGCCGACCGCCAGGTTGAGGATCAGCATGTGGGCGCGGTTGAAGGGCCAGCTCGCCTTGTCGGCCTTGCCATCATTGCGGAATTCAAAGAAGAAGCGGCCATCTACACCTTCCTTGATGGCGTCGGGTGTCCACAGGAGGCTGTAGGTATGCCATTCGCCACAAACGGCCGGCATGGCCTTCAATATGCCCTTTTGCGTGCCCTTGACGTGGTTGTAGGCGCCGGTGTGGACGGTGTGATAGATGACGTCCTTGTCCCATCCCACATATTCCATGATGTCGATCTCGCCGTCGTCGGGCCAACGCATGTTCTCCATGGCGGGCAGTTGCCAGATGGCCGGCCAGGTGCCGAGGCCGCAGGGCAGTTGCGCCCGCACTTCGACATAGCCGTAGGTGTAGGTGGTCTTCGATAACAGTCGGGCAGAGCTATAAGGCTGGCCGCCCCAGTCGGCCTTGTCCTTCAGGTCTTCCTTGCGGGCTTCTATGACCAGATGGCCGTCTTCAACGCGTGAATTTTCTGGTCTCGCGTCGGCATAATATTGCGCTTCGTGATTGGCCCAGCCGTGCTTGTTGGCCTGGGTATCGTAGCGCCACAGCCTTGCATCCGGCAGGCCCGGGGAGGCAAATTCATCCGACCAGGCGAGCTTGTAACCTTGGGGCACGCCGCCGGGTTCATCGATGCTGAGGGTGTCGGCTGCCGGCTTCACCGACGGGTCGGCCAAAGCGACCAGAGGCAGGACAAGGCCTGCGAGGGGGATCAGTTTTATGAACGACAGCATGCGGTTAACTCCCTGAGAGCGTTCGGTTTGGTGTTGCACACCCTGCCTTTGCGGCTTGATCAGAAGGCTACCAGATTATGGTTACGCAAACCAGACCACAATGGCGCCGGTCAGGAGCAGGAGCGCTACGCTGAGATAGCGATAGTTCTGATACCATTTGACCGTTTTCAGATGCTCTGTTTCGGCCTTCCACACGTCTTTGGCAAACATCATGTGCCCGACGACGGCCGGATCGGGCGGCGGTGCGGTGAGGCTGCCCAGGAAAAGCGCCACCAGGGAAATCGCAAAAATGACAATCGCAGCGACAAGAAAATGCAAGGGGATGGCGTGGAAGACCTCGACCCCGAAGAACAGCACAAAACTGGAGATCGTCCCGACCACCAGCGCGGCGCCGGCGCCTGGCACATTGGCGCGCTTGATGAACAGGCCGGCGATGAAGACCGCGGCGATCGGCGGGACGAAGTAGCACAAGATGGCTTGCAGATAGGACCACAGGTCACCGAAATGGACGATCTGCGGTGCCCAGACAATCGAGATGGCCATCAGCACAACGGTTGTCAGCTGTCCGGTCCGTATCAGCGCCATCTCACTCATGCCGGGACGCAATTTGCGTATAAAGTCCATGGTCAGGAGGGTGGAGGTCGAGTTGTAGATACCCGACAGATTGGCCAGAATCGAGATCAGGCAGGCGGCGAGGATCAGCCCGACCAGTCCCGGTGGCATGACCCCGAAAACGATATGTGAAAAGACCTGGTCGGGATTGTCGAGTTTTGGAAACAAAAGCACGGCCGCAGCACCCGGGATGATGACGAGAAACAGATTGGTCAGTTTCATGGCGCCGCCCATCAAGGACCCCCAACGGCCGTGATCGAGCGACTTGGCCGCCAGAACACGCTGCACCATGATCTGGTTGGCGCACCAGAAATAAAATCCGATCAGGGGCACGCCGGTTAAGAGGCCCGTCCACGGCATCGAGGGATCACTGGCCGGCATGATCAGCTTTAGGTGTGTGGGATCTAGCGTCTGCATCACATGGGTCCAGCCGCCGGTGACGCTGCCGCCGCCTACGGCCTTGAAGGTAAAGAAGGCGAGGCTGGCGCAGGTGATCACGAGGATCATACCCTGCACGGATTCGACCATGATGACGGCACGCAGGCCTCCCGCGATCAGGAAGGCGCCCGCCAGTACGGCCAGCAGGGCGCACACCTGCCAGAGTGGCCAGTCGGGGAACATGATCTGGAACAGTACCGCTCCGGCGAACAGCCCGCCCGCGGCGTCCAGAAAGACGCCGAGCGCCACACCGAGGGCCGACACATAGGTTCGGACAAACTTGCCGTATCTCAGTTCGAGAAACTCAGGCACGGTGAAGACCTGCGATCTTATATAGGTCGGCAGCACAAAGGCGCAGAAGATAGTCAGCACGATCGCCGCCATCCATTCGTAATTGTAGACCGCGATACCGTGGGCGTAGGCCGATCCGGTCAGGCCTACGAGCGAGGTGGCGGAAATGGTCGAGGCATAGAGCGCAAAGCCGATCCTGGGCCATGAGGCCGAATTACCGGCGAGGAAGTGATCGCGCGCCAGCTTCATGCGTTTGCGATCGCGCAGGCCCAGCAGGATCAGCCCGCCGATATAGGCGCAGAAGATGCCGATATCGAGCCAGGTAAGATGTTGCGTCAAGGGCATGATGCCTCTCTCCCCCCATTATTGCGCCAACCTATCGGATTCCGGCATAGGTGCAAGTGTCGTCAGCCTGAGGGATGATATCGCTTGAAACTGTCAGGCCACGGTCTATGGTCATGGATCCGTCCTATATGGAGTGTATCCTGTGAGCTTTATCGCCGCCCTTGCCTTGTCTGCCGCGCTTTCCGGCGATGTCGCCACCTTGCATAAATATGACGGTCTGTCCCTGTCGCCCGACGGCAAGACCCTTGCCACCTTCGAATCCGCCGCAACCGTGGGCTCGGTCGCATCTGTGCATTCCCTGCTGACCCTGCGCGATACGTCCGGCAAGATTATCGCCACGAACGATCCGTGTGCCGAGTGCAAGTATGACGCGCTTGCCTGGTCGCCGGACAGTCTGGCCCTGGCCTTTCTGGCGGCTGATCGCAAGTCCGGCGTGACCACGCTCTATGTGCTGGAGGGCAAGACCGCGCGCGTCGTGACGACGATCAAGGGCAATGCCGGTAGGCCACGCTGGTCGCCCGATGGCAAGACCCTGGCGGTGCTGGCAACGGTCGGCGCGCGTAAGGAAACCGGCGCGACGCAAGCGGGCGCAGCGCTCGTGGGTGAAATCGGCGTGGCGGGCGCTATCGACGAACAGCGTATCGCCACCGTGCCGGCGGCAGGCGGCGACTTAAGTTTTGTGTCGCCCGCGGATACCTGGGTCTATGAATATAGCTGGCTGCCGGATGGCAGCGGTTTTGTCGGCACCGCCGCCAAGGGCGACGGTGACAACAACTGGTGGACGGCGAAACTGGAAGCTTTTGGGCGCGACGGTTCGGAGCGGGTGATCGCTGCGCCGAAGCTGCAGATGAATATGCCGAAGGTCTCGCCTGATGGTCAGAACGTCCTCTTTATCGGCGGTCTGATGAGCGATTTTGGCGTGGTGGGCGGCGACGTTTACAGCGTACCCTTGACAGGCGGAGAATTGCGCAACCTGACAGCGGATTATAAGGCCAGCTTCACCAGCTTGAGCGTAACGAAAAGCGGCGTGCTGGCGACCCTGATCAGCGGCGGCGATACCGGTGTGGCGCGCATCGATCCGCTCAAGGGTGGTGTAAGCGTCCTATCGAGCGGCCCGGTGTCATCCAGTGCCGGCGAGGGGCGCATGGCCTTCGATGCTGCGGGTACCACGGCTGCGGCTGTGGTGGAAAGTTTTACCCAGGCGCCGCGCATCGCTTTTGGCAAGCCTGGGGATCTGAAGCCGGTGACCTCTGACAATGACGCGGTGACGGTGTCGTTCTCGGCCAAGAGCGTCACCTGGACGCACGATGGGTACGAGGTGCAGGGCTGGCTGCTCGCCCCCGCCGATGTGGAAAAAGGCAAGACCTATCCCATGGTCACCATCGTCCATGGCGGCCCGGCCTCGGCGGTCACGCCGCGCTTTTCGGCGTCCGGTTCGATGTATGAACTGTTGAAAGGCGGCTACTATATTTTCCAGCCCAATCCGCGGGGATCGTTCGGGCAGGGCCAGGCTTTCACCCGCGCCAATGTGCGTGATTTCGGCGGGGCGGATCTGGGCGATATCCTGTCGGGCATCGACGCGGTGGAGAGAATAGCGCCGGTCGATGACAAGCGCCTGGGTGTCTTTGGCCATTCCTACGGCGGCTTCATGACCATGTGGACCGTGACGCACTCCAAGCGGTTCAAGGCGGCCGTAGCCGGCGCCGGCATCGCCAACTGGATCAGCTATTACGGCCAGAATGGCATCGACCAGTGGATGATCCCCTTCTTCGGCGCCTCGGCTTATGACGATCCGGCGATCTACGACAAGCTGTCGCCGATCCGCTACATCAAGAACGCGGTGACGCCGACCTTTATCTATGTCGGCGAGCGCGATGTCGAATGTCCGCCGGCCCAATCCATGGAGATGTGGCACGGATTGAAGGCGCAGGGCGTACCGACCTCTTTGGTTATCTATGAAGGCGAGGGGCACGGCATCCGCAAACCGGAACATATCCGCGATCTGAACAACCGCATCACCGGCTGGTTCGATACCTATCTGAAATAGGCCTGAAATAGGCCGAAAATAGCCTTGTATCAGGGCGCGCCTAGCCTAAATGACAGCCATGGATAAGTTCGGTTCGCTTCCACCTGATCATGTGCCAGACCTCCTGGCGCCGGGTCTGAAGGTGGTGTTTTGTGGCACGGCTCTGGGCCGCGTCTCGGCGGAACAGCGCGCCTACTACGCCAATCCGGGCAACTTCTTCTGGCGCGCTCTGCATGAGGCGGGTTTGACGCCGCAGCGGATCAAACCGCAGGACTATGCCCGATTGCTCGATTACGGTATCGGCCTGACGGACCTGTGCAAGGCCCATTTTGGCAATGACAACCAGTTGCCGCAAGGTGCGCTCGACGCGGCGGCCCTGCGCACCAAAATCGAGCTTTATCAGCCGGAGGTTCTGGCTTTCACCAGCAAGACCGGTGCGAGTGTCTTGCTCAATCGCCCGACGGGCCGCATCCCACTCGGTTTTCAGCCGGAGCAGATCGGCCGCACGCGCCTCTGCGTGCTGCCGTCGCCATCGGGCCAGGCGCGCGTCTACTGGAGCTCCCAGGCGTGGCAGGATCTGGCGGACGCGCTGTGATGCGCTTTGGGTGTGTGATCCCCCGATGCTCTTGCTCTTGAGGGTCGATCATGTCTTTTGGCGTTTCGAACCCACAAAGGACCTACCCAATGACGCTTGACGCTTCCCCGTTTGCGATTGCCGGACACTTCGCCCCCTTGTCACGCGAGGAGGCGGCTGTGATCCTGGACGTGTGTTCGCGTTACGGCCAGGTGGTCGTATGCATTACCGGCGCGGATTGCGCGCCTTCGACGCAAACGCCGTGGTCGGCAGGCGAACGTGAAGCCATGATCCGTGCCGTACTGGGGCCGTTGGCGGAGCGTGTGACGTTCCATCACGTCCGTGACCGCCGATATCGTTCCGATCTGGCGTCTAAATCCGCGGTCGAAACCGTAGCGATGGAAAGCCTGCCGGATATTGCCGCGCCCATCCGCGCCGCTTTTCTGCGCGAGGGGCCGGGCGGTGTGCGGGATTTGGTGCCGGAGGCCGTTCTTGCCTGGCTGCAGGCATTTGCGTCAACGCCCGCTTTTGCGCACCTGCACGCCGAGCAGGTCTATATCGACGACTATCGCAAAAGCTGGGCGGTGTCGCCCTATCCGCCGATCCTGGTCACGGTGGATGCGGTGATTGAACATGGTGACCACGTTCTTCTGGTCAAACGTGGTGGGCAACCGGGGCGGGGACAGTGGGCCTTGCCAGGCGGCTTTCTCAATGACGATGAAACCCTGCTTGCGGCGGCGGTTCGCGAGGTGCGAGAGGAAACTGGCCTCGATCTGGCGCCAGAGGCTATTGCCCAGCATCTTCTTGGCAGCCAGGTTTTTGACGATCCGAAGCGTTCGGCGCGCGGCCGCACCCTAACGCACGCCTATCATTTCCGCTTTTCGCAGGGTGAGGTGCCCAAGGTTGAGGCCGCCGATGATGCTGAAGAGGCAGTTTGGGTACCCGTGGCGACACTCGAGCGTCTACGTGACCAGATCTTTGAGGACCATGGTGATATTCTCAACGCCTTTGGGCTTACGACGTCTGCGGGTGATATGTAAGTCCTGCGGGCGGGCAGGGTGTCGACCAAGGGACTACAGCCATCGGCGGGTGCTTTGAGTGCAATCACCCACCCATCTTTGTTGTAGACAGGATGGGGATCTTTCCATGCAGGGCTGCGGATCGGCAGGTCAGGGTGCCCCACGCAGCGCGAGGATCCTGCCTCGCAAGTCCGCGCTTTGCGGTGCCATCAGGGGGCGCCGTTCTGACCGCTTTTGAGAGATGCTCGAGGTGTTCGGCGCTGGCACTCGTCTTCGTTGCGTGGTCGTCGCGGCCGTGAACCGCAGTGACCGATTTCATGCCCGCCTCACCCGACCAGGGGAAGCGCACCGACACGTCCAGGAAGCGCGCTTGGGCCTGGGCGAACCTGGCTCACAGCGCGCTTTTGTCTTGATTAGGACAGCACCACGATCACGACACGACGGTTGGCGGAGCGGCCTTCGGATGTGGTGTTCGGTGCCACCGGGTGTTCGGCGCCGTAGGAGATGGACGCCATGCGAATTAGCGCGACCCCTTGTGTGTTGAGGAAACGGCGAACGCTGTCGGCGCGTTCGGTGCCAAGCCTATAGTTTAGATCGTCTGTGCCGGTCGCATCGGTATAGCCCTGGATCTCGAGAAACACGTTTTTGTTGTCAGCCTTCAGGCGGTCAGCAAGTTGCGTCAGGCTTGCCTTGGCCGCGTCAGATAAGACAGCCTTACCACTGTCGAACTTGACCGAGTCGTCGCTGAGCACGATGGAATAGACGAACTTGCCTTCGGCCAGCTTGCCAGCAGAGGTGGCGCGGTCAAGGGCTTCCTGGGTTGTTTTGTCAAGCTGACCCAGGTGCGCATCCTGACCATCAAGCCGGCTGTTCACGCCAGTAATTTTGGTATCGACATATTTGTGGCTCGCGCACGCCGAAAGCGAGAGCATCAGGGGCAGGGCCAGGAGAAGAGCGGATTTCAGAGGTTTCATTGTATACCTATATTTTTCTAAGTAGGCCCGCCGGCCGTAAGATGTCTGGCACGTCAGCCTGAGCTTAAACTCAGAGAAACCAGTCATCTTGGCGGCGAGCGGGCCCTTTTTGTCCGACGACCAAAGACGGTGCCGGAAGGCGTTTGAAGTCACGTGTGCGTCGACAGTGGCGCGATGTCCGCGTCAACGCAGGGACCACACGACGCATGTGTGAGCCCGTTGGAGAGGTTTATTTTGGAGCCGGCGTATCTGACGGTGTTGTTGGCTGGGCGTCGGTTGAGGCAGAACCTGCTGCCGTCTGTGACGTGGCTGAACTACAAGCCGTTGCAGGTGACCCAGGGACCTTGGCAGTTTGATCGGTGGCAGGGGGCGGGGTGGCCGAACTGCCGGACGTGGCCGCGATAACGGGCGTAGTCGAGGTCGCGCCAGCGCATGTTGCGGTGGCGTCTCCCGTGGCTGTTGCGGCGGGAGCTGCCGCCACGGCGGTTGATGAATCCTGGGCGGACGCGTTCGCCGCTTCGGATTTCGGCGCGTTCTGCGCGATAGGGTCGGTGGGTGAGGCAGCATGAGAGAGTGCCGCCGCGCCGATAGCGATTGTAATCGACGAAGCAAAAACCAGTTGTTTCATATTTCTAGCCAACATTTGCACATTCCTTCTAAATTTGACGGGCGTCGTTAGAGATATATTCGCAGTTGCAGCAAATTGGTGATAATTTATCGTTAACCTTTAGTCAATACGTTATTGCAAGTGATGTTAGAAATTACTGATAAATAAATTACACCGACAATTTAACTTAAAATTGGCCAATCATTACACGGTATTTACTTATTTTACTTACATCTATCAAATGGTTAATGAGGTATTAATTTTGCATAACCGCGACATTTGAACGGAATTGCGGCTTTATTTAGTCGCTTTTTAGGGGAATTATCAGATCCGGGTGCGCTGTCTCCGAGCCCGGTCTTTTTCAGGTCTAGACCGTAAATTGCGCGCCTGAGACCTATCTGCCCGGGAGGAGCATTTTGATCGGGCTTTCATTGCCGCTCCGCGTCGCAACCTTGTAAGGTCGTTTGACCGCCGGCATGTCGCTATGCCTTGGGTCTTGGGTCTTGGGTCTTGGGCCTTGGGTGCAAGTTTGCATGGGCCGACGGGACTTAAGCCGCCTAAAGTCCGGGTAGGGGCAAGACGGTTTCAGAAGGCTTCGATCTGGCGCAACCGATCAGATAGGGTTGTCTTGAGCAAAATTGCGGCTCTGGCCGCGTGCGGGGGCGGCTGAAGGCGCGCGCCGCGATAGGATTGGCCGGCGCGCACTGAGTGTTCTTACCGCCACTATGAAGACGCCTAAAAAGGCCTGTTGACGGGTCGTATCGCGGCGGATTGTCGCGACTTCAGGACTTTGCTCCGCGGCCGCGCAAGATCGACAGTTGGGTTGTGGCGTTCCCATTGGTGGGGTCGAGCTTAAGTGATTGCGTGTACGCCTTTATGGCGTCCGATGTTTGTTCGTTTTTGGCATAGGCCTCTCCAAGGCTATCAAAGGCATTGCCGCTGGAGGGGTAGAGGCGCGTGGACAGTTCAAAGACACGGACGGCTGCCTTCCGTCGGCCCAGGGCCAGCAATCTGTAGCCCCAGTCATTGAGTTCGCTTTCTGAAAGCGTAAACTCTGGCGTTCGTTGTTTCAATTGCTGATAGTCAGCCTCGATCGTGGCAAAGTCGTTTCTGGCGGCATGGGCGGCCAGGTCTTCCCGCGTTGCGGGCGCGACGGCCCCCTTGTGGAGTTCGCCCGTCATCATGTGGAGCGGTGCCTGGTTTTCGCGCGGTGTTCGGCTGAGGAAGGCAAGGGACGGCGCATCGGCTTTTAAATAGGCGTCGAGAAAATGAAGGACATACGTCTCCATCCACCCAAACGCTGTCGACATTTCATCCTTGTCGAATTCGCGGTAACGGTCATCGGGTAAGAGGCGCTGGTCAAAGACCGACGAGAAGTTCGGATGTTCGAGCGGGTTCAAGGTGACGCGATAGACGTCTGCGTAGATCATCTTGTTCAGAAAGCTTGTCGTCTCGTCCAGCCCTGCGGAAATATGTTCTATCTCCTTGGGCCGGGCCGCGACGTAAAGCAGGGGTGCTGTCAGGCGCGAGGGGGTCACATAAGGGGCTTTTGCGATCATCTCAGGCCAATAGCGAACCGATCCGTCCAGCGCGACAAGAGCGCCGATACGGCTATCCCTGGCCGCAGCGAAGACATTGGCGATGCCGCCCCAGCTATAGCCTATCACGCCAATTTTGCCAGGATCGGCCTGTGGCAATGCGTGCGCGTAGCCAATCAGGAATTCAATATCTCTCGCCTGCGCCTCGATGCCGTCGAGGTCCGTCGTCATCTCGCGCGCGCCTGCGCCGAAGCTCGGACTGGCGATCACAACATAACCGTGGCTTGCCAGGAACTCGCACAGATCGGCATTCTCGATCGCACCCGCACTCAAGCTGGGCGCGTACACAATGACGGGAAAGCGGCCGGGTAGAGCGGGTGCATCAAAATGGGCCAGCATCTTGGCGCTGAGTTCGTCATGGGCGCGCTCTTTCGACAGTCGGGCCGTCTGACCGACTATGAACGCCGTGTCAGCAGCCGATTGCTCTGTGGCGGACAGGTCGAATTTGTCATCGCTTGCGCCGAATTTGAGATAGTCGGCAAGCGTCATGGGGGCGCCGACGGATTCCGCCGGGTACCAAATCAGGGTCTGGATGGGGCGTGCGCGTTGATCTTGCTTTGGCGCTCCGGTGACCGGATCGGTCGCGCCGCCGTAGCCACGGCTGTAATCATATTGCGCAACCACGCGCAGGCCCACACCGTAGGAACCGGGCGCTATCTGTGTAAAGTTGGACGCCGACGCTGCGGACGGCAGAAGCAGGAAAAGGGCTATCAAGGTCAGCAGGCGCATGGGGCTATGTCTTTCGCTCATATAGCGCCTGTAGATATCCATTTTGCGAGGCGGGGCAAGTTACGCTTTCGTCATGCAAGTGCACGACGATATCGACGTCTCCGGTGCCACCAGCACAATGTCGCGCGGCGTCAGCCCGCCAACGAGATAGACGCTGTCCTTCCAAGGACGCATTGCTTTGAGCAAGGTGACGAGCACGCCCTTGCATGCGTCGAATTTTTTCCGGATCGGCTCATTGAAAGGCTTTGGACGCGCGCGATCGCACCTCATACGTTCGGGCTCCGCTGTGGCCTCCCGATGAAGCGGCGCTGGCCGCGCAAACCGGGCACCTGACGGTCGGGGCGGGGTGTATTTCATCCGTGTTTGGCCGGAGCCCCTGGGCACTCCACATCTGCGATGGGAAGGCACGCCATGTCTTGGGCAATCATAAATTGAGAAATATTTCAAAACGCCCATAAATCGTCTCGACAATGGTAATATGTTGACGATAGAACCCGCCTTGGTTTTAAATATTTGGGGGGGTAACATGTCTGTGTCAGGCATCTCGACGATTCAATCGATGCGGAAGTATTTAGTAGGGGTCAGTCTCGTCGCCCTGGCGTCTGCGTGTGCCGCGTCGGCTTCAGCCGATTGCGTCGGTATAGACCCCACAGTTTGCTCGGGAACCACCGTCGGCAAGGTGACGGTTATGGAGACCGGCACGGTTGATGTGGCAGCGGGTGCGACATTGTCCGGTGGGGGCAGTGATGACGCAGCTATAGGTGTGACCTCAGGGCCGGGGAGCGGTACGACGGCGACGATTGAGGTCGATGGGGCGATTTCCGGCAATCGCGCAGGCATTGTCGGCAACGCGAGTGCACCCAATTACGGCTTTCCCTCTACGCGCCTCGATATCACCGTCGGCGCGACGGGGCAGATACGTGGTCAGTCCGCCATTTACCTCGACGCAAATTCCGGGGGATCGGGTTATCGTACCGTAGGTGCCACGCTCGACAATAGCGGTCTTGTAGAAGGTAGTGTCTTTGCTTTGGAAGCCAGCGACAATGCGTCGGGCTTCCTGATGGTTACCAATCGGGCAAGTGGGGTCATTCGCGGCACGGCTGGCGCTATCTTGGCTCCTGTCAGCAACTTCATCAATGCGGGCCTGATCGACGGCGGCTCCGGCTCAGCCTATAGCCTCCGCAATATCACCTATACGAACTTCGCCATCATCCCCGGGGGGGGGACGAACAGCGGCGTCATGACGTCCAGCAGCGCATCGGCCACAATCTACCTGCCTGTCGGTACGTTCCAGATTACGAATAGCGGCACGATCCGGAACACAAACGGTTACGCCATCGAAGCCACGAACTACCTCACCTTGACCAATGCGGCAGGGGGGCTGATCGAAGCGCCCAACTGGGCGGTGGTAGCCAATGGTGAAGGGAGTATTGTCAACGAAGGCACGATCAACGGCGGCGTTTACCTGAGCGGTATCGCTGGCTGGGGCTCCATCCTGAACACTTCAAAAGGCACGATCAATGGGGACGTGTACTTCGGCAACGCTGACGACACACTGAATGTATCCTGGGATGCGTCAACCAACCGTATCGGAGGTATTTCGGGCGTTATCAATGGGGGTGGTGGTACCAACACCCTGCGTTTTGACATTGCAAAGAACACCACTCTGGACAGCATGTTTGGGCACCTCGTGATGCCCACGAATTTTCAAAAACTTGGCGTGGTGCTTAAAAGCGGTGTGACCGCGACCTTGAACGGTGATGCCCCTGACAATTTGCTGATCGGCGGTTCGGGGAATTTCATCACCACGGGACAGGTGACGTCTGCCGGCGCAGCCTTCACCCAGACTCTGGGGCCGCCTTACGACTACACGTCGTTGCTCGGCTTTACCAACAACGGCGATATCCATTCGGTTTTCTCGCCCGCCGGCGGCGTAATTAACTACGACGATTTTGCGGTATCCTTGTCGAACTTGCGGTCTTTCAGCAACACGGGCACGATCTCAGTGGCTGCCGGAAATGGTTTAAGGGCTGTGTTCGGTTTGGTTTACGGCGCGTCCAGTGACATGACCTTTTCGAACAGCGGGACGATAACAGCCGACGGGACGGCCTTGGTTCTGTCGCTCAATGGCGCAACTGGCAGTAACAGCGGTCTTATCCGCTCGACCGGCGGCGTCGGGGCGGCTGTCACAGGTATGATCTCGAATTCGGGCACAATTAGCGGTGCGACAACGGGCGTTGTCTTCAACAACGGTATCTTATCAAACTCTGGCGCGATCACTGGGACGACGACGGGGGTGCAGATGTTTGGCGGCACCGTGTCGAACAGCGGTACAATCGAAGCCACCAGTGGTATCGGCGTCGACTCCTATTACGGCAATATCGACAACCTCGCTGGCGGTGTGATCACCGGTTCAGGCGACGCCATTCAAAATGCCTACGGTGGTATCACCGTAAAAAATGCGGGTACGATTAATGGCAATGTCAATTTTGCGCCTCTGTCGTCTTCCTATTATGCGCAGAGCAGTAGCTTTGTCGATCGGGGGGGAACCGTAAACGGTAGCGTGTTGTTCGGCTCAGGCAGCGATACCTATGTAACCGATATTTCGAAATACGCTGACGGCCGGTTCAGCAACGTCACCGGCGTTGTCGATGGTGGCGATGGCCAGGACACGGTGGTTTTACAAGTTGCATCCGCGACCTCAGCCAAGATCGCATCTCCAACGAACTTCGAGCGGGTACAGTACGATCTGAGCAATGGCCTGACGTTGAACCTTACCTCTGGCGACGCCTTTAATAAGACGCTCCTGCTGTCGGGTACTGGTAGCGTGGACTTAACGGCTGACTTTTCAGTTGCCAATGTACAGGCGCTAGTCGTGACGATGCCGTTCGGGGCCAGTTACAGCGACGATCCGGGCGCCTTGTCCATTGTGAGCCACGGCAATCTGTCTTTCTCGGAAACCGGATATAACAACATGGGGGTGTCGCTACAGAGCACCACCAGCTTCGAAAATGCCGGACATATAACGGCCACCAGCCAGTATTTCTACAGTCCGCCCGCGTACGCCATCGGTGGCGGCGCCCTGGTGATCAATTCAGGTACCATCACGGTAAACAGTGCGGCAGCTGTGGCGAGTGCGCTGAAAGTGGTCAACACAGGCAGCATTCTGCAGGCGGTGGATGGTCAGACGTCGTACGGTCTCTACGGCGTGAATAATGTCGTAAATACGGGCACGATTACGACCGGCAACACGGCGGTCACACTCAACTACTATAATTATTATCAGCCGGCCCCTGGGGCTTCGCTTGTCAACAGCGGTCTGATACGCAGCACGGACGCCGATGCAATTGATCTCTATTACTCGTATGGTCCGGCGACTATCAGTAACAGCGTCACCGGCCAGATCATCAGTGACAAAGGGTATGCGATATCCGGCGGCGGCTATGGCACCACCTTGCATAATGAGGGTGTCATCAGCGGCGACATCAGCCTCTATGGCGAAAGCCTGATAGAAAACCATGGAACTTTTACCGGGCGCATAGATCTGAACTATGGCAACAGTACGCTTCGTCTGACGGGCGGCACCTTCAGCGGTTCCGCAAATGTCTATGGAGGCTATGGCCGGCTTGAGATCGCGGTTACGGATACTGGTGCGCCGACCATGGCTCTGGGCACGTCTGGCTTTACGGGTTTCGCAGAACTGGACATGCAGGCTGGTACTGCCTCCATGGGGGGCAACTACCGTTTCGATAAGATCGAGATATCCGGCGGCCGCCTGATTGGCCTTGCGGGCTCTCAGTTGGCAGCAGAGACCATTACCGTGGCGTCAGGTGCCACGTTTGGCTCGGCGGGATCCGTCGTCGGCGACCTGACCGTCAACGGCACCCTTAGCCCAGGGGCTTCTCCGGGAACCATGGTCGTGACAGGTAATGTCAGTCTGGCGAAAGGCTCCACGTCGCTGTTCGAACTGACGCCAACCGTTAATGACAAATTGCAGGTATCGGGGACGGTCACGATCGCGGACGGCGCGGTGCTTCAATTGTCGGGATCGCCAAACCTGACGCCGGGCAAGAAGCTCGATCTCATAGTGGCCAGTGGCGGTATCAAAGGCGCGTTTTCGTCGATTTCAGGTACGCCGGGCAACCTCCATCTTATTCAGTCGGCCAACGGCCTCCAGGGGCTCGGATTGTTCTCTGTCAATTCGTCCTTTTCGACGCAGGTATCTGGGATCGTCGACAGTCTGAACGCGGCGCTGATAGCTGGGAGGGTTAGCACAACTCTGATCGATGCCATGCCAGCGCTGGTCAATACGGCCACTGGCGAAAGTAATGCCGTCGCTTTGACGCGTCTGACGCCTCAGGCCTATGCTTCAGCCTCGCAACTGGCCGCGGAAGACGCTCTGTCGGTCGTTGACGTCTTGCGACAGGAGTCACATTTTGCCGCTGATGCGGGAGGCCCCTTTGCCTTTGGTCGCGCGATCAGCAGCGGGCGAAAGCTGGCGGGGGACGCCACGGCTGGCGTAGCCATGGCCAGGATGAATAGCAGCGGCGTCGTGAGCGGTTTTGGCTATGGGACACAGTCAGCATGGGTCAGTGCGTTTTTCGGTCGTCTGAGCGGTGTGGAGCGAAGCCCCGAACTGGATGCACGCACAGTGACCGACACCCTTGTCGTAGGCGCCAAAGGGCAGGTCCGTGTCCATGGATTCCGGCTGGGTCTGTTGACGGCCTATAACAACGCCGACGCGACGACGAGGCGTTCTGCCCCAGGCGATATCACGGCTACCGGCCGCTACACCCTCAAGAGTTGGGTGGCGGACTTGGATCTGTCATATCGCGCTAGCCTTAACACCGACTGGGCTTTTGAGCCCCGTCTGGCGGCCAGCTATATCCATACGACGCGCGCGGGTCTTACCGAACAAGGTGGCGGCGCCTTTGGTCTAACCATCATGGATGGCACGTCATCGGATTGGTTCGTTGACGGTCAAATCGAAGTTCAAGGTGGCCAACAGCCCGGCGAGCGTTTGCATCCGTTTGCTTCTGTGGGTTTCATCACCCGTACGGGTGGGGAGGGCGGCAGCGCATCGGCGTCATTGAGCGGTTTTGACGTCCCGTTGACGGTCGATGGTCTGGATCGTCGTGGAACGCGAGCGACGGTTGGCCTCGGCATTCGCTACGATATGTCCAAACGCTTGACCACCTCGGCAAGCTTTGATGGCGAATTTGGTGACAATGGCCGCCAGCGTCTGACGTTAGGACTTCATTGGGCCTTCTAGGGCGGCTACCAACTCATCTTGGGCCATTTGGCACCAGGCTCTGCCTGGTGCCTTAACCCTCCAGATAGGGTGACCGCACCCTCTTTCAGAGCATATCGAACCGCGGCAGCCGATTGCCTCGGTCATTGTCCGTGGAGGCTGACCATGGCCTGATGATGCGAGCGCGTTGTGGCGATGCGTTCAACTTTGGTGATCGGTGTGGCGGTCTTCGGCCATCGCAGGCCAGAAGGTGTTCACAAGGTCGACCTCCCGGTCATCGTGAAGGGTTCTTCGAACCGTTCACCCTCTTGCCTGGCGGTGTGTGATCCCCCGATGATTCCTGTCGTGGGATGGGTGGGGCAGCAAAGCGTAGGGAAAGGACCTGAGAGGACCAGACTTTGTGCGCTGTGAGGAACGCGGGCTTTGGGGTGTTTCAGGGGGGCTTAAGGCGAGGCGGCGTCTTCGAAGGTCCTTCAACCAACACCGGCCGGCGTACGAGAGCATGACGCCGGTGTCCTGGCAGGTCAGGTTAGCGGCGGCGGCTCGTTCCAACGTGTCTGGGAAGAAAAGAAGGATCTCATCGCGACATGCGGCTTCTTGAAGGCTGCCAGGGGCGAGGCGCTCTCGCTATTTGATCAGATATGGTGCGAGTATGTCTGTGCGGTGAGCTATCGAAGGCTGGTGCCGGCTTGCAGGCCCCTTCGTGCGGGGGCAGCAAGGGCGCCAGACGTTGTACACCGGACGTCTTTCGAAAGCCCCGTGCTTAGGCCAACAGCTCTTTCGGCGTCGCGTACTGTGTGGAGAGGCCAAATTCTCGTGCTGCTTGCAGACTTAACATCTGGACGATTTGCGGCGCAGGCTCGGCAATGAAGTAGGCCCGACCATCGATGTCGTAGTGGAAACCGGCAATGTGAAAGACGGCTGGGTTAGAGCGGTCTTTTTTAACCTGCTGTGGCGCGTCCAAATCTCGCAGGATAACCCAGGCGCTGTCGTACAATCTAATTGTCATAGTCCCCATTCTACACCACTTGCCATCGCCCCGCCAGAGGTCACGCATCCCCAAATTTGATGAGTGCACGCGCGGCATAACGCATCACTGGGCTTGTTCTGTCGGGCAAAATGCCAAACCAGGCCGTACTTTCGTCCGTTGCTATGGCGAATGTACATGTGTGGTACAATACCCTACACAACCACTTTGGGTTTAGTCAAGCCACGGTCGGCCTTTGGGACTATGCTCTGGTGTCTGCGCCGGCACGCCGGCATAAATCGCGCCGCACGCCTCGCCACAGAACTGTCGCAACGATGCTACGCTCTGACGACGTACGCGTGGTGCTCTTGGCGCCTGTCTTTAGTCATTGGCTCGACGGGAAGACTTGGTGAACGCACGGTCCGACGCCATGAAGCGGTCGAGCATGACCGGGATCAGACGGGCGGGATCGGCAATCGCCTTTCCGGTTTCAGTCTCGAGCGCCTTTGCGTAGGCAACCAGATCACGATGGGTTTCGGCCGGCAGGTCGGTGGTGACCCTGACGGGCTTGTCATCCGGCAGGGCGCCGATTTTCAGTTTGGCCATTGTCAGTCTCCATAGGGTTCGAGGACAAGGTCGCGCGATACAATCACGCGAACGGGCAGGCCCGGCCGAGCCGTCAGGCTTGGCTGGATTGTGAGTTGGCGCTCGACGATCGCCTGTCCGGCGCGATTTATGCTGTCGGCGGCCCCCTCGCGCATGGCGCGGATCCATGCGGCGTCGTCTGCCGGGTCACCGGTCTGGGCGCCCATGCCTAGCAGGGTTGATAGGGCGGCGGCATTGACGATGCCTGCCCAGTGATGATCGGTTCGATCGTGAAGGCCGGCATAGCCTTGTGGATCGGCCGCCGACATTCTGTCCAACAGGATAGATTTGCCATTTGGCAGGACAAGGCGCGACCATGTCAGCAGCAATCGCGACTGCCCAAAGCCGATGGCATTGTCATATTGGCCGATAAGTCTTGAGCCCCTCGGAATGAGCAGGTAGGTGCCTGTCAGTGAATCTGTGATGTCTTCGGTGATCTGGGCGAGGACCTGACCGGGGATATCCGACTTTATCCCGGTCATGAGGGCTGCCGGCACGACGCTCCCTGCCTGTAAGAGATAGGGAGAAGCGGGTCCGACTAATCTTTCATCGCTGACCGGCTGGCGGTCCGAGACCTGTTCCAGGAACGCGCGTTTACGCGCCGGCTCGGCTTTGATTTCGAGTGGCGCAGGCCTGGCCAAGGCCGTAAGGCCGGCAAGCGGATCAGGTCGTGCGGTCGGTGGCTCCGACGAGGCCCTGGTCATCGCCTGCTGCGGCAAGAAGAGCTGGCTGTTGCGGGCAGCCGTGCGCGCTTCGGCAGAGTGGGCCGCGCCTTGACCGGCGCTATCCTGGGCCGGACGGGTCGCCATGGGACCTGCTGCATAGGCGCCAGTCGCTGAAGCGCCAGTCGCTGAGGTACCAGTCGCTGAGGTACCAGTCGCTGAGGTACCAGTCGCTGAGGTACCAGTCGCTGAACCCTCTGTGGCGGCCAGCATAGGACGTCCCAGGTCGCCGGGGAGGGGAGGGCCAAGCTTGGGCACGTCGGTGTAGTCCTTTGGCAAGGTGCTCAAGGCTTCTGTTGAGGGGCGGCTGTTCGGCGCTGTGGGGGCCGCGCTGTTGGCGGTGACGACCTTTGGCGTCTGCGACCTCAAGGCCACGCCAGCCACGACCACAAGGCCAAGGCAGCATACGAAGCCTGCGGCGATAAGCGCCTTGCGAGATAGACGCAAGACCGGGCGCGGTTGCGCACGGAGCCGCATCTGCGCGGCGCTCGCGTGCGGGTCGATGTCGTTATCGGTCATGGTCGTGGCCCTCCGGTGCGGATGATGCGCACGACTTTCTGCCGGCCCTTATGGCCGAGCCTTAGTTCCGCGCGTGAGAACATCCGGTCGACGACCAGGTAGTTGGATTGGACGCGGTAATTGGTCAGTTCTGCCTTTCCATCCGTGCCGATCATGAAAAGCGGTGGCAGTTCAGTGCTAATCGACGCCGGCTGCATCTCGATATAGACCTTTCGGCCGTCGTCGAAGCTGCGAAGGGGCCGCCAGGCAACCGCGTCACCTTCGAGGCGATAGGCGAAATTCAGTTGGGTCGGATCGATGTCCTTTGCCACGGGTGTACGGTCTCGTGCCTGGTCCGCCTGTTGAGCGATAGCCACCAGGTCATCCTTTGCATATCGCCAGGAGACAGAGGCCATGTAGGTATTGGGCAGGGCGTGAAGTTCAATATGGTAGGTGCGTTGATCCGTATTGATAACGAGATTGGTGGCAAGACCTGACAGGGTCGGCTTGACCAGGATATGGGTCTGCCGGTTGTCGCCGCTCCCGCTTTCAGTGGAGCCTATGATCCAGCGGACCGTGTCGCCGGCCGCCACGGGCCCCGTGCCGACCAGACGTTCTCCCGGCTGCAGGGCAAGGTCGGTCACCTTGCCTAAGGATGTATACACCTGAAAGAGCGCGCCTTCGGTGAAGGTGTAGACTTGTTCTGCGTTGGCAAAGGCTGTCAGGGCTGGCTGCACCCGAGCCGCCGCGTTGGCGCGCTCAACCTCGGTGCTGGCGGAGGGCGCGGTCGCGGTGGTCCGCGTTGCAGGACAGGGGCGGGGCCGCGCTGCAACTGCTTGTCCGGCGGCGAGGCCGGCGATCAGGAGAATGAAGAGGTGAAGGTGAGGCTTGGTCATGGGTTGAACTCCTGGGACCAGTTGATGGCGTTTACGTAGATGCCGAGTGGGTTCTTGCGCAATCGCTCCGGGTCGTGCGGCGGATCGACGAGGAGGCTGACAATAGCCGACCAACGGGTCGTCGCCGTGAGTTGACCATTGGCATAGCTGCGTTCGACCCATGTGACCCGGAAGGAGTCGGCTGAAGCGCGGATGACGCTGACCACTTCGACAGACACCTGGGTCATGCCAACTCTGGCGAAGGGGTCGCTGGCCTTGGCGTAGCCGCTGAGGGCCTGGCCCCCTTTGTCGGTGGTGAAGTCGTAGGCCTTCAGCCAGTTGGCGCGAACGACGACGGGATCGTCTGGCAGGGAGCGAACATGGGTGATGAACTCGGCCAGATGGAAGGCGATCTGCGCGTCATTCGGCCGGTATCCGGCGGTGGCGGGTGCGACCGCCTGAGCCTCGCCAAGCTTATCGACCTGCACGACCCACGGCACGACGGTGCCGCGCGTCGATTGCCAGGTCAAGGCGGCGGCCAGACCGCCGCTCAAGGCCAGGCAGCCGAAGGCCATGAGCCGCCAGTTCCTGGCCTGAACCCGTGCCGATCCGATGCGATCGTCCCAGGCTTGCGCGGCGCGCTGGTAGGGGGTCTCCGGCTGGGGGGTATGTCCGTAAGAGGTCGTGGATCGTTTCAGCATGATTAGTTGTCCTCCTTGAGATCGAGGGAATGCCCACTTGTTGGGCTGTCGCCGGACCTGATCGCGTGGACGGCGGTGCCGACGGCATTGTGCAGGGACTGGGTGTTCTGTAAGTCGGCGGCCCATTTCGGCGGCGCCTGGGTCCGGGGTTGAGACGCTGAAGAGGTGCCTTGGCGAACCGTGCCCTTGGTGGATTGGCCGCCGGTTGCAGCAAACGCCGCCTGGCTTCCGCCTTTGAAGCTCTCTCTGAAGGCGTCTGCCGTGGCCTGGGCGGTCTTGCTCACAGGCGCAGCGGCAGCCTTGGCGACATTGGCCAGTCCACCGGCAACGGCGGCGCCGCCCGACTTACCCATCGCACCCAGGCTATAGGCGGTGGACGCGCCTCCGGCCACGGCTGCGCCTGTGCGGGCCGCGCCCATGGCCCCTGAAGCCAGGGCGGAGGCGCCGCGTGCGGCCATGCCCATGCCCATCACACCGGCGGCCAGGGCACCCCCGGCGGCAAGACCTGTACCGACGGCGGATCCGGCGCCGAGTTGCGGACCGCCGGACACCAGTCCATTGGCGACGGCTGGGCCGAAAATGCCAAGGCCGAGCAAGGTCAGGGCCGCCAGTACGATCGACATGGCGTCTTCGATGGTGGGGGCTGAGCCACCAAAGTCCAGAACAAAGGACGCAAAAAGGGTCGAGCCGATGCCAGTGATGACCGCAAGTACGAGCACCTTGATGCCGGACGACACGACGTTGCCCAGAACCTTTTCGGCCATGAAGGCGGATTTGCCGAACAGGCCAAACGGGATCAGAACGAAGCCGGCGAGAGTCGTCAGCTTGAACTCGATCAGGACGACGAACATCTGGATGGCGAGGATGAAAAAGGCGAGAACCACCAGGACCCAGGCCAATCCGAGGCAGGCAATCTGCAGCAAATTGTTCATGGCGTGGGTCAGATCCATCTGTTCGGAAGCCGCCTGCAGGAGAGGGGCACCGGCGTCCAGGCCGGTTTGCGCCAGTTTCCCCGGGCGCATGAGATCGGATGCTGGAAATCCGGTGCCGGCCGCCTTAAGCCCCAACGCGGCAAAGCTGTTGAAGACGATAGCGGCGAGGCTGTTCCAGTTTCCGATCAGGTAGGCGAAGGCGCCGACAAAGAGTGTCTTCTTGATAAGCCGAGCCATGATCTCGCTATCGCCGCCGCCGTCGAATGTCCAGAACAAGGCCGCCAGGGTTACATCGATAGCGATCAGGGTGGTCGCGACGAAGGCGACATCGCCGTGCACGAGCCCGAAACCGGAATCGATGTAGCGCGTGAACACTTCGAGGAAATGATCGATGACGCCGGTGTTGTTCATGGCTTTACCTCGTAAAACATCTTCGCATTGCCGGGGCGGTAGCCGTTGGGTCTTTGCAGGAAGCGGCGGCGTTGCTCGGCGGCCTGGGCGATTGACGCTGCCTCTTCTGCCGCCTTGAGATCCTGGGCGCGTGCCTGTGAGGCGAGGAGCGCCGTCAGGTCGCTCAGCTGTTGCGACTGAAGCGCCAGGAGTTGGTTACCGGCCTGGGTGGCGGCCAGCGCGCCGTCAGCGCCCTGGCTTGCTGATACGAGCGTGCCCAGTTGCGTCTGATAGAGGGACGCGTTGCCAAGGACCGTGGCCTGGGTCCGCATGGCGTCCTGAAGGCCGCCGACTGTCGTCTTCCACCGGGTCTGGGCGTTCATGACCAGGGCCGTGTCGGACCCGGTCAGCGAGGCTGACCCATAGAGAGATTGGAAGATATGGTCGATCTGCCCGACATCGTAAGCGATGGTCTGGGCCTGGGCGATCAGGGCCCTGGTCCGGTCGACTGCCTGCTGAAGCTGGCCAAGAACCGAGACCGGCAGGCTTGTCAGGTTGCGCGCCTGATTGATCAGGGATTGTGCTTCATGCTGAAGCGAGAGGATCTGGTTGTTAATCTGTTGCAGGGCGCGTGCCGCTTCGAGAACGTTCTGGGCGTAATTGGCTGGGTCGAATACGGTCAGTTGCGCCCTGGCCGGGGTAGCGCTCCATGGCAGACCACTGCCCGCAAGAGCCAGAAGCAGTTGAAGGGTTTGGCGGCGGTCAGGGACGGTCATGGTTGGCTCCTGTCGGAAAAGGGGGAGAGAAGGTCAGCCGCCCAGTTCACTTGCTTGAAGCGAAGCCAGTCGGCAAAGAAGGTGTCGGGTGTGTCTGTCTGCCACAGGCGCGATATGGCGGCCTGATCTTGTGGTGATGAAGTGGCGCAAAGCGCGAGGGCGACTTCACCCAGGCCAAGCTCGAAGAGGCGGTTTCCGAGCGGCGACTGGAGATAGTAGTCGCGTTTGGGCATGGCGCGCGCGATCAGCTCGATCTGTCGGTTATTCAGGCCAAACTGGCGATAGATCGCCGAGATTTGTGGTTCCAGCGCGTTGGCGTTGGGCAGGAACAGGCGGCAAGGGCAGCTTTCGATGAGGACGGTTGCTATGGGGCTGTTACCTATATCGGCCAAGCTTTGCGTCGCGAAGACCACGCTTGCATTGGCTTTACGCAAGGTCTTGAGCCAGTGTTTGAGTTGCTGTGTAAAGCCTTCATCGTCCAGGGCGAGCCAGCCTTCATCGATCAGGATCAGGGTTGGCGCCCCGTCGAGCTGCCCCTCGATACGATGAAAGAGATAGGTGTTGATTATCACCTAAAACTGACCCAGGTTTCTCATCGAGAAGTGACCCACCTTTAAGGTATAATCCTGTGGGTCAGTATTTGGTCAAGTCACAGTTTTCTCCCTTCTCGATTTTACCGTTGCCGTGCTGGCTTTGAAGCGGAAGCTGTCGTTGCCGGTTTCAAGGATATGGCAGTGGTGCGTGAGCCGATCGAGCAACGCCGTGGTCATCTTGGCGTCACCAAAGACACCGGCCCATTCGCTGAAGCTGAGATTGGTCGTTATGACGACACTGGTCTGTT
>NZ_AQWM01000022.1 GCF_000376105.1 Asticcacaulis benevestitus DSM 16100 = ATCC BAA-896
CAGCGCCATCAAGCGTTCAGCCGTAAAGCTGATCATGTCGCGCAACAAATCGCTGTCGGAGGTCTTTTCAACAAGCCCTTTCAGGGCCATCATATCGTTGGTCATCGGTGGTCTTTCGTCTCTGGAATGAGTGTAGGAACCCAAACCATATCCGAAAATCACTGATGGCCAACCCCGCTTCGCTGAGGCTCGCTTTGCCCTTTGGACGGGCAGCGAGCCTAGCGCTACGCTCTCAACCAATTACACCACGCTGTGGGACACGACCATATCCTTGTGTACGACGCAAAATGTCGTAACTATCGCTGCAAAACCTACTCAAAAAAATTGTCGCGATATAGGGGGGACGTATGTTTAGGCAGATCTGCGCGATCGGGTGTCTTGTGACGAGCGTGTATGGGGGGACGGCTTTGCCAGCTTTTGCGGATCGCGTGTGGCACGAGAAGCCGGTTTACCGTTCTGTAGAACCGCTGTGCGGTGCCCACGAAATGAGTCCAAAAAAGCTGTTGGACCTATCGTCGTACTCGCTAAGCACCAAAGAAGCGGGTGCTATCGAGAATAGCTATGTCTGTGTTATTCGATCAGCCCTCCAAGGTTACGCGCCTGCACAGGCTCGGCTAGGCGAACTTTATCGTCTCGATCCCGAAGGCCTGAGCGGAGGATCAATTCGAGGCATTGTCAACGATCCAGATGCGGCCTTGTATTGGCTAAAGCTGGCGAGCGATGCAGGGGAAGCACGAGCGTCTTTCTTACTCGGACAGATGTACGAATTGGGAGAAGGCACTTTACAAAGCGACACTGAGGCTGCCGCCTGTTACCGATTGGCCGCACGCCAGGGAATGGGGTTCGCCATCCATATCGTGCATGAGTTGGAAAACCGGCCTCAACGTGTCGCTTTGTTCGAAGCGAGATATGATGCGAAGGTCTCATCCGGAGATGCGGACGCGCTCCTGGCTTACGCAAGGGCCTATTTAGGCGGTGGACCATTTATCTACGATGCTACAAAGGCCGCCTCATACGTCCAAACCGCGGCTGATAAGGGTGATGCACGTGCTCAGGCCATGCTCGGCGTCATGTCGTTGCGAGGTCTAGGCGTTTCGCGCGATCTGGAAGCGGCCACAGCCTGGATTATACGTGCAGCGAAAGGCGGAAATCACAATGAGGACTGGCGACTATACTGGTTACACGATGACGCAGATCTGACCCAGGCAAGTATTGCCGTCATTGAGCAGGCTAGCGACGAAGGTCTTTTACGGGATCGCGCTGTCACCTCGGATAAGCTTGATATTGTCGCGAACGCCAATCGTGAGCCGGGCAGCCGCGTCACGCCCGCTATGAATGATCTGTCGTTTCCGGCGCTGATGAAAATAGCCGATAGCGGTGATGCGGGTGCGCAAGTCAATCTGGGAGGCAGATATCTCGATGGGGTTGGTGTGGCGCCTGATGCGACGGTCGCCAAAACCTGGTTTTTGCGCGCGGCAGCACAGAACGCCGATGCTAACATGATCCTGGGTGATATGGCCTATACCGCATCGCCGTCAGACGCGGTTGCCGCGCTCCAATACTATACGACAGCCGCTGTAATGGGCGATCCCGTTGGCGCGAAAAACGCTATGACGCTATACGCCAAGGGCGGCGATCGATCCAAAGCCTACGCTATGGCAATTGCACTTGATGACCTGAAAGCGCGGTTGGGACCTCTGGGCGTACCTTCGTCTCTTTCCAAACTTAGCGCTGAAGAGCGCGCGAAGGCGTTGCAATTCCTTTGCGAACAAAGGCTGGCGCATCACAGGTGAGCTTAACAATGGTGAGAATTGAACATATCGTTCGCTAGAAACCTCTTCGTCCCGCTTGAAAACGAAGCTAAATCCAAAAAATATGGGGGGAAATATGACAGACAGGGTTGCAATATCGCTGTGCGTTGCCGGGGCGCTAATGATAATGGGAGTGGCCAACAGCGCGAGCGCTCTGACCGCCTTATCTTTCCACACTGAAAAGCCGCTGTGCGGTTCGGATATGAGCGCGAAGGACGCCGTCATCATGACCGACCGTATACTTCATACTCCAATGTCAAAGGCATCCCAGGCTCAAGCTAGTAATTGCGTCGTTATGGCTGCAATTGGCGGGGCGGCATCGGCTCAGGCGATGTTGGGCGCACATTATGCCCAAAGTGGATATTTCCGCGCCAACATGCCGTCGTCGCCACTCATGCCTCAAGATGTGGAGGCTGCCTTATACTGGCTTAGAAGCGCGGCTGTAGCGGGCAATGCCGAGGCGGAGTATCAGCTTGGCCGCCTTTATGAATACGGTCTCGGTGTCGATCAGGACGATGCCATAGCTGCCCAATATTACGAGAAGGCAAAAAAGGGCCATGTTTATGACGCGGGCAGAGCTGTGTTGCGCATCCAATCCAGGGGCAAGGCCACTGCGCGCTTTATGGCTGCCTGGCAGGACAAAGCCAATGCTGGCGATACTTCGGCCATGCTGAAGATCGCCAGCGCTTATATCTCTGGTGATCCAGTCATTCAGAGCTTTACTGAGGCCGCCGCTTGGCTGCAGAAAGCCGCGGACGCTGGAGATTCAACCGCCCAATCTCGGTTGGCGCGCCTGTATCTCGATGGCGCGGGCGTTGCGAAAGACAAAAATCAGGCCGTTGACTTGTTCCTGAAGGCCTCACTTGGTTCGGATCACACAGGTGACCTGTGGTTGATTGGCCTTTATAAAGATCCGGACGTAAAGAGTGATCGCAAGGCGGCGATCGTAAAACGTGCCGCCATGGCGGGCGGGCAGCCCTTTACGGACGCAGTGACCGTGCCGGACGAGAAGCCAGACATGGCGGAGGTCGAGCGGTTAGCACAAAAGGAAGACAAGGACGCCGAATATACAATGGGGATTATGTATCTAGGTGTTTTCAAAGACCCGGAGGATCTGCAAAAGGCTCAGACGTGGTTGCAGCGCGCGGCAAGTCATGGCTCGACCGACGCTGAGATTAATCTCGGTGACATGGCCTACACCGGCAAGGGTAGCGCCCAGGACTACACAGCGGCGCTGAGCTGGTATGAGAAGGCAGGCATAAAGGGCGACGGGATGGGGCTCTATAATGCCGCGATCATGTATCGCGATGGACTAGGCGTAGCGAGCGATCCGATCAAGGCCTATACCTATGGGCAACGCATGCAGTTGCGCGGTGACGGGCGCGCCCAGACGCTTCTGCAAGGGTTAAGACCGAAGATCAATGTCATAGATCGGGCCCGCAGTTTTGGCGAGGCCTGCAGGATGTATTTTGCGTGGTTTGCAGCTTAGGGCAAATTCGTTAAATGGCTTGTTGCAAAGCCGCCTTGTTGCGGCCAGCAAATCCAGTTGGGTAGGATATCGACAGGCGCAAGTCCCAGTCTTATGTTTCGAGGCGATAGCAGGACAGAATCGGCATGACACGGAAATCTCAAATCACGCAGGACGCGTTGTTGGTGTTGGGCGCAGTGAAGCTGGCGCAACTTGTTTTGGATGAATCCGAGCGAAGCGCGGGGTTTCGGCGTCAGGTATCCGCCGCTCTGGCCGGTCAAAACGGTCCCCAGGCCATAGCCAAACTCATCGATCGGCGCCTGGGTGCTTTGGAAAAGGCCCGAAGCTATGTCGAATGGAACAAGGCGCGTGCCTTCCGCGATGATCTGGCCGCAACGGTGGCGACGATCACACGGCAATTGGGGGAAGTCGCGCCCGCGCTGGCCATCGACCGGCTTTTGCGTTTCATCGCCACCCATGAGGTGGCGTTCGAACGGGTGGACGATTCATCGGGGTATGTTGAGGATGTGTATTCCGGTGCCATTGAAGACCTTGGCGGACTGACGTCGCAATTGTCGCCAGATGAGTTGGCGCTTATGCCGGACCGGATCGCGGCGGCGTTGGGGCAAAGCGATCACGGCTATTTCGTCGATGCCGCACGTGCAGTTGCTGGGCATCTACCGCCGCCTGTTTTGCGTGGCTGGGATATCGATCTGGCCAAGCAATACGCCGAGCTGGAGAGCCGGGACGCCAAATCGACGGACCGCTTCATCTATTCGAACGTGTCGCAATATCTGGTGGTCCGTCAAATTGTCGCCGACGCGCTTGGTGACCTGGATGGATTTATTGTACTCGAAAGCCGCAAGCATCCGAATATGCAGGACACGCTCGGCGTAGCGCAACGCCTGTTGGAGGCGGATCGGGCCAGAGAGGCGCTCGATTGGGTTCGGCGCGAGGCACCCGTCAAGTTGAGGTTCATGTCGCGCACTGATATCGCTGACCATCAGGTGTCGCGCGATGTCTTGGCGCCACAGCGCGCTAGCCTGGAAGCGACTATTCTGGATAAGCTTGGTGAGACAGACGCCGCGCAAGCCCTGCGCTGGTCCGTCTTCGAAGAGTCGTTGAATATGTCCATGCTACGCGACTACGTCGCCCGATTGCCGGATTTTGAAGACTTCGATGCGCTGGACAAGGCCTTCGACTATGTTCTGACCTCTAAACATATCTATAGCGCCCTGGATTTTCTGCTGGCATGGCCGCGGCTCGATCTCGCCGCCCGCCTGGTGGTCAAGCATTTCGGGACGTGGGATGGCCGGCATTACGATCTGCTCCCACAGGCGGCAGCGGCCCTTGAAAACAGCGAGCATGAAACGGGAGCTGTGGCGGCCGCTATCCTTTATCGCGCGCTCATTGACGATATTCTCACGCGCGGCAATTCGAAAGCCTATCCGCATGCCGCCCGCTATCTCAACGCCCTCGACGCCCTGGCGGCGCGTTCGGATGCTGAGGCAGTACAGGTTGGGAATATGGATGTGCACGTCACATACCGTGCCCGTTTGCAGAAAAATCACGGTCGCAAGTATGGATTTTGGGGCCTCTTGCCACAGGCTTGCAGGTGAGCAAAATCGCGTTCTTCGAGTATGCCGCGCCATGAACTGTATTTTGAACTATCGACGCGGGAAAATATCGGCGGAACAATAAGCTGTAAGTTTAATACGGTTGTTCTGAGGTTGTTGGGCTTACTTTCGCTATGGGGCAGAATTCATAAGTCTTTACAAAAAGGGTTCCGCTTCCGCCTTGGGCGCATAGAAGTCGACCACGATGGCCCAGCTATAACATTGAAGTGACTTGCCATTTCCAATATATCGTTATTCAGATTGACACGAAGACAATGGGGGGATCTCTATTGAGAATTCTAATTTTCGGTGTCCTTGCGTTAGTGTGCCAGTGGAGTACGGCGCAATCGGCTGAATTAACTGGCCCCGGGCGGTTTTGCGGGTACTCGCCGATTATCGACTTGCTGCCGGGCGAGAAGGTTACGGTACTTGAAGGCGGCATTCACGCAGGGAGTTTTCGCTGGGAAGGCAATTTCGGATCGCTTGATGTTAAAGGCATTGGATGGGCCTCCCGCCCAAAAGGTCGGATCATTCATCATCCTGGCACTGAGTATGCGGTATTCGCACAAAGAAGGAACGAAGGTCACTACACGGTTGCTATTTGGAATGGTGCGCATGGCGCCGCATATTTTCAATCAGACAAACATTTTAGCGAGGAGCAATATGCGGCAATAGATCGCGTCAGGTTGTTTGAGGAAGGTGAGCAACCATCTAACTGCATGCTCAGAACCTCTTTCTCGTTGGAATAAGATGGGCTTAATTGCTTCCCAAAATAAGCGCGGGCTTTTGGCCAGGAGGTCCGCTTTAGTAGCGAGAAGGTCAAGCCGTAGCAATGACCGCATTGGTATAGGCTTATCCGACGCCTGCCTTCAGGCTTGGATCAAACGCCGGCGCTCGGCAGGCATCCGATAACCCTATACCAAACCGGACCTCGGCATGAGTCCGCTTAGGCGCGAAGGCGACCAGACGCTTTCGCGCCCGTCCGCCTTAAGACTTTAAGTCGAACAAATTAATTTCAAGACTGGTGCGCTCCGCCGTCTTGAACTAGCTTCCGCGTGATAAATTCACAGGCGCTCTCTGCAAGTTGCGCGGGCAAATAAGGGGGAAGAGAACGTGGCCGACAGGGCGAAAAGTTCACCGAAGCCACAGCGGCCGCGCCTGCCCAGTCTTTGGCCATTGCTAAAGCCTTACAAAGGCCAGATGGCCATATTGGTAGGGTTGACCGCAGCCGGTAATGCACTGAACCTGGCTGTGCCGAAAGTGGTGGCCGACGCGATCGACGCCTTCACCGCCGGGCGCCTCCATCTGAATGCCTCATTGATCCTTCTGATAGCCCTGGCACTCGGAACCTTCGTTCTCGGCAACCTGCAGAACCTGGTGCAGACGGTCGCCTCGGAACGGGTGGCGCGGGACCTGCGCACCCATCTGGCGGATGTGGTCTCTCAGCAAACCTACGCCGCCATCGAGAGCATGACGCCCGCCAAACTGCTGACCAATTTCACCTCAGATATCGATGCCATCAAGACCTTTGTCGCCCAGACCACGCCGACACTGATCTCCTCGGTGTTCGTGATCATTGGTGCCAGCGTTCTTTTGTTATGGCTGAAATGGGAGCTGGCCCTGCCGGTTCTGGCGGTGCTCCCCTTGATTGCTGTGAGTTTCTTCCTGATCATGGGGCGGGTGGGTAAACTGTTTGGCCAGATTCAGGGAATGGTCGACATTATGAACCGCGTGTTGACCGAGACGATTGTGGGGGCTTCGCTGATCCGTCTCGTCAATACGGAGGCGCGGGAGACGGCACGTTTCACCGCGGCGGCGGAAAGTTCGCGCGCCATCGGTATGAATATCCTGCGTCAGTTCGCATCGCTCATCCCGGTGATCACCTTTTTGATCAATGTGGCCGTTTTGATCATCCTCGGCCTTGGCGGTCATTTCGTGATCACAGGCGGGATGACGATTGGCCAGCTGTCGGCCTTCCTTTCCTATCTCACCATTCTGGTCTTCCCGATCATCATCATCGGCTTCACCTCCATGTCGATCAGTCAGGCCCAGGCCTCGTATATGCGAGTCGGCATGGTTTTGAATGCGCCGCCGCCTCCGGCACGGGGCGAAACGGTCCGCCCCCTGACCGGGGCCGTTCAGGTGAGGGACCTTGTATTGGCCTATGGCGAACGCAAGGTGCTGAAAAGCGTGTCGTTTGAGGTCGCGCCGCGTTCGCGCACGGCAATTGTTGGTCCCACGGCGGCAGGTAAATCGCAGTTGCTTTATGCGATGACAGGACTGCTGGCGCCGACATCGGGACAGGTGCTCTATGACGGACGGCCAATCGACGACTATACGCGCGAGAGCCTCTATGCTCAGATCGGCTTTGTCTTCCAGGATTCCCAGCTGTTCAACCTGACCCTCCGCGAAAATATCGCCTTCAATGCCCGGGTCGATGAGGCGCAGTTGAACAAAGCGATCGAGACGGCCGAATTACACGCCTTCATCTCAGGGCTGCCTCAGGGCCTGGAGACGGTGGCCGCCGAGCGCGGCCTGTCTTTGTCGGGCGGTCAGAAGCAGCGGATCATGCTCGCCCGCGCCCTCGCGCTGAACCCCAAGGTCCTGTTTCTCGATGACTTCACCGCCCGTGTCGATATAACGACCGAAGCCCGCATACTTGCGAATGTGCGGAGAAACTATCCTGACCTGACTCTGATCTCGATTACGCAGAAGATCGCACCGGTCGAGGACTTCGACCAGATCGTGCTTTTGATGGAGGGTGAAGTGCTGGCTGTCGGCACGCATGAGAAACTGGCCCATTCCAGCCCTGAATATGGCCAGATCCTGCGCTCGCAGCGCTCGACCGAAACTTACGAGGCTGTGTGATGGACTATGCCCTTAAAACAGCCACGCCGGGAGAGAACCGCGAGTCCCTGGGCTCGGCCTGGCAGGCGCTGAAGCCCCTTTTGGGCGACGAAAGCCAACACATCACCATCGCCGTGGTCTGCGTGATCGTCAGCACCGCCGCCAATCTCCTTGGACCGGTTGTCACCGCGCAAATCATCGATACCGCGATTAAGCATGGTGACTACGGCTTGCTGCTGCGTTACGCGGGCCTGCTCGCCGCTGTCTATCTCGTCGGACTTGCGGCTCAATATCTGCAGACGCTACGCATGGGTACGGTTGGACGCAATGTGCTTTTTAAGCTGCGGGGGCGACTGTTCGACCAACTGTCGCGCCTGCCCATCGCCTTCTTCGCCCAGAACCGCGCCGGCGATCTGATTTCCCGGGTAAATAGTGACACCGACAAGATCAACCAGTTCTTTTCCCAGGCGCTTATGCAGATGTTCGGCAGCCTCTTCCGGGTGGCGGGGGCGGGTATTCTGCTGCTGGTGCTTAACTGGCGAATGGGGCTGATCGCCTTGGCGCCGGCGCTGGCTATACTGGTCATCACGCAAATGCTGTCGCGATGGGTAAAGCACGCCAACCGCAAGAGCCTGGAAAGCCTGGGGACGCTTTCTGGTGACGTTTCGGAAAGTCTGGCCAACTTCCAGGTGATCGTGGCCTTTAACCGGGTCGACTATTTTCGCGAAAAATTTGGTGCAGCCAACCAGCGCAACTACCGCGCCTCGGTGACGTCCGGCGTGGCGTCGGGCCTGTTCGCGCCGCTTTATACGCTGGCGAGCAGCGCAGGTTATATCCTGGTGCTTGGATTCGGCGTCTGGCTTATCATACAGGGCCAGCTCAGTGTGGGACTGCTGGTCGGCTATCTGCTCTATGTGTCCTCCTTCTACGACCCGTTGAGGCAGCTGGCGACGGTATGGTCCAGTTTGCAGACGATGATGGCCGCAATGGACCGGGTGTCCGAAGTTCTCAAGCTGAAAACCAATCTCGTCGAGATTCCGCGGGACGTCGGACAGGTTCCCCGGCAGCCTGGTGCTTTGCTGGCCTTCGAGGGTGTCGGCTTCTCCTATCCAGGCGGGAAGCCGGTGCTGGACAAGGTCGATCTGATGCTCGAACGCGGCCGCACCTATGCGCTGGTTGGCCCCACGGGCGGGGGCAAGACCACGACAGCCATGCTAATGGCGCGGCTTTACGATCCAACCCAGGGCACAGTCTATCTGGAGGGGCGTGATATCCGAACCTTCACTGCCGCCGAGCGGGCGGCGAAGATTGGCTTCATCCTGCAGGACCCGTTCCTGCTGGCCGGAACGGTCAGCGACAACATTATCTACGGCCACCCTGACCTTGGCGGCACGGGCAAAGAGGTCGTGGCGGAGCGTATGGCCGCTCTTGGAATGTCTGGCTTCCTGTCGCGGTTCGGCGAGCGTGGCTTAGAGACGCCGGTCACGGGCGCGGGCGGCGGCCTTTCGCTAGGGCAGAAGCAACTGGTGGCCTTCCTGCGGGCGGTGATGCGCGAACCGGATATCCTGATCCTGGACGAGGCCACCGCCAATATCGACACGGTCACCGAACAGCTGCTGGAGGATGTACTGGCAAGGTTGCCCAAGGCTACCACGAAGGTGATCATTGCCCACCGCCTGAACACCATTCAAAACGCAGATGAAATTTTCTTCGTCGGCGGTGGCGCCGTTACCGCCGCCGGGTCGATGGCGCACGCTATGGACATGCTTTTGGGCCATGACCGGACATCGTAACGGTGTTTCGAGAGAGCGGTGGGCAAAGGTCAGCTTTAGGACCGGCAACTTCGCGAGCCAACCATGTCCGCCTTGGGCGCATGACGAAGAAACGCCTGTGAACTTTTGTGCAATATCAAAATCAAGGGTTTGAAGCTTAGGGCGCTTTAGCGGTGCTTGCCTTGTCAATCTGGTCGATTAGGGCCTCGCAAACATCCAACTCACTTGACAGTTCTTCACCGGTCAGCAAGGCAAGATCCAATTTGATGTCGTCACTTGGGGCATCTGCATCCTCAAAATAATCCGCCAAATCTTCCCAAATATAGGCGAGGCCAACATATTCGCTTTCAAGGTCTTTGAGCTTTTTCGTTTGTTCGGGCGTCGGGTTTGCGCCGGCTTCCTTGATCGCCGAATCCTGCTCTTTTTCCACCTGATCCATCATGGCGCTGACTTCGTAGGACAGGCCTAAACAGCGCGAACGGACTTCAGGAGTGTCCTGCGGTGCATTGACGTCCTGAGCCGCCGCTGAGTCCGCGGTGGCGATCAAGGCAGCGACAAACATAATGAAGGTGATATGGGTAACGTGGCGCATGTGACGTCTTCCAGCTGATGATTTTATAGGCCGGCTTTAAGCTTGGCCGTGGCAGCCTGGGAGACGCCCTTGAGCGCACCCGTCACATCTTTCTGCCAAAGCGAGGGGTCGACGACGACGTCAAATGACTTGGTCTTGCTCATGCCCACGCCACCCATAAGACTTATCGCGTTGCCAAGAATTTCGCCGGTTTTCTGCCCTTTGCTGCGGTTGTCGTCGGTGGCTTGAATAGCCGCGCTGTCGATCATCAAAGGGGCTTGCAATTGCAACCGCAGGCGATTCTGCGGGTCGATCATCGTCGCCTTGGCATTGGGCGTAATGAGGAAAACCTGAGTGGCCGCCGGCTTTATCATAAGACCAAACTCCGCCTTGGTCTTGGCGTTGCGCGCAAGCGCGCGTAAGCCTCTGCGATCGCTGGCCGACAGCGAGGCAAAATCGACGACAGCTCTAAATCCGGCCACCGCGGCACCTGACTGGCTCATAAGCTCAGCTTCCTTACGGACGATCTGGGCATTCCCGACCGCCGTCATCGAGCCACCGCCGGCGAGATCGGGCAGCATGGTTGGCAAAAAGTAATAGTTCATACCGGTCGGCGCAAAGAATACAGACGTGACCTGGTTCATGCCTTTTACGGCCTGACCGGACTGTTTCGACGATGCCATGATCTCGTTAAACGCGCTGTAGGTCCGCGCCTCGTCGGGCGAAACAACCTCAAGTCCGGCGGCCTTAAGATCGGCGACAAAGCTGGCATATATCTCGTCAGTTACAGCCTGCATCTGGATTGCAGTTGGGCCTTCGAGATGGACAGCAGTCTTGGAGTGAGCCCCGCCGGCGCCTGTGGCATTGGCTTGTGCATCCACCACGAACTGGATCTGGAAGAAGGGAATGATGACTTTTTTCACCCCCTTGGCGCCGTTATCTTGATTCATCCAGAATAGAGCGTTGCCGTCCTGCGCATGCGAAGTGTTAGGGTCGAAATCGATCGGCTTCTGAATCGAAACGGCTTTTTCTGCCAGGGCCGGCTGGTATGTGCCGGTTGCGAGGGCAAGTGTGAGGAGGGCCAAGGCCGGCAAGCAGCTTCGTTTCATGTTTTTTTCCCAATAGGTTTGTTTGCGCGGCGTCCGCCGTCATGTTGCGCGCAGACTATGGGGTGACTTTTTCAGCGTCACCCTCTGAACAGAGGGGATGAATGAAATAAAAAACAAGGTTATGAAGGTGGTGGCCATTAGAACAGGGACTTATTTTGCAAAGCCTTTCGATCTCGAACCTGAAAGCGCTTCTGGCTTCCCAAAAGCAGCGGGCCTGGAAACTATGGCTGATCCTGACGATCGCAGTTCTGAGTACAGCTATAAGTTTTGGATTGGCGCTGCAGGGCAAGACGCTTGAGGGGCTGATCCGTGGCACAGATACGCTGAACCTGGCCGTGACCGGACATCCCGCCTCCTCTCTAATAAGCCTTAAGCGTTCCGGAGAGATGCCTTTTGTGGTTCTCCCTTCTGATCTTATCACGCAAATAGACGCGATCGAAACCTATGCGGAGGTCGATGCTTATCTAGAACGTCAGGACGAGATCATGACTATTCTCAAAGGCCCGACCGTCATAGTGGGGCTTCAGCCAGTGGGTAGACCAGCCTTTGAAGCCGAGGTTAAGGTAATAGCACTCAGAATTTCAGACTTCGACGGCAGCTTTTGGGTTTGCCTATTTGTCGGGCTTACCGCCTTCCTGGTCGGCGGATGTGTCTGGTGCCTGAAGCCGGACGAGAAGGTTACCCAGGTTCTTGCCCTCAATGGCTTCGGCATGTTGATCGCTGCGGTCTCCAGCAGTGCGGCCTTTGCCCAGCCCTTTGCCTTGCCCTCCGGGATGATCTCCGCGCTCACTGCGCTCAACCATTTTGCGACCGTCCTTTTCGGCCTGACAACGGTCGGTATCTTCCTTCTCTTTCCAAAACCTCTCATTTCCAATCGCCAATACTGGCTCTTCTTGGCCGCCGGCGTGCCCCTTCTGGTCTTGGATCAGCTCCGCCTCCTGAGCATCCCAAGCGGCCTTATCATCTTTTGTTTCCTGGTGGTCATCGCCGCCATAGGGCTCGTCGCCATTCAGTTTCACAACACCAGGCGCGCGCCTCATCTACGTGCCTCCCTCGTGTGGATGGGGCTGGCAGTAATTGCCAGCGGCGGCATCTGGTGCGTGACCATCGCCGCCTATGCGCTTCAGGGGCAGTTCGACACTATGCCTGAGAGCTTTATCTTCCTGAGCTTTCTGATCCTGTACGTCGGTATCGCTGTAGGTGTCGCGCGCTTTCGCTTGTTTGATGTCGGCGACTGGGCCTTACGCCTGTTTTTCTTTACGGCCGCCGCCCTTCTTTTCATCTGCCTCGATGCGGCTCTCATCTATATGGCCGGCATGGCGCAAAACTCCGCTATGGCCGTGGCCTTGCTGGTGATCGCGTTCGGTTATCTGCCGTTTCGTGACATGCTGTGGCGCAGGTTTGTGCGTTCAAAAACGCTCAGCGAAAACGAGCTTATGGGGCATGTGCTTGAGATGGCTTTCGAGCCTGAAACGTCACAACGCCAGGTTCAGTGGCAAGCCTTGCTGCAAAAGCTGTTTGTGCCTCTAACTATTTCACCCTCTCCCGTCCCGGTAAGTGAGACCTATATCGACAAGGACAACCTCCACCTGTTTGTGCCTGGTCATCTGGACACGCCTGCCCTTCAGGTCTCCTATCCGCAATCCGGACGCGGCCTGTTTGCGCCACGGCATATCGATCTTGTTGATCACATACTTCGGCTGTCCCGCAAGGCGGCTTTGGGCCTTAATGCCTATGAGCGCGGAGCGGCGGAGCAGCGTCAGCGATTGGCGCAGGATCTCCATGATGACGTCGGCGCCAAACTGGTCTCAGGCCTGATCGTGGCAGACGAAGCCTCCCGCCCTTTCATTTATGGCGCCCTGAACGATATTCGTGAAATTGCCGCAGCGCTTGTCAATGAAAGGGCCCCCCTGGATCGCACCCTTGCCGAAATACGCCATGAGGCTGTTCGCCGTCTCGATGCTGCGAAGATCGCACTTGAATGGCCGCTATGGCCGGAGGACGAAGCCTTCGTTGAACTGACGGCATTGCAGAAAAAAGCACTGGCCTCGACCGTCCGGGAGGCGATCACCAATATCATCAAACATTCGGGCGCGACGTGTGTGACGGCGTTGTTCCGGATAGAAGGGGAGGTGCTAAGGGCCCGTCTGGTGGACGATGGTGGCGGATTTCCAGATGCCGTTCTGGACGGGCAATCGGGCGGTCAGGGGCTGAAAAGTATGATGGATCGGATTGGCCAGATGAACGGCAAAGTCCGGCTCGAAAACCTTGCCGCTGGTGCCTCGGTCGCGTTTGACTTTCCACTGACGCCGGCATCTGCTTTTAAATTGGGAGTACACGCATGACACCTCAGACCGTTTGTCTGCTTGTCGAAGACCAAACCCCGAACCAGGTGCGGATGAAGCAGGCGCTTATGGCGGCCTTTCCTGATATCAAGGTCGAGGTTGTTGGCAGTCTGAAAGAGGCCCGACACTGGTTATCCGGCGAACAATCCAAGACCGATTACGTCTTTGAACTGGCCGTTATCGACCTTGGCCTTCCGGACGGTTCGGGCATTGATCTGATTACGGACATCACAAAAAGCCATCCACTGGTCACCTGTATTGTCTCCAGCATCTATGATGACGATGTACACCTCTTCGATGCACTGTCGGCCGGGGCTCGGGGCTATCTGGTGAAAAACCAGGAACCTGAAATGATTGTGCACTATCTCCAGCGCATTAAACAGGGTGAGCCACCTTTGTCACCCTCCGTCGCTTTACGATTGCTCAAGCATTTCCGCACCCACACTGTCACCGAACAGCCGGACATACATCTGACCGGTCGTGAGACCGAAACCCTGGCGCTGCTCGCCCGCGGTCTGACGATTGCAGAGGTGGCCAGACACCTGCTTCTGAGCCCGCCCACCGTTGCGGGTTATGTCAGGACCATCTACCAAAAGCTGAACATCTCGACCCGTGCCGAGGCCACATTGCAGGCTGTCAAACGCGGGTTGGCATAAGGTTCATCGCACGGACAAGACGCCAATATTGGGGTCGTA
Organism: Asticcacaulis benevestitus DSM 16100 = ATCC BAA-896; assembly: GCF_000376105.1. Lineage (GTDB taxonomy): Bacteria > Pseudomonadota > Alphaproteobacteria > Caulobacterales > Caulobacteraceae > Asticcacaulis > Asticcacaulis benevestitus. The sequence goes on from NZ_AQWM01000022.1 coordinate 14,235, forward strand.
AATTGTTGTCACACCCCCTCTGTTCAGACGGTGGCAAGGTCTTAAGAGCCGCGTAAGGTGCCTCCAGATCAGGGGTATATATGAAAATCTGCACACTCATTTTCGCCTTGCTGGCCGTTTCCCCGTCGGCCTATGCCTCGGATATGGCGGGGGAACTGCTGGCTGTCCACAATGCTGAGCGCAGTCAGGTTGGGGCGCCCGCGCTTTCCTGGAACGATGATCTTGCTCGTGATGCCCAGACATGGGCCGATCATCTGGCGACCAGAGGTACGTTCGAACACTCGACAACAGGTGACGGCGAGAACCTGTGGATGGGCAGCGGGGGCGCCTTTACGCCTACCCAGATGGCGCAGGCCTGGGCGGATGAAAAAGCCAAGTTCAAATATGGCGCGTTTCCCGACCTCAGCACCGACGGAAACTGGGCCAATGTCGGCCATTACACGCAGATGATCTGGAACACGACGACGGACGTCGGTTGCGCCAAGGCAACGGGTAGGGGGTGGGATATCCTCGTATGCCGCTATCGCGCCCCAGGAAATGTCTATGGCCAAAAGCCCTATTAAAGCCCGGCAGGAGCCCCAGATGCATCGCTTAAGACGCTCGCTATTTGTGTTACTTGCTGCCTTTACGGTGGCGCCCATAGCCGCCCAAGCCGACTGGAATGCCGCCAACGACGAGGCCAACCGGCAGCGTATGATGAGCGATATGCGCGCCAACGCCGCCGCCGCCGACCGGCGCAGTTTTGAGGCGCAGCAACGCTCGAACAGCTACACCTCCTCTACAAACCGAGGATCGTCCTCGTCAAGCTCAGGCGCGTCTGGCGTCTCATCCTACGCGCCTTACGAATATAAGGCTGAAGGTCCGCACAGCGTCGTGGCGACCTATTATTTCACCGTCCGCGTACAGGAAACCGAGGCACAGACCATTGCGCGGCTCAAAACCGAGGCGATGGCCGGCAATGCGCAGTCTCAGTTCGATCTCGGCCGCGTTTATTACACTGGCTACAGCGTGCCGGTGGATCTTGCCCAGGCGCGTAAATGGTTCTGCGAAGCGGCCCTGCACGATCATCCTATCGCCAAATCGCAATGCGCTGGCATGATGTATAACGGGCAGGGTGGGGCGGTAGAGGAAGCGCCGGCCATGGCGCTACTCAAGGATTCGGCGGCGAAATCAGAGCCCTATGGCATGGCGCTCTACGGCTTCTTCACCATCGCCGAGACAGCGCGCCGGGGGAATGTCGATGAAGCTCAGCCTGAGGCGATAGCCTACCTTGTCCGCGCGGCGGACAGTGGCGAAATGATCGCACAGGCGACGCTTGGTACGGTCGTGTTTTTCTATGGCACGCATGGCGCGACGCAGGATGTGCCGCGCGCCATAGGCTATATCCGTCAGGCCGCCGCGCAGCACGATCCGATGTCGATGGATATGCTGGGTATGATGCTGGTTTCTGGCCGCAACGGCGTCGAAAAAAACATACCGGAAGGTTTGCGCCTCTTGAAGGCCGCGGCAGCGGCCGGCAAGGCCGACGCGGCGGGTGTGCTCGCCATTCTGCTCAGCCAAGACAGTATGGGCGTGCGCGATGAGGCGGCCGCTTTCGCCTATGCTGACCAAGCCGCCAAAGCCGGTGATCGCCAGGGACAGGTCGTGTTGGCCAAGTTTTACTATTTCGGCCAGGGCACGGAAAAGAATCTCACCGAAGCCGCCCGCTGGTTTAGCGCCGCGGCGGCCCAAGGCGATGCGGAATCGATCGACGCCCTCAAAGAACCTGACCTTGCTCAGGCTGCTTCACAGCTCTAAAACCGAAGGAAACCCCATGCGCAAATTTATCATCGCCTCCGCTGCAGTCACCTTGCTGATCGCGCCTGCCGCACAGGCCCAAGATCCCAATATCTGCCCCGTTTTGCGCACCGTGTTAGACGCTTCGGTGACACATTTTAAATCCATCAAGGGCAAGAAGATCGAATCCGACACCTGGAAGGTGACGTCGAACCTGCCCTATGCCGACAACTGTCAGATCGACAATGTCCTGGCGCCGGAAATCCGATACAAGTGTTTCTTCAGTTCGTCCGACCGCTCAGCGACGCCGTCCACGTTGAAGGCCATGGGAGACGTTTATGCCAATAACATTGGCGCCTGCCGTAACGAATTTACCCGCGCGACAAATGAATTTTCCGCCAATTCAACCGACTTCAGCGATGCCTCCGGCGTCAGGGTGGACGTGACGGTCTACAGCGATTTCTTCACGGTTGGCGTCTACGAGCCGCAGAGCTAAATTTTACGTGACGAATTTTCCTCTGATGTAGCAAGGTTAGTCGACCTTGCGCAGGGCGGCGACCTCAGCTTCCAGCTCCACAATGCGATTGCGCAAGGCAGAAGTCGTCGCCTCAATTTGTGAGGCTGTAAAGCGGGGTGTGATGTTCTGAGGCCAATTCCAGTCAAACGCTTCAAGTTTAAGGACGTTCCAGTCGTCGCAAATTCGGAAAAAGGGTGTGCGAGCGGCTTGTCGAGCTGGCGAGACCATAGACGACGCCTCACTTGCCCACCTTACGCCGCGGGGCTGGGAGCATATCAACCTCACTGGCGACCACATCTGGCACGACGCCGCGAAACTCACCCAGCGGATAGATGGCATGTGGGCACTAAGGCACGTAGGTTCGAGACCGAGGATCATAAGGTCGGCGGTATGATGGTCTTGATTTGTCCGCTCATGCTACAAAAATGCGCGTTTGGTTGCCGCTCGCTGGCCAGTATGGCGTTTTTCGATCTCGTTTTCCCGACTGGCCTGCGCCTGCTTGACCTCACGCGATGAAGGCAGGGCAGGGTCGAAGGGTTTTTATAAGGACCCATCAGGCCAGGAGGTGGCCGCCCGTCAGTTTTGAGAGGCGATCGGCTGTTTCATGTACCCTAAGGCCCAGTGAAGGTAGGCGTTCCACCGTCAGCCGCGTGCTTGGCCCGGAAAGGGAAATGCCGGCATGCGCCTCGCCAAACTCATTGAAGATGGCTGCAGCCACGCACCTCATACCTGGATTGGCCTCTTCATCATCGATGGACCAGCCGCGCTCTCGGATCAGAGAGAGATTTTCGCGCAAAGCGTTCGGCTCTGTAATCGTGGCGGCTGTAAAACGGGTCAGGGCGCGGGTGTTGAGGAAAACGTCGATGCGCGACGCTGTCATTTCTGCCAACAGCGCCTTGCCAATACCCGAAGCATGGATTGCACGCCGCTCTCCGATACGAAAGAACGCGCGAATAGGCTCCTGACATTCCACCTGCGAGATGAAGACAATCTCGTAACCGTCAAGCATTGCCATATTGACGGTCTCGCCGGTCGCTTCCATCAACTCCGTCATAAGGGGGCGCGCAGCAAGCAGGATCTTATTGCGGCGCTGGAAGGCCATGCCAATGCGCAGAGCTTCAATGCCGATCGACCATTTTTGTGTGAGGTCGTCACAGGCGACCAGATCGTGCGCAGATAATGTACCTAAAAGGCGGTGCGTGGATGACACCGGAAGGCCCGCTTCATCCGCCAGCGCGGTCAGGGTAAGGCCGTCATGATGCGACAGAACCTTCAGCAAGCTCAATGCTTTTTCGAGCGATTGGTTGGTTTTTGCATCGCTGTCCTTTTGAAATTTGTCTTCGCGGGGACGCCCGCGCGGGCGACGCTCTGGGGAAGGACTCATGATGCACCTAAAAGCTCAAAAGAGTGCACAGACTATGCCCAAATCTCAGAAATGGACATAGGTTTCAGTTAAGGGGGCAATGGCCAAGTGTCATTCGGATGGCTTGGCGATACCTGTAGAGGCGCAGCCGTAAGATTGAGGTCTTGCCATCTGGAATGGTCAGGTCACGTCCTTGATAGCTTTGATCACCATTCAGCCACGCCGATGAGGCGCCTCAGGCCGTTGCGAACGAAATTATAGATATAAGGACGGCAAGAACCGTGAACTGGCGCATGTAATCTATCTCTGGCCTCTTTTGCCTTTATCTGTTTAATCTGGGCGTAAGTCGGGATCGGCGAATTTGGTCATACCAAAATGAACGGCTTAAATCCCTTGTGTGTCAGGATTCTACAAGCATGTTATGTTTTAAGGACTGCATTTTTTCGTTGAGGCCTTGATCGCAATGGCATATTGGTCTGACCAACCGCATCGGTGAAGATGCCCTTGTCTTTACTTTAGGCTGCAACAGGAAGCACGATTTTGGCTAATACTCCATCCTCCACACACGCAAAGATTCTATCCGCCAAGGTCATTGTGACCTGTCCGGGGCGCAACTTCGTCACGCTCAAGATTGAAACCGATCAGGGCGTTTATGGACTGGGTGACGCGACGCTGAATGGCCGCGAACTGTCGGTCGTCTCCTATCTCGAAGATCACGTTATTCCCTGCCTGATCGGCCGCGACGCCCATCAGATCGAGGATATCTGGCAATATCTCTATCGTGGCGCCTATTGGCGACGCGGACCGGTCACGATGTCGGCCATCGCCGCCGTGGACATGGCGCTTTGGGACATCAAGGGCAAGATCGCCGGCCTGCCGCTTTATCAGCTTCTGGGCGGCGCCTGCCGCACGGGCGTCATGGTCTATGGCCACGCCAATGGCACAACCATCGAGAATACGGTAGAGGTGGCGCAAAGCTATCAGGCGCTCGGTTATAAGGCCATCCGCCTGCAATGCGGCGTGCCGGGGCTCAGCAGCACCTACGGCGTTTCCAAGGACAAGATGTTCTATGAGCCCGCCGATGCTGACCTGCCGACCGAAAACGAATGGAACACCGAAGCCTATATGCGCGTGGTGCCGAAGCTGTTCAAAGCGGCACGTGAGGCCCTGGGCGACGAGGTGCATCTACTCCATGACGTCCATCACCGCCTGACGCCGATCGAGGCGGGACGTTTGGGGCGCGATCTTGAACCCTATCGTCCGTTCTGGATGGAGGACGCCACACCAGCCGAGAATCAAGAAAGCTTCAAGCTCATCCGCCAGCACACCACCACCCCGCTTGCGGTCGGTGAAATCTTCAATACGCTCTGGGACTGCAAGGACCTGATCAGCAACCAGTTGATCGATTATATCCGCGCTACTGTCGTCCACGCCGGCGGCATCACCCATCTTAAGCGCATTGCCAGCTTCGCTGATGTCTATGGCGTCAAGACGGGTTGCCATGGTGCCACCGACCTGTCGCCGGTCTGCATGTCAGCGGCGCTGCATTTCGACGTGTCGATCCCCAATTTCGGCATCCAGGAATATATGCGTCACACCGAACTGACCGACGAAGTGTTCCCGCACAACTACAGCTTCAAGGCCGGATCGCTCCATATCGGCGAAGCGCCGGGTCTCGGCGTTGACATCGACGAGGAAAAGGCCGCCAAATACCCCTATCAACGCGCCTACCTGCCGGTAAACCGACTGCAGGACGGCACCCTGTTCAACTGGTAACAAGGATCACCCGCATGACCCAGCGCATAGCCCGCCTTGTCTTGCTTGTGCTGGGATTGACCCTTGGTCTGGTAACCATGGCTCATGCCGAGGACGGTTATGATCTGTGGCTGCGTTACCGGCCTTTGCCGGTGGCGCAGGCTCAGATCTATGCGCCGCACCTGACCTCGGTCGTCGCTGGCGACCGTCCGATGCTGAGCGCCGCGCGAAGCGAACTGCAGCGCGGTGTCTCCGGCTTTTTAGGTCATGACCTGCCGGCTGCCACCTCGATCGGCGACGGTGCGCTTGTTATCGGCACGCCGGCTGAGCAGCCTGCGATCAAGGCACTGAACCTGCCGTTGTCCGGCTTGGGCGAGGAAGGCTATCTGATCCGCTCGGTCACGGTGGATGGCCACAAGGTCACGGTCATCGCCGCCAACAGCGATCGCGGTGTCCTCTATGGCGCTTTCCGCCTTTTGCGACAAATACAGACGGGTCAGGGGATAGATAAGCTCGACATGGCCGATGCACCCAAGATCAGGGTGCGTTTGCTCAATCACTGGGACAATCTCGACGGCTCGGTCGAGCGCGGCTATGCCGGGGCGTCGATCTGGGACTGGTGGCGGCTGCCCGATCTCAAGGATCAGCGCTACACGGACTATGCTCGCGCCAATGCGTCAATCGGCATTAACGGCACAGTGGTCAATAACGTCAACGCCAAGGCGCTCAGCCTGACGGCGCCCTATATCGCCAAGACGGCGGCGCTCGCCGATAGTCTGCGGCCCTACGGTATCAAGATCTATCTGTCGGCGCGTTTCTCGTCGCCCATCGAACTGGGCGGTCTGAAAACCGCCGATCCGCTCGATCCGGCCGTGCGCGCCTGGTGGCGGGCCAAGACGGATGAAATCTACAAGGCGATCCCCGATTTCGGCGGTTTCCTCGTCAAGGCGAATTCGGAAGGCCAGCCGGGGCCTGGCGATTATCACCGCAGTCATGCCGACGGCGCCAATATGCTGGCTGAGGCCCTGGCGCCCCATGGCGGTATCGTGATGTGGCGCGCTTTCGTCTATAGCGAACACGATGCCTCGGACCGCGCCAAGCAGGCCTATAATGAGTTCCATCCGCTCGATGGCCAGTTCGCCGACAATGTGCTGGTGCAGATCAAGAATGGCCCGATCGACTTCCAGCCACGCGAGCCTTTCTCGCCCTTGTTCGGTGCCATGCCGAAGACCCGCGAGATGATGGAATTCCAAATTACCAAGGAGTATACCGGACAGGCGACGCACCTCGTCTATCTGGCGCCGCTGTTCGAGGAGACGCTGAAAGCCGATACCTTCGTCAGGGGGGCGGGCTCGACGGTCGCGCGCGTCATTGATGGCTCACTGGAAAAACACGCCCTGACAGGCATGGCTGGCGTCGCCAATATCGGCGCAAACCGCAACTGGACGGGATCTGATTTCGATCAGGCCAACTGGTATGCCTTTGGCCGACTGGCGTGGAATCCGGACGCTTCCAGCCGTGATATCGCCACCGACTGGGTGCGTATGACGTTCTCGGGTGATCCCGCCTTTGTCACGCCGGTTGTCGACATGATGATGAACTCACGAGAGGCTATGGCCGACTATATGACGCCGCTCGGCCTGCATCATCAGATGGCGACCGGTCACCACTATGGTCCCGGCCCGTGGGTACATGAGCTGGCACGGCCGGAGTGGAATCCAGTCTATTACAACAAGGCCGATGCCGGTGGAATTGGCTTTGACCGCACAAAGACCGGTAGCGATGCCCTGGCGCAGTATAATCCGCGCGCGGCGAAAATCTGGTCCGATCCGCGTAAGATGGATGAGCGCTATCTTTTGTGGTTCCATCACCTGCCGTGGGACTATCGTTTGCAGGATGGCCACACGCTTTGGGACGGTCTTGTGATGCGCTACCAGTCCGGTGTCGATCAGACCGGCGTCATGCAAATCACATGGACAGGTCTCGCGCCTTATGTTGATGCGCAACGCTTTGCCGCCGTCTCGCAAAACCTGACCATACAGCGCCGGGAAGCGAAGTGGTGGCGTGATGCCTCGATCAGCTATTTTCAGTCGAAATCAGGCCTGCCTTTGCCCGCAGGTTACACGGCTCCTGCCCTACCACTGGAAGCCTACGAAGCCCTGACCTTCCCCTATGCACCGGGGCAGGGTCACTAATTTCCTGGCGGCGTCCAACAGAAAGAGGCCTTCGATCCTGCGTCCGCAATGTCAGGCCATTGTTACCGCAATTAGCCCCGTTCGCTCACCAAAACTGTTGCTGACAGTTTCGGCGCCTGCGGTAGCAAATTACAGCCTTTCCTCGTTTTTTCGTGTCAATATGCAAAGGTCAGACAAATTAACTTTTCAAGTCGGCTTTTTCATGGTAGCGCTATCAGAAAGGCGGCCTGATCGCCAACAAACGCCGCGATAAAGCGGTACTGGGAGGACATCGTGAAACACCCCAAACGGGCGTCGACTGGTCGTGGCCGATTTGTGGCTCAGAGCGCACTTGTGATGCTGATATCCATTGGCACGCTGCAGACCGCTCAGGCGCAAAATCCATTGGATTCCCAAGGCTATCATGACCTGACAAAATCCGCCGAACAGCGCGCCGCCGATCTGGTCTCGCGCATGACACTCGAAGAAAAAACCGCCCAGCTCATCAATGATGCGCCAGCCATTCCGCGCCTCGGGGTGCGAGAATACAACTGGTGGAACGAAGGCCTGCATGGCGTGGCGGGCGCCGGCAATGCCACGGTTTTCCCGCAGGCTGTGGGCCTGGCCGCGACCTTTGACGCGCCGCTGATCCATCAGGTGGCGGACACGATCAGCATCGAATTTCGCGCCAAGAACCTGGAACGCCTTCATCGTTTCGGGGGGTCCGACTGGTTCCGCGGGCTGACCGTCTGGTCGCCCAACATCAACATCTTCCGTGATCCACGGTGGGGAAGAGGGCAGGAGACCTATGGGGAAGATCCCTATCTGACCTCGCGCATGGGGGTAGCCTTTGTTCAGGGGCTCCAGGGCGATGACCCCACCTATTATCGCACCGTGGCCACACCCAAGCACTATGCCGTTCACAGTGGACCTGAATCCGGTCGCCACCGGGACAATGTGACGCCATCGCGCTATGATCTCGAGGACACCTACCTCCCAGCCTTCCGGGCGACGATCACCGAGGGCAAGGCTGCATCGATCATGTGCGCCTATAATGCCATTGATGGTCAGCCGGCCTGCGCCAACGACGACCTGCTCGTCACGCACCTGCGCAAGGACTGGGGCTTTAAGGGCTTTGTGGTATCGGACTGCGATGCCGTGGGCGATATCTATTACAAAACCTCGCATCACTATCGCGCAACGCCCGAAGACGGCGTGGCGGCTGCCTATCAGGCCGGTACGGACCTGATCTGCGGCAACGCCAATGAAGCCGATCACCTGACCAGCGCCGTCCGTAAAGGCGTGCTGCCGGAAACGGTTCTTGATACCGCACTTGTGCGTTTGTTTACCGCCCGCATCAAACTTGGGCAATTTGACCCCGCACCGACGGTTTTCCCATCGATCACGGCGGCTGATTACGACACCCAGGCCAATCGCGATCTGTCGCAGCGTGTGGCGGAATCCGCCATGGTACTGCTGAAGAACCAAGGCAGCCTGCTGCCGCTCAAATCCGAGCCTCGCTCAATCGCGGTGATCGGGCCGAATGCGGACTCGATTGATTCTCTTGTTGGCAACTACAATGGCGATCCTTCGCACCCGGTGACGGTTCTGGCGGGCATACGCGCCCGTTATCCCAATGCCACTGTTCATTATGCGCAAGGCTCAGGCCTGATCGACCCGGTCTTATCCGCCGTGCCTGACGCGGTGTTGTGCCGTGACAAGGGCTGCGCTGAAAAAGGCGTGACCGTGAGCCGTTTCAGCTCTCACGATGTGACAGGTGCACCTCGGGAAACCACGACCGAAGCCGGCATCCGCCAAAGCTGGAGTGGGGAAAAGCGCAGCGGTGCCGTGCGGTTTGAGGGCTACCTGACGGCTCCGGAAAGTGGCGAGTACCGTTTCCGCTACGATGCCGATGGCGGTTACCGCATCTGGGTCAATGACAAGATGGTGGTGGATGCCTGGCGCGTCGATTGGCGGCCGTCCATTGCTACCGGTGCGATCAAGCTGGAAGCTGGCAGCCATAATTCCATTCGTGTCGAATCCTTCCAGCGTCAGCCCAAGGGCGATGAAAAACTGATCTGGAGCTTACCTTCCGATGCGGGCGCTCAGGCCGCCGTGGCGGCAGCCAAGGACGCTGATCTCGTGATTTTCGCCGCGGGCTTATCTCAGCGCGTCGAAGGCGAAGAAATGCACGTTGACGCCGTCGGATTTTCCGGCGGTGACCGAACCAGCATTGACCTGCCACCCATTCAGCAAAACCTGTTGGAGAAGGTGAGCGCGACCGGCAAGCCGGTTGTGCTGGTGCTTTTGAACGGTAGTGCCCTGGGCGTAAACTGGGCGGACGAGCATGTGCCGGCCATTGTTGAAGCCTGGTATCCGGGCGGGCAGGGCGGCGCGGCTGTTGCACGTCTCATCGCGGGCGATTTCAGTCCAGCGGGCCGCCTGCCGATGACCTTCTATCGTTCGGTCGATCAGTTGCCTGCCTTCAACGACTACACCATGAAAGGCAGGACCTATCGCTATTTCAAGGGTGAGGCGCTTTATCCGTTTGGTTATGGCCTTTCCTACAGTCGTTTCCAGTACGCCCCGCTGACCCTATCGGCTCGCCAGGTACGCGGCGACGAACCCGTTACGGTCTCGACAAAAGTCAGCAATTCAGGCGGCGTCGATAGCGACGAAGTCGTTCAGCTCTATGTCAGCCATCCGGGGGAGAAGAATGTCCCAATTCGCGCGCTGGAACGCTTTGAACGCATTCACCTGAAGGCGGGCGAAACCAAGACGGTCAGTTTCACGCTCGATAGCCGTGCCTTGAGTACGGTCAATCAGGATGGCACGCGTTCGGTCAAGCCCGGCAAGGTCGCTATCTGGCTCGGCGGTGGACAACCGGACAACCGAAAAGGGCTGGGGAAAACTGCCGGCGCCGCCGCCGCCTTAACGATCACGTCCACTCAGGTCTTGGCCCCATAGGCGCCAGGTGGCGGGTGACTATCCATCAAAAATCAGAACAGGGGAAAAGCCGTGACCAAAATAATGCCACACATCTCGCGCCGGGGCGCGCTTACCGCTATGAGCGCGCTCAGCCTAAGCATAACCCTGCCAGCCTATGCGGCCGGTAGCCCGTCCTTGAGCGGAAGCGTCAATGCCGCCGACACAAGGTCGCCCATTTCGCCGTTCATCTATGGTGGCTTCATCGAGCATATCGGTGATCTCATCAATGACAGCCTGTGGAGCGAGGTTCTTGACGACCGCAAGTTCTACTGGCCCGTTGTCAAGCCGGAGCCGGCTCCCGCGGCCGCAGCCAACCGTCGCAGAGGCGCGCCGCCCAGAAAATGGCACCCCACCGGGCCAGATGACAGCGTGACGATGGATACAAAGGCACCTTATGTCGGCGTGCATAGTCCGGTCGTCCGCCTGACGGGCGCCACCCCGCTGGGTATAGGGCAGGGGGATCTGGCGCTGGCCAAGAAAGCCTACAGTGTCCGCCTGGTGGTCGCCGCTGATGCCGGCGTCGCCGTCACGGCGACGCTGATATGGGGCAGTGATCCGGCCATGCGCCAAAGCGTGCCGGTCGCGACGAAGACCGACTGGACGACGGTGCCGCTTACCTTCAACTGTGGGGTCGCTACGACCACCGGACGTCTGGAAATTACCGGAACGGGCCCAGGCACGTTCCGCGTTGGCGCTGTCTCCTTGATGCCGGCCGACAATGTAGGCGGCTTCCGGGCCGATATGATAGCTTTGCTGCGTGAGATGGATTGCAAGATCATGCGCATGCCGGGCGGTAATTTCCTGTCGGCCTATGACTGGCATTTCACGGTAGGCGACCTCGATAAACGCCCGCCGATCATGGACCCGGTGTGGAATGCTGTTCAGCCGAATGATGTCGGTGTCGACGAACTCCTGCACATGGCCCGCCTGATCAATGTCGAACCGTACTGGTGCGTCAGCACCGGCTTTGATTCCCCACGATCGGGTGCGGAACTGGTCGAATATGTGAATGGCGGCGCCAATACCGAATGGGGCGCCAAGCGCGCCGCCAATGGTCACCCCGAGCCTTGGCGTGTCAAATATTGGGATATAGGCAACGAGATGTACGGCCACTGGCAGATGGGCCACATCGCGCCGGAGCAATACTACGTCAAACATAACCTGTTCGTTGATGCCATGCGCGCTGTCGATCCAACCATCTATATCGCGGCACCGGGCGGCTTCGCCGACGAAATGACGACGGGGCAGGGCATCTTTATCGAAGGGCAGCCGCAGGTCGCCATCGGTTCGGAGCGTGACTGGGCCTACGGTATGTTTAAAAACTGCATGGGCCGTTTCGACGCCCTTCAGACCCACGCTTATCCGGCGGAAAATAAACGCTATGATCTCTCAACGGGCAAGCTGGTGGATATCACTCAGTCGCTCAATGAATGGTCACGTGGCATGGCGCAGCGCATCCAGACGATGGCGGATTGCTGGGAAGCCTATAAAAAAGCCTTCCCGGTTCTGAATGACGGCAAGATCAAGGTCTTCTTCGACGAATGGGCCTATCATTTCGGGGCGGATTACAAGGGTTGCCTGGCCGTGGCCATCGCCTTCCACGAATTTTACCGGCACACCGATTTCATCGAGGCGGCTGGCTACACCATGGCGACCGGCTGGCTCAATTTTACGCCAACCGACTCGGTCATCAGCGCCACCGGCCGGGTGTTCCAGCTTTATAATCAACACTTCGGTGTCATTCCGGTAGCCGTCACCGGGACGTCGCCGGTGCCGCCGCCGCGGTATCCGATTGGCGGCGACCAGCCGAGCGTTAATACGGGCAGCGCGACCTGGCCGCTTGATGTCTCCGCCGCCTTGACGGCAGACCATAAGGCTCTGATCGTCTCTGTGGTCAACGCCACCGAAGAGACCCAGAGCCTCAAACTGGCGATCAACGGCTTCGCGCCTGGCCGCGCCGGACGCACCTGGCGTCTGGATGCACCTGGTCTCGATGCCCAAAATGTGGTCGGCGCGGCAGCGCAGGTGACGATCAAGGAAGGCAGCTTCAATCCGCGCGCGGGCACGCTTACCTTACCTGCAACGAGCATCACGCTGTTTGAATATAAACTGGCCTGATAAGTCCCCTGACAGACCGCTGTAGCGCGACAATCAGGATGAGAGCCGCGACGACACAGATTTCAATGGCGAGCAAGCTGTCCGGATAGGTTGGATCAGTCTGCGAGTCTGTATCACCAAGGCGAAGGCTACGGATGCTGTGCCTGCCGCGGCAGCAACTCACCATGCTACCCTCGCACTAAGCTTCCTTGAAGGACCGCCGAAACTGATCCGTCAAAGGCTTTAGAAGATAGGTAATTGCGCTGCGGCGGGGCGGCTACATCTTGCGCGCCACATGGAACTTGCTCGTGGCGGGACAATGACCGTGCCTGGTTTTCGGCAATTCGCTGGCACAGGGAGATCACCCTCCAAATGTAGGGCGTTCCATGAATACGCTTTCCGCAAACTAAACCCCACAATAGAATTCAATGAAAGGGATATCTTCGGTTGAATTTGGGGCCAGGTTGCGGTTTAACGAATTTGCTTCGAGCGCGTTGGGGGTAGGATGCAGCCAGCGGACAAAACATTCATTGAAAAGATAATGACGGCAGTTCTGTCGGAAGGCCAGGCTTCGGAGAGGTGGGCTCGCTATGAATGGATAACAATCGTGCCGCTTTAGTTTCAGTCTTCCGCGCACTCGCGGACCCGTCGCGCAGGGCTGTTGTTCAGAGGTTTGCGTTGGGCTCGGCCATCGTGAGTGATCTACAAGAGCCGTTTAATATGACCTTGGCAAAAATTTAACAGGCCCCAATGCAATGAACACTCCAAACCGCAACCCGAAAGCTGATGCCTATTACGAAAAGGCAGAAGAATTTGCGAAGCCCATTTTTTCCCATCTGCGTGACCTTATTCATGCGACATGCCCTGAGGTGGTTGAAGAGGTTAAATGGGGCATCCCTCATTTCGACTATCGCGGCGACATGATGTGCATTTTTGCCGCCTATAAGAGGCACTGTTCCTTCACGTTCTACAAGGACGCACTTATGTACGACCCACGTCTCAAGGCAAACTCTGACATGCCTGCAGCAAAGCGGTTCATGGGAAGCCTGACGGGCTCTGGCGACCTTCCCCCGGACGCTGATTTGATATTGTGGATCAAAGAGGCGATGGCGCTCAATGAGCAGGGCGTAAAGCTCCCAAAGCAAAAATCAGAATCCCCAAAGAAAGTCGATATGCCAAAAGCCTTTGCTGAGATGCTCGAGGTAAATCCAAAGACAAAGGCAATTTTTGATAGCAAATCACCATCATTTCAGAAGGAGTATAATGTCTGGATAGGCGAGGCAAAAACCGACTCCACCCGCGATAAGCGAATTGAGGAAGCGTTATCGTGGATAGCAGAAGGCAAAGGGCGCTTTTGGAAATATTCAAAGTGAATATTTATCGCCTATGTAAGGTCTTGGTCCATCAATCCGGCACTTGCTGATATCTTACGACCGTTGTTTTCTTGGATATATTGGATGTCATACAAGCTTCATGCACACCGATGCCAGAAGATATCCAAACAGAGGTTTAATGACTCGTACAACTTTGTTTCAATCGAATCGCTCGCAAGCAGTTCGCTTACCTAAAGATGTGGCTTTTCCGGAAGGGGTCAAAGATGTGACTATTCTGAGGGAAGGGGGGCGTCGCATCATCGTGCCGTCGAATAGTTGTTACTGGAAATTTGGGTGAGTTCTCCCGTGTTGAAGGGCTGCGCTGCGAGGATTGGCTTTCGTCCGACCCGTTGGCAAACTGAACCCACGACACTGTTTCGTAGAAAATCGCATGAAGTTGAATATTTCCGCCCGATTTCTCATAACATACATTAGATTTTTTATATAATTTATTGAAAATAAACACGTTTTATGACTTGACCGAGAGGTTGTTGAGACGCTCCCACATTTGTGATAATGTGGGTCATAAGTGTAGGAGTAAAATGAATGAGCCGACTGACGATCGATATGACTGATCAACAGCATCAGAGTTTGAAAGCGCTGGCCGCTTTGCAAGGCAAGACTATTCGGCAATATGCCTTGGAACGTTTGTTGCCGGCGTCATGGGAGGGCGCTCAGGATTGGCTCGAACTAAAGGACTTTCTTACAAAACGAATTGAACAGGGGCTTAATGGTGATCTGGCGAGCTTGTCGTTCGAGCAGATTGTAGATGAAGAGCTCAAAGAGAGTTCAGTTTCTTGACGGTTAGCTACGTCTTGCAAGCCGGCGCAGTTGAGGATCTTCGCTCTGTTATCAGATATACCCGAGAAACCTGGGGCGCTGTCCAGGCACGAGCTTATGCAAATAAATTGCACAACGGTCTTCAACGATTGTCGCAGGGCCAAGGCACTTACAAAATCTTGGTCGAGGTTCATCCGGCATTACGCGTAACACGTTGCCAACATCATTATATCTTCTGCCTTATGCTTGAAAATGCGCAGGCACTTGTCATTGCTATCCTGCACGAGAAAATGGATTTGATTGCAAAAATCACAGACAGACTGAGTTGAATAGCACATAATTTCCCATAAGCTTTATTAGGCGATTAAATGATGTAGCCGGGTGGACTCTATTTTGAAGCGCGAATGATCCATAGAATCAACCGCTTCTTGAGAGACCATTATGGGCCATTCTTACACCCATCTGACGAAGGAAGAACGTCAGACGATCTACAAACTGCTCGATCGCAAAATTCCACTCACGCAAATCGCCAAGATGCTCGGCCGTCACCATTCGACGCTTTATCGCGAAATTCGGCGCAATTATTTTCACGATAGAGAATGCCCGCAATACTCTGGGTGGTTTGCATGGAACGCAACCGAGTTTGCGCGCAAGCGGCGTTTTAAACGGCGCAAGCTGGAGCGTGATCTCGAGTTGCGTGTGCACATCATTGAGAGACTTGAGCAGCACTGGTCGCCTGAACAAATCGCTGGTCGGCTCAAGCTTCACCCTGTGGATAAATCCAGGTTCGGCCGCGTCTGTTCAGAGACGATCTATCGCTTTATCTACGATCGCAGCAACCGTGAGATGGCGCTTTACACCCTGCTCGCCCGCCGGCGCAGAACAAGGCGCGGTCTCCGTGGCCGCAAGCCAAAGGGGTCACATATCCCTCTGTATTGTAACATAAAACATAGACCTAAAGACATTGCTAATCGCGAGACTTTTGGGCATTGGGAGGCCGATCTGGTGATTTTCCGACGCGACTTCGGAAAGGCAAACATCACCAGTCTGATCGAGCGCAAAAGCCGTTACCAAGTCGTCATCCGTAATAAGGATCGCCACTCGTTAGGTGTCTTAGGCACCATCCAGGAGCAATTACGCCCCCTTCCCATCTCAGGGCCGCCAGTCAATCACTTTCGACCGTGGAACCGAGTTCATGGCGTGGAAAACGCTCCATCGGTCATTGGGTAACGCCCTCCTCCTCACCAGCATCAAGGCAATTCAACGCGATATACGAAAAATTCTACAACACAATTTACGATATTGTATGCAGCTTAATTTACGAAATATGCTACAGCATAATTTAAGAAAAGATCTCCATCGCAATATACGAAAAATTCTAAGGCAAATCCTGTGGCAACCTCCTCAGAAAAATTGGCAAACTCCCTCGAGACCTTGGAGGTTATACAGCGAGAGGGACGTCAATGTTTGCGTTCAAGAGATTTGGGGCGCACCGACCGCGAACGATTGCGAGATGCCGGCTTCATTCAGGAAGTAATGAAAGGCTGGTACATCATCACGCGACCGGACGAAGTTCCACATGATACGACGGCGTGGTATACGTCTTTCTGGGGTTTCTGTTCCGAATATTTGACAGAGAGATTTGGCGAAGCTTGGTGCCTCTCTCCCGATCAGTCGTTGATGCTACATTCCGGAAACTGGACCGTACCCCGGCAACTATTGGTCCGTGCGCCGGCCGGCAGCAATCGGATTACCGAATTGCAGCATAACACCAGCATTCTCGACGTGCGTCAGCCATTGCCTGCAAAAGAAGATCAAGGTGTCCTCGATGCGGTTCGGGTCTATTCGATCGAAGCGGCCCTTTTTGCCGTAACCGAGACTTTTTTCTTGAACAATCCGGTCGATGCACGCGCCGTCCTTAGCACCCAGCGGGATGCCGCAGCGCTCTTGACTCGCCTTCTAGCGGGAGGCCATACAGTCATTGCCGGCCGCCTGGCAGGTGCGTTCCGCAATATCGGCGCCGGTCGTATCGCAGATGACATCCTAGGCACCATGCGAGTTGCAGGTCACACGGTGAGGGAGTCAGATCCGTTTAACGGCAAGTTGGAAGGCTTCAGCTATTCGAGGGAGCCCTCGCCGTACGTCCACCGTATCAAGGCAATGTGGATCAAGATGCGTGCCGATATCATCGGACGGTTCCCGGCGCCGGCGGAGCGCAATGTGGATGTTGCCACATATCTCACCGCGGTCGATCGGATTTACGTCACGGACGCATATCACTCCCTTTCGATCGAAGGATATCGCGTCACGAGAGAGCTGATAGAGCGCGTTCGAACAGGCATCTGGAACCCTCAACAAAATGACGCCGACCGCCAGCAGAAAGATGCGATGGCGGCGCGCGGCTATTTCATGGCCTTTGAATGCGTCAAAAAGAGTCTTGAACGCATTTTGCGGGGAGAAAATCCAGGAGCCGTGGCCGATGATGATCACGCGGTGTGGTATCGTGAAATGTTCGGGCCAAGCGTGGAAGCTGGCTTGATCCCGCCCGCCAGCCTTGCGGGCTATCGCAATTGGCCGGTCTATATTAGGGGATCACAGCACCGCCCTTTGAATCATGACGCCGTGCGTGACGCCATGCCTACACTATTCGACCTCCTCCGTGAGGAGCGAGACCCTGCGGTCCGTGTCGTTCTAGGGCATTTCATCTTCGTCTATATCCATCCGTACATGGACGGAAACGGCCGCATGGGACGTTTCCTGATGAACGTAATGATGGCTGCTGCGGGATATGACTGGACCGTGGTTCCCGTAGAACGCCGGACCGAATACATGCAAGCGCTGGAAGCGGCCAGCGTTCGCCAAGACATCATACCGTTTACCGATTTCCTCGCGTCGTTACTCCGAAATCCGACGGCGAGATGAACGCTCCCCAGGGGCATTACATTGCGCAAATACCCGGCCTGACCTTCTCCTGATTTGCACGAAAAAGGTACCATCTCATCGTCCCATACGTGGCGGCAGAGGCGGAGATGGCCAGGAACCAATAAGCGGTTTCGACAGCTATTTTGCCGCGTGAATGATCGTATACGCATCAAAAAAACATCAATTTCGGGCAAATACTCGGTGGCTCCCCGGTGGCCGGTCAAAACGGGCCAGTTGGGGCCCCATAAATTAAGGTCCGCAGCAGATGTTATTCCACTCCCTCATTTGATTGAGGGAGAGAGAGTTGAACATCTTGCAGGCACATCTTCGCCAGAGCGTTATTACCCTTCTCGAGAAAGGGATCAGCCACCGAGAGATCGCGCGTCGTCTTGAGGTCAATCGCAAGACGGTTGGCCTGATCGCCAAGGAACTTTCAAAACGGGCCAAGGTGGCCACCGATGCTGAGGCGGTGGCGGATTCAAAAATCCCGCACCCCGGCCACCGGGTTTTCCACGGCCGCTGAGCAAAACGGGCCAGGGTGGCCACCGACTTGCCGGGCTTCGATGTCGGCCTGTGAGCCGCACCGGGAATGGATCGAAGAACAGGTCCGGCTGGGCCGCAATGCCACGAGCATCTATCGCGAGCTTGTCGACCGCCATGGCTTTGATCACCAGTACAACTCCGTCAAACGGTTCGTGGGTGGACTGAAGCAGACGGACCCGGAACGGTTTGACGTTCTTGAGTTCCCGCCTGGCGAAGAGGCGCGGGTCGATTACGGACAGGGCGCACCGACGCTGGCGCCCGCTGAAGTTTACCGCTAAGCCGACTGATGCACCTGCAGTTCGGCCGGAACGAACGAAGCGTGCAGATCTGATGCACCCCCTTTTCAACAAAAGACAGCGATCTGGCGCTCTATAAGGGAAATCACTCCATATTTCTATCGTTAGCGAAGATGGAGGCAACGATGTCAAACTGGGCCGATCAGTTTCTCGCAAAAGTAGAGACTGTCGATGACATGGTCACCGCGTTTTCTGACGAAGATCGCTGCCGGCGCATATTTGAGGCTTTGATTTGGCCGGATGGCCGCAAGCGTGCCCGCCTGTGGATATATGCGGTCAAGCGCCCTATGCGACCGCTCCATGGGCGCGCAGTCCAGGGCAAGTCCGGAACTGTACCATGGCGACACGTTCGCAGGGCCATGGTTCCGGAGAACAACAGTGCAATGCACAGCCCCTCCCCGCTCCGTCTGCGATATGTGGCCAAACCTGCTACTGTGCGAACCCCGTGAAAACCGGGTAAAACGGCGCATGACGAGACGCTATGATGACTTCGCGCGTGATTAACGCGAGGCAGTTCTGTCGCGGGTCTTGCTTTCATTTGGGCGTCCTTGGACGACGGTTCAACATGGGTATCATCCGACCGTAAGGTCGCGTGCACTCCGCCGCCTCGGGTAAAGATGCGGTTGCGCCCTGAGTCGACGCTTGTTAACTAAACTAAAAGCAACCCTCTCAGAGAATCAGATGAAGCCCATAATCGTTCTTGTTGCGTTTTCTGCTTTAGTCTCGAGTTCTGGGGCGCAGGCCTCCAATAAGGGAACTATAGATCGCGCTGGAAGCATAGTGGCAGGCCAGAACAAAACAGATGTCAACCTCATCATGGGGGAGCCTGGAAACCGCGAATTTAAAGGCTCCGAGGAAGCTTGGCAGTATTGCGGTCGCTCAGGGATGACGAACAAATATGTCGTCATCTATTTTTTAAGCGGCAAGGTCGAGAAATTGGCCACCTACTCGCAACCCTGGGCCGGCTCTTGCGAAGAGCATTACAAACCGGTTGCCTGGGACCAGGCCGAGGGGAATAAAGCGAAACCTTAAGCTCCGCCCCCTCGTGCGCGTCAGACGTCCTTAATATGCACCTGGCTTATTGCCTTTCAGGCGCCGGCGACTCGCTCTGAACCAGAGGCACAACAAAGGTACGTAAGCAATAATTTGCCAGTTTCGCGCCGAGATCAGGAGCCATCACGCTTGACTGCGGATTGCGTTTTTTGCGCTATCTTGCGTCCGCCGCGGGTTTAGGGTTAATAGGCAGAAGAAACCCTTCGGCGGTCAACCTCCGACCGTCGTGTCAAGCGCTCCCTTTCTGGCGAAATTCGGCAGGAGATGACGAGCCTGAAACGGATGCACATGTTCTGGTTATTGGACAAATCAAGGCAAAAAACGCCCGATACGCCGGGGCCACCCGAACCGCCTGAGGTTTTCAAATCCTCCATTGACAGGCTGACCTATGCGATCGGCGACATTCACGGCCGAAATGACCTGTTCTTGAAGATGCTCCTCGACATAAGAAATGATTCATCTGAAATTGGAGAGAAACCCCGAATTATTATTCTTGGCGATTTTATCGACCGCGGGCCTAACTCCTCTGAAGTTATTGGCTCAATTCTGAGGCTACAGATTCAAACATGGTGTGATACAGTCGTACTGGTCGGTAATCACGAGTTCGCCCTGATCAAGTTTTGCCTGGATAGCAGTTGTGGATGGTTGTGGTTAGAATTCGGCGGAATGGCAACCCTAGCGTCGTACGGCATAAAAATAGGGGGTGACAAGTCGGATTTTTCTCACTGGCCCGAGCTTCAGACGAAAGTGAAGCGTGCGATCCCCCAATCGCATATGAAGCTGATGCATGAGGCCAAAATCAATTTCATAGCCGGCGACTATCTTTTTGTGCATGGCGGGGTAAATCCAGAGCTGCCCCTTGAAGCTCAAGATGCTGATACGTTTCTTTGGATACGAGACGCCTTCTTGTCGTCCCCGAAGTCGTGCGAATATGTCGTCGTGCACGGTCACTCGGCCAGGGAGGATGTATCCAACCTCGAATGGCGGATAGGTGTGGACACTGGCGCCTACGCAACGGGCATACTCAGCGCGGTAAAACTCTCCGGCACCAATCGCGAAATCATGCAGGTTACCACTCTGTAGGCTTAGAGACGCTTCATATGGCAGTGAGCTCTGATTCCTGCGTAGCCGTTTGGCACTGCGGGGCAAGGGTCAAGCTGTAACAATGCGCGCGAACGGGTCTTCTGTCGGCAGTTCCTCCGGATTTTTTGGGAGCGAGCCATAAACCTTATGCTCCCCCCCTCATCGGCGTGGTCGAAACCCGTAGGGCGTATTCGACCATGACTTCATTCTCACCTCGGCCAATGAATAAGATCAAATGTCGGCGCGTCGGTCTCATGTCCGCCGGATTTTCACAAGGATCATCTTATTCAAACGTGATCAGGCTTGAAGGCGCCCTTTTTCGCTATGGACCTGTCGTTGGTGGAAAGCGACCTAGGCTTTGGTTACCTCTCCCCTCAAACTGAGAGTGAAAACTCGTCCTCCGAAAGATGCCGTCTAGCTACTGATCGAAGCCTGGGATAAGCCGTATCTGGGGCGTTCAGAGATGCCGATCTACGTGATCGAGGTGAGCTCAACTTGGCTGGTGGCTGCGTGTTAACAGGTCGGCCTTACTCTATTGGCTTATAGACACTCGAAGCCCTAAATCGCCGGGTCTATATCGCGGTTGTAAGCCGTGCGCAAACCGGCTTCCTTGGCCGACTGCAGAGTGTGCAAACTGACGATCGCCGGCGCGCCTGCCGACGTGCCCAGGGCACGGCCGTCGATGTCATACTGATATTCGCCAACATTGAACGCCGCCGGATTACGCCCGTCCTTATGCACCTGCAAAGGCTCCTGGCCGTTTTCGACAATTACCCAGGCACTGTCATATAGTCTGATGCTCATGCCCAGATCCTCAATTTATACAATGACGAGCCAATAGCATGGCCAAGCGTCTTTGTCGCTGAACTTAAACGCGTTCGGCATGCAAGGTAAAGCGTGATACGCTGCCCGGCGTGAAAATCAGCGTTTCGGCGCCCGCTTCTTGGGTGGCTTTTACGAGCTTTCCGTTCAGCGTCAGGCGTGAAAGCCTTTCTCCTATTGGCAAACGCAGACGCAAGCGCACCTCTTGCGGTCGGCTCTGGCCGTGGAAAATAATTTCGCCGTTCAGCGATTTTTTGCCCCCTTGCAACGATAGATCTACCCGGCCCCAGCGCGTTGGCGCGCCCTGAATCGCGATCGGCTCACCTGAGGCGATCCAATCACGGGGTATAGCCTTGCCGAGATGAAGGGTCTCGGAATCCGACGCCTCAAACACCAGCAGCCAGCGCACCAGCTTCGGAATCGTGAGTTGTGCCGGGATGCAATAAAGCGGCAGGTCGCCATCAATGCCGGTCACCTCCCCTGCCACCCAGGTGCCGGGCGTATGCGAGTGGTAGCGGTGCGAATGGAGGAACAGGAGATACTCCTCGATGCGATCCGAACGCAGCAGCTGTTGCGCGTAACCATAGGAGATAAAGCCCAACTGATCACGGTGCGTTTCATTGGCTGGTGCTATATTGGCGACGACGCCGATGCAGGTGCCACCATGGCCACGCACGCCATTGATCACGGTTTGCGCCAGATCATCGGGCAAAACATCGGCGTGTAGCATTTCGGCATAGACGCGGTGCGCCCAGCCATGTTCCGAGCTTTGTTTCTTCGCCTTCGCCTCAGCATAGGCCTCGCGGTGGGTCAGCTTCGTGCCCGGCAGAACGGCAAGATACGTCGGCGACAGATCCTGGCGGACATTGGCGCGCATGGTCTTGACCAGTTGGACTTGCAGCGTGTCAGCGCGTGCGTTCCAGTCTTTGGCCAGCGCTGCCTGATCGGGTGCGATCAAGGGCCAGACACGGGCGATATCGCGCCAGCCGCGCACGGCGAATGCCGAATTGTTCCAGTACGGCTTCCACCACACGGACGGATCGGGATGCAGGCAGGCGTCGGATTCGCTCCAACCATCGAGCAGACCGAAGCCCGCATCGGCTGCTGGCTTTTGCAGGCTGAGATCATGCAGTTCGGTCAGGGTGGCCGCCGTGCTGGCGATCTTGCTGGCATGGGCACGCACCGTGGCGAGATCGCCGGTGTAGTTGAGATAACGCGCCAGAAGGCTGAGCGTCAGACCGAACTGCGGAACTTCCGGTCCACGCATGTTGATCATGCCGTCAGGGGCCGTGAAATCGTTGAAATAGTTGTCGAGCACGCGCTTGGCCTGATCGAAACGGCCCCATTCCAGATTGGCATAGAGCGATGAGGTCAGAATGTCCTGGAAGCCATCGTATTCCGGGCCGAAATAGTCACGATCGACGACGCCGTACTTGGGATAGACGCCTTGCGGGCGGGTGATCAGTTCCTTGGCAAAAGCATGGGTGACCATATCGCCCAGGGCCTTGTCGGGTATGGTGAGGGCCGATTGATCCCGCACCTCGTTCTGCCAATAGGCCGAGAAATCAAACAGGCCCTTGTAGAAATCGGCGGCTTCAGGCTCAACACGACGCGGTGGGAACGGTGCATAGGAATAGCCGAAACTGGTCTTGACCGGCTTGCCGTTGTCGTACTGGATGGTGCGGTGCCAGGTCTGGACCAGCAAAGCATCGGGCGCCTTGACGTCGGCAAAGATCAGCAAGTCGTAATAGCGCGTTGGCGATACCTCGATGATCTTGTGGATTGCCGGCATCCAGCCGCCAAGCAGGCCTTCCCAGCGCTTTTTCACGCCATCGTCGCCCTTCAGGTCGGGGAAGGCATGCTCCGGGCGATAACCGCGCGTGCGGCCATTGGGGAAGACGGGCATGGTGTCGCCTTGCTGGCGCGTGCCGACGAAATTGGTCCAGGCCATACGGGTGCCGAGTTCATCGGCCTTGAAGTTCCAGCCAGCCGGAGGCGCAGCGCGCCTCACCTCTTCCGGATCGGGGTCCCCTCCTCCCTTAAGCAGCTTATCAGCCAGCAGGTCTGCATCTGCCAGACAGATGTCCTTCAGCGCAAGGCCCAACCATTTGGGTTCGATATCGTCAAAACAGGCTTCCGGACGCTTTGACACAACCAGCGCCTGATCCCCCTTCACAAAGGTGATGGCGCCATCGCGCCTCATCTGGTCTTCGTAAACCGTCCAACCATCAAACTCGGCCAGTTTGGCGTGGCCTGTGATCGTCGCGTCCTTCGCCGCTGAGACAACAGGCGCCGCTATGGCGGGCGCTGCGGCAGCGCCCATAGCGGCGATGGTCGATCCCTTCAGGAAGCTGCGGCGGTCGAAGGAAAGAGGCATGGCGGTCTCCCGTGTTGAAAGTGTATACGGTATATTATGTTAATTGGCGCGCTAGGGCAAAGGCAGTATCCGGACAGAAAAACGGCGCCGCCAGCTTTCGCCAACGACGCCGTCATCAGATCAGATGATCATACCTTTTTAGAAGGCAGCCGAGAAGCCGACAAAGAGCATACGACCCAAGGCATCATAAGTGCCGGGGTAGGTGTTGCCGTTGCCAAAGCTGTACAGCAAACCGTCAACAACGGCCGGAGGCGATTTGTCGAGGACGTTGTTGATGCCCGCGCGCAGATTGACATTGTAAGGAAGGACAAAGGTCGCGGCCAGATCGATATAGTTATAGGCTTCGATCTTGGCGTTGCGGATAGAAGTCGTGCCTGCCAGGTAAGGGTCAGAGCTATTGTTAGTGAGTTTCGTCTCACCGAGATAGCGCCAGTTAACCGAGAGCGAGGTCGGCAGATAGGCTTTGCCGGCCCACGGTGTCGCCCAGGTCGTGCGCAGATTGTGGCGCCACTCCGGATGAGGCTGGCCGCAGGTCGGACCATAAAGGCCCGTGCAATCAAAGGATCCCAAACCAGGCAGGACCTCTGTTTCCAGCGTTTCCAGCTTGGTGCCAACGAATGCAAAATTGACGTTGCCGTATTCCGTATCGAGCGTGTAGTTGGCGCTGATATCGACGCCGGTTGTTTCCAGATAACCTGTATTCAGGGCGGTAGCGACGACATAGCCGGTGGTATTCAGGTTTGGCGATGTCAGGATGCCACGATCGGTGTTACGCACGATCAGGCTGCAATAGTAGGGATCTCCCGTCGAAATACATTGCGACATCGTCACGCTCGGCGAAACAGTACCAATGTAATTGTCAACGTGGATCTTAAAGTAATCGAGACTGACCGACAGACCGGGGACGGCTTTGGGCGTCAAAACGAAGCCATAGGTCAGAGTTTTGGCGGTTTCGGGATTGAGGTAAGGGTTACCACCTCCCAAAGCCGTACAAACACCGGCGGCACAGTCCGTGATGGTCTTGCCATCATATTGAGCACGCGTGACACCAGTATTGGCGCATTTTTCAAAACTCGGTGCACCGGCCAGGCTAAGGTTCGTGTGCGAACAAGGATCATCAAATGACGAGTTGCCTACGCCACGGGCGGCAAACAGTTCAGAAATATTTGGTGCACGCATGGCCTGGTTATAGCTGGCGCGCAACAGAAGATCTGAGGTTGGTGCATACTTGAACTCAACCTTGTAAGTTTCCGTGTCTTTCTTCTGGGTTTCGGTCTTGGAGGAAGACGTTTCGTACTTCGATTTTCGATAACCGAGCGATACGTCAAACGACTTGATCCAGGTCTTGTCCTGAACGATAGGCACATCGATTTCGCTAAAGACCTCGCTCACCTTAACCTTGCCATCGGCATTGACCGCGCCGGCCACGAGTTGGGTTTCGTCGTACTGAGTGTCGAGCGTTTCTTCACGATGTTCGAAACCAAGGACCACAGCGACGCCATCCGAAGACCACGGCGAGGTTACGCCATAGTGACCCAGGTCACCCGTAATATACGCGTTGAAGCTTTTCAGGTCCTGATCGGTCTTGGTGTAGGTCGGCGCATAAAGATAAGCCAGCGCTTCGGCCGAAGGCCCCTTAGCGGAAAATACATCGACCGGAACGCAGCGCGGATCTTTGCCATTGATGACAGACAGACAGGTCGCCACGCCATTAACATTGACGGCTTGCAGCGCATTGGCAGCCTTAACCTGATTGACATCGTTCTGATAGTTGAAGCGCGCCATGGTCTTGGACAGCATGTAGCTGGCGTCGTAGGAGAAGGCTTCGTTGATCTCGCCCTTCACGCCGCCCGAAAAACGATAGTCGGTGTGACGCATGTCATTGCGACGACCTGCGCCGTTGACCATACGCATCGTGACATAGCTTTCCGTCGAACCGGTTGCTTGCGCATTGGGTCCAGCGCACAGGATGCCCGCCTGTTGGGCGCTCATCAAAGGATTATTGCAGTTGATGGTGAAGGGATTATAGAACCAGATCGCCGAGGGCGCGACCTGACTGATCGAGTGATCATCCATAAACATGAAGGTACCGTATACCTTGGCATGTTCATTGAAATCGTAGTGTGCGAAGGCGCCAGCCGTATAGCGATCGCTGTCACGTTGGAAATAGTTTGACGGCGCGTAGTTGTAGGCGAAGGTCGAATCCGTCGGGACCCAGCTCTTGCTGCCATCCTTGGCGTTGGAATAGTCGAGACCGGCAAAAGGATTGTCGAGATCAAGCGGCATGAAGCGACCATAGGCGTGCTGCAAGGATCCGCCGCAAGCGAAGTCAGAGCCACCTGTACCGGCAGAGTTCAACGCGCAATTCGAGACATCGCGGTCACCTTGTGTAACTGCATCCATGTGGCGGTAACCAAAATAAGCGGTCACGTTACCCTTGCCATCCTCAAAGTTGGCGCCGGCAGCGACATTGATGTCGGTTTTCGCGCCATCCCAGACACTGCTCTTAGGAAGATCAAAGCCCTTGGCCTTGCTAAGGTCACGAAGGTAGGTGTCGTCATTTTGATGGTTGAAGATGCTGTAGGTGCCGTCCATGCGCACACCGTTCAGATTTTTGCGCATAATAAAGTTGACGACACCCGAAATGGCATCCGAACCGTAAACCGACGACGCGCCACCCGTCAGGACATCCGTGCGCTCAATCAGAGTAGAAGGTATGAAGTTAACATCGACGCCAAGCGTCGGCAGGAAACGCTGACCATCGATCAGGACGAGGTTGCGGTTAGAGCCAAGGTCGCGCAAGTTGACCTGGGCCGTGCCGTCAGAGCCATTAGAATTGTTTTCATTGGCGTCAGCAGTAAACATCGGAAGGTCATTAAGGAATGTGTCAACCGCGACGGCGCCCTGAAGAGCGACTTCCTTGGAATCGATCGATGTGATCGGGGAGGCGCTTTTCAGGTTGGGACGACGGATACGCGTACCGGTCACCACGACCTGGGTCGCTTCGGGCTCGGCCGCACTCACCGGTGCATCCTGAGCGAAGGCCGGCGTGATGAAGCAGGCTGTGCCGAGAGCGGCCAGAGCGACCCCGGACATGATCAGCGCTCTATTACTCGTTTTCATTGTTTAAATCCCTTTGCCATGATTTCGATACAAGTGCCGTCGCCCGCGCCGAATGTCGCTGAGGTGAAACAATTGTGACAAAAGAGAAAAAACACCGATACAATGGGACGTCAATTATAAAATATACGATTTATCATCATACAGTATACAACTAACGAAATGATGTAGCGGGTGAGACTTTTATATCAGCCTTAAGGTGCAAAAATACCCCATTTGTCTGAGTATTGAGTAGTTTTATATGAAACAATGGCGACATAGAATCAGGTTTGCACCGGACACGGCTATCTATAAGAATTTTTTAAAAGCGCATTCGGGAATTATCCAATGTCCACAGTCCCTGTATTTGAACACATTACATCGGCAGATTTTGATTCCGTGGTTCGACCGCTCGGCCGACCGGCGGTGCTCAAGGGCGTGATTAGCGACTGGCCCGCCGTAAAGCTCGGACTCGAGTCAGATGAAGCGTTGATTGACTATCTGAAAGCCCAAGACAACGGAGAGAAAGCCGGTGTGCTTCTCGGAGCCCCCACTATTCGCGGCGACTTTTTTTACGGCTTCGACACACGTAGTCGCAATTATAAAGATGGGCCGACCCCCATCCCTATGGCGCTCGATAGGATACTGCAAGAACGCGACAACGAATATCCATTTTCAGTCTATGTCCAATCCAGCCTGATCGACAAGCATATGCCGGGCTTCGCTGTCGAAAACCATCTTGACCTGTTGCCACAGACCGTCCGTCCCCGCATCTGGATCGGCAATGAGGCCGTCACGCGCGCGCACTATGATCTCAGCTTCAATATCGCCGCCGTGGTGGCTGGCAAACGTCGCTTCCTGCTCTTCCCGCCTGAACAACTGGTCAATCTCTATCCGGGGCCGTTCGATCGCACCATCGGCGGCGTTCCGGTCAGCATGGTCGATGCCTCGAACCCCGATCTTGAGCGTTATCCGCGCTTTGCTGAGGCGCAGAAAACCATGCTGACGGTCGATCTGGAAGCTGGCGACGCGCTCTATCTGCCCTATGGCTGGTGGCATCAGGTCCATTCGCTGTCGCGCTTCAATGTGCTGGTCAATTACTGGTGGGACGACGCAGGGACCGCCGCCCAGCCTTACGATGCCCTCTTCCACGCCATCCTGGCGATCCGCGATATGCCACAGAGCCATCACCCCCTATGGAAGACTTTGTTCGACTATTATGTCTTTGGTGAGCATGGCGATCCGGTGGGGCACCTCAAACCCCAGGATCAGGGATCGTTGGGATTGCTGACGCCGGAGCGTATCCGGCAGATCAAGCAATCCCTGATCAAGGCGTTGCAAGCTTAATGGGTAGCACAGACCGGCGAGGCCGGTTCCTTGGTATCGGCGGCTTCAACCAGAACAGGCTTCGGGTATAAGGCTTCCCATTCCTGCGCGGCCACGGCGGCATAGGACTTGCCATCGGTCGAGGCATCAAACACCGCCCGCAGACAGCGCGTTGTCACCGAATCAAAGCTGACCGCGTTGAAGCCTTCGGTCGATGTGCCGTAAGCGCTGGCGTTGGTCACCGGCACCCAGGCTTTTTCGTTCCAGTATTCGATATGCCAATCTTTCGGCGGCGCGACACCGACACCGGAGCCGACCGGCTGATCGTTCCAGAACTGGATGCGCGAACCGTTGAACTTGAGCGGCTGCTCCCACTGGTAGACCACCCACTGCTGCTTTGGATTGTTCGGCGACCAGGTCCCCCAGGTATCGGGCGGCAACGGATTTTCATGCACCTTGCCGTCATTCAGCGCGCGTATCCAGTACTGCACCGGCACCGGCGAGTTGGACGCCACGATGCGGGCGGCGGGCGCAATATTGCGCGTCGGCGCAGGCGTGCCTGCCGGCGGATGGGTCGGCTCGACCAACTCGATACGCGCTGGCATTACGCTATCGTCCCACTTGATCTCATCGATCGAGACGCTGCGGCGGAAGTGATCGCCGCCCCGGGCGTCGGCGTTGTGGTAGGCGATGTACCACTTGTCCTTGAACTGGACGATGCCAGCGTGCGAGGTGGTGGACGATACCGGATCGAGCAACACGCCCTGATAGGTCCAGGGACCGAGCGGTGACTTCGCGGTGCCATAGGCCTGACAGGCGTAATAGACGGCCTCGGTGCATTCGGACTGCGGGCCCGCCGTATTACCGGCATACATCATGTAATAGGTGCCATTGCGCTTGAAGAGCCAGGGCGCCTCGAAGAAACCTTTGAGCGTGCTGACATCGACAGGCCTGCCCTTGAAGGTCATCATGTCCTTCTCAAGTTCCACGCCCTTCAGGCGGCCAAACGTGCCCCAGTAAAGGTAAACGCGGCTATCGTCATCGACAAGAACAGTCGGGTCGATGTTCTGAATGTCGTTGGCCACCGGCACGGATTGCGACACGATCGGACCGGCCGGATGGGCGTCGATCCACGGACCTTCGGGACCGCCAGAGACCGCCACGCCAATGGAAAAAGCGTCCTTGTTCTTGCTGTCGGCCTCGATGACGGGGGCGTACATGTAATAGCGCTTATCAGGCCCCTGCACGATCTGGGCGGCGTAGGCGCGCGCAGCCGTCGCCCATTTGAACACCGCTTCCGGCCGCATGAAATGCGGATTGTGCCGCCAGGTGCCGGACGCCGGATCGTCGGTCTCCAGCATCTGCCATTCCGGCATGATAAAGTCGTTGACCCCAGGAGGCGCCGTGTCACGGCCCGTAAGGATATAGAGTTTGCCGTTGGCTATGAAGGGTGCCGGATCGGTCGTGTAATCCTTGCCATCGGCCAGGATCGGATTGGAGGCCGCCTTGATCGTCTCCCAATCGGACGCCGTTTGTGCGTGGGCGCAGGCGAGCCAAAGCGGCAAGGCGCAAAATGCGGGGATCAGCCGCTTCATGTCGCAGCGCCCGCAGTGGCAGCAGCGGTGAAGAGTTTGACGCCGAAGACCGGACCAGCGGTCTTGCCTTCCTTGGGATCGAACTTGATCGTCACCTTGGCCTTGCCCTTGGTCAGTTCAAGCGGGATCGGATAGTTGATGTCGATCCAGGCCCCGGGCTGGCGGCCGGTCAGGCGTTCGTGGGCAAT
The DNA here is from genome assembly GCF_000376105.1 of Asticcacaulis benevestitus DSM 16100 = ATCC BAA-896. Taxonomy (GTDB): domain Bacteria; phylum Pseudomonadota; class Alphaproteobacteria; order Caulobacterales; family Caulobacteraceae; genus Asticcacaulis; species Asticcacaulis benevestitus. The sequence continues at coordinate 44,362 of NZ_AQWM01000022.1, forward strand.
GGCGACGCCATCGACCAGAATGTCGAACACGCGGTTGTTTTCAGAGCCCCAATAGGTCGCCTGCAGGATCAGCGGGCCGACGTCCTTGCCGTCACGTTGCGTCTTCATGTCGAATGAGAAGAAACCGAGTGTGCGGGCATCGCGGCCCTGACGGCCTCGATAGACCACCGGATAAGAGATGTCCGATTTCAGATTGTGGTCACGCTCGGGCTGCATTTCGCCAAGGTGCATGACATCGACCGAACGTGCCGCCTCATCTTTGAGGCGTGCCTGTTCTGCGCTGTAGGCCACTTGGGCTGTCGCCCATTCGGCGTCGTTGTATTTGCTGAAATAGACGGCGTTGCGGCGCTCATATTGCGCATAGAAGGGCTTGAACGTCATGTCGCCAGGACGGCCAATGCCATTGGTCTTGTAAACCGCCTGCTCAATCGAGACTGGTGTAATGCCGGCCAGCAGATCCGCACCGACCAGGGCCGGGGCATCCCCCTGCCAAGTCTCACTGGCCGCGCCGAGATCGGCGGCCATAACCATGGGGCCACGCAATAGCGCCACGACCTTATCGTCGCCGGCCGTGTGCTCAAAGCGCAAGGTCAGCGGCAGGTCGAGCGTCACCACATCGCCGGCGCGCCATTTGCGGTGGATCAGGGCATAGCCCTTGGCCGTGCTGGCCAGGGCCGTCTTGCCATTGACCAGCAGGGTGGCCGACTGGGCCCATGCCGGAATCCGCACGGCGACTGTGAAGGTTTTTGCGCCGGAAAGCTGGCTGACCTTGAAAGCGATGTGACCCTCATAAGGGTATTTCGTTGTCAGTTCGAAGGCGGCTTTCTGCGCCGTCCAGTTCAGTTTTGACGGGATGAACAGGTTGACGAACAGAGTATCTTCCTGCTCCCAGTAGATCGAGTCACCATGCTTGGAATGGCTCTCGATGCCCGACAGCACGCAACACCAGAAATCATTGTCCGGCGAGGAATATTCACGCGCCGTTCCCGACATCAGCGGCATCATATAGGTGAACATGCCGGTCTTCGGGTTCTGATGCGCCAGAATATGATTGAGATGGGCGCGCTCGTAATAGTCAAAATAGGCCGCGTTCGGCGACCAGCTATAGAGGTGGCGCGTGAGCTTCAGCATGTTGTAGGTGTTGCAGCTTTCGCAGGTTTGCTCGGTGATATGGGTCGCGATCGTGTCCGGCTCGAAGAAATATTCACGGTCGGCATTGCCGCCGATGACGAACGAATGGTGCTCGGTGACGCGCTCCCAGAAGAAGGACGCGGCCCGGGCGTCTTCGGGCTTGCCGGTCAACTCGTAGAGGCGCGCCAGCGCGATCAGCTTCGGCACCTGGGTATTGGCGTGGAAATTGGCCAGTTTGTCCTCGCCGGCCTTCAGCGGATCGAGCACCTTCTTATCGTAGATACGTTCGGATAGCACGAGCCAGCGCGGGTCTTTTGTCCGGCTGTAGAGCTCGGCGAAGGATTCGTTGAGCCCACCGTATTCGCAGTTGAGCATCTTCTGGGTCTGCGCGTCATCAAGCGCGTTGAAGACTTTCTCGATATAGCCGCCAAAACCGACTGCCACCGTGATGGCTTTCTTGTTGCCGCAGAACTTATCGGCGTCGAGCAGGCCAGCGAACAGCTTATGCAGGCTGTAGAAAGGCGACCAGGCACCGTTGAGGTCGAAACCGGCGGAGCGAATATCACCGGCCATGATTTCCGGAAAGATTTCCTTGCCATCGACCAGGCTGCCGTCCTTGCGCTTTCTCATGATGGCGCCGGTATAACCGTCGCCCTGCGCCGCCTGCACCTTGACCAGTTCATCAACGATATAGTCGACACGCGCCTTGCATTCCGGATTGCCGGTCTGAGCATACATCAGCGACAGGGCGCTTAAGTAATGACCAAGCCCCTCGCCCGCGATGGTGTCCGATTCCCAGCCACCATAAATTTCACCCTTGACCGGCAGACCGGCGAACTTATGGTAATTATGCAAGAAGCGATCGGCCGACAGATAGGTCAGATATTTGGTGTTGGCCTCGATGGCGTCGTAAAAAGGCGAAGCCGTCAGACGCACATCCTGCATCGGCACCGGTTGCGCCATGGTGGGCAGAACCACATCGCTGGAGGCGCTTTTGGGCTTGGCGAAAGCGGTGGCGGAAAGGCTGCTGAGCAGGGTGCCCGCAGCGGCGGTGCGGAAGAGGAAACGGCGGTCGACGGTGGCGGCACTGTGTGGTGTGGAGCGGGTCATGAACGGCCTCGTTTTTGTCATTGGAACGGTTGCACCGAAATTATTATACTGTATACAATTTGCTTGCAACACCAGATACGTGTCTTTTGAACCGAGGTAATTCCCTGATGAAAGCCCTTCTGCGCGCCACCGCCGTGGCCATGGTCCTGTCCACCTTAAGCGCCGCGCCCGCCTTCGCCGATGCCGCCACGGATCAAAAGTTCGAAACGATATATAAGACCGAATGGGACTGGCGCAGCAAGCAAGAAGCCGCCAATGAGGACAGCCCATCGGGTGAGGTGGCCCCTCACCTGCCGGACGTCTCCAAAAAGGCACAGGACGCCAAGCTCGCCTATTGGCAGGACGTTCTGAAGCAACTCGATGGCGTCGACATCAAAGCCCTGTCACCACGCGCGCTAGAGAACTATCAGGTCTATCGTTTCCAGATCGAAACCCTCATCGCCGGCCAGACCTTCAAGCTCTATGAACGCCCGCTCACCGGCGACACCTCCTTCTGGGGCGATCTGTCGGGCATGGCGCGCGGCAGCTTCCGCACCGAGCAGGACTATCGCAATTACATCGCGCAACTGAGTGATATCCCGCGCTACTTCAAGGACAACACCGACAATATGCGCGCCGGCCTGAAGCGCGGCTTCACCCTGCCGCAGATCTCGCTGCAAGGCCGTGACGCCACCATCACCAGCGTGACGGACGCAAAAAGCCTCGAAGACAATATCTATTACCTGCCGTTCAAGTCCCTGCCCGCCACTATCCCTGCGGACAAGCAGGCCGAGCTCAAGAAACTGGCGGCCGCCGCCATTACCGACAAGGTCGTGCCGGCGCACAAGACCTTGCTGAAATTCATGCGCGAGGAGTACATCCCCGGCGCCACCAAATCGATTGCCGCCTACGACCTGCCCAATGGCAAGGCCTTCTATCAGGCTCAGGTGCACGAATATGCCACGGTCGATATGACGCCGGAGCAGATTCATCAGATCGGCCTCGATGAAGTGGCCAAGATCAAGGCCGAGATGCAGGCCGTCAAGACTGAGGTCAAGTTCGACGGCGACCTGCCCGCCTTCAACAACTTCCTGCGCACCGACCCGCAGTTCTATGTCACCAAGCCGCAGGACCTGCTCGATCGCGCCGCCTGGACGGCCAAGGAATTCGACGGCGTGGCGGCCAAATATTTCGGCCGGATGCCGCGTTCGCGTTTCGCCATCATTCCAGTGGCGCCCGAACTCGCGCCCTTCTACACCGGCGGACGTGGCGGCCCCGGCGGCTACTGGGTCAACACCTGGAACCTCCCGGCCCGTCCGCTCTATTCCTTGCCGGCGCTGACCCTGCATGAATCGGCCCCCGGCCACGCCTGGCAGATGCCGCTGGCTGCCGAAAACAAGGCGCTGCCGCCCTTCCGTCAATACACCTACATCTCGGCCTATGGCGAAGGCTGGGCGCTTTACAGCGAACGCCTCGGTGTCGAAATGGGCATGTATCATACGCCTTATGAGCGGTACGGCATGCTGAGCTATCAGATGTGGCGCGCGGCGCGCCTGGTGGTCGATACCGGCATTCATGCCAAGGGCTGGACCCGCGAACAGGCGCAGAATTTCCTGCTCGAAAACACGGCCCTCTCAAAGCATGAAGTGACCACTGAGGTGGATCGCTATATCGCCTGGCCAGGTCAGGCGCTCAGCTACTATCTCGGCGAAATGGCCATCTGGAAGGCCCGCCACAAGGCTGAAGCGGCTTTGGGTGAAAAGTTCGATATCCGCAAGTTCCATGACGCCGTGCTGGAACTGGGATCGGTGCCACTGCCGGTGCTGGAAGCTCGCATTGACCGCTTCATCGCCGAAGGCGGCAAGGGCCCTTATGACGATGAAGAGTAGAGCGCTTTTTGCTCTTGTTGTCGCGCTTCTGCCCTCCGTTGCCCTGGCGACGGAGGCGGAACGCGCGGTCATGAGCAAGGCGGAAATTCCGTCGCTGGAGGCGCGCGTCATCTCGACGCCGCCGGCCGCGTTGAACCTCGATCCCTTCTATCAAAAATATAGCGATGCCGATGGCATCCCTGTGATCGGCTCGCAGACTGTGCCCGATGCCGCCATCATGGTCGCGCGCGATATCCTTCTCTTTATGCTGTCGGAACGGCCGGATATCCGCAAACAACTGGTCCACGACGGCGCGCGCGTCGGGATTATGGCGATTGACGAGACCACGACCGATCTGCCCGAACAGAGCGACTGGAAGAAGCCGGCCATCGACGATCCGCGCCTGTCGAAATGCGAGGCGCGGGATTACGCCAGAACCATCGGCCTGCAATCCGATCGCGACTACTGGGCCGGGCGCGCGCGTGGCATGGGTGGCATCTATACCACCGGTGCGGCTGAGAATATCCTGGGCGTGCCGGACACGCGCTATTACGGCGAGAACATTCTGGTGCATGAGTTTTCGCACAGCATTTTTAACGCCATCCGCAGCGCCGATCCGGCACTGGCGGCGCGCGTCGAAACCGCCTACGCCCACGCCAAGGACAAGCGTTTGTGGCAGGGCGCCTATATGGCAAACACGCTCGATGAATATTGGGCTGAAGGCACGCAGTTCTGGTTCAATTCCAACAAGGCCTACATCACCGATACCCTGACAGTGGTCGACGACGAAGACTTCAAGGCCCATGACCCAGAGCTCTATGCGCTGCTGGCCGAGGTTTATCGTGCAGATCACCACATTCCGGCTGACGCCTATTATAAACACCCGGCACGTATGAACAGCGCGCACATCAATCTCGACGCCAGCGGCAAGGCGAAGGACGACTGTTTTTCCTAACGGTTTTGGGCGCCGTGCAGGAACCGGACGATTTGCACGACGTCGCCCTTGACCCGACAGCCGATGATAAAAGGCGTGTGCCGAATAACCAACTCGCGCGTGCCTCTTATCTTGCCTGGACGCCCCATATTCGGATGCTCGAGAAGGCGGTCAGCCTGAAGTTCTATTTCATTCAGTTGGTTGAAAGCTGGCCGCAGACTTTCCTGCGCGACATATTCGATCGCCTGGTCGCGCTTCTGACGGGCGCACACCGTCCAGACAATTCGCATTATTCACCAGAGGCCTTCATGCGCGCCAAGAGCGACTGGCGTTGACGCTCCATGTCAGCCTTGACCTCTTCATGCGAAATCCAGACTGTATCGGGATCATCGGCTTCGCGCAGGCCTTCTTCCATTTCCGCCACAAACCACGCATCATAATCGCGTTGCTTTTTCTGCTTGTCGATGAAATCGCGCATGGCCTCGCGCACGATCTGCGACGCAGGCCTATGGCTGGCCGCCGCTTCTGCCATAAAGGCCTCGCGCAACTCAGGCTCGATCTTCATCGTGAAAACGGCATCTTTCGGCATGATCACGGCTCCAAAAAAGGTACTGACAAAATATACACCTTGTCAGTACTTTTCACAAGCCATCAGCCCTCTTTGTGATAGGCCGTCACGCGTTCGACCTCCTCACGCGAACCCAAGACAACACCGACACGCTGATGCAGGGCCTCCGGCGCGATGTCGAGGATCGGGTTGACGCCATCGGTGGCCACACCGCCGGCCTGCTCGATCAGGAAGGCGATCGGATTGGCTTCATACATCAGGCGCAGCTTGCCGATGCCCTTGCGGCTATCGACCGGGTACATGAAAATGCCGCCGCGCGTCAGCACGCGGTGCACATCCCCCACCATCGAGGCCAGCCAACGCATATTGAAATCTGCGCCGCGCGGGCCGGTTTTTCCGGCCAGACACTCGTCGATATAGCGACGCACCGGGGCGGCCCAGTGACGATGGTTCGACATGTTGATGGCGAATTCGCGCGTCGTAGCCGGGATCGTCATGGCGGGCACGGTCATCAACCAGTCGCCCGATTTTTGATCGAGTGAGAAGGCCGAGACCCCCTTGCCGATCGTCAGGACCAGGGTCGTTTGCGGACCATAGATGGCATAACCCGCCGCCACCTGATGACGGCCAGATTGCAGGACATCGGCTTCGGTCACCTTACCCACGGGCGCCTTCAGAATCGAGAAGATGGTGCCAACCACGCCGTTCACATCGACATTGCTGGAACCATCGATCGGATCAAACACCAGCAAAAACTCTCCGCCTTTCAGCGGATAGATCTCTTCCATTTCCTCGGATACGAGCGCGGCGACCAAGCCTTGACCATCCACTCCACCCCAGCGCTTTTCCTCGAGCATCATGTCATTGGCAATGACGTCGAGTTGCTTCTGGACCTCGCCCTGAACGTTTTCCTGATTGAGCGCACCCTGCACGCCGTCGAGGGCGCTGGTGTTGACGGCGTGGCCGATATCGCGGCAGGCGTCCGCGACGGCGAGGATCAACTGGCGCAGGCGATCAGGCGCGGCCTGTTCGGTGAGGTATTGGGAGAGAGGTTTCAGCATGGCATCCGATGTGGCTTGTTATTATGTCAAATTGCTGTGAACCGATCACGGCCTTTTGGCAAGGCCGAATGGCTGCCCCAGTCCAGGCGAGCAACCACGCGGCGCTTGAGCTAAAAAGTGCCGTCACCATAGCCATACTTTTACACCCGATCTATGGCTTCCTGCGGCTCGGTGAACCATTTCGCGCCGTTTTCGGTGACGTACATATGGTCCTCGAGACGCACACCAAAGGTTTCCGGTACCACGATCATCGGCTCATTGGAGAAGCACATGCCGATATCGAGCGGCGTCTTGTCACCGCGCACCAGATAAGCCGGTTCATGGATGCTGAGGCCGATGCCATGCCCCGTGCGGTGCGGTGTGCCCGGCAGGTTGTAGTCTGGCCCCAAGCCATGCTTTTCGAGCACAGCGCGCGCCGCATAATCGACGGCTTCGCAAGGCAAGCCGATCTCTACTCTGGCAAAGGCAGCAGCCTGCGCTTCTTTTTCGATGTCCCAGATGCGCTGATACTCGGGCTTCGGCTGGCCGAAAATATAGGTGCGCGTGATATCGGAGGTATAGCCCTGCACGTAGCAGCCGGTATCGACCAGCACGAGGTCGCCGTCTTTCAGGCGTTGCTCGCCGGGCAGGCCATGCGGATAGGCGGTGCCATGGCCAAACTGGGTGATGACGAAAGAATTGCCAGAAGCGCCGAGCTTGCGGTGCGCCGCCTCGATGAAATTATTGACCTCACCCGTGGTGATGCCCTCGTAAAGCATGCGCGCCGTCGCCTTGTGGACGAGTATGGTCATGTCCTTGGCCTGCTGCATCAGGGCGATTTCGGCCGGCGACTTGTACATGCGACAGCCATTGATAACCGACGAGGCTTCCTTGATGTCAAGACCGGTTTCGCGCCCCAGGCGGCTGACCATCTCGAACGACATGGCCGGATCGACGGCCAGAACAGCGGCGCCCCAGTCCTTCATGGCCTGCGCGATCAGGGCGTGCGGGCTTTCATGTTCTTGCCACAGGCGCATATCGGCGGTGATCTGAAGATCGGCCTCCAGAGACCCGCGCTCAAAGAACGGGCAGATCAGGAGCGGTTCACCTGCCACAGGTATGATCATGCCGACCAGCCGTTCAGACGCGCCCCACGGCACACCGGCAAAATAACGCAAGGAGGCCCCTGCCCCGATCAGAAGCGCATCGGCGCCCATATCGCGCGTCAGCTTGCGCGCCTTCTCGATACGCGCCTGGCGCTCGGCCACGGTGATGGCGGGGGCCAGATGCGGATAGGCCGAGAGCTTGGCCAGTTCGGCGGCAGGTGTGGAAGAACCGATCATCAAAAATACTCCTAGTTGAACCGAGCCAGATCAAAGGGCTTCGGCCCTTCGCCGCTGCGGATCATGTCGGCGACGATTTCGCCGGTAATTGCGGCCAGGGTTAGGCCGAGGTGCTGATGCCCGAAGGCATAATAAAGATTCTTCACCGATGCCACCCGGCCGATCGCTGGCAGATAGTCCGGTAAGGTCGGGCGCGTGCCAATCCACTCCTGACCTTGCCCGCCAAATGGCAGACCGAGTTCGCCGACATGCTTGCGCAGGCGTGCCCACTTGCGCGGATCGGGCGCGGTGCCGGCACGGGTAAACTCAACGAAACTTGCGGCGCGCAGCCCGCTTTCAAAACCGGTCACGATCATCGAGCGATCCTCAAAGACGACCGGCGGCAGGCCCTGCGGCCACTGATGATCATGGCTTTGAATATGATAGCCGCGCTCCGAGATCATTGGCACCTTCAAGCCGGCCTGCTCCATGAGGTCTTTCGAACCCATACCAGCACTGACGATGATGGCATCAGCCGTGCGCCAATCGCCATCCGACAACAGGACGGCCGCACCATCCCCTGTGATCGAGAGTTTATCGGCGCGCGCCTTGATCAGCTTGCCGCCGCGTTCGATGAAGCGCTGCTGGAGCGTCTCTAACAGGCGTTTTGTATCGGCAATTTGCGCGGTGCCTTCAAAACGAATCGCCCCGTGGACTTTAACCGTAGAATTTCTGTGGATAAGAGACGACAATTGGAGCTTTTCCGCCTCGGTCACCTCCCGAAATGAGGCGGTGCCGGTATCCGTGGCTCGCCATGAGCGCAGGCCTTTGGCGGCGCTTTCCGGCGTTTCCCAAACGACAAAATGACCGTCTTCGCGCAGCAAATCTGTCGCCTCCAGATCGGCCACTCGGCGCTGCCAGGCGGGCATAGCTTTGGCGATGACCTCGCTCAGAGCCACTTTTCCCGACTTGAAAGGGCGCGGCGCGGCTGCGGCCAAAAGGCGCAGAGAGAAGGGTAGCCACGCGCCAATCCCTTGTGGTGGAAGGGAAAGCGCACCGCCTCTGATGAACAGCCGGCGCCAGGCAGAGCGCACCGTCGCCAGAGACGCCAAAGGCTCAACCTGCTCTATAGCAATATGCCCGGCATTACCGTAAGATGCCGAAACGGGGGCATTTCCATCATCACACAAGGTCACGCTCTTGCCCTCTTTAAGGAGTTGCAAGGCGAGGTTCAAACCGACAACGCCGCCGCCGAGTACGAGTATGTTTTGGGGTGCCGTCATGAAGGCCATCATCCTTGTTGCAATAAACTATCGCATATAGTATACAGTATATGTTCTTACGCAAGCTCTAGGAGTATATAGATGAAAATCGATTGGCGGGGCGTGTTTCCGGCCGTAACGACGCAATTTAATGAAGATCTTTCGATCAATTATGTCGAGACCCAGCGGGTTGTTGATGATCTGATCAAGGACGGCGTCACCGGGATCATCGCCATGGGCACCTGCGGTGAGAACAACTCACTGACGGCCGACGAAAAGCGCACCTTGTTGAAGGCGATCGTCGAAGTTGTTGCCGGCCGTGTGCCGGTGGTAACCGGTGTCTCCGAACTGACGACGCCGCTGGCGATTTCCTGGGTCAAGGATGCCGAAAAGTTTGGCGCCAACGGCCTCATGCTTCTGCCGGCCATGGTCTATGTGCCGAAAACCGCCGAACTGGTCGAGCACTTCACACAGGTCGCCAATGCGACCACCCTGCCGATCATGCTGTACAACAACCCGACCGCCTATCGCGTCGCCATCACCAACGAAGCCCTCGAAGCGCTCCGCCCCGTGAAGAACATCGTCGCCGTGAAGGAATCGACCGCTGACACTCGCCGCTTCACCGACATGATCAATGCCTTTGGCGATCGTTATGTTGTCTTCGCCGGCCTCGATGACGTCGCCTTTGAAGGCCTGTTGCTGGGCGCTCAAGGCTGGGTTTCCGGCCTGACCTCGGCCTTCCCGCATGAATCCGTCATGCTGGTTAAGGCTCTGGAAGCCGGCGACATCAACACCGCCCGCGAAATCTACCGCTGGTTCCTGCCGCTGCTGCACCTCGACGCCGAGCACGATCTCGTTCAATCGATCAAGCTGGCCGAGCAGATCATGGGGCGCGGTTCCGAGCGCGTGCGCATGCCGCGCATGCCGCTGACCGGCGCCCGCCGCGCCGAAGTCACGGCTATGGTTGAGAAGGCGGCCGCTACGCGCCCGTCGCTCAAGATCACCAAAGCCGCTTAAGTCGATCATGGGGGAAGCTCGCTTCCCCCATGCACCCCCGTCCCGTATGGAGGAAAGATCCCTTGGGCTGCCCCAAAAGGCTCCAAGGGATTTTTTCGCATTTTGATTTGAATAGAGAGTGCCATGCGCCACACCTTCTTCTGTATCGATGGCCACACGGCCGGCAACCCGGTCCGTCTTGTTGCGGGTGGTGCGCCCCTGCTCAAGGGCTCCAACATGTCCGAGCGCCGACAGGATTTCCTGGAGCGCTTTGACTGGATTCGCACAGGCCTCTGTTTTGAACCGCGCGGTCACGACATGATGTCGGGCGGCTTTCTCTATCCGCCGACGCGCGAAGATACCGACGCAGGCATCCTGTTCATCGAAACCTCCGGCTGCCTGCCTATGTGTGGACACGGCACCATCGGCATGGTCACCTTCGCGCTCGAAAACGGTCTGGTGACGCCGCGCACACCTGGCAAGCTGAAGCTGGAAGTGCCCGCAGGCCTCATCGATATCGCCTACACAACCGAAGGCGCCAAGGTCACCTCGGTCCGCATCACCAATGTGCCGTCCTATCTCGCCGCCACCGGCATCGAGATCGTTGTGCCGGATTTCGGCGCGCTTAAGCTCGATGTCTCCTACGGCGGTAACTATTACGCCATCATCGAGCCCCAGGGGGCTTACACCGGCCTCGACGATCTCGGCGCCGCGCGCATCATCGAGCTGAGCCGCACCATCCGCCAACTCGTGCGCGACACGTACGAACCCGTGCATCCGGTGGATCCGACCATCCGCGGCGTCAGCCACGTCCTGTGGGCCGACACACCAAAGAGTGAAAACGCCGATGGCCGGAACGCCGTCTTCTATGGCGAACGCGCCATCGACCGTTCCCCCTGCGGCACCGGCACCTCGGCCCGCCTGGCGCATCTGCACGCCACAGGCCGCCTGAAGACAGGCGATCGCTTTGTGCACGAGAGCTACATCTGCAGCCAGTTTATCGGTCGCGTCGAAGACGAAGTCATGCTGGGTGACCAGAAGGCGATCATCCCGTCGATCGAAGGTTCGGCCATATCCACCGGCTTCAACACCATCTGGATAGACCGCAAAGACCGCTTCTGGCAGGGTTTTCAGGTCCTTTAAGACACAAATGCGACAAAAAGGACGCGCCAACGAACAAATTGTATACTTTTTATCACGGCAACCCTAGCTGATCCCTTGTCAGCAAGGAAAACTAATGCCTAGATAGCGGTAACAATAGAAAAAACTGGATTCGATGTGCGGGTAAGTGCTGCCACAACCCATCCTAATCAGCCGGACACACATATGACCCTCGTGGTTCAGACCCTCTCCGAACAAATTTTCTCGCTGGTACGCGATCGCATCATTTCGGGCAAGATCCCTACCGACTCGGCCATTCGCCAGGATGCGCTGGCCGCTGAGCTGGGCGTCAGCAAAATTCCGTTGCGCGAAGCCCTGGCCCGTCTTGAGCAAGACGGGCTTTTGCTTTCCCAGGCCAATCGCGGCTTCTTCGTGCGTCCTCTCAATGCTGATGAGGTCGAAGAGGTCTACGCCCTGCGCCTGAAACTGGAACCTGACGCTGTCGGTGAGGCTTCAAAGGTGGCGACCGACGCCGACAAGCGCACCGCCCGCTTGGCGCTGGACGCGCTCGATGTTGCCGCCAACACCGACAAGACCCAGGTTGGCAAGCTTAACCGTGCCTTCCACATGTCGCTGGTTCGTCCCCTGCATCGTCAGGTGACCATCCAGATTATCGAACGTCTTAACATCATTTCGGAACGCTATGTCGGCAAGCATCTTGAGCCGGCCGGCCGCGATGACCGTGCACACAGTGAGCATCTGGCCCTGCTGGAACTGTGGGCGGCAGGCAAGTCCGAGGAGGTGTCGGCCCTGATGCGCAACCACATCGCCATGACTCTTGAAGATTTGCGCAAGCAGTTCGATAGCGACCACGCCGCCATATCGGCTTAAGCCCTCAAGGCATCCGCCAGATGCTTCGCCCAAAGGGCCGCGCCGTCATCATGGTCTATAAGATCATTGCGGATCTCGATCAGCACGGCTGGGATGCCCCTGTCGTCGCCATGAATCGGCACACCGTAATCCTCGGCGCGATCGCTCTGGTAAGGCACATTGGCGCCGACCTTCAGGCCGGATGCCGCCAATCTGGCCACGAGGTCACGGCCAAAGGCCTGCGCCTGATCGAACAGTACGCCGCCCTGCCAGGTGCGCGGTGTGCCCAAAAATACTGGCGTAAAGCTGTGGATAGATACAAAGCGGGTCGGCCGGTTTTGCCGTTGACGCGCATCAAGATGATCGCTGATCGTCTGGTGGAACGGCATGAAAAGATGCTCTCGGCGCCGCACAATCTCCGCCTCAGCCAGATACTTATTGCCCGGAATATCCGTGTCTTCGGAGCGGGTGACGATGCTGCTTGGCGCATCCAGTGGCCGGTTGAGATCTATCAAGAGACGCGAACAGGTGGCCAGATAGGCCGGCGCATCAAGAAGCGCCGACAAACGCCGCGTGACATTGGCCGCGCCGATATCCCAGCCAATATGGCGTGCCACATCTGAGGCCCTCAGGCCAAGATTGGCGTAGGCTTCGGGGATATGGTTCGACGCATGTTCGCACACCAGCACAATATCGGATGTGCCGGTCTCATTGAGCGTTTCAGCCGCTGACGGCCACGAGATCACGTCGGCACCGATGGCATAACCTCCTCGGTAATCACCTCGAAGGCACTGAGAACCGCCGGACCAAACTGCGTCGAGATGGCGACGTCGGTGGCATCACGTCCAATCGCCATCAGGATGCGCCCGACGCGTGGCTTGTTGTGGCGCGCATCGGCGGTATACCAATGACCGCCGAGATAGACCTCGAACCAGCCGGAAAAATCCATCGGGCCCGGCACCGGATCGACCTTTATATCACCAAGATAACCGGTGCAGTAGCGTGCCGGAATATTCATGCAGCGGCAAAGCGTCAGGGCCAGGTGGGCGAAATCGCGGCAGACCCCGACCTGCTGTATATATCCGTCAAAGGCGCTGCGCGTGCGGTCGGCGAGCTGATAGTCAAAGCGCAGATGATTATGGACAAAATCGAGAATGGCCTGGACGCGCGGCCAGCCGGGCGCCACCTGACCGAACAGGTTCCAGGCCAGATCGGTCAGTTTATCGGTTTCGCAGTATCTGGAGCCCAGCAGGAAGACGAGCACCTCATCGGGCAGGTCGCGGATGTCATGCTGCGGGGCCTCGAACGGCACAAAATCAGGCAGGCCGGTATCGTAAATCTCGAACACCGTCGAAATGGTAGTGCGGCCCGCCGGCGCGGTGATGCGCGTACATACATTGCCGAAGCTATCGACATAGTCCCAGGATTTGAGGTTGTTTGAAAACTTCAACTCTTGCGCAGATAAAAGATCGACGCGCCGTGAGGTATGAATATTCAGGCAGAGCAGCATGGCGGTCGGCTGCGGACAGTCATAGGTGAGAGCGTAGCCGGCCTTAATCTGCATGGAATATCCCTATGTGATGATTGTCGGCGCGTCCTTCACGCCGACCGATGTCACATTAACCTGCACGGTCATGCCTAAAGAATCGATGCGTGAACCTGTATGCGTGCCCCATAAAGGAATGGCCTGGCGCGGGTCACGCGTCACCCCGACGCGGATGAGATCACGATTGCCGATGATGCCGTTGGTGGGGTCGAATTCAACCCAGCCTGCCCCTGGCACAAACACCTGGACCCAGGCATGGGTAGCGCCGCCGCCTAAATTTTCACCGGTATCGCGCGCGGGCGCATAGATATAGCCCGTAACGAAACGCGCCGCGAAGCCCAGCGAACGCACCGCCTCCATCATCAGCAAGGCAAAGTCCCGGCAGGTGCCGCTTAGGCTATAAAGCGTCATCTCCGGTGTCTGCGTGCCCGGATTTGTGCGGCGGTTGTATCTGAAATCGTTCTTGATCGCATGAGTCATGCTTTCAAGGATCGTCGCCGTCTTGGTCGGACCCAGCGGATTGACGAAGCGACGCGCCCAGGTTTCGGTCACATCATCCGGATATTGCCGATGCATGGAGGGGCGCAGATCAGGCGAGGTTTCGTTGTCATACTGGAAGGGCCAGGTCTTTGCGTCTTCGTCGGCGCGGAAGTGAGGGCTGTGCTGCGGCGTATGATCGAGCACGATCGTCGTTTCAAAGCACAAGGCATCGGCCAGGCTGTCGAAGTCGGCGCAGGCGACGCAATTGCCGAAAGCATCATGAATCCAGAAGATATCGCTTGGTTCTGGCGATATCTTCAGTTCCGAGCTTATCAGGCGTTGGTCATAGCTGTCGCGCGGACGAAACATCAGACGATGCTGGCCAAAGCCCACGGGCCGGCGATATGCGTATCGGGTCAGGTGATTCACCCGTAGAATGGTCATGTCCGAGCCTGCCATCTGTTCAAAGGCCGTGCGTGAAGGGTATGCGGCGGCGGGAAGCCATAGGCTTTTTTCTAATATTGAGCCACTCCCAATTAAATTTTTTCGCGCAACGGGCTTATCACGCGCACGGTATTTACGCTTTATTAACAAAGGCTGGAATCGCACTCCAAACTCTGCTTACATGAAAATGTAATCAGGAGTTTCTACCCGTGTTGGCTCGTATCAAGCGCCTTGCGCCCTATTTCCTGGTGGGCCCGATCAGTGGTCCACTTCTGGCTGGCGCGGTACGTAATTTTCAGAGTGGCCGTCCGGTGCTGGCCATCATGTATATGGTCGCGCTTGTCGAATGCGCCATCGCCCTGCCCCTTTTGGTGACGAAACTCGGCGTGAACGTACTCACCTAGGTTGGCTGCCTGCCACATTGGAAGCCGCTTCAAAAAGCCTGCCGGATAACGTGCGGCGGGCTTTTTCTTATCGCAGATCGCTGTGTCAAAGGCGGCAGATCCGCCCGATGACAGATATTATCTTAGCCGAAGGGAAGAAGGCTTTGACCGTTTGCGTCGTTCTGTCGCCTTTTCCCTGTCTTTCATCCTTGCGATAGCGTAAGGTGAGCGCCTTATCCCGTGGTGTATCCGCCACCATCTTCGCGCGCAACGCTGGGAAGCGATGAACAAACGTATAGAAACACTCAAAACCTTGCCGCTCTTCAGCGATCTGTCTGACGACGATGTTCTACGTTTGTCTGCACACACCCACATGCGAAATGTGCGACGCGGCGAATTCCTGTTTATGCATGGCGACGACATTAAGAACTTCAAAATCCTGCTACGCGGAACGATTCAGATTTTTCGGGAGACCCCCGACGGTCATGAAGTCACCAGCGATATTCTTATTTCCGGCGACTGTATAAATGCAGAAGAGGTCATAGCCCGGCAGGTGACCCACATAACCAATGCACGCGTCGTCGACGACGCCCAGGT
The DNA here is from genome assembly GCF_000376105.1 of Asticcacaulis benevestitus DSM 16100 = ATCC BAA-896. Classification (GTDB taxonomy): domain Bacteria; phylum Pseudomonadota; class Alphaproteobacteria; order Caulobacterales; family Caulobacteraceae; genus Asticcacaulis; species Asticcacaulis benevestitus. The sequence goes on from NZ_AQWM01000022.1 coordinate 59,993, forward strand.
ACTTGAAGTGCCGATTGCATGGATGCGTGAGCATCTGAAAAATTTCAACACATTGGCGCCGCGTTTGCTTCAGGGCCTGGCCGAACGCCTTCACGACGCGCAAATGGAAGCCGAACACCGCTCGACCATGTCGGCAACGCAGATGGTAGCCTGTTATCTGCAAGGGCTATGCGTTCTTTATAACTTCGATCCTGCCGGCTTTGACCTGCCCTATTCCAAAACCCTGATTGCCTCGCGTCTGCGGATGGAACTGGCGACCTTTTCGCGAACGCTGCGTAAACTCAAGGAGGTCGGCATCGATATCCAGGGCAATCGGGTATCTTTCACCAATCTCAACAAGGCAGGCCACTTCGTTTGTGACAACTGCTCCATAGAGGGGGATTGCCCGACTCACCAGATCTTGATGAGCCCAGGTCCGCCCCCTTAAGCCTTCGTCACAGAAGCCAGTTGAGAATGTCCGGTGGCCGGCGCTTTGTAGGGTCTATGCCCGGCGTCGGCTTGCCCAGAGCAATGATGGCGACGGGGACCATACTGTCAGGCAGACCAATGAGCGTGCGTCCGCGTGGGTCGTTCAGACCCGCGACGGCCTCCCCGATCAGGCAACTGCCGAGTCCCATGCCCGCCGCCGCCAGCATGATGTTTTCGGCCGCCATCCAGGCTTCCGGAACAGCCAGAGGCGTTTGTTGCCGGATGCAGACCACGATCAGCGTCCCGGCATTGTGAAACAGTGTAAAGCCGCTGTCCGAGGTGAGGTTAGTCAACTCACTTTCAACCGCATTGTAGAGCCGACCAATATGACCGGACAGCGCGCGCAGGCGTTCCCGGCCCTGGACAACCAGAAACGCAGGTGCCGGCAGGGAGGCTGTCGCCGGCGCCTGGGCGGCCGCATACAGCAAGGCGTGCACGGTGTGTTCGGTGACATCGTCGCCGGTAAACACCTGCACAGCATGACGACCATAGATCGCGTCCATGATCGTCATCGTGCGGCGCGGCGGTGCGTCATCCCCCGGCAACGGTTCGTGGATACGCGACATGGACAAGGCCTCTTGGTAAGCGAACAAAAGGCAGCCTTGGCCAGGGCAGCACAAAAGGCAAACCCAGCTAAGAACCGCTATTTTCTGGGTGTCAGTGTTTTAAGATAAGCGGTTATGGCCGCCCGGGCGTTTGGCGTTTCAAAGTGCATCGGCATGCCGGTTCCCGGATACATGGCTTCAGGACCGGACAGGAACTTTTTCAATCGCGTGACCGTCCAGGTGTCACCGCGCGCGGCAGCGGCCGTGAGCGCCGGCGAATAGGCATAGCCCTCAATGGAGCCCACGCGGCGGCCGACAACGCCAAAAAGCGCCGGACCATTATCATTGATCATGTACTGGCTATTGTCGTGACACAGAGCGCACTTCTGGGAGAATATCTGCGCACCCTGTTCTGGAAGAGGCTGCGCCTGCGCACCGAAGACATGGGTCATCAGCGCCGCTACAAGGCACCCGGTAATGACGTGCGCTTTCAATCTGACCACCATGCGAACGCTTCCTGTGCAAAGGTTCTCAAGAGTGGCACGGGATTTTGTTGAAGGATTTGATCGCAATCAAAACATGATCAATCTTTCACCAGATCCTGGTCCTTTTTAATGTGTTTCGTCAGTTTTTATGAATTTGCGCTGACGACGATCCTGTCACAGTCTGGCACCCTCACCGTTTCCAAATACGGCGCCTGCCCATCCTTGCCATGTGACTCTTTGGTTTGCACAGAACGCCTGATATCAGACAGCACCGAAGGTTGATCCAGGGCAACAAGGGCATTTGCCAGGGCTATCAGGCGGTGAGGCTCGAAGCGACCAGTGGATTTCTGTGTCAGGAAGCGATAGCGGCGAAACAGGCTTTCATTGGCCTCTGACTTCACAAACCCCGCCATGGTCCAAACCGGAAAGTTACGGGCCTGGATGGGGGCATCCTGGAGGATGCGTATCGCCGCGTGTCGAGGGTCACCGGTTATCTTTTCAAAACAGGCGCGTACCCTTTCAGGCTCACCCTCTATGATCTAACGAAAATTTCCCGGTCAAACAGAAGGCAGCCGGTGAGCTGATTGTGATAGTTGTTGGCCCGGGATACCGTCAGGATGTTGCGCATTTCGCTAAGCATGCCTCGGTTGCCAGCAACAAAACGGCTAACATAGATAAGTTGAATGAGGCGGGTCACGTTACGGCCTTCCTTACGATAACCTTTCACCTGAGGCCGACTGTCGCTGTGGCCGGGCTGAAACGATCTGGATGCCCGCGTCAGTCTCACATTGAGCCGACAAGCCGATTGTAAAAGGTTTCTAATACAAGGGATGAAAGGTGCGTGAAATTACTTTCCACCTTGTTAACGGAGAAATTTAATCGTTATTATTCAATTGCTTGATTAAAGTTGGCGGGGCGTTTGATATTTATCAAATAAAGACAAGTGCGGGTGCCAACCTTCAAGTCAGTTCAAATGTCCACCGCTCGACGACAGGGACCAGCCGCGTCCCAGCGCCAGTCTGCCTGACAGCAGGCCAAGCGCGCTTGTCGGGGTGCGAAGTCGCAAGAGGGGCAGACCAATCGCTGAGAATAAAGCCAGGTGCTGTCGCTCGCAGGCGGCAAGGTGCAAAATATCGTCCCGCCGCGCCATCGGCACTATTGCCTTGTGCGCTATGAAGGCTAGCAGATGCGCAACCTGCGTTTCGGCGAGGCTATAGTTTTTTTCCAGGCGCTCCACGAAGGCCGAGACGTCATCATCTGACTCCATTCGTGCCAACAGAAACGGCATAAGTTCGTCACGCTCCTGGGCTATGCGCAGCCTTATGTCGCTTTTCAGCCAGGACGCGATTGTCGCGACACGCAGATTTTCTTCGAAAACACTCGCCTGCAAACGGACACAAGCCCACTTCATGCGATCATATTCGGAAGCCAGCCAGTCAAAAGGCGAGGCACACAACAAGGCCAGGTCTCCGGCTGGCGGTTGGGCCATATTAGGTGGACCCCGTCAGTTGGACAGAAAGTGGGCTGACTTAAGATAGAGAGTCTTGCCGGTTAATTGTCGCTGGCGATTTTGCCAGAATGTCGGTGTTTCAGGCTACCATCTTTCCTTGATCGATTGAATCCCTTTCTTGCTGTTGAGGCTGTGGGGATGTGTGTAACGCGCTTGCGTTATGCACATATCCACAGGCGCGGCCCGCTTCAAAAATTTGCCTCGGGGTCTTGTAGTCGAGAGCCTGGTGCTTTCTCTGGTCGTTATA
>NZ_AQWM01000023.1 GCF_000376105.1 Asticcacaulis benevestitus DSM 16100 = ATCC BAA-896
ATGTGGCTGACGTTTTATAACGACCAGAGAAAGCACCAGGCTCTCGACTACAAGACCCCGAGGCAAATTTTTGAAGCGGGCCGCGCCTGTGGATATGTGCATAACGCAAGCGCGTTACACACATCCCCACAGCCTCAACAGCAAGAAAGGGATTCAATCGATCAAGGAAAGATGGTAGCCTGAAACACCGACATTCTGGCAAAATCGCCAGCGACAATTAACCGGCAAGACTCTCTATCTTAAGTCAGCCCACTTTCTGTCCAACTGACGGGGTCCACCTAAGTTCTCAAAGATTTGGCGGGCATCACGGGCCAGACGAAGCAAGGCGATGCCATCCTCCATGTACGGGTCCAGCTTATCGACATAGGCAGCATCCTGGCGGTGCGACCAGCAGGCTATCTCGCCGGTCAGAAGCGCTATGCCTGGGCGTGCTCATTCGGCCTCGACGGCGGGGCTCTCAAGACAGGCCCATAGGTAGTGTCATCAAGCCGTAGTTTCTCAAATAGCCAGTGAAGTGTTGAAACAGGGGCTTTTCCGGGCGCATCGGCTTTACGTCGTTACAATGATAGCAGGGATTGACGACTTCACGAGATTGTATCGCCCTTTTGTCTTTCTTCGAAGGACAGCAAAAAGCGTCGCCCCGCAAGACTGCGGGGCGAACTGAGTTGCTTGGGAGACGGGGGTAGTTGTTGTGACCTTCGGTCTGGTAATATTTGTTAGAATTTGCCTTTCAGGCCGACCGTAATGTAGCGACCCATATCGTCATGGAAGCCCGCCGTTGGGTAGGTTAGACCTGGGACACCAGCGCCTGGCAGTAGTGGTGCGCGTGTATCGCCAAGATTGCTGATGTTGATATAGGCTTCGCTCTTGCCTGACAGGAAGTCGAACGACTTGCTGATCGTTAGATCGACGACATTCATCGAAGGCAGGTAAGGAATGACATAGTTTTGATTATTGCTGACCACTGCGGGGTCGCTGGTCGCCATTCTTGCCTTACCTAAATATTGATCCTGAATGGCCACTGTCCAGTCGCCGTTGACATAGGACAAGAAGGTCGTCTGCCTGTATTCAGGTTGGAATGCCCATTGCTCGGCGGTTCCAGGAATATTGATTGTTGTATTGGTGGGTTGGACGCTTATCAAGGTTCGCGCAGTAAAGCGACCTGGCAACCAAGACACGACATCTTGCATGCTCCAGGTATAGTTTGCCTCGACATCATAACCACTGATCGTTGAGCTTGCCGCATTAAGAGGGGAACTGAAGATTTTTGTCGGGAAGTTCGCCGCAGTCTTGTAGTTCGGATCCGATGGATCGGTAATGGGGCGCACAGCCAGGGAACAGAAGTTTGACGTATAGGTCGGCGCGCTAGCGAGACACAGGTTTTGGATCGCCGCACTATTGTAGCTGATATTCGTGATGGCGTCTTTCATATCCGTTTTGTAGTAATCAAACGACAGGTTAAAGTTACGGATAAAGCTTGGCGTAAAGACGACACCAAGAGTTGTCGTGCGTGCAATTTCAGGTGTCAGGTTTGGATTACCCGAGACTTGAAACTGTGTATTTTGGTTCAGGCCCGTCAAGAAATCCGAGAAAGTGGACGCCGAAATACCAGCCGGTTGGTAAAGATCGTTCAGGTTGGGCGCCCGAATGTCGACCGACTGTGTGCCACGAACGTGGAAGGTCTTATTCAGATGCCAATCAAGACCCAACTTCCAGGAATGAACGGCATCAAAGGTTGAATACTTGGTATAACGGCCAGCGGTTGCCAAGGTCAGGTCCTCAACAAGGGGCAAGTCCTTCAACAAAGGAATGGTGAACTCAAGGGCGGCTTCGTAAACGTTGTTCTTCGCATCAACCGGGTTGTTGACGTTTTGAATCCACAATGCCGGTGCTGCACCCACGCCTGCAGAACTCCCGGTAGCCAAGCACAAACGAAGACCGGTACAATCGACGAAATCCGTCGCCAGCGCATTGGTGGTCATCTCGTAGGTCTGGTAACGGATATCTGCCGAAGCCGCGCCTCTGATCTCACCCGCCGGAAGTCCGAAACCCAGACCGCCGCCGATGGAGCCCCCGAAGTTTTGCATGGTCTGTTTCAGGGTCCAGTGAGTTTCCTGAACAAGATAATCATATGACGCCGCCGATGGGCCGTTCGGATCGACGATATTGGTCGGGACGCAGCCTGGATAGCGCGAGGCATACGCAGCCTGGGTCGAAACCCAGCAGACGATTGTGCCGCTGACATTTACACCATTTACCATCGTGCCCGGAGGCGCGATAACCGCATCAAGCGAAGCCAAGAACCTGTCATTGCGTTGGTTGTTTGGGTTCGAGACCGTCAGTTCGCTTGAGCTGTTGCTATAGTAGACATCCCAGTCAAAATTACCCAGCTTTCCCCTGAGACCGGTTTCAAAGTTCAAGCTTTTTTGGTTCGATAGGGTCTTATAGACGCGGCCTTGTGGACCGGCATCCTGACCATCGATCTTGTTCCAGATATAGGAAGGGACAGAAAGGTAAGGTACGCCTGGCGGCGGTGGCGTGGTCGCACCTGGCATGAGCGTGCCATCATAGCTAAACCTGTTTTGGGCTGTCAGCGGGGTTCCCGGCAAGCAGCGATAGCCGGCTGCCGCAGGCGTGCCGCAGGTTATGCCGGCACCCAAGGCCGCTTGAGATGTGGTTGACAGATACGGATTGTTGGCAAAGATCGTGCTTGGACGTCCCGCCCCGGACGAGCTCACAACCGTATTGACCCAATCCGACGAGATGTCGGCTTCAGCAACGCTGATCTGAGCATAACCATGCACATTATCAGAAAAATCATAGTCAAACCGGCTAAAGGATTCTTTCATCTCAAGACCTGAGCGGAAGGTGCCGAATTTCACGTAACCGCCGTTGCCGCCGCTATCAATTGTGCCGCTTCCCGTAGGTATACCGCGCGTCAGCGGGCCAAAATTTCCGGGCGAGGTGACGGTGTAGCCATTGAGCGCACAGGCTGAGCCGCAGTTTACAACGCCGGTCATTGGCTGGTTGTTAACGCGGGCATAGGGCGTATTGGTAAAGGGATTCGAGACCGATCCATTACCTGTCAGAAACCAAACCTGTCCATCCCTGGCATAAGGACGATCCGTATTGAGGATCTTGTCTTGGTTGCGGTAGCGGAAGGAGGTTTCAAAATGCCCCCGCCCGTCAAAAAGTTCCTTACCCCAAGCCGCTGCGACAGAATTTTGACGGCCATCACCATAGCCGGAAATGCCGGTATCGACTTTATATTTGAAGCCATTAAAGTTTTCGTCGATGACAAAGTTGATCACCCCCGACACGGCATCCGATCCATAGACGGCCGAGGCGCCACCGGTGACGATATCAACACGCTTCATCAGGATTTGCGGAAGAACGTCGACATTGACCGTTCCGTCCTGGTTGTTGGGCGCGACGCGGTGGCCGTTGAAAAGAACGAGTGTGCGCGATGGCCCGAAGTTGCGCAGGGCAAGGACGTTGCCGCCGTTATTGTTGGCGCCATTACCCTGGTTGCGCGGCGTGCGACCGCCGATGATTTGCGGTAGCTTGGTCAGCGCATCGGGAATGTCGCTGGGTGTCGTCTGAGACAACTGATCCGTGGTTATCGCCGTGATCGGCGTCGGTGATTTTTCATTCGTTCTGATCAGGCGTGACCCCGTAACCACGACGACAGTTTCGTCCGTATTGGCCACGTCTGTGGGAGCAGCCTGCTGGGCATAGGCACCGCCCGTAGCCAATACAAGCGCCAAGATTGACGCCGAGCCAAATTGCAGTGAGCGCTTAAAATAATGTGTTGGCATTCCCGGCATTTCGAACGCGGAAGTGCTGAGCAAATTTCCCAATTTCATCCTGGTATCCTCTTCCCTTGCCATTCGGCAATTTTGTTTAGGCGAATTTCCTGTTGGTCAGGCTCTGAGGGCCTTTTTGCACCCGGTGAATCTGAAATCGGCCGAGTGTTATGTCAGACTATAAGGCCGTAAAATAAAATTCACAACCCGGGTTATAGCTGACATATAAAAATCAAATGGTCGTGCCAAATTTGCCACGAAAGCAGGTTATGGTCATATTGTACCGCATTCTGGCGGGTGTGGGGTCGGTGAGTTTGGAAGATAAATTAATAATATCAATTTATTGAAATTGCATCTATGCCTTTTGACGCTGTGTCATGTGCCTGGTGCGGGCGGCGGCTTTCCTTGAGGGGTGTCCGGCTTGGCTTAGGAATTTGACAAATTTGTCCGTCTTAACTGTAACTATAAAGTCTGACGTATTGGGCGGGGCAAAGCTTTTGCAGTTCATTTGCACGATCGCCCATTATCACTGTCTTGCGTATTGCCGTGGATTGGTGGTGTCGGGTTTATGCGCTATTTCAAAACCTAAAAGCCCAATATCGCCCGCCAATGCCAAATGCAGAGAGAAGCAATATAAATGGATCTCCCGTCCGGCCGTAAAAGCAATTCGAGCGCTCGCTGGCAAGGGAATGGCTGAGCCTAGGCGCCGGCGCGGTACATGCGTGACCGAGTGCACGAAGCGAAACATGCTCGATCAGGATGTCCTCGGCTGGATGTTCGTGTCGAAAGCCGACGAGATGCTGGTGGAAAGCTCTTGAAATAAGTTGCATCCTGGAAGCGGCAGCGGGCTTCAGGCGGATACGCACCTGGTTGACTTGTTTTTTTACCCAACTCGCTCTTCGAGGATTGTCAGGGCAGTGCTTTCCAGAACGCGGTGCGGCGGCCATAGAGGTTGCCGAGCTTTTTGAACCATGCCTCATGTGTATCAAAACGTCCGAAATCATCGATATGGCGCGCCAGGCTTTCAGCCTCCAGATAGGTGAGGCCGGCGGCGGTGTGGGACGGTTCGCTGAACGATATCAGGCTGGCTTCAACGATCTGCCGGTGCAGCAGCAGGGCGGCCATCGGATAGCGTGACGACAGCCGGTCGGCGGCAAAGGTCATGGCTTCGGCGCTGTTACCGTCCATCTCGGACAGGCGATTGATCACGAGTTGCGCCGCGCGTTCCAGCGAGGGCCAGCGGACCAGCAGATCAAGCGCGGCATTGGCATCCGGGAAGTCTTTGGATCCGTCTAGTGCCTCGTCCTCAGCTTCGATATCATCGAAATCGGGCAGGCGTTTCAGGTAGGCGCGCAGGTAGCCGCCGTCAAGCGTCTGGCGGAATCGTTCCAGCCGCAAGACTTGCGCCTCATCTTTGCGGTCCAGCGCCTCCAGGGTTTGCAGGCGCGCGTCCGCCCATTCGGCCGGCGGCAGACCGCGACCTTGTCGAGCGCCATCTAATGCCTTGAGCGCGTCGTGAGGGCGTTCGGCTTTTAGCAGGCGGTTAGCGATCTGCGCGGCTGTAGCCGGTACATAGGCATCGCTCATGAGGGCGATGAAGGCGTCGACATCGCCCGCCGCGTCGGCGATAGCCAGCAGGGCAACACGCACGGATTCGGCGCGGGTCCGTTTGCGCAGGCTTTCCGACGCGGCCAGCACACGCTTGCGCCAGCGCTTGGCCGTTCTTGGTTTTGCCGTGGACGTCGCTACGGGCTCCTTTGCCGCCGCCATGATTCTACCGCGCAACTGCGTGAGTTGGTCCCGGTCAAGGTTCGGCGTCAGCAGGGCGATGATCTGATCATTCTGGCCGTAGGTGTTGTTTATCTGGGATAACGTGATCTGATACAGCAGGCGTTCGATATCGGGTTTACCCGCCTGGACGATGGCGCTCGCATTCTGGCAGGCCTCTTGGAATACCTCGACCACGCCGCCGGAAGCGTCGCTGGTGCGCTCGATCACCGCATCGCCCAGAGCGATGAACTGCCATATTAACTCGGCGGCGTCCTGGGGCGAGGCGGTCAGCACCTGCTCGGCAATCAACCGGCGCTGCGTGTTCAGATCACCGCGAAAGCCTTTCAGGCTGCGCCAGCCGACATTCGCGGTGGCAGCGCCTATGGCCATCAAACGTTTGCGGATCTCGTTGGTCAGCTTGCCAGGGCTCTCGTTGCCAGCCAGTTCAAGGCGCAGCCGCCGTTTGGCGTTGGCATTGCCTTCGCTGATATCCATCAAAAGCTCGGCGAGGTGTGCGGCGCCAAGCGTTTCGAGGTTTTTGGCATTGAGCGTGGTTTTGGAGGCCATGCCCTGTTTTACGTGGAGCGGCTTTTAAAAAGCAAGCGTAACCGCGTGAACTCAGCGCAGCGGATTGCGCCTGGCGGGGGCATCGGTCGGCAAGGCTACGACATAAGGGCTGAAGTCAGTGCGCGGTGTCGGGTAGTCGGTTGAGATATATTGCGCACCCGAGGCCAGCGCCATTTCAAAGCGGGTATGGTCGTTGCTGCGGGCCTCGGTGGTGGAATCGTCAGCGCGCGTGCGGACGATAAAGCCGGCCCTCACGTCGGCCTGGATGCGGTCGAACTGTTTCACCGGGTCATTGAGCGTGAGGTAAGCGGCGTGGTCGGCGTCCTCGCTGATGGCGTTGACGAAGATCGGCAGGCCTTCGAGCGAGGCATGGCCCCGCATATAGACCGCCACCTTGGCCGGCCCTTCATCGAGCGCAAAGAAGACCTTGCCGCGCGCTGCTTCCAGCGTGGGCCAGCCGCCGGCCAGAACGCCGGCGCGCAAGGTTTTGGCCGTGCCACGCACATCATCGGGCGTAATCAGCTTGTCCGGGCCGAAGACCGAACGGATTTCTGCGTCGAGCGCATCGAAGGCGGCGGCATCATAGGGCAGGGGCGTGACGCCGCCGTCCGTGCTGGCCTTGCCGTCCTTCGCGTTCATCATGATCAGGATTGGCACATGATCTGGGTGGGCATCCGACCAGGCGCGGATTTGCGTCAGGCAGAGGATGAAGGTGGCGCAATGGCTGCGCACATCGACATCGGGCATATGCAGAACCTTGAAGCCCGGCTTATCCATGCCGGTGGCATCATAGGCTACGCCGCTCTTTTGCGGCAGAAGCGGGTGGGCGTAGCGACCGCCTTCGGGATCGTAAAGGAAGTCGATTTCGAGCTGGCGCATGCCGAGATCAAGCTGTTGCGCCAGTGGCGCGTGGCCGTAATCGAGCGATTTCGCACCATCTTCCGACTTGGCGCGGATCATCGCCAGCTCGAGTCCGGGGATAGCCACCTTGTAGCTGTTGTGCGTGCCGACCACTTGCAGGTCGTTCACATGCAGGCCCTTGGGAGCTGTGGGCTCCAGCGGCTGCGCCACGGCAGACTGAGCCATGAGACCAAGAATCAGGAAAAGGGGCAGGCGCATGAGAGTCTCCGGAACAGTGATGGTCCGCCATAGCACCTGATCGTGACGTTATGACAAAGGCGATATGAGCGGTAACCTGTGGCCGTTATGTCGACTTATAAATTCAAAGTTGTGCCGCTGGTTATAAAAACCCTTGCGGCTGCAAAACCGTTACAAAACTGCCAAGCAGGTTTCACAAACGACACCTAACCGCGCTCCATCCCGCCAAACCTCCCCTTGGCGGCTTTTTGGAGTTCAATCTATGTCAAATCATAACAAATGGCTTCTGACGGGCGTAGCCCTCGGCGCCATGAGCCTGTCCATGCTGTCCATGCTGTCCACCGCCACCCAGGCGCAGGAGGCTGACGCCGCCGTCTCGGCACCCGCCGATGAGGCCATCCAGGAGGTCGTGGTGCGTGGCTTCCGCAAGTCGCTCGGCATGGCGCGCAAACTCAAAAAAGAGTCCAATATCACCGCCGACAGCATCGTGGCGGAAGACATGGCCAAGTTCCCCGATCTCAACCTGGCGGAATCGCTGCAGCGCCTGCCGGGCGTGGCGATCAACCGCGAAGGTGGCGAAGGCCGCCGCGTAAGCTTGCGCGGTCTCGGTCCTGATTTCACCCGCGTGCAACTGAACGGCATGGAAGTGCTTGGCAATGTCGACTCGCCGATGGACAGCCGTGGCCAGACCTCGCGCGACCGCGCCTTTGACTTCAATATCTTTGCTTCCGATCTTTTCAGCCGCGTTGATGTCAATAAGTCGTTCTCGGCTGAGCAGGACGAAGGCGGCATGGCCGGCACGGTCGGCCTCTATACGTCGAAGCCTTTCAACTACAGGGGCCAGAAGGCGGCCTTTTCGCTGCAGGGCGGCACCAACTCGTCGACTAAGGATTTCCAGCCGCGCGTCGCCGGTATGTATTCTTATAACTGGAATGACAAGTTCGGTATCCTCGTCTCGCTGGCCTATGGTAAACGCAAGACCGAAGAGCAGGGTTACAACACCTATGGCGCCGGCACCCAGAAAGCCACGGCCGCCAACGTCGCCAATCTGAGCGCGGCCGATCGGGCCAAGGCGATGAACGGCGAACTGATCTTCCAGCGCGGCAACCGTCTGTCGGTCTGGGGTTCCGATCAGGAGCGCCTCGGCCTGACCACGGCCCTGCAATGGCGCCCCGTCGAGACCCTGACCCTGACGCTTGATGGCCTCTATGGTAAGTTCACCAACGACCGCAGCGAAAACCATCTGGCGACACGCGGTTCGGTCGGCTCGACCATCCTCGGCACGTCGATGGCGCATTCCGGTAAGCCGGCCTCGGCTTTTGCCGCGCCCAGCCTGGTGTCGATCCAGTATGACAAGTACAATTCGGTTATCTATGCTGACGTTAACAACACTGTTTTTGCCACTGAGACCCGTCGTCAGGAAACTGAAAGCACCTTTAACCAGGTGGTGCTGACCGGTGAGTGGAAGCCGACCGACAAGCTGACCATCGATGGTCACATCGGCAAGGAAACCTCCGACTACGATATCCCCATCTCGGACAAGTTCTACACCGAAGCGTTTGGAGGCCTGATCACCGACTACCGCGTCAGTTCCTACGAGGCGCACAACACCTACAAGTGGGATACGACCGACCCGAACAACTACCGCGCCCACGAAATTGACTTCTCATCCACCTACCAGACCACTGAACTGGAAAACGCTGAACTCAATGGCGCCTACGCCTTTAGTGACAACCTGACCCTGAAGGCCGGCGCTTCTTATCGCGGCTTTACCAATTCCGGTGTTCAGTACACCAACGACGACGTGAAAAAGGCCGAATGGGAAAACGGCACCTGGGGCACCGGGCCCGACGACAAGGTCAATGCCTATTATAAGATTTTCGACCAGCATAAAGACCAGTCGTGGCTGATCGTCGACTGGGACAAGGCGCTCGACTATTACGACGTCACGCGCACGGTGAACCGAGTCAACTCTTCGGCTTATGAGGTCAAAGAAGACACCAGCGCCGCCTACCTGCAACTCGACTGGCGTACGAGCCTCTTTGGCAAGACCTTGCGCGGAAATGCCGGCGTGCGCGGTTATGAGACAGAACTGACCACATCGGGCTTCATGAACGTGCCCGATAAGGCTAATCCGGGCAAGACCAAGAGCGTGCCTGCCGTTTCTCAGCAAACCTATTCCGGCACCTTGCCAGCGTTTAACGCTGTGCTGGAAATCTCCGACAACTTCCAGATCCGGGCCGCCGCGGCACAAAACATCAACCGTCCGTCCCTTGGGTCATATGCTCTGAATGGCTCGGTCAGCGACGACAACGGTTTCGTCAAGGTCACGACCGGCAATCCTAACCTGACCCCCTATACTTCGGATGAGTTCGACCTGTCGGGAGAATGGTACTTCGGGCGCGTCGGCATGATCACCGCCGGTGTATTCCACAAAAAAATCGATGGCTTTATCGTCACTCAAACCCTGAAAAATGTGCCTTATTCGGTTACGGGACTGGCTGATAATCTGGCATCGGGTGTGGTTCAGACGACAAATGTCAACGAGTATACCCGTCCGATCAACCTGACCAGCGCCAAACTGAACGGTCTGGAAGTCAGCGCCCAGACCGACTTCTTCTTCCTGCCGGCGCCGTTCAACAATATGGGCGTGGTGGCCAACGCCACCTTTATCGACTCGGAGACGGGTAGTGGCCCAAGCAAGAGCCCGATCTATGGCATGTCGGACGTCAACCATAACGTGACGCTTTATTATGAAACTTCGACATGGGGCGCGCGCGTATCGTCGAACTTCCGCTCGGACTACACGATCGACAGCGGAGGTTTCAACTCGACCCAGTATATCGACGCCGCGGCCTTCTATCAGGTCACGCCGAAGATCCGCCTGACCATCGATGCGATCAACCTGACGGACGAGCGCGAAGAACAGTACAACAGCTTCAACAACGGTTATGGCGAAGCCGGCGCCCGTCGCCTGTGGAATTCCACCACCAGCGGCCGCACCGTCTTCGTCGGAGCGAACCTGCAGTTCTAAGATTCAAAACCTGACTGAAAGAAACTCCTCCTGGTGACAGGAGGAGTTTTTTTGTCTGGAGATGCGTGAACACTTGGCCTAATCAGTCAGGATGCAAAGTGACATCGACCCGTTCCGCGCCATCGAGATCAGCCGTCTGGCGCACAGCCTGAAGGCCGAAGGCCGCTCGATCATTCATATGGAATTCGGCCAGCCCTCGACCGGCGCGCCGCAGGCCGCCATCAAGGTGGCACATGAGGTGCTCGATAGCGATGGTCTTGGCTACTGGGAGAGCCCGGAGCTAAAGCAGCGTCTGGCGCGGCACTATCTTGATACCTACGGCGTCAACGTCGAGCCCGAACAGTTTATCCTGACCTGCGGCGCCTCGCCGGCGCTGGTGCTGGCGCTGATCTCCAGCTTTTCGCCCGGTCAGCGCGTCGCCTTGGCGCGTCCCGGCTATGTCGCCTATCGCAATTCACTCAAGGCGCTGCATCTGCAGCCGGTCGAAATCCCGTGCGACGCTGCCATGCGCTTCCAGCTTACCGCCGAAAGCCTGGCCGCGCTCGATCCGGCGCCGGATGGTGTGATCATAGCCAGTCCGGCCAATCCGACGGGCACCATCCTGCCGGCGGATGAACTGGCGGCGATCGCCGAAGTCTGCCGTGCGCGCGGCATCCGCATCATTTCCGATGAGATTTACCATGGTCTGAGCTATGTCGGACCGGCGCATTCCATGCTCGAATTCGCGCCCGAAGCACTGGTGGTCAACAGTTTCTCCAAATATTTCAGCATGGTGGGCTGGCGGTTGGGCTGGCTGCTGGTGCCGAAACACCATGTGCATCGTGCCCGCGCCTTTGTCGGCAACCTGTTCCTCACCGCGCCTTCGCTCAGCCAGCACGCCGGTGTGGCGGCACTTGACAGCCATGACGAATTACAGGGCCATGTCGCTGTCTATACCCGTAACCGCGAGCTGTTGTTGGCGGCTCTGCCGGCGATGGGCCTGACCACCATCGCGCCGCCCGATGGCGCATTTTACGTCTATGCCAGCATCATCCACCTGACAGACGACAGTCTGGAATTCTGCAAGCGCTTGCTGCTGGAAACGGGCGTGGCCACCGCGCCCGGCGTCGATTTCGATCCGGACGAGGGCCGCCACTTCATCCGCTTCAGCTTCGCGGTCTCGACGCCGGAGATCGAAGAGGCGATCCGCCGTCTGACGGCCTATTTCACCTCTATAAACACCGGATTGGCGTAGACCCACAGGTCGGGCCAAGGGTTTTCGCCGATCGGATCTTCCTTTGGTTCCTGTTCGTCGGTCGATGTGCCGCGCAGGCGGATATAAACGCTTCTGCGGGCCGTGAAGCTGTAGCTAAGCGTGATGATCTCGCCGTTCTGTTGCCAGTCGGCAGACGTAAAACACCTGACCACGCGGGTGGTCGGATGGCTGTCAGCGGGCTTCCCGGTGATATCGCCCATGATCAGGTCGACGCGCTTCAGGGCCGGCTTATCACCATGGGCGTTGCTACCGGCCGGATCGCGCAGGCGGACCTTCACCGTTACTGTCTGGCCAGGCTTGACCTTGGCCGTGCCGCCGATATCGGCACCGGAGGCATTCATATTCAGTTCGCTGACCAGATCGCCGGTGGTGACGAAAACCCGGCCATGGCGCAGACCGTCCAGAATATCCTGGGGCGTGCGGCGTGCCAGAACCCAGGTCTTGGCGTATTGACCGGGCCAGAAATCTTCGCCGCCATCGGCGATATTGCGGTGCGAATCCGACGACGCTGTGATCCAGAAGCGCCGGCCTTCGCTCAGCAGACCGTCCCAGACGCCACCGACTGTGGCGGTCATGGCATCGAAGCCGCCGAAGGTTGGTGATTTGACGTAGTAACCGCGTTTGCGCAGGGTTTCCGGTGTGATGCCCGGTTTGAGCGATGTGCCCTGATGGCCGGGCGCGCCTTCCATGCCGACGGCGATTTCCGGCGCAGTATCATTCCAGGCGCGCAGTTCGGCTGGCGTATGGCCGTTATAGTCGGTCAGGCCATTGGCGGAACGCGACGGATGGTTGGCGATCACCAGCGCTTCGGGTGTCAGTGTGCGCATCTCGTGCAGCATGTTGAGCATCTTCGCCGTGGTGTCGCGCGCGGGATCATCGACCTCGTCCTTGGCGTAGGCGCTCTCCAGATGGCGCAAGGTCTCGCGCTCCCGGCTGTCCAGCGGCATGATCAGGCTGGCGTGGTCACCGCCGGGTGTGTCTAGTTCCATGCCGTAGAACTGAATGACCTCAGGCACGGAGACCCGCGCCGCCACCAGTTCCGGCCAGGTCTGTTCGAAGCGCTGCTTTGACAAGTTAAGGCCGCCGTGATCGATCGCCGCCATCCATGACAGGCCATAGGTGCGCGCCATCTCGGCATTCCTGGCCATGGGATAGATGCCATCTGTGCCCAGTGTGTAGACGCCGTCTTTGTAGCGGCCGGAATAGCGGCTGTGGACATGGTGATCGCCGGCCAGCCACTGGCGCTCTTCAGCGTGGGCCGTCATGGCCATCAGGGAAGCGCCCACCAGCGCGATCATCAAACGGGACATGGACTTCCTTGGATAGAAAATGGAAGCTTTAGGCCGCGCCTGTTACAGCTATGTGACGCGTCATAGCAAACGCAGCGCCAAGCCCGCATGGCCAAGGCTAAATCTCAGTTGATCAAGTGGCAGGTCGTGTGTCGTCTTTGGCAAGCGCACTTGGTTTAAGCACACGGGGCAAGGCGGCACCCAATATGCCGAGCATCTCAGGGCCATAGGCCGAACCGTTGGCTTCGAATTCAGCCTGGGTGATGCGCTCGTTGCCTTGCGCGCCGAAGAGCACGACCTCATCGTCCAGATGCAGCGCATTCGTTCGGTCGGTCACATCGACCATCATGGTGTTCATTGTCACCCGTCCAACGACGGGGAACCGCCGGCCGCCGATCAGTACCTCGGTATGGTTCCGGCCTTCGGCAGGAAATTCGGCTCTGTTGGCATGGCTGAAACCGCGCCGGTAGCCGTCCGAATAACCGAGCGGAATATTGGCGAGCCAGCTTTCCCGTGCCAGCCGATAGGTGCGGTCATAGTTGACTGTCTGGCCTGCCGGATAATGGTTGATCGCGGCAACCCGGGACTTGATCGTCATGGTGGGGAGATAGGCATTTGTCTTTACAGAACCAGGATCGCCGTAGAGAAGCCCGCCGACGCGCACCATGTCCAGCCATGTGTCCCGGTGCTCCAGGGTCGCAAAGCTGTTCGCCGTGTGGCGCGTCAGCTTGCCGGACTTCACGCCCTGAGCGTTCAGCCAGGCCAGATCAGCATGATAATGTTGCAACTGACCAAGAATGTCGGCAGCGTCCTCACTGGGATAGTGGGTCATGGCGCCCGCTATCCGAAGTTTGTCACATGAGATGACACTCCGTGCATCACTTTGGCCATAGTCCGTGGAAAGCTCCACGCCGTTTCGTGACATACCACCGCTGTTGAGCGCCAGATGTACGGGCAGGCTGGCTGGCCTAGTCTGCCTTTTTGCCAGGGCCTGAAGGAAGGCGGCGGAATCAGGATTGCCGATCAACTCTTCTATGGCGAAGGGCAGTCCATCCTGCATCTCGTCAGGTGTTGCCGTGCGCACCCGGATCAGACGGCCCTGATAGCCGAGTTCGCGGGCGACCCGGGCTTCATCATTGGACGTGATGGCGACATCGCTGATGCGCTTCTTAATGATGGATGGCATCAAAAGCGCGATACCGTTGCCATAGGCATCCGCCTTCATGACGGCGCAAAGGCGCACATGACCGAGCAAGCCATTAACAGTGTCGATATTGGCCTCGAACGCATCGGCGTCGATTTCAATCCAGCCGTTGCGGCGTCTGGCCTGTTCCAGGGTCAGGCCAGAATTGTTGGCGGAGAGAACCGGCGCGGCAGCGGCGCGCACCGCCGTTAGCGCAGTGAGCCCCGTCACCCCCGCCAGAAAGGATCGTCTCTGCATTATTGCCCCTCCCGCTTCAGAAACTCTCCGGGATAGTTGCCGGTCGTCTGAGCCTTGCGATACACCAGCACGCCATTCACCATCACATCGGAAACACCGACGGCCAGGGCGCCCGGAGCCTCCACCGTGGCGCGGTCTGCGATCTGATCGGGATCAAACAACACCAGATCGGCCTTGTAGCCCGGACGGATCAGGCCACGTCCCTTCAGGCCGACATTCTCCGCCGCCAGCGAGGTCATCTTGCGGATCGCCTCGGGCAAGGTGAGCCGGTGCTGCTCTCGAACGTAAACCCGCAGCATCTTGGCAAAGGCGCCGGCGCCGCGCGGATGGCGCGAAACGATCATCCCGTCCGAACAGAGATTGCTGTAAGGCCAGGCAATGAAGTCAGCGACATCTTCCGGAGCCATCGCCGTGCCGATCACCGCTTCGACAGGTTCTATGCCGGGGTGGGCCGATCTCCAGGCCTCAGCGGTCTGGATCAGCCAGAGGTAGGTGGCGGCCGGCTCCTCGTGTCGCTGCACCGAGATCTCGGCGATGGTATGCCCCACCAATGACGGGGCGGGCGCGTAGACGCCAAGCCGCATGCCCTCAGGCGTTGTGAGGTGGGTCAGGGCGAAGCGCGCTGCCGAAAGATCGGTGAAATCGCGCTTGGGAAACAAGACCGTCAGGGTCGACTGCCAATATTCGTAGGGGTAGACGTCGGCCGTGACCTTGATGCCGCGCGCACGCGCGGCGTCGAGTTTGGCCAGCACAGCCTTGGCGTCGCCCCAGCGATCGACGATTCCCAGCTTGAGATGGGAAATCTGGACCGGGATGCCGGTCTTTGCCCCTATGTCGAGCAACTCATCAAGCGCCGCATCGAAAGCCGTGTCTTCGCTACGCATATGGCTGATGTAGCGGCCACCGTCGTCGGCCGCCGTTTGGGCCAGTGCCACCACTTCGTCGTGGTTTGAGTAGATGCCGGGATCATATTCCAGGCCCGTCGAGAGCCCGAGAGATCCGGCCTTCATGTCCAGGTCGAGCAGGCTTTGCATTGCCTGTATCTCCGACACGGTGGCCACCCTTTTGTAATTCTGGCCCATCACCTGAGACCGCAGATATCCATGGCCGGTATAGGCCGCCACGTTCACCGCTGCGGGGCGCGTCGTGAATTGCTTCGAAATGTCGGCAAAAGCGCCCGAACTCTCGCCGTCCTGACCGACAACAATCGTCGTTACGCCCTCCGCCAATAACTGCGGCATGGCGCGGTCCGCGTAATCGCCGCGATCATGATGGCTGTGGCTGTCGATGAAGCCAGGCGCCAGTGCCAGCCCCTTCGCCTCGATCACGGTTTCCCCTTTGTGGGGGCGCAGTTTGCCGATGGCGACTATGCGATCATTCTCAACCCTCACAGATTCCTGCCTGGCAGGGGCGCCGGAACCGTCATAGACCATGGCGCCTGTAATCAGGGTAGAGGCTCCTGCGGGGGCGCCTAACAGAAGAAATGCCGCGGCGGCGAGCCCGGACCCTCTCAGCATGGCGGAACGCGAAAAGACGTGCAAAGGCAGGGCCATCATGGTGCTACGGCCTCATCGCTCGAAAGAACCATCTTTCCGCCGCTGACAGAGTAGTAGCGATCAAAAGACGGACGCTCGACCTTGCCCTCGGGCAGATGAAGCAGGGATTGGTGACCAATGCCGATAACATGGATGCGGGGCACTTCCAGCGGACCGGGCTTGTTGGGTACGCGCAATGAGGCGCCATCCACCAGCCAGGCGCCGCCGTCTGCCTCAGTGGCATAGATGCGTGCTGTACCGTCCGGTTCGACGGCGAGGGCCGCACTTTCGTCGACGCCAAGGCCCAATAACGGGGGGGCGTTGGCCGGTCGACCGAGTTGCGCCTTGGCCAGAAACGCAAACAGTCGGCCCAGTCGGTCGCGTTCCTTGAAATGGGTGTCGGTCAGCACACCCTTGAGCAGGGTGAGATGGAGGAAATCGCCTTCGATCGTGTTACGGGCGCTAAAAGGATCCGCCAGACCTTCAGGTGAGGTCAGGCTGGTGCTGTCCATGCAGCCATAGAGCATTTCCCCCAACATCGCGAGACCCGCGCTGGTGCCGGCGAGCGGCTTTCCGGCCAAGACATGTGCGTCCATAATGTCAGCGACCGGCGTACCGCGCCACATTTTGACATAGTCCGACTGGTCACCGCCTGAGATGAAGATGCCATCCGCGCGCTTCAGGGCGTCAATGACTTTCGGATCGTAGGCCGCGTCGCGAGTCTTGAACACGAAGGTTTCCGCGGAAAGGATGCCACCGACCTCGCGCTTGAATTCCTTGCCGATTTCGGGACCGTAAGCCGCGCTCAGGATAACGATATGACCATGTCCGGCCTTGGCGAAAAACCACTTCATGGCATCGATGTTTCGATCGCCACCACCCATGAGTAGCAGGCCGCCCGATACCGGATCCGGAGTCGGCGTTTTCAAATCGCCCAGTTCATAATGTTTATAGCCGGTGGGCCTTGCCTGTGCTGTGAGCGTTCCTATAAAACTGGCAGCTAAGCAGGCGACAATCGCCATCAGAACCCGGGTGTGGGGTTTAAGCATGTCTCGGCTCCATCAGATGTGTGAATGATGTTCTTTACTTACGCATACCCTTCCAACAGAAAGCAAATTTCACCAAAAGGAAAGCAAAATGTTATAAAATTGAGGCAAAATGTATGTGCGGGATAATATTTTGATTTAATCGTCTTTATAGCCACACGTCTGTCGCGTAACCGCCCTGGTGAGCGAGACGTTTTTCAGACGAATGGCTCGTCTTTAGCCACTGTGGCTCTAAATCTGGCGATCAAACGTGGTGCCGATCAACTTATTTCCGCCGCTTAACGCGTCGCCAGCGGTGCAATAGCGCTCCCTTAAGGCGTCACCGAAGCTCGGCTTTCATCCGGACGCCGACGACCAGGGCGTCATCTATATCGCTGCGACCGAACGGATTCTGAACATATTGGACGTCGGGCTGGATCGACAGGTCGCCGTGGATTTCCCAGCGATAGGTCAGTTCATAAGTGACTTCGCGCTTCAGGGATTCGCCGACAGACGCCTGATAGGGCGCGCCGAAATGTGCGGCCGCGATAGCGAAGCCCAGTTGGTCGGTATCATGGTCTTTGAGCGGGCCGGTATAGACCAGACCGCCGCCGATATAGTCGGCTATGGCCATGAGTTCGTCATTGGCGGTGCCGGCACGGACCCAACCTTTCAGGCCCTGATCGCTTTCAGACGCTTCTTGTGTAAGCGTAAAGCCGAGCTGGACGTACGCCCCGCTATTATCCTTGGAGGTGTTGGTGCCGTCCAGGCGATCGAGCGTCGCTGTGTTTTTCCAGGCACCCAGTTTCACGAAACCGCCCTTGAAATCATACTGGTATTCGCCGATCAGATGGCTGCCTTCTTCGGCGGACAGCTTGATATAGACGAACTTCGTAGTGTCGTAGGGATCGCCCGGCACGCCATCGAACACCCCGGCGCGCACCGACTGATGCGCACTTAAATGCCATTCGCCGACAAGACCAAGACCGGTGGTCGGGAAGATGGACGGACCGGTTTGCGAATAGTCTATGCCGATGCCGTGCGAGGCATTGAGAAAAGCGCTCGCATTGTCCTGGACATCGAAAATGCCGTTGAGATTGATGAGGCCGGCCATGACATAACCGCGGTCGTCGCCAAAGTTCTTTTTGCCGTAGGCCTCGAACAGTCGCCAGCCATCCGGACAATCGATATTGGACGTCACCTGCACGTCGCCGACGCGATTGGCCGAAAAGTCATCGCCGAAATCGCCCAGCACGTAGCCGAAGGCTTCCCATCCGTTATCGCCCTGCCAATGGGCCGTCAGGTCGAGGTTGCTGAGCGAACTGCTGCCGACATTGAGGCCGCCCTTGACGACAGAATTGACTTCCGTCGTCAGGACGGCGCCGGTCTCGAAACTGTCGGCGCGGGCCTTGGTGGTCACGACCGCCCCCAGAACGAGCAGACCGACGAAACCGATAAAACCGATGGAGGAAGACTTGCGGTGGGGGTGTAGAACGGACATGCACAAACTCAGGTAAGCTGTTACTTTCCCTGATATTATTCCACAAAAGCACTACTATAAAGTGAACGGCGTTATCTCGATTGGGGCGGTAAGTCGTCCCAACCATCCCCTTCCGGTGTCAGTGTGAAAGGCAGGAGGTCGCGGGTCATGAAGACGACATCGAGCCAGCGCCCGAACTTGAAGCCAGCGCGCGGCAGATGGCCGGTAGGTTCGAAACCGAGCGAACGATGAACGGCGATGGAGGCGAGATTGTCGCTGTCACCAATCACCGCGATCATGCTGTAGAGACCGCGTTCGGTGCAAAGGTCCATCAGTCTTTGCAGCAGCGCCTTGCCAAGGCCGCGGCCGGTAGCTTGCGGCGCAAGATAGATGCTGTCCTCGACACCATACTTATAGGCTGGTCGTGTGCGGAAGGGAGCGGCATAGGCATAGCCCAGCACTTCCTCCCCTTCGACCGCCACAAGGTAAGGCAGGCGCAAGCCCGTGACGTGATGAAAACTGGCGAACATCTCCTCGCGCGACGGGGCTTCGAGCGCGAAGGTACCGGTGCCGTTATCGACGTTCCAGGCATAGATCGTGGTGATGGCGGTGAAGTCGTCTTCCGTCGCCGGACGTATATCGATCATGTCTAAGCCTGTTGTTCCTGCGCCCAAATAGCGAAGGCATAGTCGAAGGCAATTTCTTTAAGGAAATCGAAGCGGCCGGAGGCGCCACCATGACCGGCCTCCATATTGATCTTGAGCAGCATCGGTGCGCCAGAGGTGGATTTTTCGCGCAGGGCGGCGATCCACTTCATCGGCTCCCAATAGGTGACGCGCGTATCGCTCAAGCCCCCCGTGGCCAGCACCGGCGGATAGGCCAGGGCGCTGATGTTGTCGTAAGGCGAATAGGAGGCAATGTAGTTATAGGCCTCTTCGTCTTCCAGCGGGTTGCCCCATTCCGGCCATTCCGGCGGGGTGAGGGGCAGGGAGGTGTCACTCATAGTGTTGAGCACGTCGACAAACGGTACGGCCCCGATAACGCCGGCCCAAAGATCGGGACGCAGGTTGGTGACCGCGCCCATCAGCATGCCGCCGGCCGATCCGCCATAGGCGACAATCTTGCCTCGTGTGCCGTAACCGGCGTCACACAGGCTTTCGGCGCAGGCGATGAAATCGGTAAAGGTGTTCATTTTCTTATATTTGCGGCCATCGAGGAACCAGCCGTAGCCCTTTTCCGAGCCGCCGCGGATATGGGCGATGGCGTAGACCCAGCCGCGATTGACGAGGCTCAGACTACGGATCGAGAAGCCGGGGTCCATTGGCATACCATAGGAGCCATAGCCATACAGTAACAACGGGGCGGAGCCATCGAGCTTGGTGTCTGCCCTCATAAGGGCGGTGATTGGCACCTGCT
Source organism: Asticcacaulis benevestitus DSM 16100 = ATCC BAA-896 (assembly GCF_000376105.1). GTDB lineage: Bacteria > Pseudomonadota > Alphaproteobacteria > Caulobacterales > Caulobacteraceae > Asticcacaulis > Asticcacaulis benevestitus. The sequence continues at coordinate 19,717 of NZ_AQWM01000023.1, forward strand.
GGCCATCGGGCGCGGTGGCATAGAGCCGGCGGGCGATATAGTCCTTTGGATTGTGACCGGACGGGATGATCTGCGTCTTGCGCAGCACCTTGTCGCGCGTCTCCATATTGTAATCGAGCGTCTGGGCCGGTGTGGTCGGCGAGGTGTAGGTGTAGCGGATAATGTCGGTGTCGTACTCATAACCACCCGAAGCGCCGAGGGCATAAGCCTCCTCAGCAACGTTGATGAAGTGCTCGGTCATATCGGCCTTACGCGTGATAACGATGCGCGTATTGGCGTTTTCGCGTTCAACACGGATCATGTGGCGCTTGTAGACGCCGGAACCGGTGACATAGATGCCCGGATGGTGCGGTACCAGATCGCTCCAGGTGGCGCGGGCAGGTTTGTCGGCGGTCGAAACCATCAGCTTGAAATCAATAGCGTCGTCGGCATTGGTGCGAATGATAAAGCGGTCATCCCAGTGGTCGATATCGTACTGGATGCCTTCATGACGCGGTTCGACCACGAAAGGCCAGGCTTCGGGCGTGGCGGCGGGGATGAGCCAGGTTTCCGAGGTCTCGTGATTACCGGCGCCGATGCTGATGAAGGCGTCGGAACTGAGCGTGCCGATGCTCAGGAAGAAGCCGTCGTCCTTTTCATCATAAACGAGCACATCCTTGCCACCTCTGGCCAGTCGGCGATAAACCTTGGCTGGGCGAGAGTTTTCATCGCGCCAGGTCCAGAAGATGTACTTGGAATCGGGCGAGAAGGTGAAACCGCCGTCGCAGTTCTCAATCGGGTTGGGCAGGATGTCGCCGGTGGCCAGATCCCTGACGTAAACCTTGTAATATTCCGAGCCTTGCGTGTCCTCGCCCCAGGCGAAAAGCGTATGGTCGGGGCTGTGCTGGGCGTCGGAGGTTTCGTAAAAGTCGCTTGTCTTGGCGCGTTCGTCCTCATTGAGCAGGATCTGCTCTTGCTCTCGGGTGTCTTCGGTAGATGGAATAGCAGCCTCGAAGGCGCCCTTGGTGCGTGGACGGCGGGCGATAATCGGGTGCTGGGCACCTTTTTCGAAGCGCGAATAATATTCCCACGGGCCATCCGCGGTCGGCACCGAGGCGTCGTCTTCCTTGATGCGTCCCTTCATCTCGTTGAAAATCTCGTCCTGCAAGCCCTTTGTGCTTTCCAGCATGGCAGCGCTGTAGGCGTTTTCCTCGATCAGGGCGGCCTTGATGTCGGCACGGATCAAGCCGGGATCGCGCAGCACGGCCTGCCAGTTATCGTCCTTTATCCAGTGGTAAGGATCGATGCGCTTGTGGCCCAGTTGGTCGATTTCAAACGGCTTGCGGGCGGGGGAGGGCGCGACAGGCTGGGCGGCGGCTTTTGCGGGTGCGGGCAATGGAGGCTCCTTGAGCGTCTCGGAAGGTGTGGCGGCAAAACCAGCCTGGGTCATAAAACTGGCACCAAGCGAGGTCAAAATGAAAGTTCTGCGGTCGGGACGGCTTTTCATGGCTGACTTCGCCTGACAGATTGGAAAGGGCCTTTGCCGCGCGAGATTGGGGTAGAGGATTGACCCAATCCGGAAATGCCGTCAAATGGCTTTAGGGTTTCGAGAGCCGAAAATGGGGGATATGGGTGATGATGGATGTTGACCTGACCGTGGCGCTGATCAAGGCCACCGTCCAGATCGATCAGCCGATCAGCGAGGCCAAGCGCATGGTCGGCACGGGCTTCCTGATTTCGGTGCCAAAGGCCGATGGCACGACGCAGATCGTGCTGGTCACAGCCGCCCATGTTTTTGAGAAAATGCCGGCGGCCGATGTGCGTATCGGTTGGCGCGTTCAGGGCGCCAAGGGCAACTGGAGCTATGTCCCGTCCAACATGACCATTCGCTCGGCCACGGGGCCGGTCTGGTATCAGCATCCGGCGCAAGATATCGCCGTCATTCCGGTCAATGTGCCGGAATCGTTGCGTGATTCTGCCATTCCCGCCAGTTGGCTGGCTGACGACACCACCTTTATTAACGAGCGCGTGGTGGCCGGCGATGAGATGGTGACGCTGGGCTATCCGCATGGGCTTTCGGCCAATGTGGCAGGCTTCCCGATCCTGCGCGCAGGACGCCTGGCCTCCTATCCAATCTCGCCTTCTAGCACCTATCCGACCTTCCTTATCGACCTGACGGCCGTGCCGGGCAATTCCGGTGGTCCGGTCTTCATGACCAGCCAGGGCGGCAAGGGCCACACCTTTATCGCCGGCGTGCTGATCAAGCAGGTCGAGGACGACAATCAGCGCCTGGAACTGGGTGTGGTGACCGACGCCATCTTTGTGCGCGAGACCATCAATATCATGCTGAAGGCGCAAGCCACAGGCGCGCATCCTTCGGTTAACCTGCTGCCGACTGCGCCGGCGCCGATGCGCACGCCGGGCGGCCCGACCACGGATACGCAGGACATGACCCGCCGCACCAATGCCCGGCCGTCCGAAGGCGAGGGCGGTCCGATCGGCGAAACGCCCTCAAATTAATCGAAACTTAATCGAGGCTGAGCGTCAGACCGTCAAGGGCGCCATACCCGGACTTGATGGCGGCGAGGTGCGCCGGTGCGTGGCTGAGCGTATGAGCGCAGAACAGGCGTGCAAGCTTGATGCGGTCATTCAGCCACGCGGCATCGCCCGTCGCCAACTGGCTTTGCGCCACCAGGGCCCCTTTGAGCAGAAGCCAGCCGCCGATCAGATCGCCGCTGAGCTGGAGATAGGTGGTGGCGCCGGTCGCAACATCGAGCGGTGCGTTGGTCTTTTGCGTCAGCAGATGATCTGAGGCCACCGAGAAGGCGGTGACGGCAGCATGTAGAAGCTCGAATTCCGCTTTAAAATCGGCTTTCAGGGCATTGATTTCCAGGAAGGAACGAATATCGGCTTCGAGTTCGCGCGCCGCCACGCCATCGCTGCCGAGCTTGCGCCCGACCAGATCGGCGGCCTGAATACCGTTGGTGCCTTCGTAGATCGGGGCTATGCGGGCGTCACGGTAATATTGCGCCGCGCCGGTCTCTTCGATGAAGCCCATGCCGCCATGGACTTGAACGCCGAGGGAAGCGACCTCGACAGCGCGATCCGTGCTCCACGCCTTGGCGATGGGGACGAGGAAATCCTCACGGCGTTTGTGGCGGGCGTTGTCTTCATCCACCTTGGCGGCGTCGATGGCCGCGGCCGTGGCCATGCAGATGGCGCGGGCGGCCTCTAGCTTGGCCTTCATCAGGGCCAGCATCAGGCGGACATCGGGATGATCATAGATCGGCGCATAGTCCTGACCGGTGATTAGCGACTTGCCCTGACGGCGATCAAGCGCATAGGCCTGCGCTTTTTGCCAGGCCGCATCCGCCAGACCGACACCCTCAAAACCGACGGCGAGGCGCGCGGCGTTCATCATCGTGAACATGGCGGCGAGGCCACCATTGGGCGGGCCGATCAGTTCAGCTTGCGCGCCTTCAAACGACATAACGCAGGTCGGCGAGGCATGGATACCGAGTTTGTGCTCCAGCCCGACGCACTTGACCGTGTTGCGCGCGCCCTTATTGCCTTCTGAATCGAGCAGGTATTTAGGGCAGAGGAAAAGCGAGATGCCACGCGTGCCTTTGGGGGCGTCGGGCAGGCGCGCCAGCACCAAATGGATGATATTGGCGGCGCCGTCGTGCTCGCCCCACGTGATAAAGATCTTCTGGCCAGTGATGGCATAGGTGCCGTCGCCATTGGGTTCAGCTTTCGTGGTGAGCGCCGCCAAATCGGAACCGGCGCTGGGCTCGGTCAGGTTCATGGTGCCGCACCAAACGCCTGAGATCAGTTTGGGCAGGAAGAGATCCTTCTGCGCTTGCGATCCGTGGGCGTGGATGGCTTCGATCGAGCCCTGACTAAGCGTCGGCAGCAGGGTGAAGGCCATGTTGGCGCCGTGGAACATGTCGAAACAGGCCTGTTCGAGCATTTTGGGCAGGCCTTGTCCGCCAAAGGCCGGATCGGCCGCCAGGCCATACCAGCCGCCTTCGGCATAGGCCTTGATGGCGTCGAGGAAGCCCGGCGCGACCACCACGCGATCACCATCAAGATTTGTACCATTCAGGTCACCGACCCGATTCAGCGGCGCCAGCACATCACCGGCCAATTGACCGGCGGCGTCCAGCACGGCGTCGCGCAGGGATTCGTCGAAATCCGGGAAGGCGGAGGTGTTGTAGCTGTCCGACATGCCGATCACATGATCGAGGCAGAAGGTGATGTCTTTGATGCTCGGGCGGTAGGTCATGGCGAGTCCCTGTATTTTCGCCTAGTTTATGACGGTAAGGGAAGTGTCGCAAGTTTAATTTACGTGAACGTCAACTTTTAAATTGCGGCGAGCGCTTGAATTGTACGTGGGTCTGTTACATATATTTTCGCATGACGTCCTAGTGCCCTTGGTGTATGCAGGCTTTATCTGAGGAGAGTGCCCACATGAGTGACCTGACCCCGACCAGCTATAATCGCTACAGCCGCTATATCCATTGGCTGATGGCCTTTATGATCCTGTTCATGGTGTTCCTGGGCTGGCGTTTCGAAGACAAGGACACGTTGCTGTTCAATCGCGCCAACCTGCACAAGTCGATCGGTATCCTGATTTTCCTGCTGACCTTTCTTCGCATCGGTTTGCGTTTCGCCTACAAAGCGCCGCCCGAACCGCCGATGCCAAAATGGCAGGCCCTGGCGGCGCAAGCCCTGCACGTCGCGTTCTACGTTGTCATGATCGCCTTGCCGCTGTCGGGTTGGCTGATGGTCTCCACATCGGCACGTGAAATTCCTTTCTTCGGCATAGCGTGGCCGCATCTGCCGGTGCCCCAGACGCACGATGCGCATGAAACCTTCGAGGCGGCGCACGGTCTGATCGCCAAGCTGCTGTTCTATGCCATGATCCCGCTGCATGTTCTGGCCGCACTCAAGCACCAGTTCGTCGACAAGGATACGGTGGTTGAGCATATGGTGCCTGGCCTGAAACCTCGCCCGATCCTGAATTATCGCTGGCTGCTGCCAATCGGCGTTGTGGGGCTGGCCGTAGCCCTCGGTTTCGGCATCATGCGCGGCACGCCACTGGAAACCGGCGAACCCGCTGCGCCGCCTGCAGAAGTGACAGATGCCAGCGCGTCCGCGGAAGCTGCGGCCTCGCAGTCCGCTTCGGACTCTCAATCGGCATCGGCCTCACCGGAAGCGGCGGCGATCACGACCTGGAGCGTTGACAAGTCCGCCACCAGGATCGCCTTCTCAACGACGTTTTCGGGCGAAGCGATCAACGGTGGATTCAGCGCCTATAGCGCCAATATCGCCTTTGATCCGGAGCAACTCGATAAGTCCCGCGTCAAGGTGACGATTGATCTCGCCTCGGTTACTTCCGGGGATAATGACCGAGACGGCACGCTGAAGAGCGCGTCCTTCTTCAATATCGCCAGCACGCCAAAGGCTGTCTTTGAAGCGGCAAGCTTTACCAAAAAAGATGCGACGCATTTTGTCGCCAAGGGCAAGCTGACCCTTCACGGCAAAACGCAGCCTCTGAGCCTGCCCTTCACCCTGACCATCAAGAACGATATCGCGACTATGTCTGGCAATGTTGATCTCGATCGCACGGCGTTCGGCGTCGGGTCTGGCGAATGGGCGGCCACGGATTCCATCCCGGCCAAGGTGTCGGTCGCCATCAGCCTGAAAGCTAAAGCGTCTAAATGAGTGTTGTAGACGCGGCTGTCCGTGCCCTGCGTGAGGGCGGCCTGATCCATCTGCCGACGGAGACGGTTTATGGACTGGGCGCTTCGGCATCCGATCCGGAAGCGGTGATCAAGGTTTTTGAGGCCAAGGGCCGGCCGCGTTTCAATCCGCTTATCGTCCATGTGGGGGGTATGGCGCTGGCTGAGCGCATTGGCATCTTTGATGACCGCGCCCGCGCCCTTGCGGCGGCCTTCTGGCCGGGATCGCTGACCCTTGTCGTGCCGGTGCGCGATACTGGGTTGGTCTGCGATCTGGCGCGCGCTGGCCTGGACAGCGTGGCCCTGCGGATGCCGGATCATAAGATGGCGCTGGATATCCTGCGCGGTTTAGGCGCGGGTGTGGTGGCGCCCTCGGCCAACCGCTCCGGCCGTCCGAGTCCGACCACGCAACGTGATGCCTTTGAAGAAACCGGCGCCTTTGTGCAGGCATCGCCCGATGGTGGCGATTGTCAGGTTGGCGTGGAATCAACCGTTGTCAGTTTGCTAGGAGACGTGCGCTACCTCCGCGCTGGTGCCGTGACGCGAGCGCAGATTGAGGCCGTTGTCGGGGCATTGGCGCAGGATGAAGCCGAGGGGCATAGGTCACCGGGTCGGATGGCGCTGCACTATGCGCCCGATGCGCCGGTAAAAATCAATGTTGAAAACCCTTCGGTTGGCGCGGCCTATCTCGCTTTTGGCCCAGTGGAACACGATGGCCTAGTCATCCAGTTAAGCGCCACGCGCGACCTGCACGAAGCAGCCGCCAATCTCTTCAAGGCTTTGCGCGAGGCCGATCGTTTCACGCCGCCGGTTATTGAAATCGCGCCTATACCCGAAGACGGTGTTGGCGAGGCGATCAATGATCGCATTCGCCGTGCTGCCGGTTTTGTCGGTTAGAGGTCACGTCTCAGGTAAACACTGTCGCACCATGTATCACCGACAAGCCACGTCCGGCTAGCGAAGCCCGTTGTCTTGAAACTGAGATGCGCCAGAAAGCCAAGACAGACGGCGTTGTGCGGATCGACATCGGCTGTCAGATAGGTCAGCGAGCCTTTGGCGGCATGGTCGATATAAGCGCGCGCTGCCTCACGTGTGAGGCCCTTGCCCCATACATCCTTAGAAAAAATAAAGCCGAGATCGGGCGGTTGATAGCAACCTATTTTACCAATCACCTGGCCTTCGTATACCACGACGAAATCATCACGCCCCTTCGTCGTGTCCATCATGGAATCAAGCCATGTCTGGGTTACGTCTCGATCCGCATGGGGCGGTGTTGACCAGTAACGAGTAGCCACAGGATCTGACAGGATGCGATGCAAATCGGACAGATCGTCCTGTCGCGCCCGACGTAGTAACAATCTCTCTGTTAGAATTTCAGTCATCAAAAATCAGGCGGCCTTCTTCTTTGTTATGAGTTCAGGCTGCGGACGGGTGAACACCCAGTCATCGTCCTTCGAGAGATCAGCGCGGAAACTATAGTCGGCGATCTTGAAATCTCTGATTCCTTCGATGCGATCCACACGCTGATCGATCATATAGCGCGCCATTAGGCCGCGCGCCTTCTTGGCGAAGAAAGACACGATCCTGGCCTGATTGCCTTTGATCTCCAGAAAGCGTGGACTGATAACCTTGGCTTTCAGCGTCTTGGTCAGCGCAGCGCGTGCATATTCCTGGCTCGCGAGGTTGACGACGGTGTCGCTGCCTTGCTCTTGCAATTCCGCCGCGAGGCTTTTGGCGAGGCTATCGCCCCAGAACTGATAAAGCGTCTCGGCTCGACCGACTTTCAGGTGCGAACCCATTTCCAGACGGTAGGGGCGGATGAGGTCGAGTGGACGTAAGATGCCGTAAAGACCGGAGAGGATGCGAAGATGCGTTTGCGCCCACATCGCGCCTTCTTTATCCAGGGTGCGCGCTTCAAGGCCGGTATAGACATCACCATCGAACATGAAGACGCAAGCGCCCGGCGTCTGATTTTCAAAGCCCTGATAGCGCTCGTAGTTCAGGTCGCTCAAGGCTTTTGAGATATCCATCAGCTCGGCGATGTGGTTTGGCTTCAGGCGTTTAAGGGCGGTCAGAAGCTTTTGGCTCTGGTCCGGAAAGCGTGTTTCTGTAGGCGCCAGGCCGATGTCAAATGGAGTCAGGTCGAGCGATTTGGCGGGGGAAATGAGGGTCAGCATGATCGCTCTTTTAACTTTGTCAGCTTGTAGGGTCGTAGAGAGGCTCAACATAGGGATGTTTGAGATGCAAGGCAATCAGACGGATGGTGTTTGCTGTGATGGATTAATACGTGCTAACCTTTAAACTTACGGTGTTTTTAAGGCTTTTTAACTTAACAAGGCCTGTGTTTCATCGTGTCTGCATCTGGTGTCCGTATGAGTTTAGGTAGTGTGCTCGTCATGGATCAGAACCGTGATCAGGCGCAGCGCATCGCCACGATGCTGCACGATCAAAAATGGACAACTGTCCTTAGCTTTGACCAGCGCATGGCCATGCGGATGCTGAAGTCCAGTCGCTTCCATCTGTTGTTGTTTGATTCCCACGGCGAACGCGGCACCACGATCGACCTGGTCGGTGAAATTCGCCAGGACGCTCAGGATGCACCACTGGCCATCATGACCAATGGCGTCAGGCGCGATGGCAAGATTGATATCTCAGGTCATGCAGCGCAGGGCGGCAGCGCCGATTTCGTACTGCAGAAACCGTTCAATCCTGAAAAGCTTAAAGGTCTCCTGGCCGATACCAACGCTTACCACCGGGCGCGTGCGAAAGATCACCACGTTCTGGTCATAGAAGACGACGAGCTTCTGCGTCATGATGTCTGCGCTGTGCTCAGGCAGGTTGGCTACAAGGTGTCCTATACCTCCAACATGGAAGACGCCTTCTTCGACCACAATCTCGGCATGATCGATGTGGTGGTGACCGCTGTGCTGATTCCCGGCATCGGCGGTATTGAGGGCACGGCGCAGATAAAGTCAGACTTTGGTCACGTCAAGGTCGTTGCCATGTCGCAGGGCGTTGACAGCACGATCACCGCCGTGCATGTTCTGGCGGCAGCAAAGGCCGCCGGCGCCGATGCGCTGCTGCCGAAGCCCTTCACTATGCACGATCTGCTCAAAACCATGAACGGCGTGATCCGCGCCAAGGAAGACGATCCGGAAATAGACCTGGCGCAAGCCGCCGTTGACGCTATTTTCGCTCGCTGATCCATGCCACTGACCGCTAAGACGTTCCTGTCATTGCAGCCCGTCCTGATGGGACTTGGAAACGCCTCTATACCGACCCAAAAGTTGTCGTGCACTTCCGTGAGTGGAGCCTAAAACAAAACGTGTGGGTTCATGATGCGCTTCGGGTCCAACGCTAGTCGCAGGGCCTGCATGGCGGCGACAGCCACCGGGTCTTTATAAAGGAGGGCTTCCTGCGTCTTCATACGGCCCAGGCCATGCTCAGCGGAAATCGAGCCCTCATACTGATGCACCAGATCGTGGACGACCTTGGCGCCTTCGTCGCGCATGGCGTTGAAGGTGGCAGGATCCATCCCGACCGGCAAGATAACGTTAAAGTGGACATTTCCGTCGCCGACGTGGCCAAAGGCTACCAGGCGTGCACCCGGCAGGAAGGCCTCGATCGCTTTTGCGCCTTCCTCCATATATTCAGCCATGCGAGACAGCGGCACGGATATATCGTGTTTCCAGGCCGCGCCCTCCACCTTTTCGGCCGCTGAGTGATCTTCGCGCAGGCGCCAGAATTCGGCGGCTTGGGTTTCGTTCTGTGCGATAACGGCATCAAGCACCAGATTTTCCTCGAAGGCCGCTTCGAGCAGGCGTTCCATCGAGGCGGAGGCGCCTTCAGGATCACCGGACGCGACCTCGATCAGGGCGTACCACGGATATTCGGCGCCCAGCGGTTCTCTGGTATCGGGAATATTCTTGAGCACCAGCGAAAGGCCGTAACGCCCCATCAGCTCGAACGCCTCGACCTGACCGCCGGTTTCCTGCTTGGCGCGCACCAGCAGGTCGATAGCCTTCTGTGAGCTTTCAAACGCTACAATGGCGGTGGAACGCGAATTCATAATAGGGAACAGCTTGAGCGATGCCGCGGTAATAATGCCGAGCGTGCCCTCGGCGCCGATAAACATATGCTTGATGTCGTAACCGGTATTGTCCTTGCGCAGGCGTTTCAGGCCATTGAAAATTTCACCATTGGGCAGCACCACCTCAAGCCCTGATACAAGATCACGCGTCACGCCATAGCGCAGAACGGCCGTGCCGCCGGCATTGGTCGAGATGACGCCGCCGACTGTGGCGGTGCCTTCGGCGGCCAGAGAGAGCGGGAAATAGCGATTGGCTTTCTCGGCGATTTGTTGCGCGTCCAGCAACGTCAGACCGGCTTCCAGCACCATGGTATCGTCCGTTGGGGCCACATCGCGGACCGCCTTCATGCGCTCCAGCGAGATCAGAATTTCACCGAATGGAATCTGGCCGCCGACCAGCCCGGTATTGCCGCCCTGGGGGGTGATGGCCACGTTGTTGTCGTAGCATATCTTGACGACAGCCGCGACTTCCTCGGTCGATTTCGGCAGGACCAGCAGGGGGGTATGGCCCTTCCATTTACCGCGCCATTCGGTCAGCTTCGGATCAACCCGCATCGCGTCTTCACTGTAACCGGCATCACCGACCACGGCCTTAATCTGGGCGATGACATCGGGAGCGACAGGCGGGGCTTCGGCGAAAGCAGACGTGGACATGGTGACCTCTGTTGAGACTCGGCACATAAGGCGAAGGAACGGAACGCGGATTGCGTTAAGCGAGAGAGGCTGCAAGTGCAAGACACAAAACCTAATCCTTCAGGTCAGTATGGCTTATATCCTGTGCCTGCGGTGGGCGTTGTGTGCTGGCGTGGCGAAGAGGTGCTGCTTATCAAGCGGGGCAGGGCGCCCCGTATGGGAGACTGGTCGATCCCTGGTGGCAAGGTTAATCGTGGTGAAAGCCTCCAGGACGCCGCGCTGAGAGAGCTTTATGAGGAGACAGGCGTTGTTGCGGAAATTGGCCCCTTACTCGCCGTTTACGAGATAATTGAGCCGCAGTTTCACTATGTGCTTATCGACTATGTGGCGAATTGGAAAAGCGGCGAAGCCCGCGCCGGCGATGATGCGGCGGAAGCGCGTTTTGTATCTTTGGATGAGGCTATGTCTCTGATAAATAGAGAAGATATACGCGATGTCTTGATGCGGTCGCGTCTCGATTGAAAACTTGCGGGTTGTACAAAACGACTGTGATCGTGATGTCGCATTTGCTGTTAAAATGATCAATGACTCGCGACAGCACTCACGCCACAGAATTCGCGTCTTGTGCGAAATGCGAAAATATGATTAATGCTCCGTTAACGCTAATAAAGGGTTATGAACCTTATGTAGTCGTTGCGGGCGAGGCTAGAGTTTATCTGAGCATTCAGGGGCGAACTCCGGACCGTGTCCAGTTTTGGTTTGGTGTATTTTCAGGAGTAAGCCTATGAAGAAGTTCGCAATTGCCATCGCCGCCGTCGCCCTCAGCGCCAGCGCCGCTTTCGCCGTGAGCCAAGCCGTCGCGCACCAAATGCCGACCTGCAATTGCTCGCCGAGGTTCGGTTGCGTTTGCGGCGGCTAACTAAGCCCCGTCATTAAACGATACCTAAAGGAAGTTGGGCGCGTTAAGTTGCGCTCTTATTGTCTACAAACGCCTCGCTTAAAGCGGGGCGTTTTTTTGTTTTCAGGCATCCGTTATCGTACATTTAAGCGAATACTAAGGTCTTTGTGGCTTTAGTATCCATAACTTAGGTGTGGGAGACGGCATGGGTCGCTCTGGTCTGACTATGATCTCTGTGGCCAAAAAGCATTTGTTTGCTTTGGTGAGCGCGCTCATTATTGCCTGGGTTTTAGGTTCGGCCGATGTACAGGCGCGCCAGGCCGAACCGGCTCCGCGCCATGATAAACTGGTCGCTGTCTATAATCTTGTCTCGGCCACCCCTTTTATTTATGCGCAAAATGAAATTGACCAATATGGCGAAAGCGCCATGGCGATGCAGGGGGATGCCCGTATCTACGCCTTATGGCGCGTGCTCTATGCCTACAAGACCGATCAGAATGAAGATAAGCTCACCGCCTGGCATGACCGCATCCTAAGGCTGGCGCAGAAGGAAAATGACAGTAATCTCGATCTTCTAGCGCGGTTTATGTTTCAGGCCTATGCCAGTGAAAGCCATGGCTATAACGGCTTTACCGATCGTGAATGGAGCACCTATCTGACGACGCCTGACAGCGCCTTGCAGGGTATAGTTATGGTCGAGCGTGTGCGTCATTTGCAGCATTTCGAGCAGTGGGCCGATGCTATTGACTTAGGCGACAAGTTAATCGTGCGCTTGCAGGCCGAGGGGCGGGCAGCTGAGCCCGTTCTTGAGGCCGCGCATCAAGTCATTGCTTTTTCTTTGAGTGCTGTTGGCGATTACGACGCCTACGCTGGTCACATGCTGTCTATGGCGCAGTTGTCGCAAAAGAACGCTTTCTTTTCGCAAAAGATGGACATGCTCTACGATCTGACGCTTTGGGCGGCGAAAGAAAATGACATGCCGGTAGCAGAGCAATTGCAAAAGCTCCACGCGGATTATGTGCGCAAGTACAATGTTGAAGATTTGAAAACCTGGGATGAATATCTCTGCGCTACCATTGAGGATCAGGCACAGAAGTATCAGGCCGTGAAAGAGTGTCTAAAGGATTCCTATGTCATGCAAGGCGTGACGGGGAACATGCTAGATGTCTGGAAATTGCGTTTGCTGGCGCGTGCCTATGCAGACGGGCCAGATGTATCGCGCGCTCGTTTTTTTCTGGCGAAATTACGGGCCGTACCTGAAAGCATGAGCCCGCGTGACACTGTATTTGAACAGCATATTGAAGCCTATATATTGCATGCAGAAGGTCGTCATTCCGAAGCTTTTGTGAAAATGGATGAATGGGGGCGACAGAAGTCGCTCTATTATGAGTACGCCAAGGTCTGGGCTGTCGAAGGCATGTACAAGGCCCTGCGCAAGGAACTCGACTCAAAGACGGCCGAAAGCCGTTTGCTGGTCAAGCAGGTGCAGATGCGCAACCTGCTGCTCGGCGCCGCTGCGCTGATTGCCTTCTTGCTTATCGTTATCGTTATCGGCGGTGCTCTCTGGGTGATGCGAATGCGGCGGATGCAGTGGCATCTCAAGGATGCGCACGAACATGCCGAAGCGGCCAATGCGGCCAAATCGCGCTTCCTGGCTGTCATGAGTCACGAATTGCGCACGCCGCTTAATGGCGTACTTGGCATGGCGCAGGCGCTGAAAATGGATGAGCTGAACAACACCCAACGCGAGCAGGTCGATATTCTCGTCGACTCCGGTAAGACCTTGATGGTCTTGCTCAATGATGTGCTGGATATGTCGCGTATCGAGGCCGGTAAGATCGAACTGGCGCCTACGCCTTCGACCATGAAAGACATGATCGAGCGCGTTATAAATACCTACGGCACAATGCTGGATGGCAAGGACGTAGTGCTGCGTTATGATCTGGCCGAAAGCGCCACAGCGCCGATGACTTTTGATGTGCTGCGCGTCTATCAGTGCCTGTCAAACCTCGTGTCCAATGCTCTGAAGTTTACCGAGAAAGGCACAGTGCGCATCCTTGCCTCGGCAGATCATCACGCCCAGGGCGGCTACAAGGTGCGTGTTGAGATACGCGATACCGGTATTGGCATGAGCAAGACCACGCTCGATAAGTTGTTCGAGGCCTTCACCCAGGCCGATCCGATCACCGCCCGCAAATATGGTGGTACGGGGCTGGGCCTCAACATCAGCCGCCGTCTGGCTGAACTTATGGAGGGCTCTCTCAGCGTAACCAGCGAAGAGGGCGTTGGTTCATGTTTTGTCATGACGTTTGAAGCCGGTGAGGTCGTCACCACGCCGAACGAAATGGAAGCCTCGGAAGTGAAAGCCATATCGAAGCACGATGATAACGCCGATCTGCCGGGTATGAAGATCCTGCTGGTCGATGATCACCCGGTTAATCGCAAGGTGGCGCGCCTGTTCCTGGAACCGTTTGGCTTCGTCATCACCGAGGCGGTCGATGGCCAGGAGGCCCTCGATCTCGATATGTCGCGCTATGACCTGGTGCTGATGGACCTTAACATGCCGCGTCTGGGCGGGCTCGAGGCTACGCGCATCTTCCGCGCGCAGGAAGGCGAAGGGCAGCATGTGCCGATCATCGCCCTGACGGCCGATGCCATGCATGATCAGATCGAGGCCTGCCATGCCGCCGGCATGGATGCACACATCGCCAAGCCGATCATAATGGATACGCTGGTTGATACAGTGGCGCGCCTCTTGCGCCTCAAGGGTGAGGAAAGCGCGCCTTCCAAGTCTGAAGTTGCGTAACTCACGCTGATTTTACAAAACTTTTCCGATTGCCCTAGAGCATGAGCGTAACAGGCTGTATAGTTGTGAGCGTGAAAAGATACCCCATATACGGAAGGTATTTTCATCGGGGGAGACGCACGTTATGCAATCAATATCCATCTTTGGTCCATTGACCTTAATCGTCGTGGTTCTTGGCATCATGCTTTTGTTCAGCATCGTCAAGATTGTTCCGCAAGGCTATGAATTCACGATAGAAAACTTCGGACGCTACACGCGCACGCTCAAGCCTGGAATAGCCTTCCTCACGCCTTTTGTTGAGGCCATCGGCCGCAAGGTCAATGTCATGGAACGCGTTTTTGACGTGCCTCAACAGGATGTGATCACCAAGGACAACGTGAATGTTAAGGTGGATGGTATTGTTTTTACTCAGGTTATGGACGCTGCCCTTGCGGCCTATCGTGTCGACAATCTCGACAATGCCATCACGCAATTGGCCATGACCAACCTGCGCACCGTCGTCGGCGCCATGGAACTTGACGAGGTCCTTTCGCAGCGCGACGCCATCAACTCACGTCTGCTCAGCGTCATCGATCACGCCACAAGCCCGTGGGGCGTCAAGGTCAACCGCATCGAGATCAAGGACCTCAAACCGCCGCACGACATTACCGATTCGATGGCGCGCCAGATGAAGGCCGAGCGCGAGCGCCGCGCCCTGATCATCGAAGCCGATGGTGAAAAGCAGGCCGCCATCGCCCGCGCCGAAGGTCAGAAACAATCCGCGGTTTTGCAGTCCGAAGGCCGCAAGGAAGCCGCTTTTCGTGACGCCGAGGCGCGAGAGCGCTCCGCCGAGGCCGAAGCCAAGGCCACCGATATGGTGTCGCAAGCCATCGCCAAGGGCGATATAAACGCCATCAACTACTTCGTGGCGCAGAAATATGTCGAGGCCTTCGGCAAGTTCGCTGAATCGAACAATACGAAGACTCTGATCATGCCGGCGGATATGTCGTCGCTGGCGGGCATGGTTGGCGGCGTATCAGAACTGATCAAGACGGTCAGCGGCACGGATGCGCCCAGGTCGCCGCCCGCTAAGAAAGTATAGGAGGAGGTGATGGATTTATCATCTGTCTTCCAGATGGGACCGTTTGGCATCAATGCCTTCTGGATATGGTTTATCTTCGGTCTGCTGCTGCTGGGTGTGGAAATTTTCATCGGCACGCAATGGCTCTTGTGGTCAGCCGCAGCGGCTGGCGTTGTGGCTGTGGTCTGCCTGACCGGCTTGCCGTTTGGCCTTTTCTTCCAGGCCCTGACCTTCGCCATTTTGAGCGTTGTCATGGGCGTGCTGACTCCTAAGTTTTTGAAGGTGGCCTCACACAGTCCGGACGTCAACGATCCGCATCGTCGCATGGTGGGCAAACAGGCCGAGATCCTGAGCGGCTTCGAGCCGGTTGTAGGGGGCGAGCGCACCGGGCGCGTGGTGTTCGATGGTGTTGAGTGGCCGGCTGTACTTAATGAGGTCTCTGAGGCCCATCTGGCCGTCAATGATCGCGTCCTGATTGAGCGTGTTCATGAAGGTCGCATTTTCGTCAAACGGGTCTAATTTCCCTTACGTCACTTAGGTTTGCGTAGAAAAATTTCATTTGCCATCGCCTGAAATCGGGTTTCCTATGCCACCAAAAGCAGAGGAAACTTCAGATGGCTCACGATGATCAGGCGCACATCCGCGCCGATATGTCCGATATCGAATGGAAGTCGCGTTGCGATCTGGCGGCGCTTTATCGTCTGGCCGCGCTCTTTGGCTGGGATGACCTGATCTTCACCCACATTTCGGCACGTATCGCGGCGAAGGATTCGTGGGTGAAGCAAGCGGATGGCGCTTATTTACCTTCGGAGACCGATCACTTCCTGATCAATCCCTACGGTATTTTCTTCAACGAAATGAAGGCGTCCGATCTGGTTAAGGTCGATATCTCGGGCAAGATGGTGAGAGATGTGCCGGTCATGATTAATCCGGCAGGCTTTACTATCCACAGCGCTATTCATGGTGCCCTGACCGATGCCCATTTTGTTCTGCACTTGCATACCGACCACATGACGGCTGTTTCTGCGCAAAAAGAAGGCCTGTTGCCCCTGACGCAAAACGCTCTATTGTTGCGTCCGCAACTGGCCTACCATGACTATGAGGGCGTGGCGCTGGAACTGGAGGAACGCGGACGTATTGTCGCCGACATCGGGCAGAAGCGCATTCTGATGCTGCGTAATCACGGCACCCTGACCTGGGGCACAACGGCGGCCGAGGCCTTCACCATCATGTATTTTCTCGAACAGGCCTGCCGGCAACAGGTCATGGCCTTAAGCGTGGGGCGTGACGGTGTTTTGGAGGTGGGACAGGCGGTTCAGGACAAGGTGGCGCCGCTCTCTGGTGGCATAGGTTTTGTGGGCGCCCTGGTCTGGCCAGGTCTTATGCGTAAGCTGAATCGCGAAGCGCCGGGCTATGACGCCTGAGTCATAAATGCAAGTTTGGCGATTATTTCTCCGGATGGACTTGCGTAAAACGGGAATATTTGTCTTGATGCTCCGGCAAGTGGTTGTGCTGTCGGGTGCCACGATGAAACTCATCTTGAAATCTGCGATACTATGTTTGTGTCTCGACTTACCCTCCGTAGCTCAAGCGGGCGCATGGCCACAGGTGTCGGGCAATACGCAGGTCATTATCAGCTACGAACCGGGTCATGCTGACCGGGCCTTTGATCTTTCCGGCGATAAAAATATCAAGATGAACACCTGGGACCAGACGAACCTGTCGCTCTTTGTCGATCAAGGCGAGAGTGAACGTTTTACCCTCACAGCCAAGGTCAACCTGCAGAATTACAATGCGGTGTTTTCTGACTTTTCCGGCCTGGGATCGGTTGAGGTAGGGGGGCGATGGACTGCGCACAAGGGGCGTGATGTCGTTCTGGCTTTTGGCGGCAGTATGGAAGGGCTGGGGCAGCGATTTCGATGCCCCAACGCAGCAAGGCGCGAATGTTGATTTATGGGCCTATGTCGGCAAGAGCTCCAAATGGCTCGGTAACGACGCCTTTATTGATGTGCAGGGCGCGCGCCACCTACGCCTTTATGAAGCCGATCAATGGGGCGTCGACGCCAAAATAGATGGTGATGGCGCAGGTTTTTGCCGGTCAGACCGACAAGGCAAGCTGGGGGCAGGCGAAATGGGGTAATGCCGATGTGAGCGTGGCGCGCCACTTCGGTCCGAAGGTGACAAAAGCCTACAACTCTCCGTGCGCGAAACCGTAGCAAGTCGCAATGTGCCGGTAATCAAGGCCGTGATCGTCAGTCTGTGGCAGACCTTCTAGGGCGCTGACGACTCTGAGCCAGACGCCGCTGGCGGCACATAAGGCGTCGTTTCCAGCTTGAGATAGGCCAGCAGGTTATGGCGCTCGGTTTCGTCCTTGACACCCTGATAGCCCATCTTGGTGCCCTTCACGACCACTTGCGGCGCGGTGATGTAGGCGTCCAGCGTGTCGAAATCCCAGGTGACATTATGCTCGGTCATGGCTTCGGTGAAAGGATAGCCGGGTTCGGTGCCGGATTTACGCCCGAAGAGGCCATAAAGATGGGGGCCGGTCAGGTTCATCTTGTCCGGTGTAATGGTGTGGCATGAGCGGCACTTATTGAACAGCTTTTCGCCGGCCGCCAGATCGGCGGTACTATAGGGCGCAGGGAAGGTGGCCTGAATGGCCGCTTTTTCGGACTCGGTATAATCGTGAGGCGCGGCGATGGAGATATCCTGCCCCCCGTCATTATCGGCTGTACGCGGCTCGTTGCAGGCGCTAAGCGCTGCCGCCGTAACCAGTAAAAGGAAAACCGTCTTTTTCATGTATCAGCCTCGTGCGATACCTTACCCTTAAGTGAGGCCGAGCGTTTTGGCGACAGCGAAAATGTCGCCGCCTTACGATGAAGCGCTGCTGTCGGCCGGTGCGGATGCCGGTACTTCGCTGGGAGCGGAATCACCCGGTCCGTCATTACAGGCGCTAAGCAGAATACAGGACGCAAGGACTATCAGCAAAAAGCGAGCGGGCATGGGAGGCTCCATATAAGAGGCTTTAGTCCACCATAATCCACACTTGCCCTTAGGTCATATGACAATATTGATTCTGCGCTTTTATGCCGCACCGCTGTGGCAAAACCACCTCAGAACAAAAGCGGCGTCTCAAAATCGAGGAGCTTCTGTTTGAGAGGCAGACCACCGCCATAACCGGTCAGGGCGCCGATTTTACCGATGACGCGGTGGCAGGGAATGATCAGAGCGATCGGATTTTTGCCGTTGGCGGCGCCAACCGCCTGAGTGGCCCTGGTATCGCCGATGGACCTGGCGAGTTCCTGATACGACCACGTCTCACCGAAGGGAATAGTGCAAAGCGCCTGCCAGACCTTCTGCTGAAAAAGCGTGCCTTCCGGCGCCATGTCGAGATTGAAGTTAGTGCGCTTTCGGTCAAAAAATTCATGCACTTGTTGTGTGACGTGTCTTAGCTTTTGTGGCGCATGTTCAGCCATATCGGCGCGCGCCAGATGATTGGACATTTCGCCATTGAGAAAGGTGAATTCCAGCAGGGCGCCGTCGTCGTCCACCGCGGCGGCAGCCATGCCGACAATCGTATCAATGTGTGAAAAATAGATATCCATGCTACGAGCGTCTCACGCAGACGGGCTATTCTCAAATCAACACTTTGAGAGCTATAGCCAGCGTTTATAGCGGAAAAAGAGGTATGGCATAACCGCGAACATGATCATGACGGCGATGGCGAACTGATAGCCGTGCGTCCAGTGCAGTTCGGGAATATTGTCGAAATTCATACCGTAGAAGCCGACCACCAGGGTAGGCGGCAGGAAGATGAGCGCCACCACCGAAAATATCTTGGCGATCAGGTTTTGCTCAACATTGATCATGCCCAGGCTGGTCTCAAGCTGGAAGTTGATCTTGTCGTTTAGGAAGGCGGTTTGTTCGGAAAGGGAGCGCGCATCCTTAATGAGGCGTCCGGCGGCGCGGCTTACGGCTGGATTGTCGGGGGAATGGTCATCGCGGAAATAGGTCAGCAAGCGGATCAGACTATGCACGCTCTCATTGATTTTGCCGTTAAGATCAGCGCAATGGCCGAGTGACTTCAGCACGTCACGCATGATGAGCGAGGGGTTGCCTTTGCGACCATCGAACGCATGGTCATCGAAGATGCGGCCCGACAGGCCATCGAGCCCCTTGATGACGCGATCATGATCAACCGCCACGTCGGTAATGACCAGTTCAAGAAGGCCCTCAAGTATAGACAGGCTGCTGGTGAAGCGTTTTGGATTGAGCAGCAACAGTTCCTGTACGCGCAGAAACGCAGGCGGATCTATGTCGCGAATGGTGATCAAAAAATCAGGCGTCAGGATGAAGGTGACCGCACTGGTGGCCGCCTTGCCTTTGGCGGTGTCATCGATCAGGACGGCGGTCATGTAGGAACTGCCATCGCGGGTATACATGCGGTTAAGCGCATGGTTGCGCCATATTTCCTCACGCGAAGGCAGGGCGATGTTGAGATTTTGCGGCAGGAGGCGAAGTTCGTCCTCGGTCGGATTGATCAGGTCGATCCATATGGGTTCGTCGGGCACATCATGCGAGGGATCGAGTTGAACCTCGGCGATTTTGCCGCCTACCATATAGAAAACTGTAATCATGCCCTAAACCCCGCCCATATCTGTCTTGAGGGCAGTCTACAACATAAGGATTTATCAGGCTTTAAGGTTCCGAAGAAGGAGGAGAACTCAGGGGGGGGGGGCTTTTAAAGGCTAATCTTGCCCGTGTTTTAGCGAATATGTAATCCACCTGAGGGCATGTTGCTAATAAATGACCGCGTGAGTTTATGACGTCGCCGCGATTTGGGTTGTTTATGATCGCCCAGAGTTGGCTTGCCATCTGTTCATATGAGTCGTTTAATTTAGTCTGCTTATGGATCAAGTCATGCTGCCAGATACGACTGTTCGATGCGCCGCCCCTGAGATCCTGACTCCGGAAATAGCGGCGCCTGAAATATTGGCCAATGTTCTTCTGGTCGATGATCGCAGGGCGGATATCGAACTGACGCGTGTTTTTCTGCAGGTGCGTGACAAAATACAGTTCAATATGTCCGTGGCCCACAGCGCGCGCGAGGCACTTGAGGCTTTAAAGCAGGTGCATGAGCGCGGAGAGAGAGTCGATCTTTTGCTGCTGGATATCAACATGCCGGGCATGGATGGTTTCGAGATGCTGGCCTGCCTGCGAGATGATGAAACCCTGAACAAGGTGGCGGTGATCATGTGTACCGGTTCAACCTGTGATCTGGATCAGTCGCGGGCCCGCGAACTGGGAGCGTCCGGCTATATGGTCAAGCCGGCCTCATTGACGCAACTTAAGACGATACTGGCGACCCTAACGACCCTCAGGCTTACCCACACGGGCGAGGCAGTGCGTTTGACGCGCATCACCTAAACGCCTTACCCTATCCTTATAAAGGGTGACACAATAGGCCGTGCATCCTCATGGTCCAAGACGGCTAATAGGTTCGTACAACAACCGTAACCATCAAACCCGGATTGGCCGCCGAATGAAACTCAAACCTTTGCACCTGCTCGCTTTGAGCCTAGCCCTGACCGCCTGCGGTGAGACAGCAAAATTACCGGTTACGGATGGCGTGGGCGCCAATCCGAAGTTGCCGCAACCGAACAAGACTCTGTTCCCAACGGTGAAAATCGCCGATGCTGTGGGCTGGCCTGAAGGTGTAGCGCCAAAGCCGGCGGCCGGGCTCAAGGTCGTGGCCTACGCCCGTGGTCTGGAGCATCCGCGCTGGCTCTATGTCCTGCCCAACGGCGACACGCTCGTCGCCGAGACCAATGCGCCGCCCAAGCCCGACGACGCGAAGGGGATCAGGGGCTTTTTTATGAAGATGGTCATGAAGAAGGCCGGTGCCGGCCCCGAAAGCCCTAACCGTATTACTTTGCTGCGTGACAGCGATGGCGATGGTGTTGCCGAAACGCGCACGGTCTTGCTGAAGGGGCTCAATTCGCCCTTCGGCATGGCACTGATCGGGGATCAACTCTATGTCGCCGATACCGATGCTGTGTTGCGTTTCCCCTACTATACGGGGGACACGGTCATTATTGCGCCGGGTATCAAGGTGACGGATTTGCCGGCGGGCACGATCAATCACCACTGGACCAAGAACATCATCGCCAGTCCCGACGGCACCAAGCTTTATGCAACGGTCGGCTCCAACAGCAATGTGGCCGAAAACGGCATGGTGGCAGAAACCGAGCGCGCCAATATTCTCGAAATCGATCTGACGACCGGCGCGAAACGCATTTTTGCCGGCGGTCTGCGCAATCCAAACGGGATGAGCTGGCAACCTCAAACCGGCGCTCTATGGACCGTGGTCAATGAACGCGATGAAATCGGCAGCGATCTTGTGCCTGATTATATGACCTCTGTAAAAGAGGGCGCTTTCTATGGCTGGCCTTACAGCTATTATGGCCAGCATGTCGATGTGCGTGTGAAGCCGCAAAGTCCGGCGAAGGTCGCCAGCGCGATCGCGCCAGATTATGCGCTGGGTCCGCATACGGCTTCGCTTGGTCTGACCTTCTATAGCGCCAGCCTTTTGCCAGCCCACTATGCCGGTGGCGCCTTTATCGGACGCCACGGATCGTGGAATCGCAATCCGCCAAGCGGTTATGACGTTGTTTTCGTGCCCTTCGCCAAGGGTGTGCCGTCGGGCAAGCCGGAGAGTATCCTTACGGGCTTCCTCGATAAAGAGGGCAAGGCGCAGGGCCGACCCGTTGGCGTGACCGTCGATAGTAAGGGCGGGCTGCTGGTCGCCGATGATGTCGGCAATGTCATTTGGCGGGTAACGCCAGCCAGTTGATATAAAATGGGCGCATCAAACCCATGATGCGCCCTTAGATTTTTAGTCTGTTGATCAGGAGCGACGATAGCTCTGGTCGGGATCAACGAGATCATCGTTCATGACCTCTTCCGAACCGTCAATAAACACATGTACCGAACCATCTTCCTGATCCTCGACACGATCGACAATGGCCGGTGCGCCATAGTGTTCGTGCAGTACGGCATCCTGAATGCGATGATTGGGCAAGGGGCGGTCAGCGAACTGAAAATCCGTTGAGGCGAAGACCTCTTCGCCGGTGTTCTTGTCGATCAGATGATAAGCACGAGGGGTCATGATGTTTCTCCTTGGTGAGGTTTAAACTTGCCATGCGCGCCATAAAAAGAAGATACGGATTTACAGCCAGCCGCGCCGCTTGAAGTAGATATAGGTTATGGTGGAGACCGCGACCATGAGACTAAGCGCCACAGGATAACCGACCTGCCAGTGCAGTTCGGGCATATGGGCGAAGTTCATGCCATAGATGCTGGAAATCAGAGTGGGCGGCAGGAAAAAGACCGCCACGGTCGAGAAGATTTTCGAGATCAGGTTTTGCTCGACATTGATCATGCCAAGCGTGGCGTCGAGCTGGAAATTGATCTTATCGGCCATGAAGTTGGTCTGGGACAGCAAGGCCTCGGCATCGCTGATCAGCATGTCGAGATCTTCCTGCAACTCTATCTGATCCGGCCGCGCCGTCTTGCGGGAGAAGATCAGCATACGCTCAAGGCTTTGCAGGCTTTCATGTATCTTGGAATTGAGATCGGCGAGGGAGCCCAGCTTTTGCAGGACGCGGCGCATCAGGATTGACGGATTACCCTGCTTGTTTTCGAAAGCATGGTCATCGAAAATCCGGCGTGACAAATCATCGAGGCCATCGACCAGCAGTTCCATATGCCAGGCCACACGCATGAACATTTCCTGCAGCAGGCCTTCCAGCACATCCGGTCCATTCATGAAGACGGCGGGATTGTTGAGTAAACGTTGCTGGAAATGGCTGAAAGAGGTGGGGGCAATGTGACGTATGGTCACCAGACAGCGTTCGGTCAGTATAAAGGTAACCGCACTCGTTTTGGGGTGGGTCGAATTGATCTTGTGCAGGATCGCCGCTGTCATGAAGGTCGTGCCGTCTTCCTTGTAAAGACGGTTGAGCGCCTGATTGCGCCAGATTTCACCGCGCGTGGGTATAGCTATGCCCAGATGTTCTTTGAGATAACGCTCTTCTTCAGGCAGCGGGTTTTGCAGATCAATCCACACGGAAGCCTGGCATATGGCGGCACGATTGTCCTTGGCTCGCGCCAGCAAGGCGGTTTTTAGCGCGCCATCTTCATGATAATAGGCGGTCATCATAGCGCATGAACCCGTGCGTCAGAACGGCGCAGATTCAGATATAGGATCAGAGCTTGAAGCTTTTACGACGTCCGCCGGACGTCAGGCCTTGTTCAGGCCAAGATAGGCGATGCCGAGACGGCTGGCCTCGGTGCGCAGACCCTTTTGTGCCGCTGAAAAGCCGGGCGCGCCACCGCCATCGCTGTTGTAGAGGATGGCTACGGTCAGCTTGTTGTCGGTGAAACTGCGCAAGTGGCCGGTGAAGCCGTTGATGCGGCCGCCATGTGAGGCCACCTTCAGGCTGTCAAAGGTGCCAAGGCCCTGGCCCAGGCCATATTCCAGCGCTTCGACGCCGCGGCGTTCATAGGCGGGCGTGCCATTTTTCAGCAGGGTCGGGGTCAACATGGCCTGCAGGCTGGCCGGTTTCAGAACCTTGCCTTCGAGCAGGGCGCAGTGCCACAGGCAGAGGTCTTCGGTCGTTGAGCGGATGGCGCCCGCACCGCCGGCGAAGCTTGGCGAAATCGGCATGGCGAGGTCGTACTTGGTGGGCGCGCGGAAATTGGGGCGATAGCCGTTGCAGACCGCGGCCGCCGTGCAGGTCTTGTCGATCTTCGTTTGCGCCAGACCGGCCGGGACGAACAAACGCTGCTGAAAGAAATCAGCCAGTGCCAGACCTGAAAGCTTTTCCACGATCAGGCCCAGAATGGTGAAGGCGCTGTTGCTATAGAGCCAGGTGGCGCCGGGTTGTGCCTTGTAGAGAGGCTGGCGCGCACTGATGATCGCCATCAGTTCATTGGCGGTATAGTCACGGCTCTGCGCTTCGGTCAGGATACTTTGCGCCTGCCCATTGATGTAATCGCCCATGCCGGACGTATGGCTGAGCAATTGGCGCAGGGTGATATCGGTGGCGCGCGGGAAGTCCGGCATGAATTTCGCCAGACTGTCATCGACGCTCAACAGGCCGTCCTCTGCCATCAGAAGGATAGCGGCAGCGGTGAATTGCTTGGTGATCGAGGCGACGCGGAATTCGGTCTGGGGTGTGACGGTGGCATTGGTTTCCACATTGGCCATGCCGAAGCCTCTGGAATAGAGCAGAATGCCGGCGCTCATGACTGTTAGCGACAGGCCTGGGGTGAGCTTTTTGTCGACCATGGTCTGCGCTAGGGTATCGAGTGTGGGCCATTGCAGGAGGGGGGGCGCCAGTTTCCTGGGCGCGATCGCGGCGACGGTTTCAGCGGTTTTGATCAGGGAAGGGCCGGCGGCATTTCCGGCCAGCGCAGCCAGCATCAAACCGAGTGTGGAGCGGCGTGTCAGAAGTGCCGGATTTTCATGCGTTGCGGTCATAGGCTTACAAAACCAGTAAATATTTCCCAAAATCGCGAACGGTCGTCCTGCGCTTTTGCAAATAAAAAATAGATGGCGAATCCGCCGTCTATACGGAAGAATTTACGTTAAACGGTAAATAGTTTCAAAATGGTTTTGGTAAACGGCAAATTTACGACGGTCATATTTTTGTGAGTGAAGCCGTAAGGTGTGGCGATGCGGGCTTAAGGTTTCACGCGCTCATAAATCCTGAGGGTGAAGTCGTGATCGTCGTTTTCCGTTTTGCCGAATGCCTCTTCCGAGGTCACCTTCCAAACTGAGGGATCGATTTTTGGGAAGTGTGCATCGCCCTCGACATCGGCATGGACGTGACTGACATAGATCCGGTCGGCCTTCGGCAGGGTCTGTTCATAGACATTGGCCCCACCAATGACGCAGATCTCATCGGCGCCTTCGTCGGCCGCATGTTCGCGAGCGATGTCCATAGCCTCGAACAGGGTATTGCAGATAATGCCGCCGTCAGCCTCCATGCGCGGATCGCGAGTCAACACGATGTTGAGCCGGCCGGGCAGGGGCTTTTTGGGCAAAGAATCCCATGTGGTCGAGCCCATGATGATCGGCTTGAACTGGGTGATTTCCTTGAAACGCTTGAGGTCGGAGCGCAAGTGCCACGGCAGGACGCCATCCTTGCCGATCACGCCGTTGTCGCTCATGGCGACCACAAGGGCCAGTCTTACCTTCGGCATCAGACGGCCACCTTGGCCTTCAGCGCGCCATGCGACTGATAGTTTTCGATAGCAAAATCGGCGTAATCGAAGCCAAACAGATCGGCTTTCGGCGCCATAACCAGTTTAGGGAAGTCGAACGGTGTGCGCTCAAGCTGGGTCTTCGCCTGCTCAATATGGTTGGTATAGAGGTGAACATCGCCAAAGCTATGGACGAAGTCACCCGGTTCCAGCCCCAGGGCCTGCGCAACCATGAGGGTGAGCAGG
Source organism: Asticcacaulis benevestitus DSM 16100 = ATCC BAA-896 (assembly GCF_000376105.1). Classification (GTDB taxonomy): domain Bacteria; phylum Pseudomonadota; class Alphaproteobacteria; order Caulobacterales; family Caulobacteraceae; genus Asticcacaulis; species Asticcacaulis benevestitus. Next base: position 45,442 of record NZ_AQWM01000023.1, read on the forward strand.
GCATAGGAGGCGATATTGAATGGCACGCCCAGAAAGATATCCGCCGAGCGCTGGTAAAGCTGGCAGCTCAGTTTTCCCTCCGCGACAAAGAATTGGAACAGGCAATGACACGGCGGCAGGGCCATGTCGTCGACCTCGGCCGGGTTCCACGCCGAGATAACATGGCGGCGCGAATAGGGATTGGTCTTGAGGTTCTGGACCAGGTTCTTCATCTGGTCGATGACGTGGCCATCGGGCGCGGCCCATGAGCGCCACTGTTTGCCATAGACCGGCCCCAGGTCGCCATTCTCATCGGCCCATTCATCCCAGATGGTGACGCCGTGATCGTGAAGATATCTGACATTGGTATCGCCGCGCAGGAACCACAAAAGCTCGATCGCGATCGACTTGAAATGCACCTTCTTGGTGGTCAGGAGCGGAAAGCCCTTCGACAGATCGAAACGGATTTGGCGGCCGAACAGCCCCAGCGTCCCCGTGCCGGTGCGATCCGAACGGGCCACGCCATTATCCATGATGTCGCGCACCAGATTGAGATACTGATATTCGGGGTGATCAAACATGGCGCTTACTTTATACAGATGACGATTCTGAATTAGTATAGCCGAGGTGCGCCGCCATGTCCTTACCCGTTTATCACGATCGTGACTGCGACCTGTCAGTTATCCAAAGCTGTAAGGTGCTGGTGATCGGCTATGGAAGCCAAGGGCGCACGCAGGCGCTCAATGCCCGCGATTCCGGCGTGACGCAGATCAGGGTGGCTTTAAAGGCGGACTCCAAGACCCGTACGAAAGCGGAGGGTGACGGCTTCGAGGTGATGACGGTGGCCGAGGGTGTGGCGTGGGCCGATGTGTTGGTCATTCTCACCTCGGATGAGGCACATCAGAAGCTGTTCCATGGCGAAATCAATCCACACCTGCGTGCGGGGCAGGCGCTCATTTTCGCCCACGGCCTATCGTGCAATTTTGGCCTGGTGACGCCGCCGGCCGATGTCGATGTGTTGTTGGTATCTCCCAAGGGAATCGGGCCGCGTATCCGCGACATCTATGTGGCGGGGGAGGGCGTCTTCTGCCTGTTCGCCGTCCAGCAGGACGCCACCGGTAACGCAAAAGCGCTGGGCCTCTCCTTTGCCGCAGCGCTTGGTTGCGGGCGCAAGGGGATCCTTGAAACCACCATGAAAGACGAATGCGAAAGTGATCTTTTTGGAGAGCAGGTCGTGCTCTGCGGGGGGGCGCGCAATCTGGTGAGCGACGGTTTCCAGACGCTGGTCGACGCCGGTTATCCGCCGGAGGTGGCGTGGTTCGAAACCTGTTATGAATTGAAGCTGGTGGTCGATCTTCTTTGGGAACTCGGCATGTCCGGTGGCTTCGAGAAGATCAGCAACACCGCCGAGTATGGCGCCTATCTCACAGGCCCGCGTATTATCAACGGCGCGAGCCGCCTGGCCATGCAGGATGTGTTGAAAGATGTGCAGTCCGGCGCTTTCGTCCGCCAGCTTATGAGCGACTATAACGCCGGCAGTCCTGACCTGCTTGGTCGCCGCACTGGCCTGAACAATAATCTGCTCGATCAGACCAAGCGTTATCTCGATGGGGTGGCGAAGGCGGCGAACGACGCCTGACACTCTTCCACGATTAAATCTCAAAAAGCGCGTATTTTTAGAATTCTGCGCTTGGCATCTGAAACAGGTGTGTGTAATGAACGGTCACGTTTGCGCAGCCTTGCGCATTTGTTATCGCGAGAGGTTTCTGCCTCGCGGAAGTTCCGGGCCGCTTTAGCTCAGCCGGTAGAGCACCGCATTCGTAATGCGGGGGTCAGGTGTTCGAGTCACCTAAGCGGCACCACCTCCCACTTCGGGGAATTTTTCCTATAAAATCAGTTAGTTATGATTTTGGAAAATTCGCATGTATCACACTTTTGCTAAATTTGTATCACACAATGTATCACAGCGCACGGTGAACGACGCTTGGCGCATGCGACGGACATGTCCATTTCCATTGATTGATGATGATCCAGTCCCGCCCCTCGTCGGATATGGCTGGCGATCTTCCCGGTTATGAAGAGGCTCTTAGGGCCCTGTTTGCCGGTGACGTTACCGCACTTGCGCAAAAGACAGAAACGTGGCCGGCCGACATTCAAGCCTATGTTTTACGCCTGGCGAATGGGTGATGTCGCCGCTCCAAATATTTTGACGGGCAGGAGTGCCCACCTGCCCAGAATTCGGACCCACGCAATATGAACATAATAGACTTAAACGGCATTTCCCTGGCGTACGACAGCTTCGGCAATCCGGCTGACGCGCCGATGCTTCTGATAGCCGGGCTTGGCACACAGATGATACGCTGGACGCCAACGTTCTGCGAGGGCCTGGCCGTTAAGGGCTTTTACGGTATCCGGTTCGACAATCGGGACGCCGGAGGCTCTATCCATCTGAGCGAATACGGGGCGCCTGATTTCGCCCGTTCTGGCTCAGGCCCTGACGACTGGGCAGCGTCCTCATGTGCCCTACACGCTTTACGACATGGCAGCGGACGCTATTGGGTTGCTTGATGCGCTTGGTATCCAAAGCGCCCACCTTGTCGGCCGGTCGATGGGGGGCATGATCGCAGATCATGGCCAGCGAATACCCGGCACGCGTCTTGTCGCTGACTTCAATTATGTCCAGTACGGGCAATCCCGCGCTGCCGCCACCTGAGTCTGACGCCATGGCGCTAATGACCCGGCCCACGCCCGATCCCGTTTCTGATCAGCCTGGGTTCTTGATGCACCGACTGGCGTTCGCCCGACGCATTGCCGGAACAGGCTATCCGTTCGATGAAGACGCCAGCCGCGCACTGGCGCTGGAAGAAGCGAAGCGAGCCTTCGATCCGGCAGGCACCGCCCGCCAGATTACGGCCATTGCTGTAACCGGAGATCGGCGTTCTAGACTTGCCACTATCTCCGTTAGGACCCTCGTGATCCACGGCGCAGACGCCCCACTGTTTCTCCCGGCGTGTGGTCAGGATACGGCCAAGGTAATCCCAAAAGCTGAGTTCATGCTTATCGATGGTATGGGGCACGATCTCCCAGCGTCTCTGCTTCCGTTGATTATAGACGCGATCGACCGGAACGCGCGTCGAGCTTGAGAAGCCAAGGCGGGCCTCAATCCGTCTGGCGGCAGGATAGTTACAATTAAAAACCTAGCGGTTGAGTGGCGTCATCTCGTTAAGCAGCGTCGGCAGGAGTTCGGATACGGTGGGGTGGATAGGGACCGCCCATTGCAGTTCGGAAAACGCCACGTCCGCATTCATGATGTCGAGAATACCGTGAATAGCTTCGTCGCCACTGGTGCCAAGGATCGCGGCGCCGAGAATTTTTTTCGTTTCGGCATCGGCCACAATCTTCATGAAGCCCTTGGTCTCGCCTTTCTCCGTGGCCCGCCCCACGCGCGTCATCGGACGATGACCGACAAGTAATGGCCGGCCGGTTTTCTCCGCCTGCGCTTGAGTGAGCCCAACTCGGCCAAGCGGCGGGTCAATATAAAGTGCGTAGCCGAGAATACGGTCGCTGACCTTACGTGATTGACCATCGAGCAAATTGGCGGCGATGATTTCGAAATCGTTATAGGCCGTATGAGTGAAGGCGCCCTTGCCGTTGCAATCGCCCATCGCCCATATGCCGGGGACATTGGTCTGGAGATCGTCACCGACCTTGACGTAGCCGCGCTCGTCCAGTTCGATGCCCGCGTCCTCCAGCCCAAGATCGCCGGTGTTGGGCGTGCGCCCCGTAGCCACCAGCACATCAGAGCCGGTGATCTCGCCGCCGGTCGTCTGCACTGTGATACCGCCAGCCTCTTGCGAAACATTCAGTATATCCGCGCCCGTATGAATGGCGATGTCTTCCTCTTCCAGTATTTTACGGATGGCATCGGAGATATCGGCATCTTCGCGTACGATCAGGCGCTCGCCTTTTTCGATAATGGTGACCTGTGCACCGAAGCGGCGGTACATCTGGGCGAATTCCAGCCCGATATAGCTGCCGCCCAGGATGATCAGGTGCTCCGGCACGCGATCAAGGGTCACGATTGAGCTGTTGGTCAGATAGGGCACGTCCTTCAGGCCGGGAATCCCCGGCACGATGGCGCGGGCCCCAACATTGAGGAAGATCTTTGGCGCGGTCAGCCGGTCGTCACCGACTCGGATGGTGGTCGGGCTCTCAAAACGGGCATGCCCTTCGACGACCGTGCAGGTTTCCATGCCCTTCAGCCATTCTTCGACGCCGCTGCGGGCGTTGAGCGTCACCTGATGCGAACGGGCCATGACCTTTTCCATGTTGATGAAGATGTTGCCCTCGATGGTGACGCCGTAATCGCCTGTCCGGCGCGCCAGATGGGCTGCATAGGCGCTGGCGACGAGGGCCTTGGTCGGCATACATCCGGTATTGACGCAGGTGCCTCCGAAATATTTACGCTCGATCAGGCAGACCGATTCCCCGGTTGCGGTGAGCCGACCGGCCAGGGGCGGGCCGGCCTGGCCTGCGCCAATGATGATGGCATCAAAAGTTTTCATGTGCGCAACTCCCTGTGAGAAGGCTGGCCAGCGACGGTGGCGTCACCGCTGCCAGAAACTGACCGCTTGTGCGGCTATAAAGCCGCTTGTGCGGCTATAAATCGCCCTGCCCGGACCGAACTCTACAGGTTCATAGAAGCGGCACAATGCGGGATGAACATCCCGGCTGGAATTTTTATTTCCCGCCTGTCGTTATACGGCCTGGCAAAGGAGACAAAGCCAATGAACGACAAGCCCGTCAGAATTCCCGGCCCCGATCATCCAATCACCATCACGCCGAACCGCCACCATGTTGTCGTCACAGTCGCCGGCAAGGTGATCGTCGAAAGCGATCGCGCCCTTAATTTGAAAGAAGCCAGCTATCCGGCGATGATCTATATTCCGCGCGAAGACGCCGACATGTCCTTGCTGGAAGCGACCAACCACACCACCTATTGCCCGTATAAGGGCGACTGTACCTATTTCACCATCCCTGCCGGCGGCGACAAGACTGTCAACGCCGTGTGGTCCTACGCACATCCTTTCGACAGCGTCCGCCAGATCGCCGGACATCTCGCCTTCTATCCCGACCGCGTCGATTCCATCGCTCAGCAGTAACGCTCACCCGATCTCCCGCGTACTCCTTTATAGTCCAGGCCACACAGCGCCAGATCACGAAAGGCCATTCGCCATGAATACCGCCACCTGCCAGTTGCGCTACGCGTCCTGCGAGACATGGCTTGATCGCTACGCCTCTATGCGCCGTCACACGCTCGACCTGATCGGACCGCTGACACCCGAGGACATGGTGGTCCAGTCCATGCCAGACGCCAGCCCGGCCAAGTGGCACCTGGCCCATACCACGTGGTTTTTCGAGACCTTTCTGCTGACGGGGCGGACAAACTATACCATCTTTGATGCGGACTATGCCTTCTTGTTCAACTCCTACTATGAAGCGCTCGGAGCCCGCCAACCGCGTGCGCAAAGGGGCCTTCTGACCCGGCCGCCGCTTGACGATATCCTGGCCTATCGTCGCCATGTCGACACCCATATGCAGGCCCTGCTCAAGGATGACCTCGATGACGCGACATCAGATCTGGTCCGGTTGGGGCTGGCGCATGAAGAACAGCATCAGGAGCTGCTGCTGATGGACATCCAGCACCTGTTTAGCCAGTCGCCGATGGCCCTGACCTATGATCCGGGTTGGCAGACCGACGAGACGGGCCGTCCCGGTCATTTCCAGCTGCGGCCGGGCGGTCTGGTCGAGATCGGTCATGCCGGTGCCGGTTTTGCCTTCGATAACGAAGGGCCGCGCCACAAGGTCTGGCTGCAACCGTTCGAGATCAGCGACCGGCTGGTGACCAATGGCGAATGGCTCGGCTTCATGACGGATGGCGGCTATGCCCGCGCCGACCTGTGGCTGTCCGACGGCTGGGCACAGGTTAAGGCGCACGATTGGACGGCACCTTTTTACTGGCGCAAGACAACGGATGGCTGGAGCGAGCTGAGCTTGCGCGGGCTTGATCCCGTCATCACAGCTGCGCCGGTAACCCATATCAGCTTTTATGAGGCCGATGCCTTTGCGCGCTGGACCGGTGCCCGTCTGCCAACCGAATTCGAATGGGAAGCGGCTGCCAGTGACGGCGCTTTAGAACAGACCGACACGGTCGGCTGGCAATGGACATCCAGCGCCTATCTACCGTATCCCGGCTTTCATGCGAGCGCTGGCGCCGTCGGCGAATACAATGGCAAGTTCATGAGTGGCCAGATGGTGTTGCGCGGTGGCGCCAGCTTTACGCCGGCGGGGCATGCGCGGCCAACCTATCGCAACTTCTTCAAGCCGGAACAGCGCTGGATGCGTTCGGGCGTCCGGCTGGCGCGAGACCTCACCGCGGAGACGGCTCCCGAGACTGTGGAAGACTCAGGCTTTGCCGCCGATGTCGTGGCCGGGCTGTCGGCACGGCAAAAGACCTTGTCGCCGAAATACTTTTATGATGCCACCGGCTCAGACCTCTTCGAAGCCATTTGCCGCACACCGGAATATTATCCAACTCGGACCGAGACAGCCCTGCTGAGGGCCATCGCGCCGGAACTGGTTGCCGATATTCCGGCCGATGCCGTGCTCGTCGAGTTCGGTAGCGGCGCCAGCGTCAAGACGCGTCTGCTCCTCGATGCCGCAGCGCAAATCACTGCCTATGTGCCGATCGATATCAGCGACGATGCCTTGCGTCATGCCACTCTGCGCCTCAACCGCGATTACCCGTCGCTGGTGGTGACGCCAGTTGTCGGCGACTTCACCACGGCCGTGGATCTACCGCATGCGCTTGCCGGACGTCCAGTGGTCGGCTTCTTCCCTGGCTCGACCATTGGCAATTTCACCCCACCTGAAGCACGACAGTTGCTGAAGACCATGCGCGCTATGCTTGGGCCTGATGCACGCCTGATCATCGGCGCCGACATGGTCAAGGACCCAGCCACCCTGGTCGCCGCCTATGACGATGCGGCGGGCGTGACGGCTGAGTTCAACAAGAATCTGCTGCGCCGGATCAATCGCGAACTGTCGGGCACCTTCGATCTCAACGCCTTCGACCATCAGGCGGTTTGGAACCTGGACTTTGCGCGCATGGAAATGCATTTGGTCAGCCGCATTGACCAGATCGTCCATGCCGCCGGCCATACTTTCGCCTTCAAGGCCGGTGAGCGCCTCCACACGGAGAACTCCCACAAGTTCACTCCATCCAGCTTCGCTGCCTTGACCGCCGAAGCTGGCCTGCGGATTGAACGGCATTGGATCAGCAAAGCGCCGGAATTTGCGGTCTTCCTGCTAGGTTCAACGCTTCCGAAATAGACCTCGACGGTCTAAACAAGCCCGATTAACGCGTCTGGACCTGCACAAGGCGGGCGACATAGTCATCGGCCGGATGCGCCAGAATGTCAGCCGGCGCGCCGACCTGAACGATTTCGCCATTTTTCATGATGGCGATGGTGTCGCCACGCCGGCTGGCCTCGGCCAGATCGTGCGTCACGAAAACGATGGTCTTGCTCATGCGTTTTTGCAGGTCGAGCAGCAGGTCCTGCATATCTGCGCCGATCAGCGGATCGAGCGCACTGAAGGCCTCGTCCATCAGGATGACCTCCGTATCGGTGGCCAGGGCCCGCGCAAGGCCGACGCGCTGCTTCATACCGCCGGACAGGGTGTCGGGAGTTGCGATTTCATAGCCGTCGAGGGAAACGGTTTTGATCCAGTCCCTCGCCTTGGCGGCCTCGGCTTTAGGTTCGCCGCGTGCGACCAGGCCAAAGGCGACATTATCGAGCACGCTCAGGTGCGACTATAAACCAAAACCCTGAAAAACCATGCTGATCTTATGACGGCGGAAATCACGCAGTCCCGCAGCATCAAGCGCTAGGATATCCCGGTCATCAAAGCGAACCTCGCACGCCGACGGTTCGATGAGGCGATTAAGATGGCGAACGAGAGTTGATTTTGAAGTCGATTGTTATCAAAACCGTACCTGATTCCAACCCAGGGCAGGCTGGCCCGTCCGCAAGTATAGCGGGACTGAAAGAAACGCCGCTGCTCGCCGCCAGAAACTGATCCCGCCATCTGTAAATCAGGCTTGTCGCGACGTCGAACTGCCGGGCAACTGCTGTCACGCTCGAACCAGGCGAAAACGCCAGCGAAACAATCTCGCGACGCTGACTATCATGCCATTTCCGCCGCCGTTCCGGTCCATTTAATAGAATTCCACGCGTCATAATTTGCAGCCTGCACTCGTAAGGACGTCACTAACAGCGCAGCATCACAGATTCAAAGATCAATTGGAATGTGGCCTCTTACGGAGGGATACGAACTTTCCCGAAATAACTGGCCGCTTTTAGGGGCGGGATGCCGGCGGGGAGCGCGCGGCCAACGTCCTGACGCTAATCGAAACGGCCAAGTTCAGTGGTTTGGAACCGAAGCAGTATTTGGCGAAAACCGTTGGCGCGCTCGCCAGCGCCCATTGCAGCAAGTTGCGCGACCTATTAACTTGGAAGACGGAGTCGGCGCTGTCGAGCTGCTGTTAAAAAGAACAATTAGATAGCCGCTTCATTTCACCTTTGTACGCCTCTTGATATTCTGAAGACTGAAGATAACACTCAGTACTACCATAGGAAATGCCAGGAACGAGAGATCCAAAGGAGCCTTCTCAGGTGCGAGATATCTGATGACGGTGTAAGCTATAAACGCAGCCCCTGACACGACAGCTAAAGCTCGGATGAGCTTGTCCATAATTCTCGCCCTTAAAAATTCACGCGTTAAGGTAGCATAAATTGCCTAGTCGAGCAAATGCGTTTGAGCTAATCATTCGCCACTTTTTGATATTTTTTACAGCCACCGGACGCTTACCATGAAAGTGACATCTCTATCGCAATTGCCACCGGACTGCTTGCTACAGGCCTATCGGGACGCGCGCGCGTATACAGATGGCTTCAGTCTCGACTTGCCTCGCGTGGTCTCCCTAACGGAATACATCCTGGCATTCTACACGACGCCGTTGTTCAAAGCAGAGCGTCTGGTGTTGACGATGCTTGTGGCAAAGCCGTCTACAGATGAACAGGCGAGAGTACTAGCTGCGGGGGACACAGACGCATTTGCCGCATGGACGGTGGAGGGCCGGACGGAAAATCAGATATTGATGTGCGACTACCAGAGAAAGACGCGGTCCTGGCTAATGTGCGAGCCACATTGCACTGGCGTGACAAGGCTGTATTTTGGGAGTGCCGTCGTGCCCGAGCGCATCCATTCCAACGGCGAGGTGTATCTAGGTGTCGGGTTTCATATGCTTTTGCCGTTCCACAAACTGTACTCTTACGCGCTTCTGCGTTCTGCCGCCCGCCGGATGCTGATCAAAGGCGGCAATCGAGGAAAGGAAGGCTGACAAAACTTGATTATCTAAGAAGTGCCTAGGCGCCAATGTCTTTTCGCGCACCAATCGTTGTGACGATAAAAGCGTGTAGGCGACGCCCTTGTAGATAGGTTGTCTAAACGGTTCGGATACGCCGCTTTTTGGGCGCCATCACTGCTGGTGCCCGCATTCCACCGAGATTTCGTGGCTTGGCGAGTGCGGCATTTATCGAAATAACCGTGGCCCCATGGCGCAGCTTATCAAGATGGTCCGACCACCGCTGCGCCATCTTCACCCGCTCATCCCAGTGCTTGCCCCGGTAATAGGCGGCACGCACCTTGTTGGTCTCCTTGTGCGCCAGGGCATGTTCGATGGCGTCGGCGGACCAAAGGCCCGATTCGTTGAGAAGGGTGCTAGCGGAGCTTCGGAAGCCGTAGGCCGTCATCACGTCATGGCCATACCCCATGCGACGGAGCATGGCGTTTATGGTGTATTCCGACATCGTAGAGCGGATCGACGGGAAAACGTATCGACTGGTCCCAGTCAGTTGGCTGACCTCGGCCAGGATTTCGATGGCCTGGCGGGAGAGGGGAACGTGGTGCTCGACCCGTTGCTTCATCTTCGGTGCAGGTATCTTCCAGACACACGCCTCGAAATCGAATTCAGACCACTCCGCCTTTCTCAACTCGCCAGGTCGCACAAACAGGTGTGGGGCGATCTTCAGGGCTAGGCGGGAGGTCATGAAGCCCTCGGTCGCCTCGATATCGCGAAGCAGCTTACCAAATGCAAGAGGCTCTGTGATCGCCGCGTGATGCTTGACCTTCGGTGAGGCGAGCGCGCCGGACAAATTGGCAGCCGGATTGTTCCTCGCTCGACTGGTGATAATAGCTAAATTGAAGACCCGGCAGGCAAATTCGCACAGCCTCTTGGCGGTCTCGCGGGCACCGCGACGCTCAACCCGCTTCAGGATTGACAGCACCTCAAAGGGTTCAATCTCTGTAACTGGCCGCTTACCGAGTTCAGGCATGAGCTGTTTTGCTAGCCAGCGGTTTTTGACCATGGTCGTCGTCGAGCGGCCATTGCTCTTCTGAAGCTCAAGAAACTCCTCGCATATGACCCCGAACGTGCAGGCCGCCGTCAAGGTCGCCAGCCGGGCCAATCGCTTCTTCTCAGCGCCGGGGTCAACGCTGTTGGCTATAAGTTTACGAGCATCATCACGTTTCGCTCGGGCATCTTTGAGGCTGATTTCTGGGTACGAGCCCAACATGAGGACCTTGGTGCAACCCAGGTAGCGATATTTTAGGCGCCACAATTTCCCGCCAGCCGGCGTCAGAATCATGAACAGACCGTCAGCGTCGTACGGCTTTTTCGGCTTCGACTGATGCTGGGCGTTTCGAATCGTTGAATCCGTCAGGCTCATTTTTCTTGGGGTCTCGTCCAATTTGGAGTTTGTCAAAAGACCCCCAAATTGACCCAAAAACTGTCCGGAAGCGGTCGGACGCGGTCGGATTTCCTCGGACGCCATTCCGCCAAAGTATCAGATTTTGTTGAAAAAATCAATCAATTCCGGACGTTATCGGAAGAGGCGCTGGTGCCGGCTACAAGAATCGAACTCGTGACCTGATGTTTACAAAACAACTGCTCTACCATCTGAGCTAAGCCGGCACTAGCGGATCGCCCTTATGCCGATGGCGGAGCGGCTTGTCCATATCCTGTGAGTGGATTTTTTTGCAGAAATAGCGATCATCCCTATATTTCAGCCGCCAAAATGGTTTATGACCACGGGCTTCTCATCATTAGAGAGTTGAAAGAGCCTTATGTCCCGCATCCTGATCACGTCCGCGCTTCCCTATATCAATGGCATCAAGCACCTCGGCAATCTGGCCGGTTCCATGTTGCCGGCTGATGTGTTCGCCCGGTTCCAGCGGGCACGGGGGCATGAGGTCTTGTACATCTGCGCCACAGACGAGCACGGCACGCCGGCCGAGCTGGCCGCCGCCAAGGCCGGTCAGGATGTCCGCACCTATTGCGATGAGCAGCACCTGATCCAGAAGAACGCTGGTGACGCCTTCGGGCTCAGCTATGACTGGTTCGGCCGCTCGTCCTCACCGGAGAATCGCCAGCTTACGCAAGCTTTTTGCGAGGCGCTGGATAAGAATGGCCTGATCGAAGAACGCGTCGACAAGATGGTCTACTCGATCGACGACGGCCGTTTTCTGCCGGATCGCTATGTCGAAGGCACCTGTCCCCATTGCGGCTACGACAAGGCGCGTGGTGACCAGTGCGACAACTGCGGTCGTCTGCTTGACCCGACCGACCTGATCAATCCCTATTCGGCGGTTTCCGGTTCGCGTAATCTTGAAGTGCGTGATACCCGCCACCTTTACCTGTTGCAGACCAAGGTCGAGCCGCAATTGCGCGCCTGGATCGCCGGTAAATCTGAGTGGCCGCAACTGGCGCTCTCCATCGCTAATAAGCACCTTGAAGAAGGCCTGATCGACCGCGGTATCACGCGCGATCTGAAATGGGGCGTGCCGGTTACGAAAGATGGCAAGCCGCGTCCCGGTTTCGAGGATAAGGTGTTCTATGTCTGGTTCGATGCGCCGATTGAATATATCGGCTCGACCAAGGAATATTTCACCTCGCAAGGCAACCCCGACGGCTGGCAGAAATGGTGGCGTCTGGATCAGGGCGCCGATGATGTTCGCTATGTCGAATTCATGGGCAAGGACAATGTCGCCTTCCATACGGTCAGCTTCCCGGCCACAATTCTGGGCTCTGGCGAGCCATGGAAGATGGTCGATACGCTAAAGGCCTTCAATTGGCTCAACTGGTACGGCGGCAAGTTTTCGACCTCGATGAATCGCGGCGTCTTTATGGATCAGGCTTTGGACATCCTGCCGGCCGATTACTGGCGCTGGTATCTGATCGCCAATGCGCCCGAAAGCTCGGATTCGTCGTTCACCTGGGAGCAGTTCCAGGCGACGATCAACAAGGATCTCGCCGATGTGCTCGGCAATTTCGTCAACCGTATCCTAAAGTTCACCGAATCGAAGTTTGATGGCGTTGTGCCGGAAGGCGGTGAGGCGGGACCGCTGGAAGAGAAGCTCTATGCCGATGTCTCTGCGCTTCTGGTCGAGGCGGCGGAAGCTTTCGAAGCTATGGAAATGCGCAAGGCCGCGCAAGCCGTGCGACGTATCTGGGTGCTGGGGAATGAATACCTGCAGGAAGCCGCGCCGTGGACGGCCTTCAAGACCGATACGGTACGGGCCAGCGTGATCGTGCGCCACGGCCTCAATCTGGTACGGCTTTACGCTGTTCTGGCCCAGCCGATCATTCCGTTCGCCGCGCAAAGCATCGCGGACTGCGTGGGTGTTCAGTTGCCGCTGGCCTGGCCTTCGGATGACGCCAAAGCCGAGCTGACCAAGCTGGTAGCAGGGACGCAGGTGCAGTCCGGCGAGGTGCTGTTCAAGAAGATCGACGACGATATGGTGGCCGAATGGACGACGCGCTTCGGCGGCAGCGAAACCTGACGACTTCTTAAGTTTACGAAGTCTGTTTTTATGGCTAGCTTCGAGGTGCGGCTTCAACACTTCGAGGAATTGATCATGAATGATTGGAAAAATGTACTCTTCAGCGCTAAGGGCCGCATTCGCCGCCTGCATTATTGGCTGTGGTCGCTGGGGATCAGTCTTGTCTTTGGCGTCGGCATAGGCGCCGTTGGAGGCGCAACGGGGGCTTTCAACAATCTGGAGCGTGGCGAGTTTCCGCCTCTGTTTGGGCTCGTGTACCTGATCAGTGTTGTGCTTCTGACTTGGATCGGTGTTTGTCTGGTATCCAAGCGCTGGCATGACCGCAACAAATCGGGCTGGATGTATCTTATCTTGTTCATACCGATTATCGGAGGTCTTTGGACCTTCATCGAGTGCGGTTTCATGGATGGAACGCAGGGACCGAATAAGTACGGTCCGTCCCCGAAAGGCATCGGTGGCTCACCAGACGTTTTTTAATAGTGCAGAAGGAGGGTTTCAGGCCCTCCTTCTTTAATACATAGTCATGAGTAGTTTTTGAAATAGCGATCGTCCTTAAGTTCGTCGAACTTATGAAACCCGAGTGCTGTCATTTTGTGAGTGAATCTTTCCAGTGTGTCGGCGAAAACTTCAATTTGCAGGCAGCATCGGTTGCGGGTGAGGAGGTTCTTCATACCGTCGATGACCTTGTCTTCAAAGCCTTCCACGTCGATTTTGCCCACGACAAACCCTCCGCTCATCTGTTCGAGGTCGTCGATCCTGACGGCCGGCACGGTTTTCTTTTCCCAACCTGGACGATTTACGGTTTCGCCGGCGCGTGACACGTCACGGCTGCGATTGGGCGCCAGATTAAATTCGACCGTTGTAGAAGAATCGGAAGCGGCCGCGCATATGACGTCGACCTTATCCGTCAAATTGTTCAAAAAAAGATTGGCATGTAACTGAGACGCGTTACGTGAATCCGCTTCAACAGCCATGATGCGATCATAAATTTTGGAAGATTCAGCTACGAGCGCGTAAACGCCCCAGTTGGCGCCGATGTCGAGAAAAATGGTTCGCTCGCCGCTTCGGACACCGGCCCGTGCAGAACTGAACAATATATCCTGCTGCTTCTTCTCGTAGGACCAGAAGGCCAGCAGGGACTTATCGATCGTGCTGTTGAGGTCAAACAGAAGCTTCAAGCCCAATCTGCGCCCGACAAAAGGCGAGCCTTTGATGAGGCCATAAAAAAAGCCGGTGTTTTCCCGGACTCTTTTTCTCAGCCATGAGCGCCGCGACAGCAGAAAAGCCTTAAATGTGTTCATAGCTACGATTAACCCCAATTGCAGTAACCGTAAGTCGGCAGATACTGCGTATCCTATTTCGCCGCCAACAGCCCACCGAAAAACTCTTTCCACCACACCACAACGTCCTGCGTCATGACCGGCACGCATTTGAGCGTGGCGTCGCAATGGCCAAACTCCCAGATCTGGTGACCGCCTTCCCAGATCATCTTCAGCGCCACGAACAGCACGACCGCCACGCCGGCGAAGGCGATCCAGCGGTACTTGTGCAGTACCTTGGCGATCAGGTTGGCGGCCACGCCCATGGCGGCGATGGAGAGCAAGAGGCCGAAAACGAGAATTTCAACGTGGTGCTGCGCGGCGCCGGCAACCGCCAGCACGTTATCGAGCGACATAGAGATATCGGCCGCCAGGATCTGCAGGGTGGCGGACAGAAGGGTCTTGGTCTTTTTGGTTGATACTTGTTTGGGCTGTGCGTCGCGCTCGGCTTTCTCTGCGTCGGTCAGGTTGGCGTTTCCCGCCATGATCAGCGCTTCGGCCTGCTCGGTCTCGTGGTGCTCGTGCAGTTCGCGCCACATCTTCCAGCACACCCACAACAGCAGGATGCCGCCGGCCAGCAACAACCCGACCATGGCCAGCAACTGCACGGTGAGCAGGACGAAGCCGATGCGCAGTATCACGGCGCCGATCAGGCCGTAGATGATGGCGAGGCGGCGCTTGTCGGCGGGGAGGCCGGCGGCGGCGATACCAACGGCCACGGCGTTATCGCCCGCCATCACAACGTCGATAAAAATGACCTGCACAAGGGCCAGGCCTTGAGACATCAGGACAGGATCGATAGTCATGAAAGAGGTCTCGAGCGCCACGGGATCACCTTAAAAAGAGCTGTTCACCCTAGATAAGGGATAGGCCGCGCATGTCAATTCTTACCGACGCGCGCAGACCTCATAAAGCGAAATCGAGGCGGCGTGACTGACATTGAGGCTCTCGAAACCGCCCGGCATGGGGATGCGCGCCAGATGATCGCAGTGTTCGGCCACAAGGCGGCGGATGCCTTCGCCTTCGGAGCCCAGCACCAGCACCAGCTTTTTCAGCGATTCGCCCCAGCCTTGCTGCGCCAGAAGCTCATGCAGGTTGAACTCGCCTTCGCCGGCAAGACCAACGCTGACATAGCCTTGCTCATTCAGGGATTCCAGGGCACGAGAGAGGTTGGTGACGCGCGCAAAGGGCACCATGTCGATGGCGCCGGCCGCCGTCTTGGCCAGCACGCCTTGCAGGGGCGGGGAGTGGCGGTCCTGCATGACCAGGCCCTGCACACCGAACGCGGCGGCCGAGCGGAAAATGGCGCCAATATTCTGTGGATCGGTGACCTGATCGATCATGAGAATGACCTGAAGGCCATTCTTCGTGTCGCCCTCCATCAGGGTTTCCAGCGAATCGCCTTCCAGCACCGGCGCATTCAGGGCTATGCCCTGATGCACCGCGCCTTGCGGCAACAGACGCGAAATGTCGCTCATCGGTAACACCGAGATGCGAATTTCGGAGCGCTTCGACCATGCCGGCGGCACCGATTTGCCGCGTTCCTCGCTTAAAAACAGCTTTAACTGGCTGGTGCGCGAAGAATTTTTTAGCGCCGCTTCTACCGCGTGAACGCCCCACAGCCAGCCGTCATCACTGATCTTAGAGCGTTGATTGTTATTGTGTTTTGATCGCTTTTCATCCTCACGCCTGGCCTCATGGGCAGGCTTGCCCGCAGGGGCTTTCGGCCTGTCCACAAAATTTTGTGACCTGTTTTTGCCTTTATGGGCTTTGGGGTCGTTGCGTTCACGAAAAGAGGACACTATAAGACGCGCTCCGATTTGAGGCCTTGAGAGGCTTTTAGATGATCTGGCGCAGTCCTTTAACGGCTAAACCTATTTATCCAAAAGTTTTTTTCACATTTGGGCTTGTCCTTTTTCGAAAGGTCGAGTTTAAGGCGTCCGGCAAATGACTTTGTGAGTGTTTGGGGGAATGTCCCGAGCGGCAAAGGGGGGGGACTGTAAATCCCCTGCGTAAGCTTCGCAGGTTCGAGTCCTGCTTCCCCCACCATCACTCACAGTCATTGTCAGACAGTCCTCACATCACAAGATATGAAGCGGCGCTCAAGCTTTGGGCGGCAATTCTTAGCCCTTTTGGGCGGGTATAGCACAAAGGTAGTGCAGCAGCCTTCCAAGCTGAGGATGCCGGTTCGAGTCCGACTACCCGCTCCAAATACGAACCGCCCGAAAGGGCACCTGATTTTAACCCCTTGCCCGACTGGGCGATACGGAGCCTTAGACCTATGGCCAAGGAAAAATTCAACCGCTCGAAGCCTCACTGTAACATCGGCACCATTGGTCACGTTGACCATGGCAAGACGACTTTGACGGCTGCGATCACGATCACGCTCGCCAAGTCCGGCGGCGCGACGGCAAAGAACTATGCCGACATCGACGCCGCGCCTGAAGAAAAGGCCCGCGGCATCACGATCAACACGGCGCACGTCGAATACGAAACCGCCAACCGCCACTACGCCCACGTCGATTGCCCGGGCCACGCCGACTATGTGAAGAACATGATCACCGGTGCGGCTCAGATGGACGGCGCGATCCTGGTCGTTTCGGCCGCTGACGGCCCGATGCCGCAAACGCGCGAGCACATCCTGCTGGCCCGTCAGGTCGGCGTGCCGGCTCTGGTGGTTTACATGAACAAGGTTGACCTTGTTGACGATAGCGAACTGCTCGAGCTGGTTGAAATGGAAGTTCGTGAACTTCTGTCGTCCTACCAGTTCCCCGGCGACGATATCCCCATCACCATGGGTTCGGCCAAGGCCGC
>NZ_AQWM01000024.1 GCF_000376105.1 Asticcacaulis benevestitus DSM 16100 = ATCC BAA-896
CGCCCGAGCAAGGATTGAATGCGATAGGGCCTCTCAAGCCCAGCTTCTTCCGCTAGCATCCACCCTGTCTTGCGCTCAGCCCGCGACATAAGGCCTTCAATGAAGGCACCGGCAGATGCGCGTTGCTCTGAGCGCTTAAGCGCTGGAGCAATCGCCGCCTTCATCTCCGTCAACGCTTCGCGCCAGTTAGTCCCTGTACCCACCCAATCTGACACACTCATGACAATCTCCGCTCATCCTAACCAACGAAAGGGAATCATGATTTTCCATTATGCGCAACTGTAGTACTAGGTAGAGACCCTTCCCATCCTGATGGTCTCTACGATGCGTCGGATAAGCTAGGCGATAAAAGCGGTTATATAGCGCTGCGACCAAGTGTAATTGCCCTGCCCCTTGATCTCGAAATAAGACATGTCGAGGCTGATGTTTCAGGCAAACTCTGTGCGTCCCAGCGGCGCGCCGTTCGCACGGCGCACGGTGGCAGGCTTCGACCAGTCGGCCCGCTTGGCCGGATCACCGCCTTCGTGCATTGGATATTGGATCATCTCGGGGAAAGGAGGGAAGTGCGATGGCCTTGATTGTGCTTTCCCGCTCATAGGCGTCCTTGGCTTGATATAGTCGTGTTTTGGACGCCTGCGGACCGAAAATCACGTAATGCTTATGGCTCTAAGACAGAGATCGAACCTGACAAAGGCGTATCGTTTGCGGCTCGGCCCACGAAGAAGGTATATTTCCCGGGTTTGAGAACCCATGCATTCGCCTTTTCATCGAATGTCGAAATGTACATCGGGTCGATTTTGACGTCGACCGTTCGCTTTTCTCCTGTTTTTAGCGGAATGCGCGTCCAGCCGACCAATCGGCGTGTCGAGCCGTCAACGTCACCGGGGCGTTGCGCATAGACCTGCGCGGTTTCAATACCTTCAAAAGCTCCTGTGTTTTTGACTGTGAAATGCACCGTGTCGGCGGATACACTTAGGCCTTCATAGCCGTAACTCGTATAGCTCAGACCAAAGCCAAATCCGAAAATGGGTTTAATTTTCTTCAGTTCGTACCAGCGATAACCCACATTGGCCCCTTCGGGATAGGTGATATCAAAGGGTGGTGGCCCTACGCGCTGCCTTCCCAAACTATCCATTACAGGGGCACCGGTTTCGTCGACCAAGCCTTGCGTCTTAAGCGTAGACCCTGGGAGCACAGGGTTCGGCAGATCGGCAATTGAGCGCGGGAAGCTGATCGGCAGCTTTGCAGAGAAATTGACCTTACCCGTCATTAATCGCGCCATGGCTTCGCCGCCGCGGGCGCCTGGATACCAGGCTTGGATGACGCCACCAACCAAATCCAGCCAAGGCATGGTGATCGGCCCGCCGGTTTCAAGGACGACCACGGTGTGCTTATTAGCGGTGGCTATGGCCTTGATCAATCCGTCCTGATTTCCGGGCAGACTAAGATCCGGCAGGTCGACGGCTTCGCCCGCCGGCTTGTTCGCAAAGACGATGACAAGATCCGCCGTTTTTGCCAATTCTGCCGACTTTTGGGGATCGTTGCCTGAGTCATAGATTATGTTCGCATCGGGTCGAAGGGCCTTGAGCGCCTTAAGGGGCGAGGATGGATACCAAATTGGCCCCCGGCTAAAGACACCTGCGGCACCTTGATCCGAGACAGATGTCTCGGCTTTGACTGCACTGCCACCTGGAGGGTCGACCTGGCCGGAGCCCCCGCCGGTCAAGACCCCGACATCTGCGTGACTGCCTACCAACAGGATTGATTTTGCCGTGGCAGCGATAGGCAGTTCACCGTTATTTTTTAAAAGAACCATGCCATTCTCTGCGGCCATCTGAGAAATTTCGAGGCCACCATCAATATCGACGACCATAGTCACCGGTGGATTGTCCACAACACCAGAAGCAAACAGGGTGCGTACAATGCGCAAAGCGGCATCGTCGATGCGGGATTGCGGCACTTCGCCGGCGGCTACAGCGGCGGCGAGCCGTTCGCCGAAATATTTGTCGTCTGGTTGTTCCTGATCCAGGCCGCTATTCATAGCCTTCGCCGTAGAGTGCGCACCGCCCCAGTCCGATAAAACGAAGCCCTTAAACTGCCAGTCGCGCTTCAACACCTGGTTCAGCAGATAGTCGTTTTCGCAGGCATAGTCGCCGTTCACAAGATTGTACGAACACATGACCATACCGGGATTACCGATCTTGACCCCGATTTCAAAAGCCATCAGATCGCTTTCACGCAAAACCCGATGGCTCATGACTGGATTATTGACCTGACGACCGGTTTCTTGATCATTCACCGCAAAGTGCTTGATATCACCAATAACGTGCTCATTCTGCAATCCGACCAGGAAGTTCCCCGCCATGACGCCGGCGAGCACCGGATCCTCGCCACGGTATTCAAACGTCCGGCCATTACGAGGCTCGCGCATCAAATTGACCCCACCAGAGAGAGACGTATTGTAACCCTGAGCACGGAGTTCCCGGCCGATCAATGCCCCATATTCATGGGCTATTTGTGGATCAAAAGACGCCGCTTCAGCGATCGCGGCCGGCATCAGAGTGGAGTAGCGGCTCGTTGCTGCCCCGCGAGTCACGCCAACGGTCGAATCCGCCATATTGAGATCGGGGAGACCTAGACGGGGTATCCCTGGCACAAAACCAGCCCCGCCATTTGCAGTCGTGCCCTTGCGTTTAGGTGAGATAGGCCCGCCGTAGCCATGCAGGAGTGATAGCTTCTCGGACTGGGTCATTTGCGCCAGGACGAGGCGCGCGCGTGTGTCTGGATCCAATGTCGTGTTCATCCAGGGCTGGGTCGTCGCTGCAGCACCGGGCGTAGACGGCGCCTCGGCCCGTGATAAATTTGCCGTCAAAAATGATAACAAGCTAACCGTGGCCAACAGAGCCATGCGCGTCGCAAGGCCATGTTTATGTTTGAGGCTACTCATGGAGCTTTTCCTTTAAATTTTGCTACCCAAACCACCATCGCCATTAGGAGCGAAGGTTTTCTCGCATCCACTCTTCGGCGGTCTCAACTTTGATACCATTCCGCGCGTTAAAGCTATCGCGCTTCGGCCATGCCACGCCCCTGCCTTCGGCAAAGACCGCCCGATATTTCATGATGTGATTATCAGGGTCCTGCGCAAGTTCCGCCTTCAGCTGCGGTACGGTCCATTCTGCTTTGGTGAACGGGCGATCAAGAACGGTCTGAAGCGTCTCAGCAACCTCGCCGTAGGTGACTGTGTCACCTGCAAGATAGACGATCTCGTTGCGGATCGTCGGTTGAGCAAAGACGACCTCTGCGGTCAAGGCTCCGATATCATCAGGCGTTGTCAGCGTAACTTCCGTATTCAGACTGCCCAGAGCCTTGACCACGTTTTTCTCAAGATCGACGACCTCAAATATCGGTTCGAACAAAAAGCTCGTGAACATGCCCGTGGAGATCACGACCCAGTCCGTTTTGTCCTGGGCACGGAGGAGCTCCCGCACGTCGATCTGTGCGTCGAACAAGTCCTGAGGACTACCACGCCCGATGACGTCGAAATCGACGCCAAACTGCCACGGGAAATATCGCTTGAGGTTGGCTTCGAGGGCAGCCTTGGCAAGTTTCATGGGAGCGTCCAGGCCAGCGGAAAAGCCTGCGCATCCGATCACGGTGTCAAAAGGTGCAAAGATAGCTGCCAGCTCACTTATGGAAGCGGCGAGGATATCGCCGGTAACGATCTCGATACCCAATTCGCGTATTTCGGCGACCTCACGCCGTTTCACCGGGTCGTTCGACTCGATTGTTGCCGCTCGCAACAGGACACTGATCGTCGCTCCTTGATGATCCTTGGCTTTGCGCGCCAGATTGCGTAGTACCGGCATGCCGAGTTCTCCGGCACCAATGACCAGGATCGACTGTGATTTTACTGTTTGCGAAGAGTTCATTCGGAAATCCTTCCTATTCTCATCGTTGATGTGACCGGGTAAATGGCATAGTTCAAAAGCGGTCGTAAGAAGGTACATGCGTGATACCGGAGGGTAGGACACTGACGAGAGATGAAATCCTGAGCTATGCTCAAGCTGTCTGCGACGGTCTTCGCGAAGACGAGGACGGGGTAAGACGCGAAGTTCTGACCCACGCAGGGAACAGATGGTCGCTGGGCGTCATCCACACCTTGGGCGTATATGGCAGGCTACGCCATGCCGATATCGGACGCAGAATGCACGGGGTTACCCAAAGAATGCTGACACGTACGCTTCGTCAGCTTGAGAGAGACGGTTTGGTCACACGCTATGATCTCGTGGAGATGCCGCCACGCGTGGAATACGAGCTTACCGATTGGGGAATGGGATTGCTCGTCCGTATGATCCCGCTTTGGACATGGGTCGTCGAAAATTCGGATCAGTTTCGTAAGTCGCGTGAGGAATATGATTCACGTCCGCAGCAGAAACCGTCATGGCAGACGTTCTGATCAGGCCGTAGACTAGGCGACCTGATCAGAACGTCTGCCGCTACACTTTTGAAGTAGCCAGCAAGGTGAGGGGATTTTTGGCATATCGCGTGGCGATTGCCAGGCAAGACTTGAGCCGGCTGAAGCGCGCCCCGTCGAAAGGGGGCTTAACCTTTCGTCACCTTAAAATCAGACGACGCTGCCTTGACGAGAGGTCTCATTTGACCCGAATAATAGCGCAAAGGTGGTGTCGCCGGTCATCAATGAGACCACCGGCGAGCCGGCGGCACAAGTTGTACACCGTGGGGCTGTGAAGCTGTAACACTGTATTGCCTTGGGCGAGTCAACGGGCTGTGAGAACCGCCGTCCCGTGATTAGATGGCAGGCGAAATCACGCCCTTACGCAAGATTATGTTCCCGTAGAGCCGCAGTTCCCCGCTTGCGACTATGGCAAAGGCAGCCTTGATGCGATCGTAAAAGGGCGGCCCCGAAATGGGGGTCAGGCGTATCCCGTTGTCATTTTCATCAATGGCCGCCTGGAATTCCTCGTAGATCGGCTCGATACGATCACAGTCACCGAAAGCGCAGGGCCTGAACGCGGCTTCAGGAACGTCGCGATCCAGGGGCATCAGAGACAAGATCGCTTTCAGGATTGTCGGTGCGTCCGTCGCGTCCATCCGAACGAGACGCCGCGCATGGCTGAGCGCCGGGTAATTGGCATCGACAATGGCAATCTCATCACCGTGGCCCATTTCACGCAAGATCGCGAGCAGGTCAGGGCCGACAATGGGGTTTATTCCTTTAAGCATTTCATCCCGCCTTCTGTAATTCCAATCGTAAGCTTGGCACTCCCTCAGGGACTATGTCAATCATATTGACATAGTCAAATAGCCACGGATTGGAGTGTGGGATATTTTCCTGCAGTGGAGCGCCAATGCGTAAATGTTGCAAATATGACATAGGTGGTATGGATTGAGGTTCAATTAGGTGAGGTATCTTAATTTAAACAGAGTCGCATGGCGTCACCCATTTTGGATGACGCAGACGAATGACGCGGTGGCCTGGAAAGCCCCGGCTTTAACGTTACCGGTGGGTGACACGAGCGCGCCCGACGCCTGGCTCGGAAGTGGCAGTGGGATCGCCGCCCCTTCAGGAGGATACCGGCTTTTCTATACGGGGCATAATCCGGCCGCCAATCCTAAGGAAATCGTTATGCAGGCGCGCGCCGCCAGTCTCAACGGCCCATGGGCCAAGGTCGCGAGCTTTGGATTTGCTGGGACGCCGCAATACGATGCCATGGATTTCCGCGACCCGTTCGTCTTCTGGAATGCTGAGGCACATGCCTATTGGATGATCCTTGCCTCGCGGCAGGGCGCGAAGGCGGTCATGCCCGGTACAGTTCCCCTGATATGACAAGCTGGACGGCCGAAACACCGCTCTACACTGAGGACAGCCCGTTAAACCTCGAGTTACCTGATCTCTTCAATCAATGCAGTCATTGGAATCTGCTGTATTCGGATCAGCGATCTAACGCCCGGCAGGTCCGCGTGCTTACGGCTAGCCAGAGTTCTGGCCCTTATGCCTATCGGAGCTACGACGCGCTCGACGCAAAGGCCTTCTATGCCGGAAAGACAGCTGGAACCAACGACAATCGTCTCTTGTTTGGCTGGCTCGCTCACGAGCGCGGCCACACCGATGCCGGGGCTTTGGACTGGGGCGGCGACCTGGTGACGCATGCCGTCAAATGCCGCGCCGATGGTGAACTCGCTGTATGGCTCCCCGATATCCTGGCGCAGACCTTCAACACTCAGACCCGCCCCCTGTCTATCGGCAGCGCGACGATAGGGGAGGGCGGAAAGGCCACACTTACGCATCTCGACATCCAGGTTGTCCCCGGCAGCGAATTCGGCATAGCCTTCAAAGGCGCGATAACAATCTGACAAGCCTGCTGAAGGTCGATACGCAAAACGGCCAGGCCACGTTTCTTCTGAACGGCGGCGCGACGGAGGCGCCGATGGTCGCTATCCCGACGCCGGCTGATGGCCACTATACGGTCGATCTGGTCATAGATCCAAGGTTGGGCCTGGGAATCGCCTATATCAACGACTTCCGAGCCCTGAGCTTCCGATACTATGACGTCAGATTCGCAGACGTTTCGGTCTATGCCAAGCCGACACCCCTGGCCTTGAGCGGCACAGTACGTGAGCGCCGCCCCTAAGCTTGCACGGGCACACTTTTGAGCAGAGCCTCGAGATCTTCAGCAAACCGCTCCTGCATGGGTAGGCTGGCTGCCCCTATGACACGGGCAAAGTATCCAAGCGTTCCGGGAACGACTTCGAACGGTGACAGGCCGATGGTTGGATGCAGGCCGATCTGTTCTCTTGTCCGGTCGATGATCCGGCCGCGAACACGTTCAGGAAGTGAGCCGTCGATAACGATTTGCGGGACGTCCAGAATAGCGCTTGCGTTTATAAAGGCGCTCGCCAGGTGTGATGAGATCTGCTCAACCCACGGCCCCACAAAGGCGTCGATGGTCGACCAGTCGTCGTCCGGATTCCATATTTCTGCTGCATCCTGACCGGCTTCGCGCAGGCTATGCACGAGCGTAATGATCGAGGCGACGGATAAAAGTTGGCGGCTCTCCGTCGTGGAAGCGGCGGCATGTGCCAGCATGAAGCCTACAGCACCGGCTTTCAGGCGTGACCCACGCAGGATCTTTCCGTTGAGAACGACGCCGCCGCCGAGAAATGTGCCAAGGTAGATATACAAAAAATCTTTGGATTTTTCCGCTTTCCCGAAGGTGAGCTCGCCTGTGCAGGCTGCCGCGACATCGTTCCAGATAGTAACGGGAACGTCCGCCAGCCCTTCCAGCGCTGCCTTTACATCGAAGTCGTGCCAGGCCATCAACTCATCTTCGGGCGCGTCGAATTCCGGCCCCCAACGCCAGAGCTCGTTGGGCATGGCGACCCCCATACCGATGACCTTGTCCATGACCGATGGCGGAAAGGCCTCGCAAACCGCCTTTAACGCCGTCCGGACAAAGCTTATCATCTGATCGGGAGTCGGATAGTCTATGCCGTGGCGAATCCATTTCAGCACCTTGCCCGAAAAGTCCATAAGGACGAGTTCGAAACTTTTACGGCCGATCTTGAAACCGATTGAGTATGCGCCGTCCGGGTTGAGGGTAAATGGCACTTGCGGTTGGCCGATCCGGCCGCGAATCGGCTCACCTCGCAGCAAGAGGCCATTACCTTCAAGGCGGCCGATCACATCGGTCAGGGTTTGCTTCGACAAGCCCGTCTGCTGCGTGAGTTCAGCCTTGGACAAAGCCCCCCTGGATCGCAAAATCGACAGGACCAAACGTTCGTTGTATGCGCCAACCGCGACGATATTCGATCCGCGATTTAACTTCTGCGTGTTCATGCGTTGAGCTTCTGTTCTCTATTCTATCAAGCGCTTCCAGATCCCCTCAAGAGGTCGAAGGCATATGGATTTGCGTGTCCGCACGGTCCATCGGTGACGTGATTTTTATACCTTACGATAGCTTGCTCTGCAAAAAATCAAAAGGGCGCAATTTATATAAGTCCGGTATATTGACTTAATCTTCGCCTTGATGTTTAATTTCATCGTGCCCGGTCGAAGTGGCGTGGTATTATATCTGGCCCATGTCGACTGTAACACTGAAGGCTGTTTCAGTCAGGCCCAATCCTGCCGCGTGAAAGCAGGCGTTTGGAAAGATGACATGAGGCGGGTACGACGGCCTTTTCTCCAGGGCCATTCGATAGGCGTTGCGGTTGATTTGGACTTTCCCTCCCTGGACTTTCGAGCGCGGCATGCTCTGCCGCGCTCCTTTTTTTAGAAGCACAAAAAAAACGTTTAGGTAGGAGACATAGTATGAACTCGACGCTGGTACGAGGGATATTCGTGGGCGGATTGGCTGGACTGTTGTTCGGCTTTGATACTGCTGTCATCGCGGGAACCACCCAGGGGCTGACGCAAGCTTTCAATTTAGATCCGGCGACCCTGGGTTTCACTGTGTCGAGCGCACTTTGGGGCACCTTGGCAGGGGCTCTGTTCGCTGGAAGCCCAGGCGACAGGTTCGGCGCCAGAAATTGCCTCATTGCCATTGCCGTCATGTATATCATTTCCGGCATTGGCTGTTTTCTCGCTCCTTCGCTGCCGATCCTCATCGCATCGCGCATTCTGGGCGGCTTGGCGATCGGTGCTTCGTCCGTGCTGGCGCCGACCTATCTGGCCGAGATTGCCCCGGCGAAGAACCGTGGGGCCTTGGTTGGTATGTTCCAGTTAAACATCGTCTTCGGTATTCTGGTCGCCTACCTCAGCAATTATCTGATCGGAACTTTGGAACTCGGTGATCACGAATGGCGCTGGAAATTTGGCGTCACCATCGTGCCGTCGCTTATTCTTTGGATCTTCCTGTACACCATCCCGAATAGCCCGCGCTGGCTGGCCGTCAAGGGCAGGGTGGACGAAGCGCGCAGTGTATTGGCGCGTATAGGCGTGGCCTCACCCGATGTTGAACTCAACCAATACCTGGCCAAGCACGAGCAGCACAACGGACAGAAAGTGCGCTTGTCGTGGAAAACCTACGCAAAACCCATGTTGCTGGCGATTGCCATCGCCGGTTTCAACCAATTGTCCGGCATCAACGCCATTCTCTACTATCTCAATGACATCTTTGCTGCTGCCGGCTTTGAGAAGGTCTCGGCCGATCTGCAATCGATCATCATCGGTGCGACGAACCTGGCTTTCACCTTGCTGGCTCTCACCGTCATCGATCGGGTTGGCCGCAAGACGCTCCTGTTGATTGGTTCGGTTGGGCTCGTCATCTCTCTGGCGGCGACGGCCTACATCCAACTGACCGGCACCTACCAGGGCTATCTCCTGTGGATGCTCATCCTCTTCATCGCGTCCTTCGCGTTCTCGCAAGGCGCTGTCATCTGGGTCTACATTTCCGAAATTTTCCCGACCGAAGTGCGTTCACGCGGGCAAGGCCTTGGCTCTTCTACACACTGGTTCATGGACGCCATTATCGCGACAGCTTTTCCTCTGGTGGCGGCTTATTCCAAGGGGCTACCGTTTATTTTCTTCGCCGTCGCGATGCTCGTTCAGTTCTTTGTTGTCTGGAAGCTATTTCCTGAAACGAAGGGAGTCGCACTTGAGGACATGGAACGTTCCATCGGTCATTAAGTTTGCGACTGCGTCCGTCGACAAACCGCTTAAATCCTTCCCTTATAACGAGTAAAACTATGTTTATTGGTATTGAAGTTGGCGGCACGAAGGTCGTCATGGCCGCGGGAACGGGGCCGAATGACCTAACGGAACTCGTCAGATTTCCAACCGAAACGCCGGAAGCGACATCTGCGGCCATAGTCCGGCAGGTGAAGCAATATCTGGCGCTCTATCCGACGATCCGGGGTATCGGTGTGGCCTCCTTCGGGCCGATCCAGGTCGACCCGGCACATCCGGAGTTCGGCGTGATCTACGAAACGCCGAAACTTCATTGGCGCGGTTTTAATATCGTACAGTTGCTTAAAGCCCATTTCCCGGACATCCCGGTGGCGCTTGACACGGACGTCAATGGCGCCGCCATTGGTGAGGCCGAATGGGGAGGCGGGCGAGGGCTAGACACGTTTGCCTATGTCACCGTGGGCACGGGCATTGGCGCTGGGTTGTACGTCAACGGCAAACCCGTACACGGTCTCCTGCATCCGGAAGCGGGGCATATGTTGATCCGCCGCGAACCCGGAAGGGATCCGTTTCCAGGCATGTGTCCGTTCCATGGGGACTGTCTGGAAGGGCTGGCCAGTGGGCCTTCTATTGAGGCGCGCACCGGTCAGCGCGGCGAACATCTACCAGACGACCACGACGTCTGGCTCTTAATCGGTGACTACCTTGCCCAGCTCTACGTCAACATGGCTATGATCGCTGCCCCACAGCGGATTCTGATCGGTGGAGGCGTGGGGCTGAAGCCGGAGGTGATTGCGCGTAGCCGGGCGGAGTTTTTCCGACTGGTGGGCGGTTATTTGCGTGCCCTCAAGCAACCTGAGTCGCTTCAGGCCTTCATTCAACCGGCTCAACTGGGAGACAGGGCAGGGGTTTTGGGCGCGGTCGGCTTGGCTGTGCGCGCAAGCCCCCTGACGAAAGCCACGCAGCTAGAAGCACAGTAACTATGTCCCTGCCAAAAGCCTTCCTTTTCGACATGGACGGTACGCTCTGCAACACCGAGCCTCTTCACATGGCCGCGTATCAAACCCTGCTGCAAGAAAACGGAAGGGTTGTTGATCAGGAGACCTTTGACCATCAGTTTGCCGGCCAGACGACCTCAGCCGTTATTGCGCATTTGTTTCCGCACATGTCGGATGACATGCGTAAGGACCTCGTTGCATTGAAGGAGGCAAGATTCCGCGAAACCGTGGGTCGCCTTGCGCCGCTGCCGGGCCTTCTTGAGTATCTTGACGCGATTGCGGCGTCCAGCGCCACCTTGGCCTTGGTGACCAACGCGCCGCGCGCTGATGTCGACTGCGTGTTAGCCGTTCTGGGGATCCAAACGCGGTTTTCCGTTGTGATTATCGCTTCCGAACTGGCCCATCCCAAACCCCATCCGCTGCCCTATTTGCGCGCGCTTTATGAGGCCGGTGTTACCGCGAAGGAGGCCGTGGTTTTCGAGGATTCGATTGCGGGCCTAAGGTCTGCCCGGAGCGCTGGCGTTCAGACGGTTGGCGTGCGCACAACGCTCGACGCTCAACAACTCCTGGGCAGTGGCGCATGGCTTACAATCGCGGACTATCACGATCCTGCGCTTGTCAGGGAGGGGCTCTGGCCCACCCAGACCGAGCGTTCCGGCGGCGTAGCGCAACATATAAGTCCGGAATATTGACTTATATGTTGCGCGGTGATAACCTCGCGATACAGACGAGAGGCCCGGCGAAGACCAGGTGCTCCACAGAAGGAAACAAGAATGATGAACCGGCTTTTTTCCGCGTCACTGGGCGTGTTGGCACTTCTTTTGGCGGCGCAACCGGCCCTGGCATTTCAGGCTCCCGCAGCCAACGCCTCGGGGGTCGTTAAGGCGCCGCTCAGAACGACCGGAGAGGCCTATCGTCCGGCCTATCACTTCACGCCGCCTGGGCAATGGATGAATGACCCAAACGGCCTGGTCTACTACAAGGGGCAGTACCACCTCTTTTATCAGCATTATCCTGCCGGCAACGTATGGGGGCCGATGCATTGGGGGCATGCCGTGAGCAAGGACATGGTGCACTGGCAGGATCGTCCCATCGCGCTGGCCCCGGACGCGCATGGGCTGATCTTCAGTGGCAGTGCGGTTGTGGATTGGAATAACGCCTCAGGCCTCGGCACCAAAGCGAACCCGCCCCTGGTCGCCATTTACACGTACCACAATGAAAAGTTCAAGGAAGCCGGGCTGACCTATCCGCAAAGCCAGGGGATTGCCTATAGTACTGATGCCGGCGAGACCTGGCATAAATATAAAGGAAATCCTGTGCTGGTACCGCCTGAAGGGAAGCCGGATTTCCGCGATCCAAAGGTCATGTGGCACCCCGCATCGAAATCCTGGATCATGACCTTGGCGGTCGGGGACCACACAGAATTCTACCGGTCATCCGACCTAAAATCGTGGAGCTTCCTCAGTGCTTTCGGTAAGGAGATTGGCGCCCATGGCGGGGTTTGGGAATGTCCCGACCTGCTGCCCATGAAGGTCAAGGAGACCGGCGAAACCAAATGGGTCCTGATTCAGAGCCTGAATCCAGGTGGTCCAAACGGTGGCTCCGCCACGCAGTATTTCGTCGGTGATTTTGATGGCCGTGACTTCAAACTGGACCCGAAATATGCGGCCCAACTGAGTGCAAAGGGACCGCAATGGCTCGATTGGGGCCGCGACAATTATGCCGGCGTAACCTGGTCCGATGTGCCCAAGGCTGACGGTCGTACCTTGATGATGGGTTGGATGAACAATTGGGACTACGGTCAGGTCGTGCCAACGACGGCGTGGCGCGGAGCGATGACGCTACCTCGTGAACTGACCCTGCATTTCGATGGGACCAACTACCTTGTGAAATCGGAGCCTGCGGTGGAGGTGGACAGGCTGAAAGGTAGAACCTACACGAGCGTTCCACAGACTGTGTCTGAGGCACTTGCGGTGGACATGCCAGCCAAGAGCGTGATGCAATCCTCGATCGACGTCCAGTTCGCCAAGCCTGCTGACGGAACAATGGCTTACCTTGAACTGTCCAATGATGCGGGCGACATTTACAAAATTGGATATGACGCGACAGCCAATTCGTTTTTCAGCGACCGACGCAAGTCAGGCCTGGTCGACTTTTCGGACAAGTTCGCCGCATCGGTACATTCGGCTCCCCGAAATGTGGCCGCAGATGTGATTGATATGAAGGTGTTCGTGGATCACGATTCGATCGAGTTGTTCGCTGACGGAGGCGCCACGGCATTGACCGATACGTTGTATCCCCGCAAGCCTTACACTTCCCTGCGTTTTGTAGCTGGCGGCAAATCTGTGCAGGTCCTGAAAATGCAGGTGACGGAACTTAAGGACGCTTTCTGACCTGCGACAGCAAGGTCGGGATCGAGGCCTACGCCCGTCATTATCTGTAGCTGGCGATGAACAAAGGGGCTGTCCCTTGACAAACTCCTCATGTTTACCCCTCCGGTGCCGACGCGCTACGCTGCGTGTAAGGGCATCCGCGCGGGGATGAGAGGCGGACATTGCCGGCCGCACCTTGCCTATCCTAGAGAACTTGAAAACGCATGGAGACTCCTATGTTCGGGTCGGCGAAGGTGTCGGTTCATTGGACCTATTTGGAGACCTGTCGGCATTCGTCGCGTATGATGAAAGCTCTTTGGAATTCTGTGCGCGGCGGGGTGACGTACCTCCAGTTCGATGAAAAGGCTTGTCTCGGTGTCTGCCAAAACGGCAGCATCTCACGCCTGTGGCTTTGGTCCTAACGCCCGCTTGTGGCGTTTGCTGGACTGGACACGAGGCGTCCAGCTTGGCATAGGCTCTTGTAAGAAAAAGCATGCAAAGGAAAGCACACCCATGGCAATTGGTAACATCGTAATGATCGTCCTCGGTCTACTAGCCATTCTCCTGGGCTGGCTTATGTTCGCGTCGGTTAAATTCCGCGCCTGGACTATGAGCTACGGCCGTGGTGCCATGTGGACCAAACTCCTCGGCGAACGCCGCGCCGACTGGGCGACACGGTTTATCTTTGGGCCGGTGTGTCTGATTTTTGGTGCGCTGATGGTTGTGGTGTCCGCGTTCGGCGGGCCTATCAGGGCGTAGTGCGGCGAAACAAACAGGATGAGAGTCCAGACTGGATGAATGACGCAGCACAAGGTACAAGGATGCGGCCGTTTCGGACCAACAACGATGCGGCCCCGTCGCCGTTACCGGTCAGCCAGGCTGCAAAGTCCCTATATTCCTTGCCTTCCATCCAGCGATAGGGAGCGGCGATGGTATGCAAAAAGAGGGTCTCGACAGTATCTCCGCGCTTGGCAACAGACGAGTGTGGAGGCAATGGCCCAACCAGGTTGGCGATTCCATGAGAAGCAAGGGCAGAGCGTACGGCGCGACTGTGCGTATGAGGCGTAGCGCGATGGACGTCACGACCCCTTGCATTGACGGACGAAGTTCAGATTGAACTAACGGCGTTCTTCAATGTGAAATCACACGTTTGCCCTTAAACCGTTCTGAGCCGTGCAGCCTGTCTGACCCGTTGCCATCGGCGAGGACACCTCTTTAGTGATGACCACTTCGCGCGCACGATCATGGCGTATCTATAAAACTCTTATTTAAAAACATCAGGTAGCGGCCTTTGTTGTCTTTCGTCATGAGCCATGAGAAGGGTGGCGAAGTTTTTTCACTTGTTGGAAGCCCAACGGCGATAGAAATACTGCTTTCTAATGTGATGGACGACGCAATAAAATATAGCCCTGATGGCAGTGACGGATTCATCTGCTTCGAGACGCTTGCGGGCGACCAACAGAATCCGAAAGAACAAAACGTTCACTCCAGAGGCTGATAGACGACATGACGACTAAACTTATCTTACGGTGGAGCCGGGCACTCGTCTTGGCGCTGGTCGGGATCCTGGCCTGGTCAGCTCCGGGTCTTGCACAGCCCAAGGCCAAATCCGTCTCGGTCAGTGTGCGTGTGCTGCCCCCCTTTGTAGAGCAAACGAATGGAGCGTTGAGCGGCTTCAGTATCGATATTTGGAACGAAATTGCCAGACGGCTGGACTGGCATTCCGTTTATGAGATAGCTCCCGACGTTCGAGGCCAACTGACGGCCGTTGCTGGTCGATCCGCCGATGTCGGTGTGGGGGCTGTGTCTATAACGGCGGAACGCGACCTGCAATTCGACTTTTCACAGCCGATTCTAAATGGCGGCCTGCAAATTCTGGTTAGATCCGAACGCGCAAACCCTGAATCTACCGCCCTTACGAGTCTTCTAAAGTTGTTGTTTTCGCCTGCCGTTCTCGTCTGGCTCGGTATCGCGGTCCTTTTGACGATTATACCTGCACATATTGTTTGGTTCGTTGAGCGTAGACACCCAGAAGGCATGATCGGCTCCAAATCTTATTTCCCCGGCATATTCCAGGCGTTTTTCTGGGGTCTCGGCACGCTCGCCACACAGGCGGATTCAATGCCCAGACATTGGGTGTCGCGCATTGTTGCTATCCTATGGATGTTTACCAGCGTTGTGTTCGTGGCCTTCTACACCGCGACCCTCACGGCCAGCCTGACTGTTGCGCAATTCAGGAGCCAGATTAACGGCCCCGCTGACTTGCCCGGCAAGACGGTCGCAACGGTCTCTGGAACAACTTCGGCGCAATACTTGCAAAACAACGGCATACAATTCAAGGCCTTTGCAACGATCGACGATGCGCGAAAAGCCTTGTTGACGAAGCAAGTCGACGCGGTCGTCTTTGATGCGCCGGTGGTACAGTATATAGCGGCTCATCAAAGCATGGGAGCCGCTATGGTCGTTGGACCTGTTTTCAATACTCAGGACTATGGCCTTGTTTTTACAAATGGAAGTGAACTGCGCAGACCATCGGACGCCGCCTTGCTCGCCATGCGGGAGGATGGAACCTATGATCGTATTTCAGAAAAGTGGTTTGGTAAAAAATAGCGAGCGTATAAAGCAGACAAAGAGGCGCCTTCACAGAACGCGTACCAAATCTGGTCTATTTGCGCACCTTTCGTTGCACCTCATCCTGTGGCTGATCGCTCTGACCCCCAAAGTGACCCCAATGTATGTGGGGTCAGCTGGGACATGCGGAAACTCAGCGAGACAGTCAAGTCGCTAAGGTCCAAAATTTTAAGGGATTTCTCAACGTCGTGGGACGTGGATGCATGCCAAGCCGGCTCCTCCCATGGAGCCAAACCAGAGCGAGTGAGGGGCTGGACTCGAGCGTTTGGCCTTCCGAAAGCCTTGGCTTGCACCTATCCCACCTCTAAACGGGCGTCGGCAGGGCCGTTCAAATTGGAAATCGCGGTTGATTTTTTTTTAAATGCCCTTAGGGTTGTGCTGCGGTGACTGGGGGAGTGGATGGATCGTCGGGGGATGCTTAAGGGGGCCTTGGCCTCACCGTTGTTCGTTGCGGCATATGCGGCTACCAGTGTGGCGGAGCCGCTTTCCGACTCTCCGATGTCCGAGGAAATATATTTCGCGGGTTTCGCCTATCTCACCGATTATCAGGATGTTTCCCAACGTCTGCCCTGCACGTCGCGGGTGGTCAACGACACAGGGGCGCAGATCTTCGACCGCCAGCTATTCGAGCTGGCGACGTCCGTACCGTGTCAGGCGAAAATCAATGATGGTCTGGGCACGCTAAAGGCAGGCCGGGCTGCCTATGTGACCGCGCTTGCCGTCAATCATGAAATCACCGATGTGGAGCGCATCGGAAACCAGTATAAGCTCTCCGTCACGCTCTGGGGGCAGCTCCTGGTCTTCGACTTCCAGAGCAAGTCGGTTGTTTCTAGCACCCCGGTCGTCAGTCAGTTCATTGACCTCTTTGACACGGATCCGACAGAGGACGAAATTCTGGCCGCCTATGGTCGCCTGGTGAACGGTGAGGATGCCGGTGGGCTGAAATCCCAGTTTGCCAAGGCCATCAGCGGCTCCATCCTTCCGCGCAACAGTTCGCGGACGATCCGGGTCACGCAATCCACACTCTCGGAAAAGGCTCGTCAGCAGGTTATCGACCTAAGGCTGGGGGGGGCGGAAACCTACACTGCCAACATAGCCAGTCGTCTGAGCGGGTGGCTGACCAGCCAACAGAAGATATGTGTCCTGCCCGCCGCTTCCAATCAGGCATTGGGCGGCAAGATGGCCGCGCGCCTGAGCAATGGCGATGTCTACACACTGAACATACCTGCGCCCGACTATGAGCTTCACCTGACGCTGGATGGCTTCAAGAAGGTTCTGGTGACGGATGTGCCAGCCGGCAAGGGCTACGTATATGGCGCCTTTGTTACCCTTATGGCCGTAGAGCCGCTGAGCGCCACGCGCTTTTTCGAAGCACAGATCCGCGTGGGAGTAAAGCGCACACAGCCGGCGACAGCCTCTGAAATCAATGATGGCCCCGTGTTCGACGAAGCGCTGCAGGAACTGTTTATGGAGTTCACGCAGGCTATCGAACCCGCCGACGATGCTTGGGCCAGACAGAATATACTTCCCACTCAGACCGCCGTTAGCTCCATGCAAGCCTTGAGAAAGATGATCCAGACATGTCGATAAGAAAAACCCTAGCCGCAGCTTTCCTCACCCTGTCCCTGACGGTCTCCGGCATGGCCCATGCCGAGGTCATAGCAGCCCGCGGGGTCGCTACCATACCGGTGACCGGAAGCCGCCCCAAGCCTGAGCAACGCGATCAGGCGATCGCCAAGGCACGGGAAAATGCGCTTGACCGGTATATTGCCGAAAACAATCCGGCCAAGCAGCGCATATACGACGACGCCCGCGGTTCGATCCTCAGCAGCATTGGGGAGTATGTGCTGGGTACAACGGTTCTGGCCGAACAGACGGATACCAAAGCGAAAACCTACACGGTTACCGTGCGCGCTGACATCAATTCCAATACGCTGGAAAACAGGCTGTCGGATAGTGCCGGACAGTCGCCCGCCCGTGAGGGCGGTCGGGATATTCTTCTTGTCTTCGTTTCGCGCACCCCCAGCAGCATCCAGAGCTTCGATGACCGCGTGTATTCTCGGGTGGACAATGAGTCCGAGGGGGGCTGCAAGACAAAAGGCGACCGAAAGACCAGCGAGGGCGAACGCGTAACCAACCGGTCCGTTTCGACGTCGGACAATGCGAGTGCAAACGCGTCTTATGCCTGTAAAACAACGGATATTACTGAAAGCGGCGGCAGCACGACTCGCAAGGCGGACAAGGTGATCTGGGCTGTGGGTAATTCCGCCGACTTTGATCAGCAGATCACGGGGACCATGGCCGACTCCGGCTACAATCTGGTCCCCGCCGAATACATTGAAAAGTTCGACCTCTCAGCCGTTCGCGCCGACTATGCCCGCGACGATGAACTGAGCCAGCAAACCTTGCGCAGCACCGTAGCCGCGGCGAAGGCTGCCCACCTTACCTATATCGTGCTCGGCACCATGACCGTCGAAATGCCCGACCGTGACCCTGTCTCCGGGAACGTCCGCGTCTTCGCCTCGATTAATGCCAGACTCCTCGACATCAGCGGTGCCTTCCCCCGCCCGGTCGCCGCGATAGGTCCCGTTCAGTACGCCGGACTGGGGCCTAGCGAAGCCGTGGCGCGGACGCAGGCAACGACGATTTCCGCCCGTGAAGTCGCCAAGGTCCTGCTGGATCGCCTCGCAGTCAAAGGCGTTCGATAAAAACAAGCATCGCAAATCAGTCCTTAGTTCGGGTTTGTCCTTTCAAACCTGTCGCCATTTCATAGATATAGGGGTTCGTCATGAATCGTAAACTCATCGCCTTGGTGCTTTTGGCCACCATCAGTGCATCGCCAGCCGTCGCCCAGAATCCGTTTTCGCAGATGAAGCAGCTGGGCGACTCCCTCACGGGCAAGGGCTCTTCCAACAATTCGGTCGTCGACTCGGTCGATATCTATGCCAGCTTTCTGGCCGCGCGCCTCGAAATGAACAATGCGCAGCTTTCTCTTGCAAATGCGTTCGATCTCAAGGATCAGGTCACCCTGCTTCAGGCCGAGCAGACGCGCCTGCAATCGGGTGCCATCGATGCAGACGGCATCAAGAAGTCAACCGTCCTGTCCAATAATGTGTCCACCGCGCTCAATGAAAAAATGGGCCAGAAAACGGCCTTGTCGGCAGAAGGGCGGCATCATTTTGAAGCGGCCATTCCGCACCTGCTCCTTGGCACGATCATGACCGTCAGGCTCATTGTGGTCTCAAAGAGTGCCTTAAGCTCAGCTTCGTTTGCGGATAAGATTCCGCTTGCACTGGTCGCCAAGGACATACCCGGTCTGGCAAAGACCACCTATGAGAACTACAAGATGGTTCTAACCTACGGAAAGGAAAACAATATTCCCATGCCGTCAAACGCAAGCGATGCGCTCGGATCACTTTAATGAAAAACGCAATTTCAAAACGGACCTTTCTGATCGCTGGCACCTCCTTGCTGACATTGCAAGTGGCGGCCTGTTCCCCCAAAAAGGACGACGCATCCAAAAGCGCAGAGAAGCTGCGTGAAGAACCCGATTTTGGCGGGGTCAAAGAGGTTTATGTCGAAGCCGAAGGAAGAGGGGGCACGCCCGAAGAGGCCATAGACAATGCTATTCTGAACGCCGCTAAGCAGGTGAACGGGGCCCAGACTGAGAGCCTGAGTGAGAACCTGAAAGTTGCTGGCACGATCTCCGTCGGAAATCAGAGTATCGACTATTCAGGTCAGCGTTTCACTGATCTGGTCGCTACGCGCTCAGGCGGCGTTATTACGCAATTCAAGATCATCGAAGCGCCCAAGGAAGGGTTCGCTTTCCCCGGCGGCGATACCTCTTCGAAATGGCGGGTACGCATCGGTGCAAACGTCGCAAAATATCAAGCCTCCGCCGACAGCAAACGCCCGCGGGTAATCGTGGCCACACCCCGCAGTTCCACAGGTTCTTATGCCCTTGGAAACGGCTCGCGTTCGGCTGAGGAGGTGGGAAACGCTATTCGTGAGCAAATCAACACCTCACTGTCCCAGACCAACCGCTTTACCGTTCTCGACACCTCTGTAGCGCGCGAACTGGATGCAGAGGCCGATCGTCTGGCTTCGGGCAATGTCAATGCGACTGACACGGCGCGACTGGGGCAGCGCCTCGCCGCGGATCTGCTTATCATTCCGACGATCGAACGCATGGAATATATCCGTTCTTCGCGTCAGTTGAGAATGGCCGACCGCGAACTGGTTTCGTATTCGGGCGGCGCGACCCTCGCCTTCAAGGTGGTCAATGCCACGACCGGTCAGTTGGTCTTGTCGGAACGCTATAGCAATGGCTTTCCTTCAACGGAGCCCACCACTTTGGGCGCGCGTGTCGATGGACTGAGCGCTTCGGCGAAGTCTATCGGTGAAATGACGCAAAAATTCGTCGCGGCCCTGATGCAAAAGACATTCCCCTTATCCGTCATCAAGCTTGACGGTGCAGATGTCGTCATCGGGCAGGGGGGCTCTCTGGTACGGTCGGGCAACAGGTACCGGGCGGTTTTGCTGGGCGACATGATGAAGGACCCGCAAACCGGACAAAATCTGGGCCGGACCGAAAGCGATTTCGGAACGGTCGTCATAACGCGGGTCGATACGAACCTCTCCTACGGTCGTCTCGAAAATGCGCCGGCATTGTCACAGGCTTTCCAGCCGGGCTTGGTCGAACTCAGAGACTCCGTAGGCGTGACCGCGCCCGAGACGGCCCAGGGCGGTGACGCCACGCCTGCTGTCAAGCCCAGGAACAGTAGTAAGGCTGCGCCTTCACAAAGCACAAACTCGGAACATCCAGTTCCTGCCGCACCCAGTAAATCCAGTGATAAGGATTGGTAAAATCCGGGTTCGCTCGGCCATAGGCTCGATGACCTTGCGCAGAAACGCCACCTCGCGGCGCAAGTCATCGAAGGCCTGCGCTGGCGACTTTGGCTCTGCTTCAATATCCGGATTGTCAGTCATGTCTGCTTCCCTTTTACGGCATTCCAATGTCGAGCCTGCGTGATTGGGGGCCAGGCCTATGCTGGCGCCAAGGTCACGGGACAGGCTCCGCTCCATGTCCTCCGGCGCCGACGCCACTGAGGCCCAAGGCTATGCGTTGATTGCACGGGCGTGAGTCCATCTGCGGGTCGCGTTCCAACGACTTGGCCATAGCGCCCATCTGACCGCGCATGCGGTTAGACATAGCCGTATCACCAGAGCCATCAGCCCCGATCCGACCCGCATCCATCCGCGCCCATTCATGGACGAACTGGTCGGCCGGTTTTAATGGATCGGCCCGGATCTCCGCTTCCATCGGCCGGACACGGCGGAATCGATTTGTGCGTCCGTCATCGGCCTGGCACCGATCGAGAATGGACGGCGGGTTCTATTCACCCGCACGACCGATCTCATTTAGAAGCTTCAAACCACAAGACGGGCCCCTCGGTTCCGGCCCACGAACAGCCCAGACAAGACAAGACAAGCCCAGACAGCCGGCCCGTTCCAAGACGTCCGCATTGGCCGTACCGGCATGCACCCAGACGGCCAGCCTTTGAGCCGAGGCAGCGGTCTCATGGCTGAGCGTCCAGGCCGCCAATTTTGCTCTGCGCGTGGTTCTGCTATCGGCCCCGCAGCAGACACGTCAAATTTGCTGCAGTTGTAGCCAAGACGCCTCACTTACTATTTAATAAATTGCCATCTATGGAATTTGTTTTCATATGCGAGACGATCGGATAAGGGAATGTCTCACGCGTTAGGCAGCCAAAAAAAAGGCTTCATGCGAAGGTGAGGAAACATATGCTGGGTCATTTTAAAGATGTCCTGAAAGTGATAGCGGCCATTGTACTGGCCAGCGGTATGTCGGCAAGTGCCGCATCTCTTGACATGGCTACCAAACCGGCCCTCGACAGTTCGAGCCGGACTCGCGCGAACTTCAATGCCGATTGGCGTTTCAAACTCGGCAGCAGCGACGGGGCCGAGAGGCCGACATTCGAAGATCAGGCATGGCAAACCGTTGGGCTCCCGCATAGCTTTAGTATGCCCTATTTCCGGGCGGCAGCCTTCTATACCGGCGACGGATGGTATCGAAAGACATTTCCGCTTCCCTCTGTGCCCTCCGGCCGGCGTTATTCCCTGGAATTTGAAGGCGCCTTCCAGGATGCCCGCGTTTACGTCAACGGGATTGAACTGGCGCATCATCGCGGCGGTTATACCGGATTTTCTGTCGATATAACTAAGGCTGTGCACGCGGGAAATAACATTGTAGCGGTCAAGGTGAACAATAGTTGGGACCCGACCCTGGCGCCGCGCGCCGGCGAACATGTGTTCAGTGGCGGGCTTTACCGCGATGTCTGGCTGGTTTCGTCCGATGCCGTCCATATCCCGTGGACAGGCACCCGCGTCACCACGCCCGAACTATCAGAGCATTCAGGCAAGGTCTCTGTCGAGACCGAAGTCCGCAATGACCAGCCGGACGCGGCGGTTGTCACGGTTCACACGACCCTTGTCGACCCCGCCGGTAAGCCCGTCGCCACCCTGAACGATGAGCACGCGAGCATCGCCCCTGGCGCCATGGTTATTGTCAGGCAGGTTTCGGCACCGATCCAGCGCCCCAGACTGTGGAGTCCCGAGACGCCTGCGCTTTATCGAGTCGTCACCACGCTCACTGTAGCGGGTCGTGAGCGTGATCGGTTGGAAACCTCCTTCGGCTTCCGCTGGTTCGAATGGACCGCGGATCGTGGGTTTTTCCTGAACGGCAAGCACCGCTATTTCAAGGGCGCCAATGTCCATCAGGACCAGGCCGGATGGGGAGACGCCGTCACCAATGGTGCGATCGAACGCGATGTCCGCATGATCAAGGAGGCGGGGTTCGATTTCATCCGGGGGTCTCACTACCCACATGATCCGCACTTTGCCGATACAACCGACAGGCTGGGCATGTTGTTCCTGTCCGAAGCGCCCTTCTGGGGCACCGCCGCCTTCAAGAACCCGTGGGGAGCGCCGGCCTATCCGACTGAGATCGCGGATCGCGCGGCCTTCGAAGCCAGCGTCAAACAGCAATTGGCCGAGATGATCCGCATCAACCGCAATCATCCATCGATCGTCGTGTGGGGCATGGACAACGAGGTCTTCTTCACCAAGGAGGAGACGCTGCCCGACGTCCGTCGACTGTTGAAGGAAATGGTCGCCTTGTCACACCAGCTCGACCCCACGCGCCCTGCCGCGATTGACGGTGCCCAGCGCGGCGAAATCGATAAGCTGGGCGATATTGTGGGCTATAATGGCGATGGGGCCAGCCTTTTCCCTGATCCGGGCATCCCCAACTTCGTTGCAGAATACGGGGTGACCATGGCGGACCGACCGGGCGATTATGCGCCGGGCTGGGACGACCTGCCGAACACGGTTGGGGCAGACAAGACAAAAGAGGGATCGTGGCGCCTGCCGTGGCGATCGGGCGAAGTGATCTGGGCGGGCTTTGACCACGGCTCAATCGCGGGCAAGCGGTTTGGTGGCATGGGCATGATCGATTATTTCCGTCTGCCGAAGCGCCAGTATTATTGGTATAGAAATGCCTATGCCCACAGGCCACCGCCGGTATGGCCGGTTGCGGGCACACCGGCTGCGCTTCGCGTGACGACAAGTGCCCCCACAATTGCGCGCGCCGACGGCACGGACGACGTACAGGTTATTGTTAGCGTTGTTGATGCGACAGGCCGGCGCTTAAGCAACAGTCCTCCGGTGCGGCTTGCCATCGAATCCGGGCCGGGCGAATTACCGACCGGGCGTTCAATTGATTTTTCGCCGGACAGCGACATTGTCATACGGGACGGGGAGGCGGCGATCGCGATGCGGAGCTGGCAGGCTGGTGTCACGCGTTTGCGCGCGACGTCACCTGGTCTGAAGGATGCGGTCGCGCAGGTTCGCACGCTGCGCGGCCCTGCCTTCGTCGCCGGCGAGACCTTGCTTGCCGACGATCGCCCTTACGCGCCTTTCACGCCTGTCTTGCGTGATTTGCCCGGCGATACGGTGTTCGGCTTAAGCAACCCCACATTCGCCAGCACCAGTGCGCCTGACCACAGCTCACGCATGGTCAACGACGGCAATCCCGCGACCTACTGGGCCCCGACCCCCGAAGACGCGGTGAAAGCTATTACCATCGACATGGAGCGCTTCGTTGAAGTCCACCGTCTGACGCTTACCTTTCCGCACATTGGCCCCTATGGTTTTGTGGCCGAAATTCAGGACCGTCAGGGCCATTGGCAGAAGCTGGTTGAACAGATCGAAGGGCAGGAAACGAGCCAAACCCGTACGGTCGAAACCGAGCCCCGTGAAGGTCGCAATGTCCGCATTCGCCTGCGCGTGCCAGCAGGCGCGCCAGCGGGATTAGCCGAGGTGCAGATCACCGGGACTTTGCGAGCCGATTGAATATCTGCGCGTGAAACACGCATCAAATGCGACGAAAAAGAGGGCCGATGTCTGATAATTGGACGCGACGACACGTGTTGCAAACGGGCATGTTCATGTCCGCCGCGGGTGCCCTTGGGGCCTTGCCTCTGCGCGCCATGGTGACAGGCTCTGACAGTGAGCATCATCTCTGGTTTGATGCACCTGCCGAACGCTGGGTCGATGGTTTGCCGGTCGGCAACGGTCGGTTGGGTGCCATGGTGCGTGGCGGAATCGTTGACGAGATTATCTCCCTCAACGACGATACGCTCTGGTCAGGCTATCCCACCGAGAACGCTAATCCCGAAGCGATATCGACACTCGCCGATGTCCGCGAAGCTGTCTTTGCCGGCGATTATCACAAAGCAGATCAGCTTGCGAAGCTTATGCAGGGGCGGTACAGCCAGAGTTATGCCCCCTTGGGCGATTTAAGACTCTCAATGCAGCACACTGCGGACGTGACGGCGTACCGGCGTGAGTTGGCGCTTGACCAGGCCGTTGCGGTGACCAGCTATGCTATGGGGCACACACGTTATCGCCGTGACGTGTTCGTGTCCCATCCCGATCAGGTGGTTGTCGTGCGCTTGTCAGCCGAAGGCGGCACCCTGGCATTCGACGCGAGGCTCGACACACAATTGCGGGGAGACGTGAGCGCGACGGGGAACCGGCTGCTGCTTCGTGGCAAGGCACCGGCGAGGTGCGCTCCGGACTATCAGAATGTCCCTGATCCCGTCATTTATGACGACACCTCAGGCAAGGGCATGGCATTCGTGGCCGCAATTGATGTTGAAGCAGACGGGGGCGAGGTTTTTGCGCAAAGTGGGATGATCTCTGTCCGCGGTGCCCGCGAGGTCGTCTTGCGGATCTCGGCGGCAACGGGATTTCGTGGCTTCAATCTTCTGCCAGATATGTCGGTCACCATGATCGAGGCACAAGCCATCCATACCCTCTCGGCCGCCTCTGCGCGGTCCTTTAACGATCTGCTTGCCCGCCATACCGCGGATCACCAAAGCCTTTATCGCCGGTCTGCCCTGCGGCTGGCCTCAGGGGCCGCTTCTGGCACTACGGCGGCAAGGCGTGAAGCCAATGCGGTGAGCACCGATCCGGGCCTTGCTGCCGTGTTGTTCCATTTCGGTCGGTATCTTCTGATCGCCAGTTCGCGTCCGGGAACACAGCCTGCGAATTTGCAGGGGATCTGGAACGCGAAACTGCGTCCGCCGTGGAGCAGCAATTACACCACCAATATCAATGTTCAGATGAACTATTGGCCGGCGGAAGTAACCAATCTGTCCGATTGTCACCAGCCTTTCCTCGACTGGATCGCGCGCGTCGCGGAAAATGGTCGCAAGGTCGCCCGTGATGACTACGGGATGCCTGGCTGGTGCCTGCACCACAACAGTGACATCTGGGCGATGGCCAATCCGGTGGGTGAAAAGGCCGGCGATCCATTCTGGGCGAACTGGCCTATGGGCGGGCCGTGGCTTGCTCAGCATCTCTGGCAGCATTACACCTTTGGTGGCGACATCGAGTTTCTGCGGGAGCGCGCCTATCCTTTGATGCGGGGTTGTGCCGAGTTTTGTGCCGCCTGGCTGGTGAAGGATTCGAACAGTGCGCATCTGACAACCGCCCCTTCCATCTCTCCTGAGAACCGGTTTCTTGCGCCGGATGGCAGGCCCGCGGGTGTCAGTTCCGGCTGCACCATGGACCTGGCTCTCACGCGAGAGATCTTTGCCAATTGTATTCAGGCGGCAGATCGGCTGGGCACGGATGCCGTCTTTGCGCAACGGCTGGGGGCATTGGCGAAACAACTGGAACCCTATCGTATTGGCCATCTCGGTCAACTGCAGGAATGGTCGCAGGATTTTGACGAGGTTGAACCCGGTCACCGCCACATGTCTCATCTTTATCCCTTTTATCCTGGAGACGAGATTGCACAGCCTAGCACCCAAGACTTGGCGCTGGCGGCCACCACTTCGATGCTGCGGCGTGAGGCTAACGGCGGGGCCGCAACGGGCTGGAGCCGTGCGTGGGCGACCGCCATCTGGGCGCGCGCCGGGGATGGCATGCGGTCAGGACACTCGGTCGATTTGTTCATTAGAGACAGTACGCTCGATAATCTGTTCGATACGCATCCGGCCACCACGGGCCCGATCTTCCAGATCGATGGAA
Organism: Asticcacaulis benevestitus DSM 16100 = ATCC BAA-896; assembly: GCF_000376105.1. GTDB lineage: Bacteria > Pseudomonadota > Alphaproteobacteria > Caulobacterales > Caulobacteraceae > Asticcacaulis > Asticcacaulis benevestitus. The sequence goes on from NZ_AQWM01000024.1 coordinate 26,268, forward strand.
ATTTCGGGATGACCGCTGCGATTGCGGAGATGCTGCTGCAAAGCCACCAAGGCGCAATCGCACTGCTTCCCGCCCTGCCGCCAGCCTGGCACGCGGGAGAGGCCTACGGCCTTCGTGCAAGGGGCGCGATCACCGTCGATCAAATTTGGAAAGACAATTTGCTGCAAAAGGCGCGACTACACTTGGAACGCACGAGCGTGACGTCTGTTCGTCTGCCTACAGGACGTCGCCTGTTGTCAGCGACCTCAACCGGCCGAAATGTGTCCGTTCAGTTTGACGCAGACCTATTACGTTTTGAAGGTGCGGCGGGTGACATCATTGACCTCACTTTCGGCTGATCTGTTCAATGTGTTAATCCTCGATGAGTTGGGCGACCTGCCGTTCAGTTCGATCCCTGGCTCTCGGTGGTTTGGCACAAGTCGAACGTAATGAGTGCAGCAACGGGCGCGGCTCGCTCATATTTGGAGAATTGAGCTTCTTTATGGGCGCGATGTTCAAAGCCAGAACTCAAAAGGCCCCTGCGTCTCCGGTGTGAGTTTCTGGCCCTGATAGAGACGAGCGAGTTTGTCGCTTAGACGATCTGCCGGGCCTGCTTTGAAGCGCTGTCCACCAAAGGCCTCGATATTGTCTCGCAACTTCTTGAGGGCATCAGCATCCTGCTCGATAACTCGGAAGAGAAAGAGCCTGATCAGCGCCTCCTTAAGCCAGGCGGGGCCCTTTGATTTCAGGGTCGAAAAGCGGGCAAAAGGGCGGATTCTTCGTTCATTTTCCGGTACGAACCAGATGGTTACGCAAAGGCTGAGGCCTTTGGGGCCCTCCCATCTCCCCTGAAAAGCCACGGGCGGATAATAATGGCCGATGCTGCGCGTGCGCGGCCCTTCAAGTGCGCGCGACATCCAGCCGCGATCGGTATCCTGAACATAGGTAGCTTCGAAACTGTCTTCAAAGATTTCGATATTTTGCTCAACACGTTGCCGCCGGTTCTTGACCCTAATGTATCCGTTGTGGATAAAATTGGTGTGGAAGGGATCGAGCACATTATCCAGTGCATCGTAGACTCGTGCCGCCTCTGGTTTCATCGCCCACCAGAAGTGATCATATTCGGCACCTTCTGGCATGGGTGGCAGATCACTTTGGCGGGAGCCAGGTTTCAGGCATACGAAAACAACGCCATAGATTTCACGGGCCGCAAGGCTTTCCGCGTTCAGGCGTTCCAGGTCGCCGGCGCATCCCGGTACGTCAGCACAGGCGCCGCCGGCGTGGAATGCCCATCCGTGATAGGGGCAGACGAGCCGGTCGGCCTCGATGTGGCCTTCCGACAGCGGGTAGTTGCGGTGTGGACAGCGGTCCTTGAACACACTCACGCCCGCCTTCGAACGCCACAGAACGATCGGGACGCCCGCCAATTCACGCTTGAGCGGCTTGTGCCGGACCTCCCGGGTGAGCGCGACCGGCAACCACGTCGTTTCAATATTTGCAGGTAGTCTCATGAGGCTGTCCGTTCGAGGGCTGGCGCCATAAGGCGCAAAACTCTACCGATCATCGCATACCCCCATCGCCGCCAGTATGGCAAATGACCATCCATGATTAGCAGGTATTCCATATAAGGTTTGGCGCCCCTGTGGCGTTTGAAGGCCGCGGCACCCGCGGAGAGATTCAGGCGCAGGCCACGCGTCTGCGCCTCTTGTACGGCCTGCAGCATGGTGGCGCGATAGAGGCCTTCGGCCTGAGATCGCCGCCTGTTATAGCCGAGCAACGGCACAGACAGAATATCGCCGCAGGCATGCAGGGCGCAAAAAGCCTCGACCTGTCCGGCGCTGTCCTCGAGGGTCACGAGTTCAAGCACGCTTTCCTCCAGCAAGTGCCGCAGATAGGACGTTTCATAGTCGGGATTAAATTTCGAGTAGGTCGAAAGATAGAGCTCTCGGTACAGGTCGACGCATGCCGACAAGGTGTTCTCGGTTATCGCCTTGCCATGGACCTGCCGTTTCAGGTTCAACTGCGACAACAGGGCGGTGTCTCGCTGGGTATCACGCCGCGGCAGGCAATCTTGCGCAATGTCATCAATGATCCAGATCATCCGGATAGGCCAGCAGCCTGGACCGATATGCGCCAGGTGATCACGGGCATTGAGGGATCGGATAACAACCGCCTTGTCAGGATATCGCCTTGCAAACGCATCACCGGCTGCCAGGATTTCCGTGAGATCTTCAGGATGATAGAGACTCGTCGTCAACAAATGATGTTCCGGAAAAATAACATCGTCTATTCTCAGCAACCGCCCCAAGGCTTCGAAAACCTGACTAAGTGCCTTTGCGGCCAAGGAAGATGGTGGCGTCATTTCGCGATCGATTTCCTGACGCGCCATGGGGCCGATAGCCGTGCTGAGGGAGGTTACCCAGCATGCATTGAATGACTGAGGCATGGCGACGCAGAGATGACGATCCTTTATCTCCACCCTTCCAAACACGACATCGGCATTTTTCAGGCTCATGACAGCCTGCCGTTGCATTCGATATCCTGCGTCAGCAACTCAGCCAGCCCGCGACCGCCCTGGGCGGCTTTCAGGCTGAGCGAAAGGCTATCGGCCAGGGCTGGCAGTTCACGCTTCGCCAGAACATCCCGTGCGCGCCGGCTGTCCTGCCGCCAGCCCCTCAGACGTCCATTGCGCACCGCGTCAGGCAGACCGTAGAGCGCCATGGCCAGGCCTACGCAGGCGGGCTGGCGGTCTGCGGCCAACCTATCGCCGTCCGCCAGAAAGGCCGAAGCCAGGGCAGCTGGATCATGGGCCAGCAGATGAAGGCCGCTGGTCGCGCGCGGGTTACATTCCAGCAACCAAAGCTTACCATAAGCATCCATCCGCAGGTCACAGGCGATCTGGCCGGTCAGATCCAGCGCGCTTACGAGCGTCGCCGCGATGGTCAGCAGACGATCGCTCAATTCGGATTCCAAGGGATCGAAATAGTAACTGGCACCGCCTTTCGTTCGCCATGCCGAGCGATAGGCGCTGAAGGCGCGCAGGCGGCCTTCGCGCGCAATGGCATAAAAACTCAGGTCTTCACCATCGACATAGGCCTGTCGTATCCATGGATTGCACGGATCTTCCTTACCAGGGCCTTGAGCGTGACGGATCAGCAGGCGAACGCCGAAACGAGAAAACTCCGGCTTGAAGACGCTGTCCGGTGCCCAGTCAGGCGTACGTTCGGTCATGGGCACAGAAAGACCCAGCCCTGCCGCGAACCGTGCAAATTCATGCTTGGAGTGCAAACGCATCAGAGTTTCAAGAGATGGCGCGAACAGGGCGGGGGGCCGCAATTGCGCCCAATAGTAGATTTCCTCGCACAACGGAACGATCAGATCGGGGTTGGTCTGTTCGACAATTCGCTCTGCATCGGCCGCGAAACCGTCGGGCTCGAAGCGGGGCGATCGGTAGGTCAGCCCCTTGCCGAAGAGCGCCGTTTGGAAGACATCACAACCCATGACGTCGTGCCCCTGACTCCGAAAAGCTTGGGCCAGATCGAGAGCCACAGGTGCGCGTGTGCCGGTAATAAGGATTCGGCTCATGGCTGCCACCTGACGTGACGGCGTTTGGGATAGTCGTTTTCGGCGAAGTATGATCGCCTCAGAACAGGTCTGCCTAACGCCTTCAGTGCATCACAAAGAACGTTGGCATCTTCATCAAGGCAGGCAAGACGTATCTCCTTCGGGCTGGCTTCAGCTATCCAGGGGTGTTGAGCCGGGATCAATGGCGCCAGAAGGTCTTCAACCTCGCGCGGAAAGATCGGCCGTTCCCACCACCATATATCCTGAACCCGGCCTTCCACGGGGAGGACGGCGGTCAGCGGAGAGCCGCAGGGGCAATGGGTCTTCTGCAAGATATCATCCAGGCGCAGACGCACGACGGCTTGGGTGCGGCGAACTAGATCAGTTACAATAGGCCGGAAGCGGTCACCGGCCAGTGTCTCGGGCTCAACAATCAGGCTGTCCTCGTTCAGGTGCAGCGTGCCCAGGCGGCACGGTGCGCCCAGGAATCCTTCTGTCGCCTGATATATGGGGTCCGGCCGGATACCGAGGCGCTCGGTGATAAACGCCCGTTCAACACGGTTGAGCGTTTCCGCCCCGTAGAAGACATGCTTGAGAGACGGTACACGGCCAGCTTTCGCCAGGCTCAGAAGGACCTGCGGCGGCGCGATAACCAGATCCGGAGAGAAGGCCGCTATCTGTTCGGCACTGTCCGCGCCCAATGGGAAAAACCTCAGGTCGATACGACCGGCCTTGTAAAGTGCGTTAGGCGCTCGCAGGCAAACGGCGACACGGCGGACAGATAAAAGTTGAAGGGGTGAAAGTAGTTTGGCCATGATCTGGCCCGTGTAGGTGGCTCGCTCCTGTGCGGAGGTTACGAACAAGCCCCGCTGTGCACCTGAGGTGCCGGTCGAGAAGCCGGCGCGAAGGTGGTGAGGCAGATGCGCAATTGTACCTTCTTCACTGGCTTGCGCCGCCTCGGCCACTTTTTCTGTTGGCAATCCATATCGATTATAGGCCTGAAAACAGGCACGGAAGGTTGCCACATCCATGACTGGCAAGTCTTCAAAAGCGGCCTGTTGAAAGTCCTGCAAGGCGGGATAGTCAGCGAAGCTCGACCGCAACTGCCGCCACAGCCTGCTCTGGTGCGCCGCAAGTTTTCTGCGGCTCCGAAACCGTTTGCACCACAAGGCTGAGAGATAGGCGGCGCGCTCACCCATGGCCCAGCCATTTCTGCGCAGTCACCTGGCAATGCGACGGTATAATCTCCACTTGCGGCATGGATGTCATGAGCTGACCGAGCGCTGAGAGTGTGGCGCGATAGGTTGCGGTCTCTCCGAGCAGGGCTGTCGTGACGGCAGGGGGAGGAGCATTATCCGTGATTGCCGAGATCGACCATGCGGCGTCACCAATAAAGAAGGCCTCAGGTCCGGTTTGCGGCCGGACCCACAATCCCCAGTGTCCGGGGCAATGGCCCGCAAGTTGAACGGCCAGGAGGGTGCCGTCCGCCAGCAAATCTACCCCGGAGGCAAAGGGGCCCAGTTGCAAGGGCTGCGGCGGCATGTCTTCCAGAAAGGTGGCGCGGTGATCAATATCGTCAGGAACAAGCGCGCTTAGCAGTCCCTGCCTCACGCGTGTGAAGCGGCCACCCCGGCGCGTCCGGTCAAGTCCGTCCCGGGCGCAAAAGATCCGCGCTTTGGGAAACGCCTTGAGACCGGCGACATGATCGCCATGGAAATGCGACACGAACACACCGGCAATGTCGGACGCCGCAAGACCGAGGCGCGCCAGCTGCACGTCAAGGCTTTCAGCTTCGTCATACTGTACCGGCGTCATCAGACGGTAGAGGCGTTCAGGGAAGGCCTCGGTGGCGGTGAAAAAGCGGCGATGGTAGCCGGTATCGAACAGGATCGGTCCGAATGTTTCATGCAGGATGAGACCAACGAGCGCGGGAAAATCGACAGGACAGACATGCCCGCCTTTTCGCGCCATGATTTCCGGGTGCCGGCAGGCACCCACGCGCAGCAGATGCCAGCGTTTAACGGCCATGGGCTTGCCTCGCTATATGAAGGGCTGTCTCCACAGCGTCATATTGCGGCGTGTAATCCAGTAGCTGGTGCGCCTTGGCGAGGTCGAAGGTCTGCGAAAAGCTGAGCGTAGCCAGACTGTAAACGGTCAGGAGAGGCTCGGGCCTGCCCGGAAGGAGGCCGCAAACCCGCTCGGATATTTCGGCGACCGCGCGCAGAAAGCCGTAGGGCAGGTCTGTAAAACGCACGGTCCTGCCCAGGGCATTGCCTAGGCGGTCGACCATGTCGCGAACGCAAATCGACCGGCCTCCGGATATGTTGATGACTTCACCCGACAAGGCTTCCGCCCGATCATACGCGGTCAGCAGAGCGGCCACAACATCCCGGACATCCGTGAGCTCAACCTCGGCCGCGCCCCGGCGGACCAGCGGAAAACGTCCTTTGCCGATGAGTCGCAGAAACCGCGGCAGCAGCACTTCGTCATCGGGACCGATAATGGCGCGTGGACGGATAGTGACGCAGCTCATACCCGCATTTGCCTCACGCAGGACAAAGGCTTCCGCCTCGGCTTTGGTGCGGGCATAGTCGTTCAACGGCCGGCTGTTGATCGGGTCATCTTCCTTCAAGCCGAACTGATCGGCTTCACAGGCATAGACGGAGGGGGATGAAACGAACACAAAACGCTGGCATCCCGCATTCCTTGCCGAGACCAGCAGGCGCCGTGTCACATCCACATTGATGGCCTGAAAATCCTTCGCCTTCCCCCAGGGACTCGAGAGGGCAGCGCAATGGAACACGCCCTCGACGCCTGCCGTCAAAACGTCCAGATCGCTATCCAACAGATCAGCTGGCATGTAGGTCACCCCTGATCTTTCAATTTTGTGCCCGTCCCGCCGCCCGTTCGCTCTTACGGTCATGCCGCGTTCGCACAATCCGGCAACCAGCGCCTTGCCCAGCCCGCCGCTGGCTCCCGTCACCAGGATTGTTTTTGAGGGGCCGTTCATTAAAAACGCATGACCATGGCGCCAAGGCTTACACCGGCGGACGTACCCAAGAGCAAAGCGTGAGAACCCTTGCGCAAAAGCCCCTGATTATGGGCGGTGTAGAGCGCTGAAGGCAACGAGGTGGCGATTTGATTGCCCTGTTCACGAAACACGTCGACAACTCGCTCAGGTCGAACCTTGATCAGATGGCGCACATATTCGAGCGCCGGTGCGCTCGCCTGGTGGCATATGAGCGTGTCCACTTCAGCAATCGACACCTTTGTGTCGGCCAAAGTGTCTGCGATCAATTTTGGTAGATAACGCCCCGCCGCCTTGAAGATGCCGAAGGCATCCATGTGAAATTGCGCGGCCTTGCTCAGTGTCTCGAAACCATCGTCTATCCGCATGCGCGTGCCGCCGGCGCGAAGGTGCGCGAGATCCTTGCCGCCGCTCAGAGTCATAAAGCGGGCGCCCAGAATTGCCGGGCCGTCTTCTGTGGCTTCAATACAGACAGCCGCCGCGCCGTCGCCGAAAATAGCCGACATCTCCGGTTGCGAAAAATTGAGCCCCGCCGAGGCAATATCACTGGCAAACACGAGGGCGCGGCGATAGCGTCCAGCCTTCATGGCCAGGCTGACCTGATCAAGCGCCGCGAGAAACGACAGGCAGGTCATGTTGATATCGAAGCAGGGGATACCGGATTTTTGTAAGCCCAATTCATGATGAACCAGTACGGACGTCCCCGGAATGGGTTGTTCCATAACCCCGCAGGCCCCGATGACAACATCCACACTATTGGCAGCCCAGCCCGCTTCGTCGAGCGCTTCGCGACAGGCCTTTGCAGCCATCACCGAACTGGTCTCATCGCGGCTGGCCACGTGCCGAAAGGAAATGGCAAACCTGTCTTCGGTCCAGCCGTGCGGCTGACCAAACAGACTATCAAGATCTGAGGAGGGACGCCTGAAAGCAGGCAAGTATCGGCCGAAACCACGGCAGGCGAAACCAATTGGATAAGTCATCATGCATTCCGAATAACAGTGTATGCATACCGGGTTCGCCCTCCGGCTGCATGTCTTATACTTAAGGCGACATCAGGCGCTTTTCAATCTAAGAATTGAAGAAGGCATTTCCGCTCCAAGGCAGGTGCGTACGTCTAAAACCCCGGCTTCCTCAGGTGTCACAGAGGACGGGTCGGACATGGGATCTGCATGTCTGCCCTCTGCAACAGCCCCGTACGAGCCTGACTAAGATCCTTGCCGTCGCGCGCGGGCGTTTCGGCATCGCCGGCTAGGCCTGCCCAAAGGGCGGCATTGAAAGCAGTTGTGTCGAGATGATCCTCGACTTCGAAATTCAGCCCTTTCATTGCCTGCGCCCAATAGGCGGCCGTGCGCATGGGGCAGGTCTGGGTCAGACTGGTCGCCACGAAGGCCTGCGGCGGAATGGGCAAGACGATGGCCAGGGCACGACCAGCCTGTGCTCGATTGTTCGCCCGAATCCATGACGTTGTCGAAATTAGCAAACTGGCGGGCAAGTTCATGATGATTGGCCGCGCCGCACGCCGTCGGCGGGGCGCGCTCGACCGCGACCTTGGGCTGACACCCGTGAGGATTAGGACCTCGCGGGCTCTTGCGGTTGACGACGAAGACCAGGCCACGGCGCGTCGCGACGGCACTTCGATACCTACCTGTCGGCATGAGACCTTCGACACGGGCGCTGGCCCCAGCAGTGTCGACCAAACCCACGGCGTTGATGCCACCGAAGGTCACCAGAAGCTGTCCATCCGGCAGCAGGGCCAGCGCATTGGGATTTACGCCCTTACCCAGATCACCTGCCTTCATCTGCTCAGGGAAGCCCATGGCCGCCTCCTCGAGCAGGCGATCGCTCGATGTATCGATGACGGCCAGTTTCTTGGCATTGTCCTTTAAACCCGAAATATGAGGGTATTCATGCGGCGTTCATCCTGCGGACCTGATATAACCACATACCGTTGGCATGGTTGCCAGTAGTTCGAGCCGGTGGCTTTCGATCAAGCACAAAATAATGAGAGACTGAATGCAAAATTTGACAAACCGTGTCGCCAATTTCACCGCTGTGGTCGGGATCGGCGCTCTTTTGGTGTCCGTAGGCGGCTGCTCAACTCTGAACCCGCAGCCATCGGATGGGGCCGCGCAGCAACAGGAGACCATTTCGTATTCGGTGGGCCCTTGCTTTGGATTCTGCCCGGTATATTCGGTGGCGGTCACCCCGGAAGGGCATGTCGCTTACTTGGGCGAGCGCCACACGGCCGTATTGGGCGCGAAGGGCCGTGAAGCGGGCGAAAAAGCCTACGATGGCGCCGCAACGATGCTTGCGGCGTTCCGGCCAGCGGACGGTACAACGGCCGATACGCAATGTGAGGAACGACGTACAGATGCACAGCACTATGTGATTACGTGGACCAAGCCGGACGGCACAAAGACGGTCCTGCGACATGATCGGGGGTGCATGTCGGCGAAGAACAACGCGCTCAATAAAGCCTTGGATGAAGTGCCGGCACAGCTAGGCGTTGCGGATTGGGCGAAGCAGACAACGGAATCTGGCGCCTCGCGCGGCTGATGCGTAAGGCAGAGCTAGCTTTGAGATTCCCCTTCAGCGTTGGCGGTCGAACGTGTTTAAAGATAACGCCTTCAGCGACGATTGCCGCGGAAACATGACGGAAGCTTAATGCGGTACCCCATTGCATTCGCCGCAAAATGTGGCGATGCTGACTTGGAATTTTATCGCGTTAAGGTTTTTCCTCATGATCCGTAAGTCGATGGTTTCAAAGCAATCTTGTCTTGCCATAGCGATAGGTCTGTTGCTGGTCGCGACGTCCTCTCAGGCGCAGACCTACCAACCCTCATTTCACCCTGAGACATTGAAGGGCCCGCCCGTCGGAGCCCTCAACGAAGTGCTGGTTCTGGGCACGGCGCATCTCTCCAATATGCCAAAAACCTTTGACCCGGAGACGTTGTCGTCGCTTCTGGATCGTTTGGCGGCATGGCATCCGACCGCCATCGCCACTGAGGACATGTCTGGCCTTCAGTGTGACAGTCTGCGCCGCTATCCCGCTCGCTATGCCGATACCGTCAAGACCTATTGTCCCGACCCTACGCCTGCCGGCAAGGCCACGGGGCTTGACGTTCCGGCCGCCAATGCCGAGGCTGAGCGCTTGCTGGCCAGTTGGCCGAAGGCGCCAACAGCTGTGCAGCGACGGCATCTGGCGGCGGTTTTTCTGGCGGCGGGTGAGCGTCACTCCGCCTTGGTGCAATGGCTACGGCTGGAGCCTACGGAGCGTCACCCCGGTGATGGCCTGAATGAGGACCTTGTCACCGCGCTGGATAAGCTGAAGGATCGTCGCAATGAGACCAGTCTGATCGCCGCGAGGCTTGCCGCGCGACTGGGGTTGGAGCGTCTTTGGAGTGTGGACGACCATTCGGCCGACACGCCCGACCCTGCCGATCCTGTAGAGGCGAAAGCCTTTAATGATGCGATCATGCAGGCCTGGAACAATGCCGCCACGCAAGCGCGACAAGCCGATAAAGGCCGCTTGCAGGACGGCCTGACGAAGTCGGACGGTATCCTTGATATGTACAGGTCGTTCAACGCACCGGAGGCTTCGATGCAGACCTATCAATCCGACTTTGGCGCGGCGTTTATGGAGCCGTCTCCACAGGGGTTCGGGCGCAAATACCTGGGGTATTGGGAGACAAGGAACCTGCGGATGGTGTCCAACATCCGAGATGTGCTTGGCCAATATCCCGGTACACGCCTGCTGGCGATCGTTGGGGCGTCTCACAAAGGCTATTATGAAGCCTATCTCAATCAGATGCACGACGTAAGGCTGGTAGACGCCATGGGCGTGCTCAAGTGAGCGCAGTGAAAAGGTAGGCCACAGCGCACAGCGCGGCTGTGACGCGTTTGAGTCGCGTCACAGCCGCGCCTGCCTGACGTGCGCCCGCAAGGAAAGCAGATAGCTTCTGGCCTCGGTCGGGCGATCAAGAATCTCGGGCGTGCGTAAATTTATGGCGGGTTGCGTTCGGGACAGGATAAGAAGCTCGTTGCCTTCCCAGCCATCCTCAGGGCGTAACAGAACGCTGTGAAACCCGAGGCGGCTCATCTCCTCGGACAAGGCAAAGCCATCGATGGCCACGCTGCCTTCATTGACGAGATTGTAAGCGAGGTTGAGCATTAAAACGCCTGAGTCCGTGCAGGCTTTCATAACGCCGGACAACCAGTCTGACCGGGTAAAGCCCGGGACCGTGCCTTTCCCCGTACAGGCATCAACAACGATCGCGTCATAGGTTACGCCGCAGCGATCAGGAAAGGTCAGACCATCTTCCGTGAACCAGCGCACGCGCGGATCGAGATCGAAGTAGCGTCTCGCTATGGTCTCCGCCATGGGGTCGATATCGACGACCGTCACACTATGGCCTTTTCGCGCCAGCATCGTGGCCAGGCTTCCGCCGCCGCCACCGAGCATCAGCACGCTTTTTTGGTCGCGCAGGAGCAGTTTCAAGGCGTTGACATAACCGAAGAGGCTGGTGCCTGTGACATCAACGAGCGTCTGTAAGCCGCCTCCCATCGAATAGGAGCGTGCTCCGTCGCACAAACGTTCTATGATCCGAACCTTGCCAAAGGGTCCGTCATAGAGAGCTAATTGCTTCATTTACTTTCAGCCTTAAAGATCGTTGTCCATAGGAAAATCCGCGCGATTGACCGTTGATTGTCTGGCTTGTGTCAGGCCGCGCAGGGAAATCGCGGCCAGAATGAAGGCCGCAATCCAAAACATCGCCCCGCCTATGCCGCGGTAAAGCGCTACGCCAAGGACGCCACCGCCAAGGAAGGCGAGGATGGTTTCCAAATGCAGTTGCAGGCGGGCGCGGACAGCGGCCATTTCGGACGGCAGACCGCGCCGGAACGCTGAGTCTATAAGTAGACCGATCTCAATGCCAATATCCGTGGCCATTCCGGAGACATGAGTCGTGCGGACACGTGCTTCAGAAATGCGTGTAACCACCGCGTTTTGCACGCCCATGAGATAGGCAAGGCCCAGCACCACGAAAGGCGTACGCAGGCCTGACTCGAGCCACACCTGCAAACAGCCCAGGACGGCCATGCCGCCGGCCTCAAAGAGGATGACCAGGGCGTATATGCCGGCAAACCCACGTGCATGGCCCGCGCTGATTAGGAGGGTTGAGCACACGGCACCCACAACAAAGGCCAGCACAATCAGGATGTAGACAGCCGCCGGACCAAACTGGCCGAGGGCGAGATGGTCCGACAGGGTGGAAATATTGCCCGTCATATTGGCGGAGAAGAAACCGACCGCATAGAAGGCGGATGCATTCAGCGCGCCGGCGACCGCCGCGAGTGTGCAGGCAAGCCTTCGATCAATGGCAAAGTTTCTTGCGCTACCCTGTTGAACTAACATCGACGTCCTGTGCTTTCGCTTCCCATCAGGCCTTCCTGACAAACTCTGTTCGCAGGACCAGCCCCTTGACCTTGTCAGCATTGCACTCAATTTCCGCTTCATCATAGGTCAAACGGATGTTCTTGATAAGCGTGCCGCGTTTAAGGGTGACGCCACCAGAGCCCTTCACTTTCAGGTCCTTGATCAGGGTTACGCTATCGCCATTGTTCAGGCGGGTACCGTTGGCATCCTTCACAACCAGATCGTCATCATCATTCGCCATTGGAATGTCCTTCTAAAAATACAGCAGGTGTCGTCATCCCCTGTCTGTTTCACGAAAAGGCCTATGAACGCTTGCGCGTTGTCGTTCGTCAGGCCAAGGTCAGTCGCCACAATGCACGATTTGCCTCTGCAAATGCAATAAAATAGCGGCACACTCATGTTTAAAACATGAGTTGTCGGATTTAAAAGCGAGAATTTTCCATCATGATGACATCTGCCCAATTGAGAGCTGCGCGCGCTTTGCTTGGCATAGATCAAAAAGCGCTGGCCGACCTCGCCGGTGTGTCGATAGCGACCATCCAGCGCATGGAAATGAGTGATGGCAATGTGCGTGGCGTTGTCGATACCTTGACCAAGGTGGTCGAAGCCCTGGACAGGTCCGGCGTGGAACTGATCGGCGAACTTTACGCCGGTGTGCCGGGCGGAAGAGGTGTGCGACTTAAAGGGCCACCCCACCCGCCACGGGCCTAGGTGCGAGGACGAAGGGGAGGGCGCACCGACGCGCGGTTTACTCTTCCCAAGGCCTGAGCGCTTCCTCGCCCTGGCGGGCATTCATTGCCGAAGGTGTGCGGCGCTGATGCCTTGTCTATCACGACCATCAGGGGGCACATCAGCCGGCTTTCAGGAAGCGCTCGACGCTGCCTTTCAAACCGTCAGAGTGTCCGGCCAGAACCGAGGCAATGGCGCTCACGCTGCCGGCCAGTTCTCCTGTCGCCGCAGCGGCCGTGGAAACACCGTTGATATTGCTGGACATTTGCTGTGTGGTTGCCGCCTGTTCTTCAACGGCGCCGGCCATGGCGGTTGTCAGGTTCGACAATTCATCCACAGCCTGTGTAATGGTGCCGATGGCCAGAACGGCCTCTTCGGTTGATTTTTGAATTGCGCTCACCTGCTGCGTGATCTCATCGGTCGCTCGGGCTGTCTGTCCCGCCAGGGCCTTCACCTCACCGGCGACGACGGCAAACCCCTTTCCAGCGTCTCCGGCACGTGCGGATTCGATGGTTGCGTTCAGGGCGAGCAGGTTGGTTTGCGCCGCAATTGAATTGATCATAGCGACGACCGCGTCAACCTTGCGCGCATTTTCGGCCAGTAGGCGCACGGTCGTATCCGTGGTCGCGGCCTGCATTGCAATCTGCTGTGCGCGATCTGATACCCGGGAGACCTGTCCGGAAATTTCATGGATGGCGCCGGTCATCTGTTCCGAACTGGCCGCCACTGAGGAGGCCCGTTCACTGGCGTTTTCGGCAGCTCCAGCCAGACCGTCGGCTGAACGTTGCATATCGCCAACCGCCTGCGAGACCGCGGCGACGACCTGGGACACATCTGTCGCGATATTTTCCTGGTTGGTAATGATAGCCCAGGTCAGCATGGGTGCAATATATTCTCCGTCAGGCCCTTTGATAGCTGTTATCTGCAGTTCCAGAACTTCAGGCCCTATCCTGATCTTCGTCTTGTGCGGCAGATGGCGATCGTCGGCCAGCATCTGTCTTTGGTGCGAGGGGTTCTTGTGGAAGATATCGATCGAGGCGCCCAGCATATCGGCTACCTTGACCGGCAGATACTGCTCAATCGCGCCCAGGGTTTTCTCAGAGGTGGCATTGAGATAGTTGATGCGGAAATCATTCTTTGGATCGACGGTCATAACCGCCACCGGCATGCCATCGATCATGGTCATCAAGCGGCTGGTTTCATTCTTCTTCGCCGTGATGTCCGATGCGAACTTAACAACCCGGGCTGGCCTGCCATGCTCGTCGAAGACCGGGTTATACGTCGCTTCCAGCCAGACCTTAGCGCCGCCTTTGCCAAATCTCAGGAATTCACCAGAGGCAAATGTCCCTTGTTTCAGATCTTGCCAGAAACGCTCGTACTCAGCGCTCTGGGCGAAGGCAGGGTCAACGAAGAGTCTGTGGTGCTTTCCTTTGATCTCGCCCAGATCGTACCCAATGACGCGCAGAAAGTTCTCGTTGGCATCCAGAACCGTACCGTCCATGGCAAATTCAATGATCGCCAAGGAGCGATTTAAAGCATCCAGTTTAGCTTGGGCAGAGTTAAATTCTGCCTTGGCGAACATGTTCCAATTACCCATCTCTGACTCCCTGATTTTCCTACATTTGGCTATGAGTTTTTATTTAATACCTACAAAAAAAATGGGGCTAAATTCTTAAATTTGATTTAAGCTTGTCGCATGGGTCGAAGGCTTGCTGGCTCACCTGGCATCTCGATACCGCAAAGATTTGCCAGGCCTCTTGACCTTGCCCAGTGCGGCCTATGCGAGAGATATTGGACGTACAGGTAGGATGAAGCGCTTGCCTTCGACAAGGCCGCTACCGCCAAGGCAAAGGTCGCTCGGCAATTGCGTGCCTTTTGGATCATGTGTCAGCAATACCCGACCGCGGCCTATATGGGGCGGTAACCGGACGATCTTGCACGTTGAACAGCAAAAATTATAGATATAGGAACACAGACATGACGCGGTGTTTGTGGCTAACATCGATCTGACGTTTCACTTTGTCTGCTTAGAGAACGAAAATGAACAGCTTTTCACGGCGCCATTTTATCCAGATAACATCAAGTTGCGGTCTTGTGTCGCCGGGCGTCATTCCTTTGGCGGCGAAGGCGGCTACAGAGAAACTTGTTAATCCGCTGGTGCGTCAGCGCGCGGATGCCCAGATATTCAGGCACTCTGACGGATGGTATTATATGATGGCGTCGGTGCCGGAATATAACCGGCTGGCGATAAGACGGTCGCGGACCCTGGCGGGCCTGGGGTTAGCGAAGGAAACGGTCGTCTGGACTCGTCCGGAGGCCGGCAAACTAGGAGGTTATATCTGGGCGCCGGAACTGCATTGGTTTGACGGCCGTTGGCACATATATTTCGCCGCGGGTGATGGCGATGACAAGTTCCATATTAGGACCTACGTCCTCTCCAACCCGTCTAAAAATCCACTCAGTGGCCAATGGACGCTGCTGGGGGCATTGGAAACGCCATGGGACAGTTTCAATCTCGATGCGACAAGCTTTGTTCACAAAGGGGTGCGGTATCTGTGCTGGGCTCAGCAAGAACCTGGCATCGACACCAATAGCAATATTTATCTTGCGGCCTTGGCAAGCCCGACGACCTTTGCGGCAAAACCGGTTCGGCTATCCATGCCGACGCTTCCATGGGAAATCATTGGTTTCAAGGTCAATGAGGGCCCAGCCGTGTTGGCGCGCCATGGCCGATTGTTCCTGACCTATTCGGCCTCGGCCACGGACGCAAACTATTGTATGGGCATGCTGACGGCCAATGAAGATGCCGATATCATGGCCCCATCTTCATGGTCGAAATCCCTGGAGCCGGTGTTGCGCAGTTCTCCAGAGCACAAAGTCTGGGGGCCGGGCCACAACGGGTTTACGGTCGATGAGAAAGGTCGCGATATACTGGTTTATCACGCTCGCGACTACCGAGATATTCAGGGTGATCCTTTGTTTGATCCTAACCGTCACACCCGCGTCCAGTTCATCCGTTATAAAGCCGATGGCGTGCCCGATTTTGGTATGCCTGTGGCCATTGGCCCCCTTGCTGGCTAGATCCTCGCGGGCAGATAGCGCGGTCGCTCCTCTTCTAAGACAAGAGCCGGCCCGTCAACACGAGGCGCCTAAGATCTGGTTACATCCACAAGTTCACGCATGATGCCAGCCGTACGTGCGCTCATGGCTTTAGGGAAGCCTTCTAAACCATCGAGGTGGCCGTCAAAGCGCAAACGGTACCGCCCGACGGGCTAGAAGGCCTACCCAAGTCCTTGACGGCGTCAGGCGACTTTGGACAAGCGCATGAAGTCGTCCATTTGGATCTGAAGCATGCCGGCTTGCTGCGCCAGTTCGCCGGAGGCATTCAGCATCTGGCCGGCGGCCGCGCCGGTCTCTTCCGCGGCTTGTGCGACGCCGACCATATTCTCGGTGACGTGGCGTGTTCCGACCGAGGCCTGAGTGACGGCCTGTACGATTTCGCTGGTGGCGGCACTTTGCTGCTCAACGGCGACGGCGATGTTGTTCGCGGTCTTCTGGATTTCGCCGATGGTCCCGTTGATCGCCTGAATGGCCTCGACGGCACGTTCGGAGGAGGACTGAATTTGCATGATCGTCTTGCCGATTTCCGTCGTCGCACGGCTTGTCTGGGTGGCCAGTTGCTTGACCTCTGAGGCGACGACGGCAAAGCCGCGTCCCGCTTCACCGGCGCGCGCCGATTCGATGGCGGCGTTCAACGCCAGCAGGTTGGTCTGGCTGGCAATATTTGAAATGATGTCGACCACGTCTCCAATGCCCGTCGCCAACTGATTCAGCTCGTCCACGACCTTCATTGCCTTTTCCGCTTCGATCACGGCGTGCGCTGAAATTTCCGTAGACGCATGAATTTGGCGGCTGATTTCGGTGATAGAGGCGCCGAGTTCCTCGGCCGCGCCCGCCACGGATGTCACGTTGCTGCCCGCCTCCTCGGCCGCACTCGAAACCGTCACCGATTGCGCGCTGGTCTGGTGCGCAGACGCGCTGAGTTGCGTGGCTGTGGCTTGCATCTCGGTCGAGGCTGAAGAAACAACTGACACGATACCGTTCACCGAACGCGCCATGGTGCGGGAGCGTAAGGCGTTCTCACGGAACACCTCAAGGCCGCGCGCAATATCGCCGCACTCGTCCTTACGCGTAAGTCCCTGGATCGTAATATCGAGCTTGCCATCGGCCAGATCGCGCAATTGCTCGACGGCCTTGATGACAGGGTTTGAAATCCCGAAGGTCGCCAGCACGTAACCGCCGATCATCCCGACGAGGATACCGACAAAAGCTACGATCATCATGGCCATGGCCGCAGCCTGAGCCTGGCGGCTGTGCTCGGATGCCGTCTGCGTGCCGAGCTGGTCGGCGGCATCTGCGTAGGTATCGAGCTTCTTGGTGAACTCGTCCGAACCGGCGCGGCTCGTCTTGACGTGATCCTCCATGTCCGCCGCGTTTGCCGTAAGGGCGTCTTGTCCGGCATGACGTTCGGCCAGGTCGAAGGTGGTTTCGCGGGACGCCTTGTACTGAACATAGGCCGCCTTGATGTCCTCGAGTTGACGGCGTTGCGCGTCGTCTGTCGCCCTTGCGACGGCTGAGTTGAGCTGTTTTTCGAACTTTGCGTCACGCTCGATGTTTGTCTGGCGAATCTGGGCAGTCGTGCCGTTCGAAAAATCGGTCATGGCCCTGTATTCAGAGCGGTTCATGGCGGCCGCCAGGGCCGACATGCGCGCCGACGCCGTGGCTGCGCCATCCACCTGGTCCACCTGTAGGATGGCCTTACCCAATTGCTGAATGCGATTAAATCCGAAAGCGGCAACCCCTCCTGATAATATGACCAACACCCCAACCAGGGCCAATAGTTTCGTCTTTATCTTTACGGTACTCAACATGATAGCCTCCTCCGCGGGGCTAAGCCTAGGGTTGATCATTGTGGTTTAGGAAGGGTTAATTTTAAGGTGCGTTCAAAATAAATACAACCGCAGGTCTAAATGCGAAATGAGTAGCCAGTAGCCGAAAGTCTAATGCTCTGAGGTGTGCCATGAGGGACAGGCTCGCTTTTCGATCAATCAAGATAGCGCCGCTTGCCTTATCCGCGAATGAAACCGCCGTGCTCGGTTCTCAATTGGTACGGATAAGGCCAGGCTATTTCACGGATTTTAAGACCGTGCGCGGGAGGTTCTGACGGAGGCGACACGCTTTCGGCGCCCCAGCTCGATAGCTGAGCTGTCACCTAGGGTTTAAGTGACCTCTTGGTAGCGCGCGTCTCCCCGACAATACCTTCGTCACCGGCTGAACTCGCTACAGTTACGGTGTAGTTACCACCGGCTATATCCCACCTATTGGTTTTCAGGTTGAAACTGGCCAATAAACGCGGATCAGCTGTTAGAGTAACGGTCTGGCTCTGACCCGGCATAAGGTCCACCTTACTGAAACCGATCAGTCTTTGGATTTTGGCACCAGGCGTGTGGCTAAGATAGACCTGTGGGGTGTCTTTGCCGCTCAGCTTGCCGGTATTCGTCACCGTAAAGCTGACACTCACGGTCTGTCCCCCGGTGACTTTCAGATCGGTATAGCTGAACTGTGTATATGACAGGCCAAAACCGAAGGGGAAGAGGGGTTTGGCGCCGGTTTTGGCAAAGCGGCGATAACCAACATCGGCGCCCTCCTCGTAAACGACATCGAAGATCTGACCATCAGGCACATCGAGGCCCGGCAAAGCTACGCGCGGATACTGATCGAGCGACGCGGGGAAGGTCACTGGCAGACGACCCGATGGGTTGACCTTGCCCGTCACGATATCGGCGATAACCTCGCCACCTTTTTGTCCAGGATACCAGGCTTCGATGACCGCGCCCGCCTTATCCAGCCATGGCATGAGCACCGGACCACCTGTCTCCAGGACGACGATCGTATTGGGGTTGGCCGCAGTCACAGCGGAGATCAGGTGGTCTTGCCCATTGGGCAAGGACAGATCTGGCGCATCCTCATTCTCCCCCATCCATTGCAGGCCAAAGACGATGACCACATCGGCCATTTTCGCCAGACGCGCCGCCTCTGCGTCATAGCGACCGTCATAGAAGCGTATCTCAGCTTCTGGCAGACGCTCGCGCAGGGCCTTAAGTGGCGAGGAGGGGTGGAAATTGGCATTGCGGAACATGGCCAGCATGCCTTCGCCGCCAAGTGGCACAATGAGCTGGCCTTCGCCGGCCAGAACCTGTGAGGAGCCACCGCCCGACGCGACACCGGCATCGGCATGACCGCCAATGACCAGTATCTTTTTAACCGTTCCCGCCAACGGCAGAAGGCCGGGCGTGTTTTTGAGAAGAACCATGCCCTCGGCGGCTTGCCGCGCCGCCACCTCAGCATGGGCGGCATAGTCGATCTCACCGACTGGCTCTGGCGTGTCGAAGAGACCCGCTGCGAACATTGAGCGCAGGATGCGCCGGTTCATATCCTCTATCCGTGCCTGCGGCACGGTGCGGGATGCGACAGCGGCTTTCAGCGGCTCACCAAACCACACTTGTTTATCGAGTTGCTCCCCTGATTGCTGATCGAGCCCCAGCAGGGCGAAATCGGTCGATTTCACTGCGCCCCAGTCCGACATCACCCAGCCCTTATAGCCCCAGTCGCCTTTTAGAACCTTGTTGAGCAGCCAGTCATGGCCGCAGGCGTATGCGCCATTGACCAGACTATAAGCGCACATAACCGATCCAGGCTGGCCTTTTTCGATGGCGATCTGGAAAGCCAGGAGATCGGATTCACGCAAAGCCGCCTCGTCGATGACGCTATTGGCAAAGTTACGGCCGGTCTCCTGATCGTTTAGCGCGAAGTGCTTGACGGTTGAGATCACGCCTTCGCTCTGGATGCCGCGGATCTGTTCTCCCGCCATCATGCCGGCTAGCCAAGGGTCTTCGCCGACATACTCGAAGTTGCGGCCATTGCGTGGATCACGCGCCAGATTGGCCCCGCCGGCAAGTTGCACATTTATTTTCTTGTGGCGTGCCTCGTTGCCGACCACGACGCCGCCGGCAAAGGCGATATCGGGGTTGAAGGTTGCGGCCAGGGCAAGTCCGGAGGGCAGGGCGGTGGCGTGGTCACCGGGCCTGATGCCCAGCGGATTGGTAACGCCGAGCGATGCGTCGCTTTCCTGAAGCGCAGGGATGCCGAGGCGGGGAATGGGCGGGTAGTACCCCGCCGAACCGATGGCGCCGTCTGGAATCTTGCCGCCTAAAATGGGCAACGCCATGGGACCGTGCAGGAAGCTCAGACGCTCGTCATTGGTCATGGCGGCATTCAGCAGGCTAGCGCGGACATCAGGCGACAGGTGGGCGTCGAGCCAAGGCTTTGCGGGCTCTGCGGCCTGCGCGGACAGGGCCATGCCGAGTGCCAATAGGCTGACCCTGGCGGCGGACATAAGGGTGCGGTGACGGTTGAAGATCATGGGATATTCCTTCTAAAAGGGCACTAAACCTAGGCGGTGATGGTGAAATGATAGGTACCCGAACCAATCTCGACGACCGTGCGGTCTCCATCGGTGCCGATCAGGCGAATATCTGGATGGCCGGCGACGGCTTTTCCGCCTTCACGTACCGTCGCCGCCGAGAGTGTCGGCAGATAGACCAAGGCCCGGGAATTGGTAGCGACTGTGACGCTCAAAGAAAATGCACCCTTTGGCCCTTGAGACCAGTCGGTGGCCAGACGTCCCGTCACGCCGTGATAGTCGCCGCCGCCTGTCTTGACGCGCGGATCGAGCAAAGGGTTGACTTTGAAGGTTTTAAAGCCCGGGTCGATCGGATCGAAACCGGCCAGACGGCGGAAAACAAAGCCGGTGACCGCGCCGAGTGAATAGTGGTTGAACGAGTTCATCGACACATCTCCGGTATCGCCGTTCCAGCGTTCCCAGATGGTCGTTGCGCCCTTCGCCACCATGTAGCCCCAGGACGGATAGTCGGTTCGCAACAAAAGATCATATACCGTCTGGCTATAGCCGGCATCGGCCAGGGCATCGAGGCTAAACGGTGTGGCGAGGAAGCCGGTGGTCAGATGACCGCGCTTTTCGATATTGGCCTTAAGCTTAGCGCTCGCGCTGGCGCGTAGAGCGTCTGGTAGCAGGTCGTAATGCAGGGCCAGGATATAGCCGGTTTGGGAATCGTTGCTGACGAGGCCATCGGGCTGGACATAGGCCTTGATAAAGGCCGTCTTGATATTGGCCGAAAGGGTGGTGTAGGCGCTGGCGTCGCGGCCGGTCGCCTTCGCCATATCGACCATGGCATCGACCGAGTGTTTCCACATGGCTGTGGCGATCAGGTCCTTTGGCGTAGTGGCGTCACCGGGATATTTGGAATCGAACGACAGCCAATCGCCGAAATCGGCGCCACGGTTCTTTGTCCAGATGAAGTCGTCGCTGTTGGCGATGATGAAGTCGATATAGCGGGTCATCGACGCCCAGTGCTGATCGATCACCGCCGTATCACCAAAGCGCTTCCACGTCGTCCACGCCAGTATGACACCGGCATCGGCCCAACCGGGCGCAGCACCGGTGCCAAACTCGGTACCAATTGTGTCGGGCGAGACATTGCTGTAGGCGCCATCAGCGCTTTGCGCATCGCGGACATCGCCCAGCCACCGCTCGGTGAAGGCCGCCACATTCATGTTGAAGGCGGCGGCGTCCCAGAAGACATTGGCATCCCCCATCCAGCCCAGACGTTCGTCGCGCTGCGGGCAGTCGGTGGGAATACCTATGAAGTTCGAGCGCTGGCTCCACAGTGTATTTTGCCACAATTGCTGGATGATCGGATTGCCCATGCGTAGATGTCCCGTCTCCAGAAGATCTGAATGGATGACGATTCCGGTAATATCGTCGGGCTTTGGCGCAGCGCTAAGTCCGGATACCTCGACATAGCGAAAGCCATGATAGGTGAAATGGGGCTCATAGGTTTCGCCGGCCGGATCACCTTTCAGGATATAGATATCAGCGGCGCGGGCGGCACGCAGGTTGGATTGGTCGATAGTCCCGTCGGCCTTGAGCACCTCGGCGAATTTCAGCGTGACGGTATCACCGGCCTTGCCCTTGGTTTTCAGTCGGACCCAGCCGGCGAAATTCTGGCCGAAATCTATGACATAGGCGCCATTGATCAGCGTTGTGGTGGCGGGTTTTAGCGTGCGGGTGCGGCGAATGGGCGGGCTGATCATGCCCTCCAGCTTGCCTGCGGCGGTCGGGGCGAGGGTTGCTGGTGACCAGCGGGCATCGCCCTTGAAACCGGCACTGGCCCAGCCCGGCTGTTCAAGACGGGCGTCATAGTCTTCCCCGTCATAGATGTCGCTCATCGTGGCGGGCGCTGCGGAAATCAACCATTGATCGTCAGTCGTAACGGTCTCGGTGCGGCCGTCGGTATAGGTCAGCTCAAGCTGGGCTAAGTAACGCAAGGGGGCATCCCCGAAAGCATAGCGTCCTGCGGGGGCCAGATAGCTGCCGTAGAAGCCATCTCCGACCATGGCGGCGATGGCGTTCTGACCCGTTTTGACGAGGGCCGTGACGTCGTGGACGCGATAGAGGATGCGCTGACTAAAATCCGTGCTCTCCGGCGCCAGAAGGCCGTCGCCGACGCGCTGGCCGTTGATATGCGTCTCGTAGGCGCCAAGCGCGGTCACGTAGAGGCGCGCTTGCGTCACAGGCGCTTTCGCACTGAAATCCCGGCGCAATAGAAAGGCGCCCTTGCCGGGAAGGGGCATGGTCTTGCCAGGGATCAGCGTGATGGGCGACCATCCGCTGTCATCAAAGGCCGGTGAGGTCCAGGTGTCCGGCTTGTCGGTCGAGGTGAGGGCGGTCTCATCGTTGACGCGCACCACGCGGCCGTCTTTCAGTTCGGCGCGTACCATTAGGGCAGACTTTATGAGGCTTTCGGGGGTGACACCCCAGCCGGTAAGATCGTCGAGCGCCACGGCCAGCACATGCTTGCCGGCTTTCAGGGTAACACGGCTCTCGACCGTGCCCTGCTTGCCGAAGGCAACCGACGAATAGGGTGGCAATGTGATGGCCTGACCATCGATAAACGGCTTGTAGCCGACATTCGCAAGGGTCATCACGGTCACCTCGGCATCGGCGTCGAGGGTGAAGCTGAGCCGGACTTGGCGGGTCTGGTCCTTGGCGGGGCGCTTGACGCCAAACCAGTGAAGACCGGCTTCGCGGTCGCCCCGCATTTCAGCATCCTCGGCTGCCAGCCACTGGCCGGTCCAGTCGGCAGGCGACAGAAGGCCCATTTCCCAGAAGGCGGCGGGGCTGAGCGCGCTCTGGCCGTGATTGTCCCATACCTTGACCTGCCAGCAGGCGCGTTGGCGACTTTTCAGGGCCTTTCCCTTGTAGGTCACGTCGAAAGACTGATCGCTGTCGATTTTGCCGCTGTCCCACAGGTCGAAATCACCGGCTTTCAGACTGTCGAGGGATGAGGCCACCTGCACCTGATAGGCGGTCTGCATCGTGCCGCGAGTTGGCGATTCCAGCCGCCAAGAGAGGCGGACATTTGCCAGTTGCACGCCCAGGGGGCTCTCGACGTTTTCGCACAGCAGGCCCAGAACGCGTAAACCCTTGCCTGTGGACGCGGCAAGGGTGGGGCTTGAGGCAACAAGACCAGCAAGGCCGGTGCCGACGAGAATACCGCGACGTGAGGGCCGAAACGACATGAGTGGGCTCCGCTGTAGATTTTATGTTTGGCGCAGGGTGCACCTGAAAGGACAAAAAGGAAATTTCATAAAAAAGAGAGGCTGATCGCCAGCGCCGGAGGGCCAGGGTAGGCAACGCTTGGGGTGAGGGGCCACCCGGTGGTTGTTGCCGGCGATCAGCCTCAGAGGAAACACCCAGGGAGAAGACTAGGTCCTCGGGGTATATCCTGAAGAGGGCTTAGACGAGGTGGCTCAGAAATCGCGACGTAGCGTGATGCCCACCTCGCGGCCCTTGGTGACCGTGCCGATGCGGTAGCCGGTATTCTGACCAAGGGTGTACCACGGACCGCCATCGGTATCCTGTACGACGTTATCCAGCAGGTTCTTGGCGTACAGGCTGGCCTCCCACTTGCCGTCCGGTCCCTTCAGCCCGACAAAGCCGTTGACCACGGTATAGGACGGCTGGGTCCAGGCGGTTTGAGGGAAGTAGGCCTCGTCATGATAGGCGGCGTTAGCGCGAATATAGGCGTCCAGGCCCCACAGCTTGAAGCCATAATCAGTGCTGGCGGTAATGCTGACCTTGGGCAATTGGCCCAACGAGGCATTGGAGATGCAGGTGGAGACGTAGTGCCCCAGCTGGACCTTGGGCACGCCTGTGACGTCGGGGGTGCCGTCGCCGTTGTAGTCATTACATGGCACAGTGGCGCTATCGTAGTGAGCGTCGGTATAGGTGGCATTGAGGCCGACGGACCAATCTGGCGTGACCAGGAAGCGGCCTTCAAACTCAATACCCGAGCTGACCGCATTGCCGTTAGAGAACATAGTATCGTTACATGAGGAGCCGGTCGCAGTGCCGTCAGCCGTCGCGTAGGCTGTGCCGGTGGTCGAGGGCACGCCCGTACAGGCGATGATAAAGGACGAGCCGATATATCCGTCGTAGTTCTGCTTGAAGATCGCCAGGTTGGTAGTCAGGCGGCGGGCGAACCACTGGCTCTTGATACCCAGTTCGAGCGAATCTGAATGCTCGGAACCGAAGTTGTAGAAGCTGGTTGGGATCGGGTTGTTGCCGGTATTGGCGCCGCCGGAGCCGGGGCGGAACGAGGTGCCGTAGGAGGCGTAGAGCATAAGGTCGCGGCTAAACTCATGCTGGTAGCTGGCATTGCCGGTGGTCGCCTGATAGGTAATCGAACCGACGGCGCGTTCGACCTCAAAGTGCGAATAGCGCAGACCGAACTGGACCTTGTCCTTTTGCGTCAGGTTGAAGCGTTGGTTGGTGAAGATGCCATAGTCCTTGATGGTCTTGGCGTTGAGCGCATTAGAGGTAAAGGGCACGACCGAGGTGACCTGAGCGAACTCATTGTGGCTCGAGAAGACGCCGTAGGTAAAGTTATAGACGGGATTGGCCTTGCTTTCGAAACGGAATTCGTTGGTGGCGGTCTTCTGCTTGATCGACTGGACAATGTTCGAGGGCAGCATGATGCCGGTATTGGCAAAATCGAGGTCAATGTTTTGGGCGAAGGTCGAGTCGGTGTAGCCCCCGACATAGTTGATCTGGTAGTCGCCCAGATCGTACCGCGCTTGCAGGACGGTCGTGACCGCGGTCGAATCGGAATAGTTCTTGCCTGAATTAAGCGCGGTCAGATCATCAAGCCTATAGGTTTCGCCTGCATTTTTTGAGATCGCCGTACCTGTGCCGGACACCGAGCGATAGAAGGCGCGATCGTCACGCAGGCCTTGCGTTACCAACGAGACTTCCAGATCGTCGGTCGGGCGCCACATCAGCGTCCCGCGCAAGGAACGCGTCTCGTGGTGCGACTTGTCGCCGTTGGCTATATCTTTCACGCCATTATCGTCATTGCTATCGTAAAGGCCGGCCAAGCGGAAAGCCAGAGTGTTGGTGATCGGTCCGCCGTAGGCGGCTTGCAGGTTTTTACCGTTCGAATCGGACAGGCTGCCTTGTACGAAGCCATCGGAACCTGAGAAGTTGGGGCGCAGCGTGTTCACCGTAATAGCGCCCGACGGTGAGGTGCGACCGCGCAGGGTGCCTTGCGGCCCGCGCAACACTTCGATCTGACCAATGTCGTAGATGGAGTTGAAGGCGTCCTGCGTGGCCACAGGCACTTCGTTGAAATAAACGTCGACCGTATTGGTGGTGCCGCCGATCCCCCCCAGGCCAGGCATCTTGATCCCACGCAGCGAAACAGATTGTTCGTCACCGCTGGTGCGGGTCAGCGAAAGACCGGCGCTGAGAACAGCCACTTCCTGGAAGCTTTCGATATGGGCCTCCTTGAGCGCTTCTGACGTTACAACGTTGACGGTCTGCGGAACGGCCTGAACACGCTCCTTGCGCTTGCTGGCGGTGACGATGACTTCAGTGGTGTCATTTGCGGCTGTGGTTGAATCCTGAGCGTAGGCGGGGCCGGCAAGTGCCAAAAGACTGGCGCCGGTCATGAGAAGTGCGAGCGTTTGGGACAGCGCTGTCGTAGAGATGCGGACCATGGTTGTTTCCCTTTTTGCTCGGCCGGTTCATCCGGGCCGGTTCCTGATTTAGCACGGCCTCGCCAAGACGCTTTTAGGGCGCGCAGGCGATGCGTGTTGTCGTGATGTGAGAGACGAAAGTGTTTTCCTGCGCGTCGCCGTTTGGCGACATTCCTGTCGTATTTTTTATCGTGACCAAAGATAACGAAGTCTTGCAGGAGGCGTCAACAAATTTCACAAAATGAATATTAAAATCACTAAATGGGATGATGTGTTGTGATAAATATGGCACTATGCGTCCCGACATCTGGGATTTTACCTCGAAACATTTCGCGTTAAAATGACTTATAAAAGCTATTTCTCTATAATAAATAATTGGTTATAAGTATGCCTGCATGGTAGCGATATCATTTTGTGTCGACGGCTTAACCCACGACAGCCCTGTCTTATTTTTGAGTCCACGCATGAACTGCGAAGGCGATTATGACCCATCTGACCATCATGGAACTGGCGAAACGCGCCCAGGTATCGATGAAGACGATTTCGCGGGTCATTAACAAGGAGTCCGGTGTCGGCGCTAAAAAGCGCGCGGAAATCGAGGCACTTATAGAATCGCTGGGCTTCGTGCCGAATGCGGCGGCGCGCGCCATGGCGAGTTCGCGCAGCTATCTGATCGGCCTTTTGATGCACCAGACCAACAACCATTACTATCCACACGAATTGCAGATCGGCGCTATGCGCGCATGTCGGCAGCGCGGATATCATCTGACGGTCGAAGAGACACGCAACTATGAGGAGGGGGGGCTTGAGGGCTTCCGCAAGCGCCTCCTTGCGGCACGCTTTGATGGCATTGTGCTGACACCACCTGTGACCGAGGATGTCGGTCTGATGGCCTTGCTCGAACAGCTCAAATTACCCTATGTCCGCATCGCGCCCGTGAGCGACTATGAACGCTCGTCCTATGTCTACATGGATGATGAGGCGGCCGGATACGAAATGACCTGCTACTTGATCGACAGGGGCCACAGTGAGATTGCCTTTCTGGATAATATCCTCGGGCTCGCCTCATCCGATCAGCGCCGCAGCGGCTATGTTCGCGCTATGAACGAGGCGGGGTTTACCATCCGGCCAGAATGGAGCGGTCATCGGCTATCCTATCTCAGCACGCGCATGGAAGAGGTTGAGCGACTGATTTTGCTAGATACGCGGCCCACCGCCATCTTCGCGTCTGCGGATTTTCTCGCTTTCGGCGCCATCGCTGCGGCGTACAAGAACGGCCTGACTGTGCCGAAAGACATCAGTATTGTTGGTTTCGACAATTCTCCGGGGTGCGAAAGCGTCTGGCCGCCACTGACCACCGTCCATCAGCCCATCGCTGATATGGCTGAGACCGCCACGTATCTGTTGCTCGACCAGTTCGGCGGCGATCTGGCGAGACCACAAAAACGAGGGCAGAAACTGCCCTATCATCTGGTTGTGCGCGCGTCGGTGGCGCCAAGCCTCGGGCGCAGCGACGAGACTTAGGAGGGCAGACGTCACGGTCAGGATGTCAGCAGGCCTAAACGGATCGATTGCCCCAACGGCGTGGTTGCGACTGTTCTGCCTTTCGGTGATTACAGGGGGTGGGGTGTATCCGATCGTTACTGCCGTCAGGAAGCCTGCGCTCGGATCTTAGACAGCATCAACAAGAGGGTGTCGATGCTGTCTAAGATCCTGGGCCGAGCGTGGCGTGTTCTATTGTGCCACCATATTGCCGATGCCGATGATCACGGTCGAGATAATCAGGGTACCGATGCCGAGCCAGACCATGAAACGCGTCTTGTTGGCGGTGCCCTTCCATTCCTTCAGAGCAAAACCCCACAGGGTCGAGAACAGAATGATCGAGGCCATGTGCAGCGTCCAGGACGAAAAGCCGAACTTGCCCATCTGGCTTTCTCCCATGGTGTAGAAGAAGAACTGGAAGTACCACAAGGTGCCGCCCAGCGCCGCCAGCAGGTAGTTGGCCATCAGGGGCGCTTTGCCCTGACCGGCGTGAACCTTGGATAGCGTGCCGCCCCACTCGCCGGCCGATTTGTTCTTAAGGATCAGGTACAGGCACCACAGGAAATTAGTGGTGAAGCCCCCTGCCAAGACGACGCACAGGACAGGCAGGCCAACCCAAAGGGGGCCAGTGCCTGCCGCGGCCGTCGCTTCACGGATGGGATCGCCTGCAGCTAAGCCGAAGGCGAAGAAGGACGACATGACGCCGGAGAAGACCGCGATCAGGAAGCCTTTCTTGAGGTCGAATTCTCCCCGATCCGGCGCACTGGCATCACCCGCCACATTGGCCAGTTGCTTTTCCTTGGCGTTTCCCGCCAGGGCGACGATGACAATGCCCAGAACCACGACAGCAATACCGATAAAGGTGTAGGCGCTACCGGGCTTGGCGATCAGTTCTCCGAAGGTGCCCTGGAAGATTGGCGGGCCCACCGTGCCAATCACGGTCGTCAGACCCAGCGCGACCGCCATGCCGAGCGACAGGCCGAGATAGCGCATGGTCAGACCAAAGGTCAGGCCACCGAGCCCCCATCCGGCGCCGCATAAATAGCAGATCAGCAGGGTGTGCGAGGGAACCGACGTCAGGACATTGATCAGGTCCTTGCTGCCTATAAAGGCGCCGATCCATGGCGCCAGAATCCACGAGAATACCCCGCCGGTCAGCCAGAAAATTTCCCACGACCATAGCCTGATGCGTTTATAGGGCACATAAAAGCTGGCGGACGACAGCCCGCCCAGCCAGTGGAAGAGGACGCCGAGTAAAGGGTTGGGGTTCATGCGCGTTTCCTGTGTTTTTGTTATAGTCTGTAAAGGCGTTCGGCCGTGCCGGCAAAGAGGCTATCCCGTTCATCAGCACTGAAATCCTTGGTAATCTCGTCATAGGCATCAAGCGCCCGGCGATAGGTATTGAACAACTTGTCGGTCGGGAAATCACTGGCGAAGGCGCAGCGCTCAGGGCCAAACGTCTCTATCGTTTGAAGGATCAGGGGCCGCACCGTCTGCGTCGTCCACCGGCGATCAACAAATCCCATGCCGGAGATTTTGACGGCGGCGTGGGGCAGGGCAGCCAGAACTGCCAGTCCGCTTCGCCATTCGGTCAGATCAAAACCCCCATGCTGGTCAGGAACTGGCATGCCCATATGGTTGAGAATAACAGGTACGTCCGGGTGTTTGGCGGCCAGCGCGGCCGCCTGTTTCATCTGACCGGGATAAATCTGCAGATCAAAGGATAGCCTATATTTGGAGAGGAGGCCGTAACCGTAGTCAAATGCGTCATCGTCGAGCAGATTGCGTGGCGT
Organism: Asticcacaulis benevestitus DSM 16100 = ATCC BAA-896; assembly: GCF_000376105.1. GTDB lineage: Bacteria > Pseudomonadota > Alphaproteobacteria > Caulobacterales > Caulobacteraceae > Asticcacaulis > Asticcacaulis benevestitus. The sequence goes on from NZ_AQWM01000024.1 coordinate 55,516, forward strand.
GTAGGTGCGCGTGGGATCGGCGTGCCAGTTGAGGATATGACGGATGCCGCGGACATTGCCATGCTCAGCGTGAGCGGCCAGAAGCGGCTCGATATCGAGACGGTTGAGGGCCGCGAAGGCGACGATGGCGTTCGGTTTTCGGCCGGCATCGGCGAGGGATTGCAACCATTTCGTTTCGTTCAGTGCGTCATCTGGGTGCGCGCCGGCATCTATGTGGACGATCTTTTCGACCGGATACCCGGCGGCATCGGCAAAATAGTCGTTCAGCGTGTAGTCGCTGGCAATCGCTTCAACACTGCCATTGGGCCCGTCATCGGTGAATGGCGGGGTCAGCCACGGATACCGTAGCCCCGTTCTATCACTTTTGGCCAATTGCCAAAGATGCACGTGCGCGTCGACAAAACGCCCAATCGCCATGATATCCGCCTGTTCTTATGGCGCGAGGTTTGTTCCCCGCACCGCTTTTATACGTATGTAGTTTAGTACGTGGTCCGGCCCCCGGACGTATCGAAGACCGAAGCCGTTGTGAAGGAGCATTCTTCCGAGGCCATGAAGCAGACCGTTGCGGCCGATTCATCGACAATGCCCAAGCGCCCCATCGGGATCTTCGAGCGCATATACTCGACCTGTGACGGCGGTAATTGCGCCAGGATCGGGCTCTCGAACGTGGCAGGGGTCAGGGCATTGGCGATCACGCCCCTTGTGGCCAACTCCTTGCCAAGGCTTTTGGTCAGGCCGATCACGCCGGCCTTGGAGGCCGAGTAGGCCGAGGCGTTGGGATTGCCCTCCTTACCGGCCACGCTCGCCACATTGACGATGCGGCCATAGCCGTTTTCGAGCAAATAGGGGATGACCTCGCGGCAGGTATAGAAGGTGCCGTTCAGATTGATGTCCATGACCTTCAGCCACGACTCGACTGGGAATTCCCACACCGGCACGGTGGCACCGGTGATGCCGGCCGAATTGATCAGGATATCGATCTTGCCGAGGATATCGCGGCTGAGCTTAGCAGCGGCCGCCACGGCCTCACGATTCGAGACATCAAGCGCCACCACGGCGGCTGCGCCGGTTTCGGCTTTTGCGGCATCCAAAGCCTCGGCGTTCAAATCCCATAACACGACCGTGCCGCCCTCGGCGACGATGCGGGCAGCCGCCGCCTTGCCGAGGCCGGACGCGGCGCCGGTTATGATGGCCGTGCGGCCCTTATAGCGGTTCTCAAAGATCACGAAAGTATCTCCAGGCCTTCAAGCGTGAAGGGGACAACGGTTTGTTTTTGTTCGCCGAGCTTCGAGACGCCGAGGTGCATCACGTCGCCGGCGTTGAGATAGATCGGATCGGGCTTCTTGCCTTCACCGACGCCCGGCGGTGTGCCGGTGATGACCATGTCGCCGGGCNGGAGGGTTACGAAGCGGCTGATATAGCTAAGCGCTTCGGCGACCGGGAAGATCATGGTGCGCGTATTACCGGTCTGCATGCGGCTTCCGTTGACATCGAGGAACATGTCGAGGGCTTGCGGGT